>JADFDQ010000003.1 GCA_018262705.1 Xanthomonas sp.
GTCACGCCAGTGGCATTGCCGGGTAGCTATGTTCGGAAGCGATAACCGCTGAAAGCATCTAAGCGGGAAGCGCGCCTCAAGATGAGATCTCCCGGGGCACAAGCCCCCTGAAGGAACCATCAAGACTAGGTGGTTGATAGGCAGGGTGTGTAAGCGCAGTAATGCGTTGAGCTTACCTGTACTAATGATCCGTGTGGCTTGACCATATCACCTCAAGTTTCTTCGCAATGGCGAATGAAACCCTTGGCCTCGACAACGCGTTGACGGCATTCCAGAAACTGTTCGCTACTTCCTTCTTATCTGCGGATTCTTCGCAAGACCCGGCACAGCCATGTGCAGACGTTTTGAGGAGGATTTGCAAACCAACGAGAGCGTGTGCGCTTGAGCATCACTGATGCGATAGCGACCCTCCACCCTCTCCCTGGTGAACATAGCGCTGTGGCACCACCCGATCCCATCCCGAACTCGGAAGTGAAACGCAGCCGCGCCGATGGTAGTGTGGTTCGCCCATGCAAGAGTAGGTTATCGCCAGGGTCTTTATCCCGACACCCCGACCAGTAATGGCCGGGGTGTTTTTTTGGCAAGGACAAAACCAGCAGTGGAACTCCCGAATCAGTGCGACACCAGCGAAATTTCGAAGGTTGCGGCGGGAGCGATGCCGCGCGCCAGTGTGTGGATGCGGATCGAGTAAGCGCCGATTGTTTCAGTAATGGACCTCCCGCCGACCGGGCTGGTGTTGAGCGAAAACTCCTTGCTGCGTCCGCCGTGCGCCGGCGTCCAGCGCATCCGGATTTCGGCATTGCCTGCCCAGATGCATTGAACATTGGGCGGACAGCGGGAGTCGTTGACCAGGCTGAGATAGGCCAGGCGACTGCCGTCCGGAAGCTTGGCTTCTGCGCCCAGATCAAGGGTGATCTGCGCGGTCGTGGCGGTCTGAGATGAAGCTGGATCGTTGTCCATGACGCTCTCCGTCGCGTGCGTGGCGTTGGCCGAGCCGGCATGCTCGGAGCGGGTTATTTCCGTGCTGGCAGGCGACCCGGCGCTGGCGCAGCCGCTGAGCACGAGGGTAAAAATAAGGATCCTGGGGAACCGAAAATGACTGGGCATGGCTGCGGTCGACTGTGACAAGGTACCTTCATAATGCGTCAATGCTGAACGGCAGGCGACGCCGGTGTCTTCCAACGCCTCAAGAATCCTGCGAGGCCAACCTGTCGGCGAGGCGGATCGGTTCCGGCAGCCGGTAGCGGGTGATGAAGCGCATGGCTAGCCCTGCCACCGAGGCCATCGCCACGCGGTGGCCTGGCGAAACGACGATCGGACGCATGCCGATTTTGCTGCGCAGCAGCCAGCCGATCTGCTCTGTGCCATCGCGCAGCGAGGTGAAGGCGCCGCGCATTTCGTGCAGTTCCACTTTTGTCGTGCCGATCAGGATGGATTTGCCGATGCCGATCGTTGGCAGGTCGGCCGCCACGCCGAAGTGGCAGGCGCTGCCGAACCGGCGCGGGTGGGCAAGCCCATGGCCGTCGATCAGGGCGAGGTCGGGGCGCTGATCCAGCAGCGACAGGGCTGCGAGAAAGGCGGGCAGTTCGCGACAGCCCAGCAGCCCCGGGACATAGGGCATGCGAGTGGGAAAGCGGGCGATCTTCTGGTCGATGATGTCCAGCGTTTCGGCGTCAAGCAGCACCGCTGCCGCGCGGGTGGTGGCGCCGCCGTCCTCGAAGCCGACGTCAAAACCGGCGATGCTGCGCAGCGTTTTCGGAAAATCGTCGCGCAGCACGACGCGCTTGGCCAGTTCGCCTTGCAGCGCGCGCATCGCGGCGCCGCTGCCGGTCCATTCCGGGATTGCCGCAGGGTCGATGTCGAAAGTGGTCATGCGCCTGGCGCCAATGCGGTCAATAGCCCGCGCGCCGCGCTGAAGCGGCTGGCAGCATCGGGAAGATCGAGCGTGATGCGCAGCTTGTCCGGGCCGTCCATGCGGTAGTGCTTCGGCTGGCCCTGAATCAGCCGAATCACGGACATCGGATCGACGTCGGGCTTTTCGACGAAGCGGATGCGCCCACCGCTGGCAGCAAGATCGAATTTGCGAATGCCGAGGCGAGTGGCGTGCTGTTTCAGTTCGGCGGTGGCGAACAGGTGCTTTGCGGCTTCCGGCAGCAGCCCGAAGCGGTCGATCATTTCGACCTGCAGTTCGCGCAGTGCTTCGACGTCGGCTGCGGCGCTGATGCGCTTGTACAGGGTCAAGCGCAGGTGCGGATCGGGCAGGTAGTCGTCGGGGATCAGCGCCGCAACGTGCAGATCGACCTCGGCCCCGTGCTGATCGGGTGCGTCGATGTCGGGCAGCTTGCCCTGCTTGATCGAGCGCACGGCGCGCGCCAGAAGTTCCGTGTACAGGCTGAAGCCAACCTCGGCCATCTGGCCGCTCTGCTCCTCGCCGAGCAGCTCGCCGGCACCGCGGATTTCCAGATCGTGGGTGGCTAGGGTGAAGCCGGCGCCGAGTTCATCCATCGAGGCGATGGCGTCGAGCCGCTTGCGCGCGTCGCTGGTGATGCTGCGGCGGTCGGGGATCAGCAGATAGGCATAAGCGCGGTGGTGGCTGCGCCCGACCCGGCCGCGCAGCTGGTGCAGCTGGGCCAGGCCGAACTTGTCGGCGCGATTGATCAGGATGGTGTTGGCGTTGGGGATGTCGATGCCGGATTCGATGATGGTCGAACACAGCAGCACGTTGCTGCGCTGCTTGTGGAAGTCGAGCATCACCCGTTCCAGTGCGCGCTCGGGCAGCTGGCCGTGGGCGATGCCGATCCGTGCTTCCGGCACCAGCGCCTGCAGGATGTCGTGCATGCGCCCGATGCTTTCGACTTCGTTGTGCAGGAAATACACCTGTCCGCCGCGCGCCAGCTCGCGCTGGAAGGCTTCGCGCAGCAGCGCATCGTCCCAGGCGTGGACGAAGGTCTGCACCGCAAGCCGATTGGCCGGTGGGGTGGCAATGATCGACAGGTCGCGCAGGCCGCCCATTGCCATGTTGAGCGTGCGCGGAATGGGTGTGGCGGTCAGGGTGAGCAGATGCACGTTGGCGCGCAGTTTTTTAAGCGCCTCTTTCTGGCGCACGCCGAAGCGCTGTTCTTCATCGACGATGACCAGCCCGAGATCGGCGAATTTCACGTCTGGCTGCAGCAGTTTGTGGGTGCCGACGACCACATCCAGCGTGCCTTCCGCGAGTTTGGCGAGATCCGAATCGGCGTCTTTTTTGCCCTTGAAGCGCGACAGCACCGAGACCCGGATCGGCCAGTCGGCGAAGCGGTCGCGCAGGGTTTGGTGGTGCTGCTCGGCCAGTAGAGTCGTGGGAACCAGCACCGCGACCTGCTTGCCGGCGCAGGCGCAGGCGAAAGCGGCGCGCACCGCGACTTCGGTCTTGCCAAAGCCGACGTCGCCGCAAACCACGCGATCCATCGGCTGCGGCGCGGCCAGATCGCGCAGCACGGCTTCGATCGCGGCATGCTGGTCGGGCGTTTCCTCGAACGGGAAGGTCGCTGCAAACGGCTCGTACAGCGCACGGTCGACGGTGATCGCCATGCCGCGACGCGCCTGCCGGCGGGCCTGGATTTCCAGCAGTTCGGCGGCCACATCGCGCACCTTGGCGGCCGCCTTTTTGCGCGCCTTTGCCCACTGTTCGCCGCCCAGATTGTGCAGCGGTGCGGTGTCCGGGTTGGCGCCCGAATAGCGGTTGATGCGATCAAGCTGGGCGACCGGCACGTACAGGCGGTCGCCCTTGGCGTATTCGATATCGAGGAATTCGCCGGGCAGGCCGCCGACCTCCATCGTCACCAAGCCGCGATAACGGCCGACGCCGTGCTCTTCGTGGACGATCGGGGCGCCCAGCGTCAACTCGCCCAGATCGCGCAAGATCGTTTCCGGGTCGCGTCCGGCGCGCTTGCGACTGCGTGGCAGTGCGGCGCGTTCCGGAAACAGCTGGCGTTCGGTGAGAACGCAACGTGGCGGCGCATCGAGCGCGAAACCGTCGTCGAAGGGGGCGACGCAGATCGAGAACTTCTGTTCGGTGTGCGTCCCTTCCCCGCTTTCGGCCAGATAGTCCGCAAAATCTGCCACGACCGCCGGTTGCAACTGCGCCGCCTGCAGCACCTCCAGCAGCGCCTCGCGACGTCCGGCGGAATCGGCGGCGATCAGCACCCGGCCCGGATAGCTGTCGAGAAAATCGCGCAGCGCCGCGCCGGGCAGCTGCTCTCGGGGCGCCAGCGGCAGACCTGGCGCGGGTTGCACCGGCAGCGGTTGTGCCTGCGGGCGTCGCGGATGGGATGAATCGCAGACCTCGATACGATCGCCGAGATTGAGCCGCTCGCGCAGCTGATCCGGGGCCAACCACAGTTCGGCGGGCGGCAGGAGCGGCCGTTCGATGTCGTGGCGCAGCTGTTCGAAGCGTTCGCCGATGCGCTGCCAGATGCCGTCCAGCGCCGTGCCGACGCCAGCACCCAACAGCGGCAAGGTGTCTTGTGGAAGGTAGTCGAACAGGGTTTCGGTGCCGGTGTCCTTGCCGCGCGGGGCTTCGAAGAACAGCGGCAGGTAATATTCGATGCCCGCTGGCGCCAGTCCGGATTTAAGGTCTTGCATCAGCGCGCTGCGGCGGACGTCGACGTCGAAGCGTTCGCGCAGTGTGGCGAGCGCGCGCCGGACCGGCGCGTCCTCCAGCGGAACCTCGCGGCCCGGCAAGAGTTCGATGGCATTGACCTTGTCCAGCGAGCGCTGGCTGTCGGTATCGAACACCCGGATCGCATCGATCTCGTCGTCCAGCAGTTCGATCCGAAACGGTGCGCTGGCGCCCATCGGATAGACGTCGAGCAGACCGCCGCGCACCGCGAAATCGCCGGGATCAAACACCTGCGGCACGTTGCGGTAGCCGGCCGCTTCCAGCCGGCGCTTTTCGGCATCGAGATCGAGCTTTGCTCCGGTGCGCACGTCGAAACGGCTGCCGATGACGTGGCTGCGCGGCGCCAGCCGCTGCATCAGGGTGGCCACCGGCACCACCACCGCACCGCGGCGCAGGCCGGGCAGTGCGGCCAGCGTGGACAGTCGTCGGTTGACGAGGTCCGGATGCGGGCTGAAGCGGTCGTAGGGCAGGGTTTCCCAGTCGGGGAAAGCGAGGATGGTCAGATCGGCGTCGGCACTGGCCAGCAGCCGCAGATCGGATTCCAGCTGGTGCGCGGCGGCATTGTCGGCGGCAACGACCAGCAGCGGACCGTCATGCTGCCGGCAGGCCGACAGGATTGCGCAGGCCAGACCGGTGAAGCTGCCGGGCAGGCGCCAGAAGGCACGGCTTTGGCCGGTGCGTGGCAGCGGAACGGGGAAAGTGAATCCGTTGGAGGGCATCGATACGGGATCGGCGGCGCGCCCGACACCGGACGTGGCGGAAACGCGGGAAAGGCTGGTGATTTTACCTGCTGCAGCTCAGGCGGTCGGCGCCAGCGGAGGGCGCGGCATTCGGGGCTTGGGCGGCGGCAGGTCGAGCACCATTCGCACCAGGCCGGCTTCGTGAGCCGATTCGCGGTGGAAACCGAGATCCTTGGCAAGCTGCTGCATCGGCTGATTGCCTTCGAGCACGTCGCCGTAGATGCGCAGCACCTTGCGCCCGCGCGCCCAGCGCACCAGTTTGCGCATCATGCGCCGGCCCAGGCCCATGCCGTTGACGTAGTGGCTGACCAGGATCGCGAATTCCGCATCCTTGCCGTTGGGTTCGATCGAAATGCGCGCGACGGCGCCGACCAGCGCTTCACCAGGCGGAAGCGGCTCGGCGGCGACCAGCGCGAAGTCGCGGCGTGGATCCGGCCGCACCAGCAGGTCGATTTGCTGGTTGCTGAGTTCCTTCATCGGGTGCAGGAAGCGCTGGCGGATCTCGTCCGGCTTGAGCAAGGTAAAGGCGGCCTGAATCGGCTCGGCGTCTTCGGGACGAATCGGGCGGATCAGGATGTCGCGACCGTTCGGCAAACGAACCTGTTCGTGCCACGGCGGCATGCGATTGCGGATGGCCATCCGGCTATCTTCTCGCAAAACTGGTTAAAACGGGCGATTGCGTGCGAGTTGGCTTGCGTCAAGCTGCGAGCCGGCGCAGTCCGGCGCGCAACCGGCCCAGTGCCGCAACCGCCAGCACCAGCACCAGCCCGGCCGCCATGCCTGTTGCGATGTTGAACAGGCCCACGCCCAGCCAGCCCAGCGTGTCGTTGGCTTGGCTCGCGGCAAAATGGTGCAGCGGCGCGATGCCGTGTACCAGGATTCCACCGCCGACCAGAAACATGGCGACCGTACCGGCAACCGACAGGAATCGCATCAGCTTCGGTGCCAGCGCGAGGATGCCGCGGCCCAGAGCGGCGCGCGCCCGACGCGCGCGGTTGCGGACAAGATACAGGCCGAGGTCGTCGAGTTTAACGATGAGTCCGACCAAGCCGTAGACGCCAACGGTCATGGACAATGCGATCACTGCCAGCACACCCAACTGCATGAGCAGAGGTTGGAAGGCCACGGTTCCCAGGGCGATCACGATGATCTCGGCGGAAAGCACGAAGTCGGTGCGGACCGCGCCCCTGATCTTTTCTTTCTCGAACGCCACCAGATCGAAGGGCTCTTCCTCCAGCGCCGCCTCGACGTGGGCATCCTGGGTTCCGCGAAATTTTTTCAGGGTGGTATGGACGAGCTTTTCCACGCCCTCGAAGCACAGGTAGCCGCCGCCGAGCATCAGCATCCAGACGATCAGCGGCCAGTTCACGCCCTGTCCGTGCAGCCAGGACTGGAAGGCGGAGATCGCCATGGCCGCCGGCACCAGAATGGCCTTGTTGACCAGCGATCCATTGGCAACGGCCCACACCACCGGCAGCTCGCGGTCGGCGGCCGAACCGCTGACCTGCTTCGCGTTGAGCGCCAGATCGTCGCCCACCACGCCGGCGGTCTTGCCGGCGGCGATCTTGGTCATCGCCGAGATGTCGTCGAGCAGGGAGGCGATGTCGTCGAACAGGGCGAAAAAACTGGAAGGCATGGATGAATGGGCGAGGTTGTCGCGTGAATTCTGGCATGTCGTGGCGGCGTTGGCCTGCCGGCCGTTCAGGTTGGGGCGCGCAGCCAGTCGAGAATGGATGAGGCCCCGGGTTCGCCGAGCGCGGATTGCAGCGCGTCCAGGGCAGGCGGCAGCGTTAGGTCGAATTGCCACGGTGCATTGAAGATCACCATCCCGCTGCCATTCATCCGCAGCGGCGAGTCGTCCGGGCGGACGTTGAGCTCCACCTGCAGCGCGGATTTTGCCGGCAATGCGGCCGCCGCGCGACGAAACGGCTGCAGCGCACGCCCCTGTTTGATCGGATACCACAGCGCGAAAACGCCCTGCGGCCAGCGCTCCAGACCTACGCGCAGGGCCGCCAGCGCGTGGTCGAATTCGGCCAACTGTTCTTCGTAGGGCGGATCAATCAGAACCAGCCCCCGCGCCAGCAGATGCCCGCGGTCTTGCGGCGGCAGTAATGCCTTGATCGCCGCATAGCCGTCGCGGACATGCACCGCGATGCGGCGGTCGCCCGCGAGCGCGCTGCGCAGCGCGTGCGCTTCGTCCGCCTGCAGCTCGCACAGGGCGATCCGGTCCGCCGGGCGCAGCGCGTGGGCCAGCAGCCAGGGCGATCCGGGATAGGCGTCTTCGCCGTGCCGACTGCGGCAGGCGTGCACCGCGTCCAGATAGCGCTGCAGCGCGGCTGGCGGGGAAGCCAGCGCGTCCAGTCGCGCGATTCCGCCCAGCGCTTCGCCGGTTTTTTGCGCTTCCGTCGCAGCAAGCCTGTACAGCCCGCGTCCGGCGTGGGTGTCGAGCGCGAAGCAGGGGGCGGGTTTGGCCGTCAGCGCGTCGCACAGCGCCAGCAGCAGCACATGCTTGAGCACGTCGCCGTGGTTGCCGGCGTGGAAGGCATGGCGGTAGTTCATGCGTGGATTCTAGCGACCGTCATTGTCATTCCGGGGAAACCCGCGATGGCGAGTCGGACATGTCCGCGGCGGTCGACTTCACATTCGCCCCGCAAAGCCTGCGTCGCGGTCGGCTAGGATGCCGGCATGTCCACCATCCTGCTGGTCGAAGACGAACCCGCCATCGCCGAAACGGTGACGTATGCGCTGCATGCCGATGGTTTTGCAGCCGAGCATGTGCTGCTGGGCGGGCAAGTGTTGCCAAGACTGGCGCGGGGCGGCATCGATCTGGTGATTCTTGATGTCGGGCTTCCCGACTGCAGCGGTTTCGACGTGTGCCGGAAGCTGCGCGAAATCAGCGCGGTGCCGGTGATTTTCCTGACCGCACGTAGCGACGAGACCGACCGCGTGCTGGGGTTGGAGCTGGGCGCCGACGATTACATCGCCAAGCCTTTTTCGCCGCGCGAACTGGTGGCGCGGGTGCGGGCGAGGCTGCGTCGGCACGAAATCGACAGCGCGCAGCGCAAGGGGCGCTTCGAGATCGACACCACCGCGCAGCGCATTCGCTATGCAGGCCGCTGGCTGGATCTGACCCGTTACGAACATGCGCTGCTTGCCGAGCTGCTGCGTCGACCCGGCGCGATTTTGAGTCGCGCACAGTTGCTCGATCGGGTCTGGGCCGATGCACTGGAATCCGGCGAGCGCACTGTCGACACCCACGTCAAGACCTTGCGCGCCAAGCTGCGCCAGCTCGATCCCGCGCACGACCCGATCCGCACCTATCGCGGGCTCGGCTATTGCATCGACGTGGATTGACGTCGTGAAGATCGCGCTGCGCGTGCTGTTGGGGTATTTCCTGATCGTGGCGCTGGCGGCGCTGCTGCTGGCCAAAGTGTTCGTGCAGCAGGTCAAACCGGGCGTGCGCCAGGCCATGGAGGACACCTTGGCCGACACCGCCAACGCGCTGGCGGAGCTGGCCAGCGACGATTTGCTGGCGGGAAGGATCGGCAGCGGCCGGTTCGCGGCGAACGTTCGGGCGATGGCGCAACGCGATCTGGATGCGCGGATATGGGGTGAGACGAAACGCCGAACGAGCTATCGCATCGAGGTGACCGATGCGCGCGGATTGGTTGTGTTCGACTCGGCGAACCAGGAAGTTGGGCGCGACAATTCGCGTTGGAACGACGTGTATCGCACCCTGCGCGGTCAGTACGGCGCGCGTTCCACCCGCGACGATCCGAACGACGACGCCAGCACGGTGATGTACGTGGCCGCGCCGATCAAGGACGCGGAGGGCCGCATTGCCGGGGTGCTAACGGTATCGAAGCCGAACCGCAGCATTCAGCCATTCATCGAACGCAGCGAAAACACGATCCGGCGTTGGGGCTGGGTACTGCTGGGCAGCGCGCTGCTAGTTGGCTTGCTGGCGGCGTGGTGGCTGTCGCGGCAGTTGGCGGCGCTGCGCCGGTATGCGGACGCGGTGGCGCGCGGCGAGCGCGCGCAATTGCCCGATGCGAGCGGCGAATTCGCCGATCTCGGCCGCGCGCTGGACAGCATGCGTCGACAGTTGGATGGCAAGCAGTACGCCGAACGCTATGTGCATGCGCTCACCCACGAACTGAAAAGTCCGCTGGCGGCGATTCGCGGCGCGGCGGAGCTGTTGGAAAATCCGTTGCCCGAGGCGGACCGCGCACGTTTCGTCGCCACTATCGAAAGCCAAAGTCGGCGCATGGCCGGAATGGTCGATCGGCTGCTGGAGTTGGCCGCGCTGGAACATCGTCAGCGCATCGAAGCGCCGCAGCCGGTACCGGCGTTGCGGTTGGCGCGGGATGCGTTGAACGACGTTGCGGCGCGGGCGCAGGCGCGTGCAGTGCGGCTGACGCTGCGGGCCGATGCCGATGCGCCGACGCTGCACGGCGATCCGTTCCTGCTGCGCCAACTGCTGGTCAATTTGCTCGACAACAGCATCGATTTCTCGCCGAGGGATGGCGAGGTCGAATTGGCCGTTTCGCGCGCTGCGGGGCGACTGCATTTGACGGTGGCCGATCGCGGTCCCGGACTGCCCGACTTTGCTTTGGCGCGCGCGTTCGAGCGGTTCTATTCACTGCCGCGCCCCGATGGCGGTGCGCGCAGCAGTGGTCTGGGGCTGAATTTCGTGGCTGAAATCGCCAAGCTGCACGGGGGCAGCGTCAGCCTGGCCAACCGCGAAGGCGGCGGCGCGCTGGCGACGGTCATGCTTCCCCTTGCGTAGGCGCGCATCGCAGCGGCGCGCTGCTTGTTTGCGATCCTCGGGAATGGAGCATCGCGATCCTGCGGTGGAATGAGCGGGGATTTCACGCCTGCTTCACCGTTTCCTCATCGTCTCTTTGAACACGCCGTTCACCCTGTCGGCAGGTCCCCGACAGGAGCAAGGCGATGCGATTGGCGTTCAAGATGGCGATGGTTCTGGTACTGACGCTGGCGATCCTGATCCCGTTGCAAATGGTGCGCGGGGTGATCCACGATCGACAGCAATACCGCGAGATGGCGGTGCGCGACATTGCCGCCAGCTATGGCGGACGGCAGGTGGTGGGCGGGCCGGTGCTGGTGGTGCCCTACGAAGAGCGCATCGTGGAAACGACGAACGACGAAGACGGTCGTGTGCGCCGGACGCTGCGCAGACGGTCCGGGCAGTGGACGTTCTTCCCGGAGACGCTGGCCATCGACGGCGTACTCAAGCCCGATGTCCGCCGCCGCGGCCTGCATCAGGTGCGCGTCTACCAGTGGGACGGCAATGCGGTGGCGCGCTTCGATGTGACCGTGCCTCCCGATGTGGATGGCGTGCAGCGCGTCGTTGGCCAACCGTGGTTGAGCTTTCGTATTGCCGACGTGAACGGGCTGGACGGCGTGCCGCAGGTGCAGGTGAACGGCGCGATGCGCAGGGTCGAACAGGGGCTGGGTCCAGCCGATGGATCCGGCATCCATGTGTCTCTCGCGGTGCCGGTGGCGGGCCAGAAGCTGGATCTGAACGTCCGCATCGCCATGAATTTGCGCGGCACGGAATCCTTTGCAATGCTGCCGCTCGGCCACGGCAACGATTTGCGCCTGCGGTCGACGTGGCTGCATCCGAAGTTCGACGGAAAATCGCCGCAGCACGACATCGGCGGCCACGGCTTCCGCGCGCGCTGGCAGATCGCCTCGGTGGCGAGCAACGCGCAGCAGAGCTACTTGCATGACCCTTCCGTGGCAGCCGAGCGCGGTTTGGTCTGGACGCCGCCGGAAGGCGCCGTGAGCGTTTCGCTGCTCGATCCCGTCAACCCCTATGTGCAGGCCGAGCGCGCCACCAAGTACGGGGTGCTGTTCGTATTGCTGACCTTCATCGGATTCTTCATGTTCGAGCTGATCCGGCAAGTGCGGGTGCATCCGATCCAGTACCTGCTGGTGGGCATGGCCATCGCCATATTCTTCCTGCTGCTGGTCAGCCTGAGCGAGCACATCGCCTTCGGCCTGTCCTACCTGCTGGCGGCGGTCGCCTGCATCGGTTTGATCGGCTTCTATCTGTCGGCGGTGCTGCGCGGCGGCGCACACGGGCTGGGATTTGCGGCCATGCTGGGGTTACTGTACGCAACGCTGTACGGCCTGCTGCTGTCGGAGGACAACGCGCTGGCCTTGGGTTCTGGTCTGCTGTTCGCGATTCTGGCAGCGATCATGATCGCCACCCGCAAGGTGGATTGGTACCAGTCGGTGGGGCGTGAACCGGACATGCGCTGAACCCGGCTGTCAGGGAGTGTGCGCCGGTTCACAACCGGCGCCGTCTTTCATGACCGATGGCCCAGTCCTTGCGAACGTCCCGTCGGTAGACTCTCCGGCAATCGCATTTTTGGGGATACCGATGAAACACTTGCTGTGGACTGCCGCGCTGCTGACCGCCGGGGTCGCGGGACTGCATGCCGCTTCGGCGCAGGAGCGCGTCGATCTGGACATGACTGCGCGCATCCGCGCCGAAGCGTTCCACAATTCGCAGGTGATGAATACCCTGAATCATCTGACCGACGTGATCGGTCCGCGCCTGACCCAGTCGCCGTCGATGGCCGAGGCGAACCGCTGGACTCGGCAGCAGATGACTGAGTGGGGCCTGTCCAACGTTCACGACGAGGCGGTGGACGACCTCGGCCGCGGCTGGGCGTTCACGGATTCGCAGGTGGAAATGCTGGCCCCGCGTGCGATGCCGCTGCATGCGCTGCCCAAGGCCTGGACGCCGGGCACCAACGGCACGGTCGAGGGCGATGCGATCGCCGTCAAGCTGGATTCGAAGCAGGATCTGGAGCAGTGGAAGGGCAAGCTGCGCGGCAAGATCGTGTTCCTCGACGAGTCGCGCGCGTACAAGCCGAGCGACAAGCCCGACTTTCAGCGCTACACCGATGCCGAACTGGACGACATGCTGGCATTCCCGATGCCCAAGGGCCGCAATTTCGATCCGGCGATGATGGAGCGCTTCCGCGCACGCATGGAGCTGGCACCGCTGCTCAATCAATACCTGATCGACGAGGGCGTGCTGGCCACGGTGTCGGTCAGCAGCTGGAACGACGGCATCGTGCGGGTGATGGGCGGTGGTTCGCGCAAGGCCGGCGAGTCGGTGGGCGTGCCGGCGCTGCTGATGGCGGCCGAGCACTACAACACCGTGCTGCGCGCGCTCAAGCGCAAGGCGCCGGTGCGGCTGCGGGTCAAGGTCGATGCCCAATTCCTCGATGCGAACAACCAGCCCGGCTACAACACCATTGCCGAAATCCCGGGCAGCGGATCGAATCGCAACGAGGTTGTGATGCTGGGCGCGCATATGGATTCCTGGCACGCCGGCGCTGGCGCCAACGACAACGGTGCGGGCGTGGCGGTGATGATGGAGGCGATGCGCATCCTCAAGGCGATCGGCGCGCGCCCCAACCGCACGATTCGTGTCGCACTGTGGACCGGCGAAGAGCAGGGTCTGATCGGTTCGCAGGATTTCGTCAGCCGGCATGTCGCCCATTTCCCGGAGCCGACCGATCCGGCGCAGCGCGCGATCCCAGCCTTCTTCCGCCAAAACAAAGGCAAGCCGATCCCGGGGCCGGAGTACGAGCGCATTTCGGCCTACTACAACCTCGACAACGGCAGCGGCAAGATCCGCGGCATCTATGCGCAGGAAAACCTCGCGGTCGCGCCGATTTTCGCTGAATGGCTGCAGCCGTGGCACGACGTCGGCGCCACCATCGTCCCCCAGCGCAACACCGGCAGCACCGACCACGTCAGCTTCGATGCGGTCGGCGTGCCCGGGTTCCAGTTCGTGCAGGATTCGCTGGACTATTTCAGCCATACCCATCACAGCGATTTGGACACCCTCGACCACTCCGTGGAAGACGACCTGAAGCAGGCCGCCGCCATTGTTGCGTCGTTCGCCTACAACACGGCGATGCGTCCGCAACGGCTGCCGCGCAAGCCGCAGTCGGGGAACTGATCGATCCGTGCGGCGGCTGCATTCGGCCGCCGCCGCTTGCCGCATTTATCGTAGCGGATCGGCTTCAATCGGCGCCGGCTCGCGCGCAAGCGTGCGCTCGCCACCGAAGCGGCAAGCGAAGGTGCTGCCCGCGCCCGGCGCGCTGTCGATCTCGAGGCGCGCTTCGTGCAGGCCGAGGACGTGCTTGACGATCGCCAGCCCCAGCCCGGTGCCGCCGGTGTCCCGGGAACGGCTGGTGGAGACGCGGTAAAAACGTTCGGTCAGGCGCGGCAGGTGTTCGCTCGGGATGCCGGGGCCGGAGTCGCGCACGGACAGGCGAGCGACTCCGTCGCGGGTGCGTTCGAAGCGCAGCGTGATTTCGCCGTCTGTCGGCGTGTAGCGCACGGCATTGCTGACCAGATTGGAAAACGCGCTGTGCAGGTCGCGGCTGGAGCCGCGCAGGTCGATGCCGGCGAGATCCTCGACGCGGATCCGATGGCGGCCGCCACTGAGCACCTGTGCTTCGCGCGCAAGGCTGGCGAGCATCGGCTGCATTGCCACGTGTTCGTCGGGTAGCGCATCGCGCGCTTCCAGGCGCGAAAGCGTCAACAGGTCTTCGACCAGCCGGGTCATGCGCTCCGACTGCCGGCGCATTTCCGCAAGCAGCGGCGCCGATTCCGAAGGTTCCTGCACGTCCAGCAATTCGAGATAGCCGTGGATCACGGTCAGCGGCGTGCGCAGCTCGTGCGAAACATTGGCCACGAAGTCGCGGCGCATGTGTTCCAGGTGCAGGATGCGGCTGACGTCGCGCGCCAGCAGCAGCCAGAGACTATCGGAATAGGGCAACAGGCGCAGGTCGAGTCGCAGCCCGGGATCGACCGGCGAGGCCACGTCGCGCAGCGGTTCGGCGTTGCGGCCGGATGCCAGCCAGCGTGCGATCGGCAGTGGCTTCAGCGCTTGCGCCAGCGGCGTATTGCGATCGCGCGGGTACTGCAATCCGAGCAGACGCGTGGAGGCTTCGTTGAACCACAGCAGGCGCTGGCTGTTGCGTTCGACCACAAGGATGGCGTCGGGCAGGGTGGCGGCGGCGGTGCGGTAGGCGCGCAGCATGGCGAGCAGGCGACGGCGACGGGCACGGGTTTCGGCGTGGTTGCGGTCGATCAGGTTCGCAAGTGCGCCCCAGGCGTTGCCGGTGCGGGTTGGAGCGGGACGCTGTCGCGCCTCCAGCCGTTCCAGCACGGTGCGCAACCGCCAGACGTGCCAGACCAGTGCCGTCAGAGCCGCCAGCGCCAGTCCCGCCCAGGCGTGACCGACAAGCAGACCGACCGCGAGACCGACGGCGAGCGTGCCCAGCAACTGCAGCAGGGTCGTGGTCCACGCGATGCGCAAACGGGAGGGCATGTTCGCAGTCTACGGGTTCTGCGTTGCCGGCCGCGGCTGCGTCAGTCTTGGGCGGAGAACCGATAGCCGACGCCGCGCACGGTCTGCACCATCGCCTCCAGGCCATACGGTTCCAGCGCGCGCCGCAGCCGCAGGATGTGGACATCGACGGTGCGCTCTTCGATGTGGACGCTGCTGCCGCCCCAAACGTGTTCCAGCAACTGGGCGCGACTGTAGGCGCGGTTGCGGTGGGTCATCAGAAAATGCAGCAGCCGGAACTCGGTCGGCCCCAGCGCGATCGCTGCCGAATCGCCGGCGCTGACCGCAAACACGCGTTTTGCCGCCGAATCCAGGCTCAGGCCGCCGATGCGGATCAGCCCATCGGCATCGGTCTCTCCGGTCCGGCGCAGCACGGCGCGCACGCGCGCCAGCAGCTCACGGGTGGAAAACGGCTTGACCACATAGTCGTCGACGCCGGCCTCCAGACCGCGCACGCGGTCGTCTTCTTCGCCGCGGGCGGTGAGCATGATGATCGGGATCGCGCGCGTTGCCTCGTCGCGCCGCCAGCGCTGGGCCAGTTCCAGACCGCTGGCGCCGGGCAGCATCCAGTCGAGCAGGATCAGGTCGGGCGCGCGTTCGGCGATCTGCGCCTGCGCCGCGCCGGGGTGGTCGGCGATAACCGGCGCAAAACCGCCGCGATGCAGGGCGTAGGCCAGCATTGCGCTGATCGCGGGTTCGTCTTCGACGATCAGGATGCGTGCCTGCATGGGGCTAGGATGCGGTGGCCTGCGGATTCGTGCAACGGTTGGATCGAACCATGTTGGATCAAATCGGCGGCCCATCGCCCGGCGTCACCTGAGATCCATTCCGAAGCGCAGCCGGCGGCCGGTGATGTCGTCGTCGGTCACGCCCTGGCGACGCAGTTCCAGCACGACCGGGGTGATCGCAGCGATTCGCGCTTCGATCCGGCTGCGTGCGTAGTAATCGAGATCGGGACGCTTCTTCAGGTTGTTGAGCTGAACCAGCGCTTCTTCCGGGCGGCCGCCGAGATAGGCGGCTTCGGCCCAGGCTTCGCCAGCGCGAACCGGGTCGCCGGCGATCTCGTTTGCGCGGGCGTAGGCTTTCTGGAACAAGGGGTCGTCGGCGGCGATCGACAGCAGCGGACGCAGCACGGCGACCGCGCGTGCGCCGGCTGCCGGCGTGTTGCGATCGGTCAGAATACGCGCGTAGCTGAGTACCACTGCGGCCCGGGTCGGCATGCGCGAGAGCAGGGTTTCGAATCGGCGGTCGGCGTCTGCGATCCGGCCGGCGCTGGCCTCGGCTTCGGCCGCGGTGATTTGCACCCACAGGTTGTCCGGCTGTGTCTGCAGCAGCGGCTGCAGTTCCTGCAGCGCCTGCGACGCCTGGCCGAGTTGAAGATGCGCGAAGGCAAGCCCGTAGCGGCGCGGCGCGTCCAGCGGCTTTCCGGTCTGCATCTGCCGGTACTCGCGGATCGCCTGCGCCGGCGTGCTGGCGCTGAGCACGCGCAGGCGTTCGCGTGCGTAAGGAAAATCGCTGCGGCCGGAACCGACGGTGGCCGCAGACTGGATCGATGCGATGCGCAGGTCGGCAGGCAGCAGCGGGTTGCGCGCCGTCGTGATGTCGGCAACGGGCGAAGGCTGCGATTCCAGCTTCGCTGCGCGCTCGCGGGCCTCGCTGATACGGGTCAGCGTCAGCGGGTGGGTCTGCAGGTAATCGGGAGTTTGCGCCCGCACGTCGCCCTGATTCATCTGCACATAAGCCTGCAGGGTCTGAAAGAAGTCCGCCATCGCTTCCGGGTTGTAGCCGGCGCGCGCCAGCGTGCGGATCCCGATGCGATCGGCTTCGGCTTCGTTGTCGCGGGTGTAGCTGATCTGCCGCTGCTGGAGGATGCCAAGCCCGGTCATGATCGCGGCCGAAGTGGCGTCGCCGCTGCTGTTCCTGCCGGCCTGCTGGGCCGCGATGACGGCGCCCAGCGTCGCCAGCAGGATTGGAATGCTCTCGCGCTGGGCCTTCTCGGCGCCGCGCAGGACGTGCTCCTGGGTCACGTGCGAGATTTCGTGGGCAAGCACGCCGGCGACCTCGTCCTCGCTGTCGGCCGCCAGCACCAAGCCTGCGTTCATCGCCACATAGCCGCCCAGCGTGGCGAAGGCGTTGATTTCGCGCACGCGCAGCAGAAAAAAGGTGAAGTGTTGCTGGGGTTTGGCGCTGGCCATGGCCAGCCGTTGTCCGACGTCGTCCAGCCAGTCGTCCAGCAGCGGATCATCCAGCACGTAACCGGCATGCCGAAGCTGGGTCAATACGATCATGCCGTACTGTTCCTGCTGCGCTGGCGAGAGCACGGTGCCGGCCGAAGATCCCATGTCGGGCAGCCGGCTGTCCTGCGCCGCGGCCATGCCAACGCCAAAGGTCAGGAGCAGGGCTAGAGCGGTGGTCAGCGGACGTCGTTTCATCCGTGCAGCATGCCGCGGACGCGTTCGCTGCGGGTGAACGGGGCTTGAGCGACTGGAAATTCACGTCGGAGCCCCAATACTGTGCTCAGGTTCATTGTGTGAACGGAGTCCCATGAGCGGTTCAAGTGCGCCGACCATCACCATCTACAGCACGGCCCAGTGCCCGTATTGCGTGATGGCCAAGAATTTCCTGAAGAGCAAGGGCAAGACCTGGACCGAGATCCGGGTCGATACCGATTCGGTCGAGCGCGAAAAGATGATCGCCTTGGCCCACCGCACCAGCGTGCCGCAGATCTTCATCGGCAAGGTCCATGTCGGCGGCTACGACGACATGATGGCGCTGCAGCGTGCCGGCAAACTTGAAGCTTTGCTGGACGGCACGGGTGGATCGGTTTGAACGCCGGCCGTTCGCAGGTTCGAAGCAAGAGGGCGTGCGCATGAGCGACAGCGAAGACCGCATCAAGCAGTTCACCGAATTCCGCCAGCGCATGAACACGCGCATCCTGGATGAACCCAATCAGGTCATCCGTCGTTTTTTCGCGCTCGACACCCAGACCTATCAGGCCGGTGCGCTGGACGAAAAGACCAAGGAACTGTGCGGGCTGGTCGCTTCGATGGTGCTGCGCTGCGACGATTGCATCAGCTACCACGTCGCCCAGTGCCGGCAGGCCGGCGCAACCCGCGCCGAACTGTTCGACGTGTTTTCGGTTGCGCTGGTGGTCGGCGGCTCGATCGTCATTCCGCACCTGCGCCGAGCGGTCGACTTTCTCGATCGGCTCGAAGCGGGCGGTGCCGAGGCACCGACTGCGCACGACCATGGCTGAATGCTGCGGCTGAACAGCGCTGCCGGCCCATCGTCGCAACGCATCTGCGATAATTGAAGGCTGTAAAGTCCTCCGAACGCCACGCCCAGCGCGTGGCGTCGCACTGTCTGGAATCTTCGATAATGACCACGATCACCATCATCCCGGGCGACGGCATCGGCCCGGAAATCATGGATGCCGCGCTGCACGTGCTCGATGCGCTCAAGGCCGGTTTGACCTACGAATTCGCCGATGCCGGCATGGTCGCGCTGGAAAAGCACGGCGAACTGCTGCCGGCAGCGACCCTGGAGTCGATCGCGCGCAACAAGGTGGCGCTGAAGTCGCCGCTCACTACCCCGGTCGGCGGCGGGTTTTCTTCGATCAACGTCGCTTTGCGCAAGCACTTCGATCTGTACGCCAACGTGCGTCCGGCCAAGAGTTTCCCGAACACCCGTTCGCGCTTCCCGACCGGCGTCGATCTGATCACCGTGCGCGAAAACACCGAGGGCGTCTACATCGGCGAAGGGCAGGAGCTGTCTGCCGACGGCGAAACTGCGGTGCTGACCTCGAAGGTGACCTACAAGGGATCCGAGCGGATCGTGCGCTACGCCTTCGAACTGGCGCGCAAGACCGGACGCCGCAAGGTGACCGTCGTCCACAAGGCCAACATCCTCAAATCCACCTCGGGCCTGTTCCTGAAAACCGCGCGCGAGGTTGCCGCGCGCTACGCCGACATCGAGTGCAACGAGCTGATCGTCGACAACACCTGCATGCAGCTGGTGATGCGCCCGGAGCAGTTCGACATCATCGTCACCACCAACCTGTTCGGCGACATCATTTCCGACCTGTGTGCGGGTTTGGTCGGCGGTCTCGGTCTGGCGCCGGGCGCCAACATCGGCGAGGAGGGGGCGATTTTCGAAGCCGTCCACGGCTCGGCGCCGGACATCGCCGGCAAGGGGATCGCCAATCCCTGCGCGCTGCTGCTCGGCGTCGGTCAGATGCTCGACCACCTCGAAAAGCCCGATCTGGCCAACGCGCTGCGCAATGCCATCGTCGCCACGCTGGAAGCCAAGGATTCACTGACGCCGGATCTGGGCGGCAGCGGCAATACGCTGGGCTTTGCCAAGGCGATTGCGACGCGACTTTGATCGGCGGTGCACCCATCGCGCCCCTGCGGTGCGCTCCTACGGTTGTTTCGCCGTCGCATGGTGCCGCGTTTGTAGGGTTGTTTCGCCGACGCATGAAGTCGCGTTTGTAGGAGCACATTGAGGCCGCAGGCCGAGAGGTGCGATGGCACGTGTTGGCGGTCACCAATCGCGCCCCTGCGGTGCGCTCCTACGGTTCATGGGGCCGGGTCGACTTCGCAAATGAAAAAAGGCACCTTGCGGTGCCTTTTTTGTCTGGTGATTGAGCGTCAGTTGCGCGACTGCAGCTTCGACAGTAGCCGCAGCATCTCCAGATACAGCCACACCAAGGTCACCAGCAGGCCGAATGCGGCGTACCACTCCATGTACTTCGGCGCGCCGCGCTGCACGCCTTGCTCGATGAAGTCGAAATCCAGCACCAGATTCAGCGCCGCCACGATCACCACGACCACACTGAAACCGATTCCAAGCGCGCTGCTGCCGTTGATGAAGCTCATGCCCTGGAAGCCGAACAGGTTCATGCCAATCTGGGCCAGATACATCAGCGCGATGCCGCCGGTGGCCGCCACCACGCCGAGCTTGAAGTTCTCGGTCGCCTTGATCAGGCCGCTACGATAGGCCATCAGCAGTGCAGCGAGGGTGCCGAAGGTGGCCAGTACCGCCTGCGTCACGATGCCGGGGAAGCGCAGTTCGAACATCGCCGAGATCGCACCGAGGAACAGGCCTTCGAGGACGGCATAAGCGGGCGCCGTGAAAGGCGACCAGGTTTTCTTGAAGATCGTGACCATCGCGACAATGAAGCCACCGATGGCGCCGCCCCAGACGTAGGGCATGATCGCCCCCGGATTGCCGGCGGCCATCGCCGCCGAGAATTGCGACCAACTGAACAGCGCACCGACCAGAGTCAGCACCAGCAACAATGCCGTCTTGTTGACCGTGCCGTTGAGCGACATCGCGCCGCTGTCGCTGCGAACGACGCTGCCGCTGCCGAGGTCGAGGAAGGTTTTTTCGGAAAGTGCGGGGTTGCCGCTGCGCATGATGGCCATGATCGTGTTTCGCTACTCGTGTCAGTGGTGCGGACGTGCCGCTTGCTGCGAGCATACCTTGCCCGTGCGCGCGTTGGCGAAGGCAGGCTGAACGGGAATTTTGTTGGTGCGAAAGGCGGGACTCGAACCCGCACGCCTTGCGGCACTGGAACCTAAATCCAGGGCGTCTACCAATTCCGCCACTTTCGCGCTGCAGGTATTGTAGCGGCGGGACTGGCGGACCTTGGTGTCGTCGAGTCGCTTGCTCTTGGGCGAAAGCATGTCGGATCCGACGCGGCCCGCGTCGGCTCTTGTGTTCAGTCCTGCTGGGGCAAGACTCCGCCCTGTGCCGGTTATCGCTGACCCAGTCAAAGGGTGCCCGCCCCGGCGCCAAACTGGTTTCGTGCAACGCGCAGGGTCGGGCCCGCGCAGCGGGCGAACCGCAGGTTCGAATCCTGGAAATGAAATCGCCCAACACGATGGCTGTGCGTTTCGGTATTGGTGGGCCGTCAAGGGTGAGCGGGGCTTTCGAGCCGCTCAGCGGCGAGCCCGCGAACGCCCTGCGCGATGCAGCGCGCAGGGCCGGGCCTGCGCAGCGGGCGAACCGCAGGTTCGAATCCTGGAAATGAAATCGCCCAACACGATGGCTGGGCGTTTCGATATTGGTGGGCCGTCAAGGATTCGAACCTTGGACCAATTGATTAAGAGTCAACTGCTCTACCAACTGAGCTAACGGCCCCGAAAGGGAATGGAATTGTAGCAAGCTCGCGACGGATGCAAAAGAATCTACGCGAACTTGAAAAAATGGGGTGGCTGATGGGACTCGAACCCACGACATCTGGAATCACAATCCAGGACTCTAACCAACTGAGCTACAGCCACCATATTGGGAAAACACGACACATCCATCCTTGGAGCCCCAGCCGCTCGGCATCCCTGCCTCGCCCTCACGGCGCCTGAGGGCGCCGTTCGACCAACTGAGCTACAGCCACCATATTGGGAAAACACGACACATCCATCCATGGAGCCCCCGCCATGCGCTGCCATCGCGATGGCGCGCCCGGCAGGACTCGAACCTGCAACCGCCGGCTTAGAAGGCCGGTGCTCTATCCGGTTGAGCTACGGGCGCCCGTACCGAAACCAGACAGCGCGGTGCCGGATTGGTCGGGGTAGAGGGATTCGAACCCCCGACATCCTGCTCCCAAAGCAGGCGCGCTACCAGACTGCGCTATACCCCGCCGGCGGCACCGCCCCGACGCTGCAGACAACCATCCATGACCACCCTGGCGCCAATGGGCCGAACATTGTCGGCGGTGGCGCCGAGGCTGTCAACGCCGACGGTTGCGCTAGGGCGTGACAGATGCCCCCAAAATAGGCGAAACTACTACGTTCTGCGACGTCGATCGCGGCCGTGTCCACGGGCCGTGCGCGATCCGTTGCGATCCACCAGTCAACGCGGGTTCCCGCGAACCCGCCTCAGGAGTTTTCGCATCATGCAAGTTTCGGTCGAGTCCACCGGCTCCCTCGAGCGCCGCGTCATCTTCAGCCTGCCCGCCGACGACATCGACGCCAAGGTCGGCAGCCGCCTGCGCGAAATCGCGCACACCGTGCGCATCAAGGGCTTCCGCCCCGGCAAGGTGCCGGCCAAGGTGGTCGAGCAGCGCTACGGCGGTCAGGTGCGCGCCGAGATCGTCGACGAGCTGGTGCGCGAAGGCCTCGACAAGGCGGTGCGCGACAACGAGCTGAAGGTGGCCGGCTTGCCGCAGGTCAGTCTGGGCGAGGACGCGGCCGAGGGCGAGCTCAAGTACGTGGCTTCGGTGGAGCTGGTGCCGGATTTCGGCGAGCTCGACATGGAAAAGCTCGAAGTCGTCCGTCCGACCGCCGAGGTCGGCGAGGAAGACATCGATCGCATGGTCGAGAACTTGCGCGTGCAGCGTGCGACCTGGACCAAGGTGGATCGCGAGGCTAAGCCGGGCGATCTGGTGAATCTGGAAATTTCCAGCGTCGTCGATGGCGTGCGCACGCCTGCAGAAGGCACGGAAAAAGCCAGCACGGTGCTGGGTTCGGCGTCCATGTACCCGGAAGTCGAAGCCGCCATCGTCGGCATGCGCGCGGGTGAGGAAAAGACCCAGGACGTGACGCTGCCGGTGGATTGGCCGATGCAGCAATTCGCCGGCAAAACCGTGACCTCGACCTTCAAGCTGGTTGATGCGGCCGAGCAGGTGTTGCCCGAAGTCAACGCCGCGTTCATCCGCAGCTTCGGCATCAAGAGCGGCGAGTCGGAACAGTTTCGCAGCGAAATTCGCAGCAACCTCGCGCGCGAGCTTAAGGGCGCTTTGATGACGCGCCTGCGCACGGCGGTCGGCGATCAGCTGGTGGCAACTTACAAGGATGTCGAGCTGCCGCCGCGCTTGGTCGAATCCGAAGCGCGCGCACTGCATGCCAACGCTGCCGAGGATGCGCGTCGCCGCGGCCAGCAGCTCACCGCAACCGAAGACGCCTTCAAGGAAGCGGCGGGCAAGCGCGTGCTGGTCGGCCTGCTGGTCGGCGAGATCGCCCGTCGCAACAACCTGCAGCTGGAGCGCGAGCGGGTCGAAGAGATGCTGCGCCTGATCGCTTCGACCTACGAGCAGCCCGAGCAGGTGTTCGCGCTGTACCGCAACGATCAGCGCATGATGCAGAACCTGCAGAACCGGGTGATGGAAGAGCAGGTGATCGACTGGATCGCCGAACGCGCCAAGCACACGGAGCAGGCGATGAGTTTCACCGACGCGCTGGGGAATTGATCGCCGCGGGTCGGGAACTTCCCGGCCGCCGTGCGACTCCATTCTTCATCAAACCGCGAGAATTTCCGCCCATGGATCCGATCAAAGCCCTGAATCTAGTGCCGATGGTGGTCGAACAGACCAGCCGCGGCGAGCGCGCCTACGACATCTATTCGCGCCTGCTCAAGGAGCGCGTGATCTTCCTCGTCGGCGGGATCGACGATCACGTTGCCAACGTGATCGTCGCGCAGATGTTGTTTCTGGAAGCGGAAAATCCGGAAAAGGACATCAGCCTGTACATCAACTCGCCGGGCGGCATCGTCACGGCGGGCATGGCGATCTACGACACCATGCAGTACATCCGTCCCGACGTGAGCACGATCTGCGTCGGCCAGGCGGCGTCGATGGGCGCGGTGCTGCTCGCCGCGGGTGCGCCCGGCAAGCGCTATGCGCTGCCCAATTCGCGGGTGATGATCCATCAGCCGTTGGGCGGAGCGCAGGGGCAGGCTGCCGACATCGACATCCAGGCGCGCGAGATTCTGGCGATGCGCGAGCGGCTGAACGAGATTCTGGCGCGCCACACCGGACAGCCGATCGAAACCATCGCCCGCGACACCGATCGCGACAATTTCAAGAGCGCGCCGGCGGCGCGCGACTACGGGCTGGTGGATCAGGTTCTCAACCGGCGTCCGGACGAGTCGATCCAGAATGGTTGAGGCGCCATGGCGTCCTTCGCGGACGGCGTGGTTTTCCGACGCGGCGGCGTATAGTACCCTCGGGTCGGTTCGATGCCGGACCCGGCAGCAAGTGAGTGGCGAATGAGCGAAGACAGGGCAGGACGCAACAGCGGCGACGGCGGCAAGATCCTGTACTGCTCTTTCTGCGGAAAGAGCCAGCACGAGGTGCGCAAGCTGATCGCCGGCCCGAGCGTGTTCATCTGCGATGAATGCGTCGATCTGTGCAACGACATCATCCGCGAGGAACTGGAAGACAAGACCCAGGCCACGCGCAGTTCGCTGCCCAAGCCACGCGAAATCCTCGAGGTGCTCGACCAGTACGTGATCGGCCAGCAGCGCGCCAAGCGCACGCTGGCGGTCGCGGTCTACAACCACTACAAGCGCATCGAGAGCCGGCAGAAGAACGACGACGTCGAGCTGTCCAAATCCAACATCCTGCTGGTCGGGCCGACCGGTTCGGGCAAGACGCTGCTGGCGGAAACGCTGGCGCGCATGCTAAACGTGCCGTTCACCATGGCCGACGCCACCACGCTGACCGAAGCCGGCTACGTCGGCGAGGACGTGGAAAACATCATCCAGAAGCTGCTGCAAAAATGCGACTACGACGTCGAGAAGGCGCAGCAGGGCATCGTCTATATCGACGAAATCGACAAGATTTCGCGCAAGAGCGAGAACCCGTCGATCACCCGCGACGTGTCCGGCGAGGGCGT
This sequence comes from Xanthomonas sp., assembly GCA_018262705.1. Lineage (GTDB taxonomy): Bacteria > Pseudomonadota > Gammaproteobacteria > Xanthomonadales > Xanthomonadaceae > Thermomonas. Next base: position 24,424 of record JADFDQ010000003.1, read on the forward strand.
GCAGCAGGCATTGCTGAAGCTGATCGAAGGTACGCTGGCCAGCGTGCCGCCGCAGGGCGGACGCAAGCATCCGCAGCAGGAATTTCTGCAGGTCGACACCCGCAACATCCTGTTCATCGTCGGCGGCGCGTTTGCCGGTCTGGATAAAGTGATCCAGCAGCGCAGCACAGAGTCCGGCGGGATTGGCTTCGGCGCCAAGGTCAAGAGCGCCGAGCGCAAGGCCGACATCGGCCAGGTGCTGGCCCAGGTCGAACCCGAGGATCTGATCAAGTACGGCTTGATTCCCGAGTTCGTCGGCCGCCTGCCGGTGGTCGCGACTCTGGAGGAGCTCGACGAGTCGGCGCTGATCAAGATCCTGACCGAACCGAAAAACGCCATCACCAAGCAGTTCCGCAAGTTGTTCGAGATGGAAGGCGTGGAGCTGGAAATCCGTCCGGACGCGCTGGCGGCAATCGCCAAGAAGGCGCTCAAGCGCAAGACCGGCGCGCGCGGATTGCGCACGATTGTCGAATCGACCCTGCTCGACACCATGTTCGAACTGCCGTCGCTGGAAAACGTCAGCAAGGTGGTGGTCGACGAGTCGGTGATCGAACACAAGTCCGATCCGTATCTGATCTACCAGAATGCACCGACGCCGGCCAAGGTGGCTTCGGCGGATTGACGTGACGCAAGGCCGCCGCAGGGCGGCCTTCGCATTGGGCGGGTCGCCGCGTGGGCTCCGAGAGTAGAGTAGGCGTTCGGTCGCGGTTCAGAGCGAATGGAACGAATTACAATGTCTTGAGGAACCCTGATCAAGTCGTTCTGGTTCGTCATGCCCGCCTTCGTGGGGATGGAATCGCGTATTCAGCGTAGCCTTGAATCCGCGTTGATCCGCGTCAACAAGCAGTTGCGAGTGTGGCGCATCCCGCGCTTGCAACCGGCCCGCGCCGGCCCCATAAACACTCCATGGCGGCGCCGACGCGTCGCGACCGTTGTTCGGAGTCCTTATGCCTGCTCGCACGTCCGCCGAAACCCGCCCGCTGTCGGTGCTGCCGTTGCGCGACGTCGTGGTGTTTCCGCACATGGTGATCCCGCTGTTCGTGGGACGCGAAAAATCGATCCGCGCGCTCGATATGGCGGTGGAAGGCGACAAGCGCATCCTGCTGGTCGCCCAGAAAACAGCCGAAACCGACGATCCCGGCGGTGCCGACATGCACGGCGTCGGCACGGTGGCGCAGGTGCTGCAGCTGCTCAAACTCCCGGACGGCACCATCAAAGTGTTGGTGGAAGGCCTTGAGCGTGCGCGCGTGGACACGATGAGCGACGAAAACGGCGCACTGATGGCCACCGCGAGTCTAGTTGCATCCACGGCGAGCCGCGAAGCGCGCGAGGTTGATGCGATCGCCCGCACCCTGCTGTCGCTGTTCGAGCAGTACATCAAAGCCAACCGCAAACTGCCGCCGGAGCTGTTGCAAACCCTGTCCGCCATCGACGATCCCGGCAAGCTGGCCGACACCGTGGCGGCGCATCTGGGCGTGCGCCTGGTCGACAAGCAGAAGCTGCTGGAGACGCTCGACGTCGGCGACCGGCTGGAACTGCTGGTCGGGCTGGTCGATGGCGAACTCGACGTCCAGCAGATGGAGAAGCGCATCCGCGGACGCGTGAAAACGCAGATGGAGAAGAGCCAGCGCGAGTATTACCTCAACGAACAGATGAAGGCGATCCAGAAGGAATTGGGCGATCTGGACGAGGTGCCCAACGATCTTGAGGAAGTCGCGCGCAAGATTGCGGCGGCGGGCATGCCCAAGCCGGTGGAAACCAAGGCCAAGGCCGAACTGGCCAAGCTGCGCCAGATGTCGCCGATGGCGGCCGAAGCCGGGGTGGTGCGCAACTACCTCGACTGGCTGCTGGGCGTGCCGTGGAAAAAGCGCAGCAAGGTGCGCAAGGATCTCAAAGCCGCGCAGAGCACGCTGGATGCCGACCACTACGGGCTGGAAAAAGTCAAAGAGCGCATCCTCGAATACCTCGCGGTGCAATCGCGGGTGGCGCGGATGAAAGGCCCGATTTTGTGCCTGGTCGGGCCGCCGGGCGTGGGCAAAACTTCGCTTGGGCAAAGCATCGCGCGGGTGACCAACCGCAAGTTCGTGCGCATGGCGCTGGGCGGCGTGCGCGACGAGGCCGAGATCCGCGGCCACCGGCGCACCTACGTCGGCTCGATGCCGGGCCGGATCGTGCAGAACCTGAACAAGGCCGGCACCAAAAATCCGCTGTTCATGCTCGACGAAATCGACAAGATGTCGATGGACTTCCGCGGCGATCCGTCCTCGGCGCTGCTGGAGGTGCTCGATCCCGAGCAGAACCACGCCTTCAACGACCACTACCTCGAAGTCGACCTGGATCTGTCCGAGGTGATGTTCATCGCCACTGCGAATTCGTTGAACATTCCCGGACCGCTGCTGGATCGCATGGAAGTGATCCGCATCCCCGGCTACACCGAGGAAGAAAAGCTCAACATCGCCATCCGCTATCTGGTGCCCAAGCAGCTCAAGGCGAACGGCCTGCGCGAGGGCGAATTGACGATCGAAGAATCCGCCATCCTCGCCATCGTGCGCTACTACACCCGCGAATCCGGGGTGCGCAGCCTCGAGCGCGAGATCGCGCGAATCGCGCGCAAGGTGGTCAAGGAAATTGCGCTCAAGGGACCGCAACCCAAGGCGCGTCAGGGCAAAGGCCGCAAAGCCAAGGCGATTGTCGTGGCCGCGAAGAACCTCGACAAATACCTCGGCGTGCAACGCTTCGATTTCGGCCGCGCCGAGGCCGAAAACGAGATCGGACTGGTCACCGGGCTGGCATGGACCGAAGTCGGTGGCGATTTGCTGCAGATCGAGTCCACGCTGGTGCCGGGCAAAGGCGCGGTGATCCTCACCGGTCAACTGGGCGACGTGATGAAGGAATCGGCCTCGACCGCGCTGTCGGTGGTGCGCGCGCGCACCGAGCGGCTCGGGATCGACCTCGATTTCCTGCACAAGCACGACCTCCACATCCACGTCCCCGACGGCGCCACGCCCAAGGACGGCCCCAGCGCCGGCATCGCGATGGCGACCTCGCTGGTGTCGATGCTGAAAAAGATTCCGGTGCGCCACGACGTTGCGATGACCGGAGAAATCACCCTGCGCGGCAAGATCAGCGCGATCGGCGGACTCAAGGAAAAGCTGCTGGCGGCGCTGCGCGGCGGCATCAAGACGGTGCTGATCCCGGATGAAAACCGCAAGGATCTCGCCGATATCCCGGCAACGGTTCTGGAAAAGCTCGAGATCGTTCCGGTCAAGTGGATCGACGAGGCGCTTGATCTGGCGTTGGAGCATCCCATCGGCAAGCAGAGGAAGAGCGCTGCGCGCCCGCGCGCGCTGACGGTTCCGAAATCGCGCCAGCGAGGAAAGACAGGATCTCGCCCGTCCGTCAAGCACTGATCGTCACGATTTCGTCCATTCGCGCCGAAAGCCGCGCCAGCGTTGCGTTTCGTGTTGCATGCCGGCAATCGCACTGGTATAAGGTCGAAGACCGCAGCGTGCACGCTTGACGTTGCGGCAAGCCCGGGCCGGCGACAGGGGAGCGCCGCCGGATCCGGTCAATCGATTTCGAGTGCCCTTCCTGCAACGGAGCCAACAATCCAATGAACAAAGCCGATTTCATCGAAGCCGTGGCCGATGCCGCGGAACTCACCAAGGCCGACGCCGGCCGCGCCGTCGATGCGATGATCCATGCCGTCACCAAAGCCCTGAAGAAGGGCGATTCGGTCACCCTGGTGGGCTTCGGCACCTTCTCGGTCCGCAAGCGTGGTGCCCGCACCGGCCGCAACCCGCGCACCGGCGAGACCATCAAGATCAAGGCCTCGAAGAACCCGGCGTTCAAGGCCGGCAAGGCGCTGAAGGACGCGGTCAACTGATACCGTTGTTCCCGTGAGCGTTGTTGAGGAGCCCGGCCATGCGCCGGGCTTCTTGTCTGCGTCCCGTTTGACTGGCCGGGGTTCGATCCACGGTTTCGCGACGCGGCAGGCGCTGCGATAATCCCGGCAGCATTCGCATCCCGCGTGATGGCGAGTGCGTTTCCACGCAGTGTGGGCACTTAGCTCAGCGGTAGAGCGGCTCCTTTACACGGAGCGGGTCGGGGGTTCGATCCCCTCAGTGCCCACCATCTTCAAGTTTCATATTGCACGGCAGCAATGCGTCCGCTACACTTGCCGTTCTCTGCGGAGTGGTAGTTCAGTCGGTTAGAATGCTGGCCTGTCACGCCGGAGGTCGCGGGTTCGAGTCCCGTCCACTCCGCCAGATTCGATGCCGAGCCCCGCAGCAATGCGGGGCTTTTTTCGTCTTCGGAGCCGGCGAAAGGGAAATCATGCGGCAGGTCGCGCTAAACTAGTTGGCTGAACCCGACTCTGCGCCCATCATGCTGCAAGCCCTCCGCGATAAGACCACCGGCTGGATTGCCGGAATCATCCTCACGATCGTGACGGTTCCGTTTGCGTTCTTCGGCATGGAATCGTACATGCAGCAGAGCGTGGAGACCTATGTCGCCCGCATCGCGCAGCCGCCCTCGTGGTGGACTTCGGCGCCGGACGTCTGGCCGTTCACCTATCTGTGGACGACGGCCGACATCGAACCGGAAGCGTTCCGCCAGCGCCTTGATCTGATGCGCGAGAGCATGCGCTCTCGCCAGGGCGAGAATTTCGATGCCAAGCAGTTCGAGTCGAAAGAAAACAAGCGCCGGGTCATCGACGGACTGATCGACGAGCAGGTGATGCAGTTCGCCGCGGCCCGCAGCGACATCGAAATCGGCGACACCGAGGTGCGCAATGCGATCCAGTCGATGCCCGATTTCCAGGTCGACGGCGCCTTCAATCCGGACCGCTACCAGATGGTGCTTGCAGCGCAGGTGCCGCCGATGATGCCACGGCAATTGGAGGCCAGGATTCGCGATGGTCTGAAAAACGAGCTCGTGCCTTCCGGTATCGCCGATTCCGCGTTCGTCACCAACGCCGAGGTCGATCGCTTGATGCGCCTGCTCGGTGAAAAGCGCGACGTCAATTGGGTGATGCTGCCGGCGCCGCCCGCCGACGTTGCGCCGGTGAGCGATGCCGAGATCAACGCTTGGTACGGCGCGCACCGCAGCGATTTCCGCAAGCCGGAGTCGGTGCGCCTCGAGTACGTTCTGGTGGACGGCAGCACGCTGCCCAAGCCGGCTGCGGACGAGGCGGCGTTGCGGCAGCTTTACCAGCAGAACATCGCCAAGTATTCCACGGTTGAACAGCGCGAAGTCGCGGACATCCTGGTGCAGGTCGCGGCCGATGCCGGCGACGCCGACAAGAAAGCGGCTGAAGCGCGCGCCAACAAGCTGGCGGCCGAAGCGCGCGCGGTCGGGGCCGATTTTGCGGCGCTGGCGCGGGCCAACTCGGACGACCCCGTGGCCAAGGGCAACGGCGGCAATCTGGGCTGGCAGACCAAGGGCGGAATGCCGGGCGCGTTCGACGATGCCGTGTTCGCGATGCGTGCCGGTGAGGTGCGTGGCCCGATCAAGATCGGCAACGACTGGCATATCCTCAAGGTCGACCAGATTCGTCCCGCCGTGCAGCGGCCGTTCGAGGACGTGCGCGCCGAACTCGAACGTGAGGCGCAAGAAGGTTCGCAGGAGCGCGTGTTCAACGATCTGATCGGCAAGCTGGTCGATGAGGTGCTCAAGGCGCCGACTTCGTTGGAGCCGGCCGCCAAGGCGATGGGATTGACCGTGCAGACCACGCCGGCGTTCACGCGGGCCGGCGGGCCGGGAATCGCCGGCGAGCAGAAAGTGCTGCGACAGGCGTTTTTGGAAACGCTGATCCAGGACGGAACGGCCAGCGATCCGATCGAGCTGGGGCCGAGCAAATCGGTGCTGATTCGCGTCATCGACCATGAGGCCGAGCGCGCGCTGCCGCTGGCGCAGGTGCGTGACGCGGTGATCGCCGCGATCCGCGCCGACCGTCAGCGCAAAGCGGCCACGGCTGCGGCCGACGCGCTGCTTGCTGCCGCGCAGTCCAAGGGGCTTGCGGCGGCAGCCGATGCGGCGAAGCTGGCAATGGGGGGGCTGGACGGCCTGCAGCGCGGCATGCCGATTCCGTCGCCACAGGCGGTGGAAGTGCTGTTCAACCAGCCGGGGCCGGAGAACGACAAGCCGCATCTTGGCAAGGCGATGGTCGCGGGGCAGTACATGGTGTTTGCCATCCGCGCCGTGCATGCGGGCGATCCGAGTCAGGCGACCGCGCAGGATCGCACCACGATCCGCGAACAGATGGCGCAGGCCGACGGCATGCGCGCCCGCGAAGCGTTCGTGCGCGCGCTGCGCGCGCGCTACAAGATCAAGGTGGCGGAAGACCGGCTCTGACGTCGGCACCGGTTTAAGCAACAACAGGCCCGACGGTTGCTCGTCGGGCTTTTTATTGTTCCTTCTCCCTGAAGGAACGCATCACTCGATCCCGCTCATGCCCATGATGTTGTAGCCGGCATCCACATAGGTGACCTCGCCGGTGATGCCATTGGCCAGATCCGAGCACAGGAACGCAGCCGCATTGCCCACGTCTTCAATCGTCACCACCCGGCGCAGCGGCGCGGCGGCTTCGAATGCACTGAGCATCTTGCGGAAATTGGCCACGCCACTGGCGGCCAAGGTGCGGATCGGGCCGGCCGAAATCGCATTCACGCGGGTGCCCTCCGGGCCCAGCGCCATCGCCATGTAGCGCACGGTGGCTTCCAGCGAGGCCTTGGCCACGCCCATCGTGTTGTAGTTGGCCAGTGCGCGCTCTGCGCCCAGATACGACAGGGTCAAAACGCTGCCGTTGCGGCCTTTCATCAACGGGCGCGCCGCCTTGCCCAGCGCTGCCAGCGAATAGGCGCTGATGTCGTGGGCGATGTGGTAGCGCTCGCGGTTGATGCCATCGAGAAAATCGCCTTCAATCGCTTCACGCGGGGCAAACGCGATGCAATGCACGAGGATGTCGAAGCCATCGCTCCAATGTTTGCCCAGTTCGGCAAAGCAGTTGTCGATTTGCGCGTCGTCGGCCACGTCCAGCGGCAAGACTATTTTGCTGCCGTACTCGGCGGCGGCGTCTTCCACCCGCGATTTCAGTTTCTCGTTCTGATAGGTCAACGCCAACTCCGCGCCTTCGCGGTGGAAGGCGTCGGCAATGCCGGTGGCGATGGAACGTTGGCTGGCGATGCCGGTGACCAGCGCACGCTTGCCTTGCAGGAATCCCATGGTGTCTCCTTGTGAGTTGCGCGTGGGGCGCGCCGAGCGAATGCTCTAGTTTGCCTTGCGCGGCTGTTTGCGGCCAGCCTGGACAGATGCTGCAGACAGATGCTGAATTCCTGCTTTAGCCTCTTCCCCGGTCCCCTTACCCCCGAAATCCATCCTTCCAGCTGCGCAGGATCGCGAACGTGTCGACCACGCTCGCCGGTGTACGTCCGGCATGGCGCGCCGCCGCTGTCTGGATGGCGTGGGTGTCGCAGCGCAAAAACGGGTTGCAGGCGCGTTCGCTGCCGAGTGAGACCGGAAGTGTCGGACGCCCCACGGCGCGATCCGCGCGTGCCTGCGTCGCGCGCTTGCGCAATGCGGGGTTGTCCGGGTCGACCGTTCGCGCGAATGCGGCGTTAGCAAGGGTGTATTCGTGCGCGCAGCACACCAACGTGGTTGCGGGCAGACCGGCCAGCCGTTGCAGGGAGCCGTGCATCTGTTCCGGCGAGCCTTCGAACATGCGTCCGCAGCCGAGGCTGAACAAGGTATCGCCGCAAAACAGCAGCCCCTCGCCAACGTAGGCGACGTGGCTGCGGGTATGCCCGGGCACGGCCAATACCTGGAACTGCCATGGCCCGATCGCGATAGCGTCGCCTTCGTCAATGCGCCGGGTGGCTTGCACGATCCGCGCATCGCGCGGTGCGTACACGGCGGTGTCCGGCCAGCGCGCCAGCAGTTCGGCAACGCCTCCGGTGTGGTCGGCGTGGTGGTGGGTCAGCAGGATGGCATGCGGGGGCAGGTCGCCGAGGGCGGAGAAAACCGGCGCGGCCGCCCCGGGATCGACCACCAGCGCACGCCCGCCGCGATCGCGCAGCGTCCAGATGTAGTTGTCCTCGAAGGCGGGGATGGGCTGCAGGGTCATGGCTGTCGTGGTCTGCCTTGGAGCAGACGATCATCATCGCACCGACCGTCGCCGCTGGATTGCCGTGACGTGCGGGCGTCTTTCCCGCAAAATCAGAGGATGGCCTCCGCGCTCCGCAGATCCGTCGCACCGAACGCCGCCGAGACGTGGTTTACCGGCCCACGCGGGAAATTGCTGCTCGATCACGAGGCGGCGAGCGTGCGTGCGGCGCTGCAGCAGTTTCCCCGCCAGCGCAGCCTGTGGCTGGGGCCAGCGGCTGCAGACTTGATTCTTGACGACGATGCGGCGCCGCCGCTGCGATTGCATCCGACGGCCGGCACGCTTGTCGGCGACCTGCGGTGCGGGTTGCCGTTGCCGATCGTCAGCGAATGTTGCGCGCTGGTCATCGTCCAGCACGCGGCGGATATGGCGTGCGATCCGCAGGCGCTGCTCGAAGAATGCGCGCGTGTGTTGATTCCCGGTGGCTGGCTGTGGCTGCTGGCACTGAATCCGCTGGCGCCATGGCGTTTGCGCTGGAGCGGGAACGGACTGCGCGGTTACGAGCCGGTGACGTGGCGGCGACGCCTGCGCGCGGTCGGTCTGCAGCCGGAGCCAGTGTCGTATGGATTGGGTCCGTATTGGCGTTCGCAAGCCGTTTCGGAACCGCGCCCGGGCGTTGGCCTTCGCCCGGCGTTTCTGCTGCGCGGCGACAAGCGCACGATCCCGCTGACGCCCGTGCGCAGCGCTCGCCCGATCGGCCCTCAAGCAGGAACGGTGGCGTGACGGGCGCGCTGCGCAAACGGGTGGAGATTCACACCGACGGGGCCTGCTTGGGCAACCCCGGGCCGGGCGGCTGGGCGGCGCTGCTGCACTGGAGCGGGCACGAGCGCGAACTGGCGGGCGGCGAAGCGCTGACCACCAATAACCGGATGGAGCTGATGGCGACCATCGCCGCCCTCGAAGCGCTGCGCACGCCCTGCGAGGTGGTGCTGACCACCGATTCCCAGTATGTGCGGCAGGGCATCACCGAATGGCTGGCGAATTGGATCCGGCGCGGCTGGAAAACCGCTGGCGGCGGCGTGGTCAAGAACCGCGATCTGTGGGAACGTCTGGCTGCCGCGGCCGCGCAGCACACGGTCGACTGGCGCTGGGTCAAGGGCCATTCCGGACACCCCGAAAACGAGCGCGTCGATCAGTTGGCGCGCGAACAGGCGATTCGATTCAAGGAGCAGGCAGGCTGATGCGGCAGATCGTACTGGATACCGAAACCACCGGCGTGGACTGGAAATCCGGCAACCGCGTGGTGGAAATCGGCTGCGTGGAATTGCTGGAGCGGCGCCGCAGCGGACGCAGTTTCCACCGCTATCTCAACCCGGAACGCGAGATCGAACCCGGCGCCCAGGACGTCCACGGACTGACCCGCGAATTTCTTTCCGACAAGCCGCGCTTCGCCGAGGTTGTCGATGAATTTCTCGATTTCATCGAGGGTGCCGAGCTGGTCATCCACAACGCGGGGTTCGACATCGGCTTTCTCGATGCCGAGCTGGCGCGCATCGACGGGAAGGGACGGATCGCGGACCGTTGCAGCGTCGAAGACACATTGAAGCTTGCGCGGCAGCGCTATCCCGGGCAGCGCAACTCGCTGGACGCGCTGTGCAAACGGCTGGGCGTGGACAATTCGAAGCGCCAGCTCCACGGTGCGCTGCTGGATGCGCAAATCCTCACCGACGTCTACATCGCGCTGACCTCCGGGCAAAGCGAAATCGGTTTCGGCGAAGCTCCGCCGTCGGCGGTTGTTCGGACGGCTCCGGCTTCGGTCACGGCGGCTGCGGCAGCGTCGCTGCGACCCAGCGTGCAGGCGACGCCGGACGAGGCCACCGAGCATGCGAAGCGGCTGGCGGCGATGCAGGAAAAATCCGGACGCTGCCTGTGGCTGGAACTCGATGCCCGCAGCCTGGAAGCGGAGGTCGGCTGAAACCCGATCGGGTTCGAAAAGCGACGCTCAGTGGCTGCGTACCAAGATCGCGGTGATGTTGTCCGAACCGCCGCCGTCGAGCGCCGCGGCGATCAGCCCATCCACGCATTCTTGCGCGCTGCATTCGACATGTTCCAGCACCCGGGCGATGTGCTTGTCGTCCACTTCCTCGGTCAATCCGTCGCTGCACAGGAGCAACTGCATGCCGGGACGCAGTTCGCCGCTCAGGGTTTCCACGTTCAACTGCTCGGGCGCGGTCACGCCCAGCGCTTGAGTGACGACATTGCGGTGCGGGTGGCTGCGCGCTTGGGCGGGGCTGATGGCGCCCTGAGCGATCAGCTCCTGCACATAGCTGTGGTCATGCGAAAGCTGGGTCAAGACGCCGTCGCGCCACAGGTACACCCGACTGTCGCCGACCCAGGCCACTTCGAATCGGGTGCCCGCGATCCGCATGGCGACGATGGTGGTTCCCATCGGAAGGCTGTCGCCGCGTCGCCGCGAACAGCGGATGATCTCCTCGTCGGCGGTGAGGATGGCTTCCGACAGGCTGTGCTTGGCGCGCACTTCACGCACCACCGCCTCGCGCGCCAGCGCGCTGGCCACCTCGCCGTACGCATGTCCGCCCATGCCGTCGGCCACCAGCCACAGCCCAAGATCGGCATCGCCGTAGTACGTGTCCTCGTTCAGCTCTCGCCGCAGGCCGACATGCGTCAGGTGTCCGAATTCGATCATGCGGTCGGAAAGCAGTCGGGTATCAGTGAGTGCAACGTAAGCGGATGGGCAAACCGGACGCGGCCTGCAAACGCAAGCCGGCGACGGCAGGCGATGATCGCACCCACGGGCGGTTTTGCGCAGGGTCTTGATTGCAAAGCGTGACGGAATGCCGGTTCGAACCGGCAGCCGCAGCTGCGGGGCGCAGGCTGGCAGCAGGTTCGTCGGACTCAGGATGCGTGTCTGGTGAGCACATCCAGCACCACGTCCTCGGCCACGTCCGCCACCACCGTCGCCCTGCCGAGCGCGTGCAGGAGGATGAAGCGCAGCCCGCTGGCCTGCGCCTTCTTGTCCAGCCGCATCCGCCCCAGCAGGGCTTCGGGGACGAGGCCGGGCGGGATCGCGGTGGGCAGGCCGAAGTTGGCAAGCAGCGTGCGCAGCGATTCGGCAACGTCGGGCGAGGACAGGCCCAGTTCGGCCGACAGTCGCGCCGCCAGCAGCATGCCCACCGCGACCGATTCGCCGTGGTTGAGGCCGTCGCCGTAGCCTTGTTCCGCCTCGATGGCATGGCCGAACGTGTGGCCGAAATTGAGCAGGGCGCGCTGGCCGTATTCGAACGGGTCGAGCTCGACGATCGCGGCCTTGTGCGCGCAGCTGCGGGCGATGGCCTCGGACAGTGCGGCAGCGTCGCCGGCCAGCAGCGCATCGCACCGGGCGTCCAGCCAGCGCAGGAAATCGGCATCGACGATCGCGCCGTACTTGATGACCTCGGCCAGTCCCGCGCGCAGTTCGCGCGGCGGCAGGCTGCGCAGGACGGCGGTGTCGGCGATCACCGCGCGTGGCGGGTGGAACGCACCGACCAGATTCTTGCCCTGTGGAATATCGACGGCGGTCTTGCCGCCCACCGAGGAATCCACCATCGCCAGCAGGGTGGTCGGCAACTGCACGCAATCGATCCCGCGCATCCAGCAGGCGGCGGCAAAGCCGGCAAGGTCGCCGACCACGCCACCGCCCAGCGCGTAGACGCAGGCGTCGCGGGTGGCGCCCAATGCGGCCAGTGCTTCGATCGTGGCGGTGAAACCGGCAAGGGTTTTGTGCGCTTCGCCGGCCGGGATGAAGTGGCGGCCGAGATGCAGTTCGGGGCGTGCGGCGCTCAGGGCCGTCGCCACGCGATCGGCATACAGCGGCGCAACGTTGGCATCGCTGACCAGCAGGGCGTGGCGACCGCGCAGGCCGGCACCGAGCAGCGCGCCGTCGTCCAGCAGGCCGGATCCGATGTGGATGCGGTAGGGCGTGGCGCCGCCCACGGCGACCGTGTGCAGGGATGGCGTCATGGGTGCATGGTCTCGAAGGATGCGATCAGTGCCGCCAGCGTTTCTGCCACGCGTTCGGGCGCAAGGGTGCTGGAGTCGAACAGCAGGTGTGCCGTTTGGCGATACAGCGCTTCGCGCTGCGACTGCAGGCGCGAAAGGGTTGCGGCGAGGTCGCCGACCTGCAGCAGCGGGCGGCTGGCGTCGTGTTGCAGGCGCGCCAGCTGGATCGTCGGGTCGATCTGCAGGTAGACCACGATGCCGCCGCTGCGCATGGCTTGGCGATTTGCCGCGGCCAGCACCGCGCCGCCGCCGCTGGCGATGACCGATGGGGGCTGCGCCAGCGCGCTGGCCAGCGCCCGCGTTTCGCGCGCGCGAAAGCCGGCTTCGCCTTCGCTGTCGAAAAGGTCGGTGATGCGGCAATCCGCGTCCGCCTCGATGCGACTGTCCAGGTCCACGAACGGCAGGCCCAGCCGCGCTGCCAGAGCCGGCCCGAGCGTGCTCTTGCCCGATCCCATCGGACCAATCAGGACAATGTGCCGGTGTTGTTGCATTGCAGAATGCTAGCAGCGAATGCGCAACGTTAACCCCGGCCGTGCGAGGGTCGCCGTTCCGGCCGCAGTCCGCGTCCGCCCGAGAGGAGCTTGCCATGTCGGTTGCCAAGGTCATCGAACTCACCGCCTCGTCCAGCAACGGAATCGAAGATGCCGTGGCGCACGGGCTGAAGAAATGCTCGGAATCGGTGAAGAACATCCAGGGTGCCTGGGTCAACAACGTCAAAGTCGTCACCGATCCGGTGGGCAATGTGCAGGAGTGGCGGGTCAATCTGCGGGTGACTTTCGTGGTCGAATGAGCGTGCGCCGGCGCGGCATGCGCGCGACAATGTGCGCATGACCGCGCTCTCGACCGAGATCCTGACGACCTTCGATACCCTGTTCGACGAAGCGCTGGCCGTCGGCGAGCCGGATCGCACGGCGATGGTGGTGGCCACCGCCACCGCTGAGGGCAGGCCGTCCGCGCGCATGGTGCTGCTCAAGTCGCACGGATCCGACGGGTTCGTGTTCTACACCCATTTGGACGGCCGCAAGGGGCGCGAACTGCGGGCCAATCCGAATGTGGCGCTGCTGTTCCACTGGCCGCGGGTGCGCAACGGCGTGCAGGTGCGCATCGAAGGGCGGGTCGAAACCGTCGATGCCGCCGAGGCAGACGCCTATTTCGCCAGCCGCCCGCGCGGCAGCCAGATCGGCGCCTGGGCCTCACGGCAGTCGGAAACGCTGGCCTCGCACCATGAATTTGAAGCCCGCATCGCGCAGTGCGAGCGCGAGTTCGAGGAGCGCGACGTGCCGCGCCCGCCGCGCTGGACCGGATTTCTGGTCAAGCCGGACGTGGTGGAGTTCTGGTTCGGCGCCCAGTTCCGTTTGCACGAGCGCCGGTTGTACGAACCCGATGGCGACGGTGGTTGGACGAAGCGGATGCTGTTTCCGTAAGCCGAGCCGTCGAGGCCGCGCGTGACGCGTGGCCTGCAGCGATCGACAGTCAGGCGTGGATCGCTCCAGCAGCGTACGTCCGCAAGTCCGCCACAACGCAACGGCGTCAGTCCGCGAGCAGGCGAGGGCGGGTACGCAATTCAGTCGTTGTCGGCCGACAGCTGCGCGCCGCGGACGCGGGCAGCGTGGATTGCCGCATTGACCAGGGTGCGGAAACCGCCGGCTTCGAAGGACTCGATGGCGGCTTGCGTGGTGCCATTGGGCGACGTGACGCGTCTGCGCAATTCGGCGGCGTCCACGTCGGCTTCGGTCAGCATGCGTCCGGCACCGAGGATGGTTTGCAGCGTAAGCCGGCGCGCGGCGTCCGGCGCGAGGCCTTCCCGGATGCCGGCGACGATCATGGCTTCGGCCAGCAGAAAGACATAGGCCGGGCCACTGCCGGACAGCGCCGTCACCGCGTCCATTTGCGCTTCGTCTTCGATCCAAAGGGCCGTGCCCGCCGCCGCCAGCAGCGCTTGTGCGAGCGCGCGTCCGGCCGTGTCGACGCCGGGGCGGGCGAACAATCCGGAGGCGCCAGCGCCCAGCAACGCGGGCGTGTTGGGCATCACCCGCACGATCCGGTTGCAGCCAGCCAGCCAGCGTCCGATCTGGCTGCTGGTGATGCCGGCCGCGATTGAAATGACCAGGGGATTGCCCGCGATGGCCAGCGGTGCCAGCCCTTCGCAGACCGGGCGCATGACCTGCGGCTTGACCGCGAACACCCAGGTCGACGCGCCTGCGACCGCCTGCGCGGCCTGCTCGAAGACGGCCACCCCGAAATCGTTGTGCAGCGCCTCGCGCATCGGTGGCACCGGTTCGGCGACGCGCACGCTTGCGGGATCGACGCCTTGTCGGAGCAGCCCGCCGATCAGGCTGCGGGCCATGTTGCCGCCGCCGATGAAGGCGATCGAACCGGAATGCGAGAGGGGGGATTCGTTGGCAGTCATGGCAACCGGGATGAAGGGTGGAATCAGGATTTCGGCGGGCGCGGGCCGAACAGCGCGCTGCCCACCCGCACCATGGTCGCACCTTCTGCGATGGCTTCGGCGAAATCCTCGCTCATGCCCATCGACAGGGTGTCGATGCCGTGGTGAGTGGAGGCAAGTTCGGCGAACAACGCTGCCATCGCCCGGAACCCGGCGCGGCGGCGGGCCATGTCCGGATCGGGCGACGGAATCGCCATCAGTCCGCGCAGGCGCAGCCGCGGCTGCGCGGCGATGGCCTCGGCCAGTGCCGGAATCTGCTCGGGACGGCAGCCGCTTTTGCCGGTTTCATCGTCGATGTTCACCTGAATCAGCGCGTTCAGCGGCGGCATGTCCGCCGGGCGGTGCTGCGCCAGCGCGGTCACCAGCTTGGCTCGATCCACGGTTTGCACCCAATCGAAGGTGCGGGCGACCAGATCGGCCTTGTTGGACTGCAGATGGCCGATCAGATGCCATTCCAATGCGAGGTCGCGCAATGCGGCGATCTTGGGCAGCGCCTCTTGCACGTAGTTTTCGCCAAAGGCCTTTTGGCCGGCGCCAGCGAGGGCGGAAATGGCCGCGACGTCGCGGGTTTTGGAAACCGCCAGCAGTCGCGCGATTGGCCTTCCCGAAGCGCAGCTTGCGTTTTCAATCAGGGAGAGGATGGAGACCAGAGCGGTGGGCGGGTCGAGGGTCTGCGGCACGGTGGTTGAATACGGGCACGAATGGCGCTCATACTGCCCCGGTAGCCGCCGGAACGCCAAGTGCCGGCAAGTGGCATGAACGAATTTATTTGACAGGGGCGGAGAGAACGCATGGATATTGCCGAACTGCTGGCATTCTCGGTCAAGAACAAGGCTTCGGACTTGCATCTTTCGGCCGGCTTGCCGCCGATGATCCGCGTCGATGGCGACGTGCGCCGCATCAATATCCCGGCACTGGATCACAAGCAGGTGCACGCGCTGGTGTACGACATCATGTCGGACAAGCAGCGCCGCGACTACGAAGAATTCCTTGAGGTCGACTTCAGCTTCGAGATTCCCGGGCTGGCGCGATTCCGCGTCAACGCCTTCAACCAGAACCGCGGCGCCGGCGCGGTGTTCCGTACCATTCCCTCGGAAGTGCTCACCCTCGAGGATCTCGGTTGCCCGCGCATCTTCAAGGAACTGATCGAACAGCCGCAAGGGCTCATTCTCGTCACCGGGCCGACCGGTTCGGGCAAGTCGACCACGCTGGCGGCGATGATCGACCACATCAACAAGAAAGACTACAGCCACATCCTCTCGGTCGAGGATCCGATCGAATTCGTCCACACCGCGCAGAAGTGCCTGATCAACCAGCGCGAAGTGCACCGCGACACCCACGGTTTCAACGAAGCCCTGCGTTCGGCGCTGCGCGAAGACCCGGACATCATCCTGGTCGGCGAGTTGCGCGACCTGGAAACGATTCGGCTGGCGCTGACCGCGGCCGAGACCGGCCACCTGGTGTTCGCCACCTTGCACACCTCCAGCGCGGCCAAGACCATCGACCGCATCATCGACGTGTTCCCCGCCGGTGAAAAGCCGATGGTGCGTTCGATGCTGTCGGAATCGCTGCGCGCGGTGATCGCACAGGCGCTGCTGAAGAAGATCGGCGGCGGCCGCACCGCGGCGTGGGAGATCATGGTCGGCACCCCGGCCATCCGCAATCTGATTCGCGAAGACAAGGTGGCGCAGATGTATTCGTCGATCCAGACCGGTCAGGCGACCGGCATGCAGACGCTGGATCAGCACCTGCAAGATCTGGTCAAGCGCAGCTTGATCAGCCGCCAGCAGGCGGCGGAATATGCGAAGGACAAGCGGTTGTTCGAGTGATTCAAGGTACCGGGAACCAGGAACCGGGGACCGGGGAGAGCAAGGATGCTCGGAATGTTTTTAAGATGATTGGCTGTGTGGCGAGAGCGCGGGGTCCACGACGAAAAGCAATTGCTTTTCTCGGTTCCCGGCTTCCTGTCCCCGCTCCCGGAGCAACAACATGAGCAGCATCGATTTCACCTCGTTCCTCAAATTGATGGCGCATCAGAAGGCGTCGGACCTGTTCATCACCGCCGGCATGCCGCCGTCGATGAAGGTCAACGGGAAAATCAGCCCGATCACCCAGAACCCGCTGACGCCGCAGCAGTCGCGCGATCTGGTGTTGAACGTGATGTCGCCGCAGCAGCGCGAGGAATTCGAAAAAACCCACGAGTGCAACTTCGCGATCGGCGTGGCCGGGGTGGGTCGTTTCCGCGTCAGCTGCTTCTACCAGCGCAACCAGGTTGGCATGGTGCTGCGCCGGATCGAGACCCGGATCCCGACTGTCGAAGAACTCAGCCTGCCGCCGGTGGTCAAGACGCTGGCGATGACCAAGCGCGGCATCATCCTTTTCGTGGGCGCCACCGGCACCGGTAAATCGACCTCGCTGGCAGCGATGATCGGCTACCGCAACGCCAATTCGACCGGTCACATCATCACGATCGAAGACCCGATCGAGTTCGTGCACAAGCACGACGGCTGCATCATCACCCAGCGCGAGGTCGGCATCGACACCGACAGCTGGGACAATGCGCTGAAGAACACCCTGCGCCAGGCGCCGGACGTGATCATGATCGGCGAAGTGCGTACCCGCGAGGGCATGGATCATGCCATCGCCTTCGCCGAGACCGGCCACCTGGTGCTGTGCACGCTGCACGCCAACAACGCCAACCAGGCGATGGATCGCATCATCAACTTCTTCTCGGAAGACCGCCGCAGCCAGCTGTTGATGGATCTGTCACTCAACCTCAAGGGCGTGGTCGCGCAGCAACTGGTGCCGACCCCGGACGGCAAGGCGCGTCGGGTGGCGATGGAAATCCTGCTCGGCACCCCGCTGGTGCAGGACTACATCCGCGACGGCGAGATCCACAAGCTCAAGGAAGTGATGAAGGAATCCGTGCAGTTGGGCATGAAGACCTTCGACCAGAGCCTGTTCGAGCTGTATCAGGCCGGCGAAATCAGTTACGAGGATGCGCTGCGCTATGCCGACTCGTCCAACGAGGTGCGCCTGCGGATCAAGTTGGCGCAGGGCGGCGATGCATCCACCCTGGCACAGGGCCTCGACGGGGTGATGGTGGCCGAGGCGCGCTGAGCGCCCGGAAGCGTCGTGTCCGCAGCGGGCTGCCATGGCGGCGGGCATGCGCCTTTCGTCGGCGTGGCTGGCGCAGCGCGTGGACGCGTCGCCTTGGCTTAGAATGCCCCCATGAACGCGCATGAACACGGTTTCGGCAATCATCTGCTGATCGCGCTGCCGGCGCTGCACGACTCCAATTTCGAACGCAGCGTGACCTTGGTTTGCCAGCACGATGGCGAAGGCGCCATGGGCGTGATGGTCAACCGTCCGTCCGAATACACGATCGGCGAGATCCTCCAGCAGATGGGCGTGGGCTGCGACGATACGGTCTTGCTCCAGCAGCCGGTGCTGGCCGGAGGGCCGGTGCATACCGAACGCGGTTTCGTCGTCCACGACGGTGACCGCACCTGGGATTCTTCGATCGAAATCGGCGATGGCCTGTACCTGACCACTTCGCGCGACGTGCTCGAGGCGATGGCGCGCGGCGAAGGTCCGACCAAGGCGCTGGTGGCGCTGGGCTGTGCCGGTTGGGGCGCCGGGCAGCTTGAGCAGGAACTGGTGGACGACAGCTGGCTGCTGGTGCCCAACCGCCGCGACGTGCTGTTCGAACTGCCGCTGGCGCAGCGCTGGCAGGCCGCGGCCGGCAGCATCGGCGTGGATCTGGTCAACCACGCCAGCCACAGCGGACACGCATGAATACTGGCGTCCAGACCGCAGCGGCGGCGCACGGCCTGCCGCCGGATGCCATCGTGCTGGGGTTCGACGTCGGCACGCGCCGGATCGGCGTGGCGATCGGCAATCCGCTACTGGGGTCGGCGCGCGCCATCGGGATGGTGGCCGTGCATGCCGGGGAGCCGGACTGGAGCGAGGTCGATCGGCTGGCACGCCAATGGCGGCCTGCAGGCTGCGTTGTTGGCGATCCGATGACGCTGGATGGCAGCGATCAGCCGATTCGCAGAACGGCCCAGGCGTTTGCGCGCACGCTGCACGAGCGCCTGCGCCTGCCGGTGGTGCTGGTCGACGAGCGCAACAGCTCGCAGGAAGCGGCGCAGCGGTTCGCCGAATCCCGTGCGAGCGGACGCAGCCGGCGTCGCGATGCCGAAGCACTCGATGCGCTGGCAGCGGTGGTCATCGTCGAACGCTGGTTTGCAGCGCCGCAGGATGCGATCGTTGTTGCGTAGCAGGCGACTTGTTGGCGATTGCGAATTCTTCCGGGGATCCGATACGCTTGTTTTGACGCGGATAACGCGGGAAAACCAATCAAGGTTACTCCGAAGAAATTCTCGTTTTTCGCGCCGGTCTGCGTCCAGCCGTTCATGGCACGTCCTTCGAAGTTGCCTCAAGCGCAACAAATTCCACCCGCATGGCGCTAGCGGCGGCGCAAGCTGCGACAATACCCGGCCATGAGCCCACAAGTTGACGAAAGCGGCCGCCTGCGCCATCTGCTCGATCTCGAACATCTGCCAGTCGCGGCGATCGATGCGCTGCTGCGGCGCGCGCAGGCGTTCACCGATGGCGCGCAGGCTCCGTCTGCGTTGACCGGAGTCGCGGTGTGCACGCTGTTTTTCGAGCCATCCACGCGCACCCGGCTGAGCTTCCAACTCGCGGCGCAGCGGCTGGGTGCGCAGATCCTCAATTTCGATGCATCGACATCCTCGACGACCAAGGGCGAGGTCGATCTCGACACCTTTCGCACCATCCAGGCGATGGGCGTGCGCGGGTTCGTGGTGCGTCACAAGACCGACGGCGCGGTCGCGGCGCTGGCGCAAGCAGCGGAAGCAGGCGTGGCGGTGGTCAACGCCGGCGACGGCCGCAGCCACCACCCCAGTCAGGGCTTGCTCGACATGCTGACCCTGCGCCAGGCCAAGGGCGAGGATTTCTCGAAGCTCAAGGTCGTGATCGTCGGCGACGTGAAGCATTCGCGGGTGGCGCGTTCCGACCTGCACGCGCTGCGCGCGCTGGACTGCGGCGAGATCCGCGTCTGCGGCCCGGCGTCCTTGCTGCCGGATGCCGCAACGTTGGCCGGTTGCGGCGTCTTCCACGATTTCGACGCCGCGCTGGAGGGCGTGGACGCAGTCATGATGCTGCGCCTGCAGCGCGAGCGCATGGCCGAAGGATTGGTCGAATCGCTGGACGACTACCACCGCGCTTACGGCCTGACCGCCACGCGCCTGCGCCGCGCCGCGCCGGATGCCATCGTCATGCATCCAGGGCCGCTGAACCGAGGCGTGGAAATCACCGACGCGGTTGCCGACGGCCCGCAGTCGTGGATCCTGCGACAGGTCGCCAACGGCGTGGCGGTGCGGATGGCGGTGCTGGAGGCGGTGCTGGGTTGACACTGAACCCGTTCAGCGCAACAGCACCAGCGTCGCCAGACCGAGGAAGGTGAAAAAGCCCAGCGAGTCGGTCAGTGCGGTCAGGAAGATACCGCTCGCCAGCGCCGGGTCGAAGCGCATGCGCTTGAGGGTCAACGGGATCAGCACGCCTGCGGTGGCGGCGATCAGCAGGTTGCAGGTCAGGGCGATGAAGATCACCGCCGACAGTCCGACGTTGCTGAACCAGACCCAGACGATGGTGGCGAGCACCGCGCCCATCAACAGGCCGTTGAGCAGGGCCACCCGCAGCTCCTTCCAAAGCAGCGTCATCACGTTCGACGCACCGATCTGACCGAGCGCCAGGCCGCGCACCATCAGCGCCATCACCTGGGTGCCGGCGTTGCCGCCAAGGCCGGCAACCATCGGCATCAGCACCGCCAGCGCGACCAACTGGTCGATGGTGTGCTCGAACTGGCCGACCACGTTGGCGGCGATGAAAGCGGTACACAGGTTGACCGACAGCCACACGAGGCGACGCCGCATCGCGCGCCAGACCGGGCTGAACAGGTCTTCGTCCTCGTCGAGGCCGGCGGCCGACATCGCCTGGTGCTCGGCCTGCTCGCGGATGATGTCGACCACGTCGTCGATGGTGATGCGGCCGAGCAGGACGTTGTTGGCGTCCACCACCGGCGCACTGATCCAGTCGTGGTCGGAAAACTTGCGTGCGACTTCCTCGGATGTTTCATCGACGTCGATGGCGGGTTGTTCGTCGTCGAGCAGATGGTTGATCGGCGTGCCCGGTTCATGGGTCAACAGCGCCTGCAGCGCGATCCGGCCGAGGTACTGGTGGCGCTTGCTCTCGACGTAGAGGTGGTCGGTGTGGTCGGGAAGTTCGCCGCGCAGGCGCAGGTAGCGCAGCACCACGTCGACCGTGGTGTCGGCGCGCACCGTCACCACGTCCGGGTTCATCAGGCGTCCGGCGGTGTCCTCGTCGTAGGACAACACCTGTTCGAGGCGATCGCGGTTTTCGCGATCCATCGATTTCAGGACTTCCTCGATGACCGCGTCCGGCAGGTCTTCGGCCAGATCGGCAAGGTCGTCGATGTCGAGGTCGGACGCAGCGGCGACCAGCTCGTCCGGATCCATGTCGGCGATCAGGCCTTCGCGCACCTCATCGCCGACGTGGACCAGCACCTCGCCGTCGTCTTCGGGATCGACCAGACCCCAGACCACCGAGCGCTTGGCGGGCGGCAGCGATTCGAGCAGGTTGCCGATTTCGGCCGGAGACAGCGTGTTGACCATCCGCCGCACCGGACCCAGCCGGCCGCTGTCCAGCGCGTCGGACAACAGACGCAGCTGGCGCGCAGGCTTGTCGTGGCGAATGGTTTCGGCCATGCGGGATTCCGGCGAAGAGGGCGGGGACACCTCGCGCAACGGAACGCGCGGGCGCCGTGTCAGGCGTTCATGATCCGCGCATTATCCCCCGAGCTGAGGGAACCAGCCAGCCTTCAGTGCGTCGCAATGCGATTCGCGGCAACCCAGCGTTCGATCCCGGCGCGGGTTTTGGCCCGCAGCAGCGATGCGGTGCCGGCGCGCAGTTTGCCAAGATCGCAGCCGCGGATGGCCTGGCGGACTTCCAGCAGATGGGTCGGGTGCAGGCTCAGTTCATTCAGACCCAGCGCCAGCAGCAAAGGAATGAGGCTGGGTTCGGCCGCGATTTCGCCGCACAACGTGACAGGAACGGCGCGCTTGCGAGCGGTTTTGATGATCTCGTGCAAGACCCGCAGTACGGCTGGATGCAGCGGGGTGAACAGGGCGTCCAGCGCTTCGTTGGTGCGGTCGACGGCCAGCAGGTACTGCACCAGGTCATTGCTGCCGATGGCCAGAAAATCGGCCAGCCCGATGAAGCTGGGCAGAATCAGCGCGGCGGAAGGCACCTCGATCATCGCGCCGAGCGGGATCTGCGGCGCGATTTCCCGACCTTCCGCGCGCAGTTCGTCCGCAGCGGTGTCGAGCGCCGCGCGCACGGTGCGCAGCTCCTCGATGGCGCTGACCATCGGCACCAGCACCCGCACCGGACCGTAGCCGGAAGCGCGCACGATGGCGCGCAGTTGGGCGCGCAACAGTCCCGGGTGGGACAGCGACAGGCGCACGCCGCGCAGGCCGAGCGCGGGATTGGCTTCGTTGCGCAGGCTCAGGCCGGAGCGGTCGGCCTTGTCGGCGCCAAGATCCAGCGTGCGGATGGTGACGGTGCGGCCGGTCATGGCCAGCACCACGTCGCGGTAGGCGCGGAACTGGACCTCTTCGTCGGGCAGGTCGCTGCGGCCAAGGAACAGGAATTCGGAGCGGAACAATCCGATGCCGGCAGCGCCCAGCGCATGGGCTTCGCTGGCGTCATCGCGGGTTTCCGCGTTCGCCCACAGCTTGATGTCGCCGCCGTCGAGGGTGCGGCTGGGCTCGCGCCGCAGTCGATTGAGCTGGCGCCGCTCCGCCCGCGCCTGCGCCACCCGCGCGTGGTGTTCGCGCAGATCCTTCGCGCCGGGTTCCAGAATGACAAGTCCGGAACTGCCGTCGATCAGCAGCACGTCGCCATCCTTGACGTTCAGAAGCGCCTGTCCGGCCCCGACAACCAGCGGCAGGTGCAGGCTGCGCGCCATGATCGTGCTGTGCGACAGCGCGCTGCCGCCGGCGGTGACCACGGCGACCACTCCTTGCGTTTGCAACTGCGCGAGTTCGGCGGGGGAAATGGAATCGGTGACCAGAATATCGCCGGAAACGCCGGGCAGCGCGGTCTTGCGGCTGGTGAGCGCCGCGTGCAGGCGCTCGATGATGTGGTCGATATCGTCGATGCGGCTGCGCAGATAGGCATCGTCCATCGCGTCGAATGCGGCGGTCAGACGGTTGCGCTGCAGACGCAGGGCGTAGTCCGCGGTATACGGACCGGTGCGGATCAAGGTATCGATGCCGGACAGCAGATCGGGGTCGTCGAGCAGCAGGGCGTGCAGGTCGACGATCTCGCCGAGTTCCCGCGTCAGTGCGCCCTGGAGGCGCTCGTGCAGGGCGCGCATTTCAGTGCGCACGGTATCGACGGCGGCATGGAAACGGGCGATTTCGGTTTCGACGTTTTCTTCGGAAATGGTGGTTGCGCCGACCTCAAGCCGGTGCGGTAGCCGCATCCGTGCGCGGCCGATCGCGCATCCGCGCGCCGCCGCCGTGCCGGACAGGACTTTCCGCATCAGCTCTCCTCGTCGAAGCGCCGTTCGAACAGGGCGGTCACGGCCTCCGCAGCGGCCTGCTCGTCGGACCCGTCCACCCGCAGCACCACTTCCGCGCCCGGCCCGGCGGCCAGCAGCATCACGCCCATGATGCTCTTGGCGTTGACCTCGCGGCCGCGCACTTCCAGCGTGGCCGCACTCTGGAACGCGGACAGCACGTGAACCAGCTTGGCCGTTGCGCGGGCGTGCAGGCCGAGCTTGTTGATCACTTTCAGCTCGCGGCGAATCATTGGCCGATTCCCCGTGAGGTGGGTGCTGGCGTGCCTTCAAATGTCATCCGTGATCGCTCCATTGCGCGCGCCGGCGGCGGCGACCGCCGGCAGTTCATCAAGATCCAGTTCGGCGTAATTCAGCACCCGCATCAGCATCGGCAGGCTGACGGCAGAGACGCGCCGCACCGGCGTTCCGAGCCGCGCGAGGCGTGCGGCCAGATTGCTCGGGGTGGCGCCGTACAGATCGGTCAGCACCAGCACGCCCTGACCCTGATCCACCCGGCGCAGGGCCGCGCTGGCTTGCGGAAGCAAGGTCGCAGGATCGCCGTCGAACGGGACCTCGAACGCTTCGCACGGCAGCGGCAACTTGTGCAGCAGGCGCATGGCGACGCCCACCAGCGCAGAGCCGATGCCTTCGTGGGTGATCAACAGGATGCCGACGGACATGGATACAAGTTAGCAGACGCGGATGGAAGGTTGTAGAAGCGTCGCTTGGTCGCGATCCCGACATCCGGGCTTTGTGCGCCGGGCGCGCGCCCGCGGGCTTCTACGGTGCCGCACGCTGCACGGTCATTCCAGCTCGCGATGGTGCACCGCCACTTCTTCCCAGCCGGACTTGCGGAAATGGCGGGCGAGGCGTTCGGCCAGATACACCGAGCGGTGGCGGCCGCCGGTGCAGCCGAAACAGGTGGTGACGTAGCTGCGCGTTTCCGAGCGCAGCTTGGGCAGCCAGGCGTCGAGGAAGGCTTCGACCTGGGCGACGTAGGTCTCCACGTCGGGCTGGGCGTCGAGGTAGGCCTGGACTTCTGCGTCGCGACCGGACAGTGGACGCAGCTGCGCATCCCAGTGCGGGTTGGGCAGGACGCGGGTGTCGAACACGAAGTCGGCGTCGGCGGGCACGCCGCGGCGGTAGGCAAACGACTGGAACAGCAGCGACAGTCCGGCGCCGGCCAGACCGAACTCGGTCAGAACCGCCCGCCGCATCTGGTGCACGTTCATCTCGCTGGTGTCGATCAGCACGTCGGCGATCTGGCGCATCGGTTTGAGCGCCTGCCGATCCAGCGCGATGGCGTCGGCCAGCGCCAGCCCGAGGTGGCTGAGCGGATGCCGGCGGCGGGTGTCGGCGTAGCGGCGCAGCAGGATTTCGTCGCGCGCTTCCAGAAACAGCATGCGCGGATTGGCGCCCAGCGCGCCGACCTGCGACAGCGCCGTGGGCACGTCGGACAGGTCGCCGAAATTGCGTGCGTCGATGCCGACCGCGATCCGCGCCGGCGCTGCCTCGCTCTCGGTCAGTCGGCGCACGAACTCGGGCAGCAGCTGCGCGGGCAGGTTGTCGACGCAGTAATACCCGAGATCTTCGATGGCGTGCAGCGCGCCCGACTTGCCGGAGCCGGACATGCCGCTGACGATCACCAGCTCGGGCAGCGCCTGCGCGTTCATGGCGTGGAGCGCTCCAGGAAATGGCTGTGGCGCGCGAGAAACGCCGCCGCCGGATCGATCCCCTTGCTGCGCAGGATGTGCATGCGGGTGGCCGCTTCGGTCAGCACGGCGAGGTTGCGACCGGCCATGACCGGCACGGTGATCATCGGCACGTCCAGATCCAGCACCTTGCGCGTTCCGAGATCGCCGGTCAGTCGTTCCAGCCCGGTTTCGCTGCCCACGCGCGATGGCTTTTCGAGGTGGACGATCATGCGCAGGTACTTGTTGCGCTTGACCGCGGTGTCGCCGAACATCTGGCGAATGTTGAGCACGCCGAGGCCGCGCAGTTCCAGCATGTCCTGCAGCAGTTCGGGGCAGGTGCCGTCGAGCACGTCGGGGGCGATCTGGGTGAATTCGGGCGCGTCGTCGGCCACCAGCCGGTGGCCGCGGGTGATCAGTTCCAGCGCCAGTTCGCTCTTGCCGGAACCGGATTCGCCGGTGATCAGCACGCCGATCGAGTAGATCTCCATGAACACGCCGTGCAGGGTGATGCGCGGTGCCAGCCTGCGCGCCAGCAGGTACTGGATGTGGTTGAGCAGTTCGTGGCCACGGCGCGACGACACCCACAGCGGGGTGTCGGATTCTTCGGCCGCCAGCCGCAGATCGTCCGGACAGTGCTGGTCGCGGGTGATGACCAGCGCCAGCGGACCGTAGGCGATGAGCTTCTGGATGGTTTCCCAGCGCTGGCGCGCGTCGAGGTTGTCCAGCCACTCCAGCTCCTCGGAGCCAAGGATCTGAACCTTGTTCGGGTAGACGGCGTTGAGGTAGCCGGTCAGCGACGGCCGGCGTGCGACGGTATCGACCGCTTCGAGGACGCGCTCGGCCGCGCCGCGCTGTCCCGCCAGCCAGCGCAGGGCGAGCCGCTCCTGCTGGCTGGCGAACAGTTCTTCGGCGGTAATGCGGGCCGTGCTCATGGCCCCGTCCGCTGGGCGGCCGGCGTGCGGCTTGGCGTCGGTCGGGATGGTTCAGGCTCACGCATCGCCATGCCGCTGCTCGGTCAATTTTTCCTTGTGCTTGATCAGCAGGCGGTCGATTTTGTCGACCAGCAGGTCGATCGCCGCGTACATGTCCGGACCGAGCGCGTCGCCGTGCAGGGTGCGGCCGGCCAGGTTCACCGTGGCGATGGCTTTGTGCGAGGGCTTTTCCAGCGCCAGCTGGACGCGGATTTCGCAGTCCTTGTCGATCCTTCGCTCGAGGCGTTCGAAGCGCTTTTCCACGTAATCGCGCAGGGCGGGCGTGACTTCCATTTGCTGGCCATAGACTTCGATCTGCATCATGGACCTCCTTCGGCAGTGGGCCGCGAGCCGTGTGGCTGCGGTGCGGACGCGGCGGCGGTGCCGACGCGCACGCGTTCGTGGGAGGCCGGGATCTGCAAGGCTTCGCGGTACTTGGCCACCGTTCGCCGTGCGACCGGCACTCCCTCTTTCTTCAACGTATCGGCAAGCTTGGCATCGGACAAGGGCTTGCGTGGATTTTCATCGGCCACCAGTTTGCGAATACGATCCTGAATGGCGGTGCTGGAGGCGCTGCCGCCGCTGTCGGTGCCGATGCCGGAGGCAAAAAATGCGCGCAACGTCAGGGTGCCGCGCGGGGTGTGCACGTACTTCCCGGCGACCGCGCGCGAAACCGTGGATTCATGCAATTCCAGCTGTGTGGCGACTTCGCGCAGGGTGAGCGGATGCAGCGCCTGCGGGCCGAATTCGAGGAATCCGGACTGCGCGCGTACCAGGCAGCGCACGACCCGCAGCAGGGTTTCGGCGCGCGACTCGAGCGCCTTGAGCAGCCAGCGCGCTTCCTGCAGGTGTCCTCGCAGGTAGTCGGCATCGCTGCCGGACAGGTGCCCGATCATGCGCTGGTAATCGCGCTGCAGGCCCACCAGCGGGCGGGCGTCCGGTGCCAGCGCCACCTGCCAGATGCCGTGATGGCGCCAAATGATGCAGTCGGGGCGGACGTAGGTGCCCGGCGGCAGCGCGCCGTAGCGCGATCCGGGATGCGGGTCGAGGCTCTGCAACAGGGCGACGGCGGTCTGGGCTGCCTCCGGCGTGCAGTCGAGCAAAGCGCTCAGGCCGAGCGCGCCGGCCTTTGGCAGGCGGTCGAGATGCTGGGCCGCGATCGCGATCGCCAGCGCCCGCCCCGGGGTGTCTTCGGACAGGGCGCGCAGTTGCAGTTGCAGGCATTCGCAGACGCTGCGGGCGCCGACGCCGACCGGATCGAATTGCTGGATCCGGCACAACACGGACTGCATCTGCTCGGGCGAGACCTCCAGTTCAGGGCGCAGGCTGGCCGACAGTGCATCGAGATCGTCCTGCAGATAGCCGTCATCGCCGATGGCATCGATCAAGGCCACGCCGATGCGGGTGTCGCGCGGACTGAAATGGCCCAGATGCAACTGCCAGAGCAGGTGGTCGAGCAGGGTGTCCTCGGCGGCCGGGTGCGCCGCATCGTTGTCCGGATTGAATCCCTGCGAATGGGTCGGGTGTTCGGTCCATGGGCCGAACTCAGCGTCGGGCTCCGCTGATGCAGGTTCCTGGGCCTGGATTTCCGCGGTCGCGCCGGGTTCCGGCGCCGATTCGCCCGCCGCGCTGTCATCGTTCTCGATCCAGTCGAGCAGAGGATTGCTGGCAACAGCTTCGGCGATTTCCGCTTCCAGCTCGATGCTGGAAAGCTGCAACAGGCGAATCGCCAGACGCACCTGCGGCGTCAGGACGAGCTGTTGCTGGACTCCGGTGGTCAGTCTGGGCTTCACGACTGACAGCATAGCCGCGAAGGCATTGCGTTGCCGTGCCCGACGGGAGTCAGAGCCGGAAGCCTTCCCCGAGGTAGACCCGGCGCACGTCGGGGTTTTCTAGAAGGTCGGCGGGCGCGCCCTGCGCCAGCACGCTGCCTTCGGCAAGGATGTAGGCGCGGTCGCAGATGCCCAGGGTTTCGCGGACGTTGTGGTCGGTGATCAAGACCCCGATGCCGCGTTCGCGCAGGTGGCGCACGATGCGCTGGATTTCGTTGACCGAAATCGGGTCGACCCCGGCAAACGGTTCGTCGAGCAGGATCATCCGCGGTTTGCCGGCCAGCGCGCGGGCGATTTCCACGCGCCGCCGTTCGCCGCCGGACAAACTGGCGCCGAGCTGGTCGGTGACGTGGCCGATCTGCAGTTCGTCGAGCAGCGTGCCGAGTTCCTGCTCGCGTCCGGCTTCGTCGAGATCCGGGCGCAGCTCCAGCACCAGCCGCAGGTTGTTGGCGACGCTCAGTTTGCGAAAGACCGATGCTTCTTGCGGCAAGTAGCCCAGACCCAGCTGCGCGCGTGCGTACATCGGCCGTTCGGTGATGTCGGTGCCGTCGAGTTCGATCCGCCCCGCGTCGGCTTCGATCAGGCCGACGATCATGTAAAAACAGGTGGTCTTGCCGGCGCCGTTCGGGCCGAGCAGGCCGACCACTTCGCCCGGCGCCAGCGTCAGGTCGAAGTCGCGAACGACGTCGCGCCGGCCGTACCGCTTGCGCAGCCCCTGGGCGACCAGCATCAGGGCGTATCTCCGGCACCGCCCGCGGTGGGCTTGGGCAGGATGCGCATCCGCACCCGCCCGCCGCCGTCGCCGCCGCTTTCGATCTGGCCGGTCTTGAGGTTGTAGACGACCCGCTGTCCGCTGAGGCTGCCGCGGGTCTGGTGGATGCTGACATTGCCGGTAAAAACCATGACCTCGTTGCGCATGTCGTAGTCGACATTGGCGGCGGCGGCATCGATGCGGTCGCCGTCGTCCATCTCCTGCTGCAGGGTGACGCCGCCGCTGAGCAGGGCGCGGCTCGGGTTGCCCTCGGTTTGCGAAATCACGGCCTTGGCCGCCACCACCCTCAGGGTGCCCTGGGTGATGATGACGTTGCCGGTCAGGGTGCAGCTGGCATTGTTGCCGAGGCCGCAGTCGCTGCGGCTGGCCTCGATGTCCATCGGCTGGCGGCGGTCGCTGGTGCGTGCGCCGGCCGTGCTGCAAACGGCCAACAGCAGCAGGATGAGCAGGCGGGCAGGGAGTTCAGGGTTTCGGTGCATAGCGGTTGCGCACTTGCGAGAGGAGGGAGACCTGCCGACGCTCGAAGTCCGCTTCCAGCCCCGTGCCTTCCATTGTAAGGCCGGGACGGGTGATGGTGACTTTGCCGGCGGACGTGGCGCGGTTGTGTTCGAGATCCAGGGTCAACTGGTCGGATTCGATGCGGGTTGCCGGCGGCTTGTCGGCCGGGCTTTGCGCGCTGACGCGGCCGCGCACTTCAAGGCGATCGCCGCCGGCCGGAACGAAACCTTCATCGGCATGGACTTCCCAGTAATGTCCCTGTGAATCGGGAACGAGAAATTGCGGCGTGGTCAGTTGCATGGTCCGGTCTGTCGAATCGCGCTGCAGAAGCGGTCCGCGCAGGGTGAACAATTCCTTGCCGCGTTTGTCCAGCGAAGTGATTTCATAATCGCGCAGCACATAGTCCGGGCGCGTGCGCAGGACGCTTTCTTCGACCGGCCGCGACATCCGCCAGACCGACCAGCCGCTGGCGATGGCCGCAACCATCAACAGCAGAGTCAGGGTGGTGCGCCAGCTCATGTGTTTGTTCGCCGGTTCCGGATCATGGGTGTTCCCCGTGCGCAAGGATGGCCTCGAGCTTGCCTTGTGCGTGCAGCAGCAAATCGCAGACATCGCGCACGGCGCCGCTGCCGGCGCAGCGCGGGGTGATCCAGTGCGCCGCCGGCCGCACCCAGGGGTGGGCGTCGGCCGGAACGAGGGCAAGGCCGGCGCCGCGCAGCGCCGCAAGATCCGGCAGGTCGTCGCCCATGAACGCCACCGCATCCATTTCGATTGCCAGATCCGCGGCCATGCGTTCAAGGCAGGCCCGTTTGCCGTGCTCGCCGATGTGGACGCGTTCGATCCCCAGCGCCTTTGCGCGCAGCGTGGTCACTTCACTGGGACGTGCGCTGACCAGCGCCACTTCGATCCCGGCGTGTCGCAGCAAGACGACCCCCATGCCGTCCTGCACGTGGAAGCGTTTGCTTTCGCCGCCTTCGCTATCGAAGGTCAGCCCGCCGTCGGTCAGGGTGCCGTCCACGTCGAGGGCGATCAGCCGGATGCGCGCGGCGCGGTCGAGGACATCCTGCGGATAGTTGAATGGGTTCATCACACTACCCGTGCGCGCAGCAGATCGTGGACGTTGAGCGCGCCGACCACCCGGCGGTCGCGGTCGATCACGATCAGGGCATTGATCTTGTAGGTCTCCATCAGCTTTGCCGCTTCCACGGCGAGCGCGTCGGCATCGATGGTCTTGGGCGAGTGGGTCATGACCGCATCGATGCGGGTATGGCGCAGGTCGACGTGGTCATCGTCGAGGCTGCGGCGCAGGTCGCCGTCGGTGTACAGGCCGAGCAGATGGCCGTCGGCATCGATCACGGCGGTCATGCCCAGACGCTTGCTGCTCATCTCGACCAGCGCTTCGCTGATGCTGGCGTCGGGGCCGACCCGCGGCACTTCCTCGCCCACGTGCATGACGTCGGTGATGTGCAGCAGCAGGCGCCGTCCCAGCGCGCCGGCCGGATGCGAGCGCGCGAAATCGTCGGAGGTGAAGCCGCGCGCTTCCAGCAGCGCGACCGCCAGCGCATCGCCCATGGCGAGGCTGGCGGTGGTGCTGGAGGTCGGCGCCAGCTTGAGTGGGCAGGCTTCGACCGGCACGCCGACGTCGAGGTGGATATCGGCTTCCTGCGCCAGGGTCGAGTGCGCGTTGCCGGTCATCGCGATCACCCGGTTGCCCTGCCGGCGCAAGGCGGGCAGCAGCAGCAGGATTTCGTCGCTTTCGCCGGAATAGGACAGGGCCAGCACCACGTCGGCATCGGTCACCATGCCCAAATCGCCGTGCGCGGCCTCGCCGGGGTGGACGTAGAACGCCGGGGTGCCGGTGGAGGCCAGGGTCGCGGCGGTCTTGCGCGCCACGTGGCCGGATTTGCCCATGCCGGTGCACACCACCCGCCCGTGCGAGGCAAGGATGGTGCGGCAGGCCGTGCTGAAGTGATCGTCGACCCGCTGGCTGACAGCGGCCAGGGCCTCGCCCTCGATGGCAAAGACCCGGCGGCCGCTGGTGGCAAAATCGAAACCGTCCGGGTTGGCGCGGCTGGCAAGGGCCATGGGCGTTTCCGTTAAACTTGACGGTTCAGTTTACGCGAGTCCCCCTTCTTTCCCATGAACGCCGATGCCATTCGCCAATTGATTGAAGCCGGGCTACCCGGCGCACGGGCCGAAGTGTCCGGCGCCGACGGGGTGCATTTCAATGCCGTCGTCGTGGCCGATGCGTTCGCCGGCAAGCTGCCGTTGGCGCGCCACCGCATGGTGTATGCGACGCTGGGCGAGCGCATGGGCGGGGAGATCCACGCCCTGCAAATCAAGGCGATGACACCGGCGGAGGCCGCGCGCTGATGCAGAAGATCCTCATTCGCGGCGGCCGTTGCCTGAATGGCGAAGTGCCGATTTCCGGCGCCAAGAACGCGGTGCTGCCGATCCTGTGCGCAACCTTGCTCGCGGACACGCCGTGCCGGATCGACAACGTGCCGCGCCTGCACGACGTGCTGACTACCGCAAAATTGCTCGAAGGGCTGGGCGCGAAGGTCGAACACGAAGGCAGCTGCATGACGGTCGATGCCGCCTGCGTCGACCGCCATGTTGCGCCCTATGAGCTGGTCAAGACCATGCGCGCTTCGGTGCTGGTGCTGGGGCCGCTGCTGGCCAAATACCACGATGCCGAAGTCTCGCTGCCGGGCGGCTGTGCGATCGGCTCGCGTCCGGTCGATCTGCACCTGAAGGGGCTGCAGGCGCTGGGTGCGGAAATCACGGTCGATCACGGTTTCATCCGCGCCCGCTGCGACGGCCGCTTGAAAGGCGCGCGCCACGTGTTCGAACTGGTCAGCGTCGGTGCGACCGAAAACATGCTGATGGCAGCGGCGCTGGCCGTGGGTAGAACCATTCTCGAAAACGCGGCGATGGAGCCGGAAATCGCCGATCTGGCCGATTGCCTCAATGCGATGGGCGCGCAGATTTCCGGCGTCGGCACGCCGCGGATCGTGATCGAAGGCGTCGAGCGCTTGTCCGGCTGCGCGCACCGCGTCATCGCCGACCGGATCGAAACCGGCACCTTCCTCGTCGCCGCAGCGATGACCGGCGGCCGCGTCACCACCACCGGCGCGCGTCCGCATGCGCTGGATGCGGTGCTGGGCAAACTGCGCGAAGCCGGCGCCGAGATCGTGGTCGACAAGGACCGCATCACGCTGGACATGCACGGCCGGCGGCCGCAGGCGGTCAACGTCACCACCGCGCCGCACCCGGCGTTTCCGACCGACATGCAGGCGCAGTTCATGGCGTTGGACTGCGTGGCCGAGGGGGTCGGCATCATCAACGAAACGATCTTCGAAAACCGCTTCATGCACGTCAACGAACTGCTGCGCCTGGGCGCCGACATCCGCGTCGACGGTCACACCGCGGTGGTGCGCGGGGTCGAACGGCTGCTGGGTGCGCCGGTGATGGCCACCGACCTGCGCGCGTCGGCTTCACTCATCCTTGCCGGCTTGGCGGCGGAAGGCGAAACCGTCATCGACCGCATTTACCACCTCGATCGCGGTTACGAAAATATCGAAACCAAGCTCGGCGCGCTGGGCGCCGATATCCACCGCATCGATTGAGCGCGGGTGGAAGTTATTCGCCCAGCAGGCTGAGGTAGCGGGTTAGATCGTCCGAGCTGAAGCAGCAGAAAATGATGCGGCGCAGGCTGCGCGACGGATGGGCGCGCACGCTGGCAACCGCGATCCGCGCCGCCGCGTCCTTCGGATAGCCGTAAACGCCGGTGCTGATCGACGGGAAGGCGAGCGAACGCAGCCCGAGTGCTTTCGCAAGCGCCAGCGAATGGGTGTAGCAGGCGGCCAGCAGTTCCGCTTCGCCCATGCTGCCGCCTTGCCAAATCGGACCGACGGTGTGGATGACGTGGCGGGCCGACAGCCGGTAGCCGGCGGTGGCTTTGGCCTGCCCGGTGGCGCAGCCGCCAAGGATGCGGCATGCCCCCAGCAACTCCGGCCCGGCGGCGCGGTGGATTGCGCCGTCAACCCCGCTGCCGCCGCGCAGCGAGGAGTTTGCCGCGTTGACGATGGCATCGACGTCGAGCGTGGTGATGTCGGCGCGGATCGCCTCCATCCGCAGTTGCGGCGCACCGTTCACGGATTGATCTCGATCGGCGTCGGCACCCGCACCAGGTTCCACAGCGTCGTCATGTCGTCGTTGGACAGGGCGATGCAGCCGTCGGTCCAGTCGGCGGGAATGGCGTAGCTTCCGGTCACGGGAAATCCGTTCGGTTGCCCATGGATCATGATCGCACCGCCCGGGCTGGCCCCAAGTCGACGGGCGTTGGCGCGGTCTTGCCGATTTGGATAGGAGACGTGGATGGCACGATAGAACGCGCTGTCGCGTTTCTTGAAGTCCAGCGTGTAGTGGCCTTCCGGCGTGCGCCGGTCGCCCTCGCGCTGCTTGTGCCCGAGCGGATTGCCGCCAAGCCGGATCGGAAAGCGGTGGATGACGGTGCCATGGCTCAACAAGCTCAGGGTGCGCGCGGTTTTGTCCACCCGCACCAGGTCGATGTGCGCGGTTTGCCCAAGCGCCAATGTGCTTGCCAGCAGCAGAACCAGGATGAGGAAAAACCTGGGCATGGGTCACAACTTCCGGGGTCTGAATTCGGGCGCGCGGCAACGCTGATTTGATCGGCTTGCCCTAGTCCGGATCGTGTCCGGAT
This sequence comes from Xanthomonas sp., assembly GCA_018262705.1. Taxonomy (GTDB): domain Bacteria; phylum Pseudomonadota; class Gammaproteobacteria; order Xanthomonadales; family Xanthomonadaceae; genus Thermomonas. The sequence continues at coordinate 58,236 of JADFDQ010000003.1, forward strand.
TCGTCCTTGTGGGCGATGGCCTCCATTCCGGTCAGCGCGGCGCTGCGGAATTTCAATGGATCGGCGATGTAGGGAATCGGCGCATGGGTTCCGCCGGAGCCGGTGATCACCACGCTGCCGTAGTTGAACAGGCGGCCGAGTATGGTCTGGTTGACTTGCAGGCTTTCGACCTTGCTGTGCTGCAATTCGACCGTGTTGCGGCTGATGAAGCCGAACTTGGCGATGACCCGACTGCTGGTGACCGCAAGTTCGGTCGAACGCACCTTGATCCAGGCCTTGAGCAGCAGGAATGCCGCACAGGCGAACAGGAGATAGCCCAGCCAAACGAATGGCCCAGTCAGGAGCAGCGACAGCGCGAGTGCGAGCACGCACCAGAACAACGGAACGAGGTAGATGAACCAGTGGGTGTGGGCCTTGGCGATGACCGCCTCACCCGGCACCAGAACGGATTGGACATAGCTCACGGGTGGTTTTCCTTGCGTCTGGTTCGGGAATGAATTTTCAGCCGCCAACGCGCAGTGCGGCGGACACCATCAGGGCGATGACGCAGACGAAACCGCCAAGCCAGGCGAGGCTGCGCAGCGCCTGCTGGACGGTGACATAGAAGACTCCGTGCAGGATCCGGAAGCCGATGAAGGCCATCGCCAGCCAGGCCACCCGCTGCGGATCGACTTGACTGAACTGCGCCATCAGCACCGCTGCTGTAAACGCTGGAAATGCCTCGAAGGCGTTCAAGTGTGCGCTGTAGGCGTTGCGCACGCGGTAGCCGTCCTGTTTGGCGATCCAGCCGCGCGGATCCTTGTTGTTGTAGCCCGGTGCGCCGCGTTTGGCGATGACGGCCCACAGATAGGGCAGGGCGGCGGCGATGACGATGCACCAGTAGGCGATGACCATGGCTTGACTCCGGGTGTGGTGTGAGTGGCTAGTGTGCCGGCCGTGCGGACGCAGCGGGCGGTTTGGCGGCGTTGGGCGTCGGCAGCGGCGGCCGCATCGCATCGCGCACGGCCTTGAACGGATTGCCCGCATGCCAGTTCGGCCACTGGCTGCTGTTGGCCAGCGTGGCGCCGACGGCATGCAGGGCCTGCAGGTCTTCGACGATGCCATCGAAGTTCCAGTGGGCAGGGTCGTACTGATCGCCCGGTTTGTGGTAGCGGTGCTCTTCGTAGTCCTTGATTGCGGCCATTCCAGCAGCGCTCCCGCCTTCGCGCAGATCGCTGCCGCTGTTGATGTAAAGCGCAGGAACACCGGCCCTAGCGAAGCTGAAGTGATCGGAACGGAAGTAATAGCCTGCGGTGGTGTCGGATTCGTCCACCACCTGCCGGCCTTGCCCGACCAGCGCGTCTTCCAGCAGATCCTCAAGCCGTGAGCTGCCGTGGCCGACCACGACCAGAGTGCGCGCCTTGCCGATCGGTGCCAGTGCGTCGAGGTTGACCACCCCCACGGTTTGAGCCAGCGGGATGACCGGATGGGAAACGTAATAGCGGGAGCCCAGCAGTCCCGATTCCTCCAGCGTGACTGCGAGGAACAGGATGGAGCGCTGCGGGCGTTGCCGTGCGCTGGCGAAGGCTTCGGCGATTTCCAGCAGGCCGGCGACCCCGGTCGCGTTGTCCACGGCGCCGTTGTAGATGTTGTCGCCCGGTTCCTGCGGGTGGGTGCCCAGATGGTCCCAATGCGCCATGTACACGACCGCGTCTTCCGACATCGAACGTCCCGGCAACAGGCCCAGCACGTTGCGCGAGGTTTTCTGCACGGTCTGGCTGCGCAGTTGCAGCGAGGCTTGAGCGTTCAAGGCAACCGGCTTGAATCCGGGCCGGTTGGCGGCGGCGCGCAGCGTGGCCAGGTCGAGACCGGCGGCCTTGAACAGCGCTTCGGCGGCAGGCTGGGTGATCCAGCCCTGCACCGGCAGGCGCGGCACGGGATCGTCCTGCGGGCGCAGGTCGTACTGCGGACCGGACCACGAATTTTTCACCACGTCCCAACCGTAGGCCGCGCCCTTGTCGTCGTGGATGATGATCGCCGCCGCCGCGCCGTGACGCGCCGCCTCCTCGAACTTGTAGGTCCAGCGCCCGTAGTAAGTCATCCGCTTGCCATCGAACAAGGTGGGATCGTTGGCGTGGAAGCCGGGGTCGTTGACCAGCATCACCACGGTCTTGCCCTTGACGTCGATCCCAGCGTAGTCGTCCCAGTGGCGTTCCGGCGCGCTGACGCCGTAGCCGACGAACACCAGCGGGCTGTCGGCCAAGCTGACCACGGGGCGGCCGCTGCGGGTCCAGACGATCATGTCTTCGCCGTAGCGCAGTTCCTGCACGGTATCGCCGGCGGCAAGCCGCAGCGTCGCCGCCGGATCGGTGGTGGTTTGGAGCATCGGCACGGCCTGGAACCAGTCGGCACCGTTGCCCGGTTGCAGTCCGATCCGCGCGAATTGCGAGCGGATGTAATCGACGGTTTTTTCTTCGCCGTCGCTGCCCGGCCCGCGGCCCCCGAACGCATCGGAAGCCAGCGTTTCCACATGATCGGCAAGATCGCTTGCCGTGATGTCGGGAGAAAATGCGTGGTCGCCGGCAACCGCCGACACCGTGCGCGCGTCCTTCATGATCGCCGCATCAGCCCGCGCCTGTTCCGCGCGCGGCGTGCAGGCGCACAGCGTGAGCATGAAGACCGATAGCAGTGCCGCAGGGCGCATGACGGATTCCTGGTTTCCGATGGGTTGATTCTAGGGCAACGCTACAATTCGCGGATCGACGCCCCGGCTGCCGGAGCGTCCTTGAATTTGCAGGTGCCCTGTGCCGAATTCCACGCCCGATCGCCCCAAGCCCGTCGTCCTGCTGATCCTCGACGGCTGGGGGCACCGCGAGCAGCGCGAGGACAACGCGCTGGCATTGGCCGAACTGCCGAACTGGCGCGGCCTGCTGGCGACCTGCCCGCACACCCTGATCCACACCGAAGGCAAGTTCGTCGGCTTGCCCGACGGCCAGATGGGCAATTCCGAAGTCGGGCACATGAACCTCGGCGCCGGTCGCATCGTCTACCAGGACCTGACCCGGATCGATGCCGCGATCGAGGACGGCAGCTTCTTCGTCAATCCCGAATTGAACGCGGCCTGCGCGGCGGCAAAAGCTGGCGAAGGCGCCAGCTTGCACGTCATCGGCCTGCTCTCGCCGGGCGGTGTGCACAGCCACGAAAACCACATCTTCGCGATGCTTGAGCTGGCCAAGCGCGCAGGTGTGCCGCGGGTGGCCGTGCATGCCCTGCTCGATGGCCGCGATACCCCGCCGCGCTCGGCCGCGGCCAGCCTGCAAAAACTTCAGGACGTGTGCAAATCGTTGGGCAATGCCGGTGTCGCCAGCGTCGGCGGGCGCTATTTCGCGATGGATCGCGATCACCGCTGGGAGCGCGTGCGCAGAGGCTGGGATGCGATCGTCGAAGCCCGCGCCGAGTTCACCGCGCCGGATGCGTTGGCCGCGCTGCAGGCGGCCTATGCGCGCGGCGAGAACGACGAATTCGTGGTTCCGACCGTGATCGAAGGCGCGCAGCCGATGCGCGACGGCGATGCGGTGGTGTTCATGAATTTTCGCGCTGACCGCGCGCGCCAGTTCGGTTCAGCGTTCGTCGCCCCCGGTTTCGACGGCTTCGAGGCGCGCCGTCCGCAGCTGTCGCGTTTCGTTTGCCTGACCGAATACGACGCCAAACTGCCGGCACCGGTGGCATTTGCGCCGGACGATATGACACACACACTCGGCGAACTGCTGGCAGACAATGGGCTGACCCAGCTGCGCATCGCCGAAACCGAAAAATACGCGCACGTCACTTTCTTCTTCAGCGGCGGACGTGAGATGCCATTTGAGGGCGAGCAGCGCATCCTCGTGCCCAGCCCCAGGGTCGCGACCTACGACCTGCAGCCCGAGATGAGCTGCGCCGAGGTCACCGAGAAGCTGGTCGATGCGATTGCAGGTCGGCGTTTCGATGCCATCGTCTGCAACCTCGCCAATCCCGACATGGTCGGCCACAGCGGGATTCTCGATGCGGCCATTCGCGCGGCCGAAACGGTCGATCTGGCCATCGGAGAAATCAGCGCGGCGGTGCGGCAGGTGGGAGGTGCGCTGGTGATTACCGCCGACCACGGCAATCTGGAAATGATGCGCGACCCGCTCACCGGGCAGCCGCACACGGCGCACACGGTCGGTCCGGTGCCGCTGGTGTACGTCGGAGATCGCGCGGCATCGCTGCGCGATGGCGGCGCGCTGCGCGACGTGGCGCCGACGCTGCTGGGCCTGCTCGGTCTGCCCAAGCCGGTCGAGATGACCGGAACAAGTCTGCTGTTGCCGGGCTGATGCGCAAACGGATCGCCAGTCTCGTTTGTGTTTTTGCGCTGACGCTGGGGGCGCAGGCGCAGCAGAACCAGCAGGCGCAAGACGCGCAGCAGCGACTGCAGGGCGTGCGCAGCGAGCTGCGCGCGGTTGCGTCGGAGCGGCGACAGCTTGAAGGACAACGTGGCGACGCCAGCCGCCAGCTGCGCGCGGCGGATGAAACCGTCGGCACGACCCAGAAAACGCTGGAACAAACGCGGGAGTCGCTGGAGCGCAGTCAAGGGCAACTTGCGCAGTTGCAGGCCGAACGCGCGCAACAAACCGGCGATCTGCAGTCGCTGCGGATCGAATTGGCGCGGCTGCTGCGCGCCGCGCAGGCAGGAGCGGACGCAGCGCCATTGAAGGCATTGCTGGCGCAAGACCGGGTGGCCGATGCTGAGCGCGGATTGATCCTGCAGGGCTACCTGCAGCGTGCGCAGGTCGAACGCATTCGGGGGCTGACTGCCCGGATCGCAAGAATCCAGACTCTGGAGTCGCAGATCGCCGCGCAGCGCGTCGCGCTGGATCAGGCGCGAACCGCTCAGGCGGCGCAACTGGCGCAGGCGCAAGCAGCGCGCAAGCAGCGCGCCGGGGTGCTGGCCGGCATCGATGGCCAATACCGGGACCGCGCGGCGCGCGAACGCGCACTGGGTCGGGACGCAAGAGCATTGCAGAATCTGTTGGCGCAGCTGCGCGCGGCGGCCGCAAAGGCGGCGCGCGAAGAGGCTGCGCGCGAGCGCGCCCAGCGCAATGCCGCCCGGACGCAAAGTGCCCGTCCGGCGACAACGCCAGCGCGGCCTCAGGTCGCGACCGCCCCGGCACTGCGGGTGGGGGGGCTCGGCTGGCCGGTGGCCGGCAATCTGCTGGCCGGCTTCGGCGGCCGAATGCCGGATGGGCGGCGCAGCGACGGCGTGCTGATTGCGGCACCCGCAGGGACGCGGGTGCAGGCCGTGGCCGACGGCACCGTGGTGTTCGCCGACTGGATGACCGGTTACGGGATGATCCTGATCATCGACCACGGCAACGGTTACATGAGCCTGTACGCGCACAACGACGGCCTGCTGCGCGAGGTAGGCGCCGTGGTCCATCGCGGCGATCCGGTGGCGACCGTCGGCAGCTCTGGCGGGCAGGCGACGCCGGCGCTGTATTTCGAGCTCCGCCAGGCCGGCAAGCCGGTCAATCCGGCCACCTGGTTGAGCCGCCAGTGACGGCGGCGCACGGCGAGCCGCAAGGCAGGCATGATGGAGCCGTGCGGGCCGGTCGTCCGTGGCCATGTTCGGGCGCCGGCATGGCGTCAGGTTAAGGAGAGAACGATGCGGGCCAGAGTGTTGAGTTGCTTGCTGGTGCTGGCGTTGTGCCAGAGCGTGGCGGTCGCACAGCAGGCCCCTGCGCCCGCCGAGGACGCATCTGCTGCCGTCAATGCCGAAGATCCCGACGCGATCGCCTCTGCGGAGGCGAAGGTTCCGCTCGACGAAATCCGCCGCTTCGTGCTGGTCTACAACGCGATCAAGCAGGCGTACGTCGATCCGGTCGACGACCACGCCCTGATGCGTTCGGCAATTCGCGGGCTGCTGCTGGATCTCGATCCGCACAGCGCCTACATGGAAAAATCGGACGCAGAGGATTTCGACGAACAGACCCGCGGAAGCTACGACGGCGTCGGCATCGAACTGCAGCAACTTCCCGACGGCGCGCTGCGGATCGTGGCGCCGATCGACGGCGGGCCCGCCGATCAGGTGGGTCTGCGCAGCGGCGATCGCATCGTCGCCATCGACGGCAAGCTGCTGGCCAAAGGAACCGTCGATTCGTCGGAACCGCTGCGCGGCCCGGCGGGCAGCAAGGTCGTGGTCAAGATCGTTCGCGCCGGCGTGGCTGCGCCGTTCGACGTCACCCTGACGCGTGCCACCATCCGCACCGCCAGCGTGCGCTCGCGGATGCTGGAGCCGAGCTACGGCTACATCCGCATCGCCAGTTTCCAAGCATCGACTGCGGACGAGTTCGTCAAGCAGCTCGATGCGCTGCAAAAGAACGGGTCGCTGCGCGGGCTGGTGCTGGATCTGCGCAGCAATCCAGGCGGGCTGCTGGTCGGGGCCGTGCAGATCGCCGATGAACTGCTCGACAGCGGCGTCATCGTCAGCACCCGCGGCCGCGAGTCGATCGGCAACACGCGCTTTGAAGCCACGCCCGGCGACCGCCTGCACGGCGCAGCGCTGGTGGTGTTGGTTGATGCGGGTTCGGCCAGCGCCTCGGAAGTGCTGGCCGGCGCGCTGCACGACAACAAGCGGGCGCGCGTGGTCGGCAGCCGCACCTTCGGCAAGGGCTCGGTGCAGACCTTGCTGCCGCTCGACAACGGCGATTCGGTCAAGATCACCACCGCACGCTATTACACGCCGAGCGGACATTCCATCCAGGCGCTCGGAATCGTTCCGGACGTCCAGTTGCGTCCAGAGGGCAGCCAGTCCCGGCCGGCATTGATCAGTGAGGCCGTGCTGCCCGGTCATCTCGCTGCGGAGCAAGGTGCGCTGGAAGGCGACAACGCCGGCGATGCGCTGCCGGGCGAAGCGCCGATCGCGGCGGCGCTGGCCGAACTGAAGCGGATGGTTTCCGGAGGTGCGCCAGCTTCGCCTGCCACCCTTGCTGCTCCACCATCGGCCAGACCGGCGCAGCCCGCCAAGCCGAAGAAACCAGCGCCGGCGGCAGCCCAACCGTAGCGAACCGGCGTCGGCGTTGCTTCAGTAACCGCGGCTGCGGCGCAGGCGGCGCGCGATGGCAGCGCGCGTCCACAGCGCGAACGCTACGCCAAACACGAATCCGCCGATGTGCGCCGGCCAGGCCACCGCGCCCAGCGCCGGGCCGCTGTAGGCAAACAAGACTTGCAGCAAGGCCCACAACCCGATCAGCAAAAACGCCGGCACGCGGACGAACTGCAGGAACAGGCCGAGCGGCAGCACCACGCCCAGACGCGCGCCGGGGAACAGGGCGAGGTAGGCGCCAATGACGGCGGACACCGCCCCGCTGGCGCCGATCACGATTCGGTCGGGCGTGCCGATGGCGAGCACGGCAGCGAAGTTGGACGCGGCGCCGCCAAGCAGGAACAGTAGCAGGAAGCGCCAGCCGCCCATGCTGCGCTCGGCCGCCAGGCCGAAGATCAGCAGGAAGATGAGATTGCCGAGCAGATGGATCCAGTCGGCGTGCAGAAACAGCCCGGAAAACAACCGCAGCACGCTGCCGTCGGAGAAGGCGTCGCGCCATGCCGGGATGCTGTCCAGTCCGCCAGTCAGCACGCCCCAGTCCAGCGTGGTGGCGATCCGGCCGGCCGGAGCGCGCAAGGCCGCAATGACGTATGCCAGCCACAGCGCTGCGAAGATCAGCGGGGTGGCCCACAGGATTCGCGGGCGGTGGCGGGGGGGGATTCCGACGAACATGAATAATTATGTGAAGTGTGACAACGAGATGTTATAAGACAGTTAAAAGTGCGCTATAGTCACATACGGCATGGTATGTCGCGGAACGGTCTGGTCGAAATCCGTGATGTCGATACAGTGCGTGCCGCGCGGTCAGACCAATCACCACCAACGCAGCCCAGCATTTCGGAGAGTTCCATCATGAGCAACAATCGTAACCTTCGCGCTTCCGCGCTTGCGCTGGCCGTCCTCGGCACGCTGTTTGTCGGACAGGCCGCCGCGTCGGGCTTTCAGCTTCGCGAGCAGAGTGTCAAGAACGTGGGCCGCGCCGGCGCCGGCAGTGGCGTCGCCCAAGGTGATGCCGCAGTGGTCTCGCTCAACCCGGCGGCGATGACCAACCTTTCCTCGCGCACCTTCCAGGTAGACGGAACGGTGATCGACCTGACGGCCAAGTTCACCGGCGGCGGTACGGCGCTAGGCGTGCCCAGCGCGCTTCCGAATGCCTCCCTGACCGGCAACAATGGCGGCGATCCCGGCGATCCGACCCTGGTGCCGAACATGTCTTTCGTCATGCCGATGCATGGGGCGCTCGAAGGGCTGTACCTGGGCGCCAGCGTTGGCGCGCCGTTCGGCTTGGCGACCGAATACGATCCCAATTGGGTGGGCCGCTATCGCGCCCTCAAATCGGAAGTGAAGACCATCGACTTGACGCTGTCGGCAGCGTTCAAGTTCGACAACGGCTTCTCGATCGGCGCCGGCCTGATCTACGAGCGTGGCGAAGCGACCTTGAGCAAGGGGATCGATTTCGGAACTGCGATCTGCGCGCAGGCCGCTGCGGGGGTGCCGACCAGCCCGCTCAACACCTGCTTCAACCCGGCTTGGCCGCTGTATCCGGCCTATCACCCGCAGTCCGCCGATGGCGACCTGACCGTGCACGGCAGCGACGTCAACTTCGGCTGGCTGGTCGGCTTCCAGTACGCGCCCAACGACCGCTTCGCGATCGGTCTGAGCTACCGTTCGGAAATCCGCCAGAAGCTGCAAGGGTCGCTCGATTTCAACGGCGTTCCGGCGTTGCTCGGTGCTGATCCGCGCTTCAAGGACGGCCCCGGTGGCGCGGTGCTGGATACGCCCGACATCACGACTCTCAGCGTGCGTTATGCCTTCACCGACGATTTCCGGATGATGGCCGACATCCAGCGCACCGGCTGGAGCTCGCTGGCGGCGGTCGTCATCGAGCGCAACGACGGCACGGTGGTCGGTGCCGAGGACTTCTCGTGGAGCGACAGCACGTTCTATTCGGTGGGCGGCGAGTACGACTTCAACGATGCCTTCACGCTGCGCTTCGGTGTCGGCCACGACAACACCCCGACCAACGACATCACTCGCACGCCGCGCTTGCCCGACAACGACCGCATGCTGTATTCGATCGGCGCGACTTGGCACGTGTCCGAGAACTTGTCTCTTGATGCGGCCTACCAGCGGATCGAGATCAAGAGCCCGACGATCAACTTGCCGGTGGATATCGCGCACAGCAACACCTCCACCTTGTATGGCAGCTTCGCCGGCCACGCCAACCTGTTTGGCCTGTCGATGCAGTACCGCTTCTGATTCCTGCAACAGGGTTCGACAAAAAACCCCGCTTCGGCGGGGTTTTTTTGTTGGGGGACCGGGAATCGGGGACCGGGAGCCAGGGGCCAGGGGCCAGAGTGAAGCAGGAGGCAAAGCGGGGTGGGTGCGGGAATCCTCAATCCCCCAGCGTCAGCAGGCTGGCATTGCCGCCGGAAGCGGTGGTGTTGTTGGTGACGGTCTTTTCGGTGACGAAGCGCAGCAGGTAGTGCGGGCCGCCGGCCTTGGGGCCGGTGCCGGACAGGCCCTGGCCGCCGAACGGCTGCACCCCAACCACCGCGCCGATCTGGTTGCGGTTGACGTAGATGTTGCCGACCTTGGCGCGGGAAACGATGCGTTCGATGGTGGCGTCGATGCGGGAATGGATGCCCAGGGTCAGGCCGTAGCCAGTGGCGTTGATGGCGTCGACGACGGCATCGAGTTGGTCGGCCTTCCAGCGGATCACGTGCAGGGCCGGGCCGAAGTTTTCCTTGGTCAGCTGGGCGAGGGACTTCAGCTCCCAGGCGCTGGGGGCGATGAAGGTGCCGTGCTCCGTTTCCGGGCCCAGCGCGGTGCGCGCGATCAGACGCGCGTCCTTGTCCATTTCGGAGACGTGGTCGGCAAGCTGGCACTGGGCGTCGCTGTCGATCACCGGGCCGACGTCGGTTGAAAGCAATCCCGGGTCACCGACCTGCAGCTCGGCCATCGCGCCGGCCAGCATCGTCATCACCTTGTCGGCGATGTCGTCCTGCACCAGCAGCACGCGTGCGGCCGAGCAGCGCTGGCCGGCCGAGGTGAAGGCCGAGCCGACCACGTCCTTGATGACCTGTTCGGGCAGCGAGGAGCTGTCGGCGATCATCGCGTTTTGGCCGCCGGTTTCGGCAATCAGGACGCCGATCGGGGCTTTCTCGCGTGCCGCCAGCGCGCGGTTGATCGCACGCGCGGTGTCGGTGGAACCGGTGAAGCACACCCCAGCCACGCGCGGATCGGCGGTCAGCGCGGCGCCGATGGTGGCGCCGTCGCCGGGCACGAACTGCAGCACGTCGGCCGGGATGCCGGCTTCGTGCAGCAGTTTGACCGCGGCGTGGCCGATCAGGTTGGTTTGTTCGGCCGGTTTGGCGATTACGGTGTTGCCGGCAGCCAATGCCGCCGCAATCTGGCCGAGGAAAATGGCCAATGGGAAGTTCCACGGGCTGATGCAGACGAACACCCCGCGTCCGGACAGCTGCAGGTGGTTGCTTTCGCCGGTCGGGCCGGGCAGCGCCAGCGGCGCGAACTGCTCGCGTGCCTGCAGCGCGTAGTAGCGCAGGAAATCGACCGCCTCGCGCACTTCGGCGATGCCGTCGGGCAGGGTCTTGCCGGCTTCCTTGGTGCACAACGCCATGAACGCGGGCGTGCGTTCTTCCAGCAGCTCGGCGGCGTGTTCGAGCAGGGCGGCGCGCGCTGCGGCCGGGGTGGCGTCCCAGCCGGGCTGCGCGGCGGCGGCGTTGACCAATGCACGTTCCAGGGTGATGGCGTCGGTCGCCTGCCAGCGGCCCACGACTTCGCGGCGGTCGGCTGGGTTGGTGACCTCGGTCATCGCCCCGCTCGGGCTGGCGCCGGGCACCAGCGGGCCGGCCGTCCAGCTGCCCGCGCCCGCGGAATTGATCGCGCTGGCCAGGACGCGGAGGGCGTCGTCGTTGGCGAGATTGATGCCCATGGAATTGCCTCGGCTCTGGTTCTGGCTGCGGTACAGGTCGACCGGCAGCGGGATGCGGGGATGGGGAATGGATGACAGCGTGGCCACGAATTCGGCCGGGTCGTGCACCAGCTCCTCGACCGGGATGGTTTCGTCGGTGATCCGGTTGACGAAGCTGGAATTGGCGCCGTTTTCGAGCAGCCGTCGCACCAGGTAGGGCAACAGGTCCTCGTGGCTGCCGACCGGGGCGTACATCCGGCACGGCACGTCGAGGCGGTTGGCGGGGACGACTTCGGCGTAGAGGTCGTCGCCCATGCCGTGCAGCTTCTGGAATTCGAAGTCGCGGCGATCCGCCATTCGACGCGCCATTTGGTAGACGGTGGCGATGGTGTGGGCGTTGTGGGTGGCGAACATCGGATACAGCGCAGCGCCTGCGTCGAGCATCCGGCGCGCGCTGGCGAGGTAGCTGACATCGGTGTTCTGTTTGCGGGTGAACAGCGGGTAGCCGGCCAGACCATCCATCTGGGCGCGCTTGATCTCGGCGTCCCAGTAGGCGCCCTTGACCAGCCGCACCGGGATCCGGTGGCCGCAGCGACGGGCGAGGTCAGCGAGGAAGTCGATCACCCGCGGGGCGCGCTTCTGATAGGCCTGCACGGCCAAACCGTAGCCGTTCCAGCCGTCCAGCGAAGGGTCGGTGAGGGTGGCTTCGATCAAATCCAGCGACAGTTCGAGGCGGTCGGTTTCCTCGGCGTCGATGGTGAAACCGATGCCGAACAACTTGGCCTGGCGCGCAAGTTCGAGGATGCGCGGCGCCAGTTCCAGCATGACCCGGGCGCGTTGGGCGTGCTCGTAGCGTGGGTGCAGGGCGGAGAGCTTGATCGAGATGCTGGGCGCGGCGAACACGTCGCTGCCGTTGAACGTGCCGCCCGGCCCGCTGCCGCCGATCGCCGCGATCGCCATTCGGTAGGCGTCCAGGTAGCGCGCGGCGTCGGCGGCGGTCAGCGCCGCCTCGCCGAGCATGTCGAACGAATAGCGGTAGTTGGCGCCGTCGCCCTTGCGGCTGCGCGCCAACGCCTCGTCGATGGTCCGGCCCAGCACGAACTGGTGGCCCATGATCTTCATCGCCTGACGCACCGCCAGCCGGATCATCGGTTCGCCGGCGCGACCGATCAGGCGCTGGAAGGCGCCGTGCACGTCGCGCTTGGTGTCGTCGGCCAGATCGACCAGCTTGCCGGTCAGCAGCAGGCCCCAGGTCGAGGCGTTGACCAGCACCGAATCGGACTGGCCGAGGTGGCGCTTCCAGTTGGCATCGCCGAGCTTGTCGCGGATCAGCGCGTCGGCGGTGTCTTGGTCGGGGATGCGCAGCAGCGCTTCGGCCACGCACATCAGCAGCACGCCTTCCTCGCTGCCGAGGTCGTACTGGCGCATGAAGGCCTCGACCACGCCCTGCTCGCGCGCCCGCGCCCGCACCCGCCGGACCAGGTCGGTCGCGGTTTCCTGCGCCAGCGCGTGGTCGGCAGCCGGAAGTTCGGCCTGCGCCAGCAGGGTGCGGACATGGGCGGTCTCGTCGACCGACCAACCCTCGGTCACCGCCGCCCTTGCTTGCGCCGGGCGCTGCGGAATCTCCGGGCTCAGAATCGCTGCGACGGGAACGGACTCGGTTTCGCTGCTCATGCGCGCGGAGGTCTGGCGACTGGGGCGAATAGTGTAAGCGAGCGCACGTTTCGACATCGAAAGGTTGCCGTCGGCGACCTTCGACAGTAATCTTGATTCAGATCAAGCCGTCCACAGCTGTCTTGTGGCTGGCCTGTGGGGAAGGTTCCGGGGCCCCGTGAGGGTGCGCTTCTGGCACCCGACAAGGCGGACCGAAAAACAGGGCTCTGACGTGATGACATCCGGTCGTTTGAAACTGCTTGTAGCGGCGCTGGCGGCCGCGTATCCATGGGTTGTACTGGCCGAGCCGGCGGGCCCGGCCGACCCGCATCCCTGGCAACTCAACCTCGTGCGCGGGGTGACGCCGACGTCGCACGCCGCCTACGACGCCCACATGATCGTGCTGTGGGTGTGCGTGGTGATCGGCCTGCTGGTGTTCGGCGCGATGGCGGTGGCGATCTTCCGCTTCCGCAAGTCGAAGGGCGCGGTTGCGGATACCGGTTTCATCCACAACAGCAAGCTTGAAATGATCTGGACCGCGATCCCGATCCTGATTTTGATCGGACTGGCGTTTCCCTCGACCAGCGGCCTGTTGCGGATGTACGACACCCGCGATTCGGCGATGACGGTCAAGATCACCGGCTATCAGTGGATGTGGAAGTACGAATACCTCGGCGACGACGTGTCTTTCATCAGCCGTCTCGACCGCCGCAGCGACGAACTGCGCCAGAGCGGCAAGGTCATCAGCGCCGCGGACGATCCCAACTATCTGCTCAGTGTCGACAACGTGCTGGTGCTTCCGGTCGACACCAAGGTGCGCTTCGTGCTGACCGCCGACGACGTCATCCACTCGTGGTGGGTGCCGGCACTGGGCTTCAAGCAGGACGCGGTGCCGGGCTTCGTCAACGAAGCCTGGGCGCAAATCGAGACACCGGGTGTCTATCGCGGCCAGTGCGCCGAGTTGTGCGGCAAGGATCACGGATTCATGCCGATCGTGGTCAAGGCGGTGAGCAAGGAAGAGTTCGCCGCCTGGCTGGCAGCGCAGAAGGCGAAGAATGCGCCCGCGCCGGCCGCACCCGTTGCGCCGCCTGCCGCGGCGCCGGAATCTGCCCCGGCCGCCGCAGCGCCCGCCACGGCGTCGCTTGACGCCACTGTCGCACCGGCAACCGCCGGCTGACCCACGCATCGCATTCGATAAGGCAAGCACAATGTCCGCCACCCATCCAGACGCCATCGGCCACGCTCACGAAGCCCATCGTCAGGGCTTCATCGACCGCTGGCTGTTCTCCACGAACCACAAGGACATCGGCACGCTGTATCTGCTGTTCAGTTTCACGATGGCGATCGTGGGCGCGCTGCTGTCGGTGTTTCTGCGCGCCGAACTGGCGCAGCCGGGGTTGCAGTACTTCCGGCCCGAGGTGTTCAACCAGTTCACCGCGATGCATGCCCTGGTGATGATCTTCGGCGCGATCATGCCGTCTTTCGTGGGTCTGGCGAACTGGATGGTCCCGCTGCAGATCGGCGCGCCCGACATGGCGCTGCCGCGCATGAACAACTGGTCGTTCTGGATCATGCCGTTTGCGTTCGCGCTGCTGCTGCTGACCTTCTTCCTGCCCGGTGGCGCGCCGGCCAGCGGCTGGACCATGTATCCGCCGCTGTCGCTGCAGGGCGGCTACAACCTCGCGTTTGCGATCTTCGCGATCCACATGATGGGCGTCAGTTCGGTGATGGGCGCGATCAACATCATCGCCACCATCCTCAACATGCGTGCGCCGCAAATGGATCTGCTGAAGATGCCGATCTTTTGCTGGACCTGGCTGATCACCGCGTTCCTGCTGCTGGCGGTGATGCCGGTGCTGGCCGGTGCGGTCACCATGCTGCTGACCGACCGCTTCTTCGACACCAGCTTCTTCGACGCCGCCGGCGGCGGCGATCCGGTGATGTACCAGCACATTTTCTGGTTCTTCGGGCACCCCGAGGTCTACATCATGATCCTGCCGGCGTTCGGTATCGTCAGCGAGATCATCCCGACCTTCGCGCGCAAGCCGCTGTTCGGCTACAACGCCATGGTGTACGCGACCGTGGCCATCGCCTTCCTGTCGTTCATCGTCTGGGCGCACCACATGTTCGTGGCCGGGATGCCGCTGGGCGGCGAGGTCTACTTCATGTTCGCCACCATGCTGATCTCGATTCCGACCGGCGTGAAGATCTTCAACTGGGTGACCACGATGTGGCGCGGCTCGATGACCTTCGAGACGCCGATGCTGTGGGCGATCGCCTTCGTCGTGCTGTTTGCGATCGGCGGCTTTTCCGGGCTGATGGTGGCGGTGGTTCCGGCCGACTACCAGTATCACGACACCTACTTCGTCGTCGCCCACTTCCACTATGTGCTGGTGACCGGCGCGCTGTTCGCCATCATCGGCGCGATCTACTACTGGTGGCCGAAGTGGTCTGGCCGGATGTACAACGAGACCTTGGGCAAGATCCATTTCTGGTGGACCTTCGTGTTCGTCAACATGGTGTTCTTCCCGCAACACTTTCTCGGACTGGCCGGCATGCCGCGCCGCATCCCCGACTACAACGTGGTGTTCGCCGACTGGAATCTGGTCAGTTCGATCGGCGCGTTCTGCATGTTCCCGACGCCGTTCTTCATGGCCTTCATCTTGCTGCGCTCGCTGAAGACCGGCGCCAAAGCCGAGGCTCGCGCTTGGGAAGGCGCGCGCGGCCTGGAATGGACGGTGCCGTCGCCGGCGCCGCACCACACCTTCCAGACGCCGCCGGAAATCCACCCGGGCGATCTGGCCCACGACGACGTGGCGCACTGAGAAGCAATCGACCTTGACCACCGACCGCCAGCCCGAGCGTGATCCAACCGTCGAGGCGGGACGCAAGCGCGCCCGCCGGATGGCTTGGTGGCTGGCGCTGGCGGCGGTTGCGGTGTATGTCCTGTTTTTCCTGAGCGGTGGCGGGGGCGTGAAATGAGCGCCTCGCCGCTGGGCAATTTAGGCGTCTGGAAGATGCTCGGCATTTCGCTGGGCGCGTTTGCGTTTGCCTTTTCGATGGTGCCGATCTACCGGATTACCTGCGAAAAAGTGTTCGGCATCCGGCTCGAGAAAGGGCCGAATGCGGCGGCTGCGGCCGCCGAGACCGCCGATGCGCGCTGGGTGACGGTGCAATTCGACGGCGGCGTCAATTCCAAGTTGCCGTGGAACTTCGCGCCCAAGCAGCAGACCATGCGGGTGCAGGTCGGACGCCAGTACGAGGCACAGTATTCGGCGCGCAACGTGTCCGATCGCGCCATCGTCGGCAATGCGGTGCCTTCGGTCGCGCCGGCGCGTGCATCGCGCTATTTCAACAAGACCGAGTGCTTCTGCTTCACGGCACAGACGCTAGCACCGGGCGAGGCGCGCGACATGCCGGTGCGCTTTATCGTCGATCCGGCGCTTCCGCACGGCGTCAAGACCATCACCCTGTCCTACACCTTCTACAAGAACGACGCCCAGACCGCTGCGATCGCCGCCGGATCCGGGCCGGCCGGAGCGGCGCGCGCCGCCCCCTGACTTCCACCTTCCATTCGGAATTACCGCCATGGCCAACGCCCACGCCGAACTCGGCAGTCACGACAAGGACATCTATTTCGTCCCCAGCAAGAGCCGCTGGCCGATGGTGGCTTCGATTTCCCTGTTCGTCACCATGTTCGGATTCGCCAACTGGTTGAACGAGGTGAGCTGGGGGCGTGCGGTGTTCTTCCTGGGCATCGCCATGCTGGTCTTTACCGCGTTCGGATGGTTCGGCGAGGTAATCCGCGAGTCGGTTGGCGGCAACTACAACAAGCAGGTGGACGTGTCGTTCCGGATGGGGATGGTCTGGTTCATCTTTTCCGAAGTGATGTTCTTCGCGGCCTTCTTCAGCGCGCTGTTCTACGCCCGCCAGTTCGTGATTCCGTGGCTGGAAGGTCAGGGGCATGGCGTCGATACCCATGCCCTGCTGTGGCCGGAGTTCACCGGCGGCTGGCCGAGCAATGGGCCGAATGCGCAGGGCGGGGCCTACCAAACCGTTCCGGCTTGGGGCGTGCCGCTGCTGAACACGCTGATCCTGCTGTCCTCGGGCGTCACCGTCACCATCGCCCACCACGCGCTGAAGGCCGGCAAGCGCGGCCTGCTGCTGTTCTTCCTCGCCGCGACCGTGCTGCTGGGCTGGCTGTTCCTGTTCTTCCAGGTCGAGGAGTATTCGCACGCCTACGGCGCGCTCAACCTGACTCTGGGTTCCGGCATCTACGGCTCCACATTCTTCATGCTCACCGGGTTCCACGGCGCCCACGTCACGCTCGGCACGATCATGCTGGCGGTGATCTGGTTCCGCTGCGCCAAGGGCCATTTCAGCGCCGACAACCACTTCGGATTCGAAGCGGTGGCGTGGTACTGGCACTTCGTCGACGTGGTCTGGCTGGGCTTGTTCATCTTCGTCTACGTGCTTTGAGTTTTCCTCGCCTCCCCTTCGGGAGGGCTGAGGAGGCGAAAAGCGAAAGGCCGGCATCGCCGGCCTTTGCGTTGACGGAAACGGCGATAATCAGCCCGGCGTGCCACCACCGGCGCCGTGCGGGGTGATCCAGCCCATGTGGATCCCAAGGATCAGCAGCAGGACCATCAGGATGCTCAGACCGATGCGCCAGGTCAGCGAATTGACGGAGCGCTTGCTGGTGCTTTTGTCCACCAGCATGTAATACAGCCCGGCACCGAGGTGCCAGAGGATCAGGAGCAGGAAACCAACGATGAGCAGGGTTTTGAACGATCCTCCCACAGTGCCTCCGATGCCGGATCGAACCGGCGCTTGGGTTGCATTATCGCAGCCAGCGGGACAGTCGCGATGAGCGCCCGTCCGCTGCGTTTGGTCGCGTGGTGGCTGCTGGCGCTGTTGGTCGCCGGCGGTTTTGCCCAAGCCGGTCGCTGGCAGCTGGAGCGCATGCACGAAAAGCAGGCGATCATCGACGATGCCGCGCGCGCGCTGACCCGCGATAATCCGCAGCCGCTGCTGTTGGCTTCGGATCCCAAGCGCGCCCACGACTACGACTGGGCGCAGGGCAGCGGCCGCATCCTCAACGTCACCCTGTGGCTGGACAACCAGCAGCGCGATGGCGTGGTCGGCGTGCGGATGTATTGCGTGCTGCTGCCGGATATCGGCGCCCAGCCGGTGCTGGTAGATGCCGGTTGGCGCCCGCTGGGCGGCGATCGCGTGTTGCCCGAGTTCGGCTGTCCGGCGCGCGGCGACCAGCGCGTGCGCGGGCTGTTGGCGCCGCCGCCCTCGGAAGGACTGCAGCACGGCGCGGCGCTGGCCGCACAGGGGCCGGAGCGCTGGCTGGCTGCGCGCATGGATCTTCCGGCGGTCGATGCCGTTCTGCACCTGCCGGCGCGTCTGGCGTCGCGCGTCCTGCGCCTGGATTCGCGCCGGCTGCCCGGCGACGACGGCGTGATGGTGGCCCCGAACGAGCGCGAGTTGGTGATTCTTCCAAACACGATGCCGCCCGAACGCCACCTCGGCTATGCGGTGCAATGGTTCGGGCTGGCGCTGACCGTGCTGGTGGTGGCGCTGGTGCTCACGATTAGAATGAAGCGGACATGACGGATTCGGATTCCAAAAGCGCGTTGCGGCGGCGCAATCGCGGTGCCATGTTGCTGATTCTTGGGCTGTCGGTCGGCGCGCTGGTGGTGGCAGGGCTCCTGCGCTTTTCCGGCTGGCGGCCGTCCGGACAGGTCAACAAGGGGCAGATGCTGCAGCCCTACGGCGACCTGCGCGCGTTTTCGCCGACGCTGGACGATGGGCGGAGCTATCGCTGGGGCGACAGTCCGCGCACCTGGCGGATGGTGGCCGCGCCGAGCGATTGCACCGGCGCCGGCCGCGAGCGCTGCACCGCTCTGCTGGAGCGTCTCGACAAGGTCTGGCGCAGCCTGGGTCGCGATGCCGACCGCGTGCATGTGCTTTGGGCAGGGGCGGCACCGGTGGACGTTTCGAGCTTGCGCGAAGTGTCGCTGGTGCGTCCGGATCCACGGCTGATCGCAGGATTGAGTGGCAGCAACGATTCCCGCGGCGATCCGGTCTGGCTGGTGGATCCCAATGGTTTCGTGGTCCTGCGCTACGCTCCCGGATTCGAGCCGGTCGATCTGCGCTCCGATCTGGTCAAGCTGCTGAAGGTCAATTGAATCCATGAGTCAGTCGCCCCGGTCGCTGCGACCGCATCTGTACCGCCACTTCCACCGCATCGCCTGGCTGGCGACCGCGCTGGCGGCGGCATTGATCGTGTTCGGCGCCTTTGTGCGCCTGTCCAATGCCGGACTGAGCTGTCCCGACTGGCCAACCTGCTACGGCAAGGCCGCCTGGCCGACCGCCGCCGCGCAGGTCGTGGATCACGCCGCCACCGCCATCCGTCCGGTCGATCCCAGTCGCGCCTGGCGCGAGCAGGTCCACCGCATGATCGCCGCCGCATTGGGCGTGCTGGTGCTGGCGCTGGCGCTGCTGGCCGCGCGCGATCGCCGCCGCGGCGTGCTGCAAATCGCGCTGGCGGCGGCGCTGGTGGCGTTGGCGATTCCGCAATACATGCGCGGCGCGCACGCCCCGGCGGCGATGCTGGCGATTGCCGGTGAATTGTTGCTGCTGATCGGGGTGTTGCGCTGGTCGAATGCGGATCTCTCAAGGGTGAGCGCGCTGACCCTGATGGTGATCGTCTTTCAGGCCCTGCTCGGGATGTGGACGGTGACCTGGCTGCTCAAACCCATCGTGGTGATGGGCCATCTGCTTGGCGGATTGACCACCTTCGCGCTGCTGGCGTGGATCGCGTGGCGCGCGACCGACCTGCCGATCCTGAGCGCGGACGCGCGCCGCTTGCGGCTGTTGCTGGGGATCGGGTTGGCGCTGCTGACCCTCCAGATTGCGCTCGGTGGCTGGACCAGCGCCAACTACGCCGCGCTGGTGTGCGGCACCGATTTCCCGAAATGCGCGGGTTCCTGGTGGCCGACCCACGATTTCCGTGAGGGTTTCATACTTTGGCGCGGGATCGGCGTGGATTACGAAGGTGGCATTCTCGACAATCCGGCGCGGGTGGCGATCCAGCTCGCGCATCGCTTGGCCGCGGTGGCGGTTTTCGTCTATCTGCTGGCGATTGCCGGGAAGCTGCTGCGGATCCCCGGCCTGCGCGGCTGGGGCACGGCGCTGGCGCTGCTGGTCTGTGCGCAGGTCGGGCTCGGAATCAGCAATGTCCTGCTGGCGTTGCCGCTGCCGATCGCCATCCTGCACAACGCCGGCGCGGTGGCGCTGCTGTTCGTGCTGGTGTCCTTGCTGGCGCGGCTGCGGCCACCGGAGGGCTGGGAATGAGCGGCGCCGCGTGGTCGCAGTACTGGCGGCTGACCAAGCCGCGGATCGTTGCTTTGATCGTGTTCACCGCGGTCATCGGCATGCTGCTGGCGATCCGACCCGGCGATCCCTGGCCGTGGCTGCGGATGCTGGCGGGGACGGTTGGCATCTGGCTGTCGGCATCGAGCGCGGCCGCGGTCAATCACTTGCTGGATCAACGCATCGACCGGGTGATGGTGCGCACTGCCGACCGGCCGCTGCCGACCGGCGCGCTGCGACCCGCGCAGGTGCTGGTCTTTGCCGTCGTGCTGGGCATCGCCTCGATGGCGGTGCTGCTGCTGTGGGTCAATCCGATCAGCGCGCTGCTGTCGTTTGCCGGGCTGATCGGCTACGCCATCGTCTACACCGGCTTCCTCAAGCGCGCCACCCCGCAGAACATCGTGATCGGCGGGCTGGCCGGCGCGGTGCCGCCGATGTTGGGCTGGGCGGCCGTCACCGGCATGCAGCATGAACGCGATTGGGGCTACGCGCTGCTGCTGGTGCTGATCGTGTTCGTGTGGACGCCGCCGCATTTCTGGGCGTTGGCAATTTTCCGCCGCGAGGACTATTCGCGGGCGCTGGTGCCGATGCTTCCGGTCACCCACGGCGTGGTCTACACCCGTTGGCAAATCCTGCTCTACACGACCCTGCTGGTGGTCGCTTCGGTGCTGCCTTGGGTGGTGCACATGAGCGGCCTGTTCTACCTGTTCGGCGCGCTGGTGCTGGGCGCGGTGTTCCTGTGGTACGCGTGGAAGCTGCTGGATCCGCCGGACGATTTCTTCGCCATGCGCACGTTCAAGTATTCGATCGTGTATCTGATGGCGTTGTTTGCGTTTTTGTTGGTCGACCACTGGCTGCTGCCGTTTATGACGTCGGCGCCCGGTCTGGAGTTCGCGCCGCAGCCGGCATGAACGCGCCGTTTCCTGCATGAACATCCTTTGCGCACCGGTGGCGGGGCACGCAGCATTTTGCACGGCGTGGAAGGATTGAAAGCGCGGTGCCGGGTGTCCGGCACCGCTGCGAAAAATCAGAGTTTGACCAGTTCCACCCGACGGTTCTTGCCGCGCCCGGCGTCGTCGTTGTTGCTGGCCACCGGCCTGGTTTCGCCGGCGCCGCTGGCCGCCAGCCGCGATTCGGCGATGCCGTAGTCTTCCACCAGTGCCGCCACCACCGCGTTCGCGCGGCGCTCCGACAGACGCAGGTTGGACGCATCGTCGCCGACGTTGTCGGTGTGGCCGACCACGCCAAGACGCAGGTTCGGCATCTGCTTGAGCAGGTTTGCGATCTGCTCCAGGGTCGGCTTGGATTCCGGCTTGACCTGCGACTTGTTGGTGTCGAAATAGAGGCCGTACAGGGCGATGTGGCCGGCGGTGTCCAGCGCCCGGCGCATCTCGTCGGAGGTGACGGTCACCATCCGGTTCTGCATCGGCTTGGGCGAGACGGCGATCACCAGCACGCCGGTGCGGTCTTTCTGCGCCGTGCAGTAGAGGTCGCCTTCCAGTCCGAGGGCATACACGCCCACGGTGCGCATGCCGCCGCTGCCGTCGGGCAGCTGCGCGAGGATGTAGCGCTGTTCGGTCGGGTCGCCGCCGCTGGCGCATTTGCCGTTGCTGAAATCAGCATCATTGATCCGCGCGTGCGGATAGATCTGTTCGAGCAGCCCCTGGGTGCCGCCGCCGTGGTCGTTACCCTTCATGTCGCCGCCACAGCTTTCATCGCGGCAGCCGTAAATCAGCCGGCCGCCGTTGGCCTTGATTTCATCGATGTAATTGCGCATCACCTCGAGCGTCGAAGTTTCCGGCGGGGTGAAATAAAGCAGGCGGGTGTAGTCGCCTTCGGCATGCACCGTCCTTGGCGCGCGTGCGAGATGGTTATTCATGCCGTCGCGGCGCTCGCTGCTGTCCACCACCAGCTTGGACGCCGGAAATTCAACGGCTTCAAAACCGCGATGTTCGTAGCTGATGATGAAGCTGCCTTCGAAACGCTTGAGCCAAGCTGGATCGCTGGATCCGGGGAGGTCTTTGTTGGGAACCGTGGCGTCGGCGAAGCCGAGCGAGGGCAATACGGCGAGCAGGGCGCCGAGCAGGATCGGGAAAAGACGCACGGGCAGGCTTCCTGTCTGAGTTGGATACAAAGAGATACGGAAAACGGCGGTGAAACATGCCATGTTCACTGCGCCATGTTGCAAAGCCGTTCAGCGCTGCAGGCGGGAGCGCAACAGGCTGAGCAATTCCTGATTCTCGTTCGCGGTGAGTTCGCCTTCGCGATGTTTCTGCTGCAGCTCTTCCAGCCGTTGCTGCAGGACCTGGCGATTGAGCTGGGCGATCGCATCGAAAAATTCCGTGCGCCGTGCCGCCTCTTTGCCCGGCAGGTCGATCAGCGCGAGCCGCTGCAGCGATTCGGCTTCCCTGCGCTCTGCAAAATGCTCCAGCAGGCCGCCGGTGTTCAGGCCGGGACGATCCCGCAACAGCAGAACCAGTTCCGAAAACAGGTCGATGCCGGGTTGCTGCAGGCCGGCGAAGGGGTAGGGCGGAACGAGTTCTTCGGCAAACTGCGGGTTTTGCAGCAGGTGCGTGATCGCGGTGCGCACGAGACTGGGGCGGCGCTCCGACGGCGGCCCGTGCCTGCGCTGAACCTGCGCCTGCGGCGGCCTTGACTGTACCGGGTGATCCGTCCGCATTCCGGTCAGTTCGTCCAACCGCTGGCGCATCAGGTCTGCGAAAGCACCGTCCGGAATCTGTGCCAGCAGCGGCTTGCAGCGTTCGGCCAGCCGCGCCTTGCCGTCGATACTGGACAGGTTCACGTCGGCAGTCAGATGATTGAAGAAAAATTCCGACAGCGGGGTGGCCTCGCGCAGATGCGCATCGAAGCCCTCCACGCCCTCCTTGCGCACCAGCGAATCCGGGTCCTCGCCGTCGGGTAGAAACAGGAACCATGCCTGCCTGCCGTCTTTCATGCGCGGCAATACCGACTCCAGCGCCTTCCATGCCGCGCTGCGGCCAGCGAGGTCGCCGTCGAAACAGAAGAACACGTCGGGCGCGTTGCGGAACAGCAGTTCAGCGTGCTCGGGCGTGGTGGCCGTGCCGAGCGTGGCCACCGCCTGCGAGATGCCGTACTGCGCCAGCGCCACCACGTCCATGTAGCCTTCAACCACAATCAGCCGTTCCAATTTTTGGTTGGCCTGCCGCGCCTGCCAAAGGCCGTACAGTTCGCGGCCCTTGTGGAACAGCGGGGTTTCCGGCGAGTTGAGATATTTCGGCGAATCTTCTAGGTCGATCACGCGCCCGCCGAAGGCGATCACCCGGCCGCGGCGGTCGTGGATCGGGAACATGAGGCGGTCGCGGAATTTGTCGTAGACGTGACCGCGGTCGTTTTTCGAAAACAGCCCGCCACGTTCCAGCAGATGCATGCGCTGCGGATCGCTGCCGAGCGCATCACGCAGTGCCGAGAATCCATCCGGCGCATAGCCGATGGCGTAGCGTTCGACGATCTCGGCGACGATGCCGCGCTGTTCCACATAGGCGCGCGCTTTTTCGCTGCGTGCAAGCTGACTGCGAAAAAAGGTCGCCGCCGCTTCCATCGCGCCGTACAGGTCGCGGGTCTCCGGATTGGCGTTGCGCTGCGCGGTGTCACGCGGCACGTCGACGCCGGCGCGTTTGGCCAGTTCCTCGACGGCATCGAGGAATTCGAGGCGGTCGTACTGGATCAGGAAACCGAGCGCTGAGCCGTGCGCGCCGCAGCCGAAGCAGTGATAGAACTGCTTGTTGGGCGAGACCGTGAAACTGGCGCTGCGTTCGTCGTGGAACGGACAGCGCGCCGCGTATTCCTTGCCCTGCCGTTTGAGCGGCACGCGCGCTGCGATCACCTCGACGATGTCGGTGCGCGCCAGCAGGTCATCGATGAAGGCGTCGGGAATGCGGGCCATGGGGCTAGTCTAGTCGCGGTGGCGGGCTACAGCTCCTCGCGTGCGGCCAGCATGCGCAGGGCGTCGCCTTCCAGCCGCTGCAGCGTCCATTCGTCCATGCCCATGGCGCCGATGGCGCGGTAGAAATCGATCGCGGCGGTGTTCCAGTCCAGCACGCTCCACTCGAAGCGGGCGCAGTCGCGCTGCACCGCGATCCGCGCCAGCGCGGCCATCAGC
Organism: Xanthomonas sp.; assembly: GCA_018262705.1. Classification (GTDB taxonomy): domain Bacteria; phylum Pseudomonadota; class Gammaproteobacteria; order Xanthomonadales; family Xanthomonadaceae; genus Thermomonas. The sequence goes on from JADFDQ010000003.1 coordinate 82,446, forward strand.
TGCTTGCCCAATCCGACGCCGCGAAAGGCCGGGCGCACGAAGATGTCTTCCAGATACAGCCCACGTTTGCCGGTGAAGGTGCTGAAGTTGTGGAAGAACAGCGCGAAGCCGGCGGCGTGGTCGTCCACTTCGCCGATCAGCACTTCGGCGGCCGGATGCGGGCCGAACAGCGATTCGCGCAGCCCTGCATCGGTGGCGACGGCGGTGTCGGCCAGCTTCTCGTATTCGGCCAGTTCGGCGATGAGTTTCCGAATCAACGGGACGTCGTCGGGCGTGGCGGGGCGGATGCTGACGACGGCGTCGTTCATGGCTTCCCTTGAATGTAGGAGCGCACCGCAGGGGCGCGATGCTTCCGGCAAAAAAAACGGCGTAGGAGCGCACCGCAGGGGCGCGATACTTCCGGCAAAAATCGGCGTAGGAATATGGATCGCTTTACGACGCCAGTTTCTGTTTCACCAGCGTGCTCACCAGACCCATATCGGCCTTGCCTGCCAACGCCGGCTTGAGCGCGCCCATCAGCTTGCCCATGTCGGCTGCCGACGCGGCGCCGGTGGCTTTGATCGCCTTGTCGATTTCGGCAAGGATTGCGGCCTCGCCCAGCTTGGCCGGCAGATAGGCTTCAATCACGCCGTGTTCGTAGCGTTCCTGCGCGGCCAGATCCTCGCGACCGGCGGCTTCGTACTGGCTGATCGAGTCCTTGCGCTGCTTGAGCATTTTCTCCAGAACGGGGATCACCAGCGCGTCGGTCATCTCTACGCGCTCGTCGACTTCCTTCTGCTTGATGGCGGCGTTGATCAGGCGAATGGTGCCCAAGCGGTTTTTTTCGCCGGCTTTCATCGCGGTCTTCATGTCGTCGGTCAGTTGCTGTTTCAGGCTCATGGCTGGATCCTCGGGGAAGCGGCGCAATTCGATGCGCCCGTGGTGGATTTGCGGTGTTCCGGCAGCGGCGTCGGCTGCCGAATTGGCGGTCGGCAGAAATGCAAAAAGCCGGCTACGCTTGCGCGTGCCGGCTCTAGGCGTCGCCCAATCGTGCTCAGTACAGGCGCTGGCGCTTGGTGACGTCGCGCGAAGAACGGCGCGCCTGGCGCTTCACGGCGGCGGCGGCTTTGCGCTTGCGCTCCTGGGTCGGCTTTTCGTAGAACTCGCGCTTGCGGGTTTCGGCCAGCACACCGGCCTTTTCGCAGGTGCGCTTGAAGCGGCGCAGGGCAAACTCGAACGGCTCGTTTTCGCGGACTTTGACGCTGGGCATTCGGAAACTCTCGTGGTCTTGGGCCCGCCATTTCGTGGCGGGGAGCTGCGTATGATAGCAGTACCGCCGGTTTGAGTGCAAGATTGTTCGGATGAAAGTCTTGGGTATCGAAACCTCCTGCGACGAGACCGGGGTGGCGGTCTACGACACGTCCCTCGGCGGTTCAGCCGGATTGCGCGCCCATGCGGTCTACAGCCAGATCGCATTACACGCCGAATACGGCGGGGTGGTGCCGGAGCTGGCCAGCCGCGACCATGTGCGCAAATTGCTGCCGCTGATTCGGCAGACGCTTGGCGAGGCGAACCTGTCCCTGCGCGAGATCGACGGCGTGGCCTACACCGCCGGCCCCGGGCTGGTGGGTGCGCTGCTGGTCGGCGCGGCGGTCGGGCGTTCGCTGGCGTGGGCGCTGGAGGTGCCGGCCATTGGCGTCCACCACATGGAAGGCCACCTGCTGGCCCCGTTGCTCGAAGACGATGCGCCCGAGCCGCCGTTCGTGGCGCTGTTGGTGTCCGGTGGGCACACGCAATTGGTGGCGGTGGAGGCGATCGGTCGCTACCGGCTGCTGGGCGAAACCCTGGATGATGCGGCCGGCGAAGCCTTCGACAAGACCGCGAAAATGATGGGCTTGCCGTATCCGGGCGGGCCGCAGTTGGCAAAACTGGCCGAGCAGGGCACACCCGGCCGGTTCAAGTTCGTGCGGCCGATGACCCAGCGGCCGGGGCTGGATTTCTCCTTCAGCGGATTGAAGACCCAGGTGCTGCTCGCGTGGCGCGACAGCGACCAGAGCGAGCAGACCCGCGCCGACATCGCCCGCGGCTTCGAAGACGCGGTGGTCGATACGCTGGCGATCAAATGCGAGCGCGCGCTGGATGCCGCCGACAGCGATGTCTTGATCGTGGCCGGCGGGGTGGGTGCCAACAAGCGCCTGCGCGCACGGCTGGTCGAGAGGTGCGCGCAACGCGGCGGCCGCGCCTGTTTCCCGCGGCCTTCGCTGTGCACCGACAACGGCGCGATGATTGCTTACGCCGGCGCGCTGCGGCTGGTCGCCGGCCAGCACGACGATGCCGCGATCCGCGCCGTGCCGCGGTGGGACATGGCGACGCTGGCGGCGGTGTAACCGAAGCGAACCGGGTTCGGAAATCGGGCGTGAAGCGACGACGCCGCGCCGACGCGCTGCGGGTATCCTGTGGCCATGACCGACACCGTTTTCATAGAAGGCCTGCGCCTCGACGCCCTGATCGGCGTCCACGACCGCGAGCGCCACGCGCCGCAACTGTTGCTGCTGGATGTCCGCATGCGTTTCGATGTGCGCGTCGCCGCCGTCAGCGACACCCTCGTCGACGCGCTCGATTACGAATCGATCAGCCAGCGGCTGACCGACTTCGCGGCGCAGACGGATTTCATGTTGATCGAAACCCTGGCCGAAGGCTGCGCGACGCTCGTGCTCGAAGAATTTGGCGCCAAGGGCGTGTGGCTGAAGCTGTCCAAGCCCGGCGCTTTGCCCAACGCGACCGCGGCGGGCGTCGAAATCCAGCGCGGGAGTTTCGGCGAATGAGCGTGGTGCTGGTCACCGGCGCCTCGCGCGGAATCGGACGCGCGATCGTCGAACGCTTTGCACGCGAACACCATCACGTCATCGCCTGTGCGCGCGGCCAGCAAGGACTGGATGCGCTGTCCGCCGAGGTCGCGGGCATCGAATGCATCCCCTGCGACATGCGCGACGGCGCAGCGGTCGATGCGTTGGCTCGCAGCGTGCAAGAACGCCACGGTGCGGTCGACTTATTGGTCAACAATGCCGGCGCGTTCCAGCCCGGAAGCATTGCCGACGAAGCCGACGGCGTGCTGGAAGCCATGCTGCAAGCCAACCTGTTCGGCGCCTACCGGCTGACCCGACGGCTGCTGCCGGCGATGCGGGCGCGCCGCAGCGGCATGGTGCTCAACGTCTGCAGCACGGCTTCGATTGCGGCCTATCCCAACGGCGGCTCCTACAGCATCGCCAAGCACGCGCTGTACGGATTCACCCGCAACCTGCGCGAGGAAATGAAGCCGCACGGGGTGCGCGTGGTGGCGCTGCTGCCGGGCGCGACCCACACCGATTCCTGGGCCGGCGTGGCGCTGCCGCCGGAGCGCTTCATGCCTGCGCAGGACGTGGCGGAAATGGCGTGGGCGGCGTGGTCGCTGTCGCCGCGCAGCGTGGTCGAAGACATCCTGCTGCGGCCGCAGCTGGGCGACATCGGGGAGGCCGATTTCCAGTGAACGAGAAGGTCACCATTCGTCTGGCCAAACAGAACATGAAGTTCTCGGCCGGCCACTTCACGATTTTTTCGGCGACCGAACGCGAACGCCTGCACGGCCACAATTTTGTCGTCGAAGTGGATCTTCATGCGCGGATGTCTGGCAATGGCTTGTGCTTCGACTACGGCATCTACAAAGACCGCATCGTCGCCCTGTGCCGCGAACTCAACGAATGGATGATTTTGCCGACGCGCTCGCCGCATCTGCGGATCGAAGAGGACCCTGAGCACGTGATCGCGGTGTTCGCCGGCAAGCGCATTCCGTTTCTGCGTGAGGATGTGAAGCTGCTGCCGATCGAGAACGCGACGCTGGAAGAATTCGCCGGCTGGTTGCTGCTGCGGCTGGGCGAGGATCGCGAGGCGCTGCGCCAGCACGCCATCGAGGACATCGAGGTGCGCGTGTCCTCGGGGCCGGGACAGAGCGCGGGGCGGCGCGCGAGCTTCGGCGCATGAGTGCGGATATTCCCGAGCCCGAGGCAGCCGCGCAGGCCCACAGCGCGCATCTGCGAAATGCCATCCGCGAACAGATCATCGCCGCCGGCGGCAAGATGCCGCTGTGGAAATTCATGGAACTGGCGCTGTACGCGCCGGGCTTGGGCTACTACAGCGCCGGGGCGGACAAATTCGGCGCCGGCGGCGATTTCATCACCGCGCCGGAGCGCGCGCCGCTGTTCTCGCAGTGCGTGGCGCACGCGTTGGCGCCGGTGCTGCGGCAGGTCGGCGATGACGCGGTGTTCGTGGAACTGGGCGGCGGCAGCGGCGCGTTTGCCGAAGCATGCCTGAAGACGCTGCAGACCATCGGCACGCTGCCGAAGCGCTACGCCATCCTCGAACCCAGCGCGGATCTGCGCCAGCGTCAGCAGGCGCGGCTGCGCGATGCGCTTGCGCCGGAATTGTTCGACCGCGTGGACTGGCTCGACGGCCCGATGGCAGAACCGTGGGACGGCGTGCTGTTCGCCAACGAGGTGATCGACGCGCTGCCGGCCTCGCGCTTCGTGGTGCGCGCTGGACAGGTGTTTGAAGAATGCGTGGCGCTGGACGGCGAAGGGCGTTTCATCCGAGGCGCGCAGCCGGCCGATGCGATGCTCGCCTCCGCAGTGCGCCAGGTCGAAGCGCAGCTTCCGGAACCGTTTGCCGACGGCTACCGCAGCGAAGTGCTGGTGCAACTGCCGTATTGGGTGCAGGCGGTGGTCGGCGAAATGCGTCGCGGCGCGCTGCTGTTCGTCGATTACGGCTATGCCCGCAGCGAGTTTTACCTGCCCGAGCGCAGCGACGGCACCTTGCGCGCGTTTCGTCGGCAGCGGATGACCACGGACGTGTTCGCCTGGCCCGGTTTGCAGGACATCACCGCATCCGTCGATTTCACGGCGCTGGCCGAAGCCGGCGTGGGTGCAGGCTTCGAGTTCGCCGGCTACTGCTCGCAGGCCAGCTTCCTGCTCGGCAATGGGCTGGATCAGTGCTTGACCGAAGCAGAGGCGAAGGCCGATGGCGAAGCCGCGCGTTACGGGCTGCATCAGCAGGTCAAACTGTTGACCTTGCCCTCCGAGATGGGCGAGCGCTTTCAGGCGATGGGCTTCCAGCTTGGCGTCGACTTCGATGCGGCGTTTCCCATTGGCGACCTGAGCCACCGGCTGTGAGCGCGCGCCATCGGCCGGTTGGACGTTCGCTCAAGCCGTTCCAGCGGCCGTGGCTGTGGGCCGGGCTGTGGATGCTGGCCATTGCCGTCGTGGTGTTCGGTTCGCTGCTGCCGGCGCGCGATCTGCCATCGGTCGGCCTGAGTGATAAATGGGAACACTTCCTCGCCTACGCCGCGCTCGCGGCAGGCGCGGTGCAGCTGTTCCAGCGCCGCCTGTCGTGGGGCTTCATCTGCATGTTGCTGGTGCTGCTCGGGATCGGGTTGGAATACGCGCAGGGCGCGATGGACATGGGGCGCATGGCGGATCGAAACGATGCTCTGGCCAACACCATCGGCGTGCTGATCGGCCTTGCGACCGCGTTGACGCCGCTGCGCGATCTGCTGCTACGTCTCGACCGCCGCCTGTGAGCGCGCCTGCGCGATGGCCGCTATCCGTGCATTTGCCAAGGCTTCGCCGAACGCCGGCCCGCTGAGACCGGGGACGGCGACGTCCTGCGCGCGCACCGCCAGCGCCGCCGCGTGCAGACAACGCAGCAGCGCGGCCTGCGGATAGGGCGAGTCTTCCAGACCCGAACGTCCGTGGCGATCGGCTTCGCTGACCGTGGCCAGTCGGTCGATGCGCTCGGGCTTGCGGAAGCCGTCGCAGCGAACGATCAGCGCGTGCACGGTCGCCGGCCGCAGTTCGGCCATCCGATGCACGTTCAGATGTTCGCGTGCGCAGATCACGGCGAGATCGCGGTGCTCCAGCGGCACCCGTAGCCGCGCGCACAGCGCCTGTACTGGTTCAATGCCCCGCTGCTCGTGCTGGACATGACGCGGCCATTCGGCTTTCGGCGTGAGCGCCTTGCCGAGATCGTGGCACAGCGCCGCAAAGCCGATCAGATCGTCGCCCGGAGCGAGCGTTGCGGCCATGTCGCAGACCAGTTCGACGTGAATCCCGGTGTCCACTTCCGGGTGATAGTCGGCGCGCTGCGGCACGCCATAGAGCGCATCGACCTCGGGCAGGATCACATGCAGCGCAGCGCAATCACGCAGTGTCTTCAGAAAGGCCGATGGCGTCGCACTGCGCAGCGCCTTCGCCAATTCCTGCCAGATCCGTTCCGGCACCAGTTCCGACAATTCGCCGCTGGCGGCGATTTCCCGCATCAGCGCCAGCGTTTCCGGCGCAACGGAAAATCCGAGCCCGGCGAAACGTGCCATGAAGCGCGCCGCCCGCAGCACCCGCAGCGGGTCTTCCGAAAACGCATCGCCGACGTGGCGCAGCACGCGCCGTTCAATGTCGCCTGCGCCGCCAAAGGGATCGACAAGATTCCCGTCGGCGTCGCGTGCGATGGCGTTGATGGTGAAATCGCGCCGGCGCAGATCTTCTTCCAGCGTGACCGACGGATCGGCGTGCACCACAAACCCGGTGTAGCCGCGCCCCGACTTGCGCTCGGTGCGCGCCAGCGCGTATTCCTCGCCGCTGTCCGGATGCAGGAACACCGGAAAGTCCCGCCCGACCTGCTTGAACCCGGCATCCAGCATGTCCTGCACGCTGGCCCCGACCACCACCCAGTCGCGGTCGCCCGCCGGCAGCCCCAGCAGCGCATCGCGCACCGCACCGCCGACGAGGTAGGTGCGGGAGTGGGCGGGCAGGTGGGGCATGGAATGGCTCGGCGTCCAGGTGGCGGTTGCTTACAGCGACTGGAACCAGTCGCGGATTTTCAATGCCATCAGTCGACGGCGTGCATCGAGGAAGTCCGGGTAGGCGGGGACTTCGCCATCCAGCAAGGTCTCGGGGATGCAATGCATGCGAAGGTTGTTGCGCATCTCTTCGCGGGAAACGATGCCCCCGTGGATACGATTCCCGTCATTGACCTGCTGCGCAAGTTCCACGAAATAGCGTTCGGGAGGCTTGGCCCCGATGGCGATGTTGATTTCGCTTTGCGCAATCACGAAGTTGCCTATCTGGTTGTAGGCGCCACGCGTAAGGCCTTCGTTTTTCAGGTACTGCTTCGGGTAGATGTGGTGGACATCGGCGCGGTTGAGCAGAAGATCCGTCACGGTGATGTCGCGGGACAGGAAGCCGCGATCGCCGGCCTTGACTTGCGCAGCCTGGAAGCACTTGAAGTATGGGCTGCTGATCGACGATGTATCCATGAATTGCGGCAGCATTCCGACCCAGAAGCTGTCGGGCAGTTCGTTGGAGATCACTGAATCCACGTACGTCGTAACACCCCGGCTGTCGATTTGCCGGATGTCGAAATCAAAGGTGGATTCCGGCGAGCCGCCGTAGCGACCGGTGAGCAGGGACATCGCAAACCAGCGCCGGACCAGTCGCTCCAGGTCGGCCGCGGGCACATTTTCGCGGCGCCCGCGCAGGTACAGGATGTAAGCGAAATTGATCGCGTTCTGGCTTCCGATCATGCCGCTGAGCACGAACCCCGCCGAGCGCAGGATCATGGTGATGCGGTCGAAGTGGGTCTTGTTGACGAACGCAAGGATGCCCTGCTTCAGCTTTCCGAACGAGGCTTCGGCAATGGCGTCTTCATATTGCTTGGTTTCGAAGTTGCGCCCTGAAAGCAGTGCCACGAGATCCTGCAATTTGCCGCGTCCGAACTCGGAGGTGAAGGCCACCCGCAACATGTCGGTATAAGTGGGGTCGTAGATGTCGTCATTGGCATCGGCGATCCACTTCATTTTTTCGAAGAATTCGGAAGCAACGAACGCGCTGTCGCCCTTGCGGATTCTTGCAAGGAATTCGGGCGCGATCGCCAGGTGGCAGAAGTAGTCGATGGCTTTGCGCAGTTGATCCCCGCCATGGCTGGTATTGACTGCGATCTTGGACATCGCGAAGTCCGCCTGCGACAGCGGCGAGCCGGCGGAATTCACGCGGATGAAGATTTCGGTGACGGTCTCGATATCAAGATCTTCCGCCAGCTCGATGATGCCCACATGGTTGTGGATGATGCCGCGCAACTTTTCGATGATCTTGAAGATGGCATCTTGCGGGCATGCGGGATTGGCGTTGCAGAATTCGCCCACCAGCTGGAAAAGGCTGGCGGAAGGCTCGAAGACCTTCGCCACGTCGGGAATCCACGCCGGATTCTTGCGAATGGCGGGGTTGGCGACTTCGAAACGTTCTTCCTGCGGATTGAAGGCGATGCGGATTTGCGTGGTTTCGTAGTCGTCGGTCAGTACTTCCGCGCCCAGCAGCGCGGCCATCAATGCCGTCACGCGCTGTTGGCCGTCAATCAGGATGCGCTTGCCGGCTGAGGTGCTGCCATCCTTGAGCTTGACGGTTGGATTGCGCCACGCGATCAGATAGCCAACCGGATAGCCTCGATAGAGCGAGTCCAGCAAGTTGCGGACTTTGGTGGCTTCCCACACGAACGGCCGCTGGATCTCGGGAATGGCGATTTCGCCGGACTTTACCCAGGTCAGAAGGGTCTCGACCGGGTGCGGGGTGACGGAATAGCGTTGGGTGGACATCCGATACTCGGTTGCTGCGGTTGCAATTACGGTACACGGAAATCGGCGGTATCCCCGGGTTGGGCCGCACTCGCGCGCCTTGTCGCGGCTTTCAAGACGTGGCGCCCGGACTGTCGTGCTGAGAACCCGTCACGGTGCCTTCGGCGCCGCCGTCGAACACGCAAACCCCTTCCTCGGCCCGTTCGTGATCCCCACCATGCGGTCGCTGAGGCGGCGGGCGCTGCCGTCGAGGCGCCAGTCGTAGAGGATGCTGAAGCTGAGGACGCGGGCGACGTAGTCGCGGGTTTCCTTGTAGCCGATGGTTTCGATCCAGAAGTCCGGGTCGAAGTTCGGGCGCTGGGTCAGCCAGCGGTTGGCGGCGCCGGGGCCGGCGTTGTAGCCGGCGATCACTTGGTAGGGTTTGCCGTTGAAGCGGTTCATCAGCTGGCGCAGGTAGGCGGTGCCGAGGGCGATGTTGGTGTCGGCGTCGTACAGGGTCTCGGCGCTGGGCAGGGACACGCCGGTGCTGCGCGCCAGGGTGGCGCCGGTCGAGGGCAGCACCTGCATCAGGCCGCGGGCATCTGCGGACGAGCGCGCGCGTGGATCGAAAATCGACTCGGCGCGGATTTCGGCCGCGACCCAGGCCGGGTCGAGGTTGTTGCGGGTCGCTTCGCGGCGGATGCTTGCATCGTGGTGGAGCGGAAAGCGCAGCGAATACAGGCGCTGTTCGTCCGGATGGCGTTTGCCGGCGACGTTGATCAGTCCGAACACGCCGCGATCGAACCAGCCGTTGTCCTGCGCGACTTCGACCGCCAGCCAGCGCTGCGGTGCGCTGAAGCGGGCGGCGGCGGCGTTCCATTCGCGCACGGCCCAGGCCTTGCGGCCGAGCATGTACAGCTGCAGCGCCCGCACCATGCCGGGGTCGCGGGCGATGGCTTGTTTGTCGGTGGGCGTGGCCGATGTCTGCAGGGGGCAGAGGGCATACGGCTGGTCGAGCTTGTCGGCGGCGAGGAAGCCGTAGAAATCGGCGCTGCGCGCGGCCTGCGTGTAGTAAGCCTTGGCGCCCGCCGCATCGCCGGTCAATGCGCTGGTGCGCGCGGCGAAGTACAGCCAGCGCGAATCGTTGCGCTGGGCGTCGGGCATGCGCTTGATCGCGGCCAGCGCACCGGCCCAGTCGCTGCGCGAGAGTGCTTCGCGCACGCGCCATTCGTAGAGGGTGGCGTCGTAGCCGACGTCCGGGACCGCCGCCAATCGCCGCGCCGCTTCCGGTGCAAACGCGGCGGCCGATTGCAGCGCGACCTGCGAAAGGACGCGGCCGCGCTCGGCATCGGTGAACTGCAGGGTCGATGCAACGGGTGGAAGCAGCGCTTCGGCGCCGCTCGGGTTCTTGCGCGCGAATTTTTCCAGCGCGGCGGCGGCCACAAGCCGGCTGCGCGCGGTCTTCGGCCAGCTGCCGACGTTGGCGCCGGGTGCGTCGATGTAGGTGGCCCAGGCGTTGGCCTGCGCGGCATCGGCTCCGGACAGGCCGCGCGCAATCGAGCGCATGACGCTGGATTGCACCGCGTCGGCGGCTTTGTCGAAGCGCTCCCAGCGCAGTGCGTCGGTCAAGCCGCCCTGCGCGGACAGCAGCGCGAACGGCGCGTCGCATTGGGACGGCAGCGATTTGCCGCTGCTGCGCCACAGCGCCTGCGCGTCATTGCTCCACGCGGCATCGACGCGGTTGACGGCCATCAGCGCCTGCAGACGCTGGCAGCGCAGGGTGGCATCGTCGATCGTAGAATCCCACTGGGCGAGGAAGGCCTGCCATTCGTTGCGTTTGGCCAGTGAACTCAGCCACTCGCTGCGGAAGGCCGTCGCGACCGGCTCGCCGGGATGCGCGGCGAGGAAAGCATTGCCGCGTGCGACCGGAAGCGTGTCGAAACGTTTGCGCAGCGCCGCGTATTCCAGCCAGCCGGCCAGCGGCTGGCTGCGGAATCCGGACAGCGCCAGATCGTCTAGCCCGCTGCGGTCGGTGGCATCGAAGGCGGCGTTCAGTGCGGGATCGGGGGCAGGAATCCGGGCCGGCGCGCGCGCGGTGAATCCGATGGCTTGGTCGGGGGGCGGCATGGCGTGAAGCACAAGCGGCAAGTTGGCGCACAGCAGCAGTGCCAGCAGTTTCGACGTGGATTTGCGCATGCTTCGACTATAACGTGACGACCATGAATGCATTCCGCGCGCCTGCCTGATGATTGAGCTTGCACTGTATCTGCTGCTGGGCGCCTGCGTCGGCGTGCTGGCGGGCTTGCTGGGCATCGGCGGCGGTCTGGTGCTGGTCGCGGCGCTGGCGTGGCTGTTGCCGCAGATGGGCGTACCGACGGAGGCGGCGATGCACGCGGCGCTTGCCACTTCGCTGGCCAGTATCGTATTGACCGCGGCTGCTTCGGCGCGTGCGCATCACCGCCGTGGCAGCGTGCTGTGGCCGACGGTGGCGTGGATGGTGCCGGGAATCCTGCTCGGCGGCTGGCTGGGAAGCCGGTTTGCGATTGGCCTTGATGGGGGCGTGCTGCGCTGGTGCGTTGCGATTTATTGCCTGTTGGTGGCGGCGCAGATGTTGTGGACGCGCCCGCGCGACGGCAGCGAGCGCGAGGATGCGCCGCGCGGGGCGGGCTATGCGTTGGCCGGCGGCGCGATCGGCTGGCTGTCGGCGATCGTCGGCATCGGCGGCGGCAGTCTGACCGTGCCGCTGCTGGTCTGGCGCGGCGTGAAACCGGTGCGCGCGGTCGGCACCTCGTCGGCCTGCGGCATCTTCATCGGCCTCGGCAGCGCATTGGGTTATGCGCTGCAGGCGCCGGCCGGTGCGCTGGCGTTGCCGTGGTCGGTCGGCTACGTCTATCTGCCGGCAGCGCTGGGCGTGGCGCTGGGGTCGGTGACCTGCGCGGCGCTGGGCGCGCGGATTGCGCATGCCATCAATGGCGAGGCGCTGAGGCGCGTGTTCGCGCTGTTCCTGCTGGTGGTGGGTGCGGCGTTTGCGTGGAGCGCGTTTTGAGAACTGGGTCGGATTCACTTTCCCGCGCCGTTTCCTGCAGCTAGCGGAGCCCGTCCGGGGACGGTGAACCTGCCCCCGCTCTTCTCAGCGCAGCGCGTCTTCCGGGACGTCGAGATCGACCGACAGCGCGAGATGGTCCGATTGCGCCGCCGGAAGCGCGCGCATGGCTGTCATCGACAGTTCCGGCGTCACCAGCATGTGATCGATGGCGCGCTGTGGATGCCACGACGGGAAGGTCGGAATGCATTCCGATGGCGGCTGCAGCCGAGTGTTGGCGAACAGGCTGCGCATTTCGGGGCGATACGGATCGCAGTTGAAATCGCCCATCAGCACGGCGCGCGCGCGGTCGCTCAGCAGTTCGGCGATGAAATCGAGCTGCATGCGCCGCGACTGGTTGCCCAGCGACAGGTGCGCGATGGCCACCGTCAGCGCATTGCGATCGCTGCCGAAGCTGGCCAGCAGCACGCCGCGGCCGGAGATGCGTCCGGGAAGCGCGTGCTCTTCAACCTCGCTTGGCTGCAGCCGGCTGAGCAGGCCGTTGGCGGTCGAGGCGAGGTTGCCGAGATTGCGGTTCGGCTGATGGCTCCAGTAGGTGAAACCGGCGCGTTCGGCAAGGTATTCGGTCTGGTTGGTGAAGCCCGAACGGAGGCTGCCTGGGTCGGCCTCCTGCAGGCCGACGATGTCGTGCTGCTGGGCCAGTTCGGCGATGGCGTCGAGCGCGCCGCGCTTGTTGCCGCCGGGCAGGAAGTGCGACCAACTGTGGGTGATGTAGTCCCGGTAGCCCCGCGTGCTGTTGCCGGCCTGGATGTTCGCGCTCAGCAGCCGCAGTCGGCGCTTGTTCACGGTGCGAAATCTGTGCGGATCAGCCGCCCGCGCTGGCACCGGGCGCGGGTGCCGCTGCTTCCGGTGCTGCCTCGGTCGTGGCCGTCGCCGCCGCAGCGCCAGCGGCCTTGAGTTTGGCGCGCTCGGACTGGATCAGCTGGTTGAGGATCCGGAACATGTCGTCCTGCGATTTGCCTTTGACGCGGTACTTGCCGGCAACGACGAAGGTCGGGGTGCCCATCTGGTCGCCGTTGGCATAGGCCGCCTGCATGGATTGGCGCGCGCGGTTGATCTGGGCGGTCACCGCGAAGCTCTGCATGCTGCTCAGGAACAGCTTCGGATCGACGCCGTAGTTGGCATAGAACGCGGCGATATCATCCGGCGTGTCCACGCCGCGCTCGCCCTTGAGGGTGCGGTCGATGTGGATGGCGCGGAACATCGCGTCGTGGGTCTTGGGCACGATCCCCATGGCGTCGGCGGCGTAGAAGGCGCGGGCGTAGTTGTCCCACGGTCCGCCGAATGGAGCCGGGACGTAGATGAAGTGCACGTCAGGCGGCTGATTGGCTTTCATTGCCGCCACCTGCGGCTGAAGCGCGGCGCAGAACGGGCAGACGTAGCCGAAATACTCGACGACTTCGACCTTTCCGGGCGGCGTGTCGAACGGCTGTCCGTTGGAAATGGTCACGTAGTCGGTGCCTTCCACCGGTGGTGGCAGGCGCGCGGCTTCTTCTTCGGCCTTCTGCACGGCGGCCGCGGCGGCGGCCGCACGCTGCGGATCTTCGACGCTGGCAGCGGCGACGTTGGCGCCGGCAGCCGTGCTTGCCGCGCCGCCACCGGCAACCGGTGCGGGGACTTCGCGATTGCAGGCGGCCAGCGGCAGCAGGGCGGCCAGAAGGAGGACGTGGCGAATGCGGATCATTGCGGGTATCCGTGGTGGCGGTCAGGGGTGGCGCGCGGCAGCAGGTGCCGGTTTGATCGTCGTGGACGGCCGCGCCGGGGCTGCGGCTCGCCGAGGCGCCAGCGCATCGATCACTTTGCGCGCGTTGGCCAGCAGGCCATCGTAGCTGTTGCCGAGGATCAGGTAGCGGCCGTTGACGATCATCGAAGGCGTGCCATCGACACCGCTTTGCTGCGCAAATTCATAGGCGCGGCGCAACTTGGGAAGCTGGACGGAATCGTTGTTCAGCGCGGCAGTGAAGGCAGCGGCGTTCACGCCGGGAACCTTCGCCGCAAACTTCGCGATTTGGGTGGTATCGGTGCTGTGGGTCAGTTCGCCGGTTTCGTGGATAGCGGCAAACAGGCGGCGGTGCAGCAGCGGAACCGTATTTGTCGATTCTTCTGCGAAGTAGGCGCGGGCGTAAGGGTCGTCGCGGCCGAACACGCCGGGAACATAGACCAGCCGCGCGTGCGACGGCAGCTTCTTCGCCCAGGCTTCGAGCATCGGGGCGAAATGGTTGCAGTGCGGGCAGGTGTAAGCGAACACCTCGACCACTTCCACCATGCCCGGCGGCAAGCTGCGGTACGGAGCGCCACCTTCGATGTACTGGTATTCGACGCCCTGCGTCAGGCCCGGCAGATTGGCTTGGGCGCGTGCCGTGAATGGCGCGGTCGTGAACAGCAGGGCGATAAGCAGCAAGGTGGCGCGCATGGATCCGATTCCGAAGATCAGGTCTGGAGGGCGAGCATGCGCGATGTGCGGCGAACGCCGGATGAACCCGAAGCGATCACTTGGCGCTGGCCGCGACGGCCGGGCCGCGCGCGTGCAGGCCCTGCACATAGCTGGATAGGGAGTGAATTTCTTCGTCGGTCAAGGGCTTGGCGACGCCGGCCATCAGTTCGAAGTGCGCCGGATTGGCATAGCTGGTAGTGCCGGTTCGGTATTCCTCAAGCCGGCGGGTCACATAGACGGCGTCCTGGCCGTGCAGGGCCGGATAGGCCGGGCCCGGATTGCCGGCGCCGGTCGGGCTGTGGCAGGCCATGCAGGCGGGAATGCCGCGGCTGGCATCGCCGCCGCGGAACAGGCGCTCGCCGACTTCGTAGAACTTCAGCCCCTTGTTGGGGCCGCTGGCAATGACGCTGTCGTCGGCAATGCCGGCGCTGGCCTTCTGGCTGGCGAACCAGGCGCCGACGTTGCGCATGTCCTGCGCGCTGAGGATGCTGGCGAACGGCACCATCACCGCGGCCAATCCGCTGGTGCGCTGGCCGCTCTTGAACAGATGCAGCTGGTCGGCGAGGTAGCGCTCGGGCATGCCGGCGATGCGTGGCGCGTTGGCCTGCATGGCGTTGCCGTCGAGTCCGTGGCAGGCGGCGCACAGGGCCGCCTTGGCCTGTCCGGCCTTGGCGTCGCCCCAGCTGGCCGGGGCTTCGGTCAACGGCGCAGCCTGCACCGGCGCCGGATCGGGCGCGGGGATGGCCGTGCTCTGCGCATAGGCAGCTGCGGCAAGGGCGAGACAGGCAACGCCGGCAAAGGCATGGACGAGACGCATGGAAGACCCCGGAGACGGAAAGACGGCACGCTGCCGTGTACTTCGAAATTATGGTCGGCAGGCCATCCGTGGTCAAACCGGCGCCGCCGCGGCGGCCTGGCATGCGATGCTATGGCAATGGCTGCTTCGAACTCTTTTGCCGGCACGCGCTACCTGCTGGCCGCCCACAACACCGCACAGTTGCCGTCCGACGGCGGCTTCGAGGTGGCCTTTGCTGGCCGCTCCAATGCCGGCAAATCCTCGGCGCTCAATGCACTGTGCCAGCAAAATGCGCTGGCGCGGGTCTCCAAGACGCCGGGCCGCACCCAGCAACTGGTCTTTTTCGGGGTTCCGCCGCGAGACGACCGCTATCTCGTCGATCTGCCCGGCTACGGCTATGCCAAGGTGCCGCAGCACCTGCAGGCGCACTGGCAGGCTTTCCTCGACGAATATTTCCGCAACCGTTTTGCTTTGCGCGGTCTGGTGGTGGTGATGGACGTGCGCCACCCGCTGAAGGACTACGACCGCCAGATGCTCGGCTATGCGCGCGAACGCGGGCTGCCGGCACACGTGCTGCTGACCAAGGCCGACAAGCTGGGGCGCGGCGCGGCCAACAACACCCGGCTCGCGGTGCAGATGGAGCTGTGGCGGATTTTCGGAGAAGGCGTCGGCGTGCAGCTGTTCTCGGCGGAGTCCAAACAGGGCGTCGAAGAACTGCGGGCGGTCGTGGCGGGCTGGCTCAAGCTATAGCCGTTTTGCGCGCGTCGGTGGAACGCTGCGGTATCCGTGCGTGAACGGCCGCTTGCACGGCGCAAGGTCTATTCTGACCCATTCGATCAGGAACCGCTGATGTCGGGATCCAGCCATGCCAGCGACACCCCGATCACCGACCACCGTCAGCTGGCGGCGGTGATGGAGAAGGGCGAGAAGCCGCGCGCTGTGTGGCGGATCGGCACCGAGCACGAGAAATTCGGTTTCCGGCTGGACGACCTGCGCCCGCCCGAGTTCGACGGCGAGCGCGGGATCGAGGCGCTGCTCAACGGGTTGACCCGGTTCGGCTGGTCGCCGGAGCAGGAAGCCGGGCGAACCATTGCGCTCACCCGCGATAGCGCTTCGGTAACGCTGGAGCCGGCCGGCCAACTGGAATTGTCGGGCGCGCCGCTGGACACCATCCACGACACCTGCAGGGAAGTGGGCAGCCATCTGTGCGAAGTGCGCGAAGTGGCCGACGAACTGCAATTGGGCTTTCTCGGCATGGGCTTCCAGCCGAAATGGCGGCGCGAGGAGATGCCGTGGATGCCCAAGGGGCGCTACCGGATCATGCGCGATTACATGCCCAAGGTCGGATCGCTCGGCCTGGACATGATGACCCGCACCTGCACCGTGCAGGTGAATCTGGATTACGCCTCCGAAGCGGACATGGTGAAGAAGTTCCGCGTCTCGCTGGCGCTGCAGCCGATCGCCACCGCGCTGTTCGCCGATTCGCCATTCACCGAAGGCAAGCCCAACGGCTATCTGAGCTACCGCTCGCACATCTGGACCGACACCGACCCGGACCGCACCGGCATGCTCGACTTCGTGTTCGAGGATGGCTTTGGCTACGAACGCTATGTCGATTATCTGCTCGACGTGCCGATGTATTTCAGCTACCGCGATGGCGTCTACCTTGATGCCAGCGGCAAATCGTTCCGCAAATTCCTCAAGGGTGCGCTGGACGTGGTGCCGGGCGCGCTGCCCACGCTGCGCGATTGGAACGACCACATGACCACCGCCTTCCCCGAAGTGCGGCTCAAGAGTTTTTTGGAAATGCGCGGCGCCGACGGCGGGCCGTGGAACCGTCTGTGCGCGCTGCCGGCATTCTGGGTTGGGCTTTTGTACGACCAGACCGCGCTGGATGCGGCCTGGGATCTGGTCAAGGATTTCTCGATGGACGAGCGCCACGCGCTGCGCGACGAGGTGCCAAAACACGCCCTCAAGCTGCCGTTCCGCGGCGCCAGCGTGCGCGAGTTGGCGCGCGAGGCGCTGAAAATTTCCGCGCACGGACTGGCGCGGCGGGCCTGCTTGAATGCCAAGGGCGACGACGAAACGCGCTTTCTCGATCCGCTGCTGGAGATCGTCGAATCCGGGCAGACCCCGGCCGAGCGCAAGCTCGAACTGTTCGACGGCGAGTGGTACGGCAGCGTCGATCCTCTATTTTGCGAATTCGCGTATTGAGCGGGGTCACTTTCCCCAAACGAATGATGCGAATTGAAGAAGATGGTGCAAGAAAGTGAACCTGACCCCGGTTTTGAGAGTGAACCCATGAAATCCCGCGCCGCCGTCGCCTTTGCCGCAGGCCAGCCGCTGCAGATTGTCGAGATCGACGTTGCGCCGCCCAAGGCGGGCGAAGTCTTGGTGAAGATCACCCATACCGGCATATGCCATACCGATGCGTTCACGCTGTCTGGCGATGACCCGGAAGGCTTGTTTCCGGTGGTGCTGGGGCATGAAGGCGCGGGTATTGTGATCGAGGTGGGCGAAGGCGTGACCAGCGTTGCGCCGGGCGATCACGTGATTCCGCTGTACACCGCAGAATGTGGCGAATGTCTGTTTTGCAAATCGGGCAAGACCAATCTGTGCACGTCGGTACGCGCCACCCAGGGCAAGGGCGTGATGCCCGATGGCACTTCGCGCTTCAGCTATGAGGGCCAGCCGCTGTATCACTACATGGGGTGCAGCACCTTCAGCGAATACACCGTGGTGGCCGAGGTCTCGCTGGCCAAGATCAACCCCGAGGCAAACCCGGAGCATGTGTGCTTGTTGGGCTGCGGGGTGACCACCGGCATGGGCGCGGTGAAGAACACGGCGAAGGTGCAAGAAGGTGATTCGGTCGCGGTGTTCGGTCTGGGCGGCATTGGCTTGGCGGTGATTCAAGGGGCCAAGCGTGCCAAGGCGGGGCGGATCATCGCGGTCGACCGCAATCCCGGAAAATTCGAGCTGGCGCGTGAATTCGGTGCCACCGATTGCGTCAATCCGGAGGATTTCGACAAACCCGTTCAGCAGGTGATCGTGGAGATGACCGGCTGGGGCGTGGATCATTCGTTTGAATGCATCGGCAATGTCAACGTGATGCGCGCCGCACTGGAATGCGCGCACCGTGGCTGGGGCCAGAGTGTGATCATCGGCGTGGCCGGTGCCGGTCAGGAAATTTCCACCCGCCCGTTCCAGCTTGTCACCGGGCGTAAGTGGATGGGCACCGCGTTTGGCGGGGTGAAGGGGCGCAGCCAATTGCCGGGCATGGTGGAAGACGCGATGCGCGGCGACATCCAGCTGGCGCCGTTCGTCACCCATACAATGGGCTTGGATGCGATCAACGAAGCGTTTGACTTGATGCATGCAGGCAAGTCGATTCGCAGCGTGGTGCATTTTTAAAAATTGACCTTGCTTTTATGATTTCGTCATCCCGGCGAAAGCCGGGATCCAGTTCCACCTAAATCATTAAACAGCGGGATTCCGGCTTTCGCCGGAATGACGGTGAGGAAAAAAACTTGCAACGCATCGAACACCACGCCAGCTGCGGCGGCTCGCAGGAAGTCTGGCAGCACCGTTCGCGCGTGTTGGACTGCGATATGCGCTTTGCCGTGTACCTGCCGCCGCAAGCGCAGGACGGGCCGGTGCCGGTGCTGTACTGGCTCTCGGGCCTGACCTGCAACGAACAAAACTTCATCACCAAAGCCGGTGCGCAGCGCTATGCGGCCGAGCATGGCATCGCGATTGTTTGCCCGGACACCAGCCCGCGTGGCGATGGCGTGGCCGATGTGGAAGGCTACGATGTCGGGCAGGGCGCGGGGTTCTACGTCAATGCGACCCGGCTGCCGTGGGCGCGCCATTACCGGATGTTCGACTATGTCGCGAATGAATTGCCGGACCTGATCGAAGCCCGATTTTCGGTGAATGCAAGGCGCGCGATCAGCGGACATTCGATGGGTGGCCACGGTGCGCTGGTCGTGGCGTTGCGCAATCCCGGCCGCTACCGCAGCGTGTCGGCGTTCGCGCCGATCGTGGCACCCTCAAAAGTGCCGTGGGGCGAGAACGCATTTGCCGCCTATCTCGGAGAGGATCGCGCGGCGTGGGCGCAGTACGACGCCTGCGCGCTGGTCGCCGGTGCGTCCGAACGGCTTCCGATCCTGATCGATCAGGGGCAGGCCGACGAGTTCCTAGAATTGCAATTGCGCCCCGATCTGCTGCAGGCCGCCTGCGATGCGGCCGGACACCCGCTGTATCTGCGCATGCAGCCCGGCTTCGATCACAGTTATTACTTCATCGCCAGTTTCATCGGTGAGCACATCGCCCACCACGCGAAAGCTTTGTAGGAGCGCACCTAAGGGGCGCGACGCCTTGGTGGGATCGCGCAGAGCGATCGCGCCCCTGCGGTGCGCTCCTACACGGGCAATTTGAAATCCGTATATGCAAAGCGCGCATCGCGCAGTACGGTCTCGCCGCGTTGCAGCGCCAGCGGCACGGCGAACATCGGACCGGCGTGGACGCAGGTGTGGAACTCGCCGTTTTCTCCGCAGCGATCGACGCCTGCAGGAAGCGAATCCAACAGCGCGTTGTCGAACGGCCGCCCGGAGAATTCCGCGATCAGTTGTTCCGTGTCCACGCAGCAAAGATCGGCGCGCAGGCCGCCGGCCAGCATCGTTCGCGCCAGCTGCGCGGTGTCGCTGCCGAACAGGGGAAACAGGCCCTGCCAGCCGATGGCAGCCAGTTTTTCGATGCGCCAAGCGCGCAGGTCTTCCAGCAGCAGGTCGCCAAAGGCCACGCTGGATAACTCCGGCCGACGCGCCTGCGCATGCATCAGCGCATCACGCATGGCCGCTTCGTAGGAGGCGTTGTCGCAGTGGGCGGGGATCCACGATTCGATGACGGGAAGACCGGCTGCGTCGGCTTGCGCGTGCAGCACCTCGCGGCGGATGCCCTGCATCGAAACCCGGTCGAAGCCTTCGGTCAACGTCGTCAGCAGGCCGACGACTTCAACGTCTGGCTGCTGGCGCAAGACGTGCAGCGCCCACGCGGCGTCCTTGCCGCCGCTCCACGACAGCAGCGCGGGCATCACGACGTTGCTGGGGCGCGCCGCTGCGACTGCGTCATTCGAACTTCTTGGGCTCGGCCGCGAAACCGACCGCCAGCGCGCCCTTGCCGACGTTCACCACGCCCGGCAGACCCATGAAGGATTCGTAGACGACCACGTTGTGTTCGTCGCAGATCTCGCGCAGGCGCGTGTAGCCTTGGAGCGCACGCATTTCGTCGAGGTTGCCGCCGTAGGAGAGCACCACCGAGGGCGTCAGCAATCCTTCGCGAACGCGCTTGCCGACGTACATGAACATCTTTTCGGCCGCGTGGTCGAAGCCCTTGACCTTGCCCACCGGCTCGGTTTCGCCGCGGTTGGCGTGCAGGATCGGTTTGATGTCGAGCGCGGTGCCCATGAAGGCGCTGAACAGGCTCACGCTGCGGTCGCCGCGGATGCGGGTGCGGTTGCGCAGATAGTAGAGGTCGCGCGGCACCATGTAGGCGTGCACGTTCTTGGCCAACGCTTCCAGTTCGCTGCGGATTTTTGGCGGCGACTCGCCGGCGTCGCGCAGTCGCGCCGCTTCGATCACCACCACGCCGGGACCGGGGAACACGTTCTGGCTGTCGATCACGCGCAGCGAGAACGGCGTGTTGTTGCCGGCCTGTGCGCGAATCGGCTTGTAGTCGTTCAGGATCGAATAGCTGGCCTGCACCGCGTTGTCGTAGATCCCGCTGCGGCTGCGTGCGGTGGTGATGCAAAACACGTAGTCGTAGTCGAAGACCAGCTTTTTCAGGAATAGATCGTGCACGTCCTGCACGCCGAACGGGGTGCTGACCGCCTCGAACGCGCGTTCGCCGGTTTCGCCGGTCAGAAAGCTCATCGTGGCTTCTTCGTTGCGCACATCCGCAAGTACCGCGTTGCCGATCTGGATCGTCACCGGCATGACGGTGATGTTTTCCTTTTCGATGAACTCGTTCGGTACGTCGACCGCGGAGTCCATGATGATCCCAATGCGCATGACCAGTTTCCCCCTCAGGAACCATACTCAGGCGAACGTACTCCAAAACGCATCGATTTGCACCGCGCAATGCACCAAATCGCGAACTGCATCGCCTTTCCACGCCGAACTTTGCGCTTGAAACCTGCGAAACGGCGTGAAGAATCCATGGCGGACGAGGTGGGTTAGGATGGCGGTCGTGTCGAAAGAGCGGGATCCGATACCGCTGTACCGAGCGGACACGCAGGCTGCTTCGGGAAAACGATATGACCCCTGCCGACGTCGTGAATTTTTGGAAAGACGCGGGAGCCGGCAAGTGGTTCCGCGGCGGGATTGCTTTCGACGAGGACTGCCGCACGCGATTTGGCGAGTTGCACCACGTCGCGGCGCAGCGTGAGTTGGACGTCTGGATGCGCGATCCCGAAGGCGCACTGGCGCTGGTGCTGCTGCTCGATCAGATCCCGCGCAACATCTTTCGCGGCAGCGCGCATGCGTTCGCGACCGATCCGCTGGCGCGATTGCACGCGGCGATTGCGATCGCCGCCGGATTCGACGGCAAGGTCGAACCGAACCTGTGCATCTTTTTCTATCTGCCCTTCGAGCACTCAGAGGCGCTGGAAGATCAGGATCGTTCGGTCGCCCTGTTCAAATCACTCGGGCCCGGCGTGTACCTCGACTATGCGGTCGTCCATCGCGATGTCATCGTCAACTTTGGACGCTTCCCGCACCGCAACCGCGCGCTCGGCCGTGAAAGTACGCCCGAGGAACAAGCATGGCTGAACGCTGGCGGCGGGTTCTGAGCGTGGCGTCGAACTGCGATCAATAACGCGGCACCGACGGATCCATTTCCGCCCAGGCGTTGGTGCCGCCGGCGATGTTGTAGATTGCAGTGAAGCCCAGCGCGCGGAAGTGCTCGGCGACCTGCTGGCTGCGTGCGCCGGCCTGACATAAAAATGCCAGCGGCATGTCCTTGGGCAGGGCTTCGATTTCCTCGACGCCGTCGTCGAAGTTGCGACTTGCAACCGGGATCTCGGCCAGCGCGCGTTCCTGCGCCGGGCGCACGTCGACGAGGGTCAGCGTTCCGTTCTTGACTTGCGCCAGCGCCTCGGCGGGCGTCAGCGTGCCGAGCTTGGGCGGGGCGTTGGGGTTGTCGATCACCAGCCCCTTGCCGCGGACGTCGTCGGCCCAGTCGATTTTCATGCCGCGCGCGCGCTTGGCGCTGACCAGGTCGAACTGGGCGCGGATGCCTTCGGACTCGGCGACGATGGCGGAATCGTCGCGCTCGGCCAGCTGCAGGCGGGCGTTGAAACCGCGGTCGATCTCGATCTGCAGGGCGTAGTCCGGATCGGCGTCGTCCAGCGCTTTTTTCAGCATCTGCGCGGCGGCCGGGGTGATGGTGATCTGCGGCGAGGTGCGGTCCGGCGGCGGCAGGCCCAGTGCGGCGTGCAGTTCGCCGCTGCCGGCCATCTGGGAAATGATGTCGGCGCCGCCGAGCAGTTCGCCGTGGATGTAGAGCTGCGGGATGGTCGGCCAGTCGCCGAACACCTTGATGCCATCGCGGATTTCCGGATCGGCCAGCACGTTGACGTGCGCGTACTCGGCGCCGGCGGCGTCCAGGGATGCGACGGCGCGCGCCGAAAAACCGCACTGCGGGGCGCTCGGGTCGCCCTTCAGGAACAGCACGACAGGGTGGGCGGACAGCACGGTTTCGATGCGTGCGCGCAGGGCGGGATCAAGGGACATGGGACATTCCGTGGAAACGAAGCGTTGATTTTACGCCGGGACGCGCCGGTGACGCTGAGCGCCGCGTAACTCACGCCACCGCGCTGCGGGCGCAGGTGCGTTCCGCACGTCGGGCCAACACGCGATCGATGCGCGCGAACACCTCGTGCAGCAGCGGCGCTTCCGGCAGCAGCGTGACCCGGAAGTGCTCGCGGTACGGCACGTTGAAGCTGGTGCCGGGAACGATCAGCACGTCTTCTTGTTCCAGCATGTCCAGGGCGAATTGGTGGTCGTCGAAGCCCTGCGCCGCCGCGCCAATCACGCGCGGAAAGCCGTACAGCGCCGCGTTCGGAGCCACCAGTGACAGGTGTTCGCTGGCCGCGCAGCTGTCGATCAGCGCGCGCCTGGTTTCGTAAAGCCGGCCGCCGGGTTGGCACAGCGGGGCGATGGTGTTGATGCCGTACAGCGCCTGCTCGATCGCAAATTGCCCCGGCACGTTGGCGCACAGGCGCAGCGCGCCCAGCAGATCCATCGCGTGGTGGTAATCGCCGCAGGCCATCGGGTCGCCCGACAGCACCGCCCAGCCCACCCGCCAGCCGCAGGCGCGGTGCACTTTCGACAGCCCGCCGAAACTCATGCACGGCAGGTCGCCGGCCAATGGCGCGATCGGCACGAAGGTGGCGTCGTCGTACAAAATGCCATCGTAGATTTCATCGACCAACAGCAGCAGGCGATAGCGCTGCGCGATCTCGACGATGCGCTCCAGCAGCTCGCGCGGGTAGCTCGCGCCGGTGGGGTTGTTGGGGTTGATCAACACGATCGCGCGGGTGCGCGAAGACACCAGTGATTCGATCTGCTCGGGGTCGGGCAAAAAACCGTTGTCGCGGTCGCATTGGTAATACACCGGGCGACCGTCATTGAGAATGGTGGCGGCCGACCACAGCGGATAGTCGGGCGAAGGAATCAGCACTTCTTCGCCGGGGTTTAGCAGCGCGCGCAGGGAAATATCGATCAGCTCGGACACGCCATTGCCGACAAACACCCGCTCCGGCGCCGCGTTCGGCGTGCCGCGCTGCTTGTGAAACGCCGCAATCGCCTCGCGCGCTTCCGGCAAGCCCTGCTGGTGGGTGTACGGGTCGGTGCGCGCAATCCCGCCGGCAATCGCCGTCTGCAGGTGCTCCGGCGCACGGAAGCCAAACGCGCCGGGATTGCCGATATTGAGCTTGATCAGCTTGCGCCCGTTGGCCTCCATCTCCCGCGCCCGACGCGCCAACTCGCCGCGAATTTCATAGCGGACTTCGGTCAAACGGGTGCGGGTGGCGATCTTGTTGCGGGGGTTGAAGGGCGGCATCGGGGCGAGACGGCGGCAGCGAAGCGCATAGCCTAGCGGAAATGAATGTGAACGGCTGGATTTGGATCAAGCGGGAAGGTCGGGGGGTTTGCCATACTCTGCGGAAGCTGACGGGGCGGCGGTGATGGCTGGAAAGGGAATGCGGGCCTGGCTGTGTGCGCTGGTGCTGGTCGCGTCTGGCGCTACGGCAGTGCAACGACCGCCGCCCGCGCCGCGTCCACTCGTGGTATCCGAGGCCGCCGCGCCGACATTCACCGTCTACGGCAGCCAGGCCGGGTTGGAGGGAGACGCTTGGAATTCCGTGGCCTTCGACGCACGCGGGCGGGTCTGGGCGGGGTCGGACAGCGGATTGGCCTGGTTCGACGGTTACCGCTGGCATGCCATGCCGTTGCCGGTGCCGAACAGCCCGGTTGGGGCAATGGCGACCGCGCCGGATGGCGCGCTGTGGGCATTGTTTCAATTCGCGGGATATGGCCGCCGTGACGGCCAGGGCTGGACGACGGCTGGCACGCCGGGCGAATTCGAACGCTTCAGCGTCGTGCGGTTCGACGCGAGATCCGAGCTTTGGGCCTACGGCCATGCCGGCCTGTGGCGACTGGACGGCACACAGTGGCGCAAGGATCCTGCGGAAATCGTCGGCGCGGGCATTGGACCTGCCGGGTTCGCGCAGAGCCGAACCCTGTTCGGCGAGCCGCGCCAGTGGCTAGGAAGCATCTCCGGCGGGCTGTGGTTTCGGCGGATCACGCCGGGAGGCAACGAGCCGTGGCAGCGCTTTCATCACCCGCTGATCGACAGGCTGAGCGCATCGCGGGTCATCGTCAGCCGCAACGATGCCGGGCAGGAAGAAGTCTGGTTCCTGTCCTACAACAATGGCCTTGCGCGCATTCGTACCGATGGCGTGCGGGTCTGGCCGCCCGGCACCGGCGGCGTGCCGGCGGCGTCGCTGCTGGCCATGGCCGAAACCCATGGGGCGGGCGGGCAGCGCGATCTGTGGGTGGCCACTCGCGCCGGCTTGCTGCGGATCCACGGCATGGAGGAACGCATCGATCTGTTCGATCGCCGCCACGGGCTGCCGTCCGCGGCCGTCAACGACATCAAGGTGCAACGGCTGCCGGATGGCAGCGAGGCGCTGTGGCTGGCCACCGAGCAGGGAATCGTGCGTGCGGTGATCGGTCGCGGCCCATGGACGGTTGTCAGCCGGATGGGCGAACAAGGCAACGGCGTGTTCGGCGTGTTGGTTGAGCCCGATGGACGCGGCGGTGAGCGCCTGTGGGCGGGCTCCCCGGTTGCCGGGCTGTCTCTGTTTGAACATGGCGTCTGGCGAACGTTCGATAAAGCCAGCGGCGCACTGCCAAGCAATATGGTGGGCGGGCTCTGGCGTCTGCCCGGTGCTGACGGCAAGTGGCGCCGGTTGCTCAGTCTGGTCGGCACCCGGCTGTACGAGATCGATGATCGGCTCGCGCTCGTGCCGCTGGACACGCCGTGGCCGCTTGATCCCGATATCTATGCGTCGACGGCGTTGGCACGCAGCGTTGATGGTCGCGTCGAGTGGTGGCTGGGGACGCGCCGCTATGGCCTGTATCGCTGGCGCGACGGACGCTGGACCGCCTTCATGGCGGAGGGCGCAAAGTCGCCGTGGAAGGTGTTCGGTCTGACCGAGCAAATCGATGGCAATGGAAAATCCTGGCTGTGGGCCGCCACCGGGCAAGGGGTGGCGCGCTTCGATGGGCAGCGCTGGAGCTTGTTGCAAGACGCCGCCGACCGCCCAGCCGGCCCTGACCTTGCCATTGCCGTGGTCCATGCCAGCGCCGGGCCGCAACTGTGGCTGGGCAGTAACCACAACGGCATCCGGCGTCTGGATGTGAGCGACCCGCTGCATCCGAAGCCGCTGGATTCCAATGGCATTCCACCGCCGCCGAATCGGATGGTTTACAGCATCCTGCAAGACAGCCGTGGACGGATCTGGATCTGCACCAACAACGGCGTGCAACGGTTGACGCCGCAGGCGCAAGGCGGCTACCAATCGCAGGTGTTCCGTCGCCGCGATGGCTTGGTGCATGACGAGTGCAATCTGGGCGCGCAGCAGGTCGACAGCCATGATCGCTACTGGGCGGGCACCATGGGCGGGTTGGGCCTGTACGACCCTGCGCTGGAGCCGAAACAGATGCCAAAAGCAGGGCCGCTGTATGTCACCGCGCTGCGGGTGGACGCAGCGTCGCAGGACTTTCCGGGGCCGGCAGCCCTGCATCTGCCGCCGGGAGATCATCAGCTCGAAATCGATTACACGCTGCTCAGCGGGCAGCGTGAAGACGAAACCCGCTATCGCAGCCGGCTGGAGGGCTACGAGCATGCATTCACGCCATGGACCGAGGAACGGCGGCGAGTGTTCACCAATCTGCCACCGGGCACCTATTCGCTGCACATCGAAGCACGGGATTTCAACGGAGCCGTGCAGGCAGCGGCCGTTCCGACGTTCTCGATCGCGCCGCATTGGTGGCAGCGCCGGCTGGCGCAGGCTGTCCTCGCCGCGTTGGCCCTGCTGGCCGTCATGGCCTTGGTCGTGGCCTATAACCGAAGGTTGCGGCGGCGGCAGCAGCAGCTGCGACGAATCGTGGCCGAGCGCACCCGGGAGCTGCGCGCCGCCAATGAACGCCTGACCGAAATGTCCTACCTCGACCCCTTGACCGGGGTGGCCAACCGGCGGCGGTTGACCGAGGTGCTGGGGGCGGAAATCGACCGCGCTGCCGCACAAAAGCTGCCGTTGGGTCTGATCATGGTCGATATCGACCACTTCAAGCATTACAACGATCGCCATGGCCATCTCGCCGGCGATGCCGCGCTGCGGGCGGTGGCCAGTGCGCTGGCGTCGGCAATCCGACCGCAGGACCTCGTGGCTAGGTTCGGCGGCGAGGAATTCGTTTGCCTGTTGGTCGAATCGAATCTGCCGGAAGTGATGCAAGTGGCCGAACGCCTGCGTGCGCTGGTGGAAGCGCTGCCGCCGCGGGCCATCGGCAACGACGCCGAGTCGCTGACGGTGAGCGCTGGCGTGCTCAGCCTCGTGCCGCGAAACGATGATCGCGTCGACGGCCTGCTTGGCATCGTGGATGCCGCGCTGTATGAGGCCAAGGCCGCAGGGCGCAACCGGATCGTTCGGGCGGAACTTCCGAAGTGAGGGTGTGGGCGAGCGAACCGCAGCTACGCAGTCGGAATAGAATCCACGGCATGCAGGCTGCGTATTTTTCATGACTCCACGTTCTGCCATTGGCTGGCCGCAGTCGCCCGTGCCGGGCTGGGAGGCGCTGTTGGCGGCGCACCCACAAGCACGGCCGGCGCGGATCGTGGAACAGCACCGCAGCGGGTATCGAGTGTCGGAGTCAATTGATGCGGTGCATCCGGCGGAGTCATTGCCGGAGTGGCAGCGTGCCGGCAGTTATCGCAAAGGCGACATCAACCCCGAGGCGCGGCCGGCGGTGGGCGATTGGGTATTGGTGGAAGGCGATGCCCCCAAATCGTTGCGCATCGTGGCCTTGCTGCCGCGGTTTTCCGCGATCAAGCGCGGCGCAGCCGGCGAGCATTATCGCCAGCAGGTGATCGCGGCGAATATCGACACCGTGTTCGTCGTGTGCGGGCTGGACGGCGACTTCAACCCGCGCCGGATTGAGCGCTACCTGCTGCTGATGGCCGGCAGCGGCGTGCGCCCCGTCATCGTACTGACCAAGGCCGACAAGGACGGGGCGGACGCCGAGGCGGCGCGCCTTGCGCTGCGTGCGATGGAGGCGCCGGTGCTGACGGTGAATGCCAAGGATCGCGCCAGCCTGGAGGCGCTGTCGCCGTGGCTGGGCGCAGGGCAAAGCATCGTGCTGGTGGGCAGCTCTGGCGCGGGCAAATCAACCTTGACCAATACCTTGATTGGCATAGAGAAAATGAAAACCGGCGCAGTGCGCGAGCGCGATGCGCGTGGGCGGCACACCACCACCCATCGCGCGCTGCTGGCGCTTCCGGGCGGCGCCTGCATGATCGACACGCCGGGCATGCGCGAGATCAAGCCCACCGGCGAGGAGGCCGTGGCTGAGAGTTTCACCGATATCGAGGCGCTTGCCGTGCAGTGTCGCTTCCGCGACTGCAAGCATGCGAATGAACCGGGCTGCGCGGTGCGCGCAGCGGTGGGGCGCGGAGAGCTGGAGGGCGAGCGCGTGACCAATTTCCTGAAATTATCGGATGAGGTGGCTGGCGCTGCCGACAGGCTGGCAGGGCGGCTGGCGCAGCAGGCCGGGTCGAAGAGCCGACGTCCGTAGTCGAGCGCCGGCATGCGGGAAAAACGTGGTGTTTCGTGCTGGAATGGACGCGGTTTGAACGGGCTGGACAAACGATGACCGATTCGGCATCCGAGCTTTCCCACCACGCGGCACTGGATGCGCGCATGTCCCAGGCGGCCAAGGGCATTCGCCTGCTCAATCTGGTTAGCTGGCCGGCCAACGAACGCGTTGTTTTTCTCGACGCCTACGCGCTCGGCAAGGCTCGGCTGCCCGTCTATCGCTATCCGAAACATGACTTCGGCGCGGCGCGCAGCGAGTTCGAAGCGGTGGCTGCGGCGGCCGACCCTTCGCATCCGCTTGGCCAATACCTGATCGAATCGGCGCGCGATTGGGATCTTGCCGCGCAGCTTCTTGAAAACCTCGGCACGCAGCGCGTGGGTGAACTGTCGCAGACGCTGTTCGGCGGGCCGGAACACGTCCTGCCGGGCGGTGCGACCACCCGCGAGGCGGCCAACCATTTCATCACCGTCGCCAACGAAATGGACCGCGAGCTGCTGGCGCCGGCCGAGCAAGTCGAAATTTCCGCCACGGCGCTGGTGCTGCAGCTGCAGGCCAAGCTCGACGATTTCTTCGATGCCCGCGTCGTCACCGTCGAACTCGATCCGGACCTGATCGCCAAGGCGGCCGCGGGTGCGACCCGCATCCGCGTGCGCTCAAGCGCGGCGTTTTCCGATTACGACATGCAGCAGTTGTTGCAGCACGAGGCCTTCGTGCATTCGCTCACCGCGCTGAACGGACAGGCGCAGACGCTACTGCCAAGCCTGGCGCTGTCCTCGCCGCGCTCCACCGCGACCCAGGAAGGGCTGGCCGTGTTCGCCGAACAGATCACCGGCAGCATCGACATCGAGCGCATGAAGCGGGTCAGCCTGCGCATCGAAGCGGTGGCGATGGCGCAGGAAGGCGCCGACTTCATCACCGTGTTCCGCTATTTCCTCGACGCCGGTCAGAACCCGACCGAGAGCTTCACTTCGGCGCAGCGGGTGTTTCGCGGGGTGCCGACCACCGGCGGCTGTGCGTTCACCAAGGACACCGTCTATCTGCGCGGTCTGATTGGCGTGCACACGTTCTTCCGCTGGTGCTTGAAGAACGGCAGGCTGCGCCTGTGTCGGCTGCTGTTCGCCGGCAAGATGACGCTGGCCGACGTGCAGCGCTTCGAGCCGCTGTTTGGCGAAGGCGGGCTGGTCGAACCGCGCTGGCTGCCGGAATGGGTGGCGCGCGCCAACGGGCTGGCCGGGATGCTGGCGTTTTCCCTGTTCGCCAACAAGATCCGGCTGGAGCAGGTGGCCGACGTGGATGCCGTCACCGACATCTGATTTCCGGCGTTGTCGTGGTCTTCAGGCCATGCAGTGGTGAAGCCGTTATCATCATTGGCCCGCATCACGGACAGGCAACGATGTCAGACAGTCAGGCGAGCGAAGACCTCAAGCAGGCTGCTCTCGATTACCACAGCCAAGAACCGAAGGGCAAAATCAAGATCGCCGTCACCAAGCCGATGGTGACCCAGCGCGATCTGGCGCTGGCCTATTCGCCTGGCGTGGCCTTTGCTTGCGAAGAAATCGCCGCCGACCCGCGCAAGGTCAGCGAGTACACCGCGCGCGGCAATCTGGTGGCGGTCATCAGCAACGGCACCGCCGTGCTCGGCCTCGGCGATATCGGCCCGCTGGCCGGGAAACCCGTCATGGAAGGCAAGGGCATCTTGTTCCAGAAGTTCGCCGGCATCGACGTGTTCGATATCGAGGTCAACGAACGCGATCCCGACAAGCTGGTCGAGATCATCGCCAGCCTCGAACCGACGTTCGGCGGCATCAATCTTGAGGACATCAAGGCGCCGGAGTGCTTCATCGTCGAGCGCAAGTTGCGCGAGCGGATGAAAATCCCGGTGTTCCACGACGACCAACACGGCACCGCAATTATTGTCGGCGCCGCCGTGCTCAATGCGCTGCAGGTAGCCGGCAAGGACATCGGCAAGGTGAAGCTGGCGACCAGCGGCGCCGGCGCAGCCGGGATCGCCTGTCTGGACATGCTGGTGGCGCTGGGCATGCAGCCGGAAAACATTCTTGCCTTCGACCGTGATGGCGTCATCCACAGCGGCCGCAGCAACCTCGATCCCGACAAGGCGCGCTATGCGCGCGCCACCGACAAGCGCACGCTGGCGGACATCGTCGAAGGCGCCGACGTGTTCCTCGGTCTGTCGGCGGGCGGCATCCTCAAGCCGGAGATGGTGGCGACGATGGCGGAAACTCCGATCATCCTCGCGCTGGCCAATCCGTATCCGGAAATCCTGCCGGAGCAGGCGCTGGCGGTGCGCCCGGACGCGATCATCGCCACCGGCCGCAGCGACTATCCGAATCAGGTCAACAACGCCGTCTGCTTCCCCTACATCTTCCGCGGCGCGCTCGACGTCGGCGCCACCCAGATCAACGAGGCGATGAAGCTGGCCTGCGTGCGCGCGATCGCCGAGCTGGCGCGCCAGGAGGCCTCGGATCTGGGCAGCGCTTACGGCGGCGAAGTGCCGCGTTTTGGCCGGGAATACCTGATTCCGCGTCCGTTCGATCCGCGCCTGTTGACCATGCTGGCGCCGGCGGTGGCGAAGGCGGCGATGGACTCCGGCGTGGCGGAACGCCCCTTGTCCGATCTCGGCGCCTATGCGGACAAGCTCAGCCAGTTCATCTATCGCACCAGCCTGATGATGCGGCCGGTGTACGAACGCGCGCGCGCCGATCGCAAGCGGGTGGTTTATGCCGAGGGTGAAGAGTACGTCGTGCTGCGCGCGGTGCAGACGGTGGTCGATGAGAAATTGGCGTTTCCGATCCTGATCGGGCGGCCGGAGGTGATCGAAAGCCGGATCGCAAAACTCGGGCTGCGGATGCGCGCCGGGGTGGATTTCGAACTGACCAATATCGGCGACGATGCGCGCTTCGACGAATACTGGCGTCAATACCACGCGCTGAACGAGCGCCGCGGGGTGACGCCCGATGCCGCCAAGAACCTGCTGCGTTCGCGCCCGACCCTGATCGCCGCGATGATGGTCGAGCGCGGCGAAGCCGATGCGCTGATCTGCGGGCTGGTCGGCCGCTACCACAAGAAACTGGGCTACCTGCACAGCGTGTTCGACTTCGAGCCGGGTACGCAGGGCACCGCGGCGATGACCGGCGTGCTCAACGATGCCGGCGCATGGTTCTTCGTCGATACCCACGTCCAGCTCGATCCGTCGGCGGAAAAAATCGCCGAGGCCACCCTGCAGGCCGCGCTGCGGCTCAAGTTGTTTGGCATCACTCCGAAAATCGCGCTGCTGTCGCATTCCAACTACGGCAGCCATCAAGACCCCAGTGCGACCAAGATGCGCCGGGCCTGTGAAATCCTGCACGAGCTGGCGCCGGAGCTCGAAGTCGATGGCGAGATGATGGCCGACACCGCCTGGGACGAAGCCCTGCGCCAACGCATTTTCCCGAACACCACGCTCAAGGGTCGCGCCAACCTGCTGGTGCTGCCCAACCTCGATGCCGCCAATATCGCCTACAACCTGATCCGGGTGATGACCGGCGGCGTGGCAATCGGCCCGATCCTGATGGGCCTGGACCAGGCCGCGCACATCCTTACATCGGCGTCGAGTTCGCGGCGCGTGGTCAACATGACCGCGGTGGTCGCGGTGGATGCGCAGATTCGCGCGGCGGCGGGCGACAAGCGCGGGCGGGTCACTTCGCGGCGGGATCGCTCCGCAGGCTGATTCCGAGAGCATTTTTATATACCCGGATAAAATATGAATTGAGCCGCATTGCAGCATTTTTCCCCACCGCGACTTGCTAGACTGCCCTGAGTATTTGCTCAGGAGCGCGCGATGAACTGGTTGAACGAGATGCTGCGGAACGATCCCGATCCGCAGGAATCGCGGGAGTGGGTCGAATCGCTGAAGGCGGTCATCGACCACGACGGACCCGGGCGCGCGCATCAGCTGCTGGAGGGCATGGTCGAGCTGACCCGGCGCGCCGGCGCACACCTGCCGTTTGCGCCAACCACCGCTTACATCAACACCATCCCGGTGCACATCGAGCCGCAGATGCCGGGCGATGCGCATCTGGAGTGGCGGATCCGCTCGATCATCCGCTGGAACGCGATGGCGATGGTGGTGCGCGCCAACCGCAAGCCCGGCGCGCTCGGCGGCCACATTGCCAGCTTTGCCAGCTGCGCCACGCTGTACGACGTCGGCTTCAACCATTTCTGGCACGCGCCGACCGCCGAACATCCGGGCGATTTGCTCTACATCCAGGGCCACAGCTCGCCGGGCATCTATTCGCGCGCCTTCCTCGAAGGGCGCATCAGCGAGGCCCAGCTCGAAGCCTTCCGCATGGAGGTCGACGGCCACGGCATTTCCAGCTACCCGCATCCCTGGCTGATGCCGGATTTCTGGCAAGTGCCGACCGTGAGCATGGGCTTGGGCCCGCTGACCGCGATTTATCAGGCGCGGGCGTGGAAATATCTGGAAGCGCGCGGCCTGATGCCCAAGACCAACCGCAAGGTTTGGTGCTTCCTCGGCGACGGCGAAACCGACGAGCCGGAATCGCTGGGCGCCATTGGCGTGGCCGGGCGCGAAGGCCTCGACAACCTGATTTTCGTGGTCAACTGCAATCTGCAGCGGCTCGACGGCCCGGTGCGCGGCAACGGCAAGATCATCCAGGAGCTGGAAGGCCAGTTCCGCGGCGCCGGCTGGAACGTCATCAAGTGCATCTGGGGCAGCTATTGGGATCCGCTGCTGGCCAATGACACCCAGGGCATCTTGCGCAGGGTGATGATGGACACCGTCGATGGCGAATATCAGAACTGCAAGGCCTTCGGAGGTGCCTACACGCGCCAGCACTTCTTCGGCAAGACGCCGGAAACGCTGGCGATGGTGGCCAGCCTCAGCGACGACGACATCTGGCGCTTGAACCGCGGCGGTCACGATCCGCACAAGGTCTATGCGGCCTACGACGCGGCGGTGAAGACGGCCGGCCAGCCGACCGTGATCCTCGCCAAGACGGTCAAAGGCTACGGCATGGGCAGCGCCGGCGAAGCGCTCAACCCAACCCACCAGACCAAGAAACTCGACGACGAATCGGTGCGCGCGTTCCGCGACCGTTTCCAGCTGCCGATCGGCGACGAGATGCTCAAGGACGGCGCGATCCCGTTCTTCAAGCCGGCCGACAAATCGCCGGAAATGGAATACATGCGCGAGCGCCGTTCGGCGCTTGGCGGCTACCTGCCGAACCGCCGCCGGCGTTCGACCCAGACCCTGAAAGCGCCGCCGCTGGCCACCTTCGAGCGCCTGCTCAAGTCCACCGGCGAGCGCGAAATCAGCACGACGATGGCGTTCGTGCAGATGCTCAACATCCTGCTGCGCGACAAGGAAGTGGGCCCGCGCTGCGTGCCGATCGTGGCCGACGAAGCGCGCACCTTCGGCATGGAAGGCTTGTTCCGCCAGCTTGGCATCTATGCGCCGCAGGGCCAGAAGTACAAGCCGGTGGACGCCGACCAGCTGATGTTCTACCGCGAAGACGCGGCCGGACAGGTGTTGCAGGAAGGCATCACCGAAGCCGGCGCGTTCGCCAGCTGGATGGCGCAGGCCACCAGCTACAGCGTCAGCGACCTGCCGATGGTACCGTTTTACATCTACTACTCGATGTTCGGCTTCCAGCGCTTCGGCGATTTCGCCTGGCAGGCCGGCGACATGCGCGCGCGCGGCTTCCTGCTGGGCGGCACCGCAGGGCGCACCACGCTCAACGGCGAGGGCTTGCAGCACGGCGACGGCCAGTCGCACGTGCAGGCGGCGCTGATCCCGAGCGTGCGCAGCTACGACCCGGTCTTCGCCTACGAGGTCGTGACGATCATCCAGCACGGCATGCAGGAAATGCTGTCCGAGCAGCACGACGGCTACTACTACCTCACCGTCCACAACGAGAACTACCCGCACCCCGACATGCCCGAAAGCAGCGCCGAGGGCATCATCAAGGGCATGTATCTGTTCAAGGACGCCGGCAAGGGCAAGAAGGGCGACCTGCGCGTGCAGCTGATGGGCAGCGGCACGATCTTCCGCGAAGTCATGGCGGCGGCCGAACTGCTGGACGCCGATTTCGGGATCAAATCCGATCTCTGGGCCTGCCCGAGCTTCACAGAACTGGCCCGCGACGGCGTCGATGCCACCCGCTGGAACCGCTTCCATCCGGACGCCAAGACGGCGCGCAAGCCGTGGGTCGCGCAGCTGCTGGAAGGCCGCAGCGGGCCGGCGATCGCCGCGACCGACTTCGTGCGCGCTTTCCCGGACCAGATCCGCGAATTCGTGCCGATGCGCTTCACCGCGCTGGGCACCGACGGCTACGGCCGCAGCGACACCCGCGAAAACCTGCGCCGCCACTTCGAGGTCGACCGCTACCACGTGGCCCACGCCGCGGTCGCTGCACTGGCCGCCGACGGCAAGCTCACCGGCAAGGACGTGGCGCGCGCGCTCAAGCTCTACAAGATCGACCCGGAACTGCCCAATCCGCTGCTGGCGTGACGGAACCGAAAGCGGAAACGAAGAAAGCGGCGCAAGCCGCTTTTTTCGTTCGTGACATGGCCGACGCGCGTTCGCGGGGTATGGCCATCGGTCGCAGGGTCATTCCCCGGAAGCGGATGCGTCGCCCTTGTGCTTGTCGTAATGAACGAATGCATTGCGAATCTGATCGCGGAGTTCGTTGTCGTCCCAGGGCTTGGTCAGGAAGCGGAACACCGCGCCGCGGTTGACGGCTTCGGTGATGACGTTTAGATCGGTGTAGCCGGAAAGCACCACGCGGATGGTGTTCGGGTAGAGGTTCTTGACCTTGTCGAGAAGCTCGGTTCCGGTCATGCCGGGCATGCGCTGGTCGGAAATGACGACCTGCACGTTGTGCATGGCGAGCAGATCAAGCGCCTGTTCGCCGCTGTTGGCGGTCAGCACCTCATAGCCGTCGCGGCGAAGCAAGCGCGAAAGCGCCTTGCAGATGCTCTGTTCGTCGTCCACGACGAGAACGCTGCGTTGCCCGTGCTTGCCGGAAGGTTGCAAATCGAGACGGCGGTTTTGGCGGAGGAACGACGCAAAGGCATCCGCCGCAACCGGCGGACTGAACAGGTAGCCCTGCATCTCGTCGCAATGGTTTTTGGCGAGGAACGCCAGTTGCGCCTTGGTCTCGACGCCTTCGGCCACGCTGGTCAGTTTCAGACTGCGGGCGATGGCGATGATCGCCAACGCGATGGCGGCGTCTTCGACGCTGCGGGTGACGTCGGTAATGAAACTGCGGTCGATCTTGACGCGATCGAGCGGAAGTCGTTTGAGATAGGACAACGAGGAGTAGCCGGTCCCGAAATCGTCCAGCGAAAGCTTGATCCCGGAATTGCGCAAGTCTTCCAGGATTCTTATGGTTCGCGATACGTCCTGCATGACCGCGCTTTCGGTCAGCTCGAGTTCCAGCCATTCCGGTTCGAGCGCGTTCGCGGCGAGCGCTTCGCCGACGATTTTCGGCAGATCGTCCCGGTTGAGCTGGATGCCGGACACATTGGCGGCGATCGGCACGATCCTGATGCCGTTCGCGCGCCACAGGCTTTGTTGTGCGCACACCATCTGGATGATCCGGGAGCCCAGCGGGCGGATCAATCCGGAGCGCTCCGCCAGTTCGATGAAATCGGCGGGCGGGAGCAGGCCTTTTTCGGGATGCTGCCAGCGTACCAAGGCTTCGGCTCCGACGATCTCGCCGCTGATGATGTCAAGCCGCGGCTGGTAGTGCAGGACGAACTGATCGTTTTCGATCGCGGCGTGCAGCTGCGATTCAAGAGAAATGCTGCGCGTCGAGGACTGTTCTTCGCTTCTCGAATACAGGGCGATTTGACTGCCTTGGTTCCGTGCCGTACGCAACGCATGCATCGCATGTTCCAGAGTGACGGGCCCGCCGTTTTCATCGTCCTCGTCCGTCCGGGTGGCGATGCCGGCCCGGAAGGGAACCTCGATGCGATTGTCTTCGATCTGGAAAGGCTCTTTGAAGAATGCGGCCAGGCGATCGCCGTTGCATGCTTGCTCATTGCCGTTTGCAAGCAGGCCGAACATGGCGAACGTATCGCCGCCCAGCCTTGCCACGGTGAAATCCTTGTCTGCGAAGCGCTGGAGCCGTTCGCCGAACGCGCGCAGAAGGCGATCGCCGGTCTCCCGGCCGAAGCGGTCGTTGAGCTTCGAAAAATCGTCGAGATCGATCGCGAGGAAACAAATATGGCGCTGGTCTTCGATCGCCTGCGCAGCCAGCCGGTCGATTTTTTCATTGGCGCCGCGTGCGTTCAGCAATCCTGTCAGTGGATCGAAATATGTCAGGTGCTGCAACTGCTTCGATGTGTCGATGTGGTCGAGGACAAACGACAGATCGTCGGCCATCCATTCGAGCAATCCGATTTCTTCCGCGTCGAATGCATCGGTTCGGGAGGCCAGCAGCAGCAGTGCATATTGGGAGCGGCCCGCGATCCAGAGCGGGAAGGCCGCGGCCGAGCGGATGCCGTTGAGGGCATTGTCCTCGCCGCGTCCGGCTGCCGTCGTTTCCGGCAACGCTTCGTTGGCTGAAATCGACTTGCCGGAGCGCATGGCGTACAACGAGAGATGGTCGCAGGCGGACACGACCCCGCCCGCGGCCGCGTTCGAGTCAAGATCGCTGCCCTCCAAGGCTTCCACGCAGACGACTTGCGGCCGTTTGGCGAACGCATCGATCGAGACGACGGCCGCAAGCACGAAGGCTCCTTGTTCCACCGAGATGCGACACGCTTCGCGCAACAGGGCATCGTGATCGCTTCGCCGCAACATCGCCGAATGAATGCCGCCGATCATGGAGCGAATGCGCTCCAGATAGGCGATCTTTTTTTCGTGGGCCTTGCGCTCGGTGATGTCGTTGAGCACGACCATGATGTCGCCGTCGCCCATCCTGGTGGAAACGGAACTGAAACTGATCTGATGGCCATCGCGGTGCAGAAATTCCCATTCGCCGCGATCCGGCGTTCCCGAGAGGATCTCGGTAATGACCGGATCGATACGATGGCAGTCGGCGGGGGCTACGAAATCGGCAACCCGTTTTCCGACGATGTCCCTGTTCTCGTAGCCAAGCAATTTGTGCAGCGAAGGATTGGCGTCGAGATAGATTCCAGCGGAATCGACGATCGCTATGCCGGTAGGTGCCGATTCGAACAGTCGACCATAGCGATCTTCGCTTTTGCGCCGTTCTTTCTCGGCCTGAACGTGTTCCAGGATGTCGATGCCGATGCCGACGAAACAGTCGATCTCGTTGATCCGTGCGGACTTGGCGGAGATCAGATAGGGTCGGATGATCCCGTCCTTGGCACGGATGCGCGTTCGGTACTGCGCGCGTCCGGTCCGGAAGGTGTCGTCCACGGCGGCCTGGGCAGCCGTGTGGTCGGTTTCCGGGAAGAAATCCAGCATGGTCAGCTTGCGCAATTCGTCGTCGCTGTAGCCCGTCACGTCGCGCAAATGCCGGTTCCAACGCAGGCAGCGCAGGGTCTTTCGTTCGAATACGCACAAGATCCCCGGCGTGCTTTCGACCAGTGCGTTGGAAAATTTGCGCTCTTCGGCGAGAACTTTTTGCGATTCGGCCGCTTCCACGGCGCGGGCGAGGCTGGAAAGACGAAGGCCGAGGATGCGGGTGACGTTTTCGAGCAACGCCACTTCGTCGGCATGGAAACGATCGAGGCGGCTTGCATAAATGGAAAGCACGCCGACGACACGGTCGTTTTCCATGATCGGGAATGCAGCGCTTGAACGCAGTTGAGCCGCCCGCATCCGGTCGTGCCATGGACGGGTCGCCGGATCGCTCAGGAGGTCGTTGCTGACCTGTGTTTGTCCGGTTCGGAAAGCGGTTCCGCTCGGCCCGTTGCCTTGGTCGCTGGTGTCGGCATAGACGCTGATCTTGCGCACGTAGTCGATCGGATGGCCGCTGACGGCCACCGGGACAAGCCACCGTGCTTCAGGATCGAGCCTGCCGATCCAGGCGAGGGAAAATCCGGCGATGTCCACGAGGATGCGACACGCTTCCTGTTCCAGCGCCTCGCGCACACTGGCAGCCATGATCGCGTTGTTGAGCTGGTACAAGGTGTCGTAAAGCCGGGCCAGCCGTTTGGCTTCGAGTTCACGCTGGATAAGTGGCGTTGAATCCTGAATGCATTTGGTGGCGCCAACGATGTTCCCTTGCGCATCCATGATCGGTGCGGCGCAGATCATGACCTGCAAGATCCGGCCCTCGCGGGTCAGTCGCTCCGATTCGTAGGGCGCAACCTCGCGGCCCGCTGCAATGGTCGACAGCAGCCGGGTTTCCTCATCCAGTCGCGACCTGGGGATCGTCCGGCGAATGGGCGTACCGAGAATTTCGTCCTTGCGGTAGCCGTAGAGGCGCTCGGCCCCCGCGTTCCAGTAGGTGATGGTGCCGTTCAGGTCGATGCCGACGATGGCCGCCGCCGATGCCTGGATCGCGCTTGAAGCTTGCCGTGAGGCCGTCATTTCGCTGCCGGCATCAGGAGCATCGGGGCAAGTCTCGGCGCGAGGAGCGACCGCTTGAACGCTGTCGACGACGCTGCCGGCCAGAAGCGTCAGTAGATCGAGATCGGGCGCTTCCGCGTTGGCGACATCGGGCACCAGAACATCCAGCGTTCCGAGTTGGACCCCGTCGTGCGCGAGGATGGGAACGCAAGCGTGAGTCAGGTTTGGTGTGGCTGTTTCTCCTGTCGCGGCAACCGTGAAGCCGAGACCGTCGGGATGGCGGACGATGCGCGCCGTCGACCTGTCGCCGCCGCGGCGCGTACCCGTTTTGGCAAGTTCAAGCGCTTGCCGGCGGCTCAGCCCGATCGCCGCAATTGGCGAGGGGGTGTTCCCGTGCAACGCGGAAATCACGATGGCCGGGCTGCCGGTCAGGCCGGCTGTCAGCCTGAGAAATCCATCCGCCGTTGCCGCGGTCAGCGGCAGCGATGGACTGAGATCGAATACCGTCACGTCTCCATCAGCATCGAGTACGCTATGCATGGCTGAGAGTCCAGTTCCAGCGAGAGCCCCAAGTCGAGCCAATGTGCCGGCTCGCGCAAATTGTTGCCGACCCGACAAGATTCGCACAATACGACTTGCACGCTACGGGTTGTTATCCTGCTTCTTGGAAGCGTACCGCGATTCGCTCGGTTTGTGACGCACAGCGCAGGTACGGGCACACGGAAATCGCTACGCTTGGCCTAAAGTGCCGAAGGAGTGCGGCATGGACTCACATGACGAAGCGGACAGCGGTCTTCCGGTAACGACGTTTGTTTCCGACCCGGCAACGGATTTTGGCGTCGTTGCCGAACACGTGTTGAAGTACTTCGAAAGGGCGCCGTTTTCCTTGGCGCTGATCGACGTGTCCGGCCGAGTGCTTCGCAGCAACCTGTCCGCAAGACTGTTGGCCAATACCCTCAATCCCGACAAAACCCAGGAAGAGCTCGCCTGTGTGCGGAACTGGCAGCAAGGGCTGTTGAGCGATGAAGCGCTGTATGCGTGTCGCGAGACCGGCGGCTGGGTCGGGAAGGTGCGGTTTGCCGGTGCCGGGATGCGCGATCGGGTTTGCAGGGTGCGACTGGCTGCGCTCGGGCTTCACCAGTCGCCGCCTTTCATGTTGTCCATTATCGACATCACGCTGGAAGACGCCAGAGAACAGGAGCTAAACGAGCGCAACGCGCAGCTCGAGATCGCCAATGCCAAGCTCAAGGCCGCCCAGGAACAAGCCCTGCGCACCGAAAAATTGGCTTCGATCGGGCAGCTGGCAGCCGGCGTGGCGCATGAAATCAACAACCCGATCGCCTATGTGAAGTCCAATCTCAACGCACTGCGGCTGTCTGCAGCCCAGCTCCTCATGCGGGCACGCATCCCGGAATGCAATGATGATTTGCGGCAGATCGTTGCCGACGATCTGAATGATGCGGATGTGGATGGAGACCCGGAAGCGCTTGCCGTCGACGTCCGCGACCTGATCATGGAATCCTTGGAGGGCGTGGATCGGGTCTGCCGGATCGTCAGCGACCTGAAGGATTTTTCCCATCAGGACCAGATCGACAATTGGGTGATGGCCGATCTCCATGCCGGGTTGGAGTCCACCCTCAACATTGTCTGGAACGAACTGAAATACAAGGCGCACGTCGTGAAGTCGTACGGCGAACTGCCGCTGATCGAGTGCATTCCATCGCAACTCAACCAGGTGTTCATGAACCTGCTGGTCAACGCATCCCAGGCGATCAAGGACAATGGCATCATCACCATCACCACGGAAGTCAATGGCGATCGGATCAGTATTTCCATAGGCGACAATGGCAGCGGCATTCCGGAAGAGTTGTTGCCGAAGATTTTCGATCCGTTTTTTACAACCAAGGAAGTTGGAACGGGCACGGGGCTCGGGCTTGCCCTGTCCTATGGAATCATCGCCAAACACCATGGCGTCATCGAAGTGACCAGCGTGCCCGGCGAAGGTACGCTGTTCCTCCTGAAACTGCCGGTTGCACAGCCGCGCTGATCGCGGCAGGAGCAAAAGTGATGTACCGAATATTGCTTCTGGATGACGAAAGCAACATCTTGCGCGCGCTGCGCCGCACGCTTTCGTCGATACCTTCGGCCCGGCTGGGAGGCGAGTCGCTGATTATCGAAACCTTCACCGATCCGCTGGCCGCGCTCGAACGCTGCGAGGAAGAGCGATTTCATGTCCTGGTGTCGGACTACCGGATGCCGGAGATGAGCGGCGTCGAGTTCCTCGCGCGAACCATCGAGAGCCAGCCGGGCGTGCCGCGCGTGATCGTCTCCGGTTTTGCCGATCGCGATGCGATCATCGCGGCCATCAATGAAGCGCAGTTGACCCGGTTCATCGAAAAGCCGTGGGATGACAAGGCGCTTCAACTGGCCATTGCGACGATCCTGACGTCCTCTTCCGGCCAGGCCACCGCCGCATTCGCAAACGAAGCAAATGCCAAACGCGCGCAGGAGCGGCTGGAGCGGGAAAGCCCGGGGATCATGGATGTGGACAGGAACCCGGACGGATCCATTTCAATCGACATCGATCTGGATTGAATGGATAGGGGCGCGATGGGCGTTGCCGAATCAATCGCGCCTCTCGGCCTGCGGCCTCGATGCGCTCCTACGAAACGCGGTCTCGTGCGTTGCCGAACTGCCCCGTAGGAGCGCACCGCAGGGGCGCGATTGCGCCTAGGTTGATCCGCATCCGGATCCCCGGCGGCTCAGTTCTCGCGTCGAGGTGCGGCTTTCGGCGCGCTGCCAAAGTCGCCGTCGGCCTGCGCTGCCATCCAGGCGAACACGGCGTAGGCGGCGACGTTCTGCGCCAGTTCCGACGGCAGCACTTTGTCGAGGGTGTCGTCGGCCGTGTGGTGCAGGTCGAAGTAGCGGCTGCCGTCGTGGCCCAGCCAGGCCCAGGCGGTGCCCAGATCGGTCATGCCGCCGATGTCGGATTCCGGATCGCCTTGCTTCGGCAGCCAGGCGATGCCCAGCGGTGCCAAGACCTGCTGGATCTGCGCCAGCACCTGCGGCTGCAGGTCGCGCGCGCTGGAGTCGAAGCCGAAGATCGGCGCCGCGCCGAAATCGCTTTCGATCGCGATCACGTGGCGGGCAACCTCGCCCGCATGGCGCTCCGTGTAGGCTTTGCCGCCCCATAGCCCTTGTTCTTCGTTGGCGAAGGCCACCACGCGAATGCTGCGGGCCGGGTGCAGCGGCTTGAGCAGGGCGCCGGTGGCCATGGTGATGGCGATGCCGGCGGCATCGTCGATGGCGCCGGTGCCGTAATCCCAGGAGTCGAGATGGCCGCCGAGCAGGATGATTTCGTCGGGCCGCGTGCTGCCGGTGATTTCGCCGATCACGTTGTACGAGGTCGCCTCGCCGTCAAAGCCGCAGTCCAGCGCCAGCCGCACGCGGGTCGGGCCGAGCGCGACCAGTCGCGCCAGCTGGCCGGCGTCGATGGTGGCCAGCGCGGCGGAAGGGATGGGCGTCAGCCCCGGCATGAAGCCGGTATTGCCGGTGTGCGGCTCGCGCGAGAGCGAGGTGCCGGCCGAACGCATCAGGAATCCGATCGCGCCCTTTTTGATGGCGACCGACGGCCCCGCCCAGCGGATGCCGCCGGCGTTGCGGTAGTCGCCGCCATCGCGGCGCGCCTGCATGGTGTAGTCCACGAACACGATCTTTCCGGCCAGCGACCCGTCCGCAACCGCCTGCAGCGCGGCGAGGTCGGGAAAGCGCACGATTTCGCCCTCGACCGTCCCGCCCGGGCTGCCGCCCAGCGCGCCGACCCGCAGCGGCTGCGCGTGGGCGCCGAGGACGCTCAGTGCTTCCGAGCGGCGCACCCATTTCGGAAACGTCACCGGCTCGATCCAGACCCGGTCGTAGCCAAGTTCGCGGAACTTGGCCTGCGCCCAAGCCACGGCGCGGGCGTCGCCCTCGCTGCCGGCCAGCCGCGGGCCGACTTCGGTGGTCAGCGATTCCAGCACCTTCCATGCGGTTTGATCGCGCAGCGCCGATTCGCGCAGGACGTTGGCCTGGGTGACGGCGGCCGCAG
The DNA here is from genome assembly GCA_018262705.1 of Xanthomonas sp. Classification (GTDB taxonomy): domain Bacteria; phylum Pseudomonadota; class Gammaproteobacteria; order Xanthomonadales; family Xanthomonadaceae; genus Thermomonas. Next base: position 125,417 of record JADFDQ010000003.1, read on the forward strand.
CGATGCGGGTGGGCTGCGCTGCCTGCATGGGTGCGGCAACCAGCAGGCTGAGGGCGAAAACGAGTGCGGCGGCGCGCATGGATCGGCTCCGTGGAATGGATATTGGCAGTCTGGAAGAGGTGCGCGGTGCGCGCCTGTGCCACAAGTTGCCGAGCGGTTATTTCTTCAGCAGGTCGCGGATCTCGCGCAGTAGTTGGACGTCTTCGGGCACTTCCGGCGGCGCTGCGGGCGCTTCCGCCTTCTTGTGCATCGCGTTGATGCCCTTGACCACGAGGAAGATGGCGAACGCCACGATCGTGAACTGGATGATGGCGTTGATGAACTCGCCGTAGGCCAGAATCACGGCCGGGATTTCCTTGCCGGCCGCGTCGACCGTGGCTGCCTTCAGGGTGAAGGCGAGCGAGGAAAAATCGACGCCGCCGATGAGCACGCCGATCGGTGGCATGATGACCTTGTCGACCAGCGCAGTGACGATCTTGCCGAACGCGGCGCCAATGACGACGCCGACCGCGAGATCGACGACGCTGCCGCGCATCGCAAATTCCCTGAATTCCGTCATCATGCCCATCGCGTTCTCCGTCATCTGGTGTGCCGCTTCATCCTAGCGCGTGGGCGGTTCGATGCGCCCATGCAGTTCCGGCAGTCCGTCGATCCGGGCATGAAAGACGTCGCCCGGCAGCAGCGTGCCAACGCCGGCCGGGGTGCCCATGAACACCAGATCGCCGGCGCGCAGGGCATACAGCTTCGACAGTTCGTGCAGGATGTCCGGCACGTTCCAGATCATGCGATCCAGGGTGGAGTGCTGGCGCGTTTCGTCGTTGACGACGAGCGCAATATCGGCCGCGCCGAGCTCTCCGGCGGCGTCTGCGGGCAGCAGCGGGCCGATCGGCGCGGAATGGTCGAAGCCCTTGGCGGTGTCCCAGGGCAGGCCTTTGGCCTTGGCGGCGGATTGCCGGTCGCGGCGGGTCAGGTCGAGCCCGACGCCGTAACCGAACACCAGCGCTTGCGCGTCCTCAGCGGAAACGATGCCCGCAGACGCATCGCGGCCCAACGCCACCACCAGTTCGACTTCGTGGTGCAGTTGCGAGGTGGCGGACGGATAGGGGACGTTGCCGTCGATGACGATGGCGTCCGCCGGTTTCATGAAAAAGGTCGGATCGCCGCGCTCGGCTTTCGATGCCGGCGCTGCGGCGCCCATTTCGCGCGCGTGGTCGGCGAAGTTGCGACCGACGCAATAGATCCGATGGACGGGAAATTCGCCCAGCGCCGCGCCCGCGCGATTCTGCACTGGAACCCGTGGTGCCGTTCGAGCGGCAATCAGATCCATTCAGCGCGGCAGCGGCAGGCGCGGCTCTTCCACGACGCGGAAGCTGGCGTCGATGACGCTAACGTTTGCGACATGCGTTTGCGCTGCGCGTCTGCGCGTCCACGCCTGCCAGAGCGCACCGACGCCCAGCATGGCCGCGCCGACGATCACGCCGAAGATCAGCAGCACCAGCAGCACTGCGATGCCGGCAAGGCCAGCGAGCGCGCGCAACAGCGGATGCCGCGGACGACGGGGGGCGCTGAATGCATCGAAGCGGAACCAGCGGAATGTGGAGCCGGGGAAAGTCGACATCGTGATGAAAGGTGGGGAACGGTCGTCGTGAGAGAATCCAGCGCAGTATCGGCAGAATTGGCGGGTCAGTTGTGAGTAGTTCGTTAATTGGCGACGCATCCGGCGAAATCCTGCTCCTGCCGCTGGCCGAACTGGCGCCGGACAGCGTCGGCGAAACCGAAGCCGTCATCGACGGCGATGTCGAATCATTGATCTTGTACCGCGACGGCGAAGGCAGCGTGCGCGCCTGGCGCAACACCTGCCCGCACGCCGGGCGGCGGCTCGACTACGCGCCGGGCAAGTTCCTGCGCAGCAAGAAAGGCGAGTTGGTGTGCGCGGTCCACGGCGCCACCTTCGCCCTGCCCGAAGGCAACTGCGTGGCCGGCCCCTGCCGCGGCGAATGCCTGTGCGCGGTTTCGGTGCACGTGGCCGAAGGACAGGTGCGGTTGGGCGAGGACCCGGCCTGAGGCGGCGCCATCCGGCGTCAGAACATGATGTTGATCATCACCACGATGATGGCGGTGTAGACCAGCGTCAACGGACCACCGGTGCGCCACATGTCGGCCGAGGTGTAGCCGGCCGGGCCGGTGATCATCGACACCGACGGGTTCGAGGCGGTCATGAAGTTGTTGGACGCCGACAGCGCCACGATCAGGGCGAAGGCGGTCGGATTGCCGCCCACGGCCAGCGCGAGGTTGATTGCCAGCGGCACCAGCACGATGGTGGCGCCGACGTGGCTGATGACCATGCCGAGCAGAGTGGTGAACAATGCCAGCGCCAGTTCGATCAGCCACAGCGGGATGCCGCTTGGCAGGCGATCGATGGTGTGCCCTGCCACCCAGGCCGCTGCGCCGGATGAATCCATCGCCCAGCCCAGCGGAATCAGGCAGGCCATCAGGAACACCGTCTTCCAGCTGATCGCGGCGTAGGCCTCGTCCATCTTCAGAACGCCGGTCACCAACATCCCGGCCACGCCGGTCATCAGCGCGATCGCGGTCGGCACGCTCGACATCAAGGCCATCAGCATGCTGACCGCGAAAATCGCCATCGCGATCTTGAACTTGTGCGGGCGCTGCTCGCCTTTTGGATAGTCGGTGACGACCACGAAGTCGCGGCTTTTCGCCGCTTCGGCCAGATCGACCCAGATGCTGTGCAGCACCAGCATGTCGCCGGCGCGGATCGGGATGTTGCGCACGTCCTCGCGCAGGACGTGTTTGTCGCGGTTGATCGCCAGCAGACTGAGGCCGAACTGCTTGCGCAGCCGCAGTTGCGCCTGCGGCTTGCCGATGAATTTCGAATTGGGCGGCACCACCGCTTCGGAGATGCCGGCCCGGCTTGGATTGAACAGATCGCCGAACACCCGCAGCCGCGACGACAGGCGCAGGAAGTTCTTCTGGGCGAAGTCGGCGATCGTTTCGCGTTCGCCCATCACGCCCAGCACGCTGCCGACCCAGATCCGCGCGTCCGCCGGCGGTGCCAGCCGCGATTCGGTGCCGGTTTGCAGGGCCAGCAGCAGCGGTGCGCCCACCTGGGATTCGGCATCGCCCACGCTCATGCCGACCAGCGGGCTGTCCGCCGTCACCGTCAGTTCGTGGATGTCGCCTTCCAGCCCGTAGGCACGCGCGAAATAGCTCTGGGTGCGCGCCGGCGTCACCGCGTCGGCGCGGCTTTCCGGGAGCATGCGATGGCCGAAAAAATGGAAATAAAGCAACGATGCGGCCAGCAGCGCCAAACCGATCGGCAGCGGCGCGAACATCTTCAGCGGTTCCAGCGTGGCCGCGCCCGAGGGCATGTTGGCATTGGCCGACACCAGCAGGTCGTTGAGCAGGATCAGCGGTGAATTGCCGACCATGGTCAAGCTGCCACCCATGATGATCGCCGCCGACATCGGCATCAGCAGTCGCGACAGGCTGATGCCGGTGCGCGCGGTCAATCGTGAGGCGACCGGAAGATAAAGCGCGGTGGTGGAGGTGTTCTGGATGATCGCCGAGTTCAAGCCTGCCACCGCCGAGGCGAGCAGCACCAGCCGGCTTTCGATGCCCTGCGCGCGCTGCAGCAGCCAACCGGCCAGCCGGTTCAGCGCGCCGGTACGATCGAGGCCGGCGCCGAGGATCATGGTCGCGATCACGTTCATCACGGCGCCCGAGGAGAAGCCGCCGAACAGGTCTTCGGGAGCGACGAGGCCGGTCAGCCCGAGCACCACCAGCACCACCAGCGAGACCACGTCGCTGCGAATCCGCTCGAACAGGAACATGACCATGGTGAACACCACCAGACCCAGCACCAGCAGCATGTCGTTGGTGAGGGTGAGGGAGGTGTCCATGGGTCAGGGGTCAGGGGTCAGGGGGCAGGGGGCAGGGGGCAGGGGGCAGGGGGCAGGGGGCAGGGGGCAGGGGGCAGGGGGCAGGGGGCAGGGCGTGCTTCAAGTCGTCGGTGGCTTCATGAGGGTAGCGCGTTTTAACGAAAAACTAACCCCGCATCTGCGGGCCAGTTTTTTCATACAGCACATCCAAAACCCCGTGGCCGAGTTTTTGGCCGCGTGTTTCGAAATGGGTCTGCGGCCGCCAGTCAGGGCGCGCGACATGGCCGCGCGCCCCGGCGACATTGACGATCCCCGGCGTGGCATCCAGCACGTTCCACATCTGCTCGGCGTAATCCTGCCAGTCGGTGGCCAGATGCAGGCGTCCGCCTGCGACAAGCTTGCGCACCAGCAGTGCGGCGAATTCGGGGTTGACCAAGCGCCGCTTGTGGTGGCGCTTCTTGTGCCAAGGGTCGGGGAAAAAAATCCGGATTTCGTCCAGCGTGCCGTCGGCGATCTCGTGTTCCAGAACCTCAACCGCATCGTGGCGCAGTACCCGCACGTTATCCACGTTTGCTGCGGCGAGCGCATTAAGCAGGCGGCCGACGCCCGGCGCGTGGACTTCGATGCCGATATGGTCGCGCTCCGGGTCGCGCTGCGCGGAGTGCAGCAGCGCCTCGCCGTTGCCGAAACCGATTTCCAGAATGCGCGCTGCCTGCCGGCCGAAGCTTGCGGTGAAATCGCGCGTGCGTCCCTGATAGTCGAGCCCATAGCGCGACCATGCCTGTTCGAACGCGCGCTGCTGGGCCGGGCTGAAGCGTCCCTGGCGCAGTACGAAACTGCGGATTTTGCGGGCGCCCGCGGCGTCTTGGTCGGCAACGACCGCGCGCTGGGCCGGGTTGGCGTTGACTTCAATCATCTCCGGCGCTCCGCGGGAAGGGACGAGTGCGGTTTGGCAGTTGCGGGAAAACGAACGATGGGCGGGTCGGACAAAACGGCAGGCCTTTCGAAAATGTTGTGATTTCGTGAAATCTTGGCGTACCATGCGCCTGCGTATGCCCTGAACTGCCGCTACCGGCGGGTGCAGGGCGAATCTCAGAGCACTTCACCCGCCATGTCGAGGATACCCATGAAAACCGCATTCCGCAGGACTTTGCTGTGTGCCGCGCTGGCGCTGGCCGCCTCCCCCGTGTTCGCGCAGAGTCAGGAAGCCACGCCGCCGTCGCCCTTCAGCCAGACCATCTTCTTTGGCGACAGCCTGACCGATGGCGGCTTCTTCCGCCCGCTGCTGGGCCCGAACGGCGCCGTCATCGGCCAGTTCACCACCAACCCCGGCTACGTCTGGTCGCAGTACATGGCCGATTACTTCCACAGCAATGCCGACGTGGCCTGGAAGGCGACCGGTGCGCCGCCTCCGGGTCCGTACACGACCGCGGGCAATGGCAACAACTGGGCCGTGGGCGGCGCACGCATGGACACCAGCACGTTTGGCGCGCTTGGCTACACGCCGTCGCTGCAGGCTCAGTACGCGGCCTACCTCGCGGGGCACACCGTGGATCCGAATGCGCTGTACACCGTCTGGGGCGGCGCCAATGACATCTTCCAAGCCATCACCGATTATCAGAACGCCTATGTCGCGACCTTGATGGGCGGTGGCACGGCGACACAGGCCGATGCCGCAGGTCAGGCTGCAGCCGGCGCCACCGTCGGCGCTGCGGTCACCAGCCAGATTGGTCTGGTCGGCGCGCTCAATACTGCCGGCGCGCAATACATCATGGTGCCGACCCTTCCCGATATGGGACTGACCCCCTCGGCGGCTGCCGGTGGCGCGCAGGGCATCGCAATCGCCCACGGCTTATCGACCAACTACAACAACGCGCTCTACGGTGGCCTGACCACGGCGGGCCTGCACATCATTCCCGTCGATACCTACCACTTCCTGCAGGAAGTGGTCGCCAATCCGGCCGAATTTGGCCTGACCAACGTCACCGGGGTGGCCTGCCTGACCCAGCCGCCGCCGGCCGGTGCTTCCTCGCTGTTCTGCAACCCGGCCTCCACCGTGCCCAACGGTGCCAACACCTATCTGTTCGCCGATGGCGTACATCCGACCTCGGCTGCGCACAAGGCGCTGGCGGATCTGGCGGTCTCGATGGTCGACGGCCCGCGCCAAATCGCGGTGCTGCCGCACTCGGCGGCCACGGTCGGCTATGCCCGCGCGCGTGAAGTCGGCAGCGTGGTCACCGGCTTCAACAGCAAGCAACAGGATGGCATGAGCTGGTGGCTGAATCTGCGCGGCGACCAGCAGCGCTTCGAGGATTCGATCGGCTTTGACGGCAACGGCGGCACCGGCTCGATCGGCATCGGCTGGCGCAGCGGCAACCTGTCCTATGGCGCGTTCGGTGGTTACGGCCAGCAGAACATCGACTTCGGTTTTAGCCGCGGCCGCTTCCACCAGAAGGATGCCACCCTCGGCGCGTTCGTCGGCTGGGGCGGCGACGAAGGGCTGTGGGCCAACGGTCAGCTGAGCTACACGTGGCTGGATTACCGCGTGCGCCGCGACGTCAAGCTCGGCGTTGCCGTGCGCAGCTACGACGGTTCGCCGAACGGCGAAAACCTGAGCCTTGGCGGCAGCATCGGCTGGAATTTTCGTCACGGCCCGTGGCAGCACGGCCCGGTGCTGAGCGTGCTGTACCAGAACATCAAGGTGGATGGTTATGCGGAAAACAGCACGCAGTCCACGGCGCTGGCCTATTTCGATCAGCGTTTCCATTCGCGGATCGCAAACCTCGGCTGGCAGGGCAGCTATGCGATCAACGACCATCTGACGCCGTATGCCAGCGTCACCTGGAACCGCGAGTTCGAGGATCAGCCGGCACAGGTCTGGGCGCAGTCGCGCTCGATGTCCAACACGCTGCCCTATGCCGTGCCCGGTCTTGACTACGACCAGAGCTACGGGATGCTGACCTTCGGCGTGCGCACCAAGGTGCTGGGTCTGGATGTCACCACCGGCAGCAGCCTGACCTTCAACCAGCGCGGCGGCGGCGACGCCAGCACCTTCATCAGCCTGAGCGGATCGTTCTAAGCCTGCGCTCCCGCGTCCCGGCGTTTTGCCTTGCGCCGGGGCGTCGACAGAGACTGTCAGCCCACGTCGAGTCCGGTGCAAACCCGGACTCGGCTCACACGAATCAATCGCTTGCGCGATCGGATCCGGTCGGCCATCCTTGGTCGACAGGAACCCCTGAATCGTTCATGGGTTCCCCACGCGGGTGTAGTTCAATGGTAGAACTGCAGCTTCCCAAGCTGCTAGCGTGGGTTCGATTCCCATCACCCGCTCCAATTCGGAAGCAACGGGGCGGCATCCTTCGGGGTGCCGCCTTTTTTGTCCCCCGTTGACGTTGCAAGAGATACGACCGAACCTTGAGGCCGCCATGAAGCTCGCCATCCTCTCCCGCAACGGCAAGCTCTATTCCACCCGCCGGCTGGTCGAGGCCGCGCGCGAACGTGGACACAGCGCCCGCGTGCTGGATCCGCTGCGCTGCTACATGCGGATCGGCAGCGATGGGTTCGCCATGCGCTACAAGGGCAAATCGGTGGCTGGTTATGAGGCGGTTATTCCGCGCATCGGCACATCGATCACCCGCTACGGATGCGCGGTGGTACGCCAGTTCGAACTGATGGGCGCTTACAGCCCCAGCGGTGCCACCGCAATCGCGCGCGCGCGCGACAAGCTGCGCTGCCATCAGGTGCTGGCGGCCGACGGAATCGGCATGCCGACCACCGTGTTCGGCGACAATCCAGACGACACCGGCGATCTGCTGTCGATGCTCGGCCCGCCGCCACACGTCATCAAACTCAACGAAGGCACCCAGGGCGCCGGAGTGATGGCCACCGAGAAGCCCTCGGCCTCGCGCGCCGCCATCGAAACCCTGCGCGGCCTGTATGCAAACTTTCTGGTGCAGGAATTCATCGCCGAGGCCGGCGGCGCCGACCTGCGCTGCCTGGTGGTCGGCGGGCGGGTGGCGGCGGCGATGCGGCGGCAGGCGCCACGCGGCGATTTTCGTTCGAACCTGCACCGCGGCGGCAGCGCCAAGCCGGCGCGACCCAGCAAGACCGAAATCGCCACCGCGGTGCGCGCCGCGCAAATCCTCGAACTGGGCGTGGCCGGCGTCGACATGATTCGCAGCGCGCGCGGGCCGCTGGTACTGGAGGTCAACGCCTCGCCGGGCCTGGAAGGCATCGAGGCGGCGACCGGCGTGGACGTGGCCGGTGCGGTGATCGAATTCGTCGTGCATGAAACCGAAGCGCGCGCGGCACGACCGAACCGCAGCGCGGCCGTACTCTAGCGAAGGTCTGGGCAACTCCATCCTGGAGTTGTTGGCTCGCTCCGGGTCCGGGACATGCCCGGACTCTCCCACGCCCGATCAAGCACGGATGTGCTTGATCGGCTTGAACCCCGACCCCGGCGCCTGATTGCCTGAAATCGACGGCGTTCACCTCGGCTTCCGCCAGCGCGGGCGCGGCTGTGCCAGAATCAAGCCAAGGCGCAGCAGCTCGCACGGTGCGGCTTCGCGTTCCAACGCCGATGGAAGAACGACATGCGCATCCTGGTCATCGAAGACAACACCGACATCGCCGCCAATCTGGGCGACTATCTTGAAGAATGCGGGCATACCGTGGACTTCGCCGCGGATGGCGTCACCGGATTGCATCTGGCGGTGGTGCACGACTTCGACGCGATCGTGCTGGATCTGAACCTGCCCGGGATGGATGGTCTGGAAGTCTGCCGCAAGCTGCGCGCCGAGGCGCGCAAACAGACGCCGGTGCTGATGCTGACCGCGCGCGACACGCTTGACAACAAGCTGGCCGGCTTCGAATCCGGCGCCGACGACTACCTGATCAAGCCGTTCGCGCTGCAGGAAGTCAACGTCCGCCTGAACGCGCTGGCGCGGCGTGGGCGCGGCTTGCCGGCGCGGGTGCTGAACGTCGGCGATCTCGAATTCAACCTCGATACGCTTGAGGTTCGGCGCGAAGGAAAGCTCATCCAGCTCAACCCGACCGCACTCAAGATCCTGCAGGTGTTGATGCAGGCGTCGCCGGCCGTGGTGACGCGACAGGATATGGAAAGCCGGGTGTGGGGCGAAGAACTGCCCGATTCGGATTCGCTGCGGGTGCACATCCACGGCCTGCGCGCGGTGCTGGACAAGCCGTTCGATCAGCAAATGATCCAGACCCGGCACGGCATCGGCTACCGGATTGCCGTGCCCGGGATCGACTGACGCGGCATGGCCGGATCCGACGCATTACCCAAAACCGAACGCCGCCGCCAGGTTCGCTTCCGGCGCCGGCTGCGTAGCCGCATCATCCTGTCCTACCTGCTGCTGGGCTTCGGATTGACGCTGGCGCTTGCGTTCACCACCAACTGGGCGCGCGCCCGGGTCGAGACCCAGCTGGTCGAAGACCTGATGAATCGCAACCTCGATGAATCGTGGAAGCGCTTCGAGCAGAGCGGTGGGCGCGAGCCTGTGGTTCCGGTTCAGCAGCTGCGCGCGTTTTTCTACACGCCGGACAAATTCGACGACCTGCGACAGCACCGCCCCGAGTGGTACGGGCTCGGCGACGGCATCCACAACATGACCGTGGTCGAAGACGACGGCAGCAAGTCCTACTTCAAGCTGGGCGTGCGCAAGACGCCGCAGGCGTGGTTCTTCCTTGCCTACGACATGTCGGAGTCGGCGCGCGGCGAGAAGCAGTTCAACAACGCGCTGATCGGCGTCGTCATCGTGTTTACCGGGCTGTCGCTGCTGGTGGGCTGGTGGGCGGCGTCGAAGGTGATGAGTCCGGTGTCGGATCTCGCCCAGCGCTTGCGTCGTTCCGGCACCAGTTCCGATCCCGAGCCGCTGGCGCCGCATTTCCCCAAGGATGAAGTGGGTGAACTGGCCAAGGCGCTGGACGACTATGCCGCGCGCCTGACCGAAGTGGTGCAGCGCGACCGCGAGTTCAATGCCGACGTCAGCCACGAGCTGCGCACCCCGCTGGCGGTGATTCGCGGCGCGGTGGAGTTGATGCTGGCCAGGCCCGAGATGGACGAGCGAAGCCGCGTGCGCCTGCAGCGCATCCAGCGTGCCGAACAGCAGTGCACCGATCTGATCGGAGCGCTGTTGCTGCTGTCGCGCAACGAACGCGCGCAGGGCGAATGCGATGTCGTCAAGGTGGCGCAGCAGCAGTTGGAAAGCCACCGTGCGCAGATCGGCGGCAAGCCGGTCGAACTGCGACTGGAAGGCGAGAGCAAGGTGCTGCTGGACGTCGCGGATTCGGCGCTGGCGGTGGCGCTGGGGAACCTGATCGGCAACGCGGTGAAATACACGCCCAGCGGCGAAGTCGTCGTGCGTGTCGGCACGGAGGCCGTGGATGTCATCGACTCCGGGCCGGGTTTGAGCGCTGAAGACGCCGCCAACCTGTTCACCCGCGGCTACCGCGGCAGCCACGCCGGCCATTCGCAGGGCGGCGGGATCGGGCTGTCGGTCGTGCGCCGCCTGTGCGCGCTGTACGGGTGGGAAGTGCAGGTGCGGCCGGGTGCCGAAAATGGCGTGGTTGCGACGCTGCGGTTTGGTTGAACGTCAGACCGGCTCCAACCAGCCGTATTTGTCCTCGGTGCGCCCGTCGAACAGTCCGAAGAACAGTTCCTGCAGCCGCCGCGTCAGCGGGCCGGCCTTGCCGGCGCCGACCTGGCGCGCATCGACCGAACGGATCGGAGTGATTTCCGCCGCGGTGCCGCACATGAAGATTTCGTCGGCCAGATAGAGGTATTCGCGCGGCATGTCGCGTTCGACCACGCTGATCCCGGCGTCGCGCGCCAGCGTCATCAGCGAATGCCGGGTGATGCCGTTGAGCAGGGCGGCACTGACCGGGGTGGTGTGCAGCGCGCCGTCGATGACTAGGAACAGGTTTTCGCCGGCACCTTCGCTGAGCAGTCCGGTCGAGGCCAGCGCGATGCCCTCGCCGAAGCCGAGCCGCCGCGCCTCGCGCGCGATCAATGTGCCCGACAGATAGTTGCCGCCGGCCTTGGCTCCGGAAGGAATGGTGTTGGGCGCGAACCGTTGCCAGCTCGACACGCAGGCGTCGATGCCGTTTTCCAGCACGCCTTCGCCCAGATATTTGCCCATCGTCCAACTGGCCACCGCCACGTCGGTCGGGGTGGCCGCCGACAGACCGAAGCCGCCGAGACCGCGGAAGGCGACCGGTCGGATGTAGTCGGTGGTGTTGTCGTTGGCCTGGATGACCTCGCGGCAGGCCGCGTTGATCGAATCCAGATCGAACGGGATGTCGATCTCGTGGATCTTGGCCGAGGTGAACAGGCGCTTGTTGTGGTCGGTCAGGCGAAAGATCGCCGGGCCATTGGAGGTCTGGTAGCAGCGGATGCCTTCGAACACCGACGAGCCGTAGTGCAGCGCGTGCGCCATGACGTGGACGGTCGCTTCGGCCCAGGGCTTGATCTTGCCGTTGTGCCAGATCCACTGCGGGTATTGCGTCGTCATCGTTGCGTCCTCGCTGCGATTCAAGAGTGCAATTGTGCCGCAATGTGCGTTTGCCTGCGTTTGACGAAAGTCACGCAGGAGCTGCGTCGTTGCGTGTTTCCACGTCTGCAGCGATGTGGCGAAGGGGATTGCGCGGAACCAGCGCTAGCCGCGAATCCACCAGCAGCCCATGCGCTGAACGATGCCGAACACCGTGTGCGAGGGGGTGCGTCCGTTGGAGAGCACTTGCTCGACGCGCAGGCCGACCAGTCGCTGCGGGCCGGGTGCAGGTGGCGGTTGTGCCGGATCCGCCACGGCTGCGGCGGATGGATCGGGGTCCGTCTCCATCCGCGCTGCCGCGTACACCGGCTGCACGTCCACGAATCCGCGCGCGGCCATGGCATCGAACCGATCCATCAGCCGTTCCGCGGTGGCATTGGCGACGCCGGTCCAGTCGTAGATGCTGGCGATGCGGTTGACGTCGCCCGACTGCAGGGCGCTTTCCAGACCGTAGGCGAGATCACGCACGCTGCGCGCGCACATGCTGCGCAGCGCATTGCCGCCGTTGCCTGCGCCGACGGGCGAGATCGGTGCAAGCACCGGGCTGGCGCCGATGTCGTCGCACTGGCGGTCGGTGTAGACAACGTTCCCCGACGCCGTAGCGCAGCGGCGCACCTGCGCCTGTGCCGGCGCAACGGGTGCGATGCCGGTCAGCAGGAAGGTCAGCACAAAGACGGGGACACAGAGCGCACGCCGCATCCGCGCAGGGTACGCGGGCAGGCGATGGCGGGAAAGCCCCAGATCTGGCCGCGGGTAACGGTGCAGTCAGGAATCTGTCGTCAGGCCAGCCGCTGCAGGATCGCCAGCGCCGGTCGCGACAAATTCAACGTGTAGAAATGCAGCGCCGGCGCACCGCCGTCGATCAGGCGTCGGCACAGCTGGGCGACCACGTCGGCGGCCAGTTCGCGCACGCATTCTACATCGTCGCCATAGGCGCGCATGCGCTGGGCGACCCAGCGCGGAATTTCCGCGCCGCAGGTTTCGGAGAAACGGCGCAGTTGGCTGAAGTTGGCGATCGGCATGATGCCCGGCACGATCGGCACGTCGACGCCGAGTCGACGCACGTCTTCGACGAATCGGAAGTAGGCGTCCGGGTTGTAGAAATACTGGGTGATCGCGCCGCTGGCGCCGGCATCGATCTTGGCTTTGAAGTGGCGCAGATCGACGTGGGCGTCGTCGGCTTGCGGATGGGTTTCCGGATACGCCGCCACCTCGATTTCGAAGTGGTCGCCGTGCTCGGCGCGGATCAGCGCGACCAGTTCGTTGGCGTGGCGCAGATCGCCGGTGCGCGCCATGCCCGAGGGCAGGTCGCCGCGCAGGGCGACGATGCGCCCGCAGCCCAGCGCGCGGTAGAGCTTGAGCAGGCTGCGGATTTCTTCGCGGCTGCCGCCAACGCAGGTGATGTGCGGCACGCCGGTGACGCCGTGGTCGCTGCGCAGCCGCTGCACGGTTTCCGGCGTGTGGCTCAAGGTCGAACCGCCGGCGCCGAAGGTGACGGACATGAACTGCGGCGCGTGCGCTTTCAACTTGCGCACGGTGCGATCGAACTGGACGCGCTGGTCGTCGGTCTTGGGCGGGTAGAACTCGAAGCTGAGGGGGAGCATCGCTGATTCCGGGGCCGGGAATAGATACATCGCTTTATCGCGATGAAAAGAATAATATCAAAATTACGCGCACGACAACAGCGGCCGCGGGTGGATTCGCGTCCGTGTTGCCGCAGCGGCTGGTTTTCAGTAGCGGTAGTGGCCGGACTTGTACGGGCCTTCGACGGCCACGCCAAGGTAGTCGGCCTGCTCGGCAGTCAGCGTGGTCAGCTTCACGCCGATTTTTTCCAGATGCAGGCGCGCCACTTCTTCATCCAGTTTCTTCGGCAGGATATAAACCTTGGATTCGTAGGAATCCTTGTTCGCCCACAGGTCGATCTGCGCCAGCGTCTGGTTGGAGAACGAATTGCTCATCACAAAGCTGGGGTGGCCGGTGGCGCAGCCCAGGTTGACCAAGCGGCCTTCGGCCAGCAGGAAGATGCTGTTGCCATTGGCCAGCGTGTATTTGTCCACCTGCGGCTTGATATTAGTGTGGACCAGGCCCGGCAAGGCTTTCAGCGCGTCCACCTGGATTTCGTTGTCGAAGTGCCCGATGTTGCAGACGATGGCTTGATCCTTCATCGCCTGCATGTGCTCCACGCGGATGATGTCCTTGTTGCCGGTGGTGGTGACGTAGATGTCGGCGCGGCCCAAGGTGGATTCCACGGTGTTCACCTCGAACCCTTCCATCGCCGCCTGCAAGGCGCAGATCGGGTCGATTTCAGTCACCACCACGCGCGCGCCGTAAGCACGCAGCGAATGCGCGCTGCCCTTGCCCACATCGCCATAGCCGCACACCACCGCCACTTTGCCGGCCAGCATCACGTCCATCGCCCGCTTCAGACCATCGGCCAGTGATTCGCGGCAGCCGTAGAGGTTGTCGAACTTGGATTTTGTCACCGAGTCATTGACGTTGATCGCCGGCACCAGCAGCTTGCCCACTTCCGCCAGTTGATACAGGCGATGCACGCCGGTGGTGGTTTCTTCCGACACGCCCTTCCAGTCGGCAACGACCTTGGTCCAGTAGCCGGGGCGCTCGCCGTGCACACGCTTGAGCAGGTTCTTGATCACCTGTTCTTCACGGCTGCCCGATGCGGAATTCACCCAGCTGCTATCGCCCTGTTCCAGCTCATAACCCTTGTGGATCAGCAGGGTGACGTCGCCGCCGTCATCCACGACCAGTTGCGGGCCAAGGTAGCCGCCGTTGCCGTCGGGGAAACTCAGCGCATCCAGCGTGCAATCCCAATATTCCTCCAGGGTCTCGCCTTTCCACGCAAACACCGGCGTGCCGGTAGCGGCAATCGCGGCAGCGGCGTGGTCTTGCGTGCTGAAAATATTGCACGAGGCCCAGCGCACATTGGCGCCAATATCCTTCAAGGTTTCAATCAGCGCCGCGGTCTGGATGGTCATATGCAGACTGCCCGTCACACGCACGTTTTTCAGCGGCGCTTGCGGCGCGTATTTGCGACGAATCGACATCAGGCCCGGCATTTCGTGCTCGGCGATATCCAATTCCTTGCGGCCCCAGTCGGCCAGCGAAATGTCGGCGATCTTGTAGTCGCCAGACGAAAAATTCTTGGGTTGGGCGTTCATGGTTGGGCTCCGTGAGTGCGGTGGATGCGGTCACGGGCGCCGTTGTGCAAGACGGTTGCCGAGCCTGGCCGTGACAAATGCACGATCGCAGCGCCCCTCGGCTAAACTGTGAATTATAGCGGGGCCGGGCCGATGAAAGCGGGTGCGGGCGGACAGTCGTCGATGGGCGAGGGTGTGTTGGCAGAACCGCAATTGACATCAAGCGCGTGATGCGTGATGCTTGACGCACCAATCCCGGCAGGAGCATCCCATCATGCGCACCACCTTGCAGTTGGACGAAGACATTCTCTCTGCGGCGCGTGCGCTGGCGGCGCAGCAAGGCCGCACCTTGGGTGAAGTGGTGTCTGAGCTTGCGCGCAAGGGCTTGGCCCCGGCGGCCGCGCCGCAGACCCGCAACGGCATTCGTTTGATGCCGGTACGCAGCGATGCCAAGCCCACGCCGCTGTCTGAAATAAACCGGCTGCGCGACGAACTGCCGTGGGCGTGAGCACGCGCACACGAACGACTGCGCAGCAGCGTGTCGCCGATGCCGGCACGCCGGGGCCGGCAAAAGACACGGTTTGGCTGCTGGACGTGAATGTTTTGCTGGCGCTGCTTGATCCGGTACACCCACATCATGCACTGGCTCATGCTTGGTTTACCGATGCAGGCGCGGCGTGGGCCAGTTGCAACATCACCCAAAATGGCGCGCTGCGGATCATGGCGCACCCGCGCTATGGCAATGCGGTGGCATCGGCAGCGATTGCCGCAGAACTGCTGGCCGATTTATGCTGCCAGCCGGAGCATGTGTACTGGCCGTCTGATCTGAGCCTGCTGGACTCACCGCTAATCGACCGCAGCCGCCTATTGGCTTCCGAGCAAGTGACCGACACCTATCTGCTGGCGCTGGCGGTACACCACGGCGGACGCTTGGCGACGTTCGATAAGCGCCTGATCACCAGCGCCGTGCGCGGTGGCGAGGCTGCGCGGTTTGTGATTGGCTGATGGCGGGCTGCCAATGCTTCGTCATCGCCTGGTGGCGGCCTACCAATGTTGCGTAGGAGCGCACCGCAGGGGCGCGAATGGCCTTCGTGTGACACCGCAAACGCATCGCGCCCCTGCGGTGCGCTCCTACGGTGTTTCGTTTCACCCATCCAGCGCTTCCCAGCGCGCAAACGCGGCCTCCAATTCTGCTTGTTGCGCAGCCAGTTCGACGTTGGCGCGTTGCTGGCTGGCGGCATCTTGTTTGTAAAACGCAGCGTCTTGCATCGCCGCGCTGCGGCTGGCGATGTCGGTTTCCAGTTGCTCGATCTTGGCTGGCAACAGCTCCAGTTCGCGTTGATCCTTGAAGCTGAGTTTTTTCTTGGCAGAAGGCGTGGCCTTTTGCTCGTCATCCCGGCGCAAGCCGGGATCTGGCTGTTGATTGGTTTGCGCCTTGGGAAAAGCTGGATACGCGGATAGAGGATCCGCGAAAAGATGCCGGCTTGCGCCGGGATGACGAACCGAAGGCCGCTGCCGCAACCAATCACTGTAGCCGCCCACGTATTCGCCAAGCTGGCCACCGCCTTCCAGCGCCAGCGTGCTGGTGACGACGTTGTCGAGGAAGTCGCGGTCGTGGCTCACCAGCAGCAGCGTGCCTTTGTAGTCCAGCAGCAATTCTTCCAGCAGCTCGAGTGTTTCCACGTCGAGGTCGTTGGTGGGTTCGTCCATCACCAGCAGGTTGCTGGGCTGCGCAAACAGCCGCGCCAGCAGCAGGCGATTGCGTTCGCCACCCGACAGGCGGGTGATCGGTGCGCGTGCGCGCTCGGGCGAGAACAGGAAGTCCTGCAGGTAGCCGATGATGTGCTTGCGGCTGCCGTTGATTTCCACGAAATCGCTGCCGCCGGCCACGTTTTCCAGCGCATTGCGGGTTTCGTCCAGTTGGCTGCGGTGCTGGTCGAAATAGGCGATCTGCAGGTTGGTGCCCACCTCCACAGTGCCGGAATCGGGGGCCAGTTCCCCCAGCAGGAGTTTCAGCAAGGTGGATTTTCCAGAGCCGTTGGGCCCGATGATGCCGACCCGGTCACCGCGCAGGATCGTGGTGGCGGTGTCGCGCAGGATGAGCTTGTCGCCGAACCTCTGCGACACGCCGTTCATCTCGAAGACCTTGCGCCCCGATGTCTGCGCGGCGGCGGTTTCCATTTTCACCTTGCCGGTCAGCTCGCGCCGTTCGGCGCGCTCGTTGCGCATCGCTTTCAGCGCACGCACGCGGCCTTCGTTGCGGGTGCGGCGGGCCTTGATGCCCTGCCGAATCCACACTTCTTCTTGCGCCAGCAGTTTGTCGAAGCGGGCATTTTCTTGCGCCTGTGCGTGCAAGCGTTCTTCGCGGCGGCGTAAATAATTGTCGTAATCACCGGGCCAACTGGTCACCTGGCCGCGATCAATTTCGAAAATGCGGGTGGCCAGCGCACGCAAAAAACTGCGGTCGTGGGTGACGAAGATTAGGCTGCCGTTGAACGATTTCAGAAAGCCTTCCAACCAGTCGATGGCCTCGATGTCCAGATGGTTGGTTGGCTCATCCAGCAACAGTACATCCGGGTTGCGCACCAGCGCTTGCGCCAGCAACACACGCCGCTTCATGCCGCCGGACAGCGAGGAAAAATCCACGTCTTCCGGCAATTCCAATTTCTCAAGCACCTGCGACACGCGGCGGTCCAGATCCCAGCCGTGCTGCGCCTCGATTTGCGTCTGCGCGTCGGCCATCGCGTCCATGTCGCCGTCGTGCACCGCGTGATGATAACGCGCCAGCAGCGTGCCCAAATCGCCCAGCCCCAGCGCCACCACGTCAAACACGCTGCCATGGGTGTCCTGCGGCACTTCCTGCGCCATCCGCGCCACCACCACGCCGCCCTGCACGCGGATCTCGCCATCGTCAGGTTTGATCTCGCCGCAAATCAAGCGCATCAAGGTGGACTTGCCCGCACCGTTGCGGCCCACGATGCACACGCGCTCGCCGGGTTCGATGGTCAAATTCACCTGCTCAAGCAGGAGTGGGCCGCCGACGCTGTAGTCGACGTTTTGCAGTTGAAGTAAAGACATGTGCGTATTTTACGGGGCCGGCGCGCGATACTGCCTGTTTCTAGCTGGTCGGAGTTCGACCGTGGATGGAACAACCTTGGCACCAGAACTTCAATGCGCGCAGTGGTTCAACGCCGATGCGCCGGTGACGCTGGCGGCGTTGCGCGGCAAGGTGGTGGTGATTGAAGCCTTTCAGATGCTGTGCCCCGGCTGCGTGTCGCACGGCTTGCCGCAGGTGCAAACATTGCGCCATGTGTTTCCCGAGGAGCACGTTGCGGTGCTGGGTCTGCATACCGTGTTCGAGCACCACGCGGCGATGACGCCGGTGGCGCTGCAAGCTTTTCTGCATGAATACCGAATCCAATTTCCGGTGGGCGTGGATCTGCCCACAGACACCGGACCCATCCCGCGCACCATGTCCGCCTACGGCATGCGCGGCACGCCCACGCTGCTGATCATCGACCGCGCCGGCCGTCTGCGGCACCAGCACTTCGGGCAAGTGGAAGACATGGCGCTGGGCGCGCAGGTGGCGTTGTTGATGGGCGAGGCGGGCACCGATGCGGCTACCGACGCAGCAGCGGTGTGTGGGGTGGATGGGGAGTGTGCGAGGTGATTGAATTTCGTGCGTCAGCGCGACTTGCTGCTGTATTGCCAGCAATTTAAAAGCGTCGTATTCGAAGCCGGCCCGCGCCCGCGCTGGACACACTGGCGGGCAGCGGGCCATCACCAGTCGGTGGGCTTGTAGTCCTTCAGGAATTGCCCCCACACGTGTTCGCCGGTTTTGATGCCGTGGATGATGGGATCGACGATGCGGGCGGCCCCGTCGACGATGTCCAGCGGCGGGTGGAAGCGTTCCTCCACGACCTTGCGTGCGGCGAGTTCGGCGGGATCCTCGTCGGTAATCCAGCCGGTGTCCACGCTGTTCATGTGGATGCCGTCACCGTGGTAATCGGCGGCGGAGGTGCGCGTCATCATGTTCAACGCGGCCTTGGCCATGTTGGTGTGTGGGTGGCGGGTGGTTTTGAAGTTGCGGTAAAACTGCCCCTCCATCGCCGACACATTGACGATGTGCTTGTCGCGGCTGGGTTCGGTACCGTCGGGTGTACGCAGCAGTAATGGCTTGAGGCGTGCGTTGATGATGAACGGTGCGATGGCGTTGACCAGTTGCGTCTCCAGCAATTCCACCGATGGCACTTCGTGCATCAGCAGCCGCCAGGAGTTGCGCCCGCGCAGGTCGATTTGCTGCAGGTCTTGGTCCAGCCGGCCCTGCGGGAACAGGTGTTTCTGCCCCAGCAATTCTTCGGCCAACAGCGGCACCTGCGAGAGCTCTGCCGAGCGGGTGAGCCCCGCGTTTTCGCCGCTGTCGCCGATCGCCACCTGCATCGCTGCGGCATTTGCATCCGGCAACATGTGGTAGCTGCGCAGGCCTTCGTAACTGCCCAGCAACTTGCGCACGTGCTGCGGGATGTCATGCAGTGCGGCGGTTTCCGCTTCCATCATGTGCGCATAGAACTCCGGTGGGCGGCGCACGGTCTGGCAGGCATTGTTGATGATGAAGTCGAGCCGCGGCAGCTTGCCCAGCAGCTCATGACAGAACGCCTCGACGCTGGGCGTGTGACGCAGATCCAGACCGAACACTTCCAGGCGATGGCCCCATTCGGCGAAGTCCGGCTCCTGCGCGTAACGTGCGGCGGAGTCGCGCGGGAAGCGGGTAATGACGATCAGTTGCGCACCGGCGCGCAGCAATTTCAGGCCGGCCTGATAGCCGATCTTGACCCGTCCGCCGGTCAGCAAGGCAACGCGTCCGCGCAGGTCGGCAAGTTCGGTGCGCTTGGCGAAATTGAAGTCGGCGCAGGCCGGACACATCTGATCGTAGAAGTGATGCAGCAGCGTGTATTTCTGCTTGCAGACGTAGCAGTGCAACAGCTCGCTGGATTCCTGCGGCGCGACATCCGGCGAGGGCAGGGTGGGCGGGAAATAATTCGGCGTGGTGAATACCGGCTTGCGGCGCAGCTCACGGATGCCGGTCTGATTGAGCACGGCCTCGGCACGGCGCACGGCCTCGGCATTGCGCTCGCGTTCGCGCACCTTGGCCTGCTTGCGGCGCAGCTTGGGCTCCGGGTGATAGATCGCGGCGATGGCCTGGTGCAGACGCGCGCGGTCTTCGCTTGGCCACGCATCCAGCACGGTGCGGTCGGCGGCGATGGCTTCAAGCAGTTCGATCGCTCGGTGCTGGCCCGAAGCTGCGTCGGCGTCGGTGGAAAGTGGAGTGTCGGTGGTCATGGCGTGGGTCTTGCGATGTGTATCGTGGATCGGAACGTGTGGCGACCTGCAAAAAAACACGGGCCGCGAGGGCGGCCCGTGCGTCACGGTATTGCAATTTCTACGCGGGGTGCTTACAGCTTCGCCGCTTTGCGCAGGGCGTCGGCCTTGTCGGTCTTCTCCCAAGAGAAGGCAGTGGCTTTTTGCTTGTTGCCTGCGCCGTCGGGGTAGCTGATGTCCTGCGGCTTGCGGCCGAAGTGGCCGTAGCTTGCGGTGCGCTGGTAGATCGGGTGCAGCAGGTCCAGCGCCTTGGTGATGGCGTAGGGACGCAGGTCGAAGTGGGCGCGGATCAGTTTTTCGATCACGTCATCGCCGACCTTGCCGGTGCCGAAGGTGGTGACGGAAATGGAGGTCGGCTGGGCCACGCCGATGGCGTAGCTCACCTGTACTTCGAACTTGTCGGCAAGGCCTGCGGCGACGATATTTTTGGCCACATAACGCGCCGCGTAAGCAGCCGAGCGATCCACTTTCGACGGATCTTTGCCGGAGAACGCACCGCCGCCGTGACGGGCCATGCCGCCGTAGGTGTCGACGATGATCTTGCGGCCGGTCAGGCCGCAGTCGCCCACCGGGCCGCCGATCACGAACTTGCCGGTCGGGTTGATGTGCACCTTGTTCTTCGGCAGCGCGTCCAGCCACTTTTTCGGCAGGACCGGCGCGAGGATGTGCGCGCGCACGGCTTCGATCA
This sequence comes from Xanthomonas sp., assembly GCA_018262705.1. Classification (GTDB taxonomy): domain Bacteria; phylum Pseudomonadota; class Gammaproteobacteria; order Xanthomonadales; family Xanthomonadaceae; genus Thermomonas. Next base: position 146,109 of record JADFDQ010000003.1, read on the forward strand.
GATCCTTCTGCTTGATGTCCGGATCGTGCTGGGTGGACAGCACCACGGCATCCAGGCCCAGCACTTTGTGGCCGTCATAGCGCAGGGTCACTTGCGACTTGGCGTCCGGGCGCAGCCACTTCAGCTTGCCGGCTTTGCGCACCTTGGCCTGCTGTTCCACCAGGCGGTGGCTGTAGTACAGCGGCGCCGGCATGAACTCGGGGGCTTCGTTGCAGGCATAGCCGAACATCAGGCCCTGGTCGCCCGCGCCCTGATCTTCCGGCTTCTTGCGGTTCACGCCCTGGTTGATGTCGGGCGACTGCTTGCCAAGCATGTTGATGATGGCGCAGGTGTGGCCATCGAAGCCGACGTTGGAATTGTCGTAGCCGATGTCATTGATCACCTTGCGCGCCAACGCTTCGATATCCACCCACGCGCTGGTCGTCACTTCACCGGCCACGATGGCGGCGCCGGTCTTGACCAGCGTTTCGCAGGCCACGCGGGCGTGTTTGTCTTGCGCGATGATCGCGTCCAGCACCGCATCGGAGATCTGGTCGGCAATCTTGTCCGGATGGCCTTCGGAGACCGATTCCGAGGTGAACAGGTAGTTCGACGTCACTTCAATATCCTTGTATTCGGATGGAAGGATGGGCGCGCATGATAACGCCATGCGCACAAGTATGCACGCTTGCGCCCACTCGTCGTTCATCGGGAGGATAACGTGCAGCGCTGCGGTTAGGATCTGGGGATGGATTCGATCACCCACCTGTTTTTCGGCGGCGTCATTGCTGCTGCCATCGCTCCCAAAGCCCATCGCCGCGCCGCGCTGTTGGCGGGGGCCGCGCTGAATACCTTGCCGGATTTGGATGTCTTTCCGCTGCTGCTGAGCGACAACCCGGTGCTGCGGATGACTTGCCATCGCGCCGCCACCCATTCGTGGTTGGTGCTGCCGCTGATCGCGTGGGCAATCTGGTGGTTCTTCCAGCGCCGTGGCGGGCGGGTGGCCGCGGCGCCCACGCGCTGGTGGTGGGCGATCTGCATATGCCTGATGGCGCACCCGCTGCTGGACAGCTTCACCGTCTATGGCACGCAATTGTTTTGGCCGATCCCGCTGCCGCCGTTGATGTGGGGCACGCTGTTTATCGTCGATCCCGTATTTACCTTGCCGTGGCTGCTGGCCTGCGTAGTGGCGTGGTTTGCATGCAACAAACCGCTGGGGCAACGGGCATTGCTGGCGGGGCTGGTGCTGGGCGTGGGCTATTTGGGCTGGTCGCTGTTGGCGAAGGCGCTGGTGGCGCGCGCCGCAGACCGCGCGCTGGCGGCACTGGGCCATGCAAACGCGCCACGGTTTTCCGTGCCGATGCCGCTCAACACCCTGCTATGGCGTGAGGTGGCGATGGTGCCGGGCGGGTATCTGGAGGGCTTCCGCTCGCTGGCCGTCGACCGCGGGCCGATGCGGTTCGCATTTCATCCTTCGAATACCGCTGCGCTGCAGGCCGCCGACAACGTGCCTGCCGTGCGGCGATTGACGTGGTTCACCAACGGGTTTGTGGGTGCGCGGGTGATCGACGGCGCGCTGGTGCTTGAGGACCTGCGCATGGGCAGTGCGCCTGAGTATTTCTTCAGCTTCAAGGTTGCGCAGGGTGTGCCGGGCCACTGGCAGGCGGTTGCGCCGACACAAGTGCACACCCTGCGTATTGCTCCCGGTGCGATGTGGGATAGCGTATGGCAGCGGATCTGGAACGCACCCGTGGCTCAGGCGGCAACGGGTAATTCGGGCGCAACGCCTGCGATCAGCGCATCGAAATAATCGCAGGTCAGCTGCAGTTGCGCATCGGCCGTTTGCGCACGGTTGACCACGGCGCGGAATGCGGCGTTCTCGGGCCGGTCTTTGGCATACCAGCCCAGATGCTTGCGCGCTATGCGCACGCCTATCTCTTCGCCGTAGTGGGCGTGCAGCGCGTGCAGGTGCGCGATGAGCGTGTCGCGAACGCGGGACAGCGCGGGGTCGGGCAAGGCCTCGCCGGTCTTTAGATAGTGCGCGATCTGGCCCAGCAGCCACGGCCGCCCCTGCGCGGCGCGGCCCACCATCACCGCATCGGCCCCGGTGTGCTGCAGCACGAACGCGGCCTTCTGCGGCGAGTCGATATCGCCATTGGCGATCACCGGGATGCACAGTGCTGCTTTGACTTGTGCAATCGTGGCGTACTCGGCGCTGCCGGTGTAGTGCTGGTCGCGGGTGCGACCGTGGATGGCCAGCGCGGCAATGCCGGCATCTTCGGCAATAAGTGCAATCTGCAGCGCGTTTTTATGCGCGGTCTCCCAACCGGTGCGGATTTTCAGCGTCACCGGCACGCTTGCCGCGGCAACCACCGCCGACACAATTCGCGCCACCAAGTGCGGGTCACGCATCAGCGCGCTGCCGGCCAGCACATTGCACACTTTCTTGGCCGGGCAGCCCATGTTGATGTCGATGATTTGCGCGCCGTGATCCACATTGAAGCGCGCCGCTTCGGCCAGCGCGGCAGGGTCGGTGCCGGCGATCTGCACGCTGACCGGATCCGGCTCGCCGGCATGATCCATTCGCGTGCGCGATTTCGTGGTGTTCCAGAATCGCGGATCGGAAATCGTCATCTCCGACACCGCCAGTCCCGCCCCCATGCGCTTGCACAGCAGCCGGAAGGGTTTGTCGGTGACCCCCGCCATCGGCGCAAGAATCACGTTCGGGGTGACGGAGTAGGGCCCGATGCGCATGCACGAAGTGTAGCGGGCAAGCGTGTCCAGATGCGGCAAAACCGCCGCTTGCGAAGCGTGACTTCGCCCCGTCTGCCATGCCCGACGCTGCAGGCATGGCAGAGAGTGGACGGTTGCCCCTATTCCAGCAGCGAACGCAGCATCCATGCATACTTTTCGTGGGTCTGCAGGCGCTGGGTCAGCAGATCCTCGGTCGGGGCATCGTCGGCAGCGTCGGCAATGTCCAGCACCTTGCGCGCGGTACGGCACACTGCTTCATTGCCTTCCACCAGCTGCTGCACCATCGCGTGCCAGGCCGGGGCGGTGGTCAGGCCGGGCTCTTCGTCGATCGAGGACAGCCTTGCAAACTCGGCATAGCTTCCGGGGGCGTTGAATCCCAGCGCGCGGATGCGTTCTGCGATCTCGTCCAGCGCCGCCCATTGCTCGGTGTATTGAACCTCGAACATGACGTGCAGGGTATTGAACATCGGCCCGGTCACGTTCCAGTGGAAGTTGTGGGTTTTCAGGTACAGGGTGTAGGCATCGGCGAGAAAATGCGACAGGCCATCGGCGATCTTGGCGCGCGATTTGGCATCGATGCCAATATCGATGGCGGGCGCGCTCCCGGCGGGGAGGCGGGCGGTCTTGACGCGGGTGTTGCTGGCCATGTGGAACTCCTTTGCACGAAGAAAGGGTCTTGCAGGGGACAATACGCGCTTGGTGCGAATGAATGAAATCGAAAATCCAGATATTTCCTGTAGATGGATCCGATCGAAGCAAAACCCAAGCCTTCGCCTGAACAGGCGCGCCGATTGATCGACGCCGCCTTGACGCGCGATCGTGGGCGTCTGCTTGGACAATGGAAGAAATGGCAGGGCAAGCCTGACGATGAAGTGCTGCGCGCGGGGTTTCTCGATTGTCTGCAGGTTTCGCTGACAAAGCGCCAGCACTGCGCCGCGCAATTGCCTAAGGCAACGGTGAATGCCGACTTGCCGATCGCCGCGCACGCCGATGAAATTCTCGAACTGCTGAAGAAGCATCAGGTTGTGGTGGTGGCCGGCGAAACCGGCAGCGGCAAGACCACGCAATTACCCAAACTGTGCCTTGCGGCGGGGCGCGGTGCGGCCGGAATGATCGGCTGCACCCAGCCGCGTCGGATCGCGGCGCGCTCGGTGGCGCGGCGGGTGGCCGAAGAACTGCTGGTGCCGCTGGGCGGCGCAGTCGGCTATCAGGTGCGCTTCAACGATGCGGTGAGCGAGGCGACCGCCGTAAAGTTCATGACCGACGGCATCCTGCTGGCGGAAATCCAGAACGACCGCTGGCTGTCGAAGTACGACACCCTCATTATCGACGAAGCACACGAGCGCAGCCTTAACATCGATTTTCTGCTCGGTTATCTGAAGCAGCTGCTGCCGAAGCGCCCGGATCTGAAGCTGATCGTCACCTCGGCCACGATCGATACCGCGCGCTTCGCCGAGCACTTCGGCGGCGCGCCGGTGGTGGACGTTGAAGGACGCGGCTATCCGGTGGAAATGCGCTGGCGGCCGCCCGGGGAAATGGGGTCGGAATCAATTTCCCCTCCCGCGCAATCGAGGGGCAGGAATGCCGAGGCGAAAACCGACGCTGGCCCCGTTTCCCTCCTCGACTGCATCGTTACCGCCTGCGATGAAATCATGCGCGACAAGGGCATCGGCGACGTGCTGGTGTTCCTGCCCGGCGAGCGCGAAATTCGCGATGCCCATCAAGCGCTGGCGCAGCGCAAGTACCGCCACACTGAAGTGCTGCCGTTGTACGCGCGGCTATCGGCGAAGGATCAGGATCGGGTGTTCCATCCCGGTTCGCAGCGGCGCATCGTGCTGGCAACCAACGTTGCGGAAACCTCGCTGACGGTGCCGCGCATCCACTATGTCGTCGATCCAGGCGTGGCGCGGGTCAAGCGCTACAGTTCGCGTCAGAAGCTGGATCGGCTGCACATCGAAGCTGTTTCGCAGGCCAGCGCCAATCAGCGCGCAGGTCGCTGTGGGCGCATAGGGCCGGGCGTGTGTTTTCGTCTGTATTCCGAGACTGAATTTGCTTCACGCAGCGAATTCACCGATCCGGAAATCCGCCGTGCGTCGCTGGCCGGCGTGATTCTGCGCATGCTGGCGCTGGGGCTGGGCGAGATCGACCGTTTCCCGTTTCTCGAACCGCCCGATCCGCGCGCAGTTGCCGACGGCTGGCAACAGTTGTCCGAGTTGAGTGCGACTGACGCACAGCGCAAGCTCACCGCGATCGGCAAGCAGATGGCCAAACTGCCGGTGGATGTGAAACTGTCGCGCATGTTGGTGGCGGCACGCACGCATGGCGTGTTGCACGACATGCTGGTGATCGCCAGTTTTCTCGGCGTGCAAGATCCGCGCGAACGGCCCGCCGATGCTCGCGCCGCCGCCGATGCCGCGCACGCGCAGTTCGCCGACGCCAAATCGGAGTTCGTCGGCATTCTCAATTTGTGGCGCGGCTACCGGCAGGCGCACGCCGATCTGACCGGTTCGCAGCTGCGCAAATGGGCCGAGCGCAATTTTCTCGGCTTCCTGCGCCTGCGCGAATGGTGGGAACTGCACCGGCAATTGAAGTTGCACTGCGAGGGTGAAATCGAATCGAAAACGGGGTCAGCTTCGATCATCGCAAACAGTGAACCTGACCCCGTTCCCTGCGCGGCGCTGCATCGCGCGCTGATCGCCGGCTTGCCCACCCAGATCGGGCAACGCGGCGAGCGCGGCATTTACGATGGCCCGCGGGGACGTAAGTTTCAACTGTTTCCGGGCTCGAAGCTGGCCAGCAAGCCGCCGCCGTGGGTGCTGTCGGCGACGCTGCTGGATACTGAAAAGGTCTGGGCGCTCACCAATGCCGCCATCGAGCCGGACTGGGCGATCGCCGAACTGCCGCACCTGCTGGCGCGTCGCCACCACGATCCGCACTGGTCGCGTGCGCAGGGCAGGGTGCTGGGCAGCGAACTGATTTCCCTGTTCGGGCTGGTGTTGGCGCCGAAAAAGCCGGTCCATTACGGCGCGCTGTTTCCGCAGGAGAGTCGGCAGATCTTCGTGCGCGATGCGCTGCTGACCGGCGAGATCAACACCCGCAGCACGTTTCTCGTGCGCAACCTGCGCACGTTGGAATCAGCGAAGGAAGAGGAAGCCAAGCAGCGCCGCGCCGGACTGGTGGTGGACAAAGATTGGCAGGCGCGCTGGTATCTTGATCGGTTGCCGCCGCACGTCCACAACGCGCAGGCGCTGGATGCGTGGTACGCAAAATTGCCGAAGACGGACAAAGCGACGCTGGAGTGGTCGCGCGATGATCTGCTGGTGGTCGATCAAGCCGATGCGGCGCGGTATCCAAAGTATCTTGCGCTGGGCGATGCGCGGCTGGCGCTGCATTACCGCTTCGAGCCGGGTGCTGCGGATGACGGCATGAGCGTGGCGGTGCCGCTGCATCTTCTGAATGCGCTTGATCCAGCGCGGTTGTCGTGGCTGGCGCCGGGGTTTGTCGAAGAAAAGGCAGCGGCGTTGATCAAGGCCCTGCCGAAATCGTTGCGCCGCAATTTCGTGCCGGTGCCGGAGTTCGCCCGCGCCTTTGCCGAGGCGTATCCGCAGCCGGATGCGGACGTCATCGAAGGTACGCTGGCGCGATTTCTGCGCAAGCTGACCGGCGTCGAGGTGACGGCGGCCGATTTTTCAGATGCCGAGCTGGAACCGCATTTGCGTGCGAACCTGCAGCTGCTGGACGGGTGCAACGTGTTGATGCAGTCGCGTGATCTCGATGCGCTGCGGCAGCGGTTCGGAAAGCGGGCTGCAGAGGCCTTTGCGCAGCACGCAGCGCAGGGGATGGCGCGCGCCGGTCTGCGCGAATTCCCAATCGAACCCATCCCGCGCAGCGTGCCCGGCACCGGTGGCGTGCCGGCCTATCCGGCGTTGCAAGATGAAGGCGATGCGGTGGCGTTGGCCGTGCACGCAGCCCGCGAGGTGGCGGAAAAACTGCATCCGGCCGGCGTGCGCCGGTTGCTGACGCTGGCGCTTGCAGATGCCTGCAAGCAGGCGCGCAAGCAGCTTCCGGTTCAGCCGAAGCTGTCCCTTTTATATGCCGCGATCGAATCTGGAGCGCCGCGGCAAAACGGTCTGAAGGACGCCGACCGGCTGCGCGCGGATCTGGTGGACGGGGCATTTGCCGCGCTCACCGACGCCGGCTTGCTGGAGGTTCGCGATGCCGGAGCTTTCGCGCAGCGCCGCGATGCCGTTCGTAAAGCGCTGTTCGGGGAGGCGATGCAACGCCTTGAACAGGCCGAAACGATTCTCGCTCTGGTATCGGACGCACGAGTGAAGCTGGAATCGAAGCTGATGGGCTGGGCCAGCGCCAATCTTGACGACATGCGTGCCCAGCTTGAAGCGCTGGCGTATCCGGGATTTTTGCGCGACACCCCGGCCACGGCGTTGGCCGAGTACCCGCGCTGGCTGAAAGCGCTGGCGCTGCGCGCCGAGCGCGCCCAGCGCGATCCGATTCGCGATCAGGCGCGGATGCTCGAACTCAAGCCGTTTCTCGATGCGCTGTCGAACGCCGATCCCAACGACCCGGAAGCGCAGGCGCTGCGCTGGGAGCTGGAAGAGCTGCGGGTGTCGCTGTTCGCGCAGGAGCTGGGCGCGAAGGAACGCATATCGAGCAAACGGCTGGCGGCGCGACTGCAGCGCCTGAGCTTGACCTGAGCGCTGGCCGTACCGCGTCGCCGCGGCTACTGTATTCGCATGCACGCTGCCGTTGCTCCCTCCGCTTCCGATTATGCCGATGCGCTGGCGCGAGTGCCTGCAGGCGCGCTGCCGTCGGATCTGGCCGAATTCTGGCGGGCGCGCGCGCAGGCCGGCGCGCCGATGCGCGACCGCGCCAACGTGCTGGCCGATACCCTGGCCATTCTGGAGACGCTGCACGCCGACGCCGAAGTGCTCGCTGCGGCGCTGCTGGATGCGTTGAAGGATCTGGAAAGCGCCGCCGCCGAGGCGAAAGTCGCCATCCCCGAGCGTCTGCACATTTTGCTGGAAGGCCAGCGTGCGGCGAGTCGGGTGTGGGCGTTGCACCGCAGCCACGGCAGCGGTCGCAACCCAGAAGGCATGCGCCGGCTGCTGCTGGCGCTGGTGCGCGATCTGCGCGTCGTCCCGATCGTGCTTTCGCGCCAACTGTCGCGGATGCGCGCGGCGTGGCGGCTGCCCGTGGCCGAACAAGAGGCGCTGGCCAAACTGACCCGCGACATCCACGCGCCGCTGGCCAACCGATTGGGCATCGGCCAGCTGAAATGGGAGATGGAAGATCTGGCCTTTCGCATCCTGCAGCCGGCCGAGTACCTGCAAATCGCAAGGCTGCTGGACGACAACCGCGGCGGGCGCGAGCGCTACGTCGCCAAGGTTGCCGCCCGGCTGCGTGATGCGCTGGCGGAGCAGGGCATCGGCGCCGACGTGGCCGGACGCCCCAAGCACATCTACAGCATCTGGCGGAAGATGCGGCGCAAGAGCGTCGGCATCGACGAACTCTACGACCTGCGCGCGGTGCGCGTGCTGGTCGACGACATCCCCTCATGCTATGCCGCACTGGGGCTGGTGCATGCGCTGTGGGTGCCGATTCCCAGCGAGTTCGACGACTACATCGCTCGCCCCAAGCCGAACGGCTACCGCTCCCTGCACACGGCGGTGATCGGGCCGGACGGCAAGACCCTCGAAGTCCAGATCCGCACCTGCGGAATGCATGCCCAGGCCGATCTCGGCGTGGCCGCGCACTGGCGCTACAAGGAAGGCAGCAGCGCCGGCGGCGCGGTGATGGACAAGCGCATTGCCTGGATGCGCAAACTTCTCGAACAGGCCGCCGAAGCCGCGCGCGAGGGCGAGCCGGCGCCGCTGCAGGGCGTGGACAGCGATCTGGTCGAGGATCGCGTGTACGCGCTCACGCCCAAAGGCGAAGTGGTCGATCTACCGCAGGGCAGCACCGCGCTCGATTTCGCCTACGCCGTGCACACCATGGTCGGCCACCGCTGCCGCGGCGCCAAAGTCGATGGCCGTATCGTTCCGCTGACCTATGCGCTGCGCACGGGCGAGCGGATTGAAATCCTGACCGGCAAGGTGCCCGACCCCAGCCGCGACTGGCTGGTGTCCAGTTCAAGGTTTCTTGCCAGCAGCCGTTCGCGCGAGAAGGTGCGTTCCTGGTTCAACAAGCTCGACCGCGAGCGCAACCTGCAGGCGGGTCGCGACCTGCTCGATCACGACCTGCGGCGGATGGGATTGCTGCACGCCGACCTGCAGCCGGTGCTGGGGCGTTTCAACGTTCAGGCAGTCGACGACCTGCTGGTCGCGGTCGCGTTGGGCGACATCGGGCCGGGGCAGGTTGGCCGCGCTTTGCTGGAACTGGAACGGCCGCCGCCTGAGCCCGAGCGGACGCTGCCGATGCCGCCGCCGGGAACGGGCGGCAAACAACACGCCGGCACGGTGACCGTGCAGGGCGTGGACAACCTGCTCGCGCAGGTGGCGCGTTGCTGTCAGCCGCTGCCTGGCGAGCCGATCGTCGGCTATCTGACCCGTTCGCGCGGGGTCAGCGTGCATCGGCCGGACTGCGCGTCCTTCTTGCGGCTGGCCGCAAAGGAGCCGGCGCGCGCGTTGCCGGTGGAGTGGGGGGCGCGCCAGAACGGGCAGACTGTGGCGATCCAGATCGAAGCGATCGACCGCAAGGCCCTGCTCAGGGACATCACCACGCTGATGGCCCAGCTCGGCATCCACGTGCTTGGCATGCACGCCGAGCAGCTGCGCGGCGGCTACGGACGGGTGCGGATACTGCTGCACGCACGCGTGGCCGATTTCGGTCAGTTCGGATTGCTGCTGGCGCGGCTGGAGTCGCTGCCGGGCGTGCGCGCGGCGCGCCGCGCCTGATCGCAGCCGCACGCGGTGGCGGCTGAACGTGCCGGTACGGTCGAATGCAGCGACTGCGCTAGACTGCGCGCATTCGCAGCCCAGAGCGCGTTGGAGTTTCCCGTTAGACCATGCCCCGGATCGAAGACGACGACCTGCGCGACGGGGACGACGAGGATCTCGACGCAGAAGAAGGCGGCGGGTTCCGGAGCGGGGGATTGCTGCGACTGGGTTTGCTGGCCGGCGCGCTGCTGCTGGGATTCCTGATTCCCTATCTGCTGTATCTGAATCACGAAGTCGGGGAACGCTTCGGCAAGCTGCGCTGGCAGGTGCCGACCCGGGTGTACGCGCGTCCGCTGCTGCTGCGCGACGGGTTGGCGATGGATGCCGGCACCCTGCAGATCGAACTGGAGGCGGCCGCGTATCGCGCCGGGGATGGCGGCCAGTCGGGAACCTATGCGCGCAACGGGGCGCGCTGGCGCATTTCCAGCCGCGGCTACGACGACATCGATGGGCGGGTGGTTCCGGCGGTCGTCGAGGTCGTGCTGCGGGACGGCTCGGTGGCGTCGATCCGCGATGTCGGCGCGCGTCGCGCGCTGCGCAGCGCGCGGATGGATCCGGCGCGGATTGCGACCCTGTACGGTCAGCTGCAGGAAGAGCGACGCCTGGTGCGGATCGAGGAAGTCCCGGATCTGCTCGTCACCGGCCTGCAAGCGGTCGAGGATCGCGATTTCAACCATCACATCGGGGTCGATTTCAGCGGCATGCTGCGGGCGGCGTTCGTCAATGTGAAATCCGGCGGAGAAACGCGGCAGGGCGCCAGCACCCTGACCCAGCAGCTGGCGCGCAGCGGTCTGCTCGGCATCGGCAAAGAGCAGACCTACCGGCGCAAGTTCAAGGAAATCCTGTTCGCCCTGCTGCTCGAAGTGCGCTACGACAAGCGCACGATCCTCGAGGCCTACCTCAATCAAGTGGATCTCGGCCAGAACGGCGCCCAGTCCATCCGCGGCGTGGCCGCCGCGTCCGAGTTCTGGTACGGAAAAGATCTCAAGGACCTGTCGCCTGAGCAGATCGCGCTGCTGATCGGCATGGTCAAAGGGCCGTCCTGGTACAACCCGCGCCGCAATCCGGAGCGCGCGCTGGAGCGCCGCAATCTGGTGCTGCGGCAGATGCGCGATACCGGCCTGATCGACGAAGCGACCTATCACCGCGCGGTCGCCGCGCCGCTGGGCGTGACCGCCAGCCCCGGCACGCCCAACGCCAACCGCTACCCGGCTTATGTCGACCTCGTACGCAAGCAGTTGGCACGCGATTATCCGGCCGAACAGCTCTCCGGCGCCGGGCTGTCGGTGATGACCGGCATGTCGCCGGCGGCACAGGGTTATGCCGAAGGCGCGGTGACGCGCACCCTGTCCGCGCTGGGTCGCCGTGGGCGCCCGCCGCTGGAGGCGGGTCTGGTGATGACCGACGTCCACAACGGCGACGTGTTGGCGGTGGTGGGTTCACGCGATTACACCCAGCCGGGATTCAATCGTGCGGTGGATGCGCGCCGGCCGGTGGGCTCGCTGCTCAAGCCGTTCATCTACCTGCTCGCTTTCGCGCAGCCGGACAAATGGTCGTTGGCCAGCACGATCAGCGACGACCCGGTGGCGGTCGGGCTGGGACGCGGACGGGTCTGGAAGCCGGGCAATTCCGACGGCCGCAGCCATGGGCAGGTGCATCTGGTCGATGCGCTGGCGCAAAGCTACAACCAGGCCACGGTCCGGTTGGGGATGGAAGTGCAGCCGCAGCGCCTGGCCGACTTGATCCATACCTTAGCCGGGATCACCGTCGAACCACAGCCTTCGCTGCTGCTCGGGGCGACCGACCAAAGCCCGTTTGCAATGGCGCAGCTGTACGAATTTCTGGCCTCCGGCGGCGAAATCCAGCCGCTGCACGCAGTGCGCGGCGTGCTTGATCCGCAGGGGCGCACGATCAAACGCTACGACAGCGCAACACCGCCGGCGCAGCCAGGCGATTCCCTGGCGGCGCGACTGGTCGGCAACGCGCTGCAATTCGTGGTGACGGCGGGAACCGCGCGTGGTCTGCTGCGCGATGGATTGGGGCGGCTGGCACCGGCCGGAAAGACCGGAACCAGCAACGACGGCCGCGACAGCTGGTTTGCCGGCTACACCGGCGATCATCTGGCCGTGGTCTGGGTCGGCAACGACCAGAATCAGGCCACCGGGCTGTACGGAGCCACCGGTGGCATGCGGGTCTGGGCTGAAATCTTCCGGCGCATGCCGAGCGCGCCGCTGCGGCTGTCCAGCGCGGGGATCGACTGGAGCTGGGTGTTGGACGGACAGAGCACCGATCCGGACTGCCCTGGCGCGCGCCGCTATCCGTTCGTCGCGGGCCATGCGCCGGCCTATCAGGCCTGCCAAATCGCGCCGCCGCAGGAACTCGACGAATTCGGCAATCCGCTGCCGCCGGCAATCGACGAGGCTGGCGCCGATCCGCTGGAGCGCGCCGGTCAGATCCTGCGCGGACTGTTCGGTGGCGACGACCCGGCCAAGCGGGAGCCGCCACCGCCACCACCACCACCGCCCGCCGCCCCGGCACCCGCCGCAACGCCCGCGCCGCGCCCCGTGCAGTGAGTTCGACCGTGACGCCCCATTCCCGGCTGGGACGCGAGGCGAGCGCCGCGCTTGCCGCCGGATCGCGGCTGGCGGGCGCATTCCCCGGATTCGTGCAGCGGCCCGCGCAGCAACGATTGGCTGCCGCCATCGCCGATTCCCTGGATACGCGCGACCTGCTGCTGGCCGAGGCTGGAACCGGCACCGGAAAAACCTTCGCCTATCTCGTGCCGGTGCTGTTATCGGGCATGCGCACGATCATTTCCACCGGCACCCGTGCGCTGCAGGACCAGCTGTTTTTGCGCGACCTGCCGCGCGTGCGCACGGCGTTGGGCGTGGATGCCAAGATCGCCTTGCTCAAGGGGCGTTCCAACTACCTGTGCCATTACCGGATGGAGCAGGCGCTCGAAGACTCGCGTTTCCAGCACGGCAAGCTGGCGATTCAGCTGCAGGACGTGGTGGCCTGGAGCCAGCGCACCCGCAGCGGCGATCTGGCCGAATTGGACAGCCTGCCGGAGGATTCGCCACTGCTGCCTCAGGTCACCTCGACCGCAGAAAATTGCCTCGGAACGGCCTGTCCGTTCTGGAACGAGTGCTTCGTGGTGCGTGCCCGCCAGCGCGCACAGGCCGCCGATCTGGTGGTCGTCAACCACCACCTCCTGCTGGCCGACATGGCGCTGAAGGAAGAGGGTTTCGGAGACATCCTGCCCGGCGCCCAGGCCTTTGTGGTGGATGAGGCGCACCAGCTTCCCGATCTGGCCGCGCAGTTCTTCGGCGAAGGACTGGGCATGCGTGCGCTGCTCGAACTTGGCGTCGATGCCCTGGCCGAATGTGCGAATGTGGATGGCGCGCTGGCCAGCGTCCAGAACCCGATACGCGCGCTGGAATTGGCGGCGCGCGGCGTGCGCGTGGCCATGGATGGCCTGCCGACGCGCGGCACGGTCGCGCGCGCGCTGGCGGCGGTGGACGTGGAGCCGGCGTTTGCCGCGCTCGTCGATGCACTGGGTGACCTGCAGCGTGCGCTGGAGCCGCTGCGCGAAGCGGCGTCGGGCTTCGATGCCTGCCATCTGCGGTCCACCGGCCTGTTGGCCCGGCTGAAGCGTTGGCTGACGGGAGGAACGGGGTCGGGTGCACTTCCCGACTCGAGTTTTGCAGAACACGAAGTATCGTCAGAAAGTGAACCTGACCCCGTTTCGGTGAATTGGTACGAACTCACGCCGCGCGGCTTCCGCCTGCAGCGCACGCCGCTGGATGTGTCGCAGCCGCTGCGCGCCCACCGCGAACGCACCGCCGCCGCCTGGGTGTTCACTTCGGCCACCTTGGCGGTGGCGGGCAGTTTTGCGCACGCCGCGCGCCGGCTCGGGATCGAACATGCGCACGAATTGATTGAACCCAGCCCGTTCGATTGGGAGCGGCAGGCGCTGTGCTATCTGCCGTCGAATCTGCCCGACCCATCCGCGCGCGATTACACGCAACAGGTGATCGAAGCGGTGCGGCCGATTCTGGAAGCCTCGAACGGGCGCGCTTTCCTGCTGTTCGCCTCGCACCGCGCCCTGCGCGAGGCGCAAGACTGCCTGCGCGGCGCGCCGTGGCCGCTGTTCGTGCAGGGCAGCGAACCGCGCCACGCGCTGCTGCAGCATTTCCGCGAATCCGGCAACGGCGTGCTGCTGGGCACCGCGAGTTTTCGCGAAGGCGTGGATGTCGCCGGCGCCGCACTGAGCGTGGTGGTGATCGACAAACTGCCGTTTGCCGCGCCCGACGATCCGGTGTTCGAGGCGCGGCTGGACGCCATCCGGCGCGCGGGCGGCAATCCGTTTCGCGATGAACAGCTGCCGCAGGCGGTGATCGCGCTCAAGCAGGGGGCCGGGCGGCTGATTCGCACCGAAACCGACTGCGGGGTGCTGGTGCTGTGCGATCCGCGCCTGCGCAGCAAATCCTACGGGCGAACGTTCCTCGCCTCGCTGCCGCCGCTGCCGGTGACCGAGGTCGCTGGCGAGACGATCCGTTTTTTTGCGCCGAAGGCGACCTGAGAAGGTTCCGCGTGTGCCGAATCTGAGCGCGCACGCAGATGCGCAGTTGCCGTTTCCGCCATAATGTCGGGATGAAGCTGCTTGCATTCGAAACTGCGACCGAAGCGTGTTCTGTCGCCGTTTTCGCCGATGGTCGCGTGCTGGAGAGGTTTGAAATCGCGCCGCGCCGACACGCCGAACTGGCGTTGCCCTGGGCGCAGGCGCTGCTGGCCGAAGCGGGGCTGGCGCGTGCGCAGCTGGATGCGGTTGCCGTGAGCCGCGGCCCGGGCGCATTTACCGGCGTGCGGCTGGGGATCGGCATTGCACAAGGCATCGCGCTGGCGCTGGATCGTCCGATCGTGGCGGTGTCGACGCTCGCAGTGCTGGCGGCAGGCGCGCTGGAGAGCGACGCCGCGACTGGAAATGTGCTTGCCGCGATTGATGCGCGCATGGGTGAGGTCTATCTGGGTGCGTTCGCCTGCCGCCAGGGCGATGCGCGGGCGCTGGGCCAGGAAGCCGTGCTCAAGCCGGAGCAGGCGCAGGTTCCGGACGGAGCCGGTTGGGTGGGCGTTGGAACCGGGTTTGCCGCCGCCGCGGGCGGGCTGCGGAAGCGCTTCGGCTCGGCGCTGGGCCGGATGGACGCGCAGGCGCTGCCGCACGCAGCGGTACTGGCGCGAATGGCGGCGCTCGCCTACGCCCGCGGCGAAGGTCTGCCCCCCGAGCGCGTCGAACCGGCATACCTGCGCAATCAGGTGGCGCTGACGCTGCAGCAACAGCGGTGCCGACGCGGCGACTGAGAGCGCCCCGCCCGCGGTTTTTGCGCTATCCTCGAGCACGGCCATGAAGTTCAAGGGAGCCTGTGACGTTGCGGTTATCGATCCTCCTTGCAGCTTTTCTCCTGATTCCGGCGCAGGCCGGCCAGGTTCAATTCAGTGGCCGGACGCTGGATGTTGGCGATGGTCAAGACAACGGCCCGATCCAGCGCATGGTCGGCGCCGAGTACAACATTCCCGGCACGGCGGCTGACATCATCGGTCGCGCCCAGACCTGTGCGGCGTCGGTCGACGGATTGTCGCTGGTGGGCGCAAGCCCCGACAGCGGTACGTTGGTGCTGCGCGCCAACGTGGACTACCGGTCGGGCTTTTCCGCCCGAACCATCCACAGTCGGCTGGATTTTTTGGCTTCCGACAGCGTCTTTCAGATCACCGAAACCGAACTCGAGGTTCGTGAGGGTGGCGGGGATGCCGATTTCACAGCGTTGACCCAAGCAGATGGCAGCTGGGAAAAGGGCTTGGACGCGCTTGTGGGGTTGGAGAACAAGCTGGTCGATTGCCTGTATCGCTGAACGACGGGGCCGGGGACCAGAGGACAGGGGGCCAGAGGACAGGGGGCAGGGCGGACTCGGTGTGAACGGATTTGTCAGCGGTCGATCAGCTCGCCGCCGGGCAGGAACTGCCAGGTGCGGGTGATGTGGAGGATGTCGGGATCCTCGCGCGTCTTGGGCAGCGGCGCGAACGGTTCGGACAGCCGGACGATGCGCTGCGCGGCCTCGTCCAGCATCGGGATGTGGCTGGAACGGATGATCTGGATGCTTTCGATGCTGCCGTTGCGACGCACGCCGACGCTGATCACGACCACGCCGCCAATGTGGCGACGGCGCGCCTCGTCGGGATAGTTCAGGTTGCCGACCCGCTCGACCCGATCCACCCAGCCGCGCAGGTATTGCGCCCAGACGTATTCCTTGGTGCTGGCGGAGACGAATTTGCGGGTCGGTCGGCGCGCGTACTGCTGCGAGCGCAGTTCGATTTCTGCCGCCAGTCGCGCCATCTCGATGTCGTGATCGATTTTCTCGCGACCACGCCGCGCATCCGAGGCGACGGCTTCCGGGCGTGCCAGCGGCTGCGGAAGCGCGCGCTCGCCCTGCGCGGAGGCGATCACGCGATCGCGCGGCGGCGGGCTCGGCGCGGGGGATTCCACGTGCAGCGGGCGCGGCGCCAGGCCGTCTTCCGGCTGTGGCACCGGGCCGGCCTGGGGCGCGCTCGGACGGCTGGCCTTGTCGTCTTCGCCGCCGCCCTGATTGCTGGCCTGCGCCAGAAAATCGGCCTGCTTGGGCGTGAGCGGGGTTTGCGTGCGGGTCTGGATGACGTCGAGCGTGGGCACCAGCGGCGCCGGATCTTCAAGGGTGAATCCGATGCCGAGGATCACCATGGCATGCACCAGCACCGACAGCACGACCGTGGCGCGCAGGCGTTCGCTTTCGCCGATGCGCGGCGGGGGCGGCACGATCGGGGCATGTGCGGCGTTCATGTCATCCCGCGGCCAGCGCTTCGATCCGGTCGAACAGCGTGCCGGCGATGTTCAGCCCGAACTGCGCGTCCATCTCGCGGATGCAGGTCGGGCTGGTGACGTTGACCTCGGTCAGCCAGTCGCCGATCACGTCGAGGCCGACGAACAGCATCCCTCGGCGGCGCAGTTCCGGGCCGACCTGCGCGGCAATCCAGCGGTCGCGCTGCGTGAGCGGACGGCCCTCGCCGCGTCCGCCGGCGGCGAGGTTGCCGCGGAATTCGTCGCCTTGCGGGATCCGCGCGAGGCAATAGTCCACCGGTGCGCCGTCGACCAACAGGATGCGTTTGTCGCCGTCGGCAATTTCCGGCAAATAGCGCTGGGCAAGGGCTAGGTGACGCCCGCCTTCGGTGAGGGTTTCCAGAATCACGTTGAGATTGGGGTCGGCGGCGTGGGTGCGGAAGATCGAACGCCCGCCCATCCCGTCCAGCGGTTTGAGAACGGCTTCCCCGAGTTCGTGCACGAAGCTCTTGAGCGCTTGGGCGTCGCGGCTGACCAGAGTTGGCGGGATGCACTGCGGAAACAGCAATGCGGCCAGTTTTTCGTTGAAATCGCGCAGCCCCTGCGGGTCGTTCACCACCAGCGCCCCCTGTTTCTGCGCCATTCCGAGGATCTGGGTGTCGTGCAGGTAGGCGGCATCGACCGGCGGATCGGTGCGCATCAGCACCGCCTGCCCGGGACCGAATTCAAGGATGTCCCAATTGCCCAAGGTGAAATGGTCGCCGTACACGTCGCGCACGCGCAGCGGCGCCGCGGTGGCGACCGCGCGGGCGGCGCGAACCGCAAGCCCGCCGGGACGCACGTAGTGCAAGCGATGGCCGCGCCGCTGGGCCTCCAACAGCATGGCAAAGGTGGAGTCTTTGGCGGTTTTGACGGCCTCGATCGGATCCATCACGATCACGATATCGAGCGGGGTTGAGATCGGCATTCGGACGTCCCGTGGCGGGTGAAAGAATGGTAGCAGGCAGTGACTTCGTGCCGATTTCGCGAAGGCGGTGCTTGACAGTCAGGGCGCGTGCTGGAATATAGGTGTTCCGCAACGCGTATATGAACGCGGCGGAAGGCAATCGCCCAAGGGGATTACATGGCGCAGCAAGGCGACTCCGACTCCGGCCTCAAGGGCCTGCGAGTGATGATCATCGACGATTCGCGGACGATTCGGCGCACGGCGGAAACGCTGCTTTCGCGCGAAGGCTGCGATGTCGTCACCGCGACCGACGGGTTTGAAGCGCTGTCCAAGATCGCGGATCACTCGCCGCAGATCATTTTCGTGGACATCATGATGCCCAGGCTCGACGGATATCAGACCTGCGCGTTGATCAAGAACAATCAGACGTTCAAAAGTGTGCCGGTCATCATGCTTTCGTCGAAAGACGGTTTGTTCGATAAGGCGCGAGGCCGTATCGTCGGCTCCGAGCAGTATCTCACCAAGCCGTTTACGCGGGAGGAGTTGCTCGGTGCGATCCGCACCTACGTGAACGCTTGATTAGGGGAAGGCAACCGTGGCACGTATCCTGTTGATTGAGGACTCACCGACCGAGGCCGCCGTCATGGTTCAGTTGCTGCAACGCAACGGGCATGACGTCAGCACGGCGGGTAATGCCGAAGACGGGATCGACGTCTGCCGCAAGACCAAGCCGGATTTGGTCCTGATGGACGTGATCCTGCCGGGCATGAACGGGTTTCAGGCAACGCGCCTGCTGTCGCGCGATGCCGAGACCAAGAGCATCCCCGTACTCATCGTGAGCACCAAGGGTCTGGACACCGACCGGGTCTGGGGCCTGCGGCAAGGGGCGAAGGATTACATCGTCAAACCACCGCGCGAGAGCGACTTGATCGCGCGCATCAACGCACTGATCGGACACTGACGCATGGCCAAGCGCGGCAAACAGAAGCAGAAACAGAAAGGCAAACCGGCAGCGGAAACCCCCGCACGCGTGGCCGCCGAATCTGCGGCTTCTGCGGCCGACGCGGCAGGCGGAGCCGCCGAGGAGACGCAGGAACCTGCGGATGCGGAAGCCGTTGCCGGAGCCGTCGAAGCGGAAACGGCCGCCGATCCGGTTGCCCAGGAAACGCACTCCGCCGGGGCCGTGGTCGAAGAATCGCCCGCTGCCGAATTCATGGAGGCGGCGGCCGACGAGGCGGAGACCGTCGCTGCAGCCGGGCCGGAGGTCGAAGCCGCGGAGTCTGCGGCGGCCGTCGCGCCGGTGCGCAAACCCAAGCCCAAACGTGCGGCGCGGCCACGCGACCCGCGTTCGCCGTTTCTGGTGCTAGCCGATTATGAGCAGCGCAGTTTGAACCACGTCGCCGGTTTGCCGGAGCAGCTGGAGGCTCCGGGACTGTGGCGCGGCGTGGCCTATCGGATCGGAAGTCGGCGGCTTGCCTCCGGTTTCGAAGAGGTGCTGGAGATCCTGCCGCTGCCGTCGGTCACCCACATCCCCGGCTCGCTGCCGTGGATGCTGGGCGTCGCCAACGTCCGCGGCACGCTGCTGCCGGTGGTCGACCTCAAGCAGTTCCTCGAGGGCGAACGCACCGTGCTGCAGGAAAAACAGCGCGTGCTGGTGGTTCACCAGCCCGGCGGCGATGTTGCCGTCATCATCGACGAGTTGTACGGACAACGCAGTTTCGTCGATGCCCAAAGCGTGGATGCAACCGCCATCGCCGATGGCCGCTATGCTTATTTCGTCGAACGCGCGTATCGCCACGATGGCAGCGATTGGGGCGTTTTCAGCCTCGACCGCCTTTCCCGAACCCCCGAATTCCGCCAAGCCGCCGCCTGATCAGCGGACCAACCACCAAGCCGAGGTCGCAACATGAGCACGATGATGGATACTGCCGCCGGCAAGGGCCGCAATCTCAGCACCAACTTCTGGATCTGGCTGCTGATCGTTTCGCTGGCCGTCTTTGCCGTCAACACGCTGTATTCGACGACCAAGGCCGCGCGCCTCGGCGGCGCCAGTACCTCGGCTTCTCGTCTGCAGTTGAACTCGCAGCGCATGGCCAACCAGAGCCGCGAAGCGATCGACGGCAACGCGCAGGCGTTCGAGGAGTTCCAGGCAACCAAGAGCGAAATCGACGAGGACATCAAGTCTCTGAACGAGCGCTTTGGCGACACTGCCGGCGTGGCCGGACCGATCCGCACGGTGACGGCGACTTGGTCGCCGCTGGCCAAGCGCGCCGAGGAAGTGCAGGCCTCGCAGTCCGCGGTGCTGGCGCTGGCGGGCCACGCCGACAGCTTCACCGGCAAGGTGCCGCAGCTGCAGGCGCAGCTCAGCGAAGCGGTGCGCGGACTGGCTTCGGGCGGCGCGACTTCGGCACAGCTGTTCACGGCGTTGAACGAAGTGGTGACCTCGGCTTCGATGGCCCGACGCATCGCCGAATTGCGCGCCGGTGGCGAAGGTGCGCAGGTCGCCGCCGATGCGCTGGGCCGCGACGCGGCGGTGTTCGAACGCCAGCTGAGCGCGCTGCGCGAGGGCGGCGGCGATATCGCCAAGGTGACGGCCGCCGGCGCGCTGGCGCCGCTCAATCAGGCGGCCGCGCTGTGGCAGGGCATGAAAAAAGATCTGGACGCCATCGTCGGCGATTCCGGCAAGCTGATCGGCGCGCAAACTTCGGCGGCCGCATTGGTCAACGGCTCCGACAAGCTGCTGGGCGACAGTGAAAAACTGTTCGCGGCGTTCACCTCGTTCGGCTCGCTCAAGGACACCAGCCTGTTCGGCGGCGTCTGGGTGAGCATCATCTCCGGTGTGGTGGCGTTGTTCTCCATCGTCGGCCTGCTCTGGGCACTGGGTCGCGCGCAGCGGGTTCGCTACCAGACCACCAAGGAACTGAACGACCGCAACCAGGAAGCGATCATGCGCTTGCTGGACGAAATGGGTTCGCTCGCGGAAGGCGACCTGACCGTGAAGGCGACCGTGACCGAGGACATGACCGGCGCGATCGCGGACTCGATCAACTTCGCCGTGGAGCAGCTGCGCACCCTGGTGACCACCATCAACGACACCTCGGTGCAGGTGGCGGCGAACGCGCAGGAAACCCAGGCGACCGCCATGCATCTGGCCGACGCGGCCGAGCATCAGGCGCAGGAAATCAACTCCGCCACCGATCGCATCAACGAAATCGCAGCCAGCATCAACCAGGTGTCGCGCAGCTCCGCCGACTCCGCCGAGGTGGCGCGGCGCTCGGTGCAGATCGCGACCAATGGTGCCGGCGTGGTGCGGCAGACGATCGCCGGCATGGACAGCATTCGCGACCAGATCCAGGAAACCTCCAAGCGTATCAAGCGACTGGGCGAAAGTTCGCAGGAAATCGGCTCGATCGTGGAACTGATCAACGACATTTCCGAGCAGACCAACATCCTCGCGCTGAACGCGGCCATTCAGGCGGCCTCGGCCGGTGAGGCGGGCCGCGGGTTCGCGGTGGTGGCGGACGAAGTGCAGCGCCTCGCGGAACGCTCTTCCAACGCGACCAAACGTATCGAATCGCTGGTGCAGACCATTCAGGCCGATACCAACGAAGCGGTGTCCTCAATGGAGCAGACGACCTCGGAAGTGGTCGCCGGTGCGCGCCTGGCCGAGGACGCCGGTACCGCGCTGGGCGAGATTGAAAAGGTGTCGTCCGACCTGTCGGGCCTGATTGAAGGCATCTCGGTAGCGTCGCAGGAGCAGTCCAGCGCGGCGACCAACATCACCCAAGCCATGAACACGATTCAGGCGATTACCGCGCAGACCTCGCAGGGTGCCAGCCAGACCGCCGAGTCGATCGGCAATCTGGCGCAGCTCGCCGCGGATCTGCGGCGTTCGGTCGCCGACTTCAAGCTGCCGGCCTGATCGCGAGCACCTGAGGTGTTCGCGATGAGCGGTTCCTTCCTGGCCAGCCCCGCCCAGCGGGGCCTTACCGGAATCAAGATATGACGACGGCACTGCGGGACGCCATCGACCAAACTGCACTCGGTTGGGTGAAGCCGGAGATCGACGAGACCCTGCGCCAAGCGCGGATCGATCTCGAAGGTTTCGCGGGGGCGCCGGACGACGCGTCGCCGATGAATTCCTGCATCAGCGGAATGCATCAGATCTTCGGAACCTTGAAGATGCTGGAATTGCAGGCGCCGGCGCTGGTGGCCGGCGAGATGGAACAGGTGGCGGTGGCCCTGCTCGGGGAAACCACCTCCAATCGCGATGAGGCGCTGGCCGTGCTGATGCGCGGCATGGTGCAACTGCCCGATTATCTGGAACGGCTGCAGGGCGGACATCGCGACATCCCGATCGTGCTGCTGCCGCTGATCAACGAACTGCGCGCGGTGCGCGGCGCCGAGCCGATGTCGCAGGACGACCTGCCGGCGCTGGTGGTCGAGCCGACCGAGGCCGAAATCGAACACGCGCGCGGCAGCCTTGCCGGACGCAATCGGGCGCTGCTCGATACCGTGTCCGCCGCAATCAAGGAAGACCTGCTGCGGGTCAAGGACGCGCTGGATCTGTATTTGCGCGGCGTACGCGGCAATGTCGAAGAACTGATGCCGCAGGCCGAAGCGCTGACGCGAATCGGCGACACGCTGGCGATGCTCGGTCTGGAAAAGGCGCGAGGCGTGATCCACCAGCAGCGCCAGCTCGTGCACGACATCGCCAGTGGCGCCCGGGTGTCGAGCGAAGCCGATCTCATCGAAGCGGCCGGCGCGTTGATTTCTGT
This sequence comes from Xanthomonas sp., assembly GCA_018262705.1. GTDB lineage: Bacteria > Pseudomonadota > Gammaproteobacteria > Xanthomonadales > Xanthomonadaceae > Thermomonas. Next base: position 168,384 of record JADFDQ010000003.1, read on the forward strand.
CGAACATTCTCTGGATGACCAGGTCGCGGACCTGAGCGGCGGTTCGAATGGTGATGAAGACCAGCAGGCGCAAGAATCGCGCAAGGTCATTGGCGTGCTGTCGCGCGCCGCGGTCGCCAATTTTGGCGAAGTTCGCGGCGCCTTCGTCGCCTTCATCGAAACCAACTGGGATCACGGCGCGCTCAAGCGCGTTCCCGATCTGCTGACCGAAGTGTCCGGCGCCATGCGCATTCTCGAACTGCCGGAACCCGCCGGCTATCTGGATGCGCTGCGTGAATATTCCCGGCGTGAGTTGATCAATCACAGGCGCGTCCCGGACGGCGTGCAGCTCGATACGCTCGCCGATGCGCTGTCGAGCATGGAGTATTTCCTGGAATCGCTGCACGATCCGCGCGACACCCGCAGCGATCTGCTGGGCAAGACCCGTTCCAGCCTGGAATTGTTGCGCTACTGGCCGATTCCCGAAGCGCTGCCGGAAGACGCCATCGAGGCGGCTTCGGAACAAGCCGCTCAAGAAGCGAAGGCTGCCGCGACAACGGAAACGGCCGCAGCAAGCGTCGCCGCCGAAGCCGAAGCGCAGGCCGCCGAACCCGCGGCGGCCGCAGCTGTCGTGGTGGCGGTCGCTCAGGGTGGCGCTGGCATCAATGCCGGGTTCGACACCGCGAGCGAAGAAATCGACGACGAAATTCGCGAAATCTTCGTCGAGGAGTTCCAGGAAGAGCTGGCCAATCTCGACGAACTGCTGCCGCCGTGGCGTCTGGCTCCGGACGATGTCGAACTGCTGCGGCCGATCCGTCGCGTGTTCCATACCCTGAAGGGCAGCGGCCGGCTGGTGGGTGCCAGGCTGCTTGGCGAATTCAGCTGGCACGTCGAGAGCATGCTCAACCGCGTGCTCGATGGATCTCGCCCGGCGAGCTATGCCGTGGTCGCGTTTTTGGGTGAGGTCACCTCGATCCTTCCGAAGTTGCACGCGGCGCTACGCGGCGAACCCGGGTTCGACGTGGATATCGCCGCTTACGAAGCGGTCGCCGATCGCCTGGCGGCCGGCGAAGACGTGCTGATGCAGGCGGCGCCAGCCGTCGCTCGGGAAACGGCCCCTGCGGAAACGGAAGCCGCCGAAGAGACCGTCGCAGAGCCGGCTGCGGAAGCGGAAACCGTTGCAGTTGCAGTCGATCCGGTGCTGCTGGAAATCCTGGGTTCGGAGGTGGGAGGACATCTCGAAACGGTCGATGCCTGGCTTGCGCAGGCGCGCTCGGGGCAGGCACTTCCCAGCGACGCGCTGGTGCGTGCGATCCATACCCTCAATGGCGCTTTCGCGATGACCGAAGTGCCGAGCGTGACCGAGTTCACGGCGCCGGCAGAAGGCTACGTCAGGCGGCTGCTTGCCGCACAGACCGAAGCCGATGCGGATGGCATCGAAGCGATCGCCAGCGTGGCCGATGCGGTTCGCGCAAGCACGGCGGCGTTGCAGAATCAGCCGGAGCAGGTTCCGGTCTACCGCGTTTTGGCCGAGCGCATGGCGGCGCTGCGGGATACGCTGCCCGAACCGAGCGTGCCGTTTATCGATCAGGCGGCAGCCGAAGCCCAGCGCGAAGCCGAGGCGCAGGCTGTCGCAGAAGAAGCGGCGCGGCTCGAAGCCGAACGGCTTGCCGCCGAGCAGGCCGAAGCCGAACGCGTTGCAGCCGAACAGGCTGCGGCAGAAGAAGCGGCGCGGCTCGAAGCCGAACGGCTTGCCGCCGAGCAGGCCGAAGCCGAACGCGTTGCTGCCGAACAGGCTGCGGCCGAAGAAGCGGCGCGGCTCGAAGCCGAGCAGGCCGAATCCGAGCACCTTGCTGCAGAACAGGCGGAAACCGAAGGGCTTGCAGCCGAGCAGGCTGCGGCAGAAGAAGCGGCCCGGCTCGAAGCCGAACGGCTTGCCGCCGAACAGGCCGAAGCCGAACGCGTTGCCGCCGAGCAGGCCGAAGCCGAACGCGTTGCCGCCGAACAGGCCGAAGCCGAACGCGTTGCCGCCGAACAGGCCGAAGCCGAACGCGTTGCCGCCGAACAGGCCGAAGCCGAACGCGTTGCCGCCGAACAGGCCGAAGCCGAACGCGTTGCCGCCGAACAGGCCGAAGCCGAACGCGTTGCCGCCGAGCGGGCCGAAGCCGAACGCGTTGCCGCCGAGCGGGCTGCTGCCGAAGAAGCGACGCGGCTCGAGGGCGAACGCAAGGAGGTCGAACGCATTGCCGCGGCGCGTGCGGAAGCCGAGCGCGCAGAAGCCGCGCGTATCGCGGCCGAGCGCCGCGAAGCCGAACGGCGCGAAGCCGAGCGGCGCGCTGCAGAAGCGTCTGCGTTTGCCAAGGCGCGCGAGGAAGCGGCGCTGGCCTCCCTGCTGGCGACCGCAACGGCAGCCGAGGATCCGGACGCGCCGCTCGACACAGGCGATCTGGACATTGAGCTGGTCGATATCTTTGTCGAGGAAGGCAACGACCTGCTCGATCACTCCGACGGCCTGCTGGCGCAGCTGCGCGAAAACAGCGAAGACGGCGAAGACGAAGAGTTGATCGTCGGCCTGCAGCGCGACCTGCACACCTTCAAGGGCGGTGCGCGCATGTCCGGCATGATGTCGGTCGGCGAACTCGGTCACGCGATGGAATCGCTGCTGGAAGCGATAGCCATGCGGCGCGCGACGTTGGGTGGAGACGGCGTGCGCCTGTTGGAGCGCGGGTTCGACCGCTTGCGCGACATGGTCACGCGCATCGCGGCGCGCCGCGCCGTCGGTCTTCCAACGATGCTCATCGAGGAATTCCAGGCACGCGCGGAGAACCGCGCTTACGAAGCGGCCGAGCCTGTTACCACGGAACAAGCGCAGCCATCGCAAGCGCAGGAGCCTGCGGAAACTGCGCAGGCGGAATCTGCCGAGTCGGCCCAAGCCATCCCGGAGGCGGCCGAATCTTCCGAAACGGCGCCCGAACCCGCTGGCAAACAGCCGGCCGAGATGGCGACCGAGCCCGTCACGGTTCCCGCCAAGGTCGCGGTGCTCAAACCGCTGTCGGCGCCGATCGGAGAGATGGCGATCGGAGCGGACGACGATGCATCCGTACGCGCGCCGCAGGAGCAGGTGCGCATCCGCGCCGATCTGCTCGACCGTCTGGTGAACTACGCCGGCGAAGTCGCGATTTATCGCGCCCGTCTTGAGCAGCAGCTCGCCGCGTTCCGCGCAACCGCGCAGGAAATGGAGCGCACCAACGATCGTCTGCGCGATCAGCTGCGTCGACTCGATTCCGAAACCGAAGCGCAGATCATGGCGCGCTACCAGCGCCAGAACGATGCCGGGGATGAAAGCTTCGATCCGCTGGAACTCGACCGTTTCAGCACCCTGCAGCAGCTCTCGCGCGCGCTGGCCGAGTCGGCGGCGGACTTGCAGAGCTTGCACGGTTCGATGGAAGACCTGACCCGCCAGTACGAGACGCTGCTGACCCAGCAGTCGCGGGTGAGCTCGGATCTGCAGGAAGGCCTCATGCGCACGCGCATGCTTCCGCTGGATTCGCTGCTGCCGCGCTTGCGCCGGGTGGTGCGTCAGGCCGCCGGCGAGACCGGAAAGCAGGCGGCGCTGCGGGTCGACGGAGCCCAGGGCGAACTCGACCGGAGCGTGATCGAACGCATGACGGCCCCGCTGGAGCACATGCTCCGCAACGCGGTGGCGCATGGTCTGGAGGCGCCGGCAACCCGCGCGCAGCTCGGAAAGCCGCTGGAAGGCACGATCCGCATCGCGGTTCGCAACGAGGGCTCGGAAGTCGTGCTGGAGGTCGGCGACGACGGTGGCGGACTCAATCGCGACGCGATCCGTTCACGCGCGATTTCGCGCAATCTCATCCAGCCGGATGCGGTTCTGACCGACGGCGAACTGGATCGGATGATCTTCGAGCCGGGCTTCTCCACGGCCGAATCCGTGAGTCGGCTGGCCGGTCGCGGCGTCGGCATGGACGTGGTGTCCAGCGAAGTTCGCCAGCTCGGCGGCACGATCGAAATCCGTTCGAAGGAAGGCGAAGGCACGACCTTCGTACTGCGCCTGCCGCAGACGCTGGCGGTAACCCAGGCGGTGTTCGTCAAGATCGGCGAAATCGAGTACGCGGTGCCGATCGCCTCAGTGCGCGGCGTGGGCCGCATCCCGCGCGAAGATCTGGCCAAGTCCGATGCGGTCTATCGCTACGGCGGCGAAGACTACGCGCTGCACGATCTCGGTTCGCTGGTTGGTGCGCCGACGGCGAAGGCGGAAGGCCATTTGCAGATGCCGTTGCTGCTGATCGGCTCGGGCGATCTGCGCGCCGCAGTGGCGATCGATCAGGTGCTGGGCAGCCGCGAAATCGTGGTGAAGGACGGCGGTCCGCAGATGGCCGCATTGCCCGGCGTCTTCGGCGCCACCATCATGGGCGATGGCCGCGTGGTCGTCATCCTCGACATTGCGCCGCTGGTGCGCCGCTATGCGTCGATGGCGCAGACCGCCGTGCCGACCGAAATCGAGGCCGTCGAGGAGCTGCGTCGGGTTCCGCTGGTCATGGTGGTGGACGACTCGGTCACCATGCGCAAGGTCAGCGGGCGCGTGCTGGAGCGCCACGGTTTCGAGGTGGCCACGGCGAAGGACGGCCTCGATGCGTTGGAACACATGATCGATCTGGTGCCGGATCTGATGCTGCTCGACATCGAAATGCCGCGCATGGACGGCTACGAGCTGGCGACGGCGATGAAGGCCGACCCGCGCCTGCGCAACATTCCGATCATCATGATCACCTCGCGAACCGGCGAGAAGCATCGCCAGCGTGCGATCGACATCGGCGTCGAACGCTACCTCGGCAAGCCGTATCAGGAAGCCGAACTGATGCGCAACGTGTTCGAGCTGCTCAAGCTGGAGCGCGTCAGCGACGGTAGTCTGCAATGACAGCCTCGAGGGTGGTCGTGCTGGCCAAGGCCGGCGCAGCCTGCGACCGCACCCTCGAGGCGGTGAAGCAGGCCGGCGCCGAGCTGGTGGCGACGCTGGATCCGACCACGGTCTCGGAATCCGATGTGCGCGTCGATGCGCCGGATGCGGTTCTCGTCGTGCTCGATGCGGCGACGGAATCGGCGCTGGGAAAATTCGACGATCTGTTCGCGGATCCTGCGCTGGATGTGCTGTTCGACGATGCCGAGGTCGCAGTGAAGCGCACCGGCTGGGAGGCCGCACGCTGGGCGCGGCATCTTGCGGCCAAGCTTTCGGGCAGCGGCAATGTGTTGCCGGCGGCGGTCGAATCCGACGGGGCGAAGGGTTTCGAGGCGGAGATGCAGGAGCTGACGCTGGCCGTCGCGACGTTGCCTCAGGATTCGCCGCGACCGGCCGCGGCCGCCAAGCTTCCCGATGGCGCGGTGGTCATTGTTGCCGGCGTTGGCGGGCCGGATGCGGTGCGCCAGTTTTTGGGCGGGCTGCCGTCGACTTTTCCGCGCGCGGTTCTGCTGCGGCAACGCATCGAAGGCGCCCAATACGATCGGCTGATGCGGCAGATGCAGCGGGCATCGCAAATGCAGGTCGCACTTGCCCAGGCCGGCGACGTGCCGCAGCGCGGCACCGTCTATGTGATGCCCGATGGGCTCGACGTGCGTGCCGCCGGAACGGATCTGGTGTTTGCGGAAACCCAGGGAGAGCCGCGTTTCGCGGCGCTGCGTGCCTCCGACAGTGCGATGCTCCTGCTCAGTGGCGCCGAAATCGCCATGGTCGATGTGGCGCTGACGATGTCGCTGGCCGGCGCTCTGGTGTTCGGCCAGGCGCCCGATAACTGCTTCGATCCAGCTGCAAGCCAAGCCCTCGTTGCCCGCGGTGGCGGCTCGCGCAGCCTGGTCATCATGGTGCAACAACTTCAACAGCGCTGGTCTTCCTGAGGTATCCCATGGCCGACATTTCCCACATCATTCGCGGCGTGTTGATCCAGGTGGCTGGAACGCGCCTGCTGCTACCCAACGCAGCGATCGCCGAAGTGCTGTCTTTTGCCCCGCCGGAACCGATTGACGGTGCGCCGGATTGGCTGCTTGGCCGCATCCGCTGGCGTGGTTGGAACGTGCCGTTGGTCGCGTTCTCGCGGTATTCGGAAATTTCCGAAGAACAGGGCGGATTGGGCAGCAAGGTGATCGTACTCAAGGCCTTGGGCGGCGACACCAAGCGCCCCTACTTCGCCATCCTGACCCAGGGCTTCCCGCGGCTGGTGACGGTGACCGATTCGGCGCTGGTGCGGCTCGACGAAGGCGAGGAGCTTGCCGATGGCGTGCTGTCTCGGGTGCGCCTGAATCAGGATGACGCCGTCGTGCCCGATCTTGTCGGACTGGAAGAAAGCCTGCGCGAAGCGCTCGCGGCGGTCGCCTGAGAACCGGTTCGCGGTCTCGCCCCAAAGAGACCGTAAACCGGTTCCAGCTCACGTCAGATCGCCGGCCAGCGCCTGCAGCGCGGCGATTGCAGCGATGCCTGCCGTTTCGGTGCGCAAGATGCGCGGGCCGAAGCGGGTGCCGCTGAAGCCGGCGGCGCGCAGCGCGTCCAGATCGCCGTCCGACCAGCCGCCTTCCGGGCCGATCGCCAGCGTGCAGGCGAGGGGCCGTTCGGCAATGGCGGCGTGAAGCGATGGGTCGGCCGTCGGGTCGAGGATGAGCTTGGCGCCCTCGCATTGCGCGGCCGCCGGTGCCAACGGCTGCGTGTGCGCGATTTCAGGGAGTATTGCGCGCCCGCTCTGTTCGCAGGCGGCGATCGCGACTTCGCGCCAATGCCGTTGCCGCTTCTCGGCGCGCTGCGCGTCCAGCCGGACTTCGCTGCGTTCGCTGGTCGCCGGAAGAATGCGCGCGACGCCCAGTTCGGTGGCCTTCTGCACGATCCAGTCCATCTTCTCGCCGCGCGCCAGCCCCTGCAGCAGGGTGATGCGCAGCGGGGATTCGTTGTCGATGCGGCGGCAGGTCGTGAGTTCGACCTGGGCCTGACGCTTGCCCGCCGTCACGATGCGGGCATCGAAATCGCAGCCGCTGCCGTTGAACAGCACGCAGGCATCGCCGCTGCCCAGCCGCAGCACCTGCAGCAAATGGCGGGAGACGTCCTCGGGCAGCGCGAATGTCGCGCCCTCGGCCAGCGGCAGATCGACGTGGCAGCGGGTCAGGCGCATTGGCTTGCTTCCTCCAGCGCGGCGGCGGTGGCGTTGGCCAGCAGCGCCAGTTGCGCATCGTCAACGCAGTAGGGCGGCATCCAGTACAGCACATCGCCGAGCGGACGCAGCAGCACGCCGTAATCAAGCGCGGTGCGGTACATCCGCAGGCCGCGCCGACCGGCGATTTCGACCGCGTGGCCGTCTTCGCGGTTGTCCGGCTCCGGATGCAGTTCGATGGCGACGATCATCCCGGTCTGGCGCACTTCGGCCACCTGCGGATGCGCGGCCAGCGACGCCGCCAACTCCGCCATCTTCTTGATGGTCGCGCGATTGCGCTGGAGCACGGCGTCGGTTTCGAAGACGTCCAGCGAAGCCAGCGCGGCGGCGCAGGCCAGCGGATTGCCGCTGTAGCTGTGCGAGTGCAGGAAGGCGCGTTCGCGCGAATCATCCAGAAAGCCGTCGTAAATCCGTTGGGTGGCCAGTACCGCGCACAGCGGCAAGAAGCCGCCGGTCAGACCTTTCGACAGGCACAGCAGATCCGGCTGGATGCCGGTTTGCTCGCAGGCGAACAGGGTTCCGGTGCGGCCAAAGCCGACCGCGATCTCGTCGGCGATCAGGAACACGCCGTAGGCATCGCACAGTTCGCGTGCCCGCCGCAGATAGGCCGGATGGTGCATGCGCATGCCGCCGGCGCACTGCACCAGCGGTTCGAGGATCAGCGCGCACACTTCGCCAGCGTGGGTGTCGAGCAGCTGTGCCAGCGCGTCGGCCGCAGTCAGCGCCAGTCGTTCGGCTTCGGCATCGTCGCGCGCGCCGAAGGCATCCGGCGACGGCGCAAACAGCGCTTCGGCCAGCAGCGGCGCATACACGCGCCGGTACAGCGGGATGTCGCCCACGGCCAGCGCGCCGAGGGTTTCGCCGTGGTAGCTGCCGCGCAGCGCGATGAATTTGGTGCGTTCGCGGATGCCGCGATTGTGGAACCAGTGAAAGGCCATCTTCAGCGCCACTTCGACCCCGGCCGAGCCGTTGTCGGCGTAGAACACCTTGGCCAGCGGATCGCGACCGGACTCACGCGGCGCCAGCGCCAGCAGGCGTTCTGCCAGCTCCACCGCGGGCGCGTGCGAACAGCCGGCGAGGATGACCTGTTCGAGATTTTGCGCCTGACGCCCGATCGCGTGGGCGATCCGCGGCTCGGCGTGGCCGTGGATGTTGGTCCACCAGCTGCTGACCGCGTCCAGCACCCGACTGCCGTCGTAGCCAATCAGCCAAGCGCCATCCCCGCGCGCGACCGGAAACAGCGGCAGCGCGTGGGGGTGTTCGCGCATCTGCGTGCACGGGTGCCAGAGCACGGCGAGGTCGCGCGCGCGCCAAGCCTGCGCCGCGGCTATCATGTCTGCATCGTGACGTCCTTCCATCCCCCCATTATCGCCGTCGGGCCGGCAGCATGAGTCACCGGCTTCCGATCATCCACGGCATCACCGAGCACGACGCCGGCCCGTACCGGATGGAGCGGCTCGACCTCGAATTCGGCAACGGCGAACGCCGCCGCTACGAACGCCTGCACGGGCGCGGTCACGGCGCGGTCGCGGTGGTGCCGCTGCTGGACGCGGAAACCGTGCTGCTGATCCGCGAATACGCCGCCGGCGTGCACCGCTACGAGCTGGGTCTGGTCAAAGGCCGGATCGACGCCGGCGAAACCCCGGAGCAGGCCGCCAACCGCGAGCTGATGGAAGAGGCCGGCTACGGCGCGCGCGACGTGCGCGTGCTGCGCGACCTCACCCTGGCGCCGACCTACATGAGCCATACGACCCATCTGGTGCTGGCACGCGACCTGTATCCGCAGCGCCTGCCCGGCGATGAACCCGAGCCGCCGGAGCTGGTGCCGTGGAAGCTGGCCGATCTCGGCCAATTGATTCTCGAAGAAGATTTCTCCGAAGGCCGCACGATTGCCGGCCTGTTCATTGCCCGCGAATGGTTGCAGCAACATGCCGATCGATGATGCCCTGCGCGCCGGCGTGATCGCGCTTGCGCGCCGCGCCGCTGCCGAAATCCTGGCCGTGTACGAGGGCGAGTTCGCAGTCCGGGAGAAGCAGGACCATTCGCCGCTGACCGCCGCCGACCTGGCCTCGCACCGCTGCATCGTCGCCGGTCTGCGCGCGCTGACACCGGACATTCCGGTGCTTTCGGAAGAGTCGAAGGATCTCGACATCGCCCAGCGCAGGCAGTGGCGAACCTTCTGGCTGGTTGATCCGCTCGACGGCACCCGCGAGTTCATCAAGCGCAACGGCGAATTCACGGTCAACATCGCGCTGGTCGAAGACGGCGTGGCGAGCTTCGGCGTGATCCAGCAGCCGACCACCGGCGCGCTCTGGCACGGCGCGCCGGGACAGGGCGCATATCGGCGCGAAGGCGAAACCGACGTTCCGATCCACGCCCGCATCCCCGCCACCACGCCTTTGCGCATTGCCGCCAGCCGCTCGCACCGCGACGGCCGTACCCAGGCCATCATCGACGCCCTGCCCGATTGCGAAGTGCTGGGCTGCGGCTCCTCGCTGAAGTTCTGCAAGATCGCCGAAGGCGCGATCGACCTGTACCCGCGCTTCGGGCCAACCAGCGAATGGGACACCGCCGCCGGACAGGCCATCCTCGAAGCCGCCGGCGGGGCGGTACTCGATCCCAGGCGTCGGCCGTTCCGCTACAACCAGCGCGACGGCCTGCTCAACGGCGACTTCGTGGCGCTGGCGGATCGCGCGCTGCTGGAGATGCTGCCGGCATGAGCACACAGCGCACGATCGACGACCTGCTGGCGATCATGGCCAAGCTGCGCAGCCCAGACGACGGCTGTCCGTGGGACCTGCAGCAGACCTTCAAGACCATCGCGCCGTACACCGTCGAAGAGGTCTACGAGGTGGTCGATGCGATCGACCGCGGCGACATGGCCGATCTCAAGGACGAACTGGGCGATCTGCTGCTGCAGGTGGTGTTCCATGCGCGCATGGCGCAGGAAGCCGGCGCGTTCGGATTCGCCGATGTGGTCGAGGCCATCTGCGACAAGATGACCCGCCGCCATCCGCACGTGTTCGGTGATGCCCATTTTGCGGATGCCGAAGCCCAGCTTGTGGATTGGGAAGCGCGCAAACGCACCGAACGTGCGGCGCAGGGCGATGCTGATACCTCGGCGCTGGCCGGCATCGCCCGCGGACTGCCGGAGTGGCAGCGCGCGGTCAAGCTGCAGCACAAGGCGGCCAAGGTCGGCTTCGACTGGCCCGGCCCCGATCCGGTGCTGGAAAAACTGCACGAGGAAATCGACGAAGTACGCGCCGAATTCGCAGCGGTGACAGCGGATCCCGGCGATGCCGCCGCCCACGACCGGCTGGAAGACGAAATCGGCGACGTGCTGTTCGTCTGCGCCAACCTCGCCCGACACGCCAAGGTCGATGTCGGCAACGCCCTGCGCCGCGCCAACCACAAGTTCGAGCGCCGCTTCCGGACGATGGAGGCGCTGGCGACCACCGATGGCGGACTGGCCGGAAAATCGCTGGAGGTGCAGGACGCCTATTGGAATCGCGCCAAAGCCGCCGAACGCAAGCTCACGTAGGAGTGCACCGAGGCCGCAGGCCGAGGGGCGCGAAACGCCCAAGCGTCCGCAATGCCGGTCGCGCCCCTGCGGTGCGCTCCTACAACCTGGATCCGTAAATGCAATCATGCCACCCGCCGCAGGGAGAAAATCGATGAGCGATGGCTTCGCCAGTTTCCGCGAGTTCTACCCGTTCTATCTCGGCGAGCACCGCAATCGCATCTGCCGGCGTCTGCACTTTGCCGGGACGAGCTTGTCGATCGGATTCATTGTGTTGGCGATTAAGTCGATGCATCCGTGGTGGTTACTGGCGGCGCTGGTCTCCGGCTATGCCTTCGCCTGGGTCGGGCATTTCTTCTTCGAGAAGAATCGCCCGGCGACCTTCAAGCACCCGATCTATTCGTTTGCCGGCGATTGGGTGATGTACCGGGACATCCTGATCGGCAGGATTCCGTTCTGAAGTCTCCCGAGGCCACACGGTGGCCCATCTTGCCGCGGCCCTGATGGGGGCAATGGCCGCATCACTCCAGGAAAATCAGCCACGCCGCTACCGCGATCAGCGCGAACCCGGCCCAGTGGTTCCACTTCAGCGGCTGACCGAGGTACCACACCGAAAATCCGGCGAACACCAGCAGGGTGATGACCTCCTGCATGCCCTTGAGCTGTGGTGCTGAAAACACCTCGCTGCCGATCCGGTTGGCCGGCACCATCAGCGTGTATTCGAAGAACGCGATGCCCCAGCTGATCAGGATGACCTTGGGCAACGCGACCTCGCGGTATTTCAGGTGTCCGTACCAGGCGAAGGTCATGAACAGGTTGGAGCAGACCAGCAGCAGCGGGGTCAGCAGGCGAGTGGGCACGGGGTATCCTCAGCGGCAGGTGGTCGTTTCCTTCACGCAACATCGACCGTTCAGGCCGCATCGTGCGCACATGGAAACGGGCGGGTGATGCGAATGCAAGAGAAAGAGCAGGCGGGGCTGATACTCATCATCGAGGACAACCGCAACATCTCGGAAATGGTGGGCGAATATCTCGAGAGCCGCGGCTTCGAGGTGGATTATGCCGTCGACGGTGTCGATGGCTACCGGCTTGCGTCCGAAAACACCTACGACGCCATCGTGCTCGATCTGATGCTGCCGCGGCTGGACGGCGTGGAAGTGTGCAAGCGCCTGCGCAGCGAAGCGCGCAAGGCGACGCCCGTCCTGATGCTGACCGCGCGCGACACGCTCGACGACAAGCTCACCGGGCTGTCGTCGGGCGCCGACGACTACCTGACCAAGCCGTTTGCAATCCGCGAACTGGAAGCGCGCCTGCACGCGCTGATCCGGCGCGACCGTCGCCAGATCGGCGGCGAGGCGCTGCGCGTGGGCGATCTGGAACTGGATCCCGAGTCGATGCGCGCCACCCGCGCCGGGGTCGAACTGCAGATGTCGCCGATTGGTCTGCGCCTGCTGTCGATTTTGATGCGCGAATCCCCGCGCGTGGTCAGCCGGCAAGAGATCGAACGCGAGATCTGGGGCGACGATCTGCCGGATTCGGACACCCTGCGCAGCCACCTGTACAACCTGCGCAAGGTGATGGACAAGCCGTTTGCCAGGCCGCTGCTGCACACCGTGCAAAGCGCCGGCTACCGCATCGCCGATCTGTCCGACTAGCGGCACGCGCCCGTGGCCATCTGGCAGCACCGCATCCGGAGAACGTTTTACCTGCAGTTGGCGCTGTTGTGTCTGGTGGCGCTGGGCGGTCTGGAACTGGTGCGATTGCAGGGGGTGATGTCGCGCTCGGGCGCGGATGCGGCGATCTTCATTGGAATGGCTCTGGCCATGCTGGCCGTCATCTGGGTTGGCGATCGTGCCGCACGGCTTGCCATTGCGCCGGTGTGCTGGCTGCTGCGCGAAATCCGGCGGTGGGATCCGCGCCAATCGGATCCGGATGCGTTTGCGCCGGAACGGTTGGCTGAAAACATTCCCGACGATGTGCGTGAAGTTGCGCAGGCGCTGCACGGTTTCGGACAACGCGCGCGCGAACACGCGCAGCGCGAGCGCGAATTCACCCGCGCCGCCAGCCACGAGTTGCGCACGCCGTTGACGATCGTTCGGGTCGCGGCCGACCTGATCGACCACGATCCATCCCTGTCCGAGGCCTCGCGGAGATCGCTTGAGCGCATCCAGTGCGCCAGCGCAGGCATGGAAGCGATCATCGATTCGCTCCTGCTGCTGGCGCGGTCGGAAGAAACCGCACCCGAGGCGGAAGATTTTGCGGTTGGCGAGGTGGTCGATCGCGAGCTCGAACGCGTGCGGCCCTTGCTGGAACGCAAGCAATTGGCGCTGCGGGTGGAGCGAACCGCAGAACCGAAACTGCACGCGTCGCCGCGGCTGCTGCAGGCCGTGCTTGGACGCGTGCTCGACAACGCCGTACGTTTCACCCACGCCGGCGAAGTGGCGGTGCGTCTGCACGCAGACCGTGTGCTGGTGGAAGACACCGGCAAAGGGATGGACGGCGAAACGCTGGCGCATGCCATTGAACCGTTCTACTGCGGTTCGGGTCCGTGCGACGCTTCGGGGCCGGGGTTGGGCTTGACGATCGCGCATCGACTCGCCGAGCGTTGCGGCTGGAAGCTCGAACTCGACAGCACGCCGGGCCGCGGAACCTGCGCCAGTATCCGGTTTGTCCCACTTGCCGATGCATGACGGCGGCTGTTTTGATCGGTGCCCCGGCAACCCGTTTTGCAGAAGTCTTGAGGTCGCGTTGAAAAGTCCGGCTTGGGCTTATTCGGCTCGCGCCGGATCAAACGCTTGCGTGCTTGATCTGCGTTGCCTCGATCGTATCTGAACGGATTGCCCGGCTTGCGGCCATCCATCCCAAACGGCACGGTACATGAATACGGTTGAACGTTAGCATCGGCATCTGTCAACGCGTTCCGTCCTCAAACGTTGCTCTGGTTTCGGGCGACTCTTGGAATTTTCGACACACATGAACAGCTTCCCCCGTTCCCGCGGTTGGTTCACGGCGCGCCGTCTCGTTATTGCGCTTGTCGTGGTCGCAGCGGTTCTTGGCATCTGGTACGTCCGTGGTCGCAGTGCCGACAGCGGCGGCGATGGCGGCTACCGAACCGAAACCGTGCAGCGCGGCAACATCCGGGTGACGATTTCTTCGACCGGCACGCTCAGCGCGATTTCCACCGTCACCGTGGGCAGCCAGATTTCCGGCCAGGTCGACGACGTGCTGGTCGATTTCAATTCGCCGGTGAAGAAGGGCGACATTCTTGCCCGGATCGACCCTTCCACCTATCGGGCCCAGATGGAACAGGGCAATGCCGCGATCGCCAGCGCGCGCGCGCAGCTGGCGCAAGCGCAGGCGAGCCTGCGCAACGCCACCCTCGACTTCCGGCGCAAGCAGGATCTGGTGCAGCAAAAGCTCATTGCGCGCAGCGACTTCGACCTCTCCCGCGCCGCGCTGGAACAGGCGCAGGCGCAGGTGAACTCGGCGCAGGCGCAGATCCGCCAGCAGGCCGCGTCGGTCAAGAACACCCAGGTCAATATCGACCGCGCGGTGATCCGTTCGCCGGTCGATGGCGTGGTGTTGACCCGCAAGATCGACCCCGGCCAGACCGTGGCGGCCAGCTTCTCGGCGCCGGAGCTGTTCACCATCGCCGAGGATTTGTCGAAGATGCAGATCCAGCTGGCGGTGGACGAGTCCGACATCGGCCAGGTTCACGTGGGACAAACGGTGACTTTTTCCGCCGATGCCTTCCCGGACCGTCAATTCAAGGGCGTGGTTCAACAGGTGCGGCTGGCGGCGACAACCACCAACAACGTCGTCACCTATCCGGTGATCGTCACCGTCGACAACAGCGACGGCACCCTGCTGCCTGGATTGACGGTGAATGCAGAAATCGAAGTCAGCAGTCGCGAGAACGTCCTCAAACTCGGCAATGCGGCGCTGCGCTTCAAGCCCGGCGACGATTCGCCGCTGTCCCAGTTGCAGCCGCAGGGCGCCGGTCCGCAAAGCGGCCCCGGCGGCGGTGGGGCCGGCATGGATCAGGACTGGCAGACGCTGGCCGGAACCTTGGGCCTGAATCCCGAGCAAAAAGCGGCGTTCGAGGCGGCGCTGGAAGAAATGAAGCAGCGCCAGGCCGAGCGCGCCGCGCAGTTCCAGCAGCAAAACCAGTCGCAGCAAGGCGGCGGCAACCGGTTGTTCGGCGGCGGGCGCGGCTTCGGGCGGCCCGGTGGCGGAAGTGGAGCCGATCCCGGCATGCTGGCGCAGATGCGGGCGCGCATGCGCGATCGCATGAACCAGCAGTTTGCGGCGTTCGCGGCAACCTTGACTCCGGAACAGCGCGCCAAGTGGAGTTCGGGTGTCGATGCCCAGCTCAGCGCGCGCCGCGTGACCGTCTATCGACTGGCGGCGAACGGCAAGCCCGAAGCGGTCTCGATCAAGATCGGAGCCAGCGACGGCAGCAGCACCGAAGTGTCCGGTTCGAGCATCCGCGACGGCGATCGGATCGTCTCCGGCGAACGTGCGGCGGCGGGAGGCAAATGATGACTGCGCAGTCCGCGGTCCCAGCGATCCGGACCCAGCGGCTCGGCAAGGTGTATTCGGCCGGAACCGAGGCGGAGGTCGTTGCCTTGCGCGGCGTCGACTTGACCATCATGCGCGGCGACTTCGTGGCGATCATGGGGCCTTCGGGTTCGGGCAAGTCCACGCTGATGAATGTGATCGGCTGCCTCGATCGGCCGACCGGTGGCAGTTACGAATGCGATGGCGTGGACGTTTCGACGTTGGATGCCGAGCAGTTGGCACAGCTGCGCCGCGACAAAATCGGCTTCGTGTTCCAGAGCTTTTACTTACTGCCGCGGATGGATGCCACCGACAATGTGGCGATGCCGCTGGGGTATGCGCGGATTCCGCACGAAGAGCGTCGGCGGCGGGCGCTGAAGGCGCTGGAATCGGTGGGACTGGCCGATCGCGCCGGCCATCGTCCCAATGAAATGTCCGGCGGCCAGCAGCAACGCGTGGCGATTGCGCGCGCGTTGGTGAACCATCCGCCGATTCTGCTGGCCGACGAACCGACCGGCGCGCTCGACAGCAAATCCGGCGAAGAGGTGCTCGCCCTGTTCAAACGCCTGCGCGACGACGGCCATACCGTGATCATGATTACCCACGACGCCCACGTCGCCGCGCACGCCGACCGCACCTACGTGATGCACGACGGCGAACTGCACGCGCAGGCATAACCACCTTTTGGCCCCTGCCTGCATTGTCTTTTCACAGGCCCCAGACCTCCGCACCCTGATCCCACCGACATGACCTTCCTCGACGTTTTCCGCACCGCTTTTTTCGCCCTGCGCGGCAACTGGGCGCGCAGCGCACTGACTTCGCTGGGCGTGATCATCGGTATTGCTGCGGTGATCGTGATGGTGTCGATCGGGCAGGGCACCCAGGCCGAAATCGACAAGATGGTGTCGGGCCTGGGCTCGCAGCGGCTGGACATCAGCAGTTCCGGCGGCATGGGGATGGGCGGGGCGCGGATGGCGCAGGGCAGTCGCTGGACCTTGAGCGTCGGTGACGTGGAGGCGATCCGCAACGAAGTCCCGGAAGTGCAATACGCCGCCGGGTCGCTGCGCGGCGGCGCGCAGATCGTGTATGGCGTCAACAACACGTCGACCCAATGGCAGGGCGTGCAGCCGGACTGGTTTCCGATCAACGACTGGCAGATCGCGCAGGGCAACGGCTTCGATGCCGCCGATTACGGCGGCGGTTCGAAATCGGTGCTGATCGGCGAGAGCGTGCGCAAAACGCTGTTCGGCGACGATTCCGGCGTCGGCCAGACCATCCGCATCGGACGGGTGCCGTTCACCGTGGTCGGGGTGCTGGGTTCCAAGGGCCAGGGTGGCTTCGGGCAGGATCAGGACGATGTCGTGGTGGTGCCGCTGGAGACCGCAAGGCGTCGGTTGTCGAGTTCGACCGACATGCCGCCCGGCACGGTCCAGCAGATCGCGGTCGGCGTCGACGATGCGCGCAACCTCGACAGCGCGCAGAGCGAAATCGAAAGCCTGCTGCGCCAGCGGCACAAGATCGAACCCGGCGCCGACGACGATTTCGCGGTACGCAACATCAGCCAGATCGTGGCCACCCGCACCGCAACCACCAACCTGATGTCGAAGCTGCTGGGTGCGGTGGCCGGCATTTGCCTGATCATCGGCGGCATCGGAATCATGAACATCATGCTGGTGTCGGTGACCGAACGCATTCGCGAAATCGGCCTGAGGATGGCGGTGGGTGCCGGTCCGCGCGACGTGCGCCGGCAGTTCCTGATGGAGGCCATGCTGATTTCCCTCGGCGGCGGGGTGATCGGCATCGCAATCGGTGTGGTTGGCGCGCTGATCGTGGGCAAGATCGGCGATTTGCCGGTTCAGCTCGACACCAAGGTGGTGCTGCTGGCCGCCACCTTTTCGATATGCACTGGGCTGTTTTTCGGGTATTACCCGGCACGCAAGGCGTCGCTGCTGGATCCGATCGAGGCGCTGCGTTCGCAATAGGCTGTCCGTACGCCCGGTGCCCGGGGCCGTGCCTGGATGTGGCAGAATTGCACTATCAGCGCGGATTTGCCGCCGGTTGCGATCGTTTCGATGCCAGAGCGTACGTCCAGCGCGTCGGTCAGATGTCGGGTAGCCCGGCATGGCTGACGGGTATGGGCATCTTCCGCGCGGGCCGGTGGGAGTTCTAAAAGCGCTGAGGTGGTCCTTGCTGGGGCTGCGGGCGGCTTGGCTGCATGAGTCGTCGTTCCGTCTCGAGGTCTATCTGCTGGTCGTACTCGCGCCGCTGGGATGGCATCTGGGCGGCAGCCCCGTCGAGCGCGCGCTGTTGATCGGCAGCTGTCTGCCGGTGCTGGCGATGGAGCTGATGAATTCCGCGATGGAAGCGCTGGCCGAGCGTTTCGGGCCGGAGCACAACGAGCTGGTGGGACGCGCCAAGGACATGGGATCGGCGGCGGTGTTCGTGCTGATGATGAACGTGGTGCTGGTGTGGGGGCTGCTGCTGTGGCCGCGGCTGCCGTGACCTTCGCCCGCAACGCGAATTGACGAGATTGCAATGGACCTGAGTTTTCTAACCAGCCCGGATGCCTGGCTGACCCTGGTGACGTTGAGCGCGCTCGAGATCGTGCTCGGCATCGACAACCTCGTGTTCATTTCGATCGCGGTGGGGCGACTGCCGGAGAATCGGAAATCGCTTGCGCGCAAGCTCGGTATCGCTGCCGCCTGCTTCACCCGGGTCGCGCTGCTGGTGACGCTGGCGCATCTGGCGCGGATGCACCGGAACCTGTTCGATGTCGGCGGCATGGGGATTTCGATCCGTGATCTCGTGCTGATCCTCGGCGGCGGGTTCCTGCTGGTGAAGGGGACGCAGGAAATTCGAGAATTGATCAGCGGCGGCGAGGACGAAGACCCGCGAACCACCAAAACCTCGGCGGTGTTCGGTTTCGTGATCGCTCAAATCGCGGTGATCGACATCGTGTTTTCGCTCGATTCGGTCATTACCGCGGTCGGCATCGCCGAGCACATCCCGATCATGGTGATGGCGATTCTGGCCGCAGTGGCCATCATGCTGCTGGCGGCCGACCCGCTCGGAACCTTCATCGACGGCAATCCGACGGTGAAGATGCTGGCGCTGGCCTTCATCCTGCTGGTCGGCGTGGTGCTGGTGCTGGACGGTCTGGAAATCCACGTGCCCAAGCCCTACATCTATTTCGCGATGGGCTTCTCGGTCTTGGTCGAATGGCTGAACCTGTTGATGCGTCGCAAGGCCGCCCAGCACCGCGTGCCCGGCGTCGGCGAATGGTGAGCCGTGCGGCTTACAATGCCCACTGATCCGAGCGCCTGAATGACGATGCCGTTTCTCGACCAGATCGATCCGATTGCCGTTTCGCTTGGACCGCTCAAGGTGCACTGGTACGGGCTGATGTATCTGCTCGGCTTTGCCGTGGCCTGGTGGCTGGGCGTGCGCCGCGCCCGCGGCGGTCGCTTGCCGGGCGTGAACGAGGCCGGGTTTTCCGATCTGATGTTCTACGCGATGGTTGGCGTCATTCTCGGCGGTCGGGTCGGCTACATGCTGTTCTATGGCTTTGCCGAACTCATGCGCGATCCGCTGTCGCTGTTCCGGGTCTGGGAAGGCGGCATGAGCTTCCACGGCGGTCTGCTGGGCGTGTTGGCCGCGATCGGCTGGTGGTCGCGCAGGTACAAATTGCACTACTTCGACACGGTCGATTTCGTTGCACCGCTGGTGCCGGCCGGGCTGGGTTTTGGCCGCATCGGCAATTTCATTGGCGGCGAATTGTGGGGCAAGCCGACCGCCGGCACCGCCTTCGACGGCTGGGGCGTGGTGTTTCCGCGCGCGCTGCCGCAGCCGTTCGTTTCGATGGATCCCGCTGCGCTGCGCGCGCAGTTCGACAGCGGCGTCCTCAACGCCTTCGCCCGCCATCCTTCGCAGCTCTACGAAGCCGCACTGGAAGGGCTGGTGCTGTTTTGCGTGCTGGTCTGGTATTCGCGCAAACCGCGCCCGCGCTATGCCGTGTCGGGCCTGTTCGCGCTGCTGTACGGCTGTTTCCGGTTCCTGATCGAATTCGTGCGCGAACCCGACCAGCCGCTGGGCTATCTGGCTTTCGACTGGCTGACCATGGGCCAGGTGCTGAGCACGCCGCTGATCCTGCTCGGGCTGTTTTGGCTGTGGAAATCGCGCTCGGCGCCGACGCTGGAGCCGGAGCCGCGCTGATGCGCCAATACCTCGACCTGCTGCGGCACGTGCTGGAACACGGCGCCGAGAAATCGGACCGCACCGGCACCGGCACCCGCAGCGTGTTCGGCTGGCAGATGCGGTTTCCGCTGGCGGACGGCTTTCCGCTGGTCACCAGCAAGAAACTGCACCTGCGCTCGATCATCCACGAGCTGCTGTGGTTCCTGCGGGGCAGCACCAATATCGCCTATCTGCGCGCGCACCAAGTCGGCATCTGGGACGAATGGGCCGATGCCGACGGCGAGCTCGGCCCGGTGTACGGCAAGCAGTGGCGCAGCTGGCAGGGTGCGGATGGACAGGCCATCGACCAGATCCGCTGGGTGGTCGACGAAATCAGTCGCAACCCCGATTCGCGGCGGCTGATCGTCTCGGCGTGGAACGTGGCCGACCTGCCGAAGATGGCGCTGATGCCTTGCCACACGCTGTTCCAGTTTTACGTCGCGAACGGCAAGCTCAGTTGCCAGCTCTACCAGCGCAGCGGCGACATTTTCCTCGGCGTGCCGTTCAACATCGCCAGCTACGCGCTGCTCACCCACATGGTGGCGCAGGCGTGCGGGCTGGGCGTGGGCGACTTCGTGCACACGCTGGGCGACGCGCACCTGTATTCGAACCATTTCGAGCAGGCGCGCGAACAGCTGTCGCGCAGCCCACGTGCATTGCCCACGTTGCGCTTGAATCCCGAGGTGCGCGACATCTTCGCATTCCGGTTCGAAGACATCGGCATCGACAGCTACGATCCGCATCCCGCGATCAAGGCGCCGGTGGCGGTGTGAGCCGGTGACCAAACTCTCGCTCATCGCCGCGTTGGATCGAAACCACGCCATCGGCAAGGGCAATGCGCTGCCTTGGCATTTGCCGGATGACCTCAAGCGGTTCAAGGCGTTGACCTTGGGCAAGCCGGTGCTGATGGGCCGCAAGACCGCGCAGGCGCTGGGCCGGGCATTGCCGAAGCGGCGCAATCTGGTGCTGACGCGCAGCGGACGGCTGCCATTTGCAGACATGGAGGCGGTGGCGTCTCTGGATGCAGCCATTGCCATGGCCGGGCGCGAAGGCGGTGAGCTTTGCGTGATCGGCGGCGGCGAGGTGTTCGCGCTGGCGTTGCCGCTGGCGACACGACTGCATCTGACTTGGGTCGATGCGGTGGTCGAAGATGCCGATGCGTTCTTTCCGCTCCTCGATCCTGGCCAATGGCGCGAGTTGTCGCGCGAAGCGCATCCGGCCGACGCCCATCACGCGCTGGCCTTCGAATTCGTGGATTACGAGCGCGCCTGAGGGGTTGGCGCAGGTTGCTCCGGCGACGCTGGGCGCGAGACTTGCTGCGGCCGCTGCGGCTTGGGCGGACGTGGCTTCGGCGGCGCTGCCGGCACGTCACGGCCGGGCACCTGCACGATCTGCAGGTCTTCGCCGTCCAGCCGCAATGCGGTGAGGGGGCCTCCCCAGACCGCGCCGGTATCGATGGCGTGGACGCCGTGGCCGATGAACAAGCCGAGCGTGCTCCAGTGGCCGCTGACGATCTTCAGGTCGCGCGGCGCGTGGCCGGGCACCGAGTACCACGGATACAGGCCGGGCGATTGGCTGCCGGGGGCGCCCTTCTGGTCGAAGGCAATGCGTCCGCGCGGGCTGCAATAACGCATCCGGGTGCAGGCATTGATGATCGCCCGCAGGCGCTCGGTGCCGTGCAGATGTGGCGACCAATCCGGGCCATCGCCGTACATGTTCCGAAGCAGGCTGCGGCGACCGTCGCCGCGCAAACGCGCTTCGACTTCGCGTGCGTGGCGCTCCGCGTACTGGGTGGTCCACTTCGGCGCAAGGCCGGCGTGCACCATCATCCAGCCCAGCGTGCGGTCGACGTGGATCAGCTCGCAGCCGCGCAGCCAGTCCAGCAATTCCGGCGCATCCGGCGCGAACAACACGCCCTGCAGATCCGGATTGACGCGACGCTGTTCGTCGGGCGTGCGCTCGGCAATGGCCAGCAGCGACAGGTCGTGGTTGCCGAGCACCACATGGCTGACTTCGCGCAAGGAATGCACCAGCCGCAGGGTTTCGATCGACTGCCCGCCGCGGTTGACCAGATCGCCGCAGAACCACAACCGATCCTGCGCCGGATCGAAACGGATCCGCTCCAGCAGGCGCTGGGTGACATCGAAGCAACCCTGCAGGTCGCCAATTGCCCAAACGGCCATCAGCGCAGCGCCTCAGTGCAGCGTGCGCGGGATGGACAGGGTGAACGGCGGAATCGGCGCGGCGAAACGGGTGCCATCGTCGGCCAGCATGTCGTAGCTGCCGCGCATGATTCCGGTATCGGTTTCCAGCACCGCGCCCGAGGTGTATTCGAAGCCGTCGCCCGGACGCAGCCACGGCTGCTCTCCGATCACGCCTTCACCCGCCACCTCTTCGATCTTGCCGTTGCCGTCGGTGATCAGCCAGCGCCGACCGAGCAGGCGCGCGGCGACCGTCCCACAATTGCGAATGCGCACGGTGTAGGCGAACACGAAGCGTCCGTTGTCGGGAGCGGATTGTTCGTCGAGGAAGCAGGTATCGACCGCGACGTCGAACCTGTATTCGTTGTTGTCCATGTCCGCATTCTACCCGTCGCGGCGAACGGGAAAGCGCAGACGCGGACGGTGCGGTCAGGCAGCAGCCAGCCGATTGGCCAGTTGCACGAATCCGGAGACCGGAATCTGCTCTGCGCGCGCGTCCGGCGAAAGCCCCGCGGACTCCAGCACGATATCGTCGGCCAGCAACTTGAGCGCATTGCGCAGCGTCTTGCGGCGTTGTCCGAAAGCGGCGCGCACCACCTGCGCAAACAGAACGCGATCGGCGATCCCGATTTTTCCGGCGGGCAGCGGCACCAGTCGCACCACCGCCGAGTCCACTTTCGGCGCCGGCCGAAACGCGCCGGGATGCACGACAAACAGCGGCGTGACCTCGCAAAACGCCTGCAACATGACGCTCAGCCGGCCGTAGACCTTGCTGCCCGGGCCGGCAGCCATGCGTTCGACCACCTCTTTTTGCAGCATGAAGTGCATGTCGCGGATGGCCGCGGCCTGTGCCAGCGCATGAAACAGGATCGGCGAGCTGAGGTTGTAGGGCAGGTTGCCGAGCAGCCGGATGCGGCCTTCGGCGGGCGCCAGTTCCGCGGCCAATGCGCTGAAATCCACTTTCAGCACGTCGCCTTCGATCAGTCGCAGCTGGCCGTGCTCGCGCGCGGCGGCCAGCAGCGGCGCGTGCAGGTCGCGGTCGAACTCGATGGCGGTCAGCGTGCCGTGCGCCCGCAACAGCGGAAAGGTCAGCGCGCCTTGCCCTGGGCCGATTTCGACGAGGACATCGCCCGGCTGCGGCGCGATCGCCAGCACGATTTTTTCGATGACACCGCGATCGTGCAGGAAGTTCTGGCCGAGGTGCTTTTTCGCGCCGGAATGAAAGCCCTGCGCGTTGGTGGTGGGTACGCGCCCGTGATTCACAGCAGTCGAGTCCCGAGCGGAACTTCATGGTCTGGCACACACAGCGCCACCGCGCCGTCGGCATCGTGGAAACCGGTGACGAGGCACTCCGACATCAGCGGGCCGATTTGTTTCTTCGGAAAATTCACGACCGCGACCACCAGCCGCCCGACCAGTTCCTCGGGGCGGTAATGGTCGGTTATCTGGGCGCTGGACTTGCGCACGCCCAGTTCCGGACCGAAGTCGATCTGCAGGACGTAGGCTGGCTTGCGCGCCTGCGCAAACATTTCTGCTGTGAGCACGCGCCCGACCCGCAGCTCGATCTTCAGGAAATCGCCGAACGCGATCGTGTCCATCAGGCGAGGCTGCCGCGTCGAGCCAGACCGATGCAGGTGTCGATCGCCGCGAACAGGCTGGAGGGATCGGCGATCCCTTTGCCGGCCAGATCCAGCGCGGTGCCGTGATCGACCGCGACCCGCGGATAGGGCAGGCCGAGGCTGATGTTCACGGCACGGGCGAAGTCGGCGTGCTTGAGCACCGGCAGACCCTGATCGTGGTACATCGCCAGCACCGCATCGAAGCCGCGCAGTTTTCCCGGCAGGAAGGCGGTGTCGGCCGGCAGCGGGCCGACCAGATGCAGGCCTTCAGCGCGCAGACGCTCCATCGTCGGGATAAGCACCTCCAGTTCCTCGCGGCCGAGCAGTCCGTCCTCGCCGGCGTGCGGGTTCAGGCCCAGCACCGCGATGACAGGTTCGGCGATGGCGAACTGGACGCGCAGGGCGTGATCGACGATCCGCAGCGTCTGCGTCACGGCATCCGGCGTGATTCGATCGGGAACCTCGCGCAGCGGGATGTGCACGGTCTGCAGCGCAACCCGCACGATGGCATTGGCCAGCATCATCACCACCGGACAGCCGGCCTGCCCGGCGAGTAAACCGGTGGTGCCGGTGTAGGGGATACCGCCGGCGCTGATGACGGCCTTGTGGATCGGGCCGGTGACCAGCCCGTCGAAGACACCGTCGAGGCAGCCGCGTGCGGCGCGGGTCAGGCCGGCGACAACCGACGCGGCGTTGGCCGGATCGGGCGTTCCGAAATCAACCGCGACCGGGTGCGGAATGTCGACGATCTCCAGACTGCGCGGATCCTGCGGAGTTTCTCCGGAGGCGTGCAGAAACAGCGGAAGATCGAGAAGATCGGCGGCGCGGCGCAGGATCGCGGCATCGCCGTGGATGACGATGTCGGCATTCCAGCTCCGCTGCGCCGCCCGCACCACCAGCTCGGGGCCGATGCCCGCGGGTTCACCGGGAACGAGGGCGAGCCGCGGACGCATCGCTCAGAACATCGTCCGGCTATCCTCCGGATGGGGATCGACGGGGGTCATTCGCTCGTGCGTTTTCGGGGTTTCCTGCAGCTCTGGCTGGGTCGAATGGCCCTGGGCGTCGCGGATGTCGACGTAAGCTTCGCTGCGCATCTCGCGCTGGAAACGACCCCATTCTTCGTCCATCTTGCGGCGGCCGATGGTTTCGCGAACCTGACTGCGTAGCGCTTCGTTGCCCGCAGCGATTTCACGGGTTCCCGAACGCTGGACGATGATCCAGCCCTCGTCGGTCTTGAACGGGGGGGAAGTCTGACCATCGGCGAGTGCGGCAAGCTGCATGCCGAAAGCGGCGCCGCGGGCATCGGCGTTGAACCAGCCGAGGTCGCCGCCGCGCAGGCGGGTGGATTGGTCGTCGGAGTTCTCTCTGGCCAGCTTTGCGAAATCGACGCCGCTGGCCAGCTTGGCCGCGATGGCGTCGATCTTCGTCTTGGCGGCGTCGTCGCTGGTGTTGGCATCGACCTTCACCAGAATCTCGCGCGCGGAATACTGCGTCACTTTCTCGCCAGCCGCAGGCGCCTGATCGCGGGTATCGACCAGCTGCAGCAACTGGAATCCGCTGGGGCCCCGAATCGGGCCGATCACCTGGCCGGGCTGCATCTGCTGAATGGCCGAGGCGAACGTGGGCGGGATTTCATTGGCGTTGCGCCAGCCGAGATCGCCGCCTTCGAGAGCGTTCGGGCTGTTCGAATAACGCACCGCAGCGGCCGCGAACGTAATTGCGGATCGCTCGATCTGGCTCTTGATGTCGTCGGCTTTCTGCTGTGCGGCCTGCACTTGCGCCGGACTTGCGTTGTCGGGCGTTTGAATGAGGATGTGCGCCAGATGGAACTGCCTGACGGCCGTATTGGCGGCGTTGGCCAACGCTGCGTCTACCTCGGCCTCGCTGACGTTGATGCGGCTCTGGGCAAAGCTCTGCTGCAGCTTCTGGCTGATGACCTCGTCGCGCAGGTTGGCGCGGAACTCGGTAAACGAAATGCCGTCTTTGGCCAGCCGCGCGCGCAGTTGATCCAGGGTGAAGTTGTTCTGCTGAAGGATGCCGTTGATCGCCCGTTCGATGTCGGCATCGGTTGCGGTAATGCCGGCCTGGGCGGCCCGCGCCAGTTCCAGCCGCTGCAGGATCAGGCGTTCGAGCACCTGCCGTTCGAGCACGTCGGCAGGCGGCAGCATGTTGGGTTGGTTGGCGTACTGGGTGCGAACGTTGGCGATCGCCCGGTCAAGATCGCTGCGCAGGATGACGTCGTCGTCGACCACGGCGGCGATGCTCTCCACCGGCGTGGCGGCGGGTGCCTGTTGTGCCTTGGTGGCGCCTGCAAACAGCAGGATCGGCAGCAGGAAGGCGGCGGAAAAACGCGACAGGCGGGTGCGGTTGGATGGCATCATGGGTTGGTGCTGGCTCGGTCCGGCATGAAGGGCTGGCCCGTCGCGGTTTGCGGCGGAACCAGGTACAGATCATCGCGATTGTAGCCGAGGATGGCCCGGCGCAAGGTGCTGCGTGTGTCCTGGCCGGCGCCGCCAAGGCCCTTGAGTTCGATTTCCAGCATGAGCGTGTTGTCGAGTCTGCCGTCGCGGTTGCGCATGTAGCGGCGGCCGACCAGCCGAACCGCGATGCAACAGCTGTCCCACTGTACGCCCATCAGACCTTCCAGCGTCTTGCTGTCGCGCAGGGAGTAATAATGACGGCCGACCACGCTCCAGGTTGGGTTGATCGGGTAGAGGAAGGAAAAGTCGACTTGCTCCAGCAACGCCCGACGGTAGCGGTAGGAAAGATTGATCACCCCGTCATTGGGGAACAGGTAGCGCGCGCGCAGACTGGCCAGATCGGTGCGCTGGAATTTTGGATCGCGTTGGTAGGAAGCGCCCACTGTCCAACGGTCGGTCGGTGCGTAATTGACGTCCGCAACCCAGGCCGAGCGACCCTTTTCGGTGAGCGGTTCTCCCGGCAGATGCACGCGCGAATCCCGGAAATAGCGGATCTGGCCCAGGCTGGCGGAGAACCGCTCGCGGCCGTCGGACTGTCGGATCATGCGGGTGCTGACCGCCAGCGTGAGCTGGTTGGCGTCGGCCTGACGATCGCCGCCCGAATAGCGGTTGTCGCGGAACATCTGGGCCCAGCCGAAGGTCAGCGGCTGGCTGTCGAACACGGGCATGGCGTCCTGATCGGTGTAGGGCACGTTCAGGTAGAACAGCCGTGGTTCGATCGTTTGCAGGTAGCTGCGTCCCTTGAACTGCAGCTGGCGATCGAAGAATACCCCGGCATCGACGCTGAAGATGGACTGCCCGCGCGACGGCGAGGCGCCGCCCAGCGCTTGTGCCAGAGCGTGGTCCAGCGAGTAGCCGGTCTGCCGGAAGGCGAGCGTCGGGCGCAGGAACCAGGCGTCGCCCTCGAGCGGCAGGCTGATCCACGGCTTGATGTCGAAGCGCGCGCCGGCCGGATACTGCGGGTGGTGGAAACGCACCGCTTCGGCTTCGAAACCAAAGCGCAGCGGGCCGTCGCCCAGCGGCCGCTGCCAGCGAATCGCCGCGCGCGGAAGGCGGTCGTAGGGCAGGATCCAGTCGCTGAGGGTGTAGTCGGCCAGTTGCCAGTGATCGGCGCTGAGCGATGCGTCCCAGTGCTTGCCGCGACCATACAGGCCGATGGCGCTGTAGGCCGTGGACTGCGACAGACCGTCGATGCTGTTGGTGAAATCTTCGAAATAGCGCGGGTCGCTGATCCAGTTGACGTTGGCGCGCGCCTGCCAGTGGCTGCCGAAATCCTGCAGGGCATCGTAGTGCACGCGCCAGCGGCGGCTGTCGCGCAGATCGTCGTGCGGCATCCACAGCGCATCGAATGTGCCGCGGCCATGTTCGTTCAGATAGCGAAACTGGCCGTCCAGCAGCCCGCCGCGACGGCTCATGTAGCGCGGACTGAGGGTTGCGTCCATGTTGGGCGCGATATTCAGGTAGATCGGTTGCCGCCAGTCGAAACCGTTGCGGCCGGAGTTGGAGATTTGCGGATACAGCAAGCCGCTGCGGCGGCGGTCGTCGGTTGGGAACATCAGCCATGGCAGGTACAGCACCGGCACATTGCCGATCTTCAGGCTGGCGCCGTGCGCCGTCGCCATTCCGGTTTTCTGGTCGACATCGATCCGTCGCGCGCTCAGTTCCCAGTGCCGCGCTTCCGGCGCACAGGTCGAATAGGTGGCGCCGTACAGGCTGCCGGTATCGCCGGTGAGGTTGGCGCTCTTGGCGGTGCCGTTGCCGCGCCGCGCCAACAGCTGGTAGCGGATGTCTTCCAGCGTGTGGCTATCGGTGTTCTGATTGCCTTCGGCGCGATCGGCGCGCAGCCGCATTCCCTGCGCCTGATAGCGGATGTTGCCGCCTGCGGTATAGCGACCTTGCGCCTGATCGTAGGTGATTTCATCCGCGCCCATGAACTGGGCGCCGTTGCGCATGGTCACGTTGCCGCGAAAGATCGGGTTGACGTCGGTGCCGGCCAGTTGGTCGCTTTCGATGTCGGTGGGTTGATTCTGGTCGTCGATGTGCACGCCTTCGGTCGTTTGCGTGAATTCTGTAAACGGCGGGATCACGTCGTTGAGCGGGCACAAACCCCAGTTTTGCGGGAAATCATCGCCGGCCTGCGCCTGCAGTGAGAACGCGATCGACAGGGTCAGGACAAGGAGGCGCGGGACTGGGCGCACGGGCGGTTCGCTGGCGACGATACAGGCGGCTAGCTTGCCGGAACCGGCGCGCGGCGGCAAACGCCGCGGGTTGAGGGCGGTTCGCATTCAGCCGGCCAGAACTTCGACGTGGGCCACACAGCATTCACGCAGGGCGTCGAGATCGTAGCCACCTTCGAGCAGGGAAACGATTCGGCCCCCGGCGTGGCGTTTGGCGAGTCGCACCAGTGCGCCGGTCACCCAGGCAAAATCTTCGGCTTCGAGTTGCAGCTGGGCCAGCGGGTCGCGCCGATGGCCGTCGAATCCAGCGGAAATCAGCAGCAGCTGCGGCGCGAACGCGTCCAGCGCCGGCAGCAGTCGGTCGCGCCAGACAGCGCGAAACGCCGCGCCGTCGGCATTGGGCGGCAGCGCTGCGTTGAAAATGTTGCCGCAACCGGTTTCGCCGGAATCCCCGGTGTAGGGGTAGAGCGGCGATTGGTGGCTGCTGGCGTAGGCCACGCGCGGCTCGTGTTCGAAAATCGCCTGGGTACCGTTGCCGTGATGGACGTCGAAGTCGACGATGGCGACCCGTTCCAGCCGATGGGCGTCGATGGCGTGGCGGGCGGCGATGGCCACGTTGTTCAGCAGGCAAAACCCCATCGCGGCGTCGGCGGTGGCGTGGTGGCCGGGCGGTCGCACTGCGCAAAATGCGCGCAGCGTGGCTCCGGCAAGAACGGCATCGACCGCGGCGATGCCGGCACCGGCCGCTCGCAGCGCCGCTTCGGCCGAGCCGGGCGAGATGACGGTGTCCGGATCCAGTGCGATCAGCCCTTCGTGGACGGCAGCCAGCACGTGATCCAGCAATTCGGGCGAATGAACGCGCAGGAGCTGGGGACGGGTGGCGCGCGGCGCCTGCTGCCAGTCGAGATCCGGATGCGTGCGTTCCAGCGCGCGCAGAACCGAGGCGAGGCGTTCCGGGCGCTCGGGATGATCGCTGCCGGTCAGGTGCTGCAGACAGGCGGGATGGGTGAACGCTTGCAGTCGGCCGAAAGTCACGTGGCCTGCGGACGACGGCGGCGCTCGTGGTTCCACATGACCTCGCCGTGGCCGCTGGCGTGGGCCAGCACGCGCGCGAGCACGAACAGCAGGTCGGACAGACGGTTGAGGTAGCGCCGCGGCTGCGGGCGGATCTCTTCGCTGTGCGCCAGTGCGACCGTCGCGCGTTCGGCCCGGCGCACCACGGTGCGCGCGATGTGGCAGCGCGCCGAGGCTTCGCCGCCGCCCGGCAGGATGAATTCCTTCAGGAACGGCAGGCCTTCGTTGTAATGGTCGAGCGAGTGTTCCAGCGCGTCGACGTCGGCATCGAAAATCGCCTCGAAGCCGGGGATGCACAGCTCGCCGCCGAGGTCGAACAGCTGGTGCTGGATATGGATCAGCAGCTCGCGCACGTCGTCTTGCATCTCGGCCTGCAGCAGCAGGCCGATGCAACAGTTGGCCTCGTCCACGGTGCCGAACGCCTCGACCCGCAGCGAATCCTTGGCCACCCGCGAGCCGTCCCCGAGCCCCGTCGTGCCGTCATCGCCGGTGCGAGTGTAGATCCTGGAAAGGCGATTGCCCATGGTGGCTCCGTCAGGCACGACGCGCGGGCAGGGATGCCCGCACGCAGCCGCCGAAAGGCGGCTGTCGCAGCGCGTCGAAAATCGCGTTTTTCGGCGCGCTGGCCGGATTCGCGCAGGAAGCGCGATACCCGGCTTCGACAACGCTGCCGTCATCGCCGGTGCGGGTGTAAATTCTGGAAAGGCGATTGCCCATGGTGGCAGCGGCGTTACGCTGTCTGCGCACGCAGCGCCGGATGGCGACGGCGCAGCAGTTCGAAGCCGCCGAACAGCAGCGCCGAATAGAACAGCGTGCCGGCCACCGTCCACTGGAAGAACGGAATGCCGGCGATGTAGGCGGTGGTCAGGCCAGCGAGGTCGTGTGAGTACATGCTCCCGCCCAGCCAGGTGCCGAAATTCGTCACTACGAAGAACAGCACAGAACCAGCCAGCGAGTAGCCGAGCACGCGCCCGCCGCTGACTTTGCCGCGCAGGCCGAAGCCCAGCAGGGTGGACAATGCGATGCAGGCGTAGATCAGCAGATAGCTGGCGTTGGCGAACCAGCTCCAGTAGATGCCGCCATTGACCAGGCCCAGCACCAGATCGGAGGCGAACATCGCCAGCAGCGGCACCAGCAGCGCCCAGCCGCGCTTGACGAAATAGGCGCCGCCGAACAGAGCCACAGCTTCGATCGGCGAAAAATTCGGCGGATGCGGGATCAGGCGGCTCAGCGCAGCGATGAAGATCAGCGCGGCCAGCAGCAGCGGCCCGGTGAAGAGTGTCGATTCGGTACGGTTCATGGCAAGTCGAGACGGGCTGGCTGCGAAGTTGTAAGCATAGCGCAAAGCCCATGCGGGCCAGCTCACGTTCTCATGCCGTCAGCTGGCGCGGGCGCTGCCGGCGGTCATGGTGGCATTGGCGCCACATTGCGTCATGCGGCCTTGTTCGGGGTGACGAACACGGTGATTTCCTCGCGATCGTGGTAGAGCTGTTTGGCGCGGATCGTCAGCGGTTTGCCGGCCTGCTCGGCGAACAGGGCAAGGCACAGCTGCGTCTCCTGCCAGCGCTTCTTCATCGGCAACTTGAGGTTGAAGATCGCATGCCGACACCAGCCTTCGCGCAGCCACGTGGCCATGCGCTCGGCGACCCGGCGAGGCTGCTCGACCATATCGCAGACCATCCAGTCCAGCGGATGCGGCGGTTGCCAGGAAAATCCGTCGCTGCGCAGGTGCTGAACCATGCTCGAACCCTGCAGGTTCGGATGCAGCGGGCCGTTGTCGATGGCCGTCACCTGAATCCGGTTGCGGGTCAACACCCAGGTCCAGCCGCCGGGGGCAGCGCCGAGATCGGCCCCCGCCATGCCTTCCTTCAGCAGGCGCTGGCGTTCTTCGTCATCAAGCAGCACCAGCAGTGCTTCTTCAAGCTTGAGTGCCGAACGCGAGGGCGCGTCCTTGTGCATGCGAAGGCGCGGGATGCCCAGCGGCCACGGCGCGCTGTCGGCGGCCACGCTGCGTGCCAGCAGTGCGTGATCGCCGGCCAGCAGGCACACATGCAGGCGCGGCAGGCTCGGGTTGTCTTTGGCGGCCAGCAAACCCGCCTTGCGTAATGCGGGGCGCAGCGCATTGCCAAGGCTGCGCGCCAGCCCTGCCAACGGTTTGCCGGCATCGCTGTCGGGGTGTTCCATTACCAGTTCGCCAAAGCGCATCTTTTCGGATGATTGGCCGGTCAGCGCCTCCAGCATCGGTGCTATCCGGTCTTGCGGATTCAGGTCACGCAACTCGGCCAGCAGGCGCAATTTTTGCCGCGTAAAAATCAATTGGGAATACGGCAACGCATGATCCAGCGCGATGGCGTCTTCGCTGAAAAACACCACCACGCCGCTGTCGCGCTCGGTGCGCGCATAACCGGCGATGCCGACGCGGGCGGCGCGTTCGCTCAGTTCGCCGGCAAGCTCGGGTTCGAAGCCTTGGCGGCAGTAGCACAGCAGGCCGTTAATAATTCGGCCCGCCCAATTCGCTATACATCTTCAACACGGCGCAGGCCGCATCGCGTTCGATGTCGCGCACCACGTCAATGCCGCGTTTGTTGAGTTCACCCACCCAGTCGGCGGGCAGCGGGCCTTCGTCGAACGGCGTCAACGCCATCACGTCTTCGGCGCGGGCACCGATCAGCAGGCGGTCGATGCCGGCCCATAGGGTGGCGCCGTAGCACTGGCAGCAGGGCTGCGCAGACGTGGCCAGTGTCACAGGGCTGCCGAGTTCGTTCAATCGGAATTGCTGCAGGCGTTGCTGGGCGAGCATGTAGGCCATGGTTTCGGCGTGCGCCAGCGAACAACTTTGGCGCACCACCCGGTTGACGCCGACCGCGATCAACTGATGCTGCGCGCTGAACACCGCCGCCCCGAACGGGCCGCCGCTTTGGCGCTCGATATTGTGTTTGGACAGCTCGATAACGAAGGCGACCTTGGCGGCATCGGTGGAAAAATCGCGGCCGGCAATGTCCAGTTCCATCACCCAAATCGGCAGGGTGATGTGCAGTTGCACAGGCAGCGGCATTGGCATCGCCATTACGCCTTGTGTGCCCAGGTATCCCGCAACGTGACGCTGCGGTTGAACACGGGCGCATCGCTGCGGTGGTCGTAGCGGTCGGCCACGAAATAGCCCAGGCGTTCGAACTGGAAGCCTTGTTCCGCCGCCGCCAGTGCTGCTGCCGGTTCGATATAACCGGTGATGATCTTGCGCGACTCGGGATTCAAATAATCCACATAGGTTTTGCCGCCGTCGTCGATATCCGGATTGGGCACGGTGAACAGGCGGTCGTACAGACGCACTTCGGTGGCAATCGCATGTTTGGCGCTGACCCAATGGATGGTGCCTTTCACTTTGCGGTTGGCGCCCTCCATGCCGGGGCGTGAGTCCAAGTCCAGCGTGCAGTGCAGCTCGGTCACGCGGCCCTCGGCATCCTTGATCGCTTCATCGCAGCGCAGGATGCCGGCCCCGCGCAGGCGCACGTCGCCGCCCAGCGTGAGGCGCTTGAAGCCCTTGGGCGGTACTTCTTCGAAATCCTCGCGCTCGATCCACAGCTCGCGGCCAAACGGAATTTCGCGTTCGCCCTGCGCTTCATCCTTGGGATGGTTGGCAAACCGCAAGAATTCCTCAACGCTGGCATCCACGTTGGTCAGAACCACTTTCAGCGGATCGATCACCGCCATCCGGCGCGGTGCGTGTGCATCCAGATCATCGCGCAGCGCGCCTTCGAGGATAGAAATGTCCAGCAATGAATTTTGTTTGCTGATGCCCACGCGCTCGACCATCAACTTCAGCGCCGAGGCGGTATAGCCGCGACGACGGATGCCTTGCAACGTGGGCATGCGCGGGTCGTCCCAGCCATCGACCAGTTGGTCGGTGACCAGCGCCATCAATTTGCGTTTGCTCAACACCAGAAAGTTGAAGTTCAAGCGCGAGAACTCGATCTGGCGGGGTTTGCCGGCTTCCATCGGCAGGCCTTTGGCCAGCAACGGTTGCAGCAGGGCGGGATGGCCGGCCAAGTCCACGTTCTCCACGCTCCAGTCATACAGCGGGCGGTGGTCTTCAAACTCCAGCGTGCACAGCGAATGGGTGATGCCCTCGATGGCATCGCCCAGCGCATGGGCGAAGTCGTACATCGGGTAGATCGGCCACGCGTTGCCAGTGTTCTGGTGTTCGACGTGTTTGATCCGGTACAGCGCCGGATCGCGCAGGTTCATGTTGCCGCTGCTCATGTCGATCTTGGCGCGCAGGGTGCGTGCGCCATCGGCAAATTCGCCCGCCCGCATGCGCCGGAACAGGTCCAGGTTTTCTTCCACGCTGCGCTCGCGGAACGGCGAATTGCGGCCGGCTTCGGTCAACGTGCCACGGTATTCGCGCACTTGCTCGGCGCTCAAGTCGCAGACAAACGCTTTGCCGTCGGCGATCAATTTTTCGGCGGCCAGGTAATAAACGCCGAAATAGTCCGAAGCATGGCGCAGGCTGTTCCAGTCAAAGCCCAGCCAGCGCACATCGTCCTGGATGGCGCGCACATATTCGGGGTCTTCGCGCGCCGGGTTGGTGTCGTCAAAGCGCAGATTGCACACGCCGCCAAATTCGGCCGCCACGCCAAAATCCAGGCAGATCGCCTTGGCATGGCCGATATGCAGGTAGCCGTTGGGTTCCGGCGGGAAGCGGGTCTTGATGGCGGTGTGTTTGCCCGAGGCAAGATCATCGCGCACGATCTGGCGGATGAAGTCGGTGCGGATCGGGGCGTCGGCGGATTCTGGCAGGTTGGAAGACACGGAAAAATCAGGCCTGAAGACAATCGTCTAGTCTAGCGGACGCACGTCGTATCCGGTTTTGCTGCGTTGACGGGCGGCTTGCTAGGCTGACCGGATGCGCAACGTCTACAACGCCGAAAACCTGATCGATGCCTACCTCGTCAAGCACGCGCTGGAGGCCGAGGGCATCCCTGCGTTTGTGCGCGGCGAAGCGCTGACCGGCGGCATCGGCGAGCTGGGCGTGTTCGGGCTGGTCGGGGTGATGGTGCCGGATGCGGCCGAGCCCCAGGCGCGGAACATCATTGCGGCTCTGCATCTGGGCGTTCTAGCGCAGGCTGAAGATGCGCCCGAGGACGGCCACCCCGGCGCGCTGCCGGCCTGAACGCGACCTGCGTCAGCCGGTGTGCAGGGTGGAAACTGCTTGCTGGCCGATCACTTCGGCAACGTGGTGCAGGAAACTATCCAGCGCCGACGATTTGCGCCAGACCAGCGCGATCCGTCGGCTGGGCGCGGGCTTGCGGAATTTTACCAGTCGGGTGCCTTCCGGCTGCACGATCGGCGGACGCACCGATAGCGCCGGCAGCAGGGTGACGCCGACGCCGGCGGCGACCATCTGGCGCAGCGTTTCCAGGCTGGTGGCGCGAAAGCCCGCCTCCTCCTGTGCGCCCGACAGCCGGCACACGTCGAGCGCCTGATCGCGCAGGCAGTGGCCGTCTTCCAGCAGCAGCAGGCTGGCGTGGTTCAGGTCGTCGACGGTGAGCGTCTTGCGCTGCGCCAGCGGATGGCCGGCATGCGCAGCCAGCAGGAAGGGTTCTTCGAACAGGAACTGGGCGTGCAGCGAATCGTCGTGGATCGGCAGCGCCAGCAGCGCCACGTCCAGCTGGCCGTCGCGCAGCCGTTGCAGCAGCAGATCGCTCTTCTCTTCGGTGAGCAGCAGTTCGAGCTTGGGAAAACGCGCGTACAGCTGAGGGATTACGTGCGGCAGCAGGTATGGCGCCAGCGTCGGAAACGCGCCGAGGCGCAGGCGGCCGGCTTCCGGGTTGGCGCTGCGGCGCGCCGCTTCCTTCAGTTCCTCGGCCTCGGCCAGGATTCGCCGGGCCCGCTGCGCCGCATCCATTCCAGCGGCGGTCAGCATGACCCTGCGCGGGGCGCGTTCGACCAGCTTCACGCCGAGCTCTGCTTCGAGTTTCATGATCTGGATCGACAGCGTGGGCTGGCTGACGAAGCAGGCTCGTGCGGCCTTGCCGAAGTGGCGCAGGTCGGTCAGGGCCACGAGGTATTTCAAGTCGCGCAGATTCATCGGTGGGTCGCCTTATGCCGCCTGTGCCTGTGCTTCGGCGGGTGCTGAATGCCGGATCAAATAGTCGAACGCGGACAGCGCCGCAGTGGATCCGGCGCCCATCGCGATCGCGATTTGCTTGAATGGTACGGTGGTTGCGTCGCCGGCGGCGAACACGCCGGGCAGGTTGGTGCGACCGCCATCGTCGATCACGATTTCGCCGCGCGGCGACAGGGCGACGCTGCGCTGCAGCCAATCGGTGTTCGGCAACAGTCCGATCTGGACGAAGACGCCGCCCAGCTCCAGCGCGTGTTTGTCGCCGCTGGCGCGATCGCTGTAGCTCAGGCCGGTGAGCTTGCTGCCGTCGCCGAGCATTTCGCTAGTCTGCGCGTTCAGGTGCACGGCGACGTTCGGCAGGCTGTACAGTTTGCGCTGCAACACCGCGTCGGCGCGCAGCTTGCCATCGAATTCCAGCACGGTGACGTGTTCGACCACGCCGGCCAGATCGATGGCCGCCTCGATGCCGGAATTGCCGCCGCCGATTACCGCGACCTTCTTGCCCTTGAACAGCGGGCCGTCGCAGTGCGGGCAGTAGGTCACGCCCTTGGTGCGGTATTGGGCTTCGCCGGGTACGCCGGTCTGGCGCCAGCGTGCGCCGGGGGCGAGCACCACGGTCTTGGCGCGCAACGTGGCGCCCGGCTCCTGGCCGGAACCCTCCAGTTCGATGGCGATCAGCTCACCTTCCTGCGCCGCCGGCCGCAGCGCCTTGGCGCGCTGCGATGTCATCACGTCCACGCCGTAGCTGCGGACATGGGCTTCCAGCGAAGCGGCCAGCTTCGGGCCTTCCGTGTACTCCACCGAAGGAAAATTTTCGATTGACAGCGTGTCCTGCACCTGACCGCCGAAGCGTTCGGCCAGAAGCCCGGTGCGGATGCCCTTGCGCGCGGCGTAGATCGCCGCTGCCGCGCCGGCCGGGCCGCCGCCGACAACCAGCACGTCATAGGGCTCGCGTTCATTGAGCGCTGCCGCCAAGCGCGCAGTTGCGCCGGTGTCGAGCTTGGCGAGGATCTGCTCGATGCTCATCCGTCCGGCGTCGAACTCCGCGCCGTTCAAGTACACGGTCGGCACGGAAAGAATCTGCTTGGCCTCGACCTCGGACTGGAACAGCGCGCCGTCGATGGCGACATGGCGGATGCGCGGATTGAGCACGCTCATCGCGTTCAACGCCTGCACCGTGTCCGGGCAGCTCTGGCAGTGCAGCGACATGTAGGTTTCGAAGTGATGCTCGCCAGGCAACTCGCGCACCTGCTGCGCCAGCGCTTCGTCGATCTTCACCGGATGGCCGCCGACCTGCAGCAGCGCCAGCGCCAGGGACGTGAATTCATGGCCCAGCGGGATCGCCGCAAATTCAACGCCGACGTCGCTGCCGACGCGGCGGATTGCGAACGACGGTGCGCGCGCGGCATGGCCGGCGCGGCGGGAAATCTTCGGTGACAACTCGGCGATTTCGGACAACAGCGCATCCAGTTCACGCGCCGCTTCGGAATCGTTCAGCGTGGCGATCAGCTCAATGGGCGCCTGCAACTTTTCCAGATAGGCGGAAAGCTGGGTCTTGAGGTTGACATCCAACATTTTCGTCTCCTGAAAATGGATTCAAGCCGTCGCCTTTCCGCGGTTGGAAAAGCGACGTTGTTGATTTGCGGCGGTCGCAATCAGATCTTGCCGACCAGATCCAGGGACGGCGCAATGGTCTGCGCGCCTTCCTTCCACTTGGCCGGGCACACTTCGTTCGGATGGCTGGCCACATATTGCGCGGCCTTGAGCTTGCGAACGGTCTCGGCAACGTCGCGGGCGATGGCGTTGTCGTGGACTTCCATCGTCTTGATCGTGCCGCTCGGGTCGACGATGAAAGTGCCGCGCAGGGCCAGACCTTCCTCGGGGATGTGCACGCCGAAGGCGTTGGTGAGCTGGTGGGTGGGATCGCCGACCAGCGGGAACTTGGCCTTGCCGACCGCCGGTGAGGTTTCGTGCCAGACCTTGTGGCTGAAGTGGGTGTCGGTGGTGACGATGTAGACCTCGGCGCCGGCCTTCTGGAACTCGGCGTAATGCTCGGCGGCGTCTTCGATTTCGGTCGGGCAGTTGAAGGTGAACGCGGCCGGCATGAAGATCAGCACCGACCAGTGGCCTTTCAGGCTGGCGTCGGTGACTTCGATGAACTTGCCGTTGTGGAATGCATTGGCCTTGAACGGCTGGATCTGGGTGTTGATCAGGGACATCGGATCGGTTCCTTGGGGTTGGGATGAAAGGGGAGTGCGGGCAGGTTAGGGCTTATCTATAAATAAGTACAATCGATTGTTATCATCACGAAGATTGATAATATCTATTTTATATCTTCGGCCAAGCGCACGGTTGGGCTTCAGCCGCCGTACCGCTACCATCGCGACATGGAGACACGACGCGACACGATTTCGCAGCGGCTGGCGCAGGCTCGTACGCGGATTGACGCGGCCGATGCCGAGATTCTGCTGGCCCATGCCCTCGGCCAACCGCGCAGCTGGCTGTTCGCGCACGGCGACGATGCGCTCGCCGGGCAGGTGGCGACGCGATTCGAGGCGCTGCTGGAGCACCGTGCCGCCGGCGAGCCGGTAGCCTATCTGACCGGATCGAAAGGGTTCTGGACGCTGGATCTGGAGGTGACGCCAGCCACGCTGGTGCCGCGTCCGGAAACTGAGCTGCTGGTGGAACAGGCGCTGCTGCGGATTCCGGCGGATGCCGACTGGACGCTGGCCGATCTGGGCACCGGCTGCGGCGCGATCGCGCTGGCGCTGGCCAAGGAGCGGCCGCAGGCGCGCATGATCGCAACCGATCTGAGCGAGGACGCGCTGGTCGTGGCGCGCGGCAACGCGGCGCGCAACGGCATCAGCAACGCCGAATTTCGCGCCGGCAGCTGGCTGGCGCCGCTGCAGGGTGAAACCATCGACCTGATCGCCAGCAACCCACCCTACGTCGCCGACGGCGATCCGCATCTGTCGGAAGGCGATCTGCGTTTTGAACCGTCGCTCGCCCTGTCCTGCGGCAGCGACGGGCTGAATGCAATCCGCACGATCGTTGCCGGCGCACCCGCGCTGCTGCGCAGCGGCGGCTGGCTGCTGTTCGAACACGGCTACGATCAGGGCGCGGCGGTGCGCTCGCTGCTGACCGCCGCGGGGTTTGCCGACGTCGAAACCGTGCGCGATCTGGAATTACGCGAGCGGGTGACGCTGGCAAGGATTCCGTAGCAGCGCACCGCGGGGGCGCGAACCGCACCGGCGCAACCGCGTCGCGCCTCTCCGCCTGCGGCCTCGATGCGCTCCTACAGTCGCGAGGCGGAATGCCCGTAGGAGCGCACCGCAGGGGCGCGATTGATGCCGATGTCGCGCATGACCTGCGGCCTCGATGCGCTCCTACAATGGATTCATCGAACCATCCAGGAAGGTGTCACATGCGCACGCTCTACCCTGAAATCGCTCCTTACCAGACCGGCACCCTGCAAGTCGATGGCCGCCATGCCCTGTACTGGGAGCAGTGCGGCAATCCCGAGGGCAAGCCGGTGGTGCTGCTGCACGGCGGGCCGGGCGCCGGCTGCAGCGATTCGATGCGGCGTTTTCACGACCCTTTGAGGTACCGCATCGTGCTGTTCGACCAGCGCGGCTCCGGGCGCAGCACGCCGCACGCGGATCTGACCGACAACACCACCTGGAACCTGGTGGCCGACATCGAGAAACTGCGCGAGCACCTGAACATCGAACGCTGGCAGGTGTTCGGCGGCAGCTGGGGTTCAACGTTGGCGCTGGCCTATGCCGAATCCCACCCGCAGCGCGTCACCGAACTGGTGCTGCGCGGCATCTTCCTGCTGCGGCGCTGGGAGCTGGAATGGTTCTATCAGGAAGGCACCTCAAGGCTGTTCCCGGACGCGTGGCAGCACTATCTGGCAGCGATTCCAGAAGTCGAACGCGGCGACTTGATCTCGGCCTTCCACCGTCGCCTGACTTCGGATGACTCGGCGGTGCGGTTGGCGGCGGCGCGGGCGTGGGCAATTTGGGAAGGCGGCACCAGCTATCTGCAAATTCCTGCCGACACCGACGACACCCACGGCGACGCCGAATTCGCGCTGGCGTTCGCGCGGATCGAGAACCACTACTTCGTCAACGGCGGCTTCTTCGAGGTTGAAGGCCAGTTGCTGCACGATGCCCACAACATTGCCGACATCCCCGGCGTGATCGTGCACGGCCGCTACGACGTGGTGTGTCCGATCCAGAGCGCGTTCGACCTGCACGCGGTCTGGCCGAAGGGCGAGCTGCTGGTCTCGCCGCATTCCGGGCATTCGATGTTCGAGGCGGAAAACACCGACGCGCTGGTGGAAGCCACCGACCGCTTCGCCGGTTGATTCAACTCAGTCCACCGCGCTGCCGTCGGGGTTGCGCTCTAGCATCCACAGCCCGGCCCAGAGCTTGAGGTCGAGCTCGTAGCCTTCGGCCTGTTTTTGCATCAACCACTGCGGCACCTGCGCGCGCGGAACCGCGTGAACGATGATGTTTTCGTCGTCCACGCCGCCGCCTTCGCCGACCCGCACCAGATCGCGGGCGCGCACGAAGGCGATGCGCTCGTTGCTCATGCCGGCGCTGGTGGGGCCGGTGAGCAGCACCTCGACCCGCCCCGGCGACCAGCCGGTTTCCTCGATCAGCTCGCGCTTGGCCGCGTCGGTCAGGGAATCCTCGGCGCGGTCGTCGCCGACCAGCCCGGCCGGCATTTCGATCGTGCGCGCGCCCAGTGGCACCCGATACTGTTCGACAAACAGCACCTCGTCGGCCGGGGTGAGCGCAATGACGATGACGGCCATGCCCTGGCCGTGGGTGCGCTCGCACGATTCCCAGGTGTCGATCTTGACCAGCCGCAGCCAGCGGCCTTCGAACAGCGTTTGTTTGAGATTGCCCATCGGCAGATGCTAGCGCAGGCGGCCGATGCTTCGGGGAAACCTGTCCTTCCGTGAAACCCGAACCGCGCCAAAAACCATTCCCTCGTAGGAGCGCACCGAAGGGGCGCGATGCTGTTTGCGTGATCCGGCAAAAGCCTTCGCGCCCCTTCGGTGCGCTCCTACGGAGGGCCTGCAGCGGCTTCATGCAGCCGCTTGCGTGTCATCGGGCCAAACTTCACCCAGTCGGCCAAGGCGTTGAGTTCTTCGGCATCGCCAGTGCCGCGCACAAAATCACCCTCCGGCAGCGGTGCGTCCAGCGCGATCGTAGTGAGCTGACGCCACAGCAGCACCTGCTCGCGCTGATCGCGCAGGCGCAGCGCCATTTGTGCCGAGCCGCGCAGGCGCAGATAGGGCACTTCGGCGATGCGCTCAAGCAAAGCATCCAGCGTGTCGAAATGCCCCAGCAGCACCGCCGCCGATTTCGGTCCGATCCCGGTCACGCCGGGGATGTTGTCGACCGCGTCGCCGGCCAGCGCGAGGTAGTCGGCGATCTGCTCGGCGCGCACGCCGTGCCGTGCCTTCACTCCGGCACGGTCCCAGCGCAGCCCTCTGGCGAAGTCGTATTGCTCATCGCCTTCGTGCAGCAGCTGCGACAGATCCTTGTCGGCGGAGACGATCACGCTGCGAAAGCCGTCTTCGCGCATTGCCTGCGCCGCGCTGCCGATCAGGTCGTCGGCTTCAAAGCCCGGGTGCCCCAGCGTGGTCAGCCCCAGCGCCGCAGCCAGCGCCCTGCACCAGACGAACTGGCGCTTGAGTTCCGGCGGGGCCGGATCGCGGTTGGCCTTGTAGGCCGGATACAGCGCGTGGCGGAAATTGCTGCCGAGGCTCTCGTCGAAGGCGATGGCGATGTGCAGCGGCCGTTCCCGTTCCAGCAGTTCCAACAGGAAACGCGCAAACCCGTGCACCGCATTGGTCGGCCAGCCATCGGCGTCGTGGAATTCGTCCGGCATCGAATGCCAAGCGCGAAACACATACAGCGAGGCATCGACGAGGTGGAGCGTGGGTTGGCTCATGCCGGCATTGTAGATTGCGGCAAACCCGTCGCCGCGGAAGCTGCTTTTCGATGCAGATCAACGCGGGTTCGTTAAAACGTGTCTGGCTGCCGGGGCTCGCCGCTGGAAACCTTGGCGGCGACACCGTCGGGCGGAGCGCGAAGCCGCATTTGGGTGGTGGAGCGAGCGTCCGGCGGCAGGCGCCGCCGGGAATCAAGTTCGCTGCCCACGCCATCGATGGACTAGCCCACCCAGTCCTCCAGCAGCGTCGCCGCATTCGGCCGCACCCGTTCGCGCACCTTGATCTGCGGCGTGCCGATGGCAACCGTTCCGATCAATCGTTCGTCGGCTGCCAGACCGAGCGTGTGTTCGAGAAACGGGCGGTCGTAGGCGATCCATCCGGTCAGCAGCTGCGCGCCGAAGCCTTCGGCCTGCGCGGCCAGCAGCAGCATCAGGCTGGTGTAGGCGGCGCTGATGACGCGCTCGACTTCGGGGATCGTCTCGTCTTCGCCCAATCGAGCGATCACCGCAACCGTCAGCGGCGGCAGGGTGAAGCGCGTGCGCAGTTTGTCTTTCGCGGCGGCATCTGCCTCTGGCTGGCGCTCGTGCAACCGCGCCAGGGCCGCTTCGGCCAGCGCGGCTCGCGCATCGCCCTGGATGCGCAGGAAACGGAACGGCACCCGCTTGCCGTGGTCGGGCACCCGCGCCGCGGTCTGCAGCATGCGCAGCAGCTGCGCCGGTGAGGGGCCGGGCGCGGCAAGCTGGCGGGTGGGCGTGGAGCGGCGGGCGTCGAGGGCGTCGAGAGTCAACATCGCATTCCGGATGAATTTGCCTGCCAAGTGCGGGCGCATTGGGTAGGATGATGCCGGATCGGGACGATGGAGCGAGTGATGGCGGTGATCGTGGGCGTGGCACGCGAGATGGCAACCGGGGAACGCCGGGTGGCCTTGACTCCGGAAACTTGCAAGAAACTGACTGCTGCGGGCGCCAGCGTGCGCATCCAGCCGGGGATCGGCGCGGGCGCGTACTTCAGCGATGTCGCCTATGCCGCGGCCGGTGCGACGATTGACGAAAACGCCTGCGCCGAGGCTGATCTCGTCCTGTGCGTGCAGCCGCCGGAGCCTTCCGCTATCGCCGCATTGAAGCACGGCGCGGTGTTGGTGGGCAGCTTGCATCCGCAGGCCGATGCGGAACGTGGCGCAGCCATCCAGTCCGCGGGCGTGGTGGCATTTCCTCTGGAGCGCCTGCCGCGAACCACCCGCGCCCAAGCGATGGACGTGCTGAGTTCGCAGGCCGGAATGGCCGGCT
Organism: Xanthomonas sp.; assembly: GCA_018262705.1. GTDB lineage: Bacteria > Pseudomonadota > Gammaproteobacteria > Xanthomonadales > Xanthomonadaceae > Thermomonas. The sequence goes on from JADFDQ010000003.1 coordinate 210,816, forward strand.
ACAAGTCGGTGCTGATTGCCGCGCAACTGGCCCCGCGCTTTTTCCCGATGCTCACCACCGCGGCCGGCACCATTCGCCCGTCGAAGGTGCTGATCGTGGGTGCGGGCGTGGCCGGCTTGCAGGCGATTGCCACCGCCAAGCGTTTGGGTGCGGCGGTGGAAGGCTTCGACGTGCGCCCGGAAACCCGCGAGCAAATTGAGTCGCTGGGCGGCAAATTCCTCGATCTGGGCGTGTCTGCCGCCGGCGAAGGCGGCTATGCGCGCCAACTCACCGACGAAGAACGCGCCTTGCAGCAGCAGCGGCTGGCCGATCACCTGAAAGGCATCGATGTGGTGGTGTGCACCGCCGCCGTGCCGGGACGGCCCGCGCCCAAAATCATTACCGCGGCGATGGTGGCCGGCATGAAGCCGGGCAGTGTGGTGGTGGACCTGGCTGCCGAAACCGGCGGCAATTGCGCCCTGACCCAGCCCGGGCAAACCATTGAATCGGCCGGCGTCACCATCGCCGGGCCGCTGAATCTGGCCTCGATGGGCGCCCAGCACGCCAGCGAAATGTACGCCCGCAACGTCTTCAACTTCGTCAGTTTGCTGATCAAAGACAGCGCGCTGCATTTCGACTGGAACGACGAGCTGCTGGCCAAGAGCGTGTGGCCGGAGCGCACCGCGCAGGTTGAAGCAGGGACGTAACCCTTCTTCGTCCAGCGCCGACGAGGGGCGGTTCAGCGGTCCGGATGATCGCCTCGCGGCGGCGGGGCGGGGTGCGCCTTGGCCCAGTCGGCGCGCTGCGGTGGCGTCATCTGCCGCCAGTTGTCCATGAATGCGCGGCGCGCGTCCCGATCCATTCCCCGCATCGCGTTGAAGACGGCGCGCGACTGCTCGCGCTGCTGCGGCGTCATCGTCTCCCAGCGCTGCATGCCGCGGCGCGCGTTGGCGCGATCATCCGGCGGCATCGACTGCCAGCGCTGCGCGAAGTTCAGGAACTGCCGGCGGCGATCGGGTTCGCGATTCCAGCGGTCGCGGGTCGGTGCGATCAAGAGCTCGCGCTGGGCCGGCGTGAGGCGATCCCAGTCCGGCAGCGGCTGCGAGGCCGTTGCCGGTGCCTGGGTTGGGGCGGAACTCTGCGCAAATGCGGGCGTTGCCGCGGCAATGGCCAGAACAACACAAAGAAGAAGGAAACTGCGCATGGCTTACTCCAAGGCGAGGCGATCGGCACCCGATTCGCCCAGCCAGACGTAGAAATCGGGATCCTGATCCAGCGTTGCGCTGCCGGCGTTGGAGCCGGGCGAACCCGTTTGGCCAGCGCTTGCGACAGCGGCCGTTGGCACGGGCGTGGATCCGGTGGTCGGGGTTCCGCTCGGCGTGAACTGGAACTGCAGGCCCAGCGCCAGCGCGCCCAGCGCGGCGAACGCCAGCGCCGCATTGCGCATGGCGTGCGGCGGGCGGCGGAAGCTTCCGCGCAAGGCGGCGTTGCAGCGCTGCGCAAGCTGCGCCTGCAGCTGCGGCGACAGGTGCGCGAGCGCGGCCGCATGGCGGGCGCGGATGGCCGCATCGAAGCACAGATCGGCTGCTTCGTGAGTGGCATTGCTGTTCATCGCACATCCTCCAATTGCTTTTGCAGCGCGGCGCGCGCGCGCGACAGGTGGGTTTTCACCGAACCTTCGCTGCAGCCCATCACCTGCGCCGTCTCGGTCACATCCAGTTCTTCCAGCACGCGCAGGGTGAAGGCTTCGCGCTGGCGGTCGGGCAGGTTGTGCAGGGCGTCGCGGATCCGCGTCCACGCCTGCCGGCTCTCGTGGCTGCGCTGGGGGTCGGGCGCCTCGTCCGCCCAGTCCATCGGTTCGCCGTCGCGATCGGTGCTGCCCGGCAGCAGCCAGCGCAACCGGAACAGGTTGCGTCGGTGCAGGTCGGTGATGCGGTTGCGCAGGACGCTCCAGAACAGCGGATTCCACTCCTCGGCGGGGCGATCGCGGTAGCCCAGCATTTTCTCCATCGTGTCCTGCACGGCGTCCAGCGCATCCTCGCGCCGCCGCAGCCCGATCTCCGCGAACCGGAATGCGCGGGTGCCGATCATGCGCAGGAACCCGTCGAAATCGGGTTCCAACGGCGTTAGCCCGGTGTCCGGCGTGGATGGCTCGGTGGTCACCGGGACAAGCTTAGCGGTGTCGAGCAGCAGCATGTTCCGATCCCGTTCCAACACATGCCGCCCTGCTTCGGCGGCTTCCTGAGCGGGATAACGCACCGGCGGGCAATCGGTTGACATGGCGCGCGGGTGCCGGGCTTGTCTATGATGCGTGGCATGACCTAAGCCGGAGCGGCGCGGTGGATGACGGATTCGTGGCCCTGTACATCTTTATGCTGGCGGCAATCGCCGGAAACGTGATCATCGCGCGGGTGCCGGTGATCCTGCACACCCCGCTGATGTCGGGCTCCAACTTCATCCACGGCATCGTGCTGATCGGCGCGATGGTGGTGCTCGGTCACGCCGAGACGCCGCTGGAACAGACGCTGGGCTTCGTGGCGGTGCTGCTGGGCGCCGGCAACGCCGCCGGCGGCTATGTCGTTACCGAACGCATGCTGGAAATGTTCAAGTCCAGCAAGAAGGAGGGCGGGAAGTGAGCATCCTTGCCTTGGTCAAGCTGAGTTATTTCATTGCCGCCACCCTGCTGCTGCTTGGTTTGCAGCGCATGGCCAGCCCGAAGACCGCGCGCAGCGGCATCCAGTGGGCGGGCGTCGGCGTGCTGGTGGCGGTGATCGCCACCTTCTTCCTGCCGGGAATGCACAACCTGCCGCTGCTGGCCGTGGCCATCGTGCTGGGCGTGGCGGTGAACTGGATCTGGGGCCGCAAGGTGCCGCTCACCGACATGCCGCAGATGGTCGCCCTGTTCAATGGCATGGGCGGCGGTTCGGCGGCGGCGATCGGCGCGATCGAGCTGTGGAAGGCGATCCCGCTGGAGCAGCGCCCGAACGCCGTGCACATCGTGCTGGCCACGCTTGGCGCGCTGATCGGCGCGGTTTCGCTGACCGGTTCGATCATCGCCTGGGCCAAGCTCGACGGACGCATGGACAAGCGCTACACCTTTTCCGGCCAGCAGTACTTCAATGCGCTGGTGTTCCTGATTGCGGTCGCTGCGGGCTTTGTTGCGGTCTGGGGGTTGGTGGCCAATGGCTTCGACGCGCAGCAAACCGGTTATGCCGTGATCGCTTTCTTTGCGCTGGCGCTGCTGCTGGGCATCCTGATGACGCTGCCGATCGGCGGCGCCGACATGCCGGTGGTGATTTCGCTCTACAACGCCTTCACCGGGCTAGCGGTGGCGTTCGAGGGCTACGTGCTGAACAACGAGGCGCTGATCATCGCCGGCATGATGGTCGGCGCTGCCGGCATGCTGCTCACGCGGTTGATGGCCAAAGCGATGAACCGTTCGATCAAGAACGTGCTGTTCTCGAACTTCGGTGGGGGCGGCGGCAGTACGCAGGAAATCGGCGGTTCGATGAAGCCGATCGAGGCGGCTGACGTGGCTTCGATGATGGCGTTTGCCGAACGCGTGGTGATCGTGCCCGGCTACGGCATGGCGGTGGCGCAGGCGCAGCACAAGATCTGGGAGCTGTGCCAGCGCCTGATTGCGCGCGGGGTGAAGGTGAAGTTCGCCATCCATCCGGTGGCCGGACGCATGCCCGGCCACATGAACGTGCTGCTGGCCGAGGCCGGCGTGCCGTACGATCTGATCGCCGACATGGACGACATCAATCCCGAGTTCGCCCAGACCGACGTGTCGCTGGTGATCGGCGCCAACGACGTGGTCAATCCGGTGGCCAAGACCGATCCGGCCAGCCCGATTTACGGCATGCCGATTCTGGATGTGGTCAATTCCAGGAACACCATCGTCATCAAGCGCGGCAAGGGCACGGGGTTTGCCGGAATCGAAAACGCGCTGTTCTACGCCGACAACACGCGAATGCTGTACGGCGACGGCGCCGAGATGGCCAGCGCCCTGGTCAGCGAGCTGAAGGCGCTCGACGACGGCCATTGAGCCCCGACCACGCCGCCAGTGCGATGCCGGCGGCGTACCAGAGCAGGTCGATGCGGTCGTTGGCCAGCGTCACCAGCAGCCACGCGTAATCGGCACCGATCAGCAGCGCCGATTCTCCCGGCCGCAGCCCGAACTGCTGTCCGATCTGACCGGCGGCGATCATGAAATTCGCCAGCGCGATCACTATTGCCGTGGCCAGCGCGGCGCCGGTGGCTCGTGCCGGGCCGCGCGGCCAGCGCAGCAAACCCTGCAGCAAGGCGATGTCGAGCGCCGCCAGCGGCGTCAGCCAGGCGCACTGGCGGTCGAGCAGCAGCGCCAGCAGCACCCAACCTGCCGCGAAGCCGGCAGCGCCCAGCAAGATCAGGGGCAGGGCATACCAGCGTGCGGATTGCGGAATGGCCGTGGGCATGGGGCTCTGGACGTTCGGAGCGGATCATGATGCCACCCGCCGCAGGGACCGGGTCTGATTCGTACTAGAATGGTACGACTTTAGCCGCACGGTTCATTTCGAAATCATGTATTCCCGCAGCAGCGAACCCGTCCGCTTCGAGCGCGATTGCGCCGCCGTTCTCGTCCCGCAGGGCGATCAGGTGACCCTGCCCGCAGGCACCGTCGGTTACATCACCCAAGCGCTGGGCGGCAGCTGGACCGTGTTCGTCGAAGGCAACCTGATGCGGATCGCCGGCGAAGACGGCGATGCGATCGGCAAGGAGGCGACGGAGCCGCTGGAGCTCGCCGAAGGCGCCGATGATGCGGCGGTCGATGAGCTCATCTGGGAGCAGCTGCGCACCTGCTTCGACCCGGAAATCCCGATCAACGTGGTCGAACTTGGGCTGGTCTATCTGGCCGAGTTACAGCACCGCGAAAGCGACGGCGCGCGCGTGGTCAAGATCCGCGTCACGCTGACTGCGCCGGGTTGCGGCATGGGCGAGATTCTGATCGACGACGTGCGCACCAAGCTGATGCAGATCCCGACCGTGGTCGATACCGACATCGAGCTGGTGTTCGATCCGCCGTGGAACCAGTCGATGATGTCCGACTTGGCCAAGCTCGAAACCGGGATGTTCTGACCGCGGAATCTGCGCGCGTGCGCACGCGGTAAGCGTGATCCACCGCACGCAACTACCTCGAAATGTCGAGATAACGTCACTATGTGACGTGATGCGTCATCGCGGATGCATGGTGCAGCGCAATATCAGCCCCTGTTCAGGATTCGCGGCACGAGATTTTGCTGCAATGCAAGAGGCGTCCTGATTGCCGGAACCCGGCGGAATTGCTTGCTGTGGATGTTTATATAACCGAATGTTATATAATCATTCCTGATTGTTCTTGACACGAAATCAGTGGCAGCGCAAACGTTGCGGGTCGCTACGGGACGGTTCAGGTTCCGCAGCGGTGCCCAATGTTGGCCACGCAAGTGGCAATCGCCAGGGAAGAGGCGATGTGCGCCGGATGCGCAGGGCTGATCCAAGCCGATGCTTCAATCCGGCCGCGCTCGCGGCAAACCGACCAACCCACAGGGGAAAAAGACCAGTGAACCGTTTCCGAACCATCAATATTCTGACCGCCGCGATCGCTCTTTCACTTGCCGCGGCAGGCGCACAGGCCGCCACCCGTGCCGACCTGCAGCAGCGCGACCTGAATCAGGCGCGCCAGCAGTACCAATCCTTCGTTGCCAGCCATGGCCAGACCGCCGTGCGCAACGCCAACCGCCGCCACGCTGCGTTCATGGGCGCCGGCGCCAGCACCAACCTGATGATGCGCGCCAACCGCCAGCTCAACAGCGGCGCGCGCAATTTCCGCTATGACCAGACCTGGCGCGGCATTCCGGTGTTCGGCGAGAACCTGGTCGTCAGCGAAGACGCGCAGGGCAACGTCCGCGGCATGTTCGGCAACCTGGTGTCCGGCCTCGATCAGGACATCAGCAACACTCGCCCGTCGATCTCGGCCGCCCAAGCGCTCATCGCCGGCAAGCGCGCCGGCCTCGGCAACGGCATCGCCGGGATGATGACCCGCAACGAGAGCAGCGACGTCGTGGTCTTCATCGACGACGCCGGCATCGGCCACCTGGCCTACAAGGTCACCTTCTTCGCCGACTCGCAAGCTTCGGGCAAGGCGCACCGTCCGATCGTCATGATCGACGCCCACAGCGGCGCGGTTCTGAAGCAGTGGGACAACCTGCAGACTGCCTTGGTCGGCACCGGCCCCGGCGGCAACGCCAAGACCGGCCAGTACGAGTACGGCAGCAACACCACCAGCCACAGCTATCTCGACGTCACCCAGAGCGGCACCACCTGCACCCTGGATAACACGAACGTCCGCACCATCAACCTCAACGGCGGCACCACGGGCAGCGCGGCGCATTCGTTCACCTGCCCGCGCAACACGGTGAAGGCAATCAACGGCGCCTACTCGCCGATGAACGACGCCCACCACTTCGGCAGCGTGATCTTCAACATGTACAACGCGTACATGGGCCAGAACCCGCTGACCATCAAGCTGCTGATGAAGGTGCACTACAAGTCCAGCTACGAGAACGCGTTCTGGGACGGCACCGCGATGTACTTCGGCGACGGCGCCAGCACCTTCTATCCGCTGGTCAGCCTCGACGTCGCCTCGCATGAAATCTCGCACGGCTTCACCGAGCAGAACTCGAACCTGACCTACTCCGCCATGTCCGGCGGCATGAACGAAGCCTTCTCCGACATGGCCGGCGAGACCGCCGAGTACTTCGACCGCGGCAGCAATGACTGGCTGGTCGGTTCGGAAATCTTCAAGGGCAGCGGCGCGTTGCGCTACATGTGCAACCCGACCCAGGACGGCGGCTCGATCGACAACGCCGCCGACTACACCAGCAGCATGGACGTCCACTACACCTCGGGCGTCTACAATAAGGCCTTCTGCACTCTGGCCAAGACTTCCGGCTGGAACGTCCAGACCGCCTTCCAGGCATTCGCGCGCGCCAACCGCGACTACTGGACCGCGAGCAGCACCTTCAACGCCGGCGCGTGCGGCGTCGAGTCGGCGGCATCGGACATGGGCAGGACGGTGGCTGATGTGACGGCAGCGTTCAACGCCGTGGGCGTGTCCTGCTCCGGCGGCGGTGGTGGTGGTGGCGGTGGTGGCGGCAACACCACCGGTGGCCCGCTGACCAAGGGCGTTCCGGCGACCGGCATTCAGGCAGCGACCGGTGCCGAAGTGAACTACACGATGGCGGTGCCGTCCGGCGCCAGCAATCTGAGCTTCACCATGTCCGGCGGTACCGGCGATGCCGACATGTACGTCAAGTTCGGCAGCGCGCCGACCGACAGCAGCTACGACTGCCGTCCGTACAAGAGCGGTAACGCCGAGAGCTGCAGCTTCACCACGCCGTCGACCGGCACCTACTACGTGCGTCTGAAGTCCTACTCGGCGTTCTCCGGCGTCAGCCTGGTCGGCGACTACACCGCCGGCGGTGGCGGCGGTGGCGGCGGCGGTACCGGTGGCGCGCTGACCAAGGGCGTTCCGGCAACCGGCATCAGCGCAGCGACCGGCGCCGAGGTGAACTACACGATGGCGGTGCCGTCCGGCTCCAGCAATCTGAGCTTCACCATGTCCGGCGGCACCGGTGATGCCGACATGTACGTCAGGTTCGGCAGCGCGCCGACCGACAGCAGCTACGACTGCCGTCCTTACAAGAGCGGCAATTCCGAAAGCTGCACGTTCGCCAGTCCGTCAACCGGCACCTACTACGTGCGGCTGAAGTCCTACTCGGCGTTCTCCGGCGTCAGCCTGGTCGGTGACTACACCACCGGCGGTGGCGGCGGCGGCGGCGGGACGACTACCGTCAACCTGCCGACGACGAACAAGGGTAGCTGGACGACCACCTACACTGCGACGGTGTCGGCGGGCCAGACGGCGACCTTTGCGATCTCGGGTGGCACCGGCGATGGCGACATGTACGTGCGGGCCGGCAGCGCGCCGACCAGCAGCAGCTACAACTGCCGTCCGTACAAGTCCGGCAACAACGAGAGCTGCACCTTCACGCCATCGACGACGACCACCTACTACATCAAGGTGTATGCGTACGCGAAGTTCTCCGGCGTGACGCTGACGGAAACGATCAACTGATCGCCGTCTCGAAGCTGCACCGGGAATCCGGCGCAGCTTCCGGAAGCTGACCCACGCAAACCCCGGCTTCGGCCGGGGTTTTTCGTTGGATCAATGCGGATGCCCCGGCCTGCAGAGCGGTCTAATCGACCGGCTCGAAGCGATTGGCTTCCACGTTCTTGCGCACCTTGCGCGGATTCCAGATTCGGCCGTTCATGGCGATGTAGACGCCGACCGGCAGCGACTGCACGGCGCCGACCGCGCAACCGATGTTGAACTCGGCGTCGGAGCCGCGAAAGCGCGCCGGGTTGAGCGCACCGGTGAGCACGATGGTCCTGCCGGCGATGCCATCGAGCACGTTGGCCGTCGTCACCATGGAGTCGGTTCCGTGGGTGATCAGCACCTGCGCTTCCGGCTGCGCTTCAATGGTCGCCCGCAGCAGCGTGCGGTCGTCATCGGTGACGAACAGCGAATCCTTGCGCAGCAGCGGGATGACCCGGTAATGGAAGCCGACCCCGAGTTCTTCGAGGATGTGGCCGATCTGCGGTTCGCCGACCTGATAGTCCGACTTGGCGTCGAAATAAACCTTGTCGATGGTGCCGCCGGTGGTGACGATAAGCAGGTTGTCCATGCCCGCATTGTCCGCCAAAACCGCAGCGTTTACATGAGCGCGAGCGGCAGTTTAAGCAGCGCCCACAGCGGGTCGAGCAGGGTGCCGTAAGCCAGCGCATGCACGGCAGCGGCGCGCAGCGGCTGGCGTACTTGGGCCGCGCTGGCGGTGCGCACGCTGCGTCGGCTCTGGTCGAACGCAAGGCAGGCGCGATCGAAGCCCAAGCCGCAGTCGTCCAGCAGTTCGCGGATGTGCGCTTCCGGTGCGGCCAGCAGATCTTCGTAGCGGTGCAAGTGAATGTGGCCCGGATCGCGGCTGCGGCAGGCGTCCATCGCCCGCTGGCAGTGGTGCAGGTACACGCCGATATGCGCCATGCTGTTGGCGAAATGCGGCTGGCTGTAGAACTGCTGTTTGAAGCACGACCAGGCGGTTTCGCGCGGATCGCGCCGGGTTTCGATGACGGTGGCGCCCGGCAGCATGGCGCGCAGGATGCCGGCGTGCTTCCAGTTGTCGGGCTGTTTGTCGGTGAAACGAAATTTTTGCGCGCGCCAGCGCGCCGTCCGCGCCAGATACGCCGCGCCCAGTCGCGCCCAGTCGTCGGCGCTGGCCTGCGCTATCCAATGTGGATAAGGCACTTGCCGGCGCCGCGATTCCTGCTGGATGACGATGCCAAGATCGTCCAGTTCGCTGGCGCCTTCGACCTCGGGATGGGCGGCGAGGATCTGCTCGAACAGGGTCGAGCCGGAGCGCGGCAGCCCAACGATGAAAATGATCTCGCGACCTAGGGTTGGATCCAGCGGCGCCGGCAGCCCTTCAGTGGCCGCAAGCGTTTGCTCGACGAAAGCTTCGAACAGATCTTCCCGCCATGGCGTCAATGTTTCCTGCAGCGCGTTGGCCTCGGTGAACGCGGCCAGCGCGGGTGCGAGGCTGCCGCGATCCTCTTCGGCCTTGCCCAGCGCGTGACCGATTGCAATGCGGTCGGAAGGCGCCAGATCGCTGCGCTGGAGCTGTGCGCGCAAGATGGCGATATCCGTCCCGGACAGCGGCGCGGTCTTGATGTTGGACAGCCCGCGCCAGCTGTCGCCGCAGCCCGGCTGTTGCCGGAGTGCGTCGCGATAACTGCGCGCCGCGTCTTCAAAGCGCCCGGCGTGAACCAGCGCGTCGCCCAACAGGATGTGCGCCGGGAGCAGCGTGGGTGCCAGCGCCGCGGCCTGCTGCAGCGCCTCGATCGCCGCTTCCGTTTCGCCGCGCTGCTGCAGGTTGCGGCCGAGGTTGAACCAGGGCATGGGTTGCGACGGATCCAGCGCGCAGGCGCGCCGCCAGCTGGCCAGCGCAGATTCGAGATCACCGAGCGCAGCCTGAGCGGTGCCCAGATCGGCGTGCAGCACGGCGTCTTCCGGGGCCAGCGCCAGCGCGCGGCACAATGTTGCAATCGCGTGCTCAGGGCGGCGCAGGCGCAGTTCGGCAATCGCCAGATAGCGCAGCGGTTCGGGGTGGATCGGGGCGCGCTGGCTGGCCTGTCGGAACAGCGCCTCGGCCTGCGCCGGCTTGCCGTCGCGCAGCGCGCGCGCGCCGGCGTGCACCGAGTCGGCGATGCCCGGCTCGAGTCCTCGCATGCGCGGGTCGCCGCTCACGGCCGCGCCTGTCGTTTGGCTTGCCGGGCGCGGATGCCCGGCAGGCAGGCGGCGTGAATGACGATGAGCGCAAGCAGCACTTCGAACCCGGCCTGAAGGCGCAGCGCCGGTTCCGCATACAGCAGCATCACGCCGTGGCTGAACCACAGCAGCGCCAGCACCGCGGCGGTGAAACCTGCGCGCCGCCAGTCGCGCAGCGTGGCCATGGCGAGCAAGACGGGCGGCAGCGCGAACACCAGCAGCGCCGCCAGCACCTGCGGGTCGCGGGCGAACCAGACGGCATAGAGCAACGTCAGGGCAAACAGCGCGGCGGCGAGGTAGTGCTTCGGGTTCATTTGCCGGGTCGGGAGCATCGATGCAACGGTGGGCCGCTTGCCGCACGGGCGGGGAATCGGTGCGGCGCTGTGCGCGCAGTTTCGCACGGCGCCCGGGCATTTGCGGGCAGGAAAAGCCAAGGAATTGAAGTGCAGGTTCGGCAACCTGCTAGGCTTGGCGAATGACGCCGGTCGAGACCGTCCGCCGCTGGGGCACCCATCTGCGCGATCCCGCGCGGGTCGGCAGTTTCTCCCGTTTCGTGCTGCGCCGTTTCCTCGACGACCGCCTGTTCGAAGCGGCGGGCGCGTTGTCGTACACCACCGCCTTTGCGCTGGTGCCGCTGACCATGGTGGCCTTCGGCGTGCTGTCGGCCTTCCCGGTGTTCGACGCCTGGAGCGACCGGCTCAGCGGCTACATCTTCGCCAATTTCGTGCCGCGCGCGGCGCGCGCGGTGTCCGGCTATCTGACCGATTTTTCCGCCAACACCCGCTCGCTGACCGTGGTCGGCGCGCTGGCGCTGATCGTTTCGCTGCTGGTGGCGGTGAGCGGCGTGGAGTCGATCTTCAACCGGATTTGGCGGGTGCCCACGGCGCGGCCGAAACTCAGCCGCTTTCTCGTCTACTGGACGGTGCTGACGCTGGGAACCCTGGTGGCGGCCGCCAGTCTGGCGCTATCGACCCGTTTTTTCGCGCTGGCCATTTTCGAAACGCTGCCGGGACGCTGGCTGGAAGCCTTGATGCTGCGGCTGGCGCCGATGGGGATCGAACTGCTGGCGTTTGCCGCCTTGTTCAAGGTGGTTCCCCATCGCACGGTGTTCTGGCGGCACGCGCTGGGCGGGGCGCTGCTGTCGGTGCTGCTGTTCGAAGGCGTCAAAACCGGACTGAGCCTGTATCTGGGCAGTTTCGACGCTTATCAGAAAATCTATGGCGCGGTGGCGCTGGTGCCGATCGTGATGCTGTGGATCTACTTGAGCTGGGTGTCGATCCTGCTCGGTGCGTCGCTGACGGCATCGATGTCGGCGTTCCGCTACCAGCCCAGGGCGCTGCGGCTGCCGCACGGGCACGAGTTCTATGGCGTGCTGCGGATGCTCGGCCGCTTCCATGAAGCGCGCAGCAAGGGCAACGGCCTGAGCAGCGAGGAGATCCAGGAAAAGGAACCTGCGCTGACCGACGACATGGTGCAGGCGCTGCTGGGGCGGCTTGGCGCGATCAATGTGCTCAGGCGCGCCGAAAGCGGAGAATGGCTGTTGGCCCGCGATCTCGATGAGGTGCGTCTGGCCGAGATCTACGAAGCGGCGCTACTGCGGGTGCCGGTATGCCACGTGGTGCCGCCGCACGCCGACGATGCGCTGGGCGTGGCGGTGATGCAGGCGATGGAGCGGCTGCGCAAGCCATTGCGCGAGGGCCTGCAGCTGCCGGTGGCCAAAATTTTTGCGGGGTTGTGGAAGCAATGAAACGAACGCTGCTGCGTTTTCTGTGGATTCCCATGGCGCTGGTGTTGCTGGTCGCCTGCGGTCGAAATGAGGAGCCACCGCCAGCGGCGATAGCACCGACCGCACGCAGCGCGCAGGGCATGCCGGAGCATCCGAAGCTTGCGCTGGAAACGCTCGACGGCAAGACCTGGGATCTTGCGCAGCAGCGCGGCAAGTGGGTGCTGGTGAACTACTGGGCGACCTGGTGCGGTCCCTGCCTGCAGGAGATGCCGGAACTGTCGGCGCTGGCCGCGATGCGGCAGTACGTTTCGATTATCGGGCTGGCATACGATGAAGCCGAACCCGAGGTGCTGCGCGCCTTCCTCGTCGAACATCCGGTGACCTATCCGATTGCGCGCATCAGCGTCTACGCGCCGCCCGCAGATTTCGGCGTGCCGCGCACGCTGCCGACCAGCTGGCTGCTCGATCCGGACGGCAAGGTGGTTCGCAAGTATTCCGGCCAGGTGACCGCGCGCATGCTGGAAGACGACATCGCTGCGCGTGGCGGCCCCAAGGCCGGCTGAAATGGCGACGGCACGCTTCATCGTGACCGGCCGGGTGCAGGGCGTGGGCTTTCGCGCCGCGTCCCGCGCGCAGGCGCTGCGGCTTGGACTGTCCGGACATGCCCGCAATCTGGCCGACGGCAGCGTCGAAGTGGTGGCCACCGGCGATGACGTGCGACTTGCTGTGCTGGAAAGTTGGCTGCAGGTTGGCCCGGTGCTGGCGCGGGTTGATGCGGTGTCGCGCCACCACGCGGAGGATGGCAAATCCGACGCCGGGTTCACGACCGGCTGAGGCTTTCCCGCGTGCCGCTTGCGTCACTGGTACCGACCTATGCAAGAATCAGGCGGTTGAACTGCTTCGGGACTCGGGACGATGGCCGGCGGTTTTTTTTCCGAACTCAAACGTCGCAACGTGCTGCGTGCTGCCGTTCTTTATATCGGCGCGGCGTGGGCGCTGGCACAGGGAATTGCCCAGCTGGGTCCGGAGGTGGGTGCTCCCGAGTCTGCGACGCGCTGGTTCCTGATCGCGGCGGGAATTGGCTTGCCGCTGTGGCTGGCGATGTCGTGGCGCTATGAATTCACCGGCGCGGGCATCAAGCTCGAAAGCGAAATCACGGTTGCCGACGAAGCGTCGCGGCGCAGCCATAACCGTCGCACCGACCTCGTCATCATCGTCGTGCTTGCGGTGGCGGTGGTCCTGCTGCTAACCGACCGCGTGGTCGAACGCACCCAACCGCAGGTGGTGCAATCGGCGCCCACCGTTGCCGTCGACAGCAATTCGATTGCGGTGCTGCCGTTCGACAACGCCAGCGGCGATCAGGAACAGCAGGCGTTCTCCGACGGCTTGTCCGAGGGCTTCATCATCGCGCTGGCGCAAATCCGCGGCCTGCGCGTCATCAATCCGAAATCCTCGTTCCAGTTCCGTGGCAGCAGCGACGACGCCAAGACCATCGCCGGCAAACTCGGCGTTTCGCACCTGCTGGAAGGCAGCGTACGGCGGGTGGGCGACACCGTCCGGGTCAGCGCCACGCTGATTCGCGCCTCGGACGGCAGCACGCTGTGGGCGGACAGTTTTGATCGGCCCTACAAGGATCTGTTCGCGCTGCAGGACGCCATCACCCAGCAGGTGGCCAATGCGCTGAAGGCGCAGCTGTTGCCCAAGCCGCAGACGACGGCGCAGAGCGATCGCCCGCCCAGCGGCAATCTGGAAGCTTACGACGCTTATGTTCAGGCGCGGCTGGTGATGGCAACCGATGCGGCCAAGGCGCTGGAGCTGTACGACCGCGCCATCGCGCTCGATCCGGACTACGGCGTGGCCTACGCGCACAAGGCCAGCGTTCTGGTCGATATCGTCGCGGGCGGTGGAGTCACCGGGAAGGAGGCACAAAAGGCGCTGCGCGATGCCGATGCCGCAGCGACCAAAGCGCTGCAGCTGGCACCGGCGCAGGCGGCTTCACACTATGCGCGCGGCTGGCTGCTGATCACCCGCGATTTCAACTTCAAGGACGGCGAAGCGGCGCTGCGCAAGGCGGTCGAATTGGCGCCCGACGATGGCGATGCGCTGTACCAGCTCAGCACCGCGCGCGCGAGCCAGGGTGACCTCGCGCAGGCGGTGGAGCTGATCTGGCGCGCGATAAAAATCAATCCGCTGGATGTGAACTGGCACAGCTGGCTGGCGTCCTATTTGATGTCGATGGGGCGGTTCGACGAGGCGCGGAAGGCGGTTGGCAAAGCCATCGAACTGGAGCCGAAGGGGCTCTACTATCACTATCAGTTGGCGGTCATCGAACTGCTGCGCAAGGATCAGCCGGCTGCGCTGAAGGCGGCACAGGCGGAGCCCGATCCCGCGTGGCGCGAGTTTGCGCTGGCGATGGTGGCGCAAACTGGAGCCGACCGTGCCGCAGCCGATGCCAGGTTGGCCGAGTGCATCCGCCGCTATTCCGAAGGCTTTACCTTCCAGATCGCTCAGGTCTACGCGCTGCGCGGCGAACCCGACGCGATGTTCCAGTGGCTGGACAAGGCGTGGACGGCGCGCGATCCGGGGATGCAGTCGCTGCTCTACGACGCCCTGCTGCTGCGCTATCACGACGACCCGCGCTACGCCGTGCTGGTACGCAAGGTGGGCCTGCCGTGGCCGCCGCCAAAGGCGGCTGCGGCTCCGGCCACGCCAGCGCCGCCGCGTACCGCAATGCCGACGGCGCCCTGAGCGGTCAGCGCGCGCTGCGTTTCTTCGCCGCTGACGCGCGCGGCTTGGCCGTGTTTTTGCGCGCGGGTTTGGGTGGCGGAGTTGAAGGTTCGGGCGCCGGGTGCATGCTGCGCGCCACTTCCAGCAGGGCTTTTTGCTGGCGCTCGGACAGGCCGCGGTAGCAGGCCAGCAGTTCGTGCTCGCCGCGCGAACGCGCCGGATTTAGGGTCGCGGCCAGTTCGCCCAGCAGGGTGCCGGCCGGCACTCCGAGCGTACGCGCCAGCGCCTCGATCTGGTCGTGGCCGGGCAGCTTGTCGCCGCGCAGCCACGCATTGACGGTGGCGATGCCGGCCTTGGGGATGGCGGTGGCGATGTCGGTAACGCTCAGCCCGCTGGACTTGGCGAGCCGTTGCAGGGTGGCAGCGAGCATCCTGTACACTCCTCGGCGGACTGAGGTCGAGTGTAGGCCGCAAGTTGCGTGATCGCCATCGCCGCGCCTCAGCCGTCCTGCGCCAACTGGGCCAGCGCTTCGGCTTGGCGCTCCTGCTGCAAACGGGCGATCAATGCATCGAGGTCGCCGTCGAGAATGTTGGGCAGGTCGTACAGGGTCAGGCCTTCGACGCGGTGGTCGGTGATGCGTCCCTGCGGGAAATTGTAGGTGCGGATGCGCTGGCTGCGGTCGCCGCTGCCGACCTGCAGTTTGCGTTCGGCGGCTGTGGCGGCCGCGCGACGGTCGCGTTCGGCGTCGGCCAGCATTGCGCGCAGGCGCTTCATCGCCTTGTCGCGGTTGGCGTGCTGACTGCGCTCGGTCTGCGATTCCACCACGAGGCCGGTCGGGACGTGGGTGATGCGGATCGCCGATTCGGTCTTGTTGACGTGCTGGCCGCCGGCACCGGAAGAACGGTAGGTGTCGATCTTGAGGTCGGCCGGATTGAGTTCGACGTCCTGCGCTTCGTCTTCCAGCGCGAACACGGCCACGGTCGCGGCCGAGGTGTGGATGCGGCCCTGCGACTCGGTGACCGGCACGCGCTGGACGCGGTGGGTGCCGGATTCGTATTTCAGCTGCGCATAGGCGCCGGCGCCTTCGATCCTGGCGACGATTTCCTTGTGGCCGCCGTGCTCGCCGGGGTTGGACGATTCGACCTCGACCCGCCAGCCGCGGCGCTCGGCGTAGCGTGCATACATTCGAAACAGATCGCCGGCGAACAGCGCGGCTTCGTCGCCGCCGGTGCCGGCGCGGACTTCCAGATACAGCCCGCCGTCGTCGCGGGCGTCTTTCGGCACCAGCTGGGCCAGCAGCTCGGCTTCCAGGGCCTGCAGGCGTCCGTTCGCAGAATGGATTTCGTCTTCCGCCAGTTCGCGCAGTTCCGCATCGTTGCGCATCGTTTCGGCGGCGTCGAGGTCGGCGCGCGCACGCGCTTCCGCGGCCAGCGCGTCGGCCAGCGGCTGCAGCGCCGAGAATTCGCGCGAGAGCGTGCGCAATCGTTTCGGATGGTTGGCCAGATCCGGGTCGGCGAGCAGGCGTTCCAGCTCCTCGCGGCGCTCGGCCAGCGCTTCGAGTTTTCGGCGCAGGGAATCAAGCATCGGTCGAAGGCGAATCGCCGCCCGCCGCATTGCGATCCGCATCCGGCGCCGGGAACAGCTTCTCCGCCGCGCGCGCCAGTTCGGCATCGCCGTGCAGCGCGGCTTCGCGCAGGGCCACGGTCGGCGCGTGCAGTAGGCGGTTGGTCAGGGAGTGGGCGAGCAGTTCCAGCGCCTGCTCGGCGGGCAGGCCTGCGGCGAGTTGGCGGCGGGCCTTGGCCAGCGCTTCGGCGCGCGCGGACTCGCCGTGGGCGCGCAGCTGCAGCAGCGGCTGCTGGCGGGTGCTGGCCTGCAGCTGTTCGATGAAGCGCGCGGCGTGCAGATCGATGATGGTCTCGGCCTGCTGCGCGGCTTCGCGGCGGCTGCGGCGGTTGTCTTCGATGACGTGTTCGAGGTCGTCGATGGTGTACAGGAAAACGTCGCGCAGGTCGCCGACGTCGGGTGCGATGTCGCGTGGAACTGCCAGATCCAGCAACAGCATCGGCCGGTGCCGGCGTGCCTGCAGGGCGCGTTCGACCTGGGCGCGCTGCAGGATCGGGCTGCGGCTGGCGGTGGCGGAAATCACCACATCGGCTTCGGCCAGATGCCGTTCCAGATCTTCCAGCGGCAGCGCGTAGCCGCCGTGGCGACTGGCCAGATCCTGGGCGTGGGCCAAGGTGCGGTTGGCCACCAGCAGGCGTTTGGCGCGGGCTTCGGCCACGTGGTTGGCGGCCAGTTCGACGGTTTCACCGGCACCGATCAGCAGCACAGTGGAGTCTTCCATTCGCGCGAAATTGCGTTGCGCCAGATGCACGGCGGTGGACGCCACCGAAACCGGGTGGGCGCCGATGCGGGTGTCGGTGCGCGCGTGCTTGGCGGTGGCGAAGGCCTGCTGGAACAGGCGATCGAGGTTGCCGCCCAGCGCGCCGGCCGCGTGCGCGATCGACCAGGCCTGCTTGACCTGGCCGAGGATCTGCGGCTCGCCGAGCACCAGCGAGTCCAGCCCGCTGGCGACCCGGAACAGATGGCGCACCGCGTCGGCGTCGCTGTGGCGGTACAGGTAGGCGCGCAGCTCCGGACCCGGAGCGCTGCCGCTGCCGGGATGGGTCGACAGCCATTCCACGAGGGCAAGTTCGCTGCCTTCGACCTGGGCGTACACCTCGGTGCGGTTGCAGGTGGACAGCAGGACGACTTCGCTGATCTCCGGCAGCGCGTGCAACGAAGACAGTGCGGGCCCCAGCGCTTCGGGCGCAAACGCCACCTTTTCGCGCAGGGCAACCGGCGCGGTCTGGTGGTTGATGCCGAGGACGAACAGGCTCATGGTTCGGGAAACGGTGTGGCTTGCGGCGGAGAACGCCGATCGGGCCGCGGGCGTGGGTTAAGCTGGGAGTCCAACCGTACATTGTACCGGCGATCCCATGCGACTCCCGCAACGCCTTGTATTGCGCATTTTCCTGCATTCGATGCTGCTGGTCTTCGCGGGCGCGTTCGCGCCGGTCGCGGTGGCGGCTGCGGATGCGCCAGTGCGCGTCGATCCGCTGGAAGCCAGCCTCGCCGGCGAGTTTGCGCTGCAGGGCGGGCAGCTTCCGGAAGCTGCAAGACACTATCTCGACGCCGCGCGCGCCGCGCAGGATCCGGTGCTGGCCGAGCGCGCCTTGCGCATCGCGCTGCTGGCCGACGAGGAAGCGCTGGCGCGGCAGGCGTGGACGGTTTTGCACGCGCTGGCACCACAGCCAACCCGCGACCAGCGCATGTTGCTTGCCAATCTCACCCTGCGGGCGGGGCAGAAGCGCGACGCCCGGCGCGAGTTGCAGGCCCTGTATGCCGGCGGCGACTGGCGGCTGGCGCTGGCCGCGTTGGCGGGCGCGGTTGGAAAACAGCCCAAGCTGGTGGTGAAGCTGATCGGTGAAGCCGTCGACGACGGCATGCTGCCCAACGAACTGGAGGCCTGGCTGGGTTTTGGCGGCCTTGCCGAGCGTCTCGACCAGCCGAAGCTGGTCGATCGCATTGTCGATCAGGTCGTCGCCCGCTTCCCGAACGATCCGCGGGTGGCGCTGTTGCGCGCACAACTGCTGCGGCAGGCCGGGCGGCTGGACGAAGCCAGGCAGGCTCTTTCCGGACTCGACGGGCCGGCGCGTTTGTCGCCGACCCTGCGCGCATCCTTGTCCAGCGAATACGAGGCGTTGGGCGATTTCGGCAAGGCCGCAGCGGTGCTGGCGCAGGGGCCGCAGGACGAATCCGGCTATGCCCAGCGCGCCGCCCTGCTGGACAAGGCCGGCGACAAGGTGGCGCTGGCCGCGCTGTACGAGGAACTCAAGCGCGGCGCGACCGATCCCAATCCGCTGCGCCGGCTTCTGCTGGGCCAGATCGCGGAGTTGCTGCAGCGCTACGACGAGGCGCTGGGCTGGTACGCCAGCGTTCCCGGCGAGCGGCTCAAGGGGCGCACGCAGTTGCTCAGCGCCCAGGTGCTGCATTCGATGGGACGCGGCAGCGAAGCCTTCGCCTCGCTGCGCACGATCGAGGGCGATGCCGTGCTGGACGACGACACCCGCCGCGATGGCTACCTGCTGGAAGCCGAATTGCGCCGGAAGGACAAGAATGCGGATGGGGAGCGCGATGCGTTCGCGCGCGGACTGGCTGCGTTTCCGGACAACCTCGATCTGCTCTACGCGCGAGCGATCATGTGGGAACGACAGGATGACATCGCCAAAGCCGAGGCCGATTTCCGCCGCATCCTGGTGATCGATCCGGAAAATGTGGCCACCCTCAACGCGCTGGGCTACACGCTGGCCGACCGCACCTCGCGCTATCGCGAGGCGCTGGAGATGATCGATCGCGCGCGCGTGGCTGCGCCCGGCAATGCAGCGATCACCGACAGCTACGGCTGGGTGCTGTTCAAGCTCGGCCGCCGCCACGAAGCGCTCGATTACCTGCGCCGCGCCTACGCGCTGCAGAAGGATCCCGACATCGCCAGCCATCTCGGGCAAGTGCTGTGGTCGCTGGGGCAGAAGGACGAAGCACGCAAGTATTTCGATGAGGCGCGCAAGCTCGACGCCGACAACCGTTCGCTCAAACGCGCGCTGCAGGAAACCGGCGCGTGACGGGGCGATGGACTTTGCTGGTGGCCTCGGCGGCGCTGGCCGGTTGCGCAACGTTGCCGCCGCCGTCGGTGTCCGGGGCACCCGTCGATACGCAGACGCTGACCGCCCGCGCCGCGGCCTTGGGTCTGGCGGAGGGCGACTGCGCGGCTGCGCGCTGGGGCATGACGGGCCGGGTGGCGCTGTCCAACGGGCGCGATGGCGGCACGGGGCGCCTGCAATGGTCGCAGGGCGAGGGCCGCCTGCAGCTGGAGCTGTCGGCGCCGGTGACCGGCCAGAGCTGGACGCTGGAGGCCGATGCCGAAAGTGCGGTGCTGCGCGGGCTTCCGGACGGGGCGACGCACGGCGTGAATGCGGATGCGCTGGTGCGCGCCGCCACCGGCTGGGTTGTTCCGGTCAATGCGCTGGGCTGCTGGCTGCGCGGCGTTGCTGCGGATTCGGCTGAGTTCGGATCCGCGCAGGTCGAGATTGGCTTCGACGGGCTGCCGCTTCAGATTCGCCAGAGCGACTGGACGATCGACTACGACGGCTGGAAGCCGGATGCTGCCAGCGGCCAACCCATGCCTGCCAAGGTGACGGCCAGTCGCGGCCAGAATCGTGTGCGGCTGGTGGTGGATCGCTGGTTGGCGCAATGAACGCCACCCCCGCCAGCGTGGGCTGGAGTGCCTGGCCGGCCCCGGCCAAGCTCAATCTGTTCCTGCGCATCAGCGGTCGGCGTGCGGACGGCTACCACGAACTGCAGACGGCGTTTCGCTTGCTCGACTGGGGCGACAGCGTGTTTTTGCGGCCGCGCCAGGACGCCAGGATTGCGCGAATCGGGCCGGGGATCGCGGGTCTGTCCGAGGCCGATGATTTGCTGGTTCGCGCAGCTGAATTGCTGCGAACATCGTCCAAATATCGATTTGGTGTCGATATTGCCGTCGAAAAACGCATTTCGACCGGCGCCGGATTTGGCGGCGGTTCGTCCGATGCGGCCACCGTGCTGGTTGCGCTGGACTGTCTCTGGGGTCTGGATCTGGGCGAGGATCGGCTGGCCGAACTGGGGCTGGCGCTGGGCGCCGACGTGCCGGTGTTCGTGCGCGGACGCAGTGCCTGGGCCGAGGGCATCGGCGAACGGCTGCAGCCGCTGGCGCTGGCGCCGGCCTGGTACGTGATCGCGCATCCGGGCGTGCACGCCAGCACGGCCGCAATGTTCCAGTCGCCGGATTTGACGCGACACTCGACACCCGCGAGAATGGCCGACTTCCTGTCCGGAACCGAGCTCGGCAATGCGTTCGAGCCGGTGTTGCGTCGCCGCGAACCGGCCGTCGAGGCCTTGTTTGCGGTGCTTTCGCGCATCGGCAAGCCGCGCTTGACCGGCTCGGGCAGCGGCTGTTTCGTGGAATTTGCCGATGGCGAGACCGCGCGGCAGGCGCTTGCGGCGTTGCCTGCGGGTACCCATGCCTGGCTGGCGCGCAGCGCGGACAGGTCGCCATTGCTGGATGCGGTGGCGCGGTTCAACACAGGGGCGTCGCCAAGCGGTTAAGGCACCAGGTTTTGATCCTGGCATGCGCAGGTTCGAATCCTGCCGCCCCTGCCAGTTCGTGTTTGTTCGTGATTTTGTTGCAGAACGTCAATTCGCCTTCAGCTTTTCCCGGTCCCCAGTCCCCGGATCCCGGATCCCGGTTCCCGATCCCCGATCCCCGATCCCTGGCCCCTCACCTCTGGCCCCTTCCATGATCCCCGCCATGCAAGACACTCCCAATCTTCTGGTGTTCTCCGGCAACGCCAATCGGCCGCTGGCCGAGGCGGTCTGCCGTGAGCTGGGCGTGCGTCCGGGCAAGGCGCTGATTAGCCGGTTCTCGGACGGCGAGGTGCAGGTCGAAATCGAGGAGAGCGTGCGCCGGCAGGAGGTCTACGTCATCCAGCCGACCAGCGCGCCGACCGCCGAAAACTTCATGGAACTGCTGGTGCTGATCGACGCCCTCAAGCGCGCCTCGGCCGCCAGCGTGACCGCGGTGCTGCCGTACTTCGGCTACGCTCGCCAGGATCGTCGACCGCGCTCGTCGCGGGTGCCGATCACGGCCAAGGTCGCGGCCAAGATGTTCAGCGCGGTGGACACCGACCGTGTGCTGACCGTGGATCTGCACGCCGACCAGATCCAGGGTTTTTTCGACATTCCGGTCGACAACGTGTACGCCTCGCCGCTGCTGCTGGCCGATATCTGGCGCGTGCACGGCACCGAGGGCGTGATCGTGGTCTCGCCCGACGTGGGCGGCGTGGTGCGCGCGCGTGCCATTGCCAAACGTCTCGACGACGCCGAACTGGCGATCATCGACAAACGCCGTCCGAAAGCGAACGTCGCCACGGTGATGAACATCATCGGCGACGTCGAGGGCAAAACCTGCGTGCTGGTGGACGATATCGTCGACACCGCCGGCACCCTGTGCGCGGCCGCCAATGCGCTCAAGGAGCGCGGTGCGCGCAAGGTGGTCGCTTACTGCGTCCACCCGGTGCTTTCGGGGGCGGCGCTGGACAATCTCGGCAAGTCCTTGCTGGACGAACTGGTCGTCACCGACACCATCCGGCTGTCGGCGGCGGCGCTGGCCAGCGGCAGGATCCGCCAGCTCAGCGTCGCCGAATTGCTGGCGGAAACCATCCGCCGGATGGCGTTCGGCGAGTCGGTCAGTTCGCTGTATGTGGATTGACGAATCAATTTTGCGGGACGGGGCATTCTGTCGCCGCCCGCGCAACCACTCCCCTGGTCGCGGGTGAGTGTCATCGCCGCCGCGAGGCGGCTTCATAGCAACGAGAGCGAGTCAAACAATGTCACAGCACACCATCAAGGCCACCAGCCGCAACGTCGAGGGGAAGGGTGCGAGCCGCCGCCTGCGCCGTGCGGCCCAGCTTCCGGCCATCGTCTATGGCGGCAAGTCCGCACCGCACCCGGTCCAGATCGAGCATGAGCAGATCTGGCTGGCCAGCCAGCAGGAATGGTTCTATGCGTCGATCCTCGATTTGGAAATCGACGGCAAGGTCGAGCAGGTGCTCCTGCGCGACATGCAGCGGCATCCGTTCAAGCAGCTGATCATGCATCTGGATTTCCAGCGCGTGGATGCCAATGAGGCCCTGCGCACGCGGGTCCAGCTGCGCTTCCTCAATCAGGAAAAATCGCCCGCCGGCAAGACCAGCGGCGTGGTCGTCATGCACGAGCTGACCGAAGTGGAAATCAGCTGCCTGCCGAAGGATCTGCCGGAGGCGATCACGGTCGACCTGTCCGACTTGGCGGTGGGTGGCGTGGTCCATCTGTCCGGCTTGAAGCTGCCGGCCGGGGTGGAGATTCCTGCACTCAAGCTCGGCAAGGAGTACGACGTCGCCGTGGTCGTGGCCAAGCACGCCAGGGAAGAGGCGGCGGAAGAGGCGGCGGCTCCGGCGGCTGCGGACGTGCCGGCCACCAAGGCGGCCAAGAAAGACGACGCCAAGTAATTTCGCGTAGCGATCCCGGCGCGGGATTCGGCAGGTTCGGCATGGCGCGCGGCGGCGCGTCCAGCCGGTTCCGGTCGCGCGCTGCGGCTCGCATGCGTACTTCGTCGCATGGCAGGACTGCGTCTGATCGTCGGTCTCGGCAATCCGGGGCCGGAACATCTCAGGTCCCGGCATAACGCCGGGTTCTGGTTCGCCGATGCGCTGGCGCTGCGGCTTGGCGTCAGGTTTGCCGCCGAAGGCAAGCTGTTCGGCGCGACCGCGCAGGCGGAGATCAATGGACATCCGGTGCGGCTGCTCAAGCCGATGACCTTCATGAACCTGTCGGGCAAGTCGATCGTGGCCGCCCTGCGGTTCTGGAAGATCGAACCGGATGAAATGCTGGTCGTTCATGACGATCTCGACCTGCCGCCCGGCGTGGCGCGGCTGAAGTTCGACGGTGGTCACGGCGGTCAAAACGGATTGCGCGATAGCGTGCGTCTGCTCGGTCACGGCCGCTTCCACCGGTTGCGGATCGGCATCGGCCACCCCGGCACCGGACGTCAGGAGCTGGTGGTGCCGTGGGTGCTCGGGCGGCCCAGCGGCACCGATGAAGCGCTGATGCTGGACGCCATCGGCGACGCGCTGGACGTGCTGCCGCTGGCGGTGGCGGGCGACTTCAATGAAGCGATGAAGCGGTTGCATACGGCGGGGGACCGGGAACCGGGAACCGGGAACCGGAAGTAGCGCTTGAAATCCGGCGAGGCGGTATCTGTGCTGTTCGCTGCTTCGCCTGTTTGGAAAAATTGCCCCCCCACGACCCGCCCTAAATCTTTAGCTTGTCCCCGGTCCCCGGTCCCCGGTCCCCGGTCCACGGTCCCCGGTCCCCAGCCACATCATCCAAACGACATACACGGACACTCATGGGCATCAAATGCGGCATCGTCGGGCTGCCGAACGTCGGCAAGTCCACCCTGTTCAACGCGCTGACCAAGGCCGGCATCGCGGCGGCCAACTTTCCCTTTTGCACGATCGAACCGAACGTCGGCGTGGTGCCGGTGCCGGACCAGCGGCTCGGCGCGCTGGCCGACATCGTTAAACCGCAGAAGGTGGTGCCGACGGCGGTCGAATTCGTCGACATCGCCGGGCTGGTGGCCGGCGCGGCCAGTGGCGAAGGATTGGGCAACAAATTCCTGGCGCATATCCGCGAGGTCGATGCGATCTGCCACGTCGTGCGCTGCTTCGAGCATTCCGATGTGATCCACGTGGCCAACCGGGTCGATCCGATCGCCGACATCGAGACCATCGACACCGAACTGGCGCTGGCCGATCTGGAATCGGTGGACAAGGCCATCGCCCGCTATGAGCGGGTCGCCAAGGGCGGCGACAAGGACGCCAAGGCGAAGATCGAGGTGCTGGGCAAGCTGCGCACCGCGCTGGATCAGGGCAAGTCGGCGCGAACGGTGGCACTGGACGAGGACGAGAAGGCGGTTGTCCGCGAGCTGTTCCTGCTCACCCTCAAGCCGGTGATGTATGTCGCCAACGTGTTGGAGGACGGGTTCGAAGGCAATCCGCAGCTCGACGCCGTGCGCGCGCTGGCGGACAAGGAAGGCGCGCAGGTGGTGCCGGTGTGCGCGGCGATCGAAGAAGAACTCAGCCAGCTCGACGCCGACGAGCGCGATGTCTTCCTCGCCGACATGGGTCTGGACGAGCCCGGCCTGAACCGCGTGATCCGCGCTGCCTATCTCCTGCTGGGGCTGCAGACCTATTTCACGGCGGGCGTGAAGGAAGTGCGGGCGTGGACGGTCAAGGCCGGCGCCACCGCGCCGCAGGCCGCCGCCGTCATCCACACCGACTTCGAGAAGGGCTTCATTCGCGCCGAGACCATCGGCTTTGATGACTTCATCAAGTACCGCGGTGAAGCCGGCGCCCGCGACGCCGGGCGGCTGCGGCTGGAAGGCAAGGAATACCGCGTGCAGGAAGGCGATATCCTGCATTTTCGCTTCAACGTCTGACGCCCTCGATCACGCGCCGGTTCATCCCGGAGTGGGCGAACGCCGGCATTTGCGAAGATTTCGGACACAAACGGCAGCAATCGACATTGACAGTCGCGCCCACTCCCGCCAAAATCACGGGCTCTTTGGAGGGCGGCAACGTTCGCCAAGGGATGGCACGGAGGGATACCCAAGCGGCCAACGGGGGCAGACTGTAAATCTGCTGGCTTACGCCTTCGGTGGTTCGAATCCACCTCCCTCCACCAAATTGATGTTCGAAAGTGTGTGACAGGCGGGAACGTGGGATGGGCGAACCGGGAAGTGGGTGAGAACCACCGCTGGTTCGACAGCAAGGCGCAGCCTTGCTGAGTGCGCCGAAGGCGCAGCCCGGAGGGCCAAGGCGCGCAGCGCCGCAGCCATCCACCTCCCTCCACCAAGTTGATGTTCGAAAGTGTGTGACAGGCGGTACCGTTTTACCCGCAGGCCTTACCAGCCGGCGGCGCGGCAAGACAGGCCTCCCGATGCGGGAGTAGTTCAATGGTAGAACTGTAGCCTTCCAAGCTACTAGTGCGGGTTCGATTCCCGTCTCCCGCTCCACCATTGCATTGCGCGGCTTGTCCAGAAAATTTCGCTCACGTAGCTCAGTCGGTAGAGCACCTCCTTGGTAAGGAGGAGGTCACTGGTTCGATTCCAGTCGTGAGCACCATCTTCGCGGATCAAACCGCAAGCGCCCGGCCGTTGTGGCCGGTCTTTGAAACGCACCAACCACCAAATCACGCAGCGAGATTGCAACCATGGCAAAGGGTAAGTTCGAGCGCACCAAGCCCCACGTGAACGTGGGCACGATCGGTCACGTGGATCACGGCAAGACGACGCTGACGGCGGCGCTGACGAAGGTGGGCGCAGAGCGTTTTGGCGGCGAGTTCCGCGCCTACGATGCGATCGACAAGGCGCCGGAAGAGAAGGCGCGCGGGATCACGATTTCGACCTCGCACGTGGAATACGAGAGCGCGGCGCGTCACTACGCGCACGTGGACTGCCCCGGGCACGCGGACTATGTGAAGAACATGATCACCGGCGCGGCGCAGATGGACGGCGCGATTTTGGTGTGCAGCGCGGCGGACGGCCCGATGCCGCAGACGCGCGAGCACATTCTGCTGGCGCGACAGGTGGGCGTGCCGTACATCGTGGTCTACCTGAACAAGGCGGACATGGTGGA
>JADFDQ010000004.1 GCA_018262705.1 Xanthomonas sp.
ACACATGCCCGTGAGCGAGAACTGGTCGGCGTGAGAGCGCATGAAGTCGTACTTCATGGCAATTCCTTGGCGAAGTACGCCGCGGCTTTTTTTAAAATGTCGCGCTCCTCCGTCATGCGCGCGAGCTCGCGCTTGAGGCGCACGATTTCCGAATCCTGGTCCGCGTGCTTGCGGCCGGAGCCAGGAAAGGAGATCTCACCGGATCGGACCTGCTCGGCCTTCCACTTGTAGAGCTGGTTCCGTCGAATACCGAGATCGATGGCTACCTCCGATGCCGGACGTTCGCCTGCATCGAACAACCTGACCGCTTCGCGCTTGAACTCCGCGGTGAACCGTTGGCGCTTGACCATGTGACACCTCCCCGGGGATTGTCCCCGTTCAAAGGTGTCCGTCAAACCCGGGCCATCTCAGAGTGAATTTCCAGCCGCCCCACTTCACCTGTTCCAGATCACGTGTCGGGACATTCACCTGGCTCCCAGTCCCTGCTTTGCCAGTGCCCTGAACTCCGGCCCGGCTAGCCGCAGGTTTTCGCGTAGATAAGCGCGCAAGCGTTGTCCAGCGGGCTCCGGTGGTGGGCCTCCCAGATGGCGTTGCAGCATGGTTTCCATCGCGAACAAATACGCCTCGCGCGGAACCGGATCGGCCGGCGAATGGCCGCCGTTCGGTTCCACCAACAGCGTGACGGGCCGCCGTAGCGTCTTCAGCGTCGCGACGTAATGTGTCACCGCGCGGATCGCCACCGTGCGGTCGGCACCGCCGGCCATGATCAGCAAGGGCCGCTGCATCCGCACGGCGTTCAGCAGTGGCGACTGCGCGTGCAGGCGCGCGAACACGGCGGGGTCGGTGGCGTCCAGCGACAGTGCCCGCAGGGTGGTTTGCAGTGAGCGATCGGGCAGGTCGCCTTGCTCGCCGGACTCCACCAGCCAACGCATCGCCCAACCCAAATCGGATGGCGGCGCGCCGGCCACGCCGACCTTGAACAGCTCCGGCTGGAAGGTCAGGCCCAGCAAGCTCGAGTAGCCGCCGAACGAATGCCCCACGATGCCGACGCGATCCTTGTCACCGATGCCTTGCGTCAGCAACCAACGCACACCCTCGACGATGTCCTGTTGTACGCGACCATTGCCGTAGTCGCCGTCGGGCGCAAACGTGTACGCGCGCCCGTGGCCGGTGGAGCCACGAAAGTTCGACTGGAATACCACGTAGCCGCGATTGGCGAGGAACTGCGCCACGCCGTCGTAGCCGTCGCGGAAATGGTTGATCGGCCCGCCATGCACCTGCGCTATCAGCGGCGCACGCGCCACATCCACACCCGGCGGGAGCAACAGGAAGCCGTGCACGCGCAAACCATCGGCGGCGAGATAGCGGACGGCGATCTTGCGTGCGAGTGCGGTTTCCTTCGGCGCGCCCGCAGTGATGCCGGGATCGTCGAGGATGCGCCGCAACTCACCGCTGCGCGGATCGTACAGATGCCAGCGCGGATCGCGCAGGGTAGAAGCGCGTTCGCTCACCAACCAGCGCGCGTTCGGTCCGCTGCCGACCTGCACGCCGATGTCGCGACCGGGCAAGCGCGTTTCGATCGCGGTCACTGCGGCCTGCGCCGCGCCTAGGCCATACGTTGCGGCGACCGTGCTGCGATAACTGGCGACGCTTGGCTGCTGCGTGCGCGGATCAAGCACCACCTCATCCAGATCGGCCTCGTGGCGCGGGTCTGCGTGCAGCGTCTGCAGTTGGTCGTCCGCGCTCAGGCGCAGCACGCGCAGAAAATTGCCGCCGGCGGTTTCGCTGCCGGGATTGCCGCGCATCAACAGACTGCCATCCGCCAACGCGGCCAGCAGGTTGACCCGCTCCATCGGCTTGATCCGCAGCACCTCGCGCAGGGCGCCGTCCGGCCGCACGCGATACAGCGCATCGTGGTCGCCTTCGAAACGCACCAGCGCGGCGATGTGGCCGCGAACATCCAGTGCAACATCGTGGATCCAGTGCGCATCTTCGTGCAGCAGCGTGCGCCTGCCGCGCACGTCCATCCGCACGATCCGCCAACGCTCCCGGGTTCCGGCCAGCACGCGCTCGCGCAGCAGCACCGCCGCCGGTTGCGAGGGGTCAAGCTTCATCACCCCGCGTTGCGCGCTGCCGCCCAAGGGCACGCGCACACCGTTGCGACCGTCGATGCCGACAATGGACAGTGCACGCGGTGCACGCAGAAACAGCCAGCGCCCGTCGCGTGACCACAGCAGCCGCTCGGCCTGGGTGTTGCCGACCAGCATGCGTGCGCTGCCGCCATCCTTGCCGGCATGCGTTGGCAACAACCACAGGCTGCGCGAATCCTTCTGCTCGCGCAGGTAGCCGACGAACTCGCCGGTGGGCGACAACTGCACATCGGTAAGCGTGCGATTTTCGAGGAAGGCGGCACGCGACAGGCGTGGCGCCATTGGAAGCACGCGTTGCGATGCGATGGTGGCACGAATGCCCGCGTCATCCTGCGCCGCCTCGACGTGCGCTGGCATGACCAGCAACAAGCAGACGGCCAGTGCCATACACAGCGTTCGGAAGAATGTCATTGTCATGTCCTCGTCGGTTCCGGATCAGGCCGCAACCGGCTGCGCATCCACGGGCAAGCACTCGCGACGCGGCAGCATGATCCACAGGCTGATCAGCGCCGGCAGCCCCACCACGCCGCACAGCAACACCCAACCCCAGCGGCCACGCGGCGAATGCGATTGCCGGCCGGTCAGCCACACCGCGCCGAGCAGCGACAGCAGGCAGCACGCACCGGCCAGCCACAGGATCGGTGCCGGCATCGGTTCGGGCGCGGCACGCAGCGGGGTCTTCGCCGCGAACAGATCCTGCGCACCCAGGCAGATCACGCGGATCGCCGGCGACAGCCAGGTGTTGCGATCGGTGTAGACGGACGGCAGATCAAGCGCGAGTGCGCGGCGTGCGACTTCCCGCACATGGCCTGCGCCATCCACCCGCAGCACCTGCTGGAACGGCTGCTGCAATTCGCCGCTCCACACGCCCCAGGTGTAGGTGTACGACACCAGATATCCGTCCAGCAGCTCGACCACATCCATCCGGCTCAACTTGCCCACCGCCGCCGGCATCGGCACGCGCAGCAGCGGTTGCAACAGATCCAGCCCGTTTGTCGCCTCGCGGCCGGGATAGAAATAGGCAGCGCGGTCGCTGAGTGCCAGCAGGTTGTCGCCGGCCGGTTGCGGCGGACTGGCCATCACCTCGCCCTGCGGCAGGCGCACGCGCTCGAACACGCGCTGCTGGCCGGCGTCGTACTGGTAGGATGCGTTCGCGTTGTAGAGCTGATTGGCAGCGTATTGCAGCGTCGGCGCGGGGAATGTCGACTGTCCCTCGCCAACCCCGAGTTCGCCGCGCGCACGCTTGTCCAGCATGCCGTAGCCGGCGTAGCGCATGCGGTCGTGGCTGAACACCCAGCGCACGTTGTGCTCGCCGTCGTCGAATTCCAGCGGCGCCGGATTGGTCAGCGTGCCGCGCATGGGCAACTGCCGCAGCGGATAGACCGTGACCACATCGGACAACGCGATCTGCTCGCGCCACAGCGCGGCATCATGGTCGCGGCTGCCTTGGATGCCCAGCAGCAGGAGGTCCTTGCCTTCGGCACGGTCGGCCTCGATGCTGCCGCCCTTCGGCGGCGTCGGCAGGTTGAGCGGATGGGTGCCGCTTGCCGTCCAGAACAGCTCCACGCCGAAGCCGAGTACCCACAGCAGGAAGTACGCACCGACCTGCACCGGCAATGCCATCGCCAGCATCGCAGCGGGATTGCGCGCAGGCACGCCGGGATCCGGCTTGAACGCAATCGCCACCAGTACCGCCAGAAACGCGACGGCCGCGCACTGCACGCCCAGCATCGCGATGCCGGACGCCTGCGCGTACACGAAGAGATTGGGAATCAAGAAGGCGGTGAACGCATGGCGGCGATTGCCGATCATCGCGTAGGCACCGGCGAGATAGCCGCTCATCGCAATCAGCCAGCCGGCGATCGGCAACAGCCAATGGCGGGCATCGACCACGCGTGCGGTCAGCGTATCCTGATAGGCCGCGACCAAGACGATCGGCAGCGCCACCGCCAGCAACAGCAACAGCGTCACTGCGGCCGTCAATGCGCCTGCAATCTGCAAGCGATGCAGCGGACGATGCAGCAGGTTCAGCCATTGGTTCGGCTTGCGATAACTGCCCATCTGGTACAGGCCGAACGCGGCGCCGACCACGACAAAGGCCGCGCCGAATGCCTGATGGACGATCGTCGGCTGCTGCGCCATGTCCACCATGCGGCTCAGGAAGGCCAGCACGACCAGATTGAGGATGCCGGCGGCGCCCGCCCACAGGCGGAAACGCTGCAATTCGCTTTTGAAGAGATCCAACATGGGGGTGTCCTCGTATCTGTGAGCGCGCTCAGGCGGTTGCCGGCGCAGCGTGGTGCTTGGCAAGGAAGGCGTTGACCGCGCGATCCAGGCTGACCGGCATCGACTGCACGTTGCGCGCACCGGATGCGCGCAGGAAATGCTCGAACCCGGCGCCCTGATCCAGCACCAGGTAGTGGTGCAGACCGTCGATGCGCTGCACTTCCAGCAGGCCCGGCACGCTGCGCGGATCGGGCCCCTTGAACGGCACATCGGCCACCCAGTGGCTGACCCTTGCGGTGAAATCTTCCGGCGCGGACATGTGCTTGAGTTGCCCGCGTTCGAGGATGATCAGGTTGTCGGCAACGCGTTCGATTTCCTCCATCTGGTGCGAGCAATAAATCACCGTGCAATCACCGCTGGCATTGCTGTACAGCAGCGACTCGAGGAAGGCGCGCTTGGCGACCACGTCCAGGCCCAGCGTCGGCTCGTCCAGCACCAGCAGCTCGGGCCCTTGCGCCAGTGCCAGCGCGAGGTTGAAGCCGGCGCGTTCGCCGCGCGAAAGCTGGCCGATCTTCTGCTCCGGCAGCACGTTGTAGTGCCCGATCACGCCATCAAAGGCTTGCTGGTTCCAGCGCGGATATTGGTGGTGCTGCATCGCGACCACTTGCGACACCCGCATCCAGTTGGGCAGCGTGTGTTCTTCGTTGACAAACCCGATCCGGCTGCGGTCTTGCGGGGTCAGCGTCTGGCTGTCCTTGCCGAGAATGCGCGCCTGCCCCGCACTGGGTGGCATGAAGCCCAGCAGGATGCGAAACAACGTGGACTTGCCGGCACCGTT
This sequence comes from Xanthomonas sp., assembly GCA_018262705.1. Lineage (GTDB taxonomy): Bacteria > Pseudomonadota > Gammaproteobacteria > Xanthomonadales > Xanthomonadaceae > Thermomonas. The sequence continues at coordinate 5,215 of JADFDQ010000004.1, forward strand.
GGCCCCGACGATGGCGTGGATGCGGCCACGCGGAATGGCCAGATCGAGCCGATCCAGCGCCAGCTTGCGGCCGTAGCGCTTGCAGAGCGCGCGGGTTTCGATGACAAACTCAGAAGACGTGAACATAGCGATTCCAATGCCGCCTGCGCGGCGGCTCATGCGGATTTACGGGGAAGCAGCAATTGAAATTCGTGGGTGATCCGCGCCTGCACCTGCGCGGGCGCAAAGCCCAGCGGCACCACGTCATTGACCAGACGCCCCACGGCGTCATCCAGCCGGCGTTCGCGCTCGGCATCGGACAAGCGCTGGCGTTTTGCCGCCACATACAAGCCCATGCCCTGGCGCGATTCCAGCCAGCCTTCGGTGCTCAACTCGGCATAGGCCTTGGCCACCGTGTTGGGGTTGATCATCAGCTGCTGCGCCAACCCGCGCACGCTGGGCAATTGATCGCCGTGGTCAAGTTCACCCGTCGCGATTTTCATGCGTACGGCATCCACGATCTGGCGGCCGATCGGGCGCGGATCGCCGGTGGCGATCTGGATCATCAAGGGCCGAGTTCGAGCCATGTCCGCGCTGTCCTGTCTGTACTAGTGGCAGCAGTACAGGGCAGCATGCCCGCCAGCGTCCAGCCGAATGCGACGAAACCGCCGCAGGCGCGACAAAGCCGCGCCAAGCGGGCGCGAATCAATCAGGAAATGGAATCAGCGTGAAGATTCCCGGCAAGGGCGCGGGAACAGGTGGAGCTGATCGACGCTTACATCGTCTGCGTCGGCTGATCCGCGTTCAGGGTGCCGGCCAGCGTGGTTTCGATCTTGCCGCGCACGGCTTCGCCGTCGCCGCCTTCGGCAAACTGCACGCCGATGCCGGCGGCGCGATTGCCCGAGGCGCCGCTGGGCGTCACCCAAACCACTTTTCCCGCCACCGGCAAACGCTCCGTGGAATCCGGCAGAGTCAGCAGCAGGAACACTTCGTCACCGAGGAAATAACGGCGGCCGGTCGGCACGAAGATGCCGCCGTTCCTGACGAACGGCATGTAGGCGTTATAGAGCTGTGCCTTGTCCTTGACCACCAGCGACAGGATGCCCTGCCTTGCGCCGCCCACCGGATTGACCATGCCTGCCTCTCCCTATCGTCGATCGGGCTATGCGGCCCGTCATTCCTGAATCAGCCTTCGATCCGTTCCACCACGACCGCAGTGCCGTAGCACAGCACTTCCGACAGGCCGGTCATGATTTCGGTGGCATCGTAGCGCACGGCGACCACCGCGTTTGCGCCCATGCCCCGTGCATGTTGCACCATGTCGCGGTAGGTTTCCTGCCGCGCCTGCTCGCACAGTTCGGTGTAGATGGTGATGTTGCCGCCGAACAGCGACTGCAGGCCGCCGATGAAATTGCCGACGACCGAGCGCGAGCGCACCACGATGCCGCGCACCAGCCCGAGATTGCGAACGATGCGGTGATTCGGGAGTTCCGGCGCCGTGGTCACCATCGAATCGTCCAGCACGAGAACTGACCGCCCGGATACGGGTATCGGTGACGCAGTCAGCGCGGAATTGTAGGGATCCGTCATTCGTCCTCCCCTCGATCAACGCCAGGTCAACAACGCTTCTTGCACCGCAAGCTCGGAGCGTACCGTGGTGCGCAGCAGATCACGCGCACGGTTGGCCGCATCGAACCGTCCGGCAAGCGTGCGGGCAGCGGCCGGGTCGGTCAAGCCTGCCGCCCGCTGGCGCGCCAGCTCGGCCAGATGCCACAATCGCGTCTCGGCGCGGCCGTCGGCCACCCAGCGCAGCGCCACAGCGTCAGGCCGTTCCTGCGCGCGCTCAAGCGCCTGTGCGTCTGCCAACACGCCGCGTCGCAGCGCCAGGCCGTCACCGCGCAGCCAGTCGTCCGCCAACCCGGGGTGTCCGCGCGCGGCGTCCAGCGCTTCTGCGGCATCCTTCGCCGGGTGACCGCGCTGACGCAGCCAGTCCAAGGCCTCGTCCTGTGCCGGAAACTGCACTTCCAGGCGCTGACAGCGACTGCGGATGGTCGCCGGCAAGCGCGCCGGGGCGTCGGCGAGCAGCCACAGGTAGCGTCCCGGATGCGGCTCTTCCAGCGTCTTGAGCACCGCGTTCCACGCATTCCAGTTGACCCCGGAAGCCGGATCGACGATCGCGACCTGCGCACCGCCGAGCTGCGCGGTCAGCACCAGCGCCTCGGACAGACTGCGCATCTGTTCGACAACGATTTCCGTCCGCGGCTTGTCGGTCTTCGGATTGATCGCGTAACCGATCAGCTGCAGGTCGGGGTGAGCGCTGCGGCCCCACGGATGCGCGGGGCTGCCGTCAGGACGCACTTCGGGCAGGTCGAACTGCGCCCGCACCGCAAACAGGGTGCAGCTGCGGCACGTGCCGCAAGCGCTGCCATTGCCTCGTGGCGCACTGCACAACACGCGCTGCGCCAAGGTTTCCGCGAGCAGGCGTTTGCCGATCCGCTGCGGGCCGACGAGCAGCGTCGCATGCCCGAAATGACCGGAGTCCAGCGCCGCGACCGCATGATCGAAGGTGCGCTGCAACCACGGCGCCAGCGGCGGAAGCGGGCTGCTCACCCGAGCCTCCGGCGGTAGTCGGCCAGCGCGGCCAGCGCCGCGGCCGCGACGATTTCGGCGCTCTGACCTGCGTCCAGAATCCGGATGCGATCCGGCTCGCGCGCTGCGCGCTCGCGGAAGCCGGCGCGCACACGTTCGAAAAATGTATCGCGCTCGGATTCGATCCGGTCCGGCACGGCATCGCCGAGCAGATCGCGCCCGCGGGTGCGTTCTCTCGCGCGCGCCACGTCCAGATCCAGCAGCAGGGTCAGGCCGGGCCGCAGTCCAACCGCGCCGCGTTCAAGTTCCGCGATGGAATCCACGTCCAGCCCGCGCGCGGCGCCCTGATAGGCATAGCTGGAATCGGTGAAACGGTCGCTGATCACCCACGCGCCGCGCGCCAGCGCCGGACGGATCACCTGCGCGACGTGCTGGGCGCGGGCGGCGAACACCAGCAGCAATTCCGCGTTCGGATCCATCGGCTCATTGCCCGGCGACAGCAGCAATTCTCGGATGTGTTCGGCCAGCGGGGTGCCGCCGGGTTCGCGGGTGCACACCACGTCCTGCCCCTCGGCCAGCAGGGCATCGCGCAACGCCGCAAGCACGGTGCTTTTGCCGACGCCCTCGCCGCCTTCCAGCGTCACCAAGCGCGGGGCGGATTGCAATGCCTGACTCATTTCGGCGCCGCTCCGTCGCCTTGGCCCTGCCGCTGCTGGTGCTGGCGCTGCACGTAGTCGCGCACGGCGGCGTTGTGATCGCCCAGCGTCGCCGTGAATCTGTGGCGTCCGCTGCCGTCGCCGACGGCAACGAAATAGATCGCATCGCCCGGCGCCGGATGGGTGGCAGCCAGCAGCGCGGCCTTGCCCGGCATCGCGATCGGGGTCGGCGGCAGACCGTCGCGGGTGTAGGTGTTGTAGGGCGTGTCGGTCTCCAGGTCCACGCGCCTCAGGTTGCCGGAATAGCTCGAGCCCATGCCGTAGATCACGGTCGGATCGGTCTGCAGGCGCATGCCTTTTTGCAGGCGGCGGACGAACACGCCGGCGATGCGCGCGCGTTCGTCGCCGATGCCGGTTTCCTTCTCGATGATCGAGGCAAGGATCAGGGCCTCGACCCGGTTTTTCAGCGGCAAGCCCTCGTTGCGGCCGGCCCATGCGGCATCCAGCGCCTTGTCCATTGCAGCGTAGGCGCGCTTGAGGATGTCGAGATCGGAATCGCCGCGGGTCCACGCATAGGTTTCCGGCAGGAAGCGGCCCTCGGGCGATTCGCCTTCGTGGCCAAGCGCCTTCATCAGCGCAGCATCGTCCATGCCCGCGATCTTCTGCTCCAGCAGCGGCAGCTTGCCCAACGCGGCGCGCACCTCGCGCATCGTCCAGCCTTCGACCAAAGTGAACTTGCGGCGGATCACCTTGCCGTCGCGCATGGCTTCGAGCAGTGAGCGCGGCGTGGTCGCCAACGTCAGCGCATATTCGCCGACCTGCAGGCGCCCGGCCGACCGGGTTTCGCGCGCCAGCAACTGCCACAGCACCCGCTCGTCGAGGCGAATGCCCTGCCCCTGCAGCTTGCGCAGCACTTTAGCCAGGTTGTCGCCACGGGCCACGATCAGGCTGTCGCCGTCACCCACGCCCGCCAGCGGCGCATCGGCAAAGGCGTGGTAGCGCTGCCACGCCCAGCCTGCGGCGCCCGCGATCAGCAGAACCAGCACCAGCAGCACGCTGCGAACCTTCACATCAACTCCGCGTAGTGGGAAAACATCGGATATGCCAGCGCCAACTGCGCCTGCAGCTGCAAGACCGCAGGATGCAGCGGCCAGCGGCGCGCACCCAACGCGGTGACCTGCAGGATACCGCGCACCGCATTGCACAGGGCTGTTGCTTCGGCTTTATCCACGGCTTCCCTCGTCAATTCAGCAACATCGACCAGACCGTGCTCCAGCAGCCAGCCGCGCAAGACGCCGGCCACGCCGCAGCGCTCGATCGGCGGCGTCAACCAGCGTCCATCGCAATACGCCAGCAGGTTGGCCGAGGTCGCACACACGGCATTGCCGGCCATGTCCAGCATCAGGCCTTCATCGCAGCCCGCGCGCTGCGCTTCTACCCGCGCCAAGATTTGCTCCAGGCGATTGCAATGTTTGATGCCTGCCAGTCGCGGCTGGATTGCCAACCGAATGTCGCACCAGTGCGCGCTGACGAAACGCTGCGCTTGCGGAAGCGGATGCAGCGACAGCGTCCAGACCGGTTCGGACTCCGTGGCCGGCGCATAGCCCCGGCCGCCATCGCCGCGCGTCAACAGCAGCTTGAGCACGCCGGCATCCACAGCGGCGCAGGTCTCGTCTAGGCACGCCTCGATATACGCCACATCCGGCAACCCGATGCTTATCCGCTCCGCCCCAGCGCGCAGTCGCGCCAGATGCCGTGGCCACAGCGGCAAACCGCCGCGATCCACGCGCATCGTTTCAAACAGGCCATCGCCGTAGTTCAGGCCGCGGTTGGCGAGAGAAATGCTGTCCACTCGGTCGCGCCCGATGTATGCAGTGGACATCACTCAACCCCCAACGCCCGCAGCATGCCGCGCGCCTTGGCCCGCGTCTCGTCCAGTTCACGCTGCGGGTCGGAGTCAATCACGATGCCGGCACCGGTGCGAAAATGCAGCGTGGTGCCTTCCGCTTCGGCGCTGCGGATCAGGATGTTCAAGTCCATGTCGCCATCGCGGTTCAGCCAGCCCATCGCGCCGGTATAGGTTCCGCGCCCGGTGCCTTCCAGCTCGGCGACGATCTGCATGCAGCGCACCTTCGGGCAGCCGGTAATGGTGCCGCCAGGAAACACCGCCGCGGCCGCCTGTCCGGGCGTCACATCCGTGCGGAGTTGGCCGCGCACATTGCTGACGATATGGTGGACGTGGGCATAGCTTTCGGTCGTCATCAGCTCATCGACGCGCACGCTCCCGGACTCGCACACGCGCCCCAGATCGTTGCGCTCCAGATCGATCAGCATCACATGCTCGGCCCGTTCCTTGGGATGACCGACCATTTCGCGGATGCGCGCCGCATCATCATCGCCATCGAAGCGCAGCCGCGTTCCCGCAATCGGCCGCGTCTGCGCCACGCCGCCTTGCACCGACAGCAACCGCTCCGGCGAAGCGCTGACCACGCTGCCCCACGCGCTGCGGAAGATGCCGGCGAACGGCGCAGGGTTATGCCGTCGCAGCCGCTCGAACAGTGCCGCCGGATCGAGCGCTTCGGCAAACTCCGCCCGCCAGCCGCGTGAAAGATTGACCTGGAACACGTCGCCTGCGGCCAGATAGTCCAGCACCCGCGCCACCCCGTCGAGATAGCGCTGCGGGCATTCTTCTTCGATGCGAACAGGCGGCTTCCATGCGAACAGTGTCGACACTGCGCGCGCGAGTTCGATGTCGTCGGCGATGTCCGCCAACCACGCGTCCGCGCCATCTTCCGCCACTGCGACGCACTCGCCGGTGACGCGATCGCGCATCAAGGCCGCCGGACAGCGCAGCGCCAGCGCTACCGGAAGGCCGCCCTCGGCCTGCGGCAACCTCAGAATCGGCTCAACCTGTTGCGCCAGCTCGTAGCCCAGCAGCAGCGCCCAGCCGCCGCGGAACGGCGTCGCGTCAGCAGCGCACTGCACGGTGCGCAGCGCGCGCCAGTGCGCGTCCAGCACATCGAGAAATCGGCCGTCCAGAATTTCGCCGGTCAGCGTGCGCACCACGCCATCGCGGTGCAACGCGAAACCTTCGTCGGCATGCGCAAGCAACATGTCCCAGCGGCCCTGAGCACCGCCGCTGCTGGATTCCAGCAGCACCGGGTAGCGCACCGGGTCGAGGCGGTGCAGGTCGAGCAGATCGATGCCGGAAACCATCGCGCGAGTTCGGATCATTGTTGCCAGTCGTTCCCGAACTTGAAGCCTCTCCCCCGCAGCAGGGAGAGGGGTTGGGGTGAGGGCTCTGTGTGATGCCGCATCGCAAACCGAGCCCGCATCCGCCCTGCGGGCACCCACTCCCAAAGGGAGAAGAATCATCAAACCCGCTTGAACACCAGTGTGCCGTTGGTGCCGCCGAAACCAAAGCCATTGGACATCACCGCATCGACCTTGGCCTCGCGCGCCGCGTTCGGCACGTAATCGAGATCGCAGCCTTCGCCGGGCTGTTCGAGGTTGATGGTCGGCGGGATGATCCCGGTTTCCAGCGCCCGGATCGAATAGATCGCCTCGACCCCGCCGGCCGCGCCGAGCAGGTGTCCGGTCATCGACTTGGTCGAGCTGACCATGAGCCGATCCGCGTGCGCGCCGAAGGCGCGGCGGATGGCGCGGGTTTCGGCCAGATCGCCCAGCGGCGTGCTGGTGCCGTGCGCGTTGAGGTAGCCGATGTCCTCGGGATTCATGCCGGCATCGCGCAGCGCCGCGACCATGCAGCGCGCCGGACCTTCGCCGTTTTCGCTGGGCGCGGTCATGTGGAAGGCGTCCGAAGACGCACCGAAGCCGACCAGCTCGCAGTGGATGTGGGCGCCGCGCGCCTTGGCGTGCTCGTATTCCTCGAGCACCAGTACGCCAGCGCCATCGCCCAGCACGAAGCCATCGCGCTGCGCATCCCACGGCCGCGAGGCGCGGGTCGGATCGTCATTGCGCGTGCTCATCGCCTTCATTGCGCAGAAGCCGCCCATCGCGGTCGGCGAACTGCCGCGCTCGGCGCCGCCGGCGAACATCGCGTCGGCATCGCCGCACTGGATCATCCGCATCGCCATGCCGATCGAATGGTTGGCGGAGGCGCAGGCGGACACGACGGAAAACGTCGGCCCCTTCAGCCCCAGGTGCAGCGAAAGCTGGCCTGGCAACATGTTGATGATGGTGGAAGGAATGTAGAACGGACTGATCTTACGCACCCCGCCCTCGTGCAACTTGATGGCAGTTTCCTCGATTCCCCAAATGCCGCCGATGCCGGCGCCGATCAGCGCGCCGATGCGCTCGGCGTTGGCCTCGGTCACGTCCAGCCCGGCCTCGTCTCTGGCCATCATTGCTGCGGCGATGCCGTAGTGGATGAAGTGATCCATCTTCTTCGCGTCTTTCGGACTCACCCAGCGGGTGACGTCGAAATCGCGCACTTCGCCGGCGATCCGGGTCGGATAGGAGGATGCGTCGAACCCGGCCACCGGATGGATGCCGGAACGTCCGTGAACGATGGCATCCCAGTTGCTGGCCAGATCATTGCCCAGCGGGGAAACGATCCCCATGCCGGTGACCACGACGCGCCGTCCGTTCATCCTCACTGTCCTCGCTTCATTTCATTCGGCCGATGATGCCCACAGCACAAACGCCGAGGGCCGCACGCGCGGCCCCTGGGAACGTGCCGGCTTGGACCGGCCGATCGCTGCGATCGCACGCCACTTCGACGTCAAGGAACGTCACGCGCAACCGCAACCCGCAGCTCACGCCTTGACGTGGGCCTTGATGTAATCGATCGCCTGCTGCACCGAGGTGATCTTCTCGGCGTCCTCGTCCGGGATCTCGCACTCGAATTCTTCTTCCAGCGCCATCACCAGTTCCACGGTGTCCAGCGAATCCGCGCCCAGATCGTCGACGAACGACGCGCTGTTGGTCACTTCTTCTTCCTTGACACCCAGCTGTTCAATGACAATTTTCTTGACGCGCTCTTCGATATTGCTCATGTGGCCTGCTCCTCCCGGAAATCGGGTCGATCGGTGGGTAAGTGTAAGGGAAAACCGGGCGGTTCTGGCCTTCCGGCCCATCCCGCCGCGAATGGAACTACGGCATGTACATGCCGCCGTTGACGTGCAGGGTCTCGCCGGTGATGTAGGTGGCGTCCGGGCCGGCAAGGAAGGCCACCGCGCGGGCGATGTCGGCGGGTTCGCCAAGGCGTCCCAGCGCGATCTGTCCAAGCATCGCGGCCTTCGCGGTTTCCGGCAGGCCGGCGGTCATGTCGGTGTCGATGAAGCCGGGCGCAACCACGTTGACGGTGATGCCGCGCGAGCCGATTTCTTTCGCCAGCGATTTGCTGAAGGCGATGATCCCGGCCTTGGCCGCGGCGTAGTTGGCCTGCCCGGCGTTGCCGGTGACGCCGATTACCGAGGCGATGTTGACGATCCGCCCGCGGCGCGCCTTCATCATCCCGCGCAGCACCGCCTTGCTGGCGCGGAACACGCTGGTGAGGTTGGTGTCGAGGATCGCCTGCCAGTCTTCGTCCTTCATCCGCATCAGCAGGCTGTCGCGGGTGATGCCGGCGTTGTTGACGAGGATGGTCACCCCGCCGAACGCGCCGGCCAGCGCGTCGATCAAGGCATCGATCGCGCCGGGTTCGTTGACGTCGAGACGACGCCCGTGGCCACCGCGCTCGGCCAGTCGCGCCGTGATCGCCTGTGCGCCCGCCTCCGAAGTGGCGGTGCCGATCACGGTCGCACCGCGCGCCGCCAGCTCGTCGGCAATCGCCGCGCCGATACCGCGCGAGGCGCCGGTGACCAGCGCGATTTCGCCTTTCAGATTTTCAGTCATGGCTGTCTCCGGGAATTTTTTGGGCGCAGATCACGCGAAATTGCGGATAGCGCACTCGATCAAGCAGAGTAACCCGCAAGTATCGGCTTCGATCCGCGTCAAGAATTATTTCCAGTTCTCCAGCGCGCTCGCGAAGTCTTCCGGCATGCCCAGCGCACGCCCGTCGAGGCTCTTGTCGATGCGCTTGCCCAGCCCGGTCAGGGTCTTGCCCGGCCCGCATTCGCCGATCCGGGTCACGCCGCGCGCGGCCAGCGCCTGCACGCAGCCGGTCCACTGCACCGGCAGATACAGTTGGCGCACCAGCGCGTCGCGAATCGCCTCGATGCTTTCGTGCACGGCGGCATCCACGTTCTGGATCACCGGAATTCCAGGCTGCGACCACGCCATTCCTGCCATCGTCCCGGCCAGGCGATTGGCCGCCTCGCGCATCAGCGGAGTGTGCGAGGGCACGCTGACCGCCAGCTTGACCGCCTTGCGCACGCCATTTTCCGCAAGCAGCGCCAGCGCGCGGTCCACCGCCGCGGCATCGCCGCCAATCACGATCTGCCCCGGCGAATTGTAGTTGGCCGGCACCACCACCTGCACGCCCGAGGCTTCTGCGCACACCGTCTCGACCAGCGCGTCTTCGGCGCCCAGCACCGCCGCCATCGCGCCAGTGCCTTCCGGCGCCGCCACCTGCATCAATTGCCCGCGGATACGCACCAGATGGGCGCCATCGACCAGCGACAGCGCGCCGGCCGCGACCAGCGCGGTGTATTCGCCGAGGCTGTGCCCCGCCAGCAATGCCGGCTGCGGACCGCCCTGAGCCTGCCACAGCCGCCACACCGCAATCCCCGCGGCCAGCAGCGCCGGCTGGGTGTATTCGGTGCGCCCCAGCATTTCTTCGGGGCCGGATTGCGACAGCGCCCACAGATCGACGCCGGCGCCTTCCGAGGCTTCCTCGAACGTCGCGCGAACCTGCGGATGCACATCCGACAGTGCGGCCAGCATGCCGATGGATTGCGAACCCTGACCGGGAAACACCAGCGCCAAGGATTGGGAAGCGACTTGCTCGTTCACGCTTTTCAAGACCCGCTGCACGGCATCGCAAGGACGCCCGAAATGAACCCGTCATGATACGGACAAACTGCAGCCTGCGTCTGTACCGGCACGTATGGCCGACGTCGACCCGCAGGATCCGCGCAATCAATCGGCAAGCGCGTTGCGCAGCCCCGACAGCGCGCCGGCGATGCGTCGCGCGCGCGCGCCCAAGCGCCAATTGATGCGCTCGACGATGCGCAGGCGGTCGACGGCTTGCGCCAGCTCCGCGCGGGTCGTTGCCGGGATCGATTGCAGCAGCGGTCGCATCACGTCCGCGAATTGACTTGAAGGTTCGGCGAAATAGTGCGACACGCCAGCCGCGAAGATCAGCCAGTCGCGCACCTGCGCCTGCGCCAGGGTCATGCTTTCCAGCGGATCTTCTTCCAGATCGATGAATCCGATCCGGCCATCCTCGGCCACGGTCAGATTGCGGGCATACGGCTGGCCGATGTAGCCGCCGCGGGCGTGCACCTGTCCCAGCGCGCGCGCCGACCGATCGATGAGCTGTGCCTGCGCGTCGGGGCCACTTTCGTGCAGCAGCGTCTTCAGCGTCGTGCCGATATCGCCGATCAGCAGCGCGTTCGCGCCCTGCCCGAGCACCTCGGGAACCAGCGCACCGCAGGCGGCCAGCGCCTCGATGCGGCGTTTTTCGATCGCGCAGGCGCGCTCGCCCCCCCAGTGCGCCGGCGGCCGCAACGAGGGCAGGCTGAGCTTGCGGGCGGCCAGATCGAGGATCGCCAGCTTCCAGCCGCGGTCGTCCTGCACATAAACCTTGAGCCAGGCCTTGCGGCCCGGCACGTCCATTCGAATGACGAAGTGTTCCTGTTTCATCTGTCTTGGTAATGCCCTACGCAAAAAGCGCCGGGCAGCGGACGCAGCAGCCTCGCGTCAATAGCGCAGCAGCACCGAGCCCCAGGTGAAGCCGCCGCCGAACGCTTCCAGCAGCAGCAGTTGGCCGCGCTGGACGCGTCCGGAACGCACCGCCTCGTCCAGCGCCAGCGGCACCGAACCCGACGAGGTGTTGCCGTGGCGGTCGACGGTGACGATCACCCGATCCATCGGCATCGCAAGGCGCTTGGCGGTCGCTTCGATGATGCGCAGATTGGCCTGGTGCGGCACCAGCCAGTCGAGCGCGCTGCGCTCCAGGCCGTTGAATTCCAGCGCTTCGTCGACCACCGAATCGAGCGCCTTCACCGCATGCTTGAAGACCTCGTTGCCGGTCATCAGCACGCGCACGCCGACGTTTTCTTCGCCGGGCTTGAAGCCCACCGACACGCCCACCGGGTTCCACAGCAATTCCTTCTTGCTGCCGTCGGCGTGCATATGGGTGCTGAGGATGCCGGTTTCGGCATCGGCCTTGAGCACCACCGCGCCGGCACCGTCGCCGAACAGCACGCAGGTGCCGCGGTCGTTCCAGTCCAGCATCCGGGTCAGGGTTTCCGCGCCGATCACCAGCGCCGTCTTCGCGGCGCCGCTGCGGATAAACTTGTCGGCGATGGTCAGCCCGTAGATGAACCCGGAACAGGCCGCATTGACGTCAAAGGCCATGCAGCCGTGGATGCCGAGCTTGTGCTGCACGATGCAGGCGGTCGACGGGAAGATCAGATCCGGCGTGGTGGTGCCGACGATGATCAGATCGAGTTCGGACGCCTCGGTGTCCGCCGCTTCGAGCGCGCGCAGCGCAGCCTTGAGGGCGAGATCACTGGTGGTTTCGCCTTCACCGACGACGTGGCGCTGGCGGATCCCGGTGCGCGACTGGATCCACGCATCGCTGGTATCGACGAGCTTTGCCAAGTCTTCATTGCTCAGCACCTTCTCGGGAAGGTAGCTGCCGGTTCCGGCGATGCGGGCGTGGATGCGGCTGCCGTTCTGGCTCATGCGCAGAAGATCCCCTGTGGATCGGTACAGGGTAGCGGATCGACCGCTGGTCTGGCTGGCGCGACGCAGTGCGCGCAGCCGCTCCCGTGCCGTAGTGACGAAAACGCGACCGGCCGCACCGTTTGGCGCGGCCGGAATTCAGGTGGAAGATCGAATGGCCCCGAAGACCGGGATCAATCTTCGTCGACAACCTGGGACTTGGGCGCGATCACCTGCTTGCCGCGGTAAAAACCGTCGGCGGTGACGTGGTGGCGCAAATGGGTTTCGCCGCTGGTCGGATCGGTGGCGAGCTGCTTGCTCGGCAGCGCGTCGTGCATGCGGCGCATGCCGCGGCGGGAGGGCGAAACGCGGGATTTCTGGACAGCCATGGTGGAACTCCAACGAAAATCGGAACGGTTAGCCTTGGGATTATCGCACAATTACGACGTTTTCCCGGAATTCGTGAAAAAACCGACACGTTGCCGGTTTGACCACGCCCATTCGGTTCAATCCGGGTCTTTTTTCCATCCAGCAAGTGCGGCAAACGCACCCTGTCCGGCGCGTTCGTCTTCGGCTGGGGCGAAATCGCGATCAACCGCTTCGGTATCCGGCGCCATCGGGATCACCGGCAACGCCAGGATCAATTCGTCCTCGACCAAATCCAGCGGCCGCAGCATGCCATCGGCCGGCACCAGCAGCGGCTCGCACTCGGCCGGCAGCGCCGCTTCGTCGGACTCCTGGCGCAGCAGGCCAAGCCGTTGTTCGATCCGCACCGGATACAGAAACCTGCGCAAACTGCGCTGGCACTGCAGCGGCAACTCCGCTTCGATCTTCAGTTCGGCGAACGGCACCTGCAGCGCATCGACGCCGAAATCCAGGGCGAAGCGAACCTCGCCCTCGGTGTCCAGCAGGCTATCGCGCAAGCGTGGCAACGCCGCCAACGCGACGCAGCCGGAAAACCCGCGCCGCGCTTCGGTCATGCGCCATGCATCCACGATCTCGGGGACGCCGGGGGCGGTTGATTTGGACATAGCCCCACGAGTTTATTGAGCGCCGTTTGCGCCGTCAAACGCGATTTCGCGACATCACCCCGCGCCGGGTAGACCCGTTTGCGAAGCGCTCCGGTCTCGCGCAAACTCGTCGAATGCGCCTGCTTCTGCCCTTGCTCGCCCTGCTCGTCGTCGCCTTCGGTCTTTGGGCGTTCATGCGGACACGCCGCGTCGGGAAACGCCAGTTGGCGATCCGCCGTCTGCTGGATGCGGCCGACGCGCTCGAAATCCAGCTGCGAGCCGCACGCAGCGAGATCGAAGCCGTCGCCGGCGACCACGAAAATCCGGTGCGCCAAGCGATGCAGGATCTGCTGCGCCAGCGGCTGTGGCTGAAGGAAAACGCGGAAACCGCAAGCCTCAAGCAACTCGACGGCGTACGCCAATCGTTGGACGCCGCGCGCACGCGCATCGAAGCGCAGCTGCAGCAGATCGACGCCGCCCGCAGCGCAACGCAATGAGCGCATTGGTTCTGGCCTCCACCTCGCGCTACCGGCGAGAACTGCTGTCACGGCTGGGACTGCCGTTTTCGGTGCTGAGCCCCGAGGTGGACGAAACCGCGCTGCCCGGCGAAACGCCGCGTGCGCTAGCGATCCGGCTGGCGCGGTCCAAGGCGCAGGCGGTGGCTGCGCGTCTCGACGGCGGCGGCTGGGCGCTGGGCTCGGACCAGGTTGCGGAAGCGGCAGGAGGCGCACTGGGCAAGCCCGGCAACCGCAAAACCGCCATTGCCCAGCTGCGCGCAATGTCGGGCCAGGTCGTGCGTTTTTATACCGCGATCAACCTGACCCACCGCGATGGACGCCGATTTTCCGTCATCGACCTGACCAAGGTGCGCGTGCGCACGCTGTCGAAGGCCGAGATCGAACGCTATGTCGATGCCGAACAGCCGTTCGACTGCGCAGGAAGCTTCAAATCGGAAGGCCTCGGCATCGCCCTGTTCGATTCCATCGAAAGCCGCGACCCGACCGCGCTGATCGGCCTGCCCTTGATCGCGACCGCACGGCTGCTGCGCAAGGCCGGCTTCCGCCTGCCTTGAGCGTTTTCGTCAAGGCTTCACGCAGCGCGCCTGCGGCGCCACGCGGGTGATTTCGTAGAGCAGGAAATATTTGGCGCCGCCGTCCACGCCAAGCCGCTGCGCCGGCGGCAGCGGACCGAGCTGCTCGCACAGCCGCTGCAGATAGCTGGCGGCGTCGGGAAAGCCGGCGTGCGAGGGACTGACGACCAGCAGCAGTGGCGCAGCGTCCGCCGGCATCCGGCCGTCGAACAGGATGCCCCACAGCGCCAGCTGCGGCGCGCGCCCGTGCTTGCGGTTGAGCGGATGGTCGAGCACGAGGATGCCGGCATCGCCGCGTGCAAAGCCCAGCTCGGCGCCGATCTTGAAATCGCCGGCAAGAATCCGCGTTCCCGGCGGCATCCGCGTCAGACGCGCATCGACCGCATCCGCCAGCGCATTCCAGCCGGCGAAATTCGCGGGATATTGATCGAAGCCCGCTGCCCGCATTCTTGCCGATGACGACGCCGCGATGAGGAAGTAGCCCAGCGCGGCCACCAGCCCCAGCGCGGCCGTCGTCCAGACCGCGATTCGCCAAGCGCGCGCCCAGTGCGCAAGCACGGCAGGCACCAGCGGCAGCAGCGCGACGAAGCCGGGCAGCGTCCAGTGAAAACTCACCCGACGACGATCCGCGAAGAATCCCAGCGCCAGAAATCCCAGCACCAGCAGCACCCCGCACAGCGCCAGCCAGCGCGATTGCGGCCGCACATCGCGCAGTCCACGCCAGCCCGCGACCATCAGCGCCGCCAGCAGCAGCGGCGTGGCCGGCAGCAGCTGCATCAATCCAAGCGCGATACCGTGGATCCCGAACGCCCACGGATGGCGCTCGATCAGCTGAAAGCGCAGCCCGGCATCGGCGTTGTCGAGATTCCACAGCAGCAGCGGCAGCCAGGCCAGCGCGCCCAGCGCAATTGCCAGCCACAGCGCGGGTTTTCGCAACGCGGCGCGGCCGTCGCCCAGGGCCAGCAGCGCGACCAGCCCAACCACGATCACCGCCGCAAAGCGGTAATGGGTCAGTCCGCCGATCGCCAACCCCAGCGCCAGCTCCGCCGCCGCCAGCGCGTCCACCCGGCGCAGCGTGCGCAGCCCGGCATCCAGGCACAGCAGGCTGGCCAGCAGCAGCGGCACGTCCGGCAGCGCCAGCACGCCGAGCGTGCCCGCCAGCGGCAGCAGCAGGATCAGCAGCCCGGCCTGCCAGCCCGTCTTTGCATCGAACTCCCGCGCGGCCATCCGCGCCAACAGCCACGGCAGCAGCGCGCCCAACAGCAGAAACGGCAGCCGCAGCGCCAGCACGCCGTTGCCACCCAGCGCCACGCCCAGCCGCGCCAGCCACGCGGTCAGCCCCGGCAGATCCGAATAGGCCAGCGCCAGGTGCTGGCCTTCCTGCCAATAAAACGCTTCGTCGACGAACAGCGGCAGCCGCGCGGCGATCATGAACTTCACGACGCACAGCAGCGCCCAGGTCGCGATGAACGCGACCTTCGCATGCTGCGCAGAACCGCTGTCGACCCGGTTTTCCAGCGACATCGCTACACTCGACCTTTTCCGAAAACGATCCAGACCCATGGCCAGCAGCCCGGCGCCAACGACGATCCTATCCGATGACCTGATGTCCCCCTTGCGCGCCGCGCTGGCGCAGGTCGATGCGCTGGTGCTGGGCAAATCGGCGCAGGTGCAGATGGCCTTCGTGGCCCTGCTCGCCGACGGCCACGTGCTGATCGAAGATCTGCCGGGGCTGGGCAAGACCACCTTGGCGCGGGCGCTGGCAGCCACCCTCGGGCTGGGCTTTGCGCGCGTGCAGTTCACCTCGGATCTGCTGCCTTCGGACATCCTCGGCGTTTCCGTTTATGAGTCGCAGTCGCGCCGCTTCGAGTTCCATCCGGGGCCGGTGTTCACCCACGTCCTGCTGGCCGACGAGATCAACCGCGCACCGCCGCGCACCCAGAGCGCGCTGCTGGAAGCGATGGCCGAACATCAGGTCAGCATCGACGGCCAGACCCGCGCCCTGCCCGATCCGTTTCTCGTCATTGCGACCCAAAACCCGACCGATCTGTCCGGCACCTACCCGCTGCCCGATTCCCAGCTCGACCGCTTCCTGCTGCGGCTCACGCTCGGCTATCCCGATGCCCGCTCCGAACGCGAACTGCTCGCCGGCGCCGATCGCCGCCACCTGATCGCACAGGCAAGACCGCTGCTGGATGCGCCGCGCATCCTCGCGCTGCGGCAGGCCGCGCAGGATGTGCACGCCAGCAACGCGCTGCTCGACTACGTGCAGGCATTGATCGAACGCAGCCGCAAGCAGCCGGGCGTGCGGGTGGGGCTGTCGCCGCGTGCCGGCTTGGCGCTGCTGCGTGCGGCGCGCGCCCGCGCCCTGCTGCAAGCGCGCGACCACGTGTTGCCCGAAGACGTGCAGGCGCTGTTTCCGGCAATCGCCGAACACCGCATCGTCGCCGATGCCGACACGCCCGCCCCGCAGCTGGTGCAGGCCATCCTGCACGCGGTGGCGGTGGACTGATGCGCCTTGCAAACGGCTGATGGCATGTTCGAATCGCTGCGCCAGCGTTTTCTCAAGTGGGCGCGTCCACGCGCCCCGGAACTGCTGCCCGCGCGGATCGACCGGCACCGGATCTATGTGCTGCCCACGACCACCGGGCTGTTCTTCGGCCTGCTGCTGGGCACCATGCTGGCCGGCGCCCTCAACTTCAACAACAACCCGGCGCTGCTGCTCGGGCTGTTGATCGCCGGCACCGCGCAGGCCAGCCTGATCGCCGCGCACCTGCAGCTGTCGGGCATCCGGATCACCGCGGCCTCCTCGGAGCCGGTGGCCGCGGGCGAAGACCTGACCCTGCGCCTGGCCATGGAGGCGCAGGACGCGCGCGTGCGTCGCGGTCTGCGCATCGGCCACGGCGAGCGCGCCACCCACGCCACGCTGGACGCGCGCGGCAGTGCGGTCGAACTGCGCCTGCCGACGCTCCGGCGTGGCCTGTTGCCGCTGCCGTGGCTGGAACTGAGCACGGTGCAGCCGCTCGGGCTGGCGCGCGCCTGGGCCTATGTCTGGCCGGCGCAGTCGGTGCTGGTGTACCCGGCGCCGGAAGCCAACGCGCCGCCGCCACCGGCCGCGCGTGGAGGCGAAACGTCTCCGCAACCGGCGCGCAGCGGCGACGAACTCCACCACCTGCGCGACTACCGCCCGGGCGACGCGCCGCGGCAGGTGGCGTGGAAACCTTCCGCCCGGCGCGGCGCGCTGCTGGTGCGCGAACACGAACAGCCGCGCGGCGGCGAGCTGTATCTGGACTGGGAAGACACCGCGGAACTGCCCTACGAACAGCGCATTCGCCGGCTAGCGCGCTGGGTCGATGAGGCCGAGCGCAGCGGGCGGCGTTATGCGCTGACGCTGCCGGGCAGCGAAGGCGTGGCGTTGGGCCAGGGCGCAGCACACCGCCACCAGTGTCTGCATGCGCTGGCCCTGCTGCCGTTCGAAGGCGCCGCGCATGGCTAAAACCACTTCACCCGCGCTGAGCCACGCCGGTCGCCTGCAGGTGCGGCTGGCCGCCGCCGCCTGCCTGCTGCCGCTGCTGCTGCAGCTGCCGCGCGGGCTGGGGCTGGGCGTCGCCCTCGGTGCCGCGGTCGTGTTTGCCGCATCGTGGCGCAAGCCGCTGGGCAGCGCGATCCGCGTGCTGCTGCTCGTCGTCGGCATGGGCGCGGTGCTCTACGCCCTGCCCGGCATCGGCCGCGACACCGCCTCGGCCGCGCTGGCGCTGATGATCGCGATCAAGCCGGCGGAAACACAAACCCTGCGCGACGGCCGCAGCCTCGTCGGTTTCGCGCTGTTCGCACCGTTCGCCACCTTCCTGCTCGATCAGGCGCCGCTGAGCCTGTTGCTGGCGCTGCTGGCGGTGGTGATGGCAATGCTGGCGCTGCAGCGGTTGGCCGCCGACGAAGGCCGGATCGACGACGCCACCCGTTCCGGCCTGCCCGCGCGCACCGCCCTCGTTGGCGTACTGAAGTTGTTCGTGCTCGGCCTGCCGCTGGCGCTGGCGGTGTTCTGGCTGTTCCCGCGCCTGCCCACGCCGCTGTGGGGCCTGCCGCAGCGCAGCGCCTCCACCCCGGGACTGTCCGATTCGATGACGCCGGGCGGCATGTTCGACCTGCTGCTCGACGACAGCCCGGCCGCGCGCGTGCAGTTCTTCGGCCCCATCCCGCGCCCCGAGCAGATGTACTGGCGCGGCCCGGTGCTGTGGGATTTCGACGGCCAAACCTGGCGACCGGGACGGATCCTGCAGAACCTGCCGCCGGCACCCATGCGGGCGACGACCGCCGGCTGGAACTACCGGCTCGAACTGGAACCGACCGAAGACCGGCTGCTGGTCGCGCTCGACCTGCCGACCGCGCTTCCCGAAGGCGCGCACCTGGGCATCGACCGCGCCCCGCTGTCGGATATGCCGATGTACAACGTGACGCGCTGGACGCTGCATTCGGCGCCGCCGGCTTCTTTCGATCCCGACCTGCCCGACTGGCTCCGTCGGCGCGCGCTGCGCCTGCCCGACGGCTTCAATCCGCGCACGCTGGCGCTGGGCCGGCAGTGGCGCCGGGAAGCCGGCAGCGATCCGACCGGACGCGCGGATCTGGCCATCGCCCAGCGCGCGATGGCATGGATCCACAAGGATTTTGCTTACACCCTGAACGTGCCCATCGCCGGCCGCAACGAGGTCGACGATTTTCTGTTCGACCGTCAGGAAGGCTATTGCGAACATTTCAGCTCGAGCTTCGTGGTGCTGATGCGCGCGGCCGGCATTCCGGCGCGGGTCGTCACCGGCTACGCCGGCGCCTACCGCAACCCGATCGGCGACTATTGGCTGATCCGCCGCTCCGACGCCCACGCCTGGGCGGAAATCTGGCTTCCGCAGCGCGGCTGGACGCGCCTCGACCCGACCGCCGCAGTTGCGCCAGAGCGCATCTACGACACCATCGCCGACCGTCAGCCTGGTCGCATCGGCGGATTCATCGACATTGCGCCGCTGTTCAACGCCGGCGACTGGCTGCGCCGCGGCTGGAACGACATGCTGCTGGGCTTCAACGCCAAGCGCCAGCAGGATCTGCTGAGCGCGCTCGGATTGCGCGGCGGCAACCGCACGCTGGTTCTGATGTTTGCCGGCACGGCGCTGCTGGCGATCGGCTGGATGGCGTGGCTGACCGCGCGCGGCGAGCGCGAGCGCGATCCGCTGCTGCGCACCTGGCACGCATTGGAAGCGCGCTACCGTCGCCGCGGCCTCGGGCGCGCGCCGCATGAGCCGGCGCTGATCTGGGTCGAGCGCATTTCGCGCAGCGCGGTCGCGGCAGCGACGAACGCGGCGCTGATGGAACTGGCGCAGCGATTCGAGCGCGTGCGCTACGCGCCGCATGTGGGCGACAAGGAGCGGCAACAGCTGCAGCGCGAGCTGCGCCGGCACCGACCGTGATGCGAAATTGATTCAGCGCGGAACGCCGAAGTGCCCCAGCAGCGCGCCGGCCAGCAGGTGCAGATGGATCTGGAACACGGTCTGGCCGCCGTCTTCGTTGCAGTTCATCACGATCCGGTAGCCCTTCTCGGCAAACCCCTGCGCCTTGGCATAACGCGCCGCCGCGGTCGCCAGCCGACCGATCACGACCGCCGATTCCTCGGGCACGTCGTTGAGCGTCGCAAAATCCTGCTTGGGTACGAACAGCACGTGTACCGGCGCCTGCGGCGCAATATCGCGGAACGCGATCATGTGCTCGTCTTCGTAGACGATGTCGGCGGGAATTTCGCGATTGATGATCTTGTGGAAGAGGGTCATGGCGGGGGACAGGGGACAGGGGACAGGGGACAGGGGACAGGGGACAGGGAACAGGGAACAGGGAACAGGGAACAGGGAACAGGGAACAGGGAACAGGGAACAGGGAACAGGGAACAGGGAAGAGCATACGTCGATGCGCGTTTGTTAGTCGCGGTCAATCCTTGATTTCGAGGCGGCTGCCGAAGGCGTGTTGCAGGGTGCCGCGGTCGACGTATTCCAGCTCGCCGCCCAGCGGCACGCCGTGCGCGAGCCGGCTCGGATGCACGCCGCGCGCGCGCGCGATCTGCGCCAGATAGTGCGCGGTGGCCTCGCCTTCGACGGTGGGATTGGTGGCCACGATCAACTCCTGCACCTCGCCCTCTTCCAGCCGCTGCGCCAGCCGATCGAGCCCGAGCTCGCGCGGGCCGATGCCGTCAAGCGGGCTGAGCCTGCCTTGCAGCACGAAATACAGACCGCGGTAGCCGGTCGCCTGTTCGATCGCCAATCGGTCCGCCGGCGTTTCCACCGCGCACAGCAGGCCGGTATCGCGCGATGGGCTGGCGCAGATCGCGCACAGCTCGGTCTCACTGAAATCACGGCAACGCACGCAATGGCGCACGTTTTCCATTGCCTGTTTGAGCGCCGCGGACAGCCGCAGCCCGCCCTCGCGCTGGCGTTCCAGCAGGTGGTAGGCCATGCGCTGCGCCGATTTCTGGCCGACCCCGGGCAACACCCGCAGCGCTTCAATCAACTGTTCGAGCAATGACGCGGTCATGCAATACCGAAACCTCCGCAATTGGATTTGCGCACCGGGATGCGCGCACGCGACGCGTCTTGCGCGGCGCGCAAGCGGGCGAGAACCTCGCATTTCGCCTGCGCAACGGATGCGGCGGCAGGATGCCCAGTCATCGGCATCAGAACGGCAACTTCATTCCCGGCGGCAGCGGCAGCCCCGCCGTCGCCGCCGCCATTTTTTCCTGCGTCGCAGCCGTAATTTTGTTGACCGCATCGTTGAACGCCGCGGCGATCAGATCCTCGGCCATTTCCGGATCGGCCAGCGCCGCCGGATCGATCCGCACCTTGCGGCAATCCATGCGGCCGCCGAGAGTGACGCTGACCATCCCGCCGCCGGCGCTGCCGGTGGCCTCCAGCGCGGCGACTTCCTCCTGCGCGCGCTGCACGTTTTCCTGCATCTTCTGCGCCTGCTGCATCAGCTGGGCGATGTTTCCACGCATGACTTCGTTTCCGTTCTTTCAATCAGTGGTTCAGGGAACGTCGTGCGGCCGCACCGAATCCGGCACGATCGTCGCCCCGTGGTGTTCGACCAGACGCCGAACCGCCGGATCCTCGGCAAAGCCACGCTCGGCTTCGCTCTGGCGTACGTCGCGCTCGCGCGCATTGCGGCTGCTGGCGGTCTCGCCGCGCGCCTCGCCGGCTTCGAAGCGCAGCTGCAGCGCGCCGCCAAGCTGGCGCGACAGCGCATCGGTGAGCTGCAGCACGAGGCTGGGCGATTTCAGGTGCATTTGTTCCTGGGTCAGCGTCAGTCGCAGCACGCCATCGCTGTGGGCGGCGAACGCCGCATTTTCAGCCAGCAGCCGCGCCGGCCCGCGCAGCCCGCAATCGGCGACGACCTGCAGCCAATGTTCGCCGTCGGTGACGATGCAGGCACTCGCCGCAGGAACGGCAACTTGCGGTTCGCGCACCGCCGCTGCGCCCGATTGAGCACTCGGTGCCGATGGCGATTGCACCGGCGGTTCCTGCACGCGCAGCATGGCCGCCGCCTGCGCGCGGGCGGCGCTGCCTGAAGTTGTAATGGTTTCCGGCACACGTGATTGCAGACTTGTTTTCGTCGCGGGCGCACGCTCCGCCTGCGCACCCGCAGACTCAGGCCGAAACGCCAGCATCCGCAGCAGGGTCATCTCGAAGCCGCTGCGTGGGCTCGGCGCATAGCCGAGGTCGCGACGCCCGTTGAGCGCCATCTGATACCACAGCTGCACCAGTTCCGGCCGCAGCCGACCGGCCAGCCCTTCGACATCGACCGCATCGACAGCGATCGCCACGTCCGGCACCAGCTGCTTGACTTGGATCCGGTGCAGCGCCAGCGCGAACGCATCGAGAATACCGGCCCAGTCCGGCGAGAACTCCGCAAGCTGTGCCGCCTCGTCGAGCAGGCGCTTGCCCTCACCGTCCGCCAGCGCGGACAACAGCGCATTGATGCGAGTGCGGTCGACGGTGCCCAGCATCACCGCCACCGACGCCCCATCGAGCTGGCCGACGCCCGCGCCGGAACCGCTGTAGGCAATGGCCTGATCCAGCAGCGACAGGCCGTCGCGCAGGCTGCCGTCGGCCGCGCGCGCCAGCTGCGCCACCGCATCGTCGTCGGCCGCAATCCCCTCGGCAGCAAGAATCTTCGCAAGCTGGCCGCGAATCTGGCTCTCGTCGAGACGCTTCAGGTTGAACTGCAGGCAGCGGCTGAGCACCGTCACCAGCAATTTCTCCGGATCGGTCGTTGCGAACAGGAACTTGACGTGCTCGGGCGGCTCTTCGAGCGTCTTCAGCAACGCGTTGAACGCTTGCTTCGACAACATGTGCACTTCGTCGATCAGGTAAACCTTGTAGCGACCGCGCGATGGCATGTACTGCGCGTTCTCGATCAAGTCGCGCACGTTTTCGACGCCGGTGTTGGAGGCCGCGTCGATCTCCAGCAGGTCGATGTAGCGCCCGGCATCGATGGCCTTGCAGGTCTCGCACTCGCCGCAGGGATCGGCGCCGACGCCGCGCTCGCAGTTGAGCGATTTGGCGAAAATGCGCGCGATGGTGGTCTTGCCCACCCCGCGGGTGCCGGTGAACAGCAACGCGTGGTGGATGCGGCCGGTGTCCAGCGCGTTGGTCAGCGCGCGCACGACGTGCTCCTGACCGACCAGTTCCGAAAAACGCCGCGGGCGCCACTTGCGGGCAAGCACGAGATAGGACATGTCCCATTGTGGCATGCACCTGCCTGCCGTTGTGCCAAACCCGCCAGACCGCTAGAATTCACGGCCCCGAAGCGCGTTCCGGGGCACGGCGCAAGCCGCGTGCATCGGGCAGGACGCCCGCCGGCAACACCCGCCGCAACCGCGTCGGGTCGAACGCAAACGGAGAGGTGTCCGAGTGGTTGAAGGAGCACGCCTGGAAAGTGTGTAGGCGGCTAAACCCCGCCTCGAGGGTTCGAATCCCTCTCTCTCCGCCAGAAGCGCAAAGCGCCCCCTCGTGGGGCGTTTTGCGTTTCTGGGGAGAGACGACGGTGTAGAGGTCTCGCAGGGTTCAACTGTCTCGCCAATGCGCAAAGCGTCCCATACTCCAGCCCATACTTTTACTGCGAGTCGGTGACGGTTAAAACTCAAGATCAACAAGATTTCTTCGAACCAAACGTCCCCGAATGACTACGAGACCATGTAAACTTGCGCCTCTGCAGTCCAGATGCGACGCGCTGCACGAGCCCGCCTAGCGCGGCTCAGATCTATGGTGGCTCCGTCGGCCCCTCGCGACGCTAGGTTGAAAATCCCGCCAGGGCCGGAAGGCAGCAACGGTATCGACTGATGCGGGTGCCGAGGTCAGCCGGCGGGGCCATCGCCATTTTGCTCATCGCTGTGCGCTGCCTTCCGACCCTGGGCCGTTGCCGCGCTCGATCATCCTGATCTCGCTGGCAACCCTGCCCGGTGCATCCGTGCACCGGGCGTTCGCGGCGGCACGCGCGGATCGCGCGTAGCGCCGCCGCTCACCCGGAAGGCAGCAACGGTATCGACTGATGCGGGTGCCGAGGTCAGCCGGCGGGGCCATCGCCATTTTGCTCATCGCTGTGCGCTGCCTTCCGACCCTGGGCCGTTGCCGCGCTCGATCATCCTGATCTCGCTGGCAACCCTGCCCGGTGCATCCGTGCACCGGGCGTTCGCGGCGGCACGCGCGGATCGCGCGTAGCGCCGCCGCTCACCCGGAAGGCAGCAACGGTATCGACTGATGCGGGTGCCGAGGTCAGCCGGCGGGGCCATCGCCATTTTGCTCATCGCTGTGCGCTGCCTTCCGACCCTGGGCCGTTGCCATGTCGGCTCAATGGCTCAGATGCCCTTTTCCCAGGCTTTTTCATAGCCGTCGCGCAGCCGTGCGAAATTCGCATCCACTTCGGCAGTCGAACGCTCGCCCCGCAGCTTGCGCAGCGAGCGTCGCAGACGCAACAGGTTGGCCTCGCGCCAGCCGGTGGCAAGAATGCGCACTCGCGAGCGATCGAAATCGATCATCCAGCCACGCCAACGCGCATCGAACAGCAGGTTGTGCGCATTGAGGTCGGCGTGATCCACGCCGGCGCGGTGGAAGCGCGCAATCAGCAACCCCACTTCCTCCCACGGCACGTCATCGCCACCGGCCAGCTCTGCAAGCGAACGCACATCCGGCAGCCGCTGCAGCAGGATCGCGGCGCGGTACTGCAACCTTTCACGGCGGTACCACGCGGCGTAGGCCATCGGCACCGGCAATTTCATGGCGCGCAGCTGCCGCAGCAAACGGAACTCGGCAAAGCTGCGGACATAGGGAATGCCGCGCCAGAGGTGCTTGTCGCGATTGAAAGCGGCGATCAGCCCGCCGCGCAGATAGTGGCGCAGGAAGGCGTCGCCTTCGCCGAAATCAATGAACCACGCGCCACCACGTCCGCCTTCGGACACCGCTCGGGCGGCCTTGCCCCAGTGCGCAGGGTCGAACCACGACGGTTCAGGTTGTCGAACCTGGGTGCGATCGAACAAAATCGCCCCGTATCCATGATCATCATGGAACGGCGTCAGGTGCTCGTTGGCGTCGATGATGGCCATTTCTGCGAGTGTAGCAATCCTGATGCCCGATTCATCCGATCCACCCTCGCTGTGCCTGCTGCGGCTGTCGGCGCTGGGCGACGCCACTCACGTCCTGCCGCTGCTGCACACCCTGCGTACGGCATGGCCAACCCTTGAGCCGACCTGGGTGATTGGCAAGGCCGAGCACAAGTTGCTGCAAGACCTGGCCGGTGTGCGCTTCGTCGAATACGACAAGAAGTCCGGCCTGAAAGGCATGCGCGTGCTGCGCAATACGGTGACGCAACGTTTCGACGTCCTGCTGCAGCTGCAGGTCTCCGCACGCGCCAACCTGCTGTCGACCTTCATCCGCGCCCGCCGCCGAATCGGCTACGACCGCGCACGCAGCAAGGACGGGCACGGCCTCGTCATCAACGAGCGCATCGCCGACCGCCCCGGCATCCATGTGCTCGACGCCATCGGCAGTTTTTGCGAGCCGCTCGGGCTGACCCGCACCGAGGTTGTCTGGAATCTGCCGATTCGCGACGAAGCCCGCGACTGGGCGCGCGCGCAGTGGGACGCCGACGGTTGCCGCACGCTGATGATTTCGCCCTGTTCCAGCCATGCCTTGCGCAACTGGCGCAGCGATCGCTACGCGGCATTGGCCGACCACGCCTCGAGCCAGGGTTGGCGGGTGGTGCTCTGCGGCGGACGCAGCGAACTGGAGCGCCGCACCGGTGACGCCATCCTTGCGGCGATGCGCCACCGCGACGCGGCACTGGATCTGATTGGCAGGGACAGCCTGCTGCAGTTGCCGGCGCTGCTGGAACACGCCGACCTGCTGGTGGCGCCGGATTCCGGACCGATGCACATCGCCAACGCGATCGGCACCCGCGTGCTTGGCCTGCACGCCGCCAGCAATCCCGCGCGCAGCGGTCCGTATTCCGAACGCCGCTTCTGCGTGGATCGTTATGATGCGGCTGCGCGCAAATACCTTGGCAAGCCGGCGGCCAGCCTGAAGTGGGGCACCAAGATCGAGCATGATGGCGTGATGGATCTGGTCACGGTCGAAGACGCCATTGAAGCCTTCGAACGCTATCGCAGCGAATATGCCTGACTACACGCCAGCGCCCGTGCCGTAGTCCTGATACGACTTTTCCTCGACGTAGGCCGAACCCAGCGCGAGGTTGATCTCCTTCTTCACCCGCGCCCGGACATCGTTTTCAAAATACACGCTGCGCGCCAACTTCACGAATTCGGCATCGAACGCCTGCGTTTTTTCCTTCAGGCGGATGTCGTCCTCGATCACCCACAGCCGCTCGTTGACCGACTTGAGCTCGGCGCGCAGTGCAGCAATGTCCTGCTTCGACGCCGGATGCGCGCCCCAGGTCGCCTCCAGAGCGGTCAACTCGTTACGCACGTTGGCCAGCTTGACCGGATCGCTCATGCGCTCGGACTTGATCTGAAGAATGGCGATCTTGTCCAGCAATTCACCGAAGGACACAGGGACGAGGATTTCCGACATGACGACAACCGCTTGTGAAAGGTCGTCAGTTTACCCGTCTTGCTTGCCCGCCGAGGCCACGCCCCGTATCATTCACGCCCCGCTTCCCGGAGAGGTGGCAGAGCGGTTGAATGTACCTGACTCGAAATCAGGCGTAGGTTTATAGCCTACCGAGGGTTCGAATCCCTCCCTCTCCGCCAGTCATGAAAACGCCCCGTCGCGGGGCGTTTTTTGTGGCTGGGGAAGTGCGACGGACGAGAGGCTACGCAGGGTTCGACTGATTCGCCGGGAGCGAATCAGGACAGCCGCAGGCTGCCCGCAGGGCGCGGGCCATGGATGGCCCGCGTCTATCCCCCCCTCTTCGCCAGACTCGAAAACGCCCCGTCGCGGGGCGTTTTTTCGCCATCCCAAATTCGCGAAGACCGCTCTCCGGCTACAATCCGCGGATGCGCCTGCTGCTGCAACAACGTCCGGACGGGCGCGAAGCGCCGCGCTTCGTCCAACTCCAACTCCAGCGCGACTTGCTGGGCGGATGGGAGCTGCTGCGCGAATCCGGCCAGATCGGTGGGCGCAGCACCCTGCGGCGCGAGCTGTATGCCGATCAGACCAGCGCGCAGCACGCACTGGAGGCCGCGCGCGATGCCCAGATCAAGCGCGGCTTCCAGTTGATGTTTGCGCAGGGCGAGGCGGCGCGCTAGTGACCCGGCCCTGCGGGCGCGCCCTTGCCTTGGAACAGGCAACCCAGAACGCATACCCGAGGTTGCGCAACGTCCGTTTGATTGCGCCACTGACCGTCGCGCCATTCCTTCCGATGTCATGAGCCAAATCACGATGCCCGATCATCCGCACCCCGCCTTCAACAGCAGATTTCTGCGCGCCCTGCGCCGCGAGCCGGTGGACTGCACGCCGGTCTGGTTGATGCGCCAAGCCGGCCGCTATTTGCCCGAATACCGCGCCACCCGCGCCGCCGCCGGCAGTTTTTTGGGAATGGCGAAGAATCCCGAGATCGCCTGCGAAGTGACGCTGCAACCGCTGCGCCGGTTTCCGCTGGATGCCGCGATTTTGTTTTCCGACATCCTCACCGTACCCGATGCGATGGGCCTGGGGCTGTACTTCGTCGATGGCGAAGGCCCGAAGTTTGAACGCCCGGTGCGCACGGCCGCCGACATCGACAAGCTCGCCGTGCCGGACATGGGCAGCTCCCTGCGCTATGTGATGGACGCAGTTTCGCTGATCCGTCGAGAAATGGATGCCGCGATTCCGCTGATCGGGTTTTCCGGCAGCCCGTGGACGTTGGCCTGCTACATGGTGGAAGGCGGCGGCAGCAAAGAGTTTGGCCGTATCAAGGCGCTGGCGCTGAACGCACCGGCGTTGATGCACAAATTGCTGAATGTCGTCACCGATGCGGTCATCGCTTACCTGTCCGCGCAGCTCGCTGCCGGCGCGCAGGCGTTGCAGGTGTTCGACACCTGGGGCGGCACGCTGTCGCCGACGATGTACCGCGAATTCTCGCTGCCGTATCTGACCCGCATTGCCCGCGAACTGCCGCGCGGCGACACCCCGCTGATCCTGTTCGGCAAGGGCAATGCCGCGCATCTGGAAGCGCTGGCCGCCAGCGGCGCGCAAGGCGTGGGCGTGGACTGGACCGTCACGCTGGAAGACGCCGCCCGCCGCATCGGCGGCACGGTGGCACTGCAAGGCAATCTGGATCCGGCCATGCTGTACGGCAGCCCCGACGCGGTGCGTGCGCAAGCGCGCGCGGTGCTGGACAGCTACCGCGACGGCAACGGCGGCTCCCGCGAAGGCCATGTGTTCAACCTTGGCCACGGCATGTCGCCCGACATGAATCCCGAGCACGTCGCCGCGCTGGTGGATGAAGTGCATGCCTACAGCCGACGTTGAACCGGAAGCGACTCACCAAACTCAAACAGCGACCTCGCGCCCGTTCTATTCACTCGATGATATGACCGTCTCGGCCAGCGCTTCCGCCAACTGCGCACCGCTCACAGGCTTGCGCAGAAAGGTGTGAAACCCTGCCTCACGGGCCTGCCTTTCCGCTTCCGCGTCCGAACGCGCGGTCACCGCCAGCAGCGGCGCGGAAAAGCCCTGCGTGCGCAGCGTGCGCGCCAACGCCAGACCATCCATGCCCGGCAAATCCAGATCCAGCAAAGCGGCATCGAAGCGGCCCACCGCCATCTCGGTCAGTGCGCCCAGTCCGTGCGGCGCATGGGTGACGGCATGCCCCTGCGCGCGCAGCAGGCCAACCATCGTTTCAGCCACCACCGGATCGTCTTCCACCAGCAGCAGACTCAGCCTGACGCCGGTCTGTCCCTGAATTGACGCTGCCGAAGCTTCCGCCGCACCCGGCAGCGCCACACCTTGCGCCAGCGGCAATTCGACAATGAAGCGCGTGCCCTTGCCGATTTCGCTTTCGACGCGAATGCGCCCGTCCATCGCCGCCGCCAGTTCCTGCGAAATCGCCAGCCCAAGTCCGCTGCCGCCGTAGCGCGCCGCAGTGCGCGCGCCGTCGGCTTGTTCGAAGCGCCGGAACAATCGCGCTTTCTGCTCCGCGTTCAGGCCCGGCCCGGTGTCGGACACCACGAAACGCACGCCGCGGGGTTGCAGTGCGAACGTTTCGACCGCGACGTGGCCGGTTTCGGTGAACTTCACCGCATTGCCGATCAAGTTCAGCAGGATTTGCTGCACGCGGGTGCGGTCGCCGCGCAGGGCCGGCGGCGCATCCGGCTCGATCTGCTCGACGTAAGCCAGACCTTTGCGCTCCGCCGCCGGCGCCATCAGGCCGGCGATGTCGTCGAGCAGCGTGCACAGCGCAAAATCGGCCTCGACCAGCTGCAGCTTGCCGGCTTCGATGCGGGCCAGATCCAGCGCATCGTTGACCAGCCGCAGCAGGTGCTCGCCGGCGCGACGGATGGCATCGACGTGGCCGCGCTGGCGCACGTCAAGACGAGTGCCGCGCAGCAATTCGGCCATGCCCAGCACCCCGGTCATCGGCGTGCGAACTTCATGCCCCAGCGTGGCCAGAAAGCGGGTTTTCGCTTCCGAAGCCTGTTCGGCCAGTTCGCGTTTGTGCTCGGCCAACTGCCACGCATGCAAGCGCTTCAATCGCTGCCGGTAGCCCCAGGCCAGCAGCGCCAACAGGCTTGCCCCGAGCATCGCATAGAGCGCATACGCCCAGGCGCTGCGCCACCACGGCGGCGGCACGACGAATTGCAGCGACTGCTCGGCAGCCGCATTTCCGGCGGCATCGACGGCGCGCACGCGCAGCGTGTAGTCCCCGGGCGCCAGGGTGGTAAACACCCGGTCGCCGGAATTGCCGAGCGCAACCCAGCCGTGATCGAAACCTTCGAGATTCGACCAGTAGCGATTCGCCGCCGGATTGTCGTAGGCCAGCAGACGCGCGCGGATGCGCAATTCGCGATCGCCAGGGTCAAGCCGCAATCCGTCGTGCATCGCCAGATCCAGCCAGCCGCCGTTGCGGCGCACGGCCACGCTGTCGAAGCGCAGGATCGGGCGCAGCGGCGACGCCTCCGGCATCCGGGTGTCGATCAGGCGCAGCCCGCCGTCCGCAGTTGCGGCCACCAGCACGCCGTCGTCGCGCAGCACCGCCGCGCGCTCCAGATATTCCTCGCTGCTCGATTCGTCCTGCGCGCCCGGATGGCGCAGGGTTCGACGCGCCGGATCCCAGCAAAACAGCCCGCGCGATGTGGTCAACCAGACGCGGTGATCGCCATCCACCAACAGCGCCGCGGCTGCGACCGCCGGCATCCCGTCGTGCACTCCAACCCGCGCGACCGGCTTCCACGCGCCCGCCTCATTGCGGTATTCCTCCAGTCCCGACAGGCGCTGCAACCACAGGGTGTCCGCGCCATCGAACACCAGCGCGAACGCGCGCGCATCGCCCATTTCCGGCACCGGAACGAAGCGCTTGATGGTGGCATCGAAGCGCAGCACCCCGGTTGCGCCCACGACCCAGGGTTCTCCGGTCGGCGCCAACACCATGGCCTCAATGTCGGCATCGCCCAAGCCACTGTCATTGCCAGCCGGTAGATCAAGCAGAACGTGTCCGCTGGCTGGATCGCGCTGCTGGACGCCGCCACCCGGCGCGGCCAACCATTGGGTTCCGTCCGGTCCGTGCAGGAGCCAGTCGATTTGCCCGGCTGGAACCGGATCGAGGACCGCGTCCGAAGTCCATTCATCGATCGCGCCATCGCGGCCGATCCGCAGCAACCCGTTGCGGTGCGCCAGCCACAGCCGCTGCGCGCGATCCTCGGCAATGGCTACGGGCTTGACCGAACGCAACCGCTCCAGCGCGGCCTCCTCCAGCGGCGCCACCTGCCCGTCCGCGTCCATGTGCTCGACCCGACCGTCCAAGGCGCCCATCCAGATCCCGCCACCGGCGGCCTTGCCCAGAGCGCGGTAGATCGCCCCCTGCAGGCCATCGGTGCTGCCATTCAGTTCGGCCAGCTGCCGCCAGTCCGAACGCAGATAGCCGAGGCCACGCCCGAACACCGGCGCCCACAGCGCATCGCCGCGTTCGCGCAACAAGGCTCCGATCATGTGCGGGATGTCCGGGCCACCCAGCGCCACCGGAATCGGGGCTTGTCCATTCTGCTGGTGCCACAGGCCGCGCTGGCTGCCGATCCAGTGATCGCCCGACCCTGCAGTTGCGATCGAGAGCATCGCATTCGGGCGCTCGAACATCGGCGACCACGACGGCTGCATCCAGCGTCCCTCGCGGCGCAGCCAGACGCCCTGCGCGCCACCCACCCACAGACCGTCTCGTTGCACGGTCAGCGAGTACACCAGTTGGGTGCCATCCTCCGAGGGCAGCGGTACCGAAACGAACCGATCCTTGTCCAGCCGCGCCAACCCCGCAGTGGTGCCGGCCCAGAGGGTGCCCTGCCCATCGGCCACCAGCGAGAGCACGGTGTCCGATGGCAGTCCGGCGTTCGCCTTCGAGTAGGTTCGCGTCCTGCCATCGCTTGCCACGCGTGTGATGCCGCCACCGAACGTTCCGAGCCAGACAACGTCGCCCTGGCGCGCCATCGCCCAGACGTCGTCGCTGGCCAGGTTCGGGGTGCTGGCCATCCGGTAGCTCGTGAAGTGCCGCCGATCGGCCGACAGCACGCTCACGCCCGCGCCTTCCACCGCCACCCAGACCCGATCGGAGTCGTCCACCAGCAACGCCTGCACATTGTTGCCGGGCAATCCGTCCGGACGCTCGGGGTCGTTGCGCCAGACCCGCATGCCCACGCCGTCGTAGCGCGCCAGTCCATCGGCGGTGCCGATCCACAGATAGCCGTCGCGATCGTGGGCCAACGCCTTGATGTCGGTCGACGGCAGCCCCTGCGGCGGGCCCACGATCCGGAACCGCGGCCGCTGCGGCACACCCGCCAGCGCAAGCGCGCACAGCAGCCACAACAGCAGCACGGTCACGCCTCGACGCATCTCGCCCCCGACTTGCAGAATCCGGCGATTCCGCGGCCAGCGCCCCGTACGGCGCCGATCCCCGCATCTTCCGACGCGCCTATCCTACTGCGCGAGGAAACCGCGCACCGCATCGGCATCGAACGGCCAGTCGAGCTCGGCATCGCGCGCCTCGTCTCGAAGCACCGGCACCCGCCGACCGTAACGATCCTCAAGCTCCGGGACATCGTCCAGGAACACCGATTCGAATTCCGGCGCCCGCGCCTTCGCCAGTTCAGCCAACGCCATGTCGCACAAATGGCAATCGTCGCGTTGGTAGAGAATCAGCCCCATGTGTCGGTGTCTGCGGTGGAAGCGCCCATCGCCATAGAATAAGGTTCCTCACGCGATTGTTCCGACATGGCCGTTTCCACCTTCGACCTGTACAAGATCGGCATTGGCCCGAGCTCCTCCCACACCGTCGGTCCAATGCGGGCGGCGGCGCGCTTCGTCACCCATTGGCTGGCGGAAAACGGCGTGCTGGAGCGCACGACGCGCATTCGCGCCGAGGTGTTCGGCTCACTGGCCCTGACCGGGCGCGGCCACGGCACCGACAAGGCGGTGCTGATGGGGCTGGAAGGCCACTGGCCCAATCTGATCGATCCCGACATCATCCCGGCCGCGCTGGAGCGGATTCGCGGCGAAAAAACCATCCGCCTGGGCGGCGAGCGGACGATCGCGTTTGACGAGAAGCGCGACCTGATCATGAACAAGCGCCAGAAGCTGCCGTTCCACAGCAACGGCATGCGCTTTACCGCCTTCGATGACGACGGCAACGAGATCGCGACCCGCGACTATTACTCGGTCGGCGGCGGCTTCGTGGTCAATGCCGACGAGGCGGCCGAAGACCGGATCGTGGCCGACACCACGCCGCTGCCGCATCCGTTCAACAGCGGCAATGAACTGCTGGCCGAATGCCGGCGCAGCGGGTTGTCGATCGCCCAACTGATGCTGGAAAACGAAAACGTCTGGCGCAGCCAAGACGACGTCCACGCCGGTCTGCGCGAGATCTGGAAAGCGATGCAGGACTGCGTGGCGCGCGGGATTCGCGCCAGCGGAACACTGCCCGGCGGGCTGCACGTGGCCCGACGCGCACCAATGCTGCACGCGGAGTTGTCGGCGCAACCGGAAGCGGCGATGCGCGACCCGCTGACCGTGCTCGACTGGGTCAACCTGTACGCGCTGGCGGTCAACGAGGAAAACGCCGCCGGCGGGCGCGTGGTGACTGCGCCCACCAACGGCGCCGCCGGGATCCTGCCCGCGGTGCTGCGCTACTACGAGCGCTTCTGCGCCAGCGAAAAGGACGCCCAAGCGCGCGAGGAAGGCATTTTCACTTTCCTTCTGACCGCCGCGGCGGTCGGCATCCTCTACAAGGAAAACGCTTCGCTGTCGGGCGCCGAGGTCGGCTGCCAGGGCGAGGTCGGCGTGGCCTGT
Organism: Xanthomonas sp.; assembly: GCA_018262705.1. Classification (GTDB taxonomy): domain Bacteria; phylum Pseudomonadota; class Gammaproteobacteria; order Xanthomonadales; family Xanthomonadaceae; genus Thermomonas. Next base: position 38,348 of record JADFDQ010000004.1, read on the forward strand.
TCGATGGCCGCCGCCGGGCTGACCGCCGCCCTCGGCGGCACGCCGGGGCAAGTTGAGAATGCCGCCGAAATCGGCATGGAGCACAACCTCGGACTGACCTGCGATCCGATCGGCGGCCTGGTCCAGATTCCCTGCATCGAACGCAACGCAATGGGCTCGGTCAAGGCGATCAACGCCAGCCGGATGGCCCTGCGCGGCGACGGCAACCACAAGGTTTCGCTGGACAAGGTCATCAAGACCATGCGCGACACCGGCCGCGACATGCAGGACAAGTACAAGGAAACCAGCCGCGGTGGGCTCGCGGTCAACGTGATCGAGTGCTGAAACCGGCCGCTTTCCGAATCGCCCGACGATCGCCGCAAACCGCGGCGGCGCAGTTGCCAAACTTGCCCCGAACCAGTCTAGACTGCCCCCATGCACGGGGCTCTGCTGGGGATCTTCCGCTTCGCGCTGCTCACCGGCCTGTACTACGCCGGCGCAGCGGTCACCGTGCTATACCTGCAAACGCCGGCCGACGTGGTTCTATTCTGGCCGGCGGCAGGCATCAGCTACGCCTTCGTCCTGCGCTTCGGGCTGCGCTACGCGACAGCGGTTCCGCTGGGACAGCTCCTGCTGCATCTGACCATCAATCCGGTTCCCGCGCTGTTCATTCCGTACTCGATCGGCGCCGATTACCTCGCGCTCTTGAGTGCAAGTCTCTACGTGACGCATCGCCATGCCAGCCTGCAGTTCCGCTTGAAGGACGGAGTTTTGCTGCTGCGCGGCGGCCTGTTCATGAGCCTGCTCAGCGCCGGCATCGGCACGCTGGGCATGTTGCACGCCGGCATGGTGGCCAGCGAAGCCATGCCGAAGGCTTTCTTGCAATGGACGCTGAGCAATCTCCTTGGAATCACCGCAATCACCCCTTGTTTCCTGCTCGTGTTCCGCGTTGGCAACGGTGAACCATCCACACGCAAATCCGTTTTCCCGAACCGCTATCGCGAGCAAACCCTCTGGCTCATTCTCCTTGCAACCGTGCTTGCGGGCGGCATCTGGATCATCGACCAAGGCAGCATGTATCCACTGGCGGTTTCGGTGTTGCCGATGGCGCTGCTGATGTGGTCGGCGGCGCGCTTCTCTCCGCAGTTCACTGCCTTTGCCACCATGTGCGTCACCGTGATGATGGCGCTGGCGCTCGGCCTCGGGCTTTGGGGTTCCCCGCGTCCGGAAACCCTGCACGACACCTCGCTGATGATGGGCTCGCTGTGCGTGAATTCGGTGATCCCGATCCTGCTCTCCTCGGCGTTTCACGAACGCACGCTGGCGATGGACGCCCTGCGCGTCCGCGCCACCAGCGATCTGCTGACCGGCCTTCTCAATCGCGATGCGTTCGAGGATCGCGCACGCGCGCGACTGGCGGAAGACCCAAGGCAACTCAGTCTGATCTACATTGATCTCGACAACTTCAAGTTGATCAACGAATCGGCCAGCCACGCCGCCGGCGACGAGATGCTGCGACACATCGCCACGTTGGTGCGCGCCGAATTCGAAGACGACGCGCTGATCGCGCATACCGGCGGTGACGAATTCACCGTGCTGGCCGCATTGGACGGCGCAACGGCAACCGTGCGCAGCAACCGCCTGCTGGCTTCCGTCGAAGCGGCGCGGGTGGCCTGGCAAGGCCAGAACCTCGGCTCCACCGCCAGCATCGGCATCGCCACCAGCCAGTCGCCGCACCTGGCCTACGACGAGATGCTGTCGCAGGCCGACACCGCCTGCCACGAAGCCAAGGAGCACGGCGGCAACCGGCTGTTCCTGACCGAATCGAACGCCGAAAGCATGGAGTTTCGCACCCGCCAGATGCGCAACGCGCTGGTGGCGCGCGAGGTGCTCGACGAAGGACGTTTCGAACTGTGGTGCCAGCCGATCGTCAACCTGCACGCGCCGCAGCCGGCGCAGTCGCATTTCGAGCTGCTGATGCGCTGGCGCGACCGCGACGGCAACGTGCGTCCGCCGGCGGAACTCATCTCCGCCGCAGAACGCTATCAGTTGGGCCTTCGCCTCGATCGCAGCATTCTCGGCAGCCTGCTGGGCTGGCTAGAAAAACACCCCGAATCCGCGGCGACGATCCGCCAGTGCAACATCAATCTCGGCACCGCCACCCTGGCCGACGAAGACTTCGGCAATTACCTCGCCAGCCGCCTGCGCCGCAGCGCGCTGCGCGCCGATCAGGTCTGCGTGGAGATCACCGAAACCAGCGTGGTGCGCGACATGACCCGCACCCGCCGCTTCATCGCCCAGATGCGCGACCTCGGCTGCAAGTTCGCGCTCGACGACTTCGGTACCGGGTTCTGCTCCTTCAGCTACCTGCGCAACCTCCAGGTGGACTACCTCAAGGTCGATGGCAGCTTTGTCCGCGGCATCGACCAGCCCGGCCTGTCCGAAGCGGTGGTGCGTTCGATTACCGAAATCGCCCATTTGCTCGACATGCGCGCGGTCGGCGAGCAGGTGGAAACCGAGCAACAGCTCGACCTGTTGCGCAGCATCGGCGTTGACTACGCCCAAGGCTACTTCTTCCAGCGCCCGCAACCGATCAATGAATTCTTTTCGGTCGCCGTCTGACCCATCGCGCCTCTCGGCCTATGGCCTCGACGGGCTCCTACACATGCAGCCCGATGCACGTCATTGCGCAATGCCCGTAGGAGCGCACCGCAGGGGCGCGATTTGCGCCAGCGCCAGCCTTATCGCACCTCTCGGCCCGCGGCCTCGACGGGCTCCTACAAACAAAAATTCAGCCGCGCGCGCGTACAGCGTGGATCGCCAGCGCATCATCCAGCAGCGCCGCCGCGGTCACTTCCGCACCAGCGCCCGGCCCCTGAATGACCAGCGGCTGTTCGTGATAGCGATCCGACCAGATCGCCACTCGATTGTCGGCACCGCCGCCGCCCACCAGCGGATGCCCGGCCGGCAGCGACTCCAATCCAACCGTGGCCAGCCCGCCGGTCTGCAGACGGCCGACGAAGTGCAGCTTTTCGCCCTTCTTGTAGGCCTGCGCATAGCGCTCGCGCAGCGGCGTATCCAACACCGGCAGCGCGGCATCGACCGCATCACGCGGCAGGGTCGACAGCTCCGGCGGCACCAGCGGATCGACCTGCACTGCCTCCGATTCCAGCAGATAGCCGGACGCCCGCGCCAGAATCAGCAGCTTGCGGCGCACATCTTCGCCGGACAAGTCTTCGCGCGGATCCGGCTCGGTGTAGCCGGCCGCCTTCGCCTGCCGCACGAAACCGGAAAACGGACGCAGGCCGTCATACGAATTGAACAACCAGGCCAGCGATCCGGACAGCACGCCGGCGATCGCATGAATCCGGTCGCCACCCGCCTGCAGTCGGCGCACCGCGTGCAGCAGCGGCAAACCGGCACCCACCGTCGCACTGTCGCCGTATTCGCTATCGCCGGCGCGCTTCGCTTCCTGGATCGCACGCCAGCGCGCCAGCGCCGTGCCCTGTCCCAACTTGCAGGCGGTCACCACGTGGATGCCGCGTGCCAGCCAGTGTGCGTGGCGTTGTGCCACCTGTTCGGACGCCGTGGCATCGATCACGATCCGGGTTCCGATGCCTGCCAGCGCCACATCGACGGCATCCAGCGCCGCCTGTTGCGGCGGATGCTGAAGCAGAAGGTCGCCCGCGGTTCCGGCAATTCCGGACGGATCGGCAAAGGCGAAACGCGAGTTGGACGCATGCACCAGCAGCAAGCGCTCGCCCAGCGGCGTGCCCTTCCAGCGCGCCAGCCGCGCCCACGCGGCGCTGCCCACTGTCCCGGTACCCAGCAACGCGATTTGCGCCGGTGCCGTTCGTATGCGTGCCAAAGTCGCCACCCGCGCGCTCACGCCGGACACCGCGCCACGCACTCCGCTGCAGCTTCGGCACGCGCCAACGCGGCGGCGAGATCAGCGGCCAGATCGTCGACGTGCTCGATGCCGATCGACAGCCGCAGCAGGCCATCGGGGATTCCCGCCTGCGCCCGCGCTTCGGGCGTCATCGCCGCATGCGTCATCGTCGCCGGATGCGCGACCAGACTCTCCACGCCGCCCAGCGATTCGGCCAGGGTGAAATAGCGCAAGCCGTCGACGAATGCGCGCACTGCCGCTTCGCCACCTTCCAGTTCCATGCTCAACATCGCGCCGAAACCGCGCTGTTGGCTCGCGGCCAGCGCGTGGCCGGGGTGCGACACCAGCCCCGGATAATGCACCACACGCACCGCCGGGTGCGCCTCCAGCAGCGCCGCCAGCGCCACCGCGTTTTCCTGATGCACGCGCAGCCGCGCATCCAGCGTGCGCAGCCCGCGCAGGGTCAGGAAACTGTCGAACGGCGCGCCGGTCAGACCGAGGCAGTTCGCCCACCAAGCCAGTTGTTCGTGCAGCGCCGCGTCGCGGGCGATCACCGCGCCACCGACCACATCGCTGTGACCGTTGATGTATTTGGTCGTGGAATGCACCACGAGGTCGGCGCCGAAATCCGCGAGCGGACGCTGCAGCACCGGCGACAGGAAGGTGTTGTCCACCGCAACCAGCGCACCCGCCGCATGCGCGGCATCGACCACGTGACGCAGATCGGTGATGCGCAGCAGCGGATTCGACGGCGTTTCCACCCACACCAGCGCCGGTTTTTCGGCCAACGCGTTGTCCAGCGCCTGTGGATCGGTCAGATCGCAGGTGATGCGTTCGAACGCGCCTTTGCCGGCCAGCGCGTTGAACAGCCGCCAGCTGCCGCCGTAGCAATCGTGCGGCACCACCAGCGTCCGTCCAGGTTGGAGCAATGCATGCAGCACGACGGAAATCGCGCCCATGCCGGTCGCGGTCACCACCCCGCCGGCGCCGCCTTCCAGTTCGGCCAGCGCCTCGCCGAGCAGGTCGCGGGTGGGATTGCCGCTGCGGGTGTAATCGTAAGTGCGCTTGCGCTCGAAGCCTTCGAAACTGAAGTTCGACGACAGCACCAGCGGCGGCGTCACCGCGCCGAACGCGGTATCGCGGTCGATCCCGGCGCGCACCGCGCGGGTGGTCGCGCGCGACGACGAAGCCTGTATTGGATCGTTGCCCGTACTCACGACAGAATCCCCGAAGCCGCACCGCCTTTGCCGCGCCGATCGACGCCGCCGCCGGGGCCGAACAGCTCGGTCGCCAGCAGCGCGTCGACGCGCTCGATTTCCTTCAGAAAGGCATCGTGTCCATAAAGTGAGCGCAGCACGCGCAGCCGTCCGCGCGTACCCAAACCCTCGATCAGTGCCACGGCATCGGACATCGGCACCAGTCGGTCGCCTTCCACCGCGACCACGGTGGTCGGAACGCTCACCTGCGCCGGATCGATGCGATGCAGGTCGATCGATTCCGACAGCCGCAGCCACGCGGCTTGGCCGACCTGGGCCACGAACTTCGCTCCGGCGGCGTCCAGATAATCCTCGGCCGCCACCCGCACATGGCCGCCGCAAATTTCCGGCGGCGCGTCGAAGCGCTCGGCAAATTCTTCCGGCGTGCGGTAACTGAGCATCGCGAACTGGCGCGCCAGCGACAGTCCCTGCGCGTCCGCACACTGCAACCGCCCCAGCGCCACCGCCTTGCGCTGCAGCGCGCGCCACGCGGCCGCGTAAGGGTGCGCCTTGTGTGCGCCGCTGACCGCCACCAGCCGGCGCAGGCGCGACGGATGCCGCACCGCCAGCTGCAGGCCGACCAGTGCGCCGTAGGAATAGCCGACCCAACTCGCCAGCGCTTCGATCCCGAGCGCATCCAGCAGCAGCGCGACCGCATCGGCTTGATCGGCGGTGTCGATCGGCGCATCGATGTCGCCATCGGCGCCCACGTAATCGAACGCGAGAATCCGCAGCCGCGACGGGTCCAGCGTACGGCCCGGATCCAGCAGTCCCTGCACCCAGCCCGGCTGAGTTTCCAGCGCATTGGCCGCGACGTGACGATGGGCCGAAATGCCGCCGGCCAGGAACACCACCGGCGCGCCTTCCGGGCCCACCAGTTCATAGTTCAGACGCAGCCGACGGGTTCCCGAGTGGCGCGTGGCCAGCACGGCATCCACGCCGCCGCGGCGCACCGGTGCTTCGGAAACCCGCACCGGACGCATCCCAGCCTCAGCCCGGGGAAATGGATGGCTGCGATCCGGGATGCGTTCGGCAAGGCTCACGGCGGTGCTCCGGTGCGGAAGGGTCCAGCAAGACCGAAGCGACTGCAGGGCCGGAGCAGGGCTAGGCGCACGTGAGCGCCACACCCATCTTCCGGCGCACCGACGGCCGCCGCAGGACTTGGCACCTTGACGACTGCACGCAGTCATCCGGTTGCCCCGGCATCAAAGGGCCTGTCCCTCTGCCGGTCTTGATGGATTTGGCCAGTGTAGGCGCGCCTTTTCGTATTGTCAATCTCTTTATGCGTATAAAGCGATGTTATTTATTCCGCACCCCCCGGACGCTGCGGCATACTTGCCGCCATGCGCCCTCTGTTCGCCCTGCTGTGTCTGCTGCCCTGCCTCGCACTGCCCGTTTCCGCCGTGGATGCGCCGAGCGAAGCGACCGCACGCGACGCCGTCGCAAAATTGCGGATCGTTCCGGTCGGCAACGGTTTCGAAGCCTGGGCCGACAATCTGCTGCCCGGCCCCGTGGAAGTACGGCTGGACGCAGCCGGCGGCGAGCGGCCGCCAGCGCAGCCCGGGTTGCCGGCGCGCGCGGGGATTCCGGCGTTGGGCAGCGTGCTGCTGACGCGCCTGCAACCGCCGCCCGGGCGCAGCGAAGGCTGGCTGCGGCTGCGGCTCAGTGGCGTGCCCGGCAGCAGCAACGCCAGGCCGCGCGACGTGTCGTATCTGCCGCCGTTGCGGCAATCAAGTCTCCGCATCGATCAGGGCTTCGACGGCGCCTTCAGCCACGGCGACGACGAAAACCGCTACGCGCTGGACTTCGCCGCAGCGGTCAGCACCCCGGTGTTGGCCGCGCGTGCCGGCACCGTGCTGCAGGTTGAAACCGGCTATCGCGGCAATGGCCTCGACTACGCCCGCGACGCCACCCGCGCCAACTTCATCCGCATCCTGCACGACGACGGCAGCATGGCGCTGTACGGGCACCTCGCGCCGAACGGCGCCCGGATCTTCCCCGGCCAGCAGGTCGAAGTCGGCCAGCGCATCGGCAGTTCCGGCAACACCGGCTACAGCAATGCGCCGCACCTGCACTTCGTGGTGCAGGTCAATCGTGGTGGAAAGCTGGTCTCGATTCCGTTCCGGATGCAGGGCGTAGGCACTGCAACGGCGCATTGACTGCGGGCAGACATGAGTTGCCCACTCTTACCGATCACCCGACGCGACGGATCAATCGCACATCAACGGCTCGACAGCATCAGTCGTAGATCGTGCCATCGGACTTGACGACATGCGCTTGCTCGCCCGAATCCAGGAACAACGAAGACAGCCACCCCCAAAAATCAACCGACACACTTTCAGTCGCCGGGGTGCTCGCGGAAGCTTCCGTCATGGAGGGGGCGAGCAACAACAGCACAAGCAGTATGATTTTCTTCATGACAAACCTAGGGTCTGAATGATCCGACCGCTAGGCCTATCAAAGGCACATAAACACTCGCAACATTAGGCTCATTCAAGCCGCCGCCCGCTGCGGACGGCCTCCGCATACGCCCGGTTGCGCTTGCTGCGCTCATGGTCGGGCCCGAGTTTGGCGTCCAGCAAGGGCTGGGCGGCGGCGAACGCAGCCAGCGCCTCCTCGCGTTTTCCGGCCCTGACGAGCACGCGGCCGAAATTGCTGCGATAGACGCCCATCAATGGGTGATCCTCCGCCCCCAGCAATTTCGGCCCATCGGCCAGTACCGAGCGCATCAACGGAATGGCCTCGTCGTAATGCCCGCGCTTGGACAGCAGCAGCGCCAGGTCATTGCGGACGATCAGCAATAGCGGATCGTGCTTGCTTTTCAAGATGTCGAGCAGCTCGCGCAGCTGGGCTTCCGACTCATCGAGCCGACCCAAGTCCTCCAGCGCGTAGGCGCGGTCATGCATGGCGGTCAACGTCAACGACGCATTCGGGCCCAGCCGCTCGCGGGTGGCAGCCACCAGTTGATCCAGCATCGGCTCAGCCTCCGCCTGCCTGCCACGTTGAATCAGGATGACCACCAGATTATTGAGCGTGGTCAAGGTTGCCGGATGGGTGTCGCCCAAGGTCTTGCGCCTCGCCGCCAGCACTTCGCGGGTGATGGCTTCGGCCTTGTCTGCATTGCCTAGCTGCTGTTCGACGGCACCCAGCAGGTTGTAGCTGTACAGGGTCAGCGGGTGTTCGGCGCCGAAGCGTTTGCTGCGTCCCTGCCATGCCTGTTGCGCCAGCGGTTCGGCGGCGGCCGGTTCGCCGCCGCTGAACAACGTTGAGGCATGATTGTGCAAAGCCGTCAAGGTATCCGGCGCGTCGTCGCCCAAGGTTTTGCGGGCCAGTTCGTAAACGGAACCCGACACTGCCAGCGCATCTTTGGTGCGATGGGCGTTGCCGAGCAGCGTCACCAGGGCGGTGCCCACCTCGATCTGCAGCTTGTCGTTGTCCATGGCTTTCGCGATGGCGAGGATTCGGCGCAGTTCCGCTTCCCCGGCATCGACCTGATCGATGCCGCCACGCGCCAGCGCTTCGTTGGCTGCGGCGCTCAGAGTCTCCAGGGCATTCGGGCCGTTGCGTCGTTCCGACAACTCGCGCGCCTGCTTGAAACGCCGGTAGGCGCGTTCCGCTTCGCCCATGTGCAACAAGGCGCCCCCGATCGTGCCGGCCAAGATCTGTCGCACCTCGGGCGGCAGTTTGGCGCCTTGGCTTTCGAAATCACGGTCGGTCGCCTGCAACCATTCGCGCAGGCTGATGTCGGAACCTTCGCCCTCGTCGGGATCGGCAGACTGCAACATCGTGTTGAGGAACCCGTTTACCGCCTGCAATTCGTTCGCCCGCGCCTGCGCTTCGACCAATGCCGCTTGGGCACGCTGCGCCGACAAGGTACTGACAATCGTTGCCGCCACCAGAGAGACGAAGATCACCGCCACGGCCAAGCTCAAGGCACGGTTGCGGCGGATGAAGCGCCCACTGCGGTACCAGCGGGTCGGCGCTCTGGCTTGGATCGGGCGCGAGGCCAGCACCGCTTCCAGATCGTCGGCGAATTCGGCGGCGGTTGCGTAGCGCTGCGCCGGCTCGGAAGCCAGCGCCTTCATCACCACCAGGCTCAGGTCGCCGCGCGCGGCGCGGTTGACCCGCCCCAGCGGTTCGGGTTCCTCGCGGCGGACGATCATCAGCGCTTCGATCAGCGACGACGTGGATAAGCCCGGATGCGGCAAACGGCCTGCGAGGATTTCATAGCCGATCGCCCCCAGCGCATACACGTCGCTGCGGGCATCGGCTTCATTGGAATGGCCTTCGAGCTGTTCCGGCGCCATGTACGGCAGCGAACCCATGACCTGCCCGGCGCGGGTCATGCCGACCTCGGCTTCGCCCTGAAGTCGGGCGATGCCGAAGTCGAGGATCTTCGGCTGACCGTGTTCATCGACCAGGATGTTCGACGGTTTCAGGTCGCGATGGATGATTCCGCGCCGGTGCGCGTAATCCACGGCTTGCGCCAGCTTGACCAGCAGATCGATGCATCCGCGCTGGTCTGGCTTCTGACGCTCCAGATAGCCGCGCAGATCGGGGCCACGGACATATTCCAGCGCGAACCACGGCGACGGCAGGCCGCCGACCGTGTCCTCACCCGCGGCATACAAACGCACGATGCCCGGGTGTTCGAGTTGTCCGAGAATCGCGATTTCGCGCCGAAAACGCTCCAGCGCGCCGGAAGACAAACCGCGCACCACCTTGAGCGCCACCTCGCGATCCGGGTGGGTCTCACGCGCCAGGTACACCCGCCCCATCGCACCTTCGCCCAGCAACCCGACAACGCGATAGGGGCCAATGGTTTCCGGCAACCCGACGGCAGCTTGTGTCGCTTCGTCAAGGGCATGGGTGGGGTCGTCGTGCATTGCTCTCGCCGCGATCCGTCGTCCCGGCCATCCTGCCCGCGCCGGTATAATTGCGCAATGTCAGAAGTCGCCTCAGAAGCTGCGCGCCGCCGCACCTTCGCCATCATTTCCCACCCGGACGCCGGCAAAACCACGCTCACGGAGAAGCTCCTCCTGTTCGGTGGTGCCATCCAGATGGCCGGTTCGGTCAAGGGCCGCAAGGCCGCGCGCCACGCGACATCCGACTGGATGGCGCTGGAAAAGGAGCGCGGGATTTCGGTCACCAGCTCGGTGATGCAGTTCCCGTACGAGGGCCGCATCGTCAACCTGCTGGACACCCCCGGCCACGCCGACTTCGGCGAGGACACCTACCGCGTGCTCACCGCGGTGGATTCGGCGCTGATGGTGATCGACGTTGCCAAGGGCGTGGAAGAACGCACCATCAAATTGATGGAAGTCTGCCGCCTGCGCGACACCCCGATCATGACCTTCGTCAACAAGCTCGACCGCGAGGGCAAGGACCCGATTGATTTGCTGGACGAAATCGAATCGGTGCTCGGCATCCAATGCGCCCCGGTGACGTGGCCGATTGGCATGGGCCAACGCTTGAAAGGTGTGGTGCATTTGGTCAGCGGCGAAGTGCATCTGTACGAACCCGGCCGCAATTTCACCCGCCAAGATTCCACCATTTTCCCGTCACTGGACGCCCCCGGCGTGGAGGCGCGCATCGGCGCAGACATGTTGGCCGAACTGCGCGAGCAACTGGAACTGGTGCAAGGCGCATCGCATCCATTCGATCCAGAAGCTTACTTGGCCGGCAAACAATCGCCGGTGTTTTTCGGTTCGGGCGTGAATAATTTTGGCGTGCAACCGTTGCTGGATTTCTTTGTTGAACACGCGCCCTCGCCGCGCACCCGCGCCACCACCACCCGCGAAGTGGCCGCCAGCGAACCCAAGCTCACCGGCTTCGTGTTCAAGATTCAAGCCAATATGGACCCGATGCACCGCGACCGCGTGGCCTTCATGCGGGTGTGCTCGGGCAAGTTCAGCGCCGGCATGAAGACCTTCCATGTACGCACCGGCAAGGAGGTCAAGCTGGCCAATGCGCTGACCTTCATGGCCTCGGATCGTGAAATTGCCGAGAGCGCCTTCCCCGGCGATGTGATCGGCATTCACAACCACGGCACGATCTCGATTGGCGATACCTTCAGCGAAGGCGAAGTACTGAGCTTCACCGGCATTCCCAGCTTCGCACCGGAGCTGTTCCGCCGCGCGCGCCTGCGTGATCCGCTCAAACTCAAGCAATTGCAAAAAGGCCTCGCGCAGTTGTCCGAAGAAGGCGCCACCCAGTTCTTCAAACCGATGATGAGCAACGATTTGATTCTGGGCGCGGTGGGCGTGTTGCAGTTCGACGTGGCCGCCTATCGGCTGAAAGACGAATACGGCGTGGAAGCCAGCTTCGAGCCGGTGCAAGTGGCCACCGCCCGCTGGATCCGCTGCGACGATGCGAAAAAACTGGAAGAGTTCCGCGAGAAGAACGCGCTCAACCTGTCGGTGGATGCCTCCGGCGCGCTGGTCTATCTGGCCCCCACCCGCGTCAACCTGCAACTGGCGCAAGAACGCGCCCCGGCGGTGGAGTTTCTGGCCACGCGCGAGCATGCACACGCATTGGCGGAGTGAGCTTTGCCCTCTCCCCGCCGAAGGCGGGTGAGGGGCAAAGCGAGCGCGCGTTTGCAGTCGCTTACGAGGCGATATAGCGCTGCAACTGGTCGATATCCTGCCGCTGCATTTCGATCACCGCCTTGACCAGATCGCCAATCGACAGTACGCCGATCACGGCCTCGCCCTCCACCACCGGCAAATGGCGTACGCGGCTGTTGGTGCACAGTTCCATGCAGTGCTCGGTGCTGTCGCCCGGCCCGACGGTTTTCACTTCTGTCGTCATGATGTCGCGCACCGGCGTCGTCTTCGACGAACGCCCCTGCAGCACGATCTTGCGCGCGTAGTCGCGCTCGGACAGGATGCCGACCATCTTCGGCCCCTCCATCACCAGCAGCGCGCCGACCCGGCGTTCGGCCATCTTGCGGATCGCTTCGATCACCGCCTCATCCGGCCCGATCGAAAGCACCTCGGCCGGTTTGCCGTCCAACAGCTGTCGCACCGTACGCATCGAACACCTCCGTGGCAGCGGCCACCTCGGGAGACTGGTTCGAGGATAGCGCGTTTGCCGGTCGCCAGGCGTCGACCAGGTACAGCGGCCGCTGCTTGGATTCCTCGTACATTCGACCCAGATATTCCCCGATCGTTCCCAGCGCCATCAGTTGGACGCCGCCGAGGAACAGGACAACCGCCATCAGCGACGGCCAGCCGGCCACCGAGTCGCCCCAGAGCAGGGATTTGACGATCACCACGCCGCCGTAGCCGAAAGCGACCGCAGCGGTGGCGAACCCGAGGTAGGTCGACAGTCGCAGCGGCACCGTGGAGAACCCGGTGATGCCTTCCAGCGCGAAGTTCCACAGCCGCCACGTGCTGAACTTGCTGCGCCCACCCGAACGCGGCCCGCGCTGGTAGGGGATGGCGATCCGGTTGAAGCCGATCCAGCCGAACAGGCCCTTCATGAAGCGGTGGCGCTCGCGCAGCGTGCGCAGCGCCGCCAGCGCCCGCGGCGACAGCAGTCGGAAATCGCCGGCGTCGCGCGGCACCGGCGTGCGCGACAACAGTCCGATCAGGCGATAGAAGCCGTGCGCGCTGGCGCGTTTGAACACGCCCTCGCCGGCGCGCGCCACGCGCAGCCCGTACACGTCATCGAAGCCGTCCTTCCATTTCGCCACAAACTGCGGCAGCAGCTCCGGCGGATCCTGTCCGTCGGCATCGAGAATCAGCGCCGCGCCGCGCTCGACCCGATCCAGCCCCGCAGTCAGCGCCGCCTCCTTGCCGAAATTGCGCGACAAGCGCAGCAGCGCGACCCGCGCATCTTCACGGGCATACCCCTGCAGCAGTGCCCAAGTCCCGTCGCGACTGCCGTCATCGACAAACAGCAACCGCGCGGCCAAACCTTCCTGCTGCGCGGCATCGAGCGCCGCGCGAAGCCGTGGAAACAGCCGCGGCAACGCCTCCGCCTCGTTGAAGGCGGCAATCACCAGCGTCAGGCAGCGGTCTTCGGGGACGATTTCCGGCATGGCCGCAGTATGCCAGCCTGCCCCTCAATCCAGCGCACGCAGGTAGCCGGCGCCACCGATCAGTCGCATCTGGCGCTGGATCGACGCCGCCCGCCGCGCGACATACGGGCCCGGCGTGGCCGCACTGTAGCGACGCGGACTGGGCAGCACCGCCGCCAGCCGCGCCGCTTCGTTGGCGGTCAGCCGCGCGGCATCCTTGCCGAAAAACTTGCGCGCAGCGGCCTGCGCGCCGTACACACCGTCGCCGAATTCGGCAACATTGACGTACACCTCCAAAATCCGCCGCTTCGGCCACAGCGCTTCCATCAGCGCCGTGTACCAAACTTCCAGCCCCTTGCGCAGCCAGCGGGTCGGCCCGGCGCCCTGCCACAGGAACAGGTTCTTGGCGGTTTGCTGGCTGATCGTGCTGGCGCCGCGCAGGCGCTTGACCGGCGTGCCGCGCTTTTCCGCACGCGCGATCATCTTTTCATTGTGCGTCTGCGCCCGCTGGATGGCATCAAAATCGAAGCCGTGGTGGCTGGCGAAGTTCTGGTCTTCGGACGCCACCACCGCCAGCGGAAGATTTGGCGAAATCGCGCGCAGATTGCGCCAATCGTTTTGAATCCGGAATCCCGGATTCCCGGACGCTGCAGCCGCGACCCAGCGCTCGACCATGAACGCCGACAGCGGCGGATCGACGAACCGAAGAACCAATACCTGCGCCACCGACACCCCAACAAACAGCAGCGGCAGCTTCCACCAGAACCCGCGCAGCCGGCGCTTCCACGTTCCTCCCGCCATGCCTGCCCGCCTTTCATTCAAGCCGTCCTGTTGCCATTATCCCTTTGCAGGCGCGGCAACGCGCATCATCAAAGCCGAATCGAGCCGCCATTACCGATGAATTCTTCAGCAGACACTCAATTGCGTTTTCTGCTGCCCGACGCCGGCGTGCGCGGCGTCGCGGTTCGATTGGATCAAAGTTGGCGCACGCTTGTCGCCCGCAGCACGACCGATCCCGCGGCCTCTGCGCTGCTCGGCGAAGCCTGCGCGGCCGCCGCTTTGCTGACTGGGCACGTCAAGATCGAAGGTCGGCTGTCGATCCAGCTGCGCGGCGGCCCGATTTCGACCCTGTTCGCCGAATGCACCGCCGCCGGCTCCCTGCGCGGCATCGTTCGCCTGCGCGAGGGCGCCACTGCCGTTTCGCAGGATTTGCGCACGTTGGGCAGCGATGCGCTGCTCGCCATCACCCTTGAAAACCCCGGTCTGGGCGGGCGTGAGCCGATGCGCTATCAGGGGCTGGTGACGCCGGAGTCCGACCGACTCAGCGCAACGCTGGAAGCCTATTTCCTGCAATCCGAGCAGTTGCCCACCCGCTTGTATCTGGCCGCCAGCGCCGGCACTGCGGCGGGCTTGCTGCTGCAAAAATTGCCCGGCGAAGACGGTGACGATGACGGCTTTCGCCGCGCCGGCGCGCTGCTGGACACCTTGCGCGATGACGAAGTGCTGACCCTGCAGCCGCGCGAGATCGTGCACCGGCTGTTCCACGAAGAGTCGCCACGGCTGTTGGGCGAAGCGCCGCTGCGCTTCGGTTGTTCGTGCTCGCGCGAACGCGTGGCCGACGTGCTGCTTGCGCTGGGCCGCGAGGAGGCCGATGCCGCGGTCGCCGCCGGCGCCGGATGCGCCGTCATCGATTGCGAATTCTGTGGACAGTCCTACCGTTTCGATGCCGACGCGATCGCCAGTCTGTTCAGGCAGCAGGCGATGCTTTCCCACCCTGCCTCGGGGGTGCATTGAGGGCCGGGGACCGGGGACCGGGGGCCGGGGACCGGGGATCGGGGATCGGGGATCGGGGACCGGGGACCGGGGACCGGGTAGAGCATAAAGCCAAAGGAATGGCTCTGGAATCGACGCCGCCGGAAGCTGAACGGAACCGGGCAAGTCGCATTCCGGCTCTCCTAACTGATCTTGTTAAAGATTCATAAATCGGATAGGATCGAGGTTCACTCGGAAGTGGAACTTCACCGGCCTCCACAGGTCAATCCTACCGACATGACACTGCGTTTCCTGCCACTTGCCGCCACAGTCATCGCTCTGGCCTTTGCCAGCGGCGGCGCGCATGCGCAAGCGGCTGGCGCGCGCAGCAACAGCTCCAGAGCCGTTCCGGTGCTGAACCGGGACAGCGGCAAGCTGGAAGCCGTGCTGCTGCTGGAACCGGCAACGACCGGCGCCGGCTCTGCGGCGCGCTGGCGGTTCGGCAACACCACGCTGGAAGCGACCTACGGCCTGCAGTCCGGCGATTCGCTGGCGCTGCTGTGCGACCGTCAAAGCGGCGTCGCCCCGGCGATGGGACAGCTGGCCAGCAACTGCGTGCTGGCTGCGCTTGAGCCGGATCGTCCGGGCGCTGCGCTCAGTCGCCGCACGAGCGCCGGCCTCAGCGTGGCGCGTGGCGCAAATCGCGTCGGCGTGACCGTTGGCCGCGGCCACGACATCGTGCCGTCCTGGGTCGGCCCGGGTCAGATCGGCGGCGCTCGCTACAGCCAAAGCGATTTTTCGCTGTTCGCCCAGCACGCCATCAGCCGCGAAGGCTTCGTCAGCGTCGGCGGAACCGTCGCGCGCGCGCGGCTGGTGCCGGCTTCCGACATGCCGCAACTGGCCGACCAGTGGAACAGCCGCAGCTTCAGCGTCGGCGGAGGCTACGGCAACTTCAGCGCGAACATCGTCGGGCGCATCGTCAACGTCCCCGGCGAAAGCGAGGTCTGGAAAGGCCTCGGCCTAGGCCTGACCTGGCGCACCCCGTGGAACGGCCAGCTCACCGTCGGAGCCGACCACGTCGTCACCCGCGGACGCAACCCGTTCTCCGCGACCGCCGAACCGGCCGACGAAGGCACGGTTCCCTACGTGCGCTATCAGCAGGATCTTTGATCCCCGATTTGCGTTCGCCGCGATTTTCCAGGCACCGACAACCGCTTTTTCAAGCCGCTGCAATTAGCGCTGCCGGGGCTATCGGCCCGGCGCAGCGTCTGTATCGCGTTCATCCATCACCCCACCAGCGCGCAGCGCGTCCCGAAGCGGCTGCAAATGCTGCGCATACGGAACCCATTTCGCGAACTTGCGCTTGATCACGCCTTCGCGCACCTGCACAGCGCTGGCGGTAGCCACCGCACGCTTGCTGCTGCGGGTATCCGTCATCGCATCGATGAAGTCGATGCCGCAGAAATCGGCAACACGTTGCATCTCGGACGCGGGATTTGCGGTGAGCTGCTCGTAGCTCACATCGAGAATCCGGCCCGGATAAGCGCGATGCCAGTGCGCCATCAGCCGCCGGTACTGGATGAAGTAATCCGCGAGTTCGTGCTGATCGTACGAATACGGGTTAGCTTCGGAAAACAGTTCGCGCAGGTTCGAAAAGCAGGTTTCCATCGGGTCGCGCACCATGTGCAGGATTTTTGCCTGCGGCAATGCGCGACTGATGAAGCCGATGTTGAGGAAGTTGGACGGGAGCTTGTCCGTGAAATACGGCTCCTCGCCAAGGCGCCAGGCCATTCCATCCAGATAGCGACGCCCGACCTCGGAAAAATCCACGCTCCCCGATCTGGCAACAATCGTGTTGTCGATGACGCCCTTGCAATGATGGTCGGTGGCGAAACGCATCGCACTGGTGAAATCGTAAAGCTCGCCCACGGCCCGCACCTGCGGGCTCGCATCCAGCAATTGTTCGAGCAGGGTCGTTCCCGAGCGGTGCATGCCGACGATGAAGATAGGAACACTGCCCGAGATATTGGCGTGATCGCCAGACCGGGCGTCACATCCCGCAACAGGGATTGTAATCAGGTCGTCGATCAACGCTCTTGAAGATGCAGAATCGTATTCAAGCCGTTTTCGTTTTGCATGACATCCTTTGACCAATGCTGGCCAGGCAACCGCATGATTTTCAAGTGCATCCGCTTCGTTATGCAGCGCAAAACAACCATAAATTTGTTGCTCTGGATTCGAGCCTTCAATCGCGAGGAGCTGCTGAAGAACATCGACCAAATTATCATTCGGGACAGGCTTGCGGATTTTGGAAAGTATCCAGTAGGTAGCCGTCAACTCGGGCGCACGCTTCAGGCAGCGTTGCAAGACATCCGATGCGTCCTGAAATTTCCCGAGATAGACAAGCACCTGAGATCTAGAAATCAGTGTCGGTGGATAATCTGGATCGGCGCGGAGCGCCTCTTCGAGAAAGCGCATTGCATGCACATTGCAATTGAGATAGCTCAGTTGCGAGGCGATCGAAAGAAGAAGGGAGATGCTAATTCTCCCGAGATCGTGCAGGCCTTCCGCGAACTGTAGTACCAGCGATGCTTCATTGAAAGCACGAAGCCTCTCAAGCATGCCGGAAACAATTTTTTCGTCGACCGGCTTCAAGGAATGCAATTGGATGATACTTGCTTGCGCGGAACGATAATGCCCTAGTTTGGATTCGACAAATGACATCAACAGCCAGGCAGCCTGATGACCGGGATCGGAACCAAGAACAGCCTCAAGGAAACTTCTGGATTCCTCCCAGTTCTTCCTTGAATAGGCTAACCTGGCAGATTGCCAGCTAGCCGTCAATTCAGAAGTCACGTAGCCATCCTCATCATGGCTGGCGTTAGAAGCGCAGCCAGAACGTCATTGATCTATCGCCTTCAGATTCGTCACGAGAGGCCCAAGATATTTTTCGTAGGCTCGCCAGGCACCAATGTATTTCATTTGTATCCCTGATCGCAATTGACTGCGGCTCTCCGTCATGATCGCCCGCCTACTATGTGCAATATCCAGCACATCCTGACGCACGCTCAATTTGCAAAATTCGAGCATCTTGTCCGAAACGGGAGATCCCTCGCGGACAAGCTCCTCATAGCTTACATTCAGGATTCTCCCCGGGAAGATCCGGTTCCATGACTTCATTAGAGTGGAATAATTCTGGAAGTGCGCGGAAAGTTCATCAAGATCATAGCTGTACGGGTAGATATTCGGCCCAAACAGCATCTTGAAATTGGAAAAACAAGCATCAATGGGATCCCGGTAAATGTGTATGATCCTGGCATGCGGTAACGCCTTGAGTATGTGTCCGAGGGCAGCGAAGTTCCTCGGGGTCTTGTCGGTAAAAAAACGCTGTCCTGAGCATCGCCATTCGCAATGCAGCAGATAGCGCTGGCCAAGTAAATCTGCATCCAGCGAACCCGCCTTTAGCGAAGCCTGCAAATCGTAAGAACCGTCCCAAACGCGATCTGAAACCCATTGTGTCTGCTGGGCAAAGGAAAGAAGCTCGCCTCCCGCGCATACATCAGGATGGTTGGCGAGTATCTGCTCAACTAGGGTAGTCCCTGTCCTTGGTAAACCCACAATGAATATCGGGGTTATTAGATCTTCAACCGGCCTCTCATTATATGCCGTTGCGTGAACTTCCGACTTGAATTGATTAACAAGATTGTCGAATATTTCGGCCTCTTGCTTGGCATCGTAGTGCAGCGAAGCATGCAGTGCCGACGCCCCGGTACTTAAGGCCTTCCATGCCAAATCATGATCTTGTTCCGCATCAAGCTCATTGAACAAAGCATAGTGAACCATGGCAATCCATTCTGGATTTCCCTGTACCGACGAAGAAAGCCTGGACAACCTGTCTATTCGTCTTGCCCTGCCGCGAGCAAGATTCAGCCGTGATAGAAGCAAATGCGGACGCGGCGTCTTTGCGCCAAAGGCTATTGCATCTTCGAGCAATTCCTCGGCCAACTCTTTATTGCCGAGAGTGCTCAACAAATGGCCCTTGAGCATGCAGATCTCTGGCGGTAGAAACATGTGTCCACAAGAAATACTCTCAAGAACACGTAGTGCCTCAACCGGAAACTCGATCATGCTCAGCTGTTGTGCAGCCTCAAACAACAGCGCATGCGACTGACTGCCATCTACATCGATGTCAACCAGCATGTTATAGGCGGCCCGTGTTTCACCTGCGACGATCAATGCCCAGGAAATTTTCAATCTATCCTGAAGATGCAGATGCAATGAGCCATGATAAGCGGACAAAGCATGCTTCGCAGCTGCTCGCGGCGAACCGGATTCAATTGCAATATTTGCAAGCAGCCAATGCGCCAGTCCGTCATCCGGTTCATCAAGCAGGATGTCATCGCATGCAGCCATTGCGCCTGCAAGATTACGTGCATTGAAATACTGAACCGCGTTGCCCCATAAATCGTTTTTTTTGGTCATCTCGCACATCATCAAGTCGTTATGGTTCGCAGCAACATAAGGCGGAATTAATTTGAAATCATCTGCTGCATGCCACGTGGAAAGTCAGGCGCAAACCGCACCTAGAAATCAGTCCGCCACGGACAAACCTCCATCCCGCAGCCCTTGAATCAACGTCTCCAGTTTATCGACATAGGGCTTCCATTTTGGCGTTTTTGCATGCGTGATGCCGGAACGCACTTGAACCATGCTAGCCGTAGAAACTGAATTTCTGTTGTTCCTTGGATCCGACATTTCCTCGATATAGGAAATCCCGCAATACTCAGAAACTTCACGCATCACTGATTTCGTGTCATTAAGCAAATTCGAATATTCAACATTCAGGATCCTACCGACGAACTGATTGTTCCAATGTTTCATCATTCGCCGATATTGCAGATAATATTCAGCCAATTCGTCCTGACGGTACGAGAACAGGTTCACACCTGAAAACAGCTCGCGGAGATTTGAAAAACATGTCTCCATGGGATCCCTGGCCATGTGGATGATCCTAGCATTCGGCAGAGCATGCAGAATATATCCAATATTAAGGAAATTGGATGGCAGCTTGTCTGTCTGAAACTGCTTGCCGCGGGTTCGCCACATGGCTTTTTCCAGATATCCGCTACCCACCGCAGGAAGATCTGTCGGATTGATCTTTTGTGCTATCTCCCTGCTGACAGGGCCGCTCGAAGGCATATCGGCTGCAAACCTGAGCCCGCATGAAAAATCGTACAACTCGCCACCAGCACAAACCGCAGGATTGACGGTGAGCAGCTGCTCCATCAGCGTTGTTCCTGATCGATGCATTCCGACAATGAATATCGGAGTCACTCCAGCACTTACAGAATTGGGCGAGCTTGTCGTCAAACAGTGACTGCTCGCGATCAGCGCATCCACAAGCGCAATAGAGTCTGCAGATGAATATGCAAACATCGATCGTTTGCTGATACACGCTCTCTCCAGGGCTTGCCACGCTGCGTCGTAATCCTTTACGTCGTCAAGCTCCTTGTGGAGGGCGGTGTACAACATCGCAGTGTTTTCCGAGCCCAGTCGACGCGCTCCTCTCAATACCCTACTCATTTTCCCGATATGATTGCGTTCTGGTGTGACCTTCCTGATTTTCGACAACTGCCAGTACACGGTTGGCGCTAATGGATCCACCGCCAGCGTTCTATCGAGATACCTCTCGGCCTCTTCGAAATCACCCTGAACCAGGCATAGTCCGGCCGCTGACATCATGCTCGGTGGGTGCTGCGGGTCTCTGCGCAGTGCCTCTTTTACATAGGCACCAGCCCGCGCGACATCCCCATGCAAGCTTGCTTCCGGTGACAGGGCTAGCAATGTTTCTACAGGAAGATCTTCCTTTCGAGGCAATTTTTCGAACAAGTCATCTATCGCCTGATACTCGGCAAAGCCACGCAACTTCGCCACCAGTGATCCGATGGTCGCCAGTTGCAGCTGTTTCGAAGCAGCCAGTTCAAGAATGATCTCGCGCGCACTTCTGTATTGACCTCTGGCTATGCGAACAGCAGACAGGAGAATTCCAACCTCTTGATCCACGGTATTCGCAGCGAGCAACCTTTGACAGAACATCTCCGCAGCGTCGATTTGCCCGTTTAGCAAGCTGCGCTTGGCCAGATCCAGCAATCTCAACCGTTCATTTGATTCGATCGTCATTTTATTCCAAGCGCTCCATCCACCCACAATTTGTCCTGCAGATTTCGAGTTGACTCTGCCATCAGCGTACACACCCTGTCATCCCGGTGTCTGATACATATCCGAGTTCCATTTTGCCATGTCCAAGCAAAGAAAGGGCCGCCCTGAGGCGGCCCTTCCTTTTACAGCTTGACACCAAGAACTTGCGCGATCAGAACTCGTAGCGTAACGTGAACTGAACGCTGCGCGGCGCCGTGTAGGACGTCGGGAGCAGGTAGGAGTCGTAGTTGTATGCCGTGCTATAGGTGCCATTGATCGGCACGCCGCGGCTGTTTTCACCACCTTCGTTAACGCGGGCAGCAACCTGCGTGTTGAACACGTTGAAGATGTCCAACTTCACCGACAGACCCTTCGCCCAGTTCGGCGAGTAGGTGATGCCGAGATCCAAGGTGTGGTTCCACGGCGTCCGGCCCACCGAGCCACGCGGCACGATCGTGGATCCATTGTTTCTCGTACCCGGAAGAGGAGCGCCGTTATCGCAAGAGAAGTAGCTGGCGCGATAACCTGCCGGATCGTTCTCATAGACGCCCAAGCAACCATACGGACGCCCGGACTGCAGCAGGATGTTTGCTCCCAGGCGCCATTCTTCCGTGATGTCCCACGCGCCGAACATCTTCAGGGTGTGGCGACGATCATTCGGCAGATAGCCCGCAGCGCCCAACGACAGCTCCGGATAGTCGAAGTCCTGAGTGGTGCCGGTGTCGTCCTGACCGTTATCCGACTTCACGCCACCTTCGGTGTTGCCGTAGTTGCGGGCGTAGGTGTACGAACCCTGCAGGAAGAACCGATCCCAATGGCCTTCGAAGAAGAACTCGATGGCGGTGTACTTGCGGATGCCGCGCTGCCAGGTTTCGTCCGTGGCGGTCATGGCATACGTCGTCACGGGGTTGCCGTTGTAGTCGAGCACTGTCCGCGGAGTGATCTTGTAGAAGGCGGGAATGTTGACGGTTTCGAACACGCCGTCGCCGTTCACGTCCATGTTGTAGATGCCTTCCTGACCAGGGTTGTACAGACGGCAGTTGGTGAAGCCCGGGTTCTGGTGGGAAATCGCGTTCGGATGCGCCGGGTCGAAGCCCTGCTCGCCGCCGTTCGGACCGATCTCAAACCCGTTGTCGATCGCCCATGCCATCACCGCGCGGTAATCGCAGGTGTCGTCGATCGCGGCCTTCAGGTTGCGATGGATGGCGCGCATGCCCAGCGAGAAGTGCTCGGTCAGCTCCTTCTGGAAGCCAAGGATCCACTCATCCTGATACATCGGCTTCAGGTTCAGCGCCGAAACGGACGACGCGTTCTTCGGAGCGCCGAACTCATTGTTGACGTATATGACCGGCGTTGCATCGACACGGTTGAGCGGCGCGTTGGTGATCGGGTCGACGCCTGCGTAATAGAAGACCTGATAGGTATAAACTGAGGCACTGGCGCCACGGACTGCCGCCGTCGCCGTAACCGGCAGGGCATAGCGACCGGCATTGGCGAACACCTTGAACGACGAGTCACCGAACACGTCCCAGCTCAAACCCAAGCGCGGTGCGAACTGGTTCTTGATTTCGACGAAGGTTTCGCCCAGACCGTTGATGTTCTCGAAGCTGTCCCAGCGCAGGCCGATGTAGGCGACGAAGTTGTCGGTGACGTTCCAGCTGTCCTCGATGTAGTACGCGCGCTGGTTGACACCAACGTCCGCGCCGTTGGCGACTGAGTAGTCAACACCGTAGTCGTCCGCGTAGTAGCGGATCAGGTGACCACCGGAGTAGGCGAAACCATCCTTGGAGCGGAAGCGATCGGTATCGATGCCGAAGCGCAACTGGTGATCGCCGATCACCCACTCCGCATCGATGCGGAACTGGTTGCGGGTATCGCCCGCGTCCGGCCGGCCGAGCGAGCCCAGCGCACAGCCGATCATCGGCGCGAAGGCGGATCCAGCTCCAGGGCGGAGATCCTGAATAAGCGGGCAGCCCGGCACCGGACCATTGACGTTACCGCTGAATTCGTTGACGGTGCCGTTGGCGGTGACGTTGTAGTTCGAGCGATAGTTCTTGCCGTAGCCGTACAGCGCCGACAGGGTGAAGTTGTCGGTCAGGTAGCCGGTGTACTTGAGCACATAAGCGGAGCCGCCGCGCTCGTCATAGCCGGTGCCCAAGAAGGCGCCACGCTGGTGGCCGGTCGCTGTGGAGTAGGTGCCGGTGTAGTAGTCGGTCGTGTAATCACGCTTGTCACTCATCCCGGTGAATTCCAGGATGTGGTCGTCGGTGATGTTCCAATCCAACTTCAGCAACCACTGCGGACGCTTCTGATGTTGGGTGGTGTTGTTGCCGGGGAATGCGGAAATACCGCCCGGGAACCCGGTGCTATCCGTCTTGCCGTATTGAATCAAGCCGTAGGCGAACAAACGATCTTGCACCAGCGCGCCGCTGGCCCACACTGTGGCCAGCCAGTCGGTGTCGGTGCGGTTCTGAGACACGTCCGAACGCAGCACGCCATCGTGCTGGTAGAAGTTGTCGGAGCTCGACTGCAGCGATTCCGGCGACCATTGCAGGGCAGCGCCCGCGTGGAACTCATTGGTACCGCGCTTGATGATCTGATTGATCACGCCGCCGGTGGAACGACCGAATTCGGCGCCGTAGCCGCCGGTCTTGACCTGCTGTTCGGAGATCGCTTCGAACGGCACCTGGGTGAAGCTCAGGTTGTTGAAGGTATTGGTGACGTTGAAGCCGTTCACGTAATACTGGTTTTCTGCAACCGACGAACCACCGAACGAGGCGAGGTTGCCAAAGCGGCTGTCGCCGCGCACGGTGCCCGGCGCCAGCAGCGCGACTGCCGTCGTGTTGGTCGCCACCGGAATGTGACGAATCTGCTCCGCTGTCAAAATCGTGGAGGATTCAACCGAGGAGACGTCGATCGGGTTGATGTTGCCCGAGCCAATGACGGTGACGCCACCGAGGGTCGTGGCATCGCCACTGGCCGAAACAAAATCGATCGAGGTCGCGCCACCCACGCTCACACGAGCGCCGCGTGCGCCTTCGCCGTTCCGAGTGACCTGATAGTCGCCCGTTGGGAGCTGCGAGAAGCGGTAGGTACCGCTGGCATCAACCGTAACCGTGCGGGTAAAGCCCGTTGCCGGATTGGTGATGGTGATGGTGTCGCCAGAAGCAGCTCGGCCGATCACGGAGCCGGCCGTATTACTCTGCGCCTGCACACCGCCGATGAAGCACAGACCCAGAGCAACTGCGAGCGCGCTCCGCTTCAGGCCATTGGCAAGGTAGTTGGAAGCCATTGTGTGTAACCCCCTTAGGGACGAAGTGACTAGAAGAAGTGACTGAAAAGGTGTACCAGTACGCCCGACCTGAGACGGCCTGACCTGCCGACTATAGACCAGACAACAATTCTTTAACAAGCCCCTTATCGCGCATTCACAAATATTTGCCGTATTCAGCTTGCATCCAGCCTGTCTCAGGCAATCAATTGCGCGGAAATCAGCCGTTGCTCGGCCGCCAGCGCCTCGGGCAGGCGCTCGCCATAGCTGGCCAGGTACGCGCCGAAGTCGTCAAATTCGGCCTGCCAGCCTTCGCGTTCGAAGCCGAACAAGGTGGCGCGCGCTTCCTCGCTCAGATCCAGCCCGGCCAGATCCATCTCGGCCTCGATCGGGAGCAGGCCGATAGGGGTCTCCACCGCGCCGGCCTTGCCTTCCACCCGCGCCAGAATCCACTCCAGCACGCGCAGGTTGTCGCCGAAACCCGGCCACAGGAATTTGCCGTCCTTGCCCTTGCGGAACCAGTTGACGTGGAAGACTTTCGGCAGCTGCATGCCTGGTTTGTCGAAGCTGAGCCAGTGGCCGAAATAGTCGGCGAAGTTGTAGCCGCAGAACGGCTTCATCGCCATCGGATCGCGGCGCAGCACGCCGACCGCGCCGGTCGCCGCCGCGGTGGTTTCCGAGCCCATCGCCGCGCCGACCAGCACGCCGTGCGTCCAGTCCCTTGCTTCAAACACCAACGGCACCAGCGAAGCGCGGCGGCCACCGAAGACGATCGCCGAGATCGGCACGCCGCGCGGGTCTTCGGTCATCGGCGAATACGACGGACACTGTCTGGCGCTCACCGTGAAGCGCGAGTTGGGATGCGCGGCCGGGCGCACGGCGGGGTCGTACGGCTGGCCCTGCCAATCCGTCACCGGCGTCTGCCCGTTGTCGATCCCTTCCCACCACGGCTGGCTGTCGTTGGTCACGCCGACGTTGGTGAAGATCGTGTTGGACTGGATCGTGGCTAGCGCGTTGGGATTGGATTTTTTCGAGGTGCCGGGCGCGACGCCGAAGAAGCCGGACTCGGGGTTGATCGCGTACAGTCGGCCGTCTTCGCCCGGACGCATCCAGCAGATGTCGTCGCCGACGGTCCAGATCTTCCAGCCCTGCGCGAGGTAGCCTTCGGGCGGAATCAGCATGGCGAGGTTGGTCTTGCCGCAGGCCGAGGGGAACGCGGCGGCGATGTAGCGCGTTTCCCCCTGCGGGTTTTCGACGCCGAGGATCAGCATGTGTTCGGCCAGCCAGCCTTCCGCGCGCGCCTGGTGGCTGGCGATGCGCAGCGCGTGGCATTTCTTGCCCAGCAGGGCGTTGCCGCCGTAGCCCGAGCCGTAGGACTTGATGGTCAGCTCTTCGGGGAAATGCATGATGAAGCGGCGGTTCGGGTCAAGCTCGCCGACCGAATGCAGCCCTTTGACGAAGCCTGCCTCGCGCTCGATCCGCGCCAGCGCCGGCGCGCCCATGCGGGTCATGATCCGCATGTTGGCCACCACGTACGGCGAATCGGTGATCTCGACGCCGCAGCGCGACAGCGGCGAGTCGATCGGCCCCATGCAATAGGGAACGACGTACAGCGTGCGTCCGCGCATGCAGCCGTCGAACAGCGCATCGATCTTCGCGTGCGCCTCGGCCGGCGCCATCCAGTGGTTGTTCGGACCGGCGTCGTCGCGCTCGGGCGTGCAGATGAAGGTCAGGTGTTCGACCCGCGCCACGTCCTCGGGATCGGAGCGGTGCAGCCAGCAATCCGGATGGGTTTGCGGGTTGAGCGGAATCAGCGTGCCGTCGGATTGCATCTGCGCGTTGAGCGCCGCGCTTTCTTCCACGCTGCCGTCGCACCAGTGGATCGTCGCCGGACGGGTCAACGCGGCCACCTCATTCACCCAGTCGGACAGCGACTTGAGCGAGGTGCCGGTGCCGAGGACGGTGGGATGCAGCTCTGGTGCAGCGGACATAAATCTTGCCTCCGCCCGAATGGGCACGGTGATGGGATGGGATGGAATGGGATGGGTTGGGTTGGCGTGCAGCGAAGACAGACTTCAGTTGCGCGGGATCAGCGTTGTCATGATGTGGTCGATGTAGGCCGCGAAATCCTCGCTCTGCTCGCGCTCGCGGAACCTGTGCAGTTCCAGCTGCAGAAATCCAACGTACACCGCGTAGGTCATCCGCGCCCGCTGCAGCGCATCACGCGGATTCATCCCGGCCTGCTTGAAGGAAGCGAACAAAAAGCCGATGCGGCGTTCGAGCACGTTGTCGAGGACGGCGCGAATCGCCGGATGCTCGGCCGCCTTGAGCAATTCGGAATAGATGACGTGGGTCTTGGTATGGATGCGGATCATGTTGAACAACGTGCGCAGCCGCTCGGCGGCGTCGCTGATCGACTGCAGCGCGCCGTAGGCGGCCTGCTCGTCGCGCTCCCAGCGCTCCAGCGCCGCCTGCAGCAGCGCATCGCGCGACGGGAAGTGCCAGTAGAAGCTGCCTTTGGTGACGCCGAGGCGGCGCGCCAGCGGCTCGACCGCGACCGAGGCCACGCCATGCTCGGCGATCTGGTCGAGCGCCTCGCGGGTCCAATCGTCCACGCTCAGGCGCGAATTGCGGAGTGCATTGTCGGTCATTGATCCCGGTTCCATACGAAATTGCGGCGAACGGTATGCTGAGCCTTTGCTCGACTGGCGTGCGTTAGATAGTTCGCATCCAAATCACATACGTTCAAGTATGGTATCCGCGGGTGGGTAGCGTCGCAAACGCATCCGCGCGGCCCACACCGCCACTGGAGCCCCGACATGAGCCCCGTTCTCAGCGCTTCCCTGCCCTTCCTCGCCGTTTTCGCGATCGCCGCGTTCTGCGCCTACCACCGCCTGCGGTTGGCGGTCTGGGCCGCGATCACCGCCACCGCGCTGCTCGCCTGCTGGCTGCTCGGCGCCAATCAGCTCGCCATCTGGATTGCCGCCATCTTCGTGGCTGTGGTCGCCGTGCCGCTGCTGATTCCGCCGCTGCGCAAGCCGCTGCTGTCGGCTCCGGCGCTGGGCTTCCTGCGCAATGCGCTGCCGCCGCTGTCGCAAACCGAGAAGATCGCGCTGGAAACCGGCTCAGTGGGGTTTGAAGGCGATTTGTTCAGCGGCAAGCCGGACTGGAACAAGCTGCTGAACCACCCCAAGCCGCAGCTGAGCGCCGAAGAACAAGCCTTCCTCGACGGCCCGGTGGAAACGCTGTGCACGATGATCGACGACTGGGACATCACCCACGTCCGCGCCGATCTGTCGCCGGAGGTCTGGGACTACATGAAGCAGCAGCGTTTCTTCGGGATGATCATTCCGAAGGAGTACGGCGGCTTGGGATTTTCCGCGCTGGCCCACCACAAGGTGATCCAAAAGGTCGCCTCGATCAGCTCGGTCGCCAGCGCCACCGTCGGCGTGCCCAATTCGCTCGGCCCGGGCGAGCTGATCCACCGCTACGGCACGCAAGAACAGAAAGACTACTACCTGCCGCGACTGGCCTGCGGCCAGGACGTGCCCTGCTTCGGCCTGACCGGCCCGTTCGCCGGCTCCGACGCCACCTCCATTCCCGATTTCGGCATCGTCTGCAAGGGGGCGTGGAACGGCGCCAACGTGCTGGGCCTGAAGCTCACCTTCGACAAGCGCTACATCACGCTGGCGCCGGTGGCGAGCCTGATCGGCCTGGCCTTCCGCATGTACGACCCGGATCACCTGCTGAGCGACACCCGCGACATCGGCATCACGCTGGCGCTGCTGCCGGCCGACACGCCGGGGGTCGAAGTCGGACGCCGCCACTTCCCGCTGAATTCGCCGTTCCAGAACGGGCCGATCCACGGCAAGGAAGTCTTCATCCCGCTCAACCAGCTGATCGGCGGCGTGGACATGGCCGGCAAGGGCTGGAACATGCTCAACGAATGCCTCGCGGTGGGGCGCTCGATCACCCTGCCCTCCACCGCCAGCGGCGGCGCCAAGGCCGGCGCGGTCGTCACCGGCGCCTACGCGCGCATCCGCAAGCAGTTCGGGCTGTCGGTGGGTCGTTTTGAAGGCGTGGAAGAAGCGCTGGCGCGGATCGGCGGCAAGGCCTACGCAATCAGCGCGTTGTCGCAGGCCACCGCCGCAGCGGTGGATCGCGGCGACGTGCCTTCGGTGCCGTCGGCGATCGCCAAGTACCACTGCACCACCGCCGGCCGCGACATCGCCAAGGACATCATGGATGTGATCGGCGGCAAGGGCATTATCCTGGGCCCGCACAATTTCGCCGGACGCTCGTGGCAGGCCGCGCCGATTGCCATCACGGTGGAAGGCGCCAACATCATGACCCGCAGCCTGCTGATCTTCGGCCAGGGCTCGATCCTGTGCCATCCGTACATCCTCAAGGAAATGCGCGCAGCGCAGGACCCGGACGCCAAGGCCGGACTGGCGGCGCTGGATGCGGCGCTGTATCCGCACATCGGCGGGGCGATCTCCAACGCGGTGCGCTCGCTGTGGTTCGGGCTGACCGGATCGCGCCTGCAGTCCGTGGCCGGCGATGACTACACCCGGAAGTTCTTCCGCAAGCTCAATCGCTACGCCGCCAATCTCGCGTTGCTCACCGACGTCTCGCTGGGCGCGCTTGGCGGCCGGCTGAAGTTCAAGGAATCGCTGTCGGGGCGGCTGGGCGATGTGCTCAGCCATCTGTACATGATGGGCGCGGTGCTCAAGCGCTATCACGACGAGGGTAGCCCGGAGGCCGACAAGCCGCTGCTGGCCTGGGCCTTCCACAACAGCGCCTATGAAATCGAACTGGCGCTGTCGCAGGCGCTGCGCAACTTCCCGATCAAGCCGCTGGGCTGGCTGCTGTGGCCGCTGGTGTTCCCCTACGGACGCCGTGCGGTGGCGCCGGGCGACCGCCTGTCGCACCGCGTGGCCAGCCTGTTGATGAACCCCAACGAAGCCCGCGAGCGGCTGGCGCAGGGCGTGTTCCTCACCCCCGGCGCGCACAATCCGGGCGGACGCATCAACAGCTATCTGGAAAAGGCGATCGCCGCCGAACCGGTGGAACGCAAGTTCCTCAAGGCGCTCAAGACCAAGGACATCGAGGCACTGGACTTTGCCTCGCAGCTCGACGAAGGCGTGCGCGAGGGCTGGATCACCCAGGATGAGCGCAAGCAACTGGAAGAGCTGCGCGTGTTGACGCTGGACACCATCACGGTGGACGACTTCGACCCGCACGAGCTGCGCGCGGCGAGCTATTACGACCTGCAAGCGCCGCGCGAACGGCGCGCGGTGGCCTGACCGATGCCCTCCGTGCTCGCCCTGTACCGACGTCTCGCCGGCTGGCCGGCGGGGCGCTGGCTGTTCTCGCGGCTGGTCTGCCTGAAAGCGCCGTATTTTTCCAGCATCGCGCCGCGCATCGTGACGCTGGAACCGGGCCGCGGCATCGCCACCCTGCGCCACCGGCGCGCCGTCACCAACCACATCGGCACCGTGCACGCGATCGCCCTGTGCAACCTGGCCGAATTTGTCGGCGGCCTGACCTGCGATGTCAGCCTGCCGGCGTCGATGCGCTGGATCCCCAAGGGCATGACCGTGGCCTACCTGAAGAAAGCGGCCGGCACGATGCGCGCCACCGCCACCCCGGCGTTCCCGCCGCGTGAGGCGAAGGAAGGCTACGACTTGCCATTCGAGGTGGTGGTCGAAAACCCGGCCGGCGAGGCGGTGTTCAAGGCCAGTATTGCGATGTGGGTGACGCCGAAAGCCTGATCAGGCCCAGCACAACGCCGCCAGCGCCGCCAGCGCCGGCACGCCCTGGACGAAGAAAATCCGCCGGTTGACGCTGTGCGCGCCGTACAGTGCGGCGACCACCACGCAGCCGAGGAAGAACAGCGCCAGATCGTGCCGCGCGCTCACGGCGGCCCAGACCAGGCCGGCGGCAAGGAAGCCGTTGTACAGGCCTTGGTTGGCCGCCAGCACGCGGGTGATCTCGGCCTTCTCCGGGGAGTTGCGGAAGGTCTTCAGGCCCAGTGGCCGGGTCCACAGGAACATCTCCAGCACCAAGAAATACAGGTGTAGCAGCGCCACAACGGCCAGCAGGCCCATTGCCAACATCGACATCATCCATTCTCCGGTTGGGTGCGCCCGTTCGGCAGTTTCTTCGCTTCGCCCACCACCTTCCAGGCACCCAGGGTCATGCCGACGGCGACCAGCAGCCCGGCGCCGAACACGACCTGGGATCCGAAGCTCGACAGCAGTTTGTGCAGCCAGACAAAGGTCAGGTCGCCGCCGCGGTAAACCACGGTGTCGATCGCCGCGCCGGCCTTGTAGCGCCACTCGCGCGCGACCCGCGTGTAGATGGTCTCGCGCGCCGGCTTGGACAGACTGAACTCACTGCCACGGGTGACAACCTGCACCACGGCCACCAGCAGCGGCAGCGGTGAGGCGGCCAGCGCGGCATAGCCGAGGATGATCGCGCAGGCCGGAATCAGCAGCGCTGGGGCGATGCCGAAGCGGGACAGCAGCGTGCGGGTGACGAACAGCTGCACCAGCAGGGTCAGCGCGTTGACTGCCAGATCGATATTGGCGTAGTACGCGGTCGCCTGCTGCGGATCGGGATAGAACTGTCGCACGATGGCCGCCTGTTCGTTGTACAGCAGCGTCCCCACGCCGACGCCGAACACGGTCAGCAGCGCCATCCACCGCAGCAGCGGTTCGTGCGCCAGCAACTTGAGTCCCGCCAGCACGGTTCCGCCCATCGGCGTTTCACCACTGGCGAGCTGGTGCCGCTGTTCGCGCTGCACGGCATGGTGGCGCAGTCGCAGCAAGCAGATGATGCACAGCACCAGAAAACCGGCCGACACCAGCATCAGGTGGGCGATACCGATGCGTTCCACCAGCGTCCGCGTCAGGATCGGACCGAGGATCGCGCCCAGCGTGCCGGCGGCACCGATGTAGCCGTAGCAGCGGCGCGCTTCGACGTCGCTGAACAGATCGGCCATGAAGCTCCAGAACACCGCTACCGCGAACAGGTTGAACACCGTCACCCACAGGAAGAACGCCATCCCGCGCCCCGGCACGCGGCTGTCGAACAGCAAAAAAAACAGAAGCAGGGTGGCGATGAAAAAGCCGTAGACCACCGGCAGGAACACCCGCCGCGGCCAGCGGCTGACCAGCCAGCCGTACACCGGCTGCAGCGCCAGCATGATCAGGAAGGTGCATGTGAAAAGTACCTGCAGCTGCAACTCCTTGAGCGCCACGCCACGATCGGCGAAGAGGGCGATCATCGCCGGCGGGAACAGCGCGCTGACGTCGCTGGAGGCGCCCATCGCTTCGCGCACCGGCCGCAGCACGTAATAGCCGGTGAGCAGGCAGAAGAAATACAGGAACGACCATAGCAGCGGCGGGAAGTCGCCCAGCGCGGCTTTGAAGCGGCCGATTCGACCGGATCCGGCAGTGCTGTCGATCATGTGCGCTTGGGTCACGGCATGCGGGAAGGCGACACGTTAACCGCAGGCGCGCATCGGCACCAGCGCTTTTGCAGGGCACGGCGCAATCTTGCGGTGTCCATAGCCAAGGACGACGCACCCGAAAGTCGAACCTGCACCTGCCTTCGACGGGAACCCATCCAGGCCGCTGCCGGCCGGGAGAATGTCGGACGCGTCGTTCGTCGCAGCCATTCCCGAGCATTTGCTCTAACCGCTGCGCATAGGTTCAAGATTGGCTCCACGATCAGGGCGGCAACATTGGCCACGGCCTACGACTACATCATCATCGGCGCCGGTTCGGCCGGCTGCGTGCTCGCCCATCGCCTTAGTGAAGACCCGCAGGTCAAGGTGCTGCTGCTGGAAGCCGGCGGCCGCGACTGGCATCCCTTCGTGCACATGCCGGCCGGGCTGGCCAGGATCGCCGGCCTGAAATCGATCAACTGGAACTTCGACACCGTCCCGCAGGCGCAGCTCGGTGGACGCACGCTGTGGTGCCCGCGCGGCAAGCTGCTGGGCGGCTCCAGTTCGATCAACGCGATGTGCTACATCCGCGGCGTCGGCGCCGACTACGACGAATGGGCAGAACGCGGCGCCGAAGGCTGGCACTGGGACAATGTGCTGCCGTACTTCCGCAAATCCGAGGGCAACACCCGCTTTGATGACGCATTCCACGGCGCCGACGGCCCGCTGTCGGTGTCCGATCTGCGCTACGTCAACCCGCTCAGCCGGGTCTTCATCGAGGCATCGCGGCAGACAGGTCTGATCGCAAATCCCGACTTCAACGGCGCCGCGCAGCAGGGCGTGGGCCTGTATCAAGTGACCCAGCGCGACGGCGCGCGCTGTTCGGCCGCGGTCGCCTACCTGGATCCGGTGAAGTCACGGCCAAACCTGACCGTGACCACCGCGGCCTTCGTCGACCACATCACCTTCGACGGCCACCGCGCCAGCGGCGTGGCCTGTTTGCAGGGCGCAAGCGCAGTCCGATTCACGGCGCAGCGCGAAGTGCTGCTGTGCGGCGGCTCGATCAACTCGCCGCAGCTGCTGATGCTGTCCGGCATCGGCCCGGCCGACGCGCTGCGCGGGCTCGACATCGACGTCCGCATCGACGCGCCGGGCGTGGGCGCGAACCTGCAGGATCACCTCGATGTGACAACGCTGCAGCACTGCACCCAGCGGGTCAGCTACGACCGCGTCAGCGAGGTCAAGACCGCGTTCGAATACTTCCTCGGCGGCCACCGCGGTCCGGGCACCAGCAACATCGCCGAGGGCGGTGCGTTCTGGCGTTCGCCGCTGGCCGAAGACGCGCGCGCCGACATCCAGCTGCACTTCATCCCGGCGATGATCGACGACCACGGCCGCAACCGCCTGTCCGGCGATGGCTACACCCTGCACGCCTGCTTCCTGCGCCCGCACAGCCGCGGCAGCCTGTCCCTGGCCAGCAATCGTGCCACCGACAAACCGCGGATCGATCCGAACTACCTCGGCGATCCGGACGGCTTCGACCTCAAGGTGATGGTCGAATGCGCGAAACTGTCGCTGGAAATCTTCGGCCAGAAGGCATTCGATCCGTACCGCGGCGATTTGATTTTCCCGAGCCAGATGCCGCGCAGCGAAGCCGAGTGGATCGACTTCGTGCGCACTCGCGCGGAAACCGTCTACCACCCGGTCGGCACCTGCCGGATGGGCAGCGACGACGACGCCGTGCTCGACCCGCAGCTGCGCGTGCGCGGCGTCGAAGGCCTGCGCGTGGTCGACGCCTCGGTGATGCCCAACCTGCCCGGTGGCAATACCAATGCGCCGACCATCATGATCGCCGAGCGGGCCGCGGATTTGATCCTTGGGGAGTAAGTCAATCCATTAAGGATGGTCTGAACAACTCCATCCTGGAGTTTCATCCCGCGTCGAGTCCGGTACAGGCCCGCACTCGGCTCACACGAATCAATCACTTGCGTGATCGATTCGTCGTCGTCCATCCATGGCCGACAGGAAGTTCTGAATTGTTCAGAGCTTCCCTAAACCGCCAACGCCAACTGTGCTTGCTCCGTTTCCTTCCGTGCCTGCGCCCAGTCCAAATGACTGGTTCCCTTGTATCGTGAATAGGCAAACCCTGCCGGCACACGCAGGGTCTTGCCCGCCAAACGTGCCATCACCAAGCGCCCCACCGCCGCGCCCAAATCCACTGGAACGGCATTGCCAATTTGTCGATATTTATCGAGCAGCGCACCTGCAAAACGCCAGTCGTCCGGGAACTGCTGCACGCGTGCGTACTCCTGCACGCTCAATGGGCGATCCAGCTGTGGATGACACAGGTCGGTAGCCGGCATCGCCGGATGCGTCACCAAGGTTGGGGCCGGCTTGTCCCAAGCCAAGCGACGCAGGAACCCGGTCTTGCCGCCACCGGCGTTGAAGGATTTTCCAAGCGCCTTGCGCTGCAAGGCTTCGGGAAGATTCCGCCAATTCTGTCCAGCCTCCAGCTGACGGTAGAACACCAAACGTTTCTCAGGAAAACGCACGTAGTCCTGATCAGCCTCACCCATCCCGTGTACAGCTTCGCGGAATGTGCGCCATTGCAGCAGTCCACCACTGCCGAATTGGTCATGCGTCGGCGCAAGAAATGGTGCACGGGTGCCATCCCGGCTAGCCACCAAAATGACGCGCTCACGACATTGCGGGGCACCAAAATTAGCGGCGTTGTAAAGATTGAAACTGACGCCGTAGCCTTCCGCCTCCAGCAGATCAATCACATAGCGCAGCGCGCCACCGGGTTGCTCGGCTTCGCTCAGCGAAGAGAAGCCGTTGCCGCGCTGTTCGTGTGGCCGATGCTTGAGCGGAGCCGACAGCAAGCCGCGTACGTTCTCGATCACCAAAATACGCGGACGCAACTGCATCGACAGCTCGATGTACTTCAAGAACACATTGCCACGTGCATCCTCGAAGCCACGCCGCTGCCCAGCGGAACTGAACGCTTGGCACGGCGGCCCACCCGCGATCAGGTCGATCGACTGTCGTTTGCCCAAGCCCGCCGCCTCACGCACCTGCGCGGCATCATAGGCATTGATGTCGCCAAGCAACGCGATTTCAGGGCGGTTGTCTTGGATGGTGGCGCGGCAGGCCTTTTCAAACTCGCAGGCCAGCACCGGCGCAATGCC
Source organism: Xanthomonas sp. (assembly GCA_018262705.1). GTDB lineage: Bacteria > Pseudomonadota > Gammaproteobacteria > Xanthomonadales > Xanthomonadaceae > Thermomonas. The sequence goes on from JADFDQ010000004.1 coordinate 73,357, forward strand.
AGCTCGCTCCAACCCAAGATCCAATCCCATCGCGCCGCTGAAGAAACTCAGCGCAACAACACCTTCGCGTTGCTTGCGCAGCACCGGGTGATCAACCACCGTCTGCATGGGCGCGAGCTGCTCGCTTTGGTAGGCCTCCAGTGCAGATTCCCGCACCGCCCAAGCCGCGCCCACGCGCTCTGCCGCAATGCGGCCTTCACGCATCAATTTGCGCGCGTATTGCTCCGAACATTGGAGCCGGACGGCAACATCCATCGCAGAAAGCAGATCGCTCAAAGTTTCGACCCCGAAACAGATTCAAGTACCGCGTTATGATGCACATTTCATGATGTCAAGTGCATAGCGAAGTCACCATGGATGTAGAGATGCGCCCGCTATCGGTCGACACCTGATTCAAAGGAAACTGAGCGCACTTCGGATTGCTGAGCGCACTACGGATTGCTGAGCGAGCCAACGCGAAGGTGCGGTATCAAAGCAATTGCCGCGCCTACTCCTCCAGCATCACCGGCAGCGGGCAGTGCAGGACGCCGCAGATGGTGCGCAGCAGTTCGGCTTCGGCCACAGTCACGTTGCCGTCGCTGCTGATCGCCTCGGTAATCGCTTCGACCATGACCTGCTTGGCCAACGGGTCGAGGGCGTCCAGCGGACCCCAAACCGACTCCAGCGCCGTGGCCCCGCGCGCCGGCGGCGCGTACGGCAGGACGTCGCGCGGCAGCACCCTCTGCATGCCGGCCAAGTAGGCACGTCTGGCGGCGGCATCGTCCTCGTTGCCACAGCGGGCGACCACCGCCAGCAAGGTGGCGAATTCCTGTCGCACCGCGCCCGGCTTCCTGCGCCCGAACTGGGCGTAGCGCCCCGGGTCGAGCGCTTCGCGCACCTGCACGGTCAGCAGCTTGCCGAGGCAATATTCGAACAGCGACTGTTGCTCGTCGGCGTCGGTCAGTGCCTGCACGGCAGCGAGGAAGGCATCGAGCTGCGGGCGCGGGCGCAGCCGCAGCGCGGGGAAAGCCAACGCGGCCAAAGGCAGGCGCAGCATGGGATGCAGATCCTGCAACTGCTGGTCGCGTAGCGCCCCAGCCTGTTCGACGAACCGCTGGCCCAGTCGCATGTCCACCTCGGCCAATTGACGTGCCCGCACTTGCGCATCGTCATCGAGCAGCAGCGCCAGCAGCAGCGCGATCACCGTCTCGCGGTCACACGCAAGCGCACGCAGAGACTCGGGCATCGCCGCCACGATCGCAGCGGCACGGCGATGGTCGTCGTCGTCCGGGGTGGCGACCTTGGCGGCGACCTTGGCGGCCACGTCAGCGCCGGCAAGACACAGCTGCGCCCCGGATCCGGGCAGCGGCGGCGGGCCGGCAGCCGCTCGAACCATCGCCGGCAACGGCGGCGGACCCACGCCCGTCCGCAGCGTCACCGCCTCGCCTTCGACAACCAGCCCGAACTGCACGTCCTCGCTCAAGCCATTCGGCGGCGTCAGCGTCCAGCGCGCTTTCAGTTCGTCCAAGGCATCGGTGCTGAAATTCGGTTCAAGCGCACGGATCCGTTCCAGCAGCGGGGGGTGGGTGGCAAACAGTCCGCCGAACCCGAGTCCTTCCCCGAACAGCATGTGACTGACTTCTTCGGCTTTGCTGCGCTGGTCGAAACGCGAGCCTTCGGCCACGCCGGCGATTTTCTTCAGCGCGCCGGCCAGCCCCGCAGTCTGGCGGGTGAATTGCACCGCGCTGGCGTCGGCCAGCCGCTCGCGCGAACGGCTGATGCCGGCCTTGATCATCCGGGCGAAGAACAGCCCGAGATAGCCGACCAGCATCATGGTCAGCGTCACCAGCAGGAAGAGCAATGCTCCCGACCCGCGGAAGCGGCCGAATTCGAGAACCTTGCGGGCGACCAGGCCCACCATCAGGATTCCGAACAGCACCCCGATCATGCGCAGGTTCAGCCGCATGTCGCCGTTGAGGATGTGGCTGAACTCGTGCGCGATCACGCCCTGCAGTTCATCGCGATTGAGTCGGTCCAACGCGCCGCGCGTCACCGCCACCGCGGCGTCGGCCGGCGTGAAGCCGGCGGCGAAGGCGTTGATGCCAGCCTCATCTTCCAGCACGTACAGGCGCGGCACCGGCAGCGCCGAAGCAATGGCAATCTCCTCGACCACGTTGCGCAGCCGCCGCAGCGACGGGTCGCGGACGTCGAGGGGCACCTCGGTGGCGCCCATCTGCTCGGCCACCACCCTGCCGCCACCGCCCAGACTGCTGATCCGCCAAGCCGAGCCCGCGCCGATCACCAGCAACACCAGCAGGCTGGCCAACACCAGCACGGCCGGCTGCGGCAGAAACAGAAACACGACCGCGTCGACCGCCGCCACGATCGCGGCGACTGCCAAGGCAAACAGCAAGACCAGTCGCGCCGAACTCTTGCGCGCCCGTGCCTGTTGTTCGAAGAAGTTCATGTCGTTGCGCAGGGTCGAAGGTCAGGGTAATGGTGTGGCGTCACGCCATGAAACCTGCGCGCAGGATGCAAAAGGACAAATGACGAACATCCAGGCTCGCAACTGCTCTTCCCGGCCTCCGGCCTCTGACTAAAACTCCACCTTCGGCGCAGCCCGAACCTGCTCCTGCTTCTCGGCGGGGATTTCCAGCAGCGCCGCCGGCTGAAAGCCGAACATGCCGGCAACAAAGCTGCTCGGGAACACTTCGCGCTTGTTGTTGTAGCTCATGACCGAATCGTTGAATGCTTGCCGCGCGAAGGCGACCTTGTTCTCGGTGCTGGTCAGCTCTTCGGTGAGCTGCATCATGTTCTGGTTTGCCTTCAGATCCGGGTAGGCTTCGGCCACCATCATCAACCGTCCCAGCACTCCATTGAGCTGGCCCTGGGTCGCGGCCAGACCGGCCATCGCTTCGGGATCGCCGGGGTTGGCCTTGGCAGCCGCCAATCCGCTCTGCGCGGCCGAGCGCGCCGCGACCACTGCCTCCAGCGTCTCGCGCTCGTGGGCCATGTATTTCTTGGCGACTTCGACCAGATTCGGGATCAGGTCGAAACGCCGCTGCAGCTGCACGTCAATTTGCGCGAACGCGTTCTTGAACGCATTGCGGGCGACGATCAGACCGTTGTAGATCCCGACCATCCACAGCACGATGCCGCCAATGATCGCGAATAAAACAACCATTCCAGTGAACATGGCATCACCCTCGAAGTGCGGGAATCATGAATGCGCGCGCCGGTTCCGTGCCGGGAAACCGCGCTAGAATCGAACCGTCGTCGCAGCATACCTGAAGGCGGAACCGATGAAAGATCGCATCTTTCGGCACGTCTGGCGCATCGGTCTGGTCGCCGGTCTATTGCCCGTGGCGCTGGGTTCCTCGGCGCAATCTTCACCGCAGTGGAACGGCAGAACCCTTGCCATGCGGCCAGCCGCTGCGCCAACTGCCGGCACCCCGACACTACTCGACATCCCCGCCTACGAAGCCATCGCCGCGGCAATGACGGCCGACGGCAAGGTTCCCGGCATGGCCATGGCGATCGTGCAGGGCGGCAAGGTCGTGAGCGCGCGCGGCTATGGCATCACCGATGTCAGCAATCCGCAACCGGTGGACGCGCACACCGTGTTTCGTCTCGCCTCCCTGTCCAAGGCGTTCGCGGCTGCGGTGACCGGGCTGCTGGTGAACGACGGCGCACTGCGCTGGGACAGCCACATCACCGACTTCGCGCCCAGCTTCCGGATGTCCACGCCCGGCGCCGCCGAGCAGCTGACCGTGGCCGACATCCTCAGCCATCGCACCGGGCTGACCCGCAATGCATTCGATCGCGACATCGAGCGCAATGCGGACTACCACGCGCTGGTTGCCAAAATGGCTGACGCGCCGATGGATTGCACGCCAGGCAACTGCTATGCCTACCAGAACGTGGCGTTCAGCCTGATCGGCGACATCGTGTTCGCGACCACCGGGCATTTCTACGGCGAAGCCCTGGCCAGCCGCGTCTTCAAGCCGCTGGGCATGAACGACGCCAGCACCGGGCTGGAAGGCATCCTCGCCAGCGCGCGCTGGGCGCATCCGCACGTCCGCAGCGGGAGCGGCTGGACGTCGCTGACGCCCAAGCCGACCTACTACCGGCTCACCCCCGCCGCCGGCGTCAACGCCAGCATCAGCGACATGGCGCAATGGCTGCTGGCACAAACCGGACACCGCTCAGACGTCCTGCCTGCGCCATTGCTAGCCTCCTTGCACGCCCCGCTGATCTCCACGCCCGGCGAAACCCAGGTCGCATCGTGGCGTCGATCGCGACTGAATTCGGCGAGCTACGCATTGGGCTGGCGCGATTACAACTATGCCGGACACGACGTCGTGTTCCACGGCGGCGCCGTGCAGGGCTATCGCGGCGTGATCGCCCTGCTCCCGGATAAGGACATGGGCGTGGTGATCCTGTGGAACTCGGAAAGCGCCATGCCCAGCGGCCTGTTGCCGACCATCCTCGATGATGCCTTCGGCATCGCAGGCGGCCAGTGGCTGGACGATCCGTCGTTCGGCCTGCCTTCGGGCTTGCTGTACACCCGGCGCACCACTCCGCCAGCCGGCGCCGACGCAACCTCCGCCAAGGCTTCACCGCCCTGAGGCAGCGCGCACTGCGGCAGCGGCCGGATACGAAAGCACCGATAAAAAGAAGCCCCTCCCGCCTGGGCAACGGGAAGGGTCTGTCAGGGTGTTGCAGACGCCGGATCCGGGCATGCCGGATCCGGTCGTAAGTACTTACAGCGACGAGACCGGAGCAGACGCCGGCATCGGCTTTTTCGCAGCAGGCTTCCTGGCAGCGGGCTTTCTGGCAGCCGGCTTCTTGGCAGCAGCCTTCTTCGCCGCCGGCTTCTTGGCAGCAGCCTTCTTCGCCGCCGGCTTCTTGGCAACGGCCTTCTTCGCCGCCGGCTTCTTGGCAGCGGCCTTCTTCGCTGCCGGCTTCTTGGCAGCGGCCTTCTTCGCCGCCGGCTTCTTGGCAACGGCCTTCTTCGCCGCCGGCTTCTTGGCAACAGCTTTCTTCGCCGCCGGCTTCTTGGCGGCAGCTTTCTTCGCCGCCGGTTTCTTGGCAGCGGCTTTCTTCGCCGCCGGCTTCTTGGCGGCGGGTTTCTTTGCAGCAGCTTTCTTAACGGCCATGGTATGGCTCCTCGTCATTGGGAAAATCGGTAACGCCCAGTAGCGAATGACACCGCGGGTATCGGACCCGCGATCGACCGCCGGCGCGCAACGCGCCGGAACGGATGCTGCACCGGCGCGCATGCGCGACCGGAAAACCCCCAACACCGCGCCCATGAAAAAACCTGCGCCGCGGCGGCTGCAGGTTGTGGCGCATTCCACTTCGGAGTTTCGGAGCGACATTTTTTCGAGTGACGGTCGAGCGGCGCCCACCTTGCGATGCTGCAGGTGTTGGCGCGTTTGTTGTCGATTGCCGTCGCGTCGTGTCTGTCCACTCTTATCCGCAGTGATCGTCTGCTGGACGAAACCTAATCACCGTGATTTCACGTGTCAACAACTTTGCGAAAAGATTTTTTTTGCGCATCGGCGCTGCAGGAACGAAACGCGCGCATTCGTCAGCTTGCGCATGCGCGTATGGCACATGCGCCGCGCGCGAGTGCAACCACGTGCAGAGCTGCACGCAAGCGTTGGCGCGGCTTTCATCAGATGGATGCAATTCTTTCGCTGCACGATGCGAATGATCGCATCGCTGCGGCCGCAGCGTGCAACGACAGCATCGACATGCGAACGCGAACTCCGATCGAGACGCGCAATCTCGCGCTGCACAAGCAACTTTGCGCGAACATTGCGCGAACTTCGGACGCTTCGCGCACCACGTTTCAACTTCGGATGCACAAAAACAAAAACCCGCGACGCTGCCGTCGCGGGTTCATCGGCAACGATGGAACGTCGCTTCAGTGCTCGTCTTCTTCAAGCAGTTCTTCGTACCCATCGGGATCAAGCAAATCGTTGAGCTGATCGGCATCCTCGAGTTCGACCACGAACATCCAGCCGTCGCCGTAAGCGTCTTCGTTGATGGTCTCGGGCTTGTCGGCCAGCGCCGCGTTGACCTCGACCACCTTGCCGCTGACCGGCGCATAGACGTCGGACGCCGCCTTCACCGATTCGACCACCGCACAGGCAGCGCCGGCTTCGATGCGATCGCCAACGGCGGGCAGCTCCACGTACACCAGATCGCCAAGCAGGCCCTGGGCATGGTCGGAAATGCCGATCGTGGCCTTGCCGCTGTCTTCCACGCGCACCCACTCGTGAGACTTGTGGAATTTGAGGTCGCCGGGGATCTCGCTCATGGGACGTGCTCCTGTCGAACGCTGCCTGGGGGATATGGGTGGGAAGTCTAGCGGAACTTTCAGATGCCGGGCTGCACCACATTCTCGCGAACGAACGGGAATTTGACCACGCGCACCGGCACCTCGCGGCCGCGAATATCCACCCGCACCGCGCCCGGCTCGCCTGTGGGCACGCGCGCGAACGCGATCGCCTTGCCAATCGTGGGCGAGAACGTGCCCGAGAGGATTTCACCCGAACCGATAGCGGTCAGCACCTTCTGGCCGTGACGCAAGACGCCCTTCTCGTCCATCACCAGACCGATCATCCGGCGCGGCACGCCGGCCGCCTTCTGCGCTTCAAGCGCAGCGCGGCCGATGAAGTCGCGACCTTCGTCGAGGGCGACGGTCCAACCAAGCGCGGCTTCCAGCGGCGAAACCGTTTCGTCCATGTCCTGGCCGTACAGATTCATGCCGGCCTCCAGCCGCAGGGTGTCGCGCGCGCCGAGGCCGGCCGGCTTCACGCCGACCTCCAGCAATGCGTTCCAGAACGCGGTGATGTCGGCTTCCGGAATCACGATTTCAAAACCGTCCTCACCGGTGTAGCCGGTGCGGGCGACGAACAGCTCGGCCCCAGCCGCCGATTTCGACTGCCTTGCGGAAAACCGCGCCAGCTTCATGATCGGTTCGCGTTCGCCTTCCGCCAGCAGCCCGGCCACGCGCTCGCGCGCGTTCGGCCCCTGCACCGCGACGATCCCCAGCTCCGGGCGCTCGCGCACGTGGACATCGAAGGCGCGCGCCTGCGCGTTCAGCCACGCCAGATCCTTGTCGTGGGTTGCCGCATTGACCACGAGACGGAACCAGGATTCGGTCATGAAATAGACGATCAGGTCGTCGATCACGCCGCCGTGCGGATCAAGCATGCACGAATACAGCGCCTTGCCGGGCTTTTGCAGCTTGTCGATGGAATTGGCCAGCAGATGACGCAGGAAAGCGCGCGCGCGCGGGCCGGCCAGATCGACCACGGTCATGTGGCTGACGTCGAACATCCCGGCATCGCGGCGCACCTGATGGTGCTCGTCGATCTGCGAGCCGTAGTGGATCGGCATGTCCCAGCCGCCGAAGTCGACCATCTTGGCGCCGAGCGCGCGGTGGATCGGATTGAGGGCGGTGTGCTGGGTCATGGCGGATCCGATGGCGTGGTAGCCGGGTATTTTACGGTGCCGCGCTCCCGCAGGGCTCAAACCGGTTCGACCTGCAGCGTCATGGCGTCGCCGCCGACGATCCGCACCGAGGTTCCTGCGGGCAATTCGGGGCCGGTGACATCCCAGTAGGCATCGGCGATCTGCACCCGGCCGCGGCCCTCGACGATCGCGCTCTGCAGCGGCACCACGCGCCCGATCAGCGCCGCCGTGCGCCGGTTCAGCGCGGGCTGGTCGCTCGGGCGCTCACGCTTGCGAAACCAGCGTTGGTAGGCCTGGATCGACAGGAAGCTCAGGGCCACGAACAGGCCAGCCTGCACCAGCAGCGGGACGCCCGGAGCCAGCAGGACGACAAGAAACACCACCGCCGCCGCGAATCCGAGCCACAGCATGAACGCACCGGGCGCCATCGCCTCGGCCGCGAACAACAGCAGCGCCACCGCCGCCCAGGAAAACACGTCCCAGCGCATGGATCAGTTCCCCTGCTTGAGCGCCGGCGGCCGCACCGCCTGCCGCTCCATCGCTTCCTTGGCCAGTTCGGCAATCCCGCCGATCGAGCCGATGATGCCGGACGACTCCATCGGCATCATCACGAACTTCTGGTTCGGCGCTTCGGCCAGCGCCTTGAACGCCTCGATGTATTTCTGCGCGACGAAGTAGTTGATCGCCTGCACGTTGCCGCCGGCGATCGCGTCGGACACCAGTTGGGTGGCCTTGGCCTCGGCTTCGGCCAAACGCTCGCGCGCTTCGGCGGCACGGAATGCGGCCTCCTTGCTGCCCTCGGCCTCCAGGATCACCGACTGCTTCTCGCCCTCGGCCTTGAGGATCGCGGCCTGGCGGAAGCCTTCGGCTTCGAGGATGTTGGCGCGCTTTTCGCGCTCGGCCTTCATCTGCCGCGCCATCGAATCGACGAGGTCGCGCGGCGGCTGGATGTCCTTCAATTCGATGCGGTTGACCTTGATGCCCCAGGGATGGGTGGCTTCATCGACCGCGTGCAGCACCTTGGTGTTGATCTCGTCGCGCTTGGACAGCGATTCGTCGAGGTCCATCGAACCGATCGCGGTGCGGATATTGGTCATCACCAGGTTGAGGATGGCGACCTCAAGCTGGGCGACTTCATACGCCGCCTTGGCCGCGTCCAGCACCTGGAAGTAGACCACGCCGTCGACCTTGACCACAGCGTTGTCTTTGGTGATGACGTCCTGGCTGGGCACGTCCATCACCTGTTCCATCATGTTGATCTTGCGGCCGACGCCGTACATCACCGGCATCAGAAAGTGCAGGCCCGGACTCATGGTGTGGGTGTAGCGGCCGAAGCGCTCGACCGTCCATTCGTAGCCCTGCGGCACCATGCGCACGGTCTTGAACAGCAGGATGACGCCGGCCAGCAGCAGGATGAGTGTGAGAAAGGGAATCATCGGGGGTCTCCGGTGGATCGACGAAGTATAAGCCGAGTCGCCTCGGGTACAATGCGCGCCTCCTCCGGGGAGTAGCCCGTCGCAGCCGCAGCGCCGCGACCCGCGCGTCAACATGCTTGGCCCACTGGCCATGGCGCGCGACACCGCGATTCTGGACCGGTTCCACGAATTGCGTTGCGGGCAAGACCGAAGGCAGACGACGCGCACCCGGCCGGGCGACGCGGCGTTTGCCTTCGCGTCATCCGCGAATGCGCCCGGCCCGGGTTCTTCAATGTTCGACGCATTCTTCGTTTCCACCGGCACCGTGGCGCTGGCGGAAATCGGCGACAAGACCCAGCTGCTGGCATTGCTGTTGTCGGCACGTTTCCGCCGGCCCTGGCCGATCGTGGCCGGCATTCTCGCTTCGACCCTGCTCAACCATGCACTGGCCGGCGCTGCCGGAGCGCTGGCGGCAAGCTGGATGACGCCGCAGACGCTGCGCTGGATCGTCGCCGCAAGCTTCATCGGCATCGCCCTGTGGACACTGATTCCCGACCAGCTCGACGAAAACGAGAAACTGCCCGCGCGCGGTGCTTTTATCGCCACCGTCATCGCGTTCTTCCTAGCCGAAATGGGCGACAAGACCCAGATCGCCACCGTGCTGCTGGCGGCGAACTACCACCCGCTGTGGCAGGTGGTCGCCGGCACCACGATCGGCATGCTGCTCGCCAACGGCCCGGTGGTCGCACTGGGCAACCGGTTCGCCGAGCGCTTGCCGCTGCGCGCCGCCAACGTCACCGCAGCCTGCCTCTTCCTCGCGCTGGGACTGTGGGTAGCCTTCAACGGCATCCGAGGATGAAAACAGATCGGCGCCGCCGCGCGCCGGCGCTGGTGCGCTCGTGGAGCACACATACAAGCGTTGATCCAGCGCGAACCTGAAGTCCATTTGAGTCGATCTTCACCGCAGCCTATGCTGCTGGAGTGACGGGGGGACACGTGGACGGCATTGGATCCGACTTGCGGGATTTCTGGAGGCGCCTGCGCACGCCGCCGGACGCATTGATGCTCGAAGTGGGCGCCGGCGGCGAACTGCTGGTTGCCAAACTGCGCGCCGGCCTGTCGCTGGCGCTGCTGTTGCTTCCGCTGGCCAGCATTGCCGCCGACGAATACACGCCGGCCGAGGGGATCGCTGGCGTGTTCGGGGTGATCCTGACGGTGCTGGCTGCCCAGCTGCTGCTGATGCTGGCACGGCAGAAGCGACGCTTTCGCTGGCTGCCGTGGCTGACGACCAGTTACGACATCACCCTGACCACGCTGGTGCTGGCGCTGCTCGCTCGCGGAACCTTCGCCGGCAGCCTGAACAGCATGGTGGTGTGGGCGTTCTATCTGATCGCCATCGCCATGACCGCACTGCGCAACGAGGGCCGCCTGACCGTGTACGCGGGCGCGTTGGCCATCCTTCAATACGGCGCGCTCGCGGTGATCCTGATCAACCTGGCGCAAACGCCGGAACAACTGGCTTCCGCCGACTACGGCACCGTCCGGATCTCCAACATCATTCAGCGGCTGCTGCTGATCGCCATCACCACCATGGTCATGGCAGTGGTGGTGTACCGCATGCAGCGTCTGGTCGAACTGTCCGGCACCGACGGGCTGACCGGCCTGCCCAACCGCACCCTGCTCTCCTACCGCTTTCCGGCACTGGCCGACGCTGCCGGTGAAGCGGGCCTGTCGCTGTCGGTCTGTTTGATCGACCTCGACTATTTTCGACGGATCAACGACGAACTCGGCCACAGCGCCGGCGACAGCGCGCTGCGACACGTGGTCGACGTCCTGCGCGCCGGTCTCGAAGACAAGGACTGGCTGGTGCGCCTTGGCGGCGAGGAATTCGCGCTGGTGATGCAGGTGCCGACCGGCCGCGCCTGGGAGCGGCTGGAAACCCTGCGCCGCAGCGTCGCCGCCAAGCCCTTCGTGGACAGCCCCGGGGAAACGCCGATCCGGATGACCTTCAGCGCCGGGATTTCCGGCTGGCCGCAGGACGGCGGCGAACTGGCGCAACTGCTGCGCCGCGCCGACCTGCGCCTGCGCCAGGCCAAGCTCACCGGACGCAATCGCGTGGTGGCGCGGGAGAATTGAGCCAGCGGCCCGCTAGCCGCCGAATCACGCTTGCAACGCAATCCGCTTGCCGCCGCCAACGGCGATGACTAACCTGCGCCATTGACCACGCCGCCACAGGCGCACCGCTGGAGTTCACGTGAATCTGAAACTGCGCCTCGTCCTGATGAACTTCCTGCAGTTCTTCATCTGGGGGGCGTGGCTGATCACCATCGGCGCTTACTGGTTCCAGTACAAACAGTGGTCGGGAACGAGCTTCGGCGCGATCTTTTCGACCATGGGCATCAGCGCGCTGTTCATGCCGGCGCTGATGGGCGTGGTCGCCGACAAGTGGATCAGCGCGCAGAAGCTCTACGGCCTGCTGCATCTGGCCGGCGCGGTCATGCTGTTCTTCGTGCCGCAAGTGAACGACCCGCACACCATGTTCTGGGTGATGCTGGCCACCATGATTTTCTACATGCCGACGATCTCGCTGGCGATCGCGGTGGCCTACAACGCGCTCAAGCGCGACGGCCTGGACGTGGTGCGCGATTTCCCGCCGATCCGGGTCTGGGGCACGGTCGGCTTCATCGCCGCGCTATGGGCCACCAGCCTGCTCAAGCTGGAAACCTCGCCCGGCCAGTTCTACATCGCTTCGGCGGCGTCGCTGGTGCTGGGACTGTACGCCTTTACCCTGCCGCCCTGCCCACCCGCACTCGGCAAAAGCGCTGGCAGCCGCAGTCTGGTGGACGTGCTGGGACTGACCTCGTTCCGGCTGTTCAAGGACCGCAACATGGCGGTGTTCTTCGTGTTCGCGATGCTGCTGGGCGCGGCGCTGCAGTTGACCAACGCTTACGGAGACACCTTCCTGCACGACTTCGCCAACGTCGATGCCTACAAGGGCACGCTGACGGTTAAGTATCCCGCGATCATCATGTCGATCTCGCAGATCAGCGAAACCCTGTTCATCCTCACCATCCCGTTTTTCCTCAAGCGCTTCGGCATCAAGATCGTGATGACGATCAGCATGCTGGCCTGGTTCCTGCGCTTCGGCCTGTTCGCCTACGGCGATCCGGGCCCGGGTCTGTGGATGATCGTGCTGTCCTGCATCGTCTACGGGATGGCGTTTGATTTCTTCAACATTTCCGGCAGCCTGTTCGTCGAACAGCAGGCCGACCCCAAGATCCGCGCCAGCGCGCAGGGCCTGTTCATGCTGATGACCAACGGCATCGGCGCGATCTTCGGCAGCGCGGTCAGCGGTTGGATGATCGACCGCTTCTTCACCGATGCCGACGGCGCCAAGGACTGGCACGGCATCTGGACCACCTTCGCGTTGTATTCTCTGGCGATGGCGATCGCGTTCGTGCCCCTGTTCAAGCACCGTCACGATCGTGGCGCGACGGTTCCGGTTCACGGCGCGCTTGATCTCGAGAATCCCTGACCCATGCCACGCGTTTTCGTCATCGGTTCGTTCAACGTCGACCACGTCTGGCACGTGTCCGCGTTGCCCGCGCCGGGCGCCACGCTGAACGGACGCTACGCCAGCTCGCCTGGCGGCAAGGGCTTCAATCAGGCCATTGCCGCCCGCCGCTCCGGGGCCGACGTGCGTTTCACCTGCGCGCTGGGCGACGACGCCGTTGCCGAGCTCGCGCGCAAGATTTGCGCCAGCGACGGCATCGACCTGCGCCAAGCAACTTCCGACTTGCCCAGCGGGGCCGCGGGCATTTTCGTCGATGCGTCGGGCCGCAACAGCATCGCCGTCGGCGCCGGCGCCAACGCCAGCCTCACCGTCGATTTCGTGGCCGATGCACTGCAAGGCATCGGCGCCGACGACATCGCCCTGTGCCAGCTCGAATCGCCGCCGGCAGCGGTGGCGCAGGCGCTGACGCTGGCGCGTGCGAACGCGGCGACGACCGTGCTCAATCCGGGCCCGGCCAACGGCACGCTGGACTGGGCACTGCTCGACCAGGTCGACCTGCTCACGCCCAACGAAACCGAATTCGCCACCCTGCTGGCTCGCGTCGTCGGTGCCCGGCTCGAACCCGACACCGTCGACGGCATCGACCAGCACACCCTGCACGCACTCTGCCGCGACCTGCTGCCGATCGGCACCGTCATCGTCACCCTTGGCGGCAGCGGTTGTTTCGTTTCGCACCCGGAGGATGATCTGCGCGGCGATCTCCACGCCTTCTACCGCATCCCCGCCGAGGCGGTGAAGGTGGTGGACACCACGGGTGCCGGCGACGCTTTCAGCGGTGCCCTGGTGGCCGCGCTGTCGCAACACCCGGATCGGGCCTTCATCGAACAGGTTCGGTTCGCCAATCGCTATGCCGCGCGTTCCACCGAACAAACCGGCGCCGCGCTGGCGATGCCGTACCTGCCGGCGAAGTGAACCGCAGCACGGCAATTCCGCTGCGTCATTGGCGTGCAGCGGCACACTGCGCCGACCCGCGTTCCTGATCGAATGGAATCCCCCGCCCTCGCCCAGCTTCGCCGCACCTTCGGCTATGCCAGCTTCCGTGGCGAACAGGGCGCCATCGTCGAACACGTGACGACCGGCGGCGACGCGCTGGTGCTGATGCCCACCGGCGGCGGCAAGTCGCTGTGCTACCAGCTTCCGGCGCTGCTGCGCGCGGGTACCGCCATCGTCATCTCGCCGCTGATCGCGCTGATGCAGGATCAGGTCGAAGCGCTGCGCCAGCTCGGCGTGCGCGCCGCCTTCCTCAACTCCAGCCTCGATGCCGCCGGCAGCGCGCAGGTGGAGCACGAGCTTGTCGCCGGCGCGTTCGACCTGCTCTACGTGGCGCCGGAACGCCTGCTGACGCCGCGCTTCCTGGCACTGCTGGAGCAAGCAAAGATCGCCCTGTTCGCGATCGACGAAGCCCACTGCGTCTCGCAGTGGGGCCACGATTTCCGCCCGGAATACCGCCAACTCAGCCTGCTGCACGAACGCTGGCCGCAGGTGCCGCGGATCGCGCTGACCGCCACCGCCGACGCGCCGACCCGCAGCGAGATCGTCGAACGCCTGGCGCTGGGCGACGCCCGCCAGTTCATCAGCTCGTTCGACCGCCCCAACATCCGCTACAACGTCGTTGCCAAGGACAACGGACGCCGCCAGCTGCTGGACTTTCTCGTAGGCCATCGCGGCCAGGCCGGGATCGTCTATTGCCTGTCGCGGCGCAAGGTGGAGGCGGTCGCCCAGTTGCTGGTCGAACGCGGTTTTCATGCGCTGCCCTACCACGCCGGATTGAGCGCCGGCGTGCGCGCCCAGCACCAGCGCCGCTTCCTGCGCGAGGATGGCGTGGTGATGGTCGCGACGATTGCCTTTGGCATGGGCATCGACAAGCCCGACGTGCGCTTCGTCGCCCACCTCGACCTGCCCAAGTCGATTGAAGGCTATTACCAGGAAACCGGGCGCGCCGGCCGCGACGGCGACCCGGCCGAAGCATGGCTGGCCTATGGCCTGGGCGACGCGGTGCTGCTGCGCCGGATGATCGCCGAAGGCGAAGCCGGCGAGGAGCGCAAGCGGCTGGAGCACGCCAAGCTCGACGCCCTGATCGGCTATTGCGAATCCACCGCCTGCCGCCGCCAAAGCCTGCTGGCGTGGTTCGGCGAAGCCCATCCCGGCACCTGCGGCCACTGCGACAACTGCCTGCAGCCGCCGCAGACCTGGGACGCCACCGAGGCCGCGCGCAAGGCGCTGTCCTGCGCCTACCGCACCGGCCAGCGCTTCGGCGCCGCGCACCTGATCGACGTGCTGCGCGGCGCCGATACCGCCAAGGTTCGCCAATTCGGCCACCAGTCCCTGAGCACCTTCGGCATCGGCGCCGAACTAGACGCCAAGCGCTGGCGCGGGGTGTTCCGACAGCTGGTCGCGGCCGGCCATCTGGACGCCGACGTCGCGCGCTTCGGCGCGCTGCGCCTGACCGCCAGCGCCAGCGCGCTGCTGCGCGGCGAGCAATCCCTGCACCTACGCCTCGACGCCGCCAAGCCCAAACGCGAACGCGAACGCAGCCGCAGCGCCGGCCTCACGCCCACCGCCGAACTGCCCCCCGAAGCCAGCGCCCGCTTCGACGCCCTGCGCCAGTGGCGCAGCGACACCGCGAAAACGCAGAACGTCCCCGCCTACGTGATCTTCCACGATGCCACCCTGCGCGGCATCGCGCTGGAACAGCCCCGCGACCTGGACGCACTGGCCGCCATCGGCGGCGTCGGCGTCGGCAAACTGGAGCGCTACGGCGAAGCGGTGTTGGCGGTGCTTCGCTCCAGCGCTTGAACGCGATCAGCCGCGGGCGCGGGCGTCCGGCTCAACCCACGTTGACCGGTACCAGCGTCATGCTGTCGTTGCCGAAGATGTCCACCACCTTGACCGCCACGATGTAACGCCCCGGCCGGTCGTAGCTGTGCTCGGCGGTGGTCAATTCGAGTTCGCGGTTCTTGCGGGTGCGAAAGCTCTGCCATTCGTTCTCGAAGATGTAACCGCCGGTCCAGCGTTCCTCGAACTCCAGTGGCATGTCCTGCTGGCCGTGTTCGAAGCCGGGCAGCACCGCCACCTCGCCGTGCGCCAGATGGGTGGGCACCTTGATGATTTCCTTGCGGTTCTGGTAATCGAAGTCCACCGCCCAGTAATCCACCCAGTCGGTCCAGTGTTTGGTCAGCACATCACGCTTGACCGCGCCGTCCTTGTTCTTGCTGATCTTGAGCAGTTGTCCGGCATCGCAGATCACCGCGCTCTTGCCATCCTTGAGCGCGGCAATCGCCGCCTCGGCCGCACCCTGGGTGTAGTAGACGGAAAAATCGGTGAGTTCGATGGCGACGCGCAACTTGTCTTTCGCCGACCTGCCCTTGGCGTAGCGCGGGGTGGCCTCGACGAAGGAAATGTCGTGGAAGACCACTTGCCCCTTGTCCACCGCGCGCTTGTCGAATACCTCGGCCGGGATGTACTTGGGGGTCAGGTCGATGCCCTTGCCCTTGGCCTCCTCCAGCACCGCCGGGAACAGGCCCATCTCGAACTCGAACGCGAGTACATCGACGCGGGTGGCGCCGCGCTTGCGGCACTCGGTGATGACCTCCTCGACGAACAACCGCCCGACCGGCAGGTTGATCGGACCTATCACGACCAGCCGGCCGCCGTGCTTGCCGTGGAAAAAGCCGTCGTTAGCCAGCGGCTCGCCCTTGTAGGCGCGCAGGATCAGCTCGCGGAATTCAGCTTCCTTCGCGAGCAGCGCCTGTTCGCGCTGTTCGGGCGACAGCCGCCCGCCGACGTTGAGGTAGGCCTGGCGCTCGTAGCGGCCGAGGTTGAGCACTTCGAAGGCGCGGAAGGGCTTGTCGGCGGCTTTCAACTCGCGCTGCACGCCGATCAGGCGCTTGCGGGTGGTGTGGATGCCGAACTTGCCAAGATCGGTGGCGATCCACCTGCGGCCGAGCTTTTCGGCGACGGCGGCGGTGGTGCCGGAGCCGCAGAAGAAATCGGCGACGAGGTCGCCTTCGTTGCTGCTTAGCTTGATGATCCGTTCAAGCAAAGCTTCCGGCTTTTGGGTTGCATAGCTCACCGCCTCTTTTGCTTGCGAGTTCACCGCGTTCAAGTCATCCCAAATATCTTGGACTGGGACACCAGGCATCTCATCAAGATATCGCTTGTAGCGCGGCACAGCTCCTTCACTCGGCTGGACAATTCGGCCCTCCTGATACAACCGTTCCATCGTTTCGCGCGAGTAGCGCCAAAAGCGTGTGACTCCCAAAAACTCGTAACTTGGGTTGCCTTTGGCCGAACCACCCGGACCAATGATGTTGTCCAGCTCATAGCGTCGTCCGCTCGCGGGCTCGATCTTCTTGTAGTGGGTCTTCAGGTACTCGCCAGAGTAGGAGCCGTATTGCATATTCCACGGATACTGATCGCCCTTTGCGTAAAGCAGAATCACATCATGTAGCCGGCCCAGATGCTCAGAACCCTGGCCACTGTCGCTATGTGCGGTCTGTCGCTTCCAGATGATTTCGTTGACGGCGCGTTGCTTGCCGAACACTTCATCAAGCAGGCCACGCACGTAGTGGGACACTGCCCAACCCATGTGCACATAGATGCTTCCTTCCGGATGCATCAAATCCCGCATCAAAATCAACCGCTCATAGATCATGCTGATAAAACTATCCGCCCCGCGCCCCCAGGTATCGCGGTAGGCAATCTGCTCCAAGAGATTCGGCTGCTTGTGGAAGGTCTCGCCGCCGATCTCGATATCCATCGAAAAATCCGCGCCGACATCGAACGGCGGGTCGATGTAGATCAGCTTCAGGCCACCGGCATCCTCGATCTGGCGGCGCAGCGCACCGGCCTTCAACGACGACAAGATCAGCTTGTTGTCGCCCCAGATCAGCTTGTTGGTCCAGCCCTGGGTCTGCCGGCCGCGCGCATCGAACAGTTCGGCTTGCGCGCGCGTCTCCTCGCGCGGTTCGTCCACATGTTCCAGGGTCTGAAACGGCAGCACCGCCGTGCAGACATCGGCGCTCTTGCCGTTCCACACCAGCTCCACCTCGCGCTTGTCCTCGAACAGCAGGAAGCGGTACTTCTCCGGCAGCGGCTTGCCGGTGCGAATCAATTCGGTGAGGTCGCGCTTTTCGGCGTCGGACAGCTCGTAGGCGGGCTTGGCGGGTTTGCTCATGCCGGGTTCTCGTGGGTCGGCTCACCGAACAGGTCGATATACGCCTGGTATCGAAACACGCGGTTGCGGCGGTAGCCGGTCGCTTCCCGCAGGATGCCCTGCTCCACCAGCCGTGCAACCAGTTTGTTGGCGGCCGTGTAGGTGGTCGCGGTCAGGGCTTGCACGTCGGCCACCGCCATGATCGGGCGCTGGTAGAGGTTCTCCAGCACCTTGTGGCCATTGCCGGCAGCGCGCCCGAGACCTTCCGTCACCCGCGCTCGGTGATCCTCGCGCAGGGCGAGAATGCACCGCGCGGTGTCGGTGGCCTCGCGGCTGACGAAGGCCACGCCGCGTAGGAAGAAGGCCAGCCAGCCTTCCCAGTCGCCGTGATCGCGTACCGCTTGCAGGCGCTCGTAGTATTCGGCGCGATGGCGCTTGAAGAAGTGCGACAGGTACAGCACCGGTTTGCCCAGGATGTCCCGCTGGCAGAGCAGGAAGGTGATCAGCAGGCGGCCGACGCGGCCGTTGCCGTCCAGGAAGGGATGGATGGTTTCGAATTGCGCATGCGCGAGGCCGATCTGGATCAACTGCGGCAATTCGCTGTCGGCGTGCAGGAATGTTTCCAGCGCGCCGAGCGCCGATGGCACCTCGTGCGGCGGCGGCGGCACATAGGTCGCTTCGTTCAAGCTGCAGCCGGCCGGGCCGATCCAGTTCTGCGTGCGGCGCAGTTCCCCGGGCGTCAGCCGCGCGCCGCGCACGCCTTGCAGCAGGCGTTCGTGAATTTCGCGAATCAGCCGGACCGAGACCGGCAGCTCGCTCAGCCGCGCCAGGCCGTGGTTCATGGCGGCGACGTAATTGATGACCTCGACAACGTCACGCGGGCGATCCGGTGCCAGCACATGCGCCTCGGCGGCGAGCACATCCTGCAGCGAGCTCTGCGTGCCCTCGATCTGGCTGGACAGCACCGCTTCCTTGCGCACGTACATGAACACGAACAAGTCCGGATTGGGGAGGGTCTGGATCGAGCCATCCAGACGTCCCAATGCGCGATCCGCCTGCGACAGCAGGGTTTGCAGCTCGCCTTCGATCCGCACGGGCGGCCGCGGCGGCAGTGGCGAGGGCTGGAACGCCCGGTAGCCGGTGGGCTGGGCGATATAACGGCCGGCACGGTGCTGCAACGACCCGTCACGGGTGTGCGGATCCGGGGCGCTCATGGAAGGCTGCCTTGCATATGGCCTGAATTCCCTTTCATGTGAAACTCAGAGTTTAATATAGGGCCCGTTTGTATCCATATGCAAGGCAACCTGCAGGGTCGCCGTCGCGGTGCCAGCGGGTGCGCGCGACGCGTGCGGCCCGGTCGAGCGCGTTCACGTCTGGTATTCGGTGAAACCGGCGATGAGCGCCGCAAACGAGGCAGGCCGGTGGCTCTCGAAGCCGCGCTGGTCGACATAGGCGAAGCGGTAGGCGGGGCCACCCGCGTCCTTCAAGGCCGCGGTGGCTTCCTCGCACCACTGGCGCAGGCGCGCCATCTTCTGCGGCAGGTCAAGTTCCTCGCGGCCCTTGGTCTCGACGACCCAAACTGTTCCGTCCGGCGTTTTCACCAGGAAATCCGGCACGTAGTTGCTCAGATCGCCGTTGGCGCGCACGTAGTCGATCTTGAAGCCCACCGCGAGGTAGTTCTTGGCGAAGCTCGCCACGTCCGGGGCTTCGTCGAGGAACTTGCCGAAGCGCAGCTCGAAGCCGCCGCCGGTGGCCTCGGGCACCATCTTGTTGAAGATCGACTTCTTCGCCGGCAGGTACTCGCGGTTCTGCATGCGGAACGGCCGGGTGTTGCGCAGGCGGATGGTGTCCTCGATCCGGGAACTGCCGCCGTCCTTGACCGTGAGCGCATTGATCGCGGCCTTGAAGCGGTCGAACACGAGTTTGCCCGCCTCCGGTTCCGCCAGATTGCGCAGCACCACCGGAGCGTCGAGGTCGACCGGGGCGGCGACGAACAGATGGTTGCGCAGGAAGTCGCGCACCTTGGGATACAGCAGCTCGTAGCCACCGACCAGCCGGAGTTCCTTCAGCAGTTGCCGCGAAAAAAAGCCGACAACCGAGCGATGATCGGCCGGTCCCAGCCCGTCAAGCTGGATGGTATGGTGGATTTCGCCATCGAGCATGGTCTTGAACACGATTTCCCGCGTTTCCTCGGGCGTGAACGGCTTGAGCGGCAGCGGCGCGTTGCCGAACGTGGACGGATCGAGGTCGGCCAAGTCCTTGTACTCGCGGTTGAAGCGGCGGCTGAGCTTTGGAATGGCGATGTCCAGCGCATCGAGGTCCTTGTCTTGGTTTTCGGCATCCACTTCCACCACCAGCGACTGTTCGCGACCGATGGCGCCCTTGCCCATCGGCTTGCGCTCGAACTCCACGCCTTCGCTCTGGATAGTCTGGACGAACTCCATGAACGCATGGGTGCCCATCACCGACACGTACTCGGGCTGATCGCTGCCGCCGCCCGCGGCCTCGGCTGCGGGCGAGAAAAAGGGATACATGCGGCGCAGGCCGCGGCCGAGGGTCTGCTCGGGCAGGATGTTGCTCTTTGACGTGTAGGCGCGCAGGCCGACGATGGTGGTGACGTTGCGCACGTCCCAGCCTTCTTTCAGCATCAGCACCGAGACGATGGCGCGGTAGCGGCTGTCCCAGCCGTCGATGGCGTTGGAGGCATTGCGCAGGACTTCCAGCTCTTCTTTCTTCTTGCCACTGGCGGCTTCCGAAATCTCGCCGTTTTGTTTGGTGTGGATCACCAGCACCTTGCGTTCCAGTTCCGGCGCGGCACGTTCGAGGTAGGCGCCCACCTGGTCGCAGTTTTTGGTGTCGTCCACCATCACGAACAGCACCGCCTTCTTGCCGGTCGTTTCGTGCTCGGTATAATTCTTGCGCCACTCCTCGATGCCGAGATTGAGGTAATCGACGTAGCGCTCTTCGAAAATGGCGCTCGGTTGTTCCTGCAAACGCGCGATGCTGGCTTCGTCTGGCAACGTCGGATGCTTGACCACGTTCTGAAAGATCGCTTCGACCAGCGGGTAGTCGGAGACGGTCTGGACGAAGATCGCGCCGTTGTCGTGCTTGGGCGTGGCGGTGACATCGATCTGCAGCGAGAGTCGGCCATCCTTCTGCAGCATCCGGTGATGGATGTCCTGGATCGACTTGAACCACGCCATGCGTTCGTCGTGAACGTGGTGGGCCTCGTCGTTGAAGACCGCCAGCTCGTCGATCTCGCGCACGATCTCGCCCAAATCGGTCTGGCTGTCGGTGGTCTTGCCGACCGGCTTCGGGCCAAACGGACTGAGAAAGTAATCGCGCAGGTCGTCATCGTCCGGCGACGGCTCCTTCACATCGCCCAGATAGACGCGATGGATGTTGGTCAGGAACAGGTTGCCGACCGGGCGCACGATGCGCACCTCGTCCTGAATGTGCAGTGTGATCTGGAAGTCGTCGCGCCAGTTGCGGCCGTCGAAGCCGTTGTCGGGCAGCACCGGATCGTTGAAGAAGATCTTCAGGCCATCGAAGTCGGCGCGCAGGCGGTCGAGCACGATGATGTTGGGCGCGATCAACAGCATGTTGCGCGCAAGCGTGGAATCGGGTTCGTAGAGCTTGTGGAAATAGCTCCAAGCGATCAGCAGCGACAGCACCTTGGTCTTGCCGGTGCCGGTCGCCATCTTGGACACATAGCGCGGCCAGTCCTCCGGGAACATGCCCGCCGACACCGCGCCGGAGGCATCGAAGCGCATCAGGTCGAATTTGTCGCGGGCCTTGCGAACGTCGTGCAGCCAGATGACGGTCTCGACGGCCTCGCGCTGGGCGAAGTAGTACCGGAATTCGGACAGGCTGCGGTCGGCCTGTTCGACCATGTGCTCGGTCTGGAACCACCAGCGCAAAAGCGCCAGTGACGTGGCTGACGAGCCGGGATAGCCGGTTTCGCGCCAGGCGTCGACTTCCTCCCGGATATTGGCAACCAACGGCGGCAGCAGCTTCTCGTAGGCGATGCTGCGCAGGGCCTCGTCGGCGGGAAACCAACGCTGCTCCGGATGCGGAATTACGTACGGCGATGACGGAAAATCTGGATGCAGTGCCATTGTCCCCTGTCCTCAAGACACTCACGGGCAAACAAGCTCGACTGTCGGATAGTACCTGCGGTGGTGGCTTGGCTGGGAATCGAACCCAGGACCAGCGGGTTGAGTCCGATTCGGAGACCGACTGCGGCCTGAGTGGTGGGTTGGGTGGGAATCGAACCCACGACCAGCGGATTAAAAGTCCGATGCTCTGCCGACTGAGCTACCAACCCGTTGCAGCTGTGCCCGGCGTTGCGCCGGGGCGCGCAGTTTAACCGATGACGCCCGCTGCGTAGCGCGTGGGATCGGAAACGCCGGCGTCCGCGAATCCCTGCGCGCGCAGGCGACAGGCGTCGCAGTGGCCGCAGGCGCGACCTTCGGCATCGGCCTGATAGCAGCTCACCGTTTGCGAAAAATCGACCGCAAGGCGCAGCCCTTCGCGCACGATGTCGGCTTTCGACAGCGACAGCAGCGGCGCGTGGACGCGGAAGCGGCTGCCCTCGACGCCGGCCTTGGTGGCAAGGTTGGCCAAGGTTTCGAACGCGGCAATGAACTCGGGGCGGCAATCCGGATAGCCGGAATAGTCCACCGCGTTGACGCCGCAGAACAGATCGGTTGCGCCCAGCACTTCGGCCCAGCCCAAGGCGAGCGAGAGCATGATGGTGTTGCGCGCAGGCACGTAGGTCGAAGGGATTTCCCCGCCGATCTGGTGGCCGTCGGCATCGGTGGGAACCGCGATATCGGCGGTCAGCGCGGAACCGCCAAAGCTGCGCAGGTCCACGTTCACCGTCTTGTGTTCGATCGCGCCGAGCACGCCGGCGACGCGCAACGCGGCGTCCAGTTCCGACGTGTGGCGCTGGCCGTAGCGCACGCTCAGGGCGTGGGCGTCGAAGCCGCGCTCGCGGGCGATGGCGAGAACGACGGCGGAATCCATGCCACCGGAAACGAGGACGACTGCTTTTTTCATGGTGTGTTCGGTAGAACCTTTTGTTTGAGCCTCAGCGACCCGGCTCATCGTTCCACAACACTTTGTGGAGCTGGAGCTGGAACCGTACCGGCAGGCGTTCGGCCAGAATCCAGTCGGCCAGATCGCGCGGCGCGACCTGCCCGTGGCTGGGCGAGAACAACACCTCGCAGATCGCCGGCAGCCGGTGCTGTTCGAGGATGCCCTTGGCCCAGTCGAAATCCTCGCGCGAACAGATCACGAACTTGACCTGATCGTGCGCGGTGAGCGCAGCGATATTGCTCCACAGATTGCGCGCCACTTCGCCAGACCCCGGAGTCTTGATGTCCATGACCCGGGAGACGCGTGGATCGACGGCAGAAATATCCAGCGCGCCCGAGGTTTCCAGCGACACCCGATAGCCGGCCTCGCACAGCCGCGCCAGCAGGGCGATGCACGCTTTCTGCGCCAGCGGCTCGCCGCCGGTCACGCAAACGTGGTTCACGCCGAACGCGGCCACCTTGTCGAGAATCGCATCCAGCGTCCACCACTGGCCACCGTGGAAAGCGTACGTGGTATCGCAATACTGGCAGCGCAGCGGGCAGCCGGTCAGGCGCACGAACACGGTCGGCAGGCCGACCTCGCGCGCTTCGCCCTGCAGCGACAGGAATATTTCGGTGAGCTTGAGCCGCCCGGACGACGCGGTCGCCGACGCGGTGGCCGCTTCGGCGCCTGCGTTCATCTGCGTATTCTAACGTTTGCGACGCTGGCGTTTGCGACGCTGGCGTTTGCGACGCTGGCGTTTGCGCCGCTGGTGTTTGCGCAGCTGGTGATTGCCCGCTAGCGGTTGCCCGCGAGCTGCATCGCCCGCAGGCGGTCGTCGGCGATCCGCGCGACGTCGGTTCCCGGATAGCGGCGAACCACCGCGCGCAGGGTGGCATCGGCCGCGTCGTATTGCTTCAGCCCGTACTGCGACAGCCCGAGCTTGAGCAGCGCGCCGGAGGCTTTGTCGTGGCTCGGATAGCGATCAAGCAGTGTGCGGAACTGTTCGCCGGCCAGCGTGTAGTTCTGGGTGACGTAGTAGCTTTCGCCGAGCCAGTACAGCGCATTGGGCGCCAACTGCCCGTCCGGATAAGCATCGAGAAAATCGCGCAATCGCCGCGCCGCTTCCACGTAATCGCCGTTTTTCAGGGCGTCGAAAGCGTTGTCGTAGCTGCCTTGTTCGTCGCGGCCCGCAGGTGCCGACGCCGTGCTCGCTGGCGTTGGCGCAACCGGCGCAGGCGCGACGCTCGCGCTCGCGGATCCGGCGCCGGCGCCGCCTTCCAGCCGATCCAGCCGTCCGCTGAGATCAAGATATTGCGCGCGCTGGCTCTGCTTGGCCTGTTCGAGCTGCTGTTGCAGTTCCTCGATCTGACCGCGCAGGGACTGCACCTCGGCGGTGAGCTGGGTGACCTGATTGACCAGATCGGTGGCGTTCTGCTCACCTGCGGAACGCGCTTCCAGCGCCGCCACGCGGTCGGCGAGGCTGGCGCGTTGCGCAATCGCCAGCGGCGATGCCATCAGCATCGCCACCAGCAGGGTGAAGCCCGCGGCTCTCACTTGTCGGTGTAGATCAGTTCGACCCGGCGGTTCTGCGACCAGCAGCCCTCGTTGGACTCGGCACACACCGGACGCTCTTCGCCGTAGCTGATCACGGTCATCAGCTGGGTGCGGCTGCCGCCGTTGGCTTGCAGCGCATTGGACACCGAATTGCCGCGGCGCTCGCCCAGGCCCATGTTGTATTCGCGGCTTCCGCGCTCGTCGGCGTTGCCTTCCAGCCGCAGGCGGGCGCTCGGGCGGTCGCGCAGGTACTTGGCGTGGCAGGCCACGATGGCCTGAAACTCGGGCTTGATCAGATCGCGGTCAAGATCGAAGTACACGACCCGCGTGCGCAGGCAGGCGTCGGTGTCGAGATCGGCCGGGGTGTAGGCGCCGGCGACCGGGGTTTCATACGTCTGCGTCGGAGTTTCAACAGCCGACTGTGTGGGCGGCGTCTCCTTGACCTTCTTGCTGCAGCCCACGGCCACGGCGGAGGCGAGTACCGCAATCGTCAGAATGCGGACGCTGGATTGGATGGATGGACGCATGGCATGAACCCCTTCTGGACTCGATGGTATGAACGAAAATCCCGAAACGCACCGGTCATTCTGCGACCGGCCATGGCAACGGCCTCTTCACCTTGCGCGATACGGCGACCACGCCGGTTCGCGTACGTCGCCCGCGGTCTGGGTCTGCAGCCGCTGGCGCACACTGCCATTGGCCGACACCACGTACAAAACGCCGCGACGGCCTTCGCGCGCCGCATAGACCAGCATCGAGCCGTTCGGCGCGAAGCTCGGCGATTCGTCGAGCGAGCCGGGTGAAAGCATGTTCCAGCGCGGGCTGCCGGTGCTGCGATCCATCAGCGCAATCCGGTAGACGTTGCCGGCGCCCTGCGCGGTGGCAATCTTCTTGCCGTCGAAGGACACGCTCGGGCTGGCGTTGTAGCTGCCGTCAAAGCTGATCCGCGTTGCCGCGCCGCCGCTGGCGGACACCTGATAGACCTGCGGGCGGCCACCGCGGTCGGAAGTGAAATACAGGCTGGCGCCGTCCGCGCTCCAGGTCGGCTCGGTGTCGATGCCGAGCTGGTTGGTGATCTGCGTGAGATGGCGGCTGCCCAGATCCATCACGTAGATGTCGGGATTGCCGCCTTTGGACAGGGTCATCGCCAGCCGGGTGCCGTCCGGCGAGAAGCTGGGCGCGCCGTTGATGCCGCGAAAATTGGTCAGCTTCTCGCGCGCAGCGGAGGCCACGTCCTGGATCCAGATCCCAGAATTGCCGCCTTCGAAACTGACGTAGGCGAGCCGGCGCCCGTCCGGGCTCCACGACGGCGACAGCAGCGGTTCGTTCGAGGTGACCACGGTGTGCGGGTTGTAGCCATCGGCATCGGCCACGTTCAGCGTGTAGCGGGAGTCGCGCCCCAGTCCGGTGGCGGAAACATAGGCAATCCGGGTCCAGAACGCGCCGCGAACGCCGAGGATTTTCTCGTACACGGCATCGCTGATCTGGTGCGCCACGTCGCGCATGGCCGGCGACTGCGCGGTCAGCGCAAGGCCGAGCAGTCGCTGCTGCTTGGCAACATCGAACAATTCGTACTCGGTGCGCACGCCGGTCAGCGACGGCACGCAGCGGCCCACCAGCAGGTAGTCTTGGCGCAGCATCCGCCAGCTCGGATAGGCGACCTCGTTGCCGCTGGTCGGGCGTTCCGGCATCGCGCCTGGATCCATGGTGCGGAACTGGCCGGAACGGTCAAGATCGGCGCGCACCACGCCGCTGACGTCGGTGCCGCCGCAGTCGCCGCCGAACGGCACCACCGCGATCGGCAGCGCCGCGGCATTGCCGCCGACGATGTCGATTTCCAGTCCGCTGCGCGATTGTGCGTGCGCGGCGCCCAGCGGCAGCAGCAAAGCGGCGATCAGGCCGCAAACGAAAGATTTCATGCCGACTCGTTGAATGACCAACCGGAACAGGGTCGCCGATTTTGCGCCGCGAGGATGAACGAAAGCGGACTGGCACAGCAATGATCGCGCAACCGACGTGAAATCAGCGGTCGGCCGCTTCGAAATTCAGCTCCAGATTGCGGTTGAACACCGCCTCAAAGCCGGCATAGGGCAGCGGCGCGGCTTTGAGCACCGCCGCTTCGACCGAACGCCGGCCCTGCGCGTCATACGGACAGGACGGGCTGACTTCGACGCTGATGACATCGCCGCCGGGAAGCTGGCGGATCGAAATTCGGCAGCGCTGGCCCAGCGACACCGAATCCGGTCGCGTCCATTGGCCGACGATGGCACGCTGCAACGCATCGCGATAACGGGCAAGCAGCCCCGGATCGGTGCCGCCGCCACCGAGCATGGGCTGGGCACGATTGGGCGTCGGGCTCGGATTGCTTGCACCGCGGGCATCAGCAAGCTGCTGGGCGCGCTGTTCAGCCATGCTGGCATCGCGCGCGGCCTTTTCGCGCAACCTGCGCAACTCCTCGATCTGCCGCTGGCGCTGGCGCTCCATTTCGCTTTGCCGCTGCGCGTTCAATTCGGCCTGCGGCGGCGCGCGGCGCTGCTGTTCCTGCTCGCGCTTGACCTCGGGAACCGGCGGCAGCGCGGCATCGCGCTGGACGCGGGGTCGTTCGACCGGAGCCGGTTCCGGAACCGGCGGCGGCAGCTCGCGCGGTTTGGGCGTCGTTGGCACGTCCTCGGGCAGCGGCTCGGGCAGCGGCTTGGATTGCGCCGGCTTCGATTCCACCGGCGTGCGCTTGAGCGCGCGCTGCATCGCCGAACTGAGATCGCTGGCATCGATCAGTTCGGCCTCGATCGGCTCGCCCTGCGACGCTTCGGGCAGGGAATTGCTTGACCAGCGCAGGCCCACCAGCAGCAGCGCCAGCAGCGCCGCGTGCAGGAGCAACGCCTGCGCGACCGCCAGTCCGGTATCGGCGCGCGTTTGCTTCATCGTCGGTCGGTCACTTCCGCGATGACGCCGGCGGATCCGGCTTGTCGCCCAACAGGCCCGCACGCGGCACGCCGGCCTCGCGTTGCAGCAGCGAGAGCACCGCGAAAACGGACTGATAGCTGACCTCGCGATCACCGGCCACGTACACCGGCACGTTCGGATCGGCTGCGACGAAGGCCTTCACCTTGGCGACCAGTTCGGTTGCATCGACCGCCTGCGGACGATTCAGGCCTTCGTAGGTCAGCGCCAATGTTCCGTCCTTGCCGACATTGACGATGATCGGCTGTTTGCGCCCCTGTTCGAGTGCGTGCGCGTCGGCCTGCGGAAGATTCACGTCGACGCCGACGTTGAGCAGCGGCGCTGTCACCATGAAAATGATCAGCAGCACCAGCATCACGTCGATGTAGGGCACGACGTTGATGTCGGATTGCAGCTTGCGCTTGCGCGATCGACGTCCGGTTCTGCTGGCCATGGTCGCCTCAGCCGCCCGCGTTGGCCTGACGTTGCAGGATCGAGGCGAACTCCTCGCTGAACGCCTCGAAACGCACCGCCATCCGGTCGGCGCGGGTGGCGAAGCGGTTGTAGGCCCACACCGCCGGGATCGCCGCGAACAGGCCCATCGCGGTCGCCACCAGCGCTTCGGAAATGCCGGGCGCGACCGAGGCGATGGTCGCATCCTTGAGATTGGCCAGGCCCTGGAAGGCGATCATGATCCCCCAGACGGTGCCGAACAGGCCGACGTAGGGGCTGATCGAGCCGACGTTGGCAAGAAATTCGAGATTGCGTTCGAGCCCATCGAGTTCGCGCGAGGAGGTCGCGCGCATGCCGCGCTGGGCGCCTTCGACCTGCATCCGCGGATCCACGCCGCGGCGTTGGCCAACCCGATTGAATTCACGCATGCCGCTTTCGAAGATCGCTTCCAGGCCTTCGATGCCGCGGTGGCGCTCGGTGGCTGTCGCGTACAGTTTCGACAGATCGGTTCCCGACCAGAACGCGCCTTCGAACTGTTCGGCTTCACGCTCGGCCCGATCCAGCAGCCGCTTCTTGCGCAGGATGATGACCCACGAAGCGATCGACGCCAGCAACAGCAGCAGCAGCACGAATTGCACCGGCAGGCTGGCGTGCAGCACCAGACCGAGGATGTCCAGCCCCTTGTCGGCGTGCGCGCCGGCGGCCGACGTGGCCGCATCGGTGAGCGCGACCGCAGCGACCGGCGCGGCATCGGGCAGCGCCTGCGGCACCGGTTGCAGAAAACTCAGCGCAAACATCAAGACAACTCCTGTTGCGGCCGCAGCCGCGCAAGCAAAGCATCCACCATTGGCATTGGCCGAAAATCGGAGGCGCGCACCGCCGCGATCCGCACTTCCGCTTCAACCAGCACCGCACCGTCGCGTTCAATTCTCTGCGCCAGCGTGAAACTGGCACCTCGGCATTCAAGCAGATCGACGCTGACCGAAAGCTGATCGTCCAGCCGCGCCGGGGCGCGAAAATCCAGATTCATCGCGCGCACGACGAACACCTGGTCGTCGCGCGTGCGCAGTTTGGTCTGATCGAAGCCCAAGGCCCGTAGCCACTCGCTGCGGGCGCGCTCCATGAAGGCCAGATACTGGGCGTGGTAGACCACGCCGCCGGCATCGGTGTCTTCCCAGTAGACGCGGACGGGGAAGGAAAACGGCTCAGCCATCGCCAGCCTCGAACAGCCCCGGCGTCGGCGCCTTCGGCTTGAAGCCAAGATGCCGGTAGGCCTTGGGCGTCGCCATCCGGCCGCGCGCAGTGCGCATGAGGAAGCCTTGCTGGATCAGATAAGGTTCGATCACGTCTTCCAGCGTGCCGCGTTCTTCCGACAGCGCCGCCGCCAGCGACTCCACGCCCACCGGCCCACCGTCGAAAGCATCGATGATGATGCCGAGCATGCGCCGGTCGAGTTCGTCGAAACCTTCCGGATCGACTTTGAGCATGTCCATCGCGGCCTTGGCGACGACGGCGTCGATGCGGCCATCGCCCTTCACCTGCGCAAAGTCGCGCACCCGCCGCAGCAGGCGATTGGCAATGCGCGGCGTACCGCGCGAACGCCGCGCAACTTCGATTGCACCGTCGGCATCGCAGGCAATCGCCAGAATCTGCGCGGAACGACGGACGATCCGGGTCAACTCGTCGGGCGAGTAGAACTCCAGCCGCTGGACGATACCGAAGCGGTCGCGCAGCGGCGCGGTCAACAGACCGGCGCGAGTGGTCGCGCCGACCAGCGTGAACGGCGGCAAATCGAGCTTGATCGAACGCGCCGCCGGCCCTTCGCCGATCATGATGTCGATCTGGAAGTCCTCCATCGCCGGGTAGAGGATTTCCTCGACAACCGGCGAAAGGCGATGGATTTCGTCGATAAACAGCACATCAAACGGCTGCAGGTTGGTCAGCAGCGCGGCCAGGTCGCCAGCCCTCTCGATCACCGGCCCCGAAGTGACCCGCAGGCTCACGCCAAGTTCGTTGGCGATCACGTGCGAAAGCGTGGTCTTGCCCAGCCCCGGCGGACCGAAGATCAGCACGTGGTCGAGCGCCTCGCCGCGGCCCTTGGCCGCTTCGATAAAGATCCGCATCTGTTCGCGCACCGGCTGCTGGCCGAGGTATTCGTCCAGCGTGCGCGGGCGGATGTTGGCTTCGACGGTCTCATCGTCGAAGCTGGCGGCAGGGGCAACGAGGCGATCGCTGTTCATCGATTGATTATCGCCGCTTTTGCCTGCCCCCGCGGCAGGATGCCCGATGGTTCGACGACCCGGGCGACAGCCCGCGGCACAGGGACGTGCCGCCGCCGGACGCATGTCCGGCGTGAGCACGTTGCGGATTCACTTCGCAACGTGCGTGTCGAACCCCGCGGCAGGAGGCCCGATGGTTCGACGACAAGCTAGATCTCCACCTGCGCACCCAGCTCGACCAGCCGATTTCCCGGAATACGGAAGAAATTGGTGGCCGGTGCCGCGTTGCGGTGCATGAACGCAAACAGCCGATCGCGCCAGACCGGCATCCCGCGGCGACGTCCGGAGACCACGTTTTCGCGGCTGACGAAGAAGGTGGTGTCCATCGGATTGAAAATCAGATCGCACTGGTCGCAGCTGCCCATCAGCGCCACCGGCACGTCCGGCGTTTCCATGAACCCATAGCGCACGATCGCACGATAAAAATCTTCACCGCTGATCGAATCGATCTGCAAACGTTTGCCAGCCGGCACATACGGCACGTTGAGCGTTTCCACGGTCAAAAACACGTTGCTCTCGTGCAGCACCTTGTTGTGCTTGAGGTTGTGCAGCAGCGCGTGCGGAACCACTTCGGTACTGGCGGTCAGGAACACCGCCGTTCCCGGCACCCGCACCGGCGGCGCCAGCATCAGGCCGGGCAGAAAGGTGCCAAGCTGGATGCCTTCCTTGTTGCTCTCCTCCTGCAACAACTGCCGGCCACGCCGCCAGGTGCGCATCATTACGAACAAAATGATGCCCAGCGCCACCGGGAACCACCCGCCACGGGCAATCTTGACGATATTCGCAACAACGAAGTTGATGTCGGCGCAGAGGAAAACGCCGCACAACCCAAGTATCCAGTACTTCGCACGCGGCCACAGCGCACGCGCCACCAGCGCCAGCAGCAGGGTGTCGATCAGCATCGTTGCCGAGACCGACACGCCATAGGCAACCGCAAGGTTGCCCGAATTCTGGAACGCCAGCACCAAGCCGAACACCAGCACCGCCACCCCCCAGTTGATGCCCGGGATGTAAACCTGCCCGATGGTGTCGTGCGAGGTGTGCTTGATCCGCATGCGCGGGATGTAGCCAAGCTGCATCGCCTGCCGGGAAATCGAAAATGCCCCGGTAATCACCGACTGGCTTGCAATGACCGCTGCCATCGTCGCCAGCACGATCATCGGATACAGCGCCCAACCAGGCACAGCTTCGAAAAACGGGTTGCCCACCGACTGCGGATGCCGCAGCACCAGCGCGCCCTGACCGAGGTAATTCAGCATCAAACTTGGCAAAACGAAGAAATACCAGGCCTTGCGAATGGGCCGTGGCCCGAAATGGCCCATGTCGGTGTACAGCGCCTCGCCGCCGGTGATTGCCAGCACCACCGCGCCGAGGATGAAGACCCCGGGACCTTCATTCTCGGTAAAAAAATGAATCGCCCACCACGGATTGACCGCCTTGAGCACTTCCGGCGCGCGGATCACGTTCCACAGCCCGATCGATGCCAACGACAGGAACCACAACGCCATCACCGGCCCGAACACTTTGCCGACTTTCTCGGTTCCGAAGCGCTGCGCGGAAAACAGCAGCGCCAATACAAACAGCGCGATCGGCACGATGAAGTGGTCAAGTCCGGGAGCCGCCACTTCCAGGCCTTCGACCGCGCCCAGTACGGAAATCGCCGGGGTGATCACGCCGTCGCCGAAAAACAGCGACGCTCCGAAAATGCCGAGAATCCCGACCACGTAAGCGGTGCGCGAGCCGCGCCGAAGCGTGCGCTGCGCCAACGCCATCAACGCCATGATGCCGCCTTCGCCGTTGTTGTCGGCGCGCATGATGATGGTGACGTACTTGAGCGTCACCACGATATTGAGCGCCCAGAACACCAGCGACAGCACGCCCAGCACGGTGTCGTGGTTGTTGCCGAGCCCGTAATGCGGAGAAAACACTTCCTTGAGCGTGTACAGCGGGCTGGTACCGATGTCGCCAAAGACGACGCCGACGGCCGCAAGCACCAGGCTCAGCGGCGCGGCACCGCCATCTCTGGCCGGACGCTCGGCCGTTGGCGCATGGTGCTGGTGGCTGGCGGACATCGGTTGTTTTCCTCGACTGGGGCTCAACGCAGCGCCGCCTGCAGCGCCTTGCGGATGATGGCCGGAGCTTCGTCGCCTTCGGCCGCCGCCTTCCTGGCCATGCGCTCGGCCTCGGCCGGCTTGTAGCCCAGCGCCTGCAGCGCGGTGATCGCTTCGGACAAGGGATCGCCCGGCAGGCCAGCCGCACCTGGCACCGACGCCTTCCCGAGTTCGCTGGCGCGATCGCGCAGCTCGATCACCATGCGTTCGGCGGTCTTCTTGCCGATCCCGGGAATCCTGGTCAGCGCCGCCACATCATTGGTCTGAACGAGTCGTGCAAACGCATCCACCGACACGCCGGACAGCACCGCAAGCGCGATCTTCGCGCCGACGCCGGACACTTTTTGCAGGTCGCGGAACAGCTGCCGTTCGGATTCGGTCAGAAATCCGTACAACGCGACGCTGTCTTCCTTCTGCGCGTAGTGGGTGAACAGGAACACCTCGCGACCCGCTTCGGGCAGGTCGTAGAAAGTGTTCATCGGCGCCAGCAGCTCGTAGCCGACGCCGTGGACGTCGATCACCAGATGCGGCGGCGCCTTGTGAATCAAAATGCCCTTCAGTCGTCCGATCATCGTCGCCCCCTGCCTTTGCGTCCCCACGCCGCGCGTACCGCCACGCCCATGCGGTCGGCGCTGGCGCGGACATGCGCGTGGGTGATGGCCACTGCCAGCGCGTCGGCCGCGTCCGCCTGCAGCTTGCCCGAAAGCCCAAGCATCACGCCGACCATGTGCTGAACCTGCTTCTTGTCGGCGCCGCCGCTGCCGACCAGCCCCAGCTTGATTTCCTTGGCCGCATATTCACTCACCGGCAGGTCGCGCGCCACGCAGGCGGCGATCGCAGCGCCGCGCGCCTGCCCGAGTTTGAGCGCGCTCATCGCGTTGTTCGACAGGAACACCTGCTCCACGGCCACTTCGTCGGGCGTGTATTCCTCGATCAAGGCCCACAAGCCATCCAGCAACAAACGCAGGCGCAGCGGAAAGGTTTCCGCATCCAGCAACACCAACGGCCGATGATGCACATGGCTCACTTTGCCGGCGGCATCGACGTCGATGATGCCGACCCCGGTGCGCTGCGAACCCGGATCGATGCCGAGCACCCGGACGAGGCCGGCTGCAGATGGGTTGAAAGTGGGTGTATCCGAAGGCATGGCGTTCGCCGATGCGCCGGCGGCCGTCTCAGCCGAGACCGACCGCGTTGGAATAGACGTTTTGCACGTCGTCCAACTCTTGCAGCCAGTGCAGGAGCTTTTCCACCTGCTCGGCGGTTTCACCCTCGACCGCGGTATCGTTGTCGGCGCGCATCGTCACCTCGGCAAAATCCGGCGCCAGCCCCGCGACCGCGATGGCGGCCTTCACTTCGGAAAATGCCTCCGGTGAAGTCAGCACGTCGATCGCGCCATCCTCGGGATACACGACGATGTCGTCGGCTCCGGCCTCAATCGCCGCCTCGGTGATCTTGTCCTCATCCGCGCCGGCGCCATAGCTGAGCACGCCCAGCTTGTGGAACATGAAGGCGACCGAACCCTCAGTCCCGAGATTGCCGCCGAACTTGCCGAACGCATGGCGCACGTCGGCCACGGTGCGCACGCGGTTGTCGGTCAGGCAATCGACAATCATCGCCACGCCGCCCGCGCCGTAACCTTCATAGCGGATTTCCTCGTAGGTGACGCCTTCCAGCTCGCCGGTCGCCTTCTTGATGGCGCGCTCGATCACGTCCTTGGTCATATTGGCCGCCAGGCCCTTGTCGATCGCCGCCCGCAGCCGCGGGTTGCTGTGCGGATCGCCGCCGCTGGCGCGCGCCGCGACCGAAATTTCGCGTATCACCTTGGTGAAGATCTTGCCACGCTGCGCGTCTTGCGCATTCTTGCGGGCTTCAATGGAAGGACCACGTCCCATGGGGGTATCCGGTCGCTGAAAGCAAGCCTGTCATTATACGACTTTGTCTTTTGTCGCGTGCCGGAACCGCCCCTCGCGCAGGAACCGTGACGCCTGTCGCGCTGTGTCCCTGGAGAACACCAGCCCGGTGTGGCTGGCATGGACGATGCAATGATCGGCCAAACCCGGCAATCGTGTTTCATCCACCGCCACGGTGCCGTCCGAACTTGCGTCAAACCGCACGAACAGCCGCCCCGCGCCACGCGCACGGTCGCCGGCGATCATCCCCACTTCGGCCTTGCCATTCCAGGGCATGACGCCGCGTTCAAGAAATTCAGCACTGCGCCCAAGCACGGCGCGCCCCCACGCGGTCTGCGCAAGCCGCGCCGCCGCTGCGCTGCCTTGCAGCGGGGATCCAAGGCAAACGGCGCGCCGAAGCACAGATTGGGGTAAATCGCGAAGTGCTTCCAGCAACAGCAGCCCGCCAAGACTGTGTCCGACGGCCGCATCGAAGCCACCGGAAGACAGCCTTTCACGCAGTTCCGGAAGCGCCTTGCGCGGACCGCCAGTGACGCTGGCGTAGCCAAACAGTTGTGTCGCGAAGCCTTCCTGCCGGAGCCGCAGCGCCAGCGGAAGCAACCACCAGCGTGCATTGAGGACGCCGTGTACAAGAAGAATGCGCTTGATCATGAAGAAGCTGGAAATCGTCGATACATGAATTCGCGGTCGTGCTGTTGGCCCACGATAAAATGGTATTCGCCGGCAAAATCGAAGCCGTAGCGCGCATAGAAGCGCTGCGCGCCGATGTTCTCCGAATACACGCTCACCCACAGCGTGCGTGGGCCATCGCGCAGCAGCCAGGCCATCGCCGCATCCATCAGGTCGGCGCCGATGCCCGCGTTTTGCGCCTCGTGCCGCAGATACAGGCGCTTGATTTCGCCGTCCTCCGGCCGCACGTCGGCGTGCGGCAGCCCGCAGGAACCGGCCTGCGCATAGCCCAACGCCAGGCCGTCGCGCTCGGCAATCCACAGGGCATACGGCCAATTCTCCGTGAGCAGCGCTGCGTAGGCTGACTCGCCGTGGCTTTCGTCGAGAAACGCCTGCAAATCTTCCGGCATGTACAGATGGCCGAAGGATTCGATGAAGGTTGCCACACCCAGCGCAGCCAGTGTGGCGGCGTCTGCGGGTGTGGCGCGGCGGATCAAAGCGTTCATTCCATTCTCGAAGCCGTCATTCCGGCGAACGCCGGAATCCAGCTTTTTCGTGCCCTATGGTGAGAGCTGGATCCCGGCGTTCGCCGGAATGACGGAGTCCTCAACCTTCCTTGGCGCGCACCTGCACATGCACTTCCGCCAATTGCGCATCGGCAATCGGTGACGGCGCACCGGTCATCAGGCACTGAGCGCCGGTGGTTTTGGGGAAGGCGATCACGTCGCGGATGGAGTCGCTGCCGGCCATCAGCGCGGCGATGCGGTCGATGCCGAAGGCAATCCCGCCGTGTGGCGGTGCGCCGTATTTGAGGGCGTCCAGCAGGAAGCCGAACTTGCCGCGCTGTTCTTCCTCGCCGATGCCCAGCAATTCAAACACCGCGCTTTGCAGCTTTGAATTGTGGATGCGGATCGAGCCGCCGCCAATTTCATTCCCGTTGAGCACCATGTCGTAGCCACGGCTCACCGCGGTCTTGGCGTGGGCGCGCAAATCGTCGATGGAATCCACCGCCGGCGCGGTGAAGGGATGATGCAGGGCGACGTAGCGCTGCGCCTCGTCATCCCATTCGAACATCGGGAAATCGGTCACCCACAGCGGCGCCCAGCCGTCGGCAATCCGGTTGAAATCCTTGCCGGCCTTCAGACGCACCGCGCCCATGAAGTCGGACACTTTGCCGTAGGCGCCGGCACCGAAAAACACGATGTCGCCGTTGCCTGCGCCGACGTGCTTGAGCACGGCATCGAACGCGCCCTCGGCAAAGAATTTGGCCACCGGCGAATTGACCGCGCCGGCCTCGTCGATCTTGGCGTAGGCCAATCCTTTCGCGCCGAATTTGGCGGCGTGCGCGGCGTAGTCGTCAATTTGTTTGCGCGACAATGCCGCGCCACCGGGAATGCGCAACGCGGCCACGCGGCCATCGGCATCATTGGCGGCGGTGGTGAACACCGCAAACTCGCACTGCTTCACCAGATCGGCGACATCGACCAGTTCCAGATCGATGCGCAGATCGGGCTTGTCGGAACCGTAGCGGCGCATGGCTTCGGCATAGGGCATGCGCGGGAACTGCGCGGCCAACTCCGCACCCACAACTTCGCGGAACACATGCCGCACCATGTCTTCGGTGAGGTCTTGCACATCGCGCTCGGACACCCACGCAAACTCCATGTCGAGCTGGGTGAATTCCAACTGGCGGTCGGCGCGCAGCGCTTCGTCGCGGAAGCAGCGCGCGATTTGGTAATAGCGATCAAACCCCGCAATCATCAAAATCTGCTTGAATAACTGCGGGCTTTGCGGCAGCGCGTAGAACTCACCGGGGTGCATGCGCGCCGGCACCAGGAAGTCACGCGCACCTTCCGGCGTGGCCTTGGTGAGGATGGGGGTTTCGATGTCCTGGAAACCGCGTGCATCCAAGTAATGGCGCAGCGCCGACACCAGCTTGGTCCGCGTGCGCATCTTGCGCTGCATGTCCGGGCTGCGCAGATCCAGATAGCGGTACTTCAGGCGCACGTCTTCGCCAGGGTTTTCGTGGTGGTGGAACGGCAGCGGCTCGGCTTTGTTCAGCACCTCGATCGTCTGCGCAACCACCTCGACCTGGCCAGTGGGAATCTTCGGATTGACGTTTTCGCGCTGGCGCACGACGCCAGTAACGCGCAGGCAATCCTCGTAGCCGACCTTGCCGGCGGTCGCCGATACCTCGGCGTTGCCGGCCGTCTCCGACGGCTCGGCCACCACCTGCACGATGCCTTCGTGGTCGCGCAGGTCGATGAACACGATCTGGCCCATGTTGCGGGCAACGTCGGCCCAGCCGCAGAGGGTGACGGTTTGGCCGATCAACGTCGCGTCGATCAGGCCGCAAAAATGGGTACGCATGGAGACTCCGGGGAAATTCGGGCCGGCGGGCACCGGCAAGCCAATCATTTTAACGGGTTCAGTCGGCAGGCTTGGCTGCGGGTTTGGCAGCTTCTGGCTTGGTTTCCGGTTTTGCCGGCTCAGGCTTGGCGTCGGCAGGCTTGGCGGCATCGCCGGCCAGATTGCTTTTCTTTTCGCCGTCTTTCTTGAAATCGGTTTCGTACCAGCCACCACCGGCCAGCCGGAACTGCGGTGCGGTCAATTGCCGGTGGATGCCGCCGTCTTTGCCGCACTGCGGGCAGACGCTGGGGTCGGCGTCGGAGAGTTTCTGCAATTTGTCGAAGTGATGCCCGCAGAATTCGCAGGCGAAGGCGTAGATGGGCATGGCGCTACCAACAACTCAAGTGTGTAAGAACAAATGCGGCACATGGCCACGGTTTCAAGGCGAAGCTTATTCGTACAAGCCCAGCAACTCGATTTCCGCCAATTCCAATTCGCTGCGCAGTTGCAACTGCGTGCGCCCCAAATCAGCCACTTTGCCGGCATCGGCATACACCGTCGGGTCGGCCAGTTGGGCATCGCACTCGGCCAGTTTGCCTTCCAGGCGCGCCACGCGCTCTTCGGCTTTTTGCAGCTTGTGCGGGTTGATCTTGGCTGCGGGTTTTTTGGGCTCCGGCGGCGTTGCGGGCAATGTAGGTTCGGCTTTCGGTGCCGGTGTTTTGGGGTTGTCACTGCCCGGGCGGGTACGCAGCCACGCGGCGTATTCGTCCAGATCACCGTCGAACGGCTCGACCTTGCCGCCGGCCACGCGCCAATAGTTGTCGCAGACCAGACCGATCAAATGGCGGTCATGGCTGACCATCACGATGGCGCCATCGAAATCACTCAGCGCTTCGGCCAGCGCTTCGCGCATATCAAGATCAAGGTGGTTGGTGGGCTCGTCCAGCAACAGCACGTTGGGCCGGCGATAGGCGATCAGTGCCAGCGCCAGCCGCGCTTTTTCGCCACCGCTGAAGGTGTCGATGACTTCAAACGCACGGTCGCCGGGGAAATTCCATTTGCCCAGAAAATCACGCAGCACCTGATTGGCCGAATCGGGATCGAGCTTGCGCAAGTGATCCAGCGGCGAGGTGCCGGCCACCAGCGACTCCACCGTGTGCTGGGCAAAGTAGCCGATGCGCAAATCCGGGTGCGCTTTGCGCTCGCCGGTCAGCGGCGCCAGCTCGCCCACCAGGGTTTTCACCAAGGTTGATTTGCCCGCGCCATTGGGACCCAGCAAACCGATGCGGTCGCCGGCTTCCAGGCCGAAGCTGGCGTTGTGCAGGATTTTGGCGTCCACGCCGTAGCCACAATCGCAATCGTGCAGCGACAGCAGCGAGTTGGGCAGCCGCAGCGGCTCGGGGAAATCGATATGCAGCGCACGCTCGGCGCGTACCGCTTCGGTGCCGGCCAGTTTGGCCAGCCGCTTCATCCGTGACTGCGCCTGCTTGGCCTTGCTGGCCTTGGCCTTGAAGCGGTCGATGAAGGACTGCAGGTGGGCGCGTTCGGCCTGCTCTTTCAGGTGGGTGATCTGTTGCAGCCGCAGATGTTCGGCGCGCTGGCGCTCGAAATCGGTGTAATTGCCCGAATACAGCTTCGCGGTGCCATCGTGCAGATGCAGGATGTGGGTCGTCACGTTGTCGAGAAATTCGCGGTCGTGCGAAATCACCAGCAACGTGCCGTCATAGCGTTTGAGCCATTCTTCCAGCCACACCACCGCATCCAGATCCAAATGGTTGGTGGGTTCGTCGAGCAACAGCAAATCGGAGGGCGTCATCAGCGCACGCGCCACGTTCAGGCGCACGCGCCAGCCACCGGAGAAATCCGAGACCGCTTTTTCATGCACCTCGGCCGGAAACCCCAGCCCATGCAGCAACCGGCCGGCACGCGCGGTGCCGTCGTAGCCGTTCACTTCTTCCAGCAACTGATGCGCCTCGGCGACCGCTTCCCAATCCTCGTTGGCAAACGCATTGGCCTCCATCTGGATGGCCGCGTGCACGGCGCTATCGCCCGACAGCACGAAATCGATCGCCGGGTCCGGCAGATGCGGAGTTTCCTGCGCCACCGACGCAATCCGCGCCTTGCCGGGCAGCTCCAGATCGCCCTTGTCGGGCTCGTGTTCGCCCATCAGGGCACCAAACAGCGACGACTTGCCAGCACCATTGCGCCCGATCACGCCCACCCGCCAGCCGGCGTGCAGGGTCAGGTCGATATTGGACAGCAACAGGCGTTCGCCCCTGCGCAGGGCGAAATTGCGGAAGGAAATCATGGTCGGATTTTACGCTGCCAGCCCACTTTCCTGCGCCTGACGACCCGATCACTGTCCGGATTCAGTGCCCGGGTTCGAGCTCCAGGACCGGCAGCTTGGCCGGCACCGTCGCACCCGGCCTGGCCAGCTTGTACATCTCCCAGGCGATGATGCGCGTCATGGCATGCCGATCCTCGCCGACGGTTCCCAGATCGAAATGGTTGCGCCCCGGCACGAAGCGGAACTTGGTCTGCGCCCCGACCGCGCGCATCGCCGCTTCGAGGCGGCGTGCGCCGCCATCGAGGTAGAACGTGTCGGCGGTGCCGACGATCAGGTGGATCTTGCCGTCCAAGTCCGGCTTCAACGTGTTCCAGTCGCGGGTGATGATGTGCGCGATGTCGTAATGCTCGCGCCAATAGGCGGCCACCTGCGGATCCACCGCGCCGGTGCGGCGATCGAACATCGGCATCGGCCGGCCGTCCGCCCCGCGCGGCGAGAACACCCATTCGAACGAGGCCATCTGCCCGCCGAAGGGGCCGGTCACGTCCTCGATCCTGGCGTACTGCTCAAACGTCGACACCACCTTGCCGTTCATGCGCACCAGCGGAATTTCGGTTCCGTCGGCATGCCGATAGACATTGGCGTTCGGCGCGTACAGGTCGGCGCCGGTGAAGTCGTGGAAGTCGCCGGAATCCGGCGCGGTCGGCCAACTGCCGCCAAACAGCTTCGGATAGCGCACTTGCAGCCACAGCGCCGCCCAGCCGCCGGAGGAATGCCCGGTGACGAATCGCGACGCCGGGGTTCCATCGGTGCGGTAGTCGCGATCGATCTGCGGGATCAGTTCCTCGGTCAGCGCTGCGCCCCAAGGCCCGTTGTTGACCGAATCGGCGAATTCGTGGGTGCCGGTCGGACTGGATTCGTCCAGCATGACCCAGAGCATCGGCGGCAAACCGCCCTTCGCCATTCCGTTCCAGTAGGCGACTGCGGTGTACATGGAATTGCGCAGGTTGCCGCCGAATCCGTGCGTCCAATACACCACCGGATAACGCGCGGTCGTGCTGTCATAGCCGGGTGGCAGCACCACCCAGCCGCGCACGTGGATCGGCCTGCCCCAGAAAGCGCTGAGTTTCGGGCTCACGAAATCGAATTGCCTGGTATACGGTTTGGCGGCCGCAAACTGCGCACGTACCGAGTCCGACATCTCCGGCGGCAGCGTCCACATATCGCCAGGCTCCGGCGAACGCTGATCCAGCACCAGCAGCGGCAGATCGCGTCCATCGCCCAGAGCGATCTTCACCGGAACGCTGGAAATGTCGTCGTCGCTGCTTCCGCCGTAGTTGTTGTCGCGCGCGGTATCCAGCACCGCCTGCAGGTAGTACTCGCCGGCCGGCAGCGTCGACAGCCCGGATGGCCAAGCCTGGGTTTCGGAGTCGACGACAAGCGGTTTGCCTGGCGCCAGATCCGGCACGTCCATGCCGATCAGTGCGCCGCTGGCACCGCCGAACGCACTGACCGACACCCTGCGCACCGCTTTGCCTTGCGCCTCCCGTTCGGCCGCCTGGGCCGGCACCAGGCTGACCAACAGGCGCCCGGAGGCATGCGCACTGCCAGCGGGCACCGCAACCCGCAGCGGAATCGCCACCTGCTCGGCACCAGCCTGCACGGCAGGCAGGGCACACAGGAGGGCGACCACCAGCACACGGCGCAAGCAAGGCATGAACATGGCGATCT
The DNA here is from genome assembly GCA_018262705.1 of Xanthomonas sp. Lineage (GTDB taxonomy): Bacteria > Pseudomonadota > Gammaproteobacteria > Xanthomonadales > Xanthomonadaceae > Thermomonas. Next base: position 114,336 of record JADFDQ010000004.1, read on the forward strand.
CCGGATGAGGATGCGCCGAGTATGGCATTGCACCGGGCCCGCATGCGCCGTGCATTCGAACCACAGGTTCGGGCCGTGCGGGTCGATGCCTGTTCCTGCCGAAAGCCGTGCGAAAATGGCAGTTGCACCACTCGGGAAGTCGCATGCCGCATTACACCTCGCTGATCACGATCCTTGTCTACGGTTTCGTGCTGGCCTTCGCGTTGGGCGCGCTGGCCAACCGCCTGCGGCTTTCGCCGCTGGTGGGCTATCTGGTCGCAGGGATTGTCGTTGGCCCCTACACGCCCGGATTCGTCGGCGACGCCGAGCTGGCTCCGCAGTTGGCGGAAATCGGCGTGATCCTGCTGATGTTCGGGGTTGGGCTGCACTTCTCGCTGCGCGACCTGATGTCGGTGAAGAACATCGCCATCCCCGGCGCGATCGCCCAGACCGCCGTGGCCACCGGACTCGGTTGGGGCCTGGCCGAATTGATGGGTTGGCGGCATATCGAAGGCGTCATTTTCGGATTCTCACTGGCCACGGCCAGCACCGTGGTGCTGCTGCGCGCGATGGAGGAACGCCGGCTGCTGGACACCCGCCGCGGCAAGATCGCGGTTGGTTGGCTGATCGTGGAGGATCTGGCCTGCGTGGTGGCGCTGGTGCTGATCCCGGCGCTGGGCGACGCGCTGGGCACCGACGCGACGTTCGACGCCGGCGGCGTGGTGAAGGCGCTGGCGATCACCTTCGGCAAGGTCGCGGCATTCGTGGCGTTCATGCTGATCGTCGGCCGCAAGGCGATCCCGTGGGTGCTGGAACGGGTGGCCGGCACCGGCTCGCGCGAGCTGTTCACGCTGGCGGTGCTGTCGATCGCGATGGGCGTGGCGTTCGGCTCGGCGGAACTGTTCGGCGTGAGCTTCGCGCTGGGCGCGTTCTTCGCCGGCATGTTGCTCAACGAATCCGAATTCAGCCATGATGCCGCGAACGATTCCCTGCCGATGCGCGATGCGTTCGCGGTGCTGTTTTTCGTCTCCGTCGGCATGCTGTTCGACCCGCACATCCTGGTCGAACATCCGCTGCAGGTGCTGGCAACGACGCTGATCATCGTGTTCGGAAAGTCGGCAGCCGCCTATGCCATCGTGCGCCTGTTCGGCCATCCCACCGCCACCGCGCTCACGATCTCGACCAGCCTTGCGCAGATCGGCGAATTCGCCTTCATCATCGCCGGCCTCGGCCTGTCGCTAAAGATCCTGCCCAAGGACGGCCACGATCTGGTGCTGGCCGGCGCGCTGATCACGATCATGCTCAATCCGTTGCTGTTCATGATCCTCGACCGCTGGCAGGCGCGGCAGAAGGCGACCTCCGCCGGCAAACCCGACGCGGATGCCGATCCGCTCGCCGAACCGGTGACGGTCAGCGACCACATCATCGTGGTCGGCTATGGCCGGGTCGGGCGCCAGCTGGCGCACCTGCTGCACGACCGCGGCCTGCTGGTGGTGGTGGTGGAACGCGACGCCGACCGCGTGACCGCCGCGCGCGCAAGCGGCCTGACCACCGTGCGCGGCAACGTCGCCAACGAGCGGGTGATGCACGACGCAGCGCCGGAACGCGCCAAACTGGCGATTTTCGCGATGCCGCAGGCGCTGGAGGCCGGCGAGACCATCGAGCGACTCAAGGCCATCAATCCCGACATCAGCGTGCTCTCACGCGCACACAGCGAGGCTGAGGTCAAGCACCTGCTGGCGCACGGCGCGGATGCGGCGGTGCTGGCCGAACGTGAGCTGGCCTACGCGCTACGCGACATGGTGCTGGCGATGCCGCCGTGGCGAAATCTGCGCACCCTTCCGGGCGTGCAGCCGGTCTGAGCCGCCTTCCAGGGCATGGCGACATTGCCGATCTTCACCAGCAAGGCGGCTCCATCCGGCATTTCAAGGGCTACAGTGACAACCACCTTCGCCACGTCGGCCGGCAAACAGCGCCGGCTGCACACTTTCGAGATTCGACATGAAACGCGAAACCATCGCCGTCCACGGCGGCTTTGCCGGCGACCCGCAGACCCATTCGGTTGCAGTACCCATTTACCAGACCACCAGCTTCTATTTCGACGACACCCAGCACGGCGCGGATCTGTTCGACCTGAAGGTGGCGGGCAACATCTACACCCGCATCATGAACCCGACCACCGACGTGCTCGAACAGCGCGTCGCCCAACTCGAAGGCGGGCTGGCGGGGTTGGCATTCGCCTCGGGCATGGCTGCCATCACCGCCACCATCACGACGCTGGCCAAGGCCGGTGAAAACATCATCGCCACCGCACAGGTCTATGGCGGCACCTACACCTTGTTCAAGCACGCGCTGGCCGACCTCGGGATCGAAGCCCGGCTCGTCGATGCCCGCGATCCGGACGCATTCGCCAAAGCCGTCGACGCCAAAACCCGGCTGATTTACTGCGAATCGGTGGGCAACCCGGCCGGCAACGTGGTCGACATCGCCGCACTGGCGAAGGTGGCGCACGACCACGGCCTGCCGCTGGTGGTGGACAACACCGTGCCCTCGCCGGCGCTGTGCCGGCCGATCGAACACGGCGCCGACATCGTGGTGCACGCGCTGACCAAATACCTCGGCGGCCACGGCACCAGCATCGGCGGCATCATCATCGATTCCGGCAAGTTTCCGTGGAAAGGCAATCCGCGTTTCCCGCAGTTCAGCACGCCGGAAGCGGCCTACCACGGCGTGGTCTATACCGACGCCTTCGGCGAAGCCGCCTTCATCGCCCGCGCGCGCACCGTCGCGCTGCGCAACACCGGCGCGGCGATATCGCCGTTCAACGCCTTCCTGATCCTGCAAGGGATCGAAACCCTGACTCTGCGCATGGAGCGCCACTGCAGCAACGCACTGGCGATCGCCCGATATTTGCAGAAGCATCCAAAGGTGGGATGGGTGAATTTTGCCGGCCTTGCAGGCGACCGCGACTACGCGCTGGCGCAGAAATACATGGACGGCGGCATCCCGTCCTCGCTGTTCAATTTCGGCATCAAGGGCGATCTGACCGCCTGCGCGCGTTTCATGGATCGGCTGCAGATCGTCAAGCGGCTGGTGAACATCGGCGACGCCAAATCGCTGGCCTGCCACCCGGCCACCACCACCCATCGTCAGCTCAACGACGAAGAACTTGCGACCGCGGGCGTGAGCAAGGATCTGGTGCGGCTGTGCATCGGCATCGAACACGTCGACGATCTGATCGCCGACATCGAACAGGCGCTGGAAGCTGTGTAAGCCGGAGGCTCACCCGGCTGCGGCGATATGGTCCCGCAGCCGGCGGTAGCCTTCGACCAGACGCGGGCCGGGACGACCGAGGCAGGCTTCGGAAATCGGATGGATACGGTCGCAGACGACCGCCGGGACAGCAGCCCAGCCTTCGCGTCCGCGCACCACGTCGCTGCGGTAGTTTTCTTCCTTCACCCCGCACCAGCTCATCACGATCACATCGGGTTTCGCCGCTGCCGCAGCCGCGTTGTCCAGCGGCAAGCTTTTGACGTCTTCCCCGGCCCACGGATTGCGGCCGCCGGCGCGCTGGATCATGTCGGTCACCCACGAGCGTCGGCCCGGCGCAATGACCGGCTTGGGCCACCACTCCACCAGCACCCCGGGACGCACGCCCGACGCAACCACTTCCGGCATCGCCGCCTCCATTTCGGCAACCAGCGCTTCGCCGCGCTCCGGCACATCCAACGCCCGCGCAATCTCGCAGATGTTGGAATACACATCGGCCAGCGACTGCGGATCGCTGACCAGCACCGTCAACCCGGTCTGTCGCAGCGCAGCCACGACCTTTTCATGCCCCGGCACCGTCAGCGAAGTCAGCACCAGATCCGGACGCAGCGCGAGCACTTCGCCCACATCAAGATTCAGGTCGCGCCCGGTTTTAGGCAGCCCCGCCACCACCTCCGGCGGATAGTCGGAATCGGCATCCACGCCCACCAGCAGCGACCCACAGCCCAGCCCGCAGACGATTTCGGTATTGGAACAGGTGTGGGAAAACAGACGCAAAGACACGGCGTGCGCTCGGAAGAACCGGACGATCAGGATACCGCCGCAGCTCCATGGGCTACAGCATCAAGGCTCCCCGATCAGCTTGCAGTGCAGCTGGATCGGTTTGCTGGCCGCCATCGAAACAGCGTCCTCGAAAAAGTCGCAATCGATCAGGTTGTTTTCCGACGAGTGCCGCCCGGAATAGACGTTGATGTTCACCTGTGGCTCGCCCTGAATCAGGTTCATGCGGTCGCTCTCGAACCCGTCGCCGTCAAAGGCAATCGTGCCCGCCTGCGCCAGCTCGTGATCCGAATTGCCCAGATGCAGCTGCCCCATTTCATCGGCTTCCTTCTCGCCGGCCTTGTTCGGCGTGCCGTAGAAATAGGCCGCGACCATGATCGTTTCCTTGCCGCGTTCCAGCATTGCCTGCGCCTTCGGCGACATGGTGATTTCGACGCTGAAATTTTCGAATCCGGGCTTTGCGGCTGGTTTCGCTTCGGTTGCAGGCTGCGCTTGTGGCGCCTGCGCTTCAACTGCGGAGGGAGAAGACGACGCAGGCTCGGCAGACGCCGCAGGGGGCTGGATTTCAGTTCCTGCCGCTTCATTCGCCGGCTGCTTTCCGCAGCCTGCCAGGGCAAACACGATCAACGTAAAAGCAATCCGGATGGAACGTGTCATGAGCCCTCTCCCAGGCCGCATCCGCAGCTCATCGACTGTATGCGATTTTGCGGCGGGCATGTCAACGCAAACAGTTTTTCTCGACGCGCACGGCCTCCGGTGCCGGCGGTTAGCCCGTCTCCTCAACACCCGCTCGGCAAGCTCTTGTATGGCAGCTTCAGGGCTGGAATGCCGAAGATCGTCAGTTCAGTCGTTGTCAGCATGCGCCGGGATAGTCATGGTGGTCGATGTCCCAATGATCTCCATCAGCAATTCCGGCCCTGCGTCGTACAGCTGAACAACGCCCGATTGCGCCAACGGCACCCTTTTCACCAGCTTTCCATCCAGCCGGGTGCCGTTGCGGCTGCCCATGTCCACCAGCCACCAGCGCCCCTGTTCGTAGCGCACTTCGACATGCCGGCGGCTGATGTGCGGGTCGTCCAGCATCAGTTCGCAAGGCGTTTCGCGGCCAATGGCGAAATCGCTGAAGAAACTGCGCTCATGTTCGCCCAAGGCATCCTGCCAATGCACCCGGATGCCGGCGTTGGCGAAAGCCAGGGTGGTGTTGCCTTCACCGGAAGACGCCTGCGCCATGGGTACGCCCGGATCGCGGACGATACCGCGTGTGGTGACCTCATACAGCCGAGCCAGCACCGCCACGATCGGCAGCCCCAGCGCGGCACATACGATGAACGCACGGACCGTCCACGCCGGCGCCCCAAAGGCCGGAAGCAAATCGGTCGCCGCCAGCGAAGCACCCCAGGCGATGACCGCATAGGCAGCCACCGCCTTGAATACGCCGCGGCGCTTGAACTCCCCGATCAGCAATCCGATACGCTTGACTTGTTCCGGCATTCCGACGCGCCCAAAAACCCGACCGGCAAAACGCTATCACAGCATGGCTCGATTTCCCGACACGCAGTGGAGCCTGATTCGTCGCAGCGGCGAAAGCCCGTCCGCGCAATATGCGGCGTTCTCCGAACTGGCGCGTGCCTACCGCCCGGCCATCCTTGCTTTCTTCCGCGCTCGCTTGCCCGCCGCCGATGCCGACGACGCCACTCAATCGTTCCTGGCCGCCAGCTTCGAACACCGCTGGTGGGCTCGCGCCGACGCCGGTATCGGCAGTTTTCGCGGCTTCCTGCGGGTACTGCTGCGTCGGCACCTGGGGCACCTGCGCGACGCACAGTCACCGCCAGGGTTCAGTGATGCACTGGATCACCTGCCCGACCCGGCACCCGACGCCGAACGCCAGTTCGATGCCCGCTTTGTCCTGCTGCTCACCCAACACGCGCTGACCCACCTGCGCGCGCACTACCGACAGCATGGCCGGGAGCCCCTGTTCGATGGCTTGCTGCCGCTGCTGGGCTCCCCACCTGCACACGGCGAATTGCAGGACATTGCTTCCCGACTTGGCCTGCGCCCCAACACGCTGACGGTCGAACGCAAGCGCTTGCGCGAGCGCCTGCGTGACGCCCTGCGCGAAGAATTGCGGCAGCTGTGCGCGGATGAAGCCGCCCTCGATGCCGAATGGGCTGATCTGCAATCCCTGTTGGGTGCCGAGTAGTCCGCTGTCACATTTGCCGCACCCGCCGTAATTCCATGGAAACAGCCCGAGGAAGCTGCGCCATGACCAGTTCCGAACAAACCCACGCCGCCCCGAATCCGTCCGACTCGGTGCTCTATACCTTGGCCCGCGCCGCGATGGGTGCCGACGTGGCGCCCGGCGAAGCCACCTGGCCCCGGCTGGACCTGGACGACCCCGCGCAGCGCGCCTTCGGCGACTACGAGCTGCTGGAAGAAATCGGCCGCGGCGGCATGGGCGTGGTGTATCGCGCGCACCAGCACAGCCTGGACCGGGAAGTGGCGATCAAATTCATCGCCGCCGGCATCGAAGACAGCTTCAACGTCGCCCGCTTTCTGGCCGAAGCACGCGCTGCGGCCAAGCTGATGCACCCGAACATCGTGCCGGTGCATGAAGTCGATTCGATCGACGGGTTGCATTATTTTTCGATGCCGCTGGTGCGCGGCCACTCGCTCGCGACCCAGCTCAACGCCGGGCCACTGGCTCCCGCCCAAGCTACCGCGCTGCTGTTGAAACTGTGCGAGGCGATCGATTACGCACATCGCCTCGGCCTGCTGCATCTCGACCTGAAACCCGCCAACATTCTGCTGGACGAACGCAACGAACCGCTGATCGCCGATTTTGGGCTGGCTCGGCACATGGACAACAGCGGCGGTGTGGACGCGCAGGAGGTGTCTGGCACGCCGGCGTTCATGGCACCGGAGCAGATTCTCATCAAACAATACCGGCTGACCCCGGCCACCGACATCTACGCGCTTGGCGCGATCTTGTATCGCTGCCTGACCGGCGCTTCGCCGCACGGCGAGGGCAAGCCCGACGATGTGATCCGCCGCGCCGCCGCCGGTCGCGTGCGCCCGCCGCGCGAACTGAATGCAGCGATCCCGCGCGACCTCGACGCGATCTGCATGAAGTGTCTGGAACTGCAGCCTACCGACCGCTATGCGAGCGTCGCCACACTGGCCGACGATCTGCGCCGGGTGCGTGATGGCCTGGCCGTAAGCGTGCGGCGGATCGGTCTGGCCGAGCGCACACAGCGCTGGTTCCAGCGTGAACCCAAGCTGGCGTTCGCCACCACCACCGCCGTCGCGGCGCTGATGCTGGGCGGAACGGCAACGACTTGGCAATGGCGCGAAGCCAGCGCGCAGCGCGATACTGCGGTCGCGCAGCGAGATGCCGCCAACAGCGCGCGCAAGGAAGCCGAACAACAGCGCGATCTGGCGCAGGGAATGGCTGAGTTGGGGGCGTGGCTTTATTCCGACACCATGAGCATCGATGCAAGCACGACACAAGCGAAGCGAGAGATCCAAGATGTTGCGGCTCGCATGCTGGAGTGGATGCGTGCGCGCTATCCCGGCGACGAACACCGGCAGGCGGTGGTGCTGACCGCATTCGCAAAAGCTACCGAGAATCAGGACAAGGACAATTTCGAAACCAAATCCTTGCTGCTTCCGGTCGTGCGCGTGATGGGTCGGACATACCGCGAGCAAATGATCGCGGCGCTGATTGCCGGCAAGGAGCCGAATCGGTACCTGCTGGCCGCGCAACTGGCACTGAACACCGAGTGGGATACAAGCCCGACAAATGGCGAGCGCGATACATCTGTCGGTGATAACCCCTACAGTTATGCCCATCTGCTGGACAAGGCCACGACCACCCAGCCCGACAGCCCCGACGCATGGGGACTCATGGCGATCAATTGTGCATGGAGCGACATGCACTGCCGCCCGGAGGTGCTAAACAACCTGATCCGCCTCGACCCGGACAACGCCTTCCCGTGGTTGTTGCGGATGATGAAATCCGAAGGCGACGCAGCGCGCGCGGCCTTGCACGAAGCCGCGCAACGCAGCAGCTTCGACGACAGGTTCCGCGCCAACTTCGCTCGCTACACGGAAGCGGTCAAGAAGGCAAACGTGCCTGCCCCGGAACTGCTGGCAGAGCCGTCTCGCGTTCTGGCACCCAACACCCCCCCCGAGCTCGCCATCGCCGCCATTGAGAGCTGGGGAACGCAATTTCCCGAGTGGAAGCTGTTCCACCAGCGCTGCAACCCGGCCAATGGCTATTTCAAGGACGCCACAGCCTACGACGACTGCAGGACCGTAGGCGCGATGATGGCGCGAACACAAACCAATCTTTTTGCACGCATGATTGGAGCAACCGTGGCACGCAGGCTGGCGAGAGGCACGCCGCTGGAGCAGGAAATGCTCGAACTCTCCCGCCGCTGGCGCTATTCACAGGAAGCCAACCGCCGACTTACCCCAGCCCAGTTCAAGAATTATCCATTCCTGAATTTTTTCAAGGACACCATGACGCTGGGCGAACTTGAATCTTGGGAAGCCCGCATCGCCTATTTCGGCATTCCCGCCCGTCCGCCCAGAGACTGGCAGCCATCGGAGGGGCCTTGCTTGCTGGAACTTCTGGAAAACCTCGCCGCCTGCCAAGCGGCACATCCGCCGCCGCCTCAGGACACGCACTGACAGCCGCATCCGCCCCTCACCCTGCCTCGCTGCACGTGACTTTCCCTCTCCCCGTGCGACGGGGAGAGGGAAAACCACCCGCACCGCGCGGCAACGCTTTTTCTTCTCCCCGCCTGCGGGGAGAAGGTGCCCCGCAGGGGCGGATGGGGCATCAGCCCTTCGCGAACACCAGCTTTCCACTCTCGGCGTCCACCTTCACCACATCACCGTTGCCAAACGTACCGGCAAGGATGCTTGACGCCAGCGGATTCTCCAGCTGCTGCTGGATGGCGCGCTTGAGCGGACGGGCGCCGTAGACGGGATCGAAACCGACGTTGCCCAGCAGTTCGTAGGCCTTCTCGGTGAGCTGGATGCGGATGCCGCGCTCGGCCAGCCGCTTTTCCAGCGCGCGCAGTTGGATGCGGGCGATCTGCTTGATCTGCGGTTTGTTCAATGGATGGAACACCACCAGGTCATCGAGGCGGTTGATGAACTCGGGGCGAAAATGCGCCTGCACCACGCCCATCACCGCCGCCTTCATCTGCAGGTAGGCCTCCGGCGAATCGTCGCCGGCGAGCTCCTGGATCTGGTGCGAACCAAGGTTGGAGGTCATCACGATCACGCAGTTGCGGAAATCCACGGTGCGGCCCTGGCCGTCGGTGAGGCGGCCATCGTCGAGCACTTGCAACAAAATATTGAACACGTCGGGGTGCGCTTTTTCCACCTCGTCCAGCAAGATCACGCTGTACGGGCGGCGGCGCACGGCCTCGGTGAGATAGCCACCTTCTTCATAGCCCACATAGCCCGGCGGCGCGCCGATCATGCGGCTCACCGCGTGTTTCTCCATGAACTCGCTCATGTCGATGCGCACCATCGCATCAGACGAGTCGAACAAAAATTCCGCCAGCGCCTTGCACAGCTCGGTCTTGCCCACGCCGGTGGGGCCGAGGAACAAAAACGAACCGGACGGACGGTTGGGGTCAGACAGCCCGGCACGCGAGCGGCGCACCGCATCCGACACTACTTTGATCGCCTCTTCCTGGCCCACCACGCGGGTGTGCAGCGCCGCTTCCATCTGCAATAGTTTTTCGCGCTCGCCTTCCAGCATCTTGGATACCGGGATGCCGGTCCAGCGCGCCACCACTTGCGCAATTTCTTCAGCGGTCACTTTGTCTTGCAGCAGGGTGAAGCCGCGGGTCTCGGCTTCTTGCGCAACCAGCAATTGCTTTTCCAACTGCGGGATTTGCCCGTACTGAATCTCGCTCATGCGCGCGTAGTCCTGCTTGCGCTGCGCGGCCTCCAGTTCGAGCTTGGCGGTCTCGATGTGCTCCTTGATCTTGGTGGCGCCCTGCAAGGTGGCCTTCTCGGCTTTCCAGATTTCTTCCAAGTCGCTGTAATCGCGCTCCAGCACCGTGATCTCGGCTTCAAGGTCGGCCAAACGCTGCTTGGACTCGGCATCTTTTTCTTTCTTCAAGGCTTCGCGCTGGATTTTGAGTTGGATCAGGCGGCGCTCTTTGCGGTCGAGTTCTTCCGGCTTGGAATCAATTTCCATGCGGATGCGCGATGCCGCTTCGTCCATCAGGTCGATGGCTTTGTCGGGCAATTGCCGGTCGGCGATGTAGCGGTTGCTCAGGGTGGCGGCGGCCACGATGGCGGGGTCGGTGATCTCCACGCCGTGGTGCACGGCGTAGCGTTCTTTCAGCCCACGCAAAATGGCGATGGTGTCTTCCACCGTCGGTTCGCCCACGAACACTTTCTGGAAGCGGCGCTCCAACGCGGCATCCTTCTCGACGTATTTGCGGTATTCGTCCAGCGTGGTGGCACCGATGCAATGCAGCTCGCCGCGTGCCAGTGCGGGCTTGAGCATATTGCCCGCATCCATCGCGCCTTCGGCTTTGCCGGCACCGACCATGGTGTGCAGTTCGTCGATAAACAGAATGATCTGGCCCTCGTTTTTGGCCAAATCGTTCAGCACCGCTTTCAGGCGCTCCTCGAACTCGCCACGGAACTTTGCCCCCGCGATCAACGCGCCCATGTCCAGCGACAGCAGGCGCTTGCCGCGCAGGCCTTCGGGCACTTCATGGTTGATGATGCGCTGCGCCAAGCCTTCGGCAATCGCGGTCTTGCCCACACCCGGCTCGCCGATCAGCACCGGGTTGTTCTTGGTGCGCCGCTGCAACACTTGAATGGTGCGGCGGATTTCTTCGTCGCGCCCCACCACCGGATCAAGCTTGCCGGACTCGGCGCGCGCGGTCAGGTCGATGGTGTATTTTTCCAGCGCTTGGCGCGCTTCTTCGGCATTCTCGTCTTGCACCGACTCGTCGCCACGCAGCTTGTCGATCACCGCTTCCAGCCGCACCTTATCGCCACCGACAGCCTTCAATAGCTTGCCGATGTCGGTGTTGTCTTGCAGCGCCGCCAGCAACAATAATTCACTGGCGATATACGCATCGCCGCGCTGCTGCGCCAGCTTGTCCGTCACATTGAGCAAGCGCACCAAGTCGTTGCTGGCCTGCACATTGCCGGCCTGCCCGCTGACTTTGGGCAGTTTGTCGAGCGCCTCGGCCAAGCGTTCGCGCAGGCTGGGCACATTCACGCCGGCCTGCGCCAGCAGCGGTCGGGTGCCGCCGCCGCGCTGGTCAAGCAACGCCAGCAGCAGGTGCGCCGGTTCGATGAAATTGTGATCACGCCCCACGGCCAGCGATTGCGCATCGCTGAGGGCTTCTTGGAAGCGTGAGGTGAGTTTGTCCATGCGCATGGTTGGGTTCTCCCGATCCGATCCGGCGCCGGCGCCGGCAATATCCAGAAAATGCGGCCAGATTCCGAAGTTCCAAGTGGCCCAGGCAGCGCTCGTTCATTTCGGATGTCCGCTTTTGATCCGCTTGGGCGTCTACCTCTGTACAGTCACGATTGCCCCTGCGCAGGGATCACCATGCACCAACCCCGTGTTGCCGTCGCCATGCTGCTCTTGCTCGCGGGCTGCACCGCACCGGACACGCCTGCCACCGCGTCCGCGCTACCGACGGCAGCCGCAGCGACACCCGCGGACGCGACGCCTCCGGCCCTGCCGGAGACGGCCCCCTTCGGTGCCGGCCGCTGCCTGCCATTGGCGCAGTGGCAGGCCGAAGGCCAGCGCAGCTTCGTCGTCAGCAGCGACGGGGGTGCCCCGGAACAGGTCGAGACCGCCGCCCAACCGTTTACCCTGCGTTTTCGCGTCAGCCTGGGCGGCAAGTCCATCAGCAACCGGCTCGCGCTGCCCGACCTGGAGCCTGCGTCCATCGTTGTCGATGACAAGGATGTGCAGCAGCAAGCGCAGGTCTGCGATGGCCACGTGTTCATCGCCAACCTCGCCGAAGAGCGCGGTGGCGTGCTGGTGATCGGCAATCTGAAGGAAGGCGCGCTGGCGATGACCTCGCTGGCTTACGACAGCGGTGACGAAGACACCGCCAAGGTGAGCCTCGAGGACGGTGCCGTGGTGGTGACCGACAGCAACGGCAGCGTGCGCCTGCAGGAACCCCCTGCATCGGACTCGGGAATGCCCCCGCATGGTTTGGTCGCAGAGTCGGTGCAGTGCGAAGACGACGCACCACAGGGCCGTACCTGGCTCAAGCTCGAACTCATGGTGACAGGCGGCGTCCGTGGCCTGGAATACACGTCGGTCATGCCGGACGGGGCGAGCTGCACGGTGACTGCCGGCCTGCCGGGCGATGCAGCCACCCTCAGTCAAGGCAGGAACGTGACAGACATTCGCTGGATCGACACCGAGGAGCCCGCCCAAGACTCCCATATGCGCGTCACGCGCGATGGCGATGCCTACACGTTTGCACCCCTGAACTACGACCACCCCCAATTTTGCGGTCAAAGCGCGCAGCTGGCCGATACCGTCAAACTGCGGCGTGGCACCGCAACTTGCACCGCCGTGGAGTGGCCAAAATGAATCGCCTGGTCTCTGTCGCCATCCTGCTTCCCATCCTGCTGGCGTCCAGCGCGGTCGTCGGAGCCAAGGATCCGCCGCAATCCACCCCTGCCGGTCAGTATTCCAGCATCGTGCGCACCGCCTCCGAGGACGACGTCGGCATGAAGATTCTGGTTGGCTATTCCTCGCGCGGCTGGTACGCCATCCTGCAGTGCGCCGGCGGCAATATCGACCGCCCGGTGGTCGTGACGGCCCAGGTGGACGAAAGCAAGCGCACGCTCCGGTTGGCGCGCCACGACGATCCCGACAACGAATGTCCGCAGGAAGCCTTCGTCGGTCGCTACGATGCAAATGAAATGAAGGTGACCTACCCGAGCGGGTACGATCCCGGAACCCTGAAACGCGGGAGGAGCCCGTGATGAAGCCCTTGCCCATCCACCTGCCGGTGCTGGCCGGTACGCTGCTCGCGCTCGCCACGCCGGCCCTGCCGGCATTGGCGCACGATTCCGCACCGGAACTGCCAACCGCCGTTCCCGATGCCATCGTTCGCCAGATCGGCCTGTCCAACGCCAGCTGCAATCCCGGCAAGGCCGCGTTCTCCGACGACGGCAAACGGCTGGCGCTGAACGTGGACTGCGGCGAAAGCCGCGCCGGTCGCCGTGTCTGGATCATCGACCTGACCACCCACACCGTCACGCCGGCCACGCCACCGCTGGGCGGCAGCGATCCCAACGGCGAGACCATCGTCGAGGACGGCACCGAAATGCAGTGGTCCGGCGAGACCCTGTTCGTCTCGACGTCGATGGAAACCCGCGCTGCCCGCAAGGGGGACCCGACCTACTGGGACGCACGCTATTTCAGCGTCAAACCCGGACAGGCGCCGCAGGCGCTCCGCCCGCGGCAACTGCCGGCCGCCGTCACTGCAAAGTTCGAACACCCCTACGGTCGCTTCTCCGTCGAAGAGGTGCTCCCCGACACCGACAATGACGTGGTGACCGACGGGGTATTCCGGATCGGCAAGCACCTGGTCTGGATATCCAACGATGCAAACGACCGTGTGCTCCTGCGCACCCGCGTCGGCAAGGGCACGATTCGCGATCTCGCCAGCGGCGGCTGGGAGCTGTCCGCGCTGCAATACGACCCGCACCGGCTGATTTACCCCAGCCGCAACGGAATTCTCGTTTACGACCTCGACGCCGCTCAGCCCACCCGGATCAGCTTCACCCATGCCGACGCCCGGCCGGTCGCCTGGCTGGCCTCCGGCCGCAAGCTCGCCTACACCAGCACCCGCGGCTGCAACGGCAAGGCGCAGCCCGGCGGCCGCGTGCTTTGCCTCATTACTTTGCCATGACGCGGTGAGTCTGCCGATGCCGAGTCCTGGCGGACTGCGATTTGTCCCGTTCCGAAACCTTGACGCCGACATCCCGCTGGATCGTGAGTCGTTCGAAGACTGATGCAAGCCCTAATTGGTTCGGCGACTACAAAAACCGGTGTCGCAGTTCCGGGGCCGGGATGGTGCAGCTTTCGTGGCGGCCGAACCAGCGATAGCGGTTGCGTGCGAACCAGCGATACGCCCGGTCGCGCAAACCTCGCGGCACGATCCGCATGACGTTGGCCAGCCGCCATACCCCACCCAAGCCCACCAACACCCGCCGCGCCGCCTCACTGTCGGAACTGATGCGCGCAGCGCCGGCTTGGTCGTATTCCACCAGCAGAAACGACGCCGGGTCGTCCGGGTTCAGGCCGTTGTCCAACAACAGGGCGCGGCCGGCGGCCGACTGCAGGGCGGCAAAGTGGTAGCGCTGCGCTTTGTCATTCCGCAGCAGGAACCCGATCGACCCGTTGCAGAAGGCGCACACGCCATCGAACACGATGACGGCGCGCAGCTTGTCGTCAGCGTCCGCCATCCGCGTCCTCCAGCTCCAGCCAGCCTTCGTAGAGGATGACCCGGCCAATCAGCGGCAAGCTGGCTTCGGCCAGAAATTCGTAGCGCCCCTGATGCTCGCGTTCGCGGCAGCGCACGCCGTCGAACAACGCGACCGGCAGCGGCAACAGGTCGAACAGGCGCACCCCGGCTACCTGCCACCACAGGGCACCATCGCGTGCATGCAGGAAGAAACAGAATTGCAGCGGGCCCAACCGCTCGCACAGCAGGCCATTCCGATAGCTGAGGCTGGATGCCATGCGCTGGCCGCCGAAATCGCGACGCCAGATTTCTCCCCCAGCATCGGCAACAACCTCGACCGTCGTCGGCACGTCGCCCGCATCCTCTGGCAAGCCGGCGATCCGCGCGCACAGCCGGGCCAGTGCGTTACGGCCGCGCTCAATGCTGGCGACGCCCGTATAGCGCGCCGTGCCGAGTGCGCCGTGCAACCGACGCACGCTTGGTGCCAAACTGTAGAACGCCGCGCCCAGCGCTTGCTGGAACAACGTCGGTTGCTTGCGGTCATTCATCGGTCGATCCATGTCAGCGTCGCCATCCGCCCGCTGCGTTCGTCGCGGCGGTGCGAAAAGAATCGCGCCGGCTCGGAAATCGTACACAAATCGCCGCCGAACACGTCGAACACGCCGGCATCCAGCAAACGCTGACGAGCCAGCACATACAGATCGACCCTCCAGTGTCCGGGCCGGGTCGGCAAAAAGGCCATCCGAGCGCGCGCATCGCGGGTGCAAAAGGCGTCGAAGACCTCCTCGCCGATTTCATACGCTTGTGCACCTGCCGCCGGGCCGAGCCATGCCTGCAATCGGGTGGAAGGTGAATCCATCGCCGCCACCGTCGCCTCCAGCACGCCCGCGCACAAGCCGCGCCAACCGGCGTGGGCGATCGCAAGCTCGCCGCCATCGCGGGCCGCAAACACCACCGGCAAGCAGTCGGCGGTGAGAATGGCAAGCACGGTGCCCGGAGCCGAAGTGACGGCGGCATCGGCTTCGGGTTCACCAGCGGATGGTTCGACGGCAACAGCGGTTCCATGCACCTGCTTCAGCCAGCGCGGCGAAGAAGGCAATGCCAGCGCAGCTTCCAGTAGCCTGCGGTTCGCCGCCACTGCATCGGCCGCATCGCCGCAGTGCTCGCCGAGGTTGAAGCCGTCGAACGGTGGCTGCGACACGCCCAGCCCATGCCGCAGCGTGGCCAGTGCGCGCACGCCGGGCGGCGCAGGCCAGTTGGCTTCAAGAAAAGCCGTCACCGCCGTCCCCGTTCCGACTCCACATGTCGCGCCGCGTCTTCACGCAGCGCCGCCAGCAGCGTTTGCAGATCCTCCGGCAGCGGCGCTTCGCAACGTACGAGCTGACCGCTGACGGGGTGCGTGAACTCCAGCACCTGCGCGTGCAAGGCCTGCCGCCGGAAGCCGCGCAACACCGCAATCAGTTCCTCGCTGGCGCCTTTGGGCAAACGCAGCGAACCGCCGTAGAGCGGATCGCCGAGGATGGGGTGTTTCAAATGCGCCAGATGCACGCGAATCTGGTGGGTGCGGCCGGTTTCCAGTCGGCATTCCAGCGCCGTGTGCGCCCGAAAGCGCTCGCGCAGGCGGTAGTGGGTGACCGCCTGCTTGCCATCCTCGCGCACCGTCATCTTCAGGCGATCGCGCGGATGGCGTTCGATCGCCGCATTGACGGTGCCACCCGACACCAGCGCCCCGACCACGACAGCCAGATATTGCCGGTGCACGTCGCGCGCCGACAGCTGTGCGACCAGTGCGGTGTGCGCTGGCAGGGTGCGCGCCACCACCATCACTCCGCTGGTGTCCTTGTCCAGACGATGCACGATTCCGGCGCGCGGCAGCTTGTCCAGATCCGGATCGCGGTGCAGCAGCGCGTTCAGCAGCGTGCCCGTGGGATTGCCCGCACCGGGGTGCACCACCAGTCCGGCCGGCTTGTCCAGCACGAACAAATGTTCGTCTTGGTACAGGATCGCCAGCGGAATGTCCTCAGCCACGGCGTGGATCTGGACGTTTTCGACCACATTCAGCGTCAGCGTTTCCCCGCCGCGCACCGGATCGCGCGGTCGCGCAGTGGCGCCGTCCAGCAGGACGTCGCCGGATTTAACCCAGCCGGACAGGCGCGAGCGCGAATACTCCGGGAACAGTTCCGCCAATACCTGATCCAGCCGGCGGCCGGCGGCGGAATCGGGAACGACGACGGTGCGGCGGTCGGTCGGGGTCATGGAAAATCGGATCCTGCCAAGGCGGCATTCAGCCCTGAACTGGGCCTCGTGCTGGTATTATCCTGCGTTCATGTCCCCGGCGCCTGTTCGATGCCCAAGATTCCCCGTTCCGCCCTGTTGCGCCCTGCCCTCGTGCTTGCGCTGGTCGTTCTTGTTACCGGATGCTCCGGGATCAAGCGCATGTTCAAGGACGAGAACAAGAACGAAGGCGTTCCGGTCGGGCAGCTGTACGACCGCGCCCACGAGTCCATGACCAAGGGCCAATGGTCCCAGGCGAACGAAACCTTCACCCGCCTGATCGCCCAGTACCCCTACGGCCCGTTCACCGAGCAGGCCCTGATGGAACAGGCGTACGCCGAGTACAAGTCCGGCAAGCATGAGGACGCCGTCTCCACCATCGACCGCTTCATCCGCACCTACCCGACCCACCGCAGCATCGCCTACATGTACTACCTGCGCGGTCTGTCGAACATGGCGCGCAACACCGTGTTTCTCGCGCGTGCGTTCAACCTCGACACCAGCACCCGCGATCTCGACGCCCCGATGCAGGCGTATGCGGACTTTAATACCGTCGCAACGCGCTACCCGAACAGCCGCTATGCCGGCGATGCGCGCCAGCGCATGGTGTATCTGCGCAATGCGTTCGCGCGTTTCGAACTCAACATCGGCAAGTACTATCTGCGCCGCGGCGCCTGGGTGTCGGCAGTCGACCGCGCCACCTACCTGCTGGAAACCTACCCGCAAAGCGAATACCAGAACGATGCCGTCGCGCTGCTCGGCGCGGCCTACACTAAACTCGGCAACACTACCCTGGCTGCCGATGCGCGGCGCGTGCTGCAGCAGAACGATCCGCAGCACCCGTGGCTGACCGACAGCGAGTGGCCGCACGCACCCAGCGCCTTCCGGCGTCTGAATCCTCTCAACTCCGATTCGCGTTGAGCAGGGAAGGGGGTCAGGTTCGCTTTCGCAAGCGAAAATGAACCTGACCCCCTTTCTCTTGGACCCCCTTGCTCTTGCCCTAATAGCCGCTGCTGATCGGATAGCGTCGCTCGCGTCCGAACGCGCGCCGGCTGACCTTCGGTCCGGGCGCGGCCTGATGCCGCTTCCACTCGCCGACTTTCACCTTGCGCAGCACCTGCGCGACGATTTCTCGATCGAAGCCGGCCGCGACGATTTCCGCCGCCGACTGCTCGTGGTCGATATGGCGCTGCAGGATGCCGTCGAGCACGTCATAGGGCGGCAATGAGTCCTGATCCAGCTGGTTCTCGCGCAGTTCCGCCGACGGCGCGCGCGCGATCACCGCGTCGGGAATGACGCGATCGCCGACCGTGTTGCGCCAGCGCGCCAGCTCGTAGACTTCGGTCTTGTAGAGGTCCTTGATCGGCGCATAGCCGCCGCACATGTCGCCGTAGATGGTCGCGTAACCCACCGCGTACTCGCTCTTGTTGCCGGTGGTCAGCAGCAATCCGCCAAACTTGTTGGCCAGCGCCATCAGCAAGCCGCCGCGGGTGCGCGACTGCAGATTTTCCTCGGTGACATCCGCACACGCACCGATGAAGGTTTCGGCCAATGCGTCGAGATAGCCCTGGAACGGTTTTTCGATGGCCACGGTCAGCAGCCGGATCCCCATTGCCTCGCACTGCTCCCGCGCCAGATCGTTCGACAAATCGGCGGTGTAGCGCGAGGGCATCCGCACCGCGGTCACATTGTCCGCGCCCAGCGCGTCGGCGGCGATCGCCAGCACCACTGCCGAATCGATCCCGCCCGACAGCCCCACCCAGACCTTGTCGAATCCGTTCTTCCGGCAGTAGTCGCGGGTGCCGCGCACGACCGCCCGCCACGCCAGCGCGTCGCGGCTTTCATCGCCGTCCACGGTCCACAGGATCGGCGTCAATTTTTTTGATTCCGCATCGAAATCGACCACCAGCCACTGCTCGTCGAAGGCCACGGCAGCCGGATGGACGGTGCCGTCGCCGTCGGCCACCACCGAAGCGCCGTCGAACACCAGCGCATCCTGGCCTCCGACAAGATTGAGATAGGCGATGGCCGCGCCGGATTCACGCGCACGCTGGGCCAGCACCGCATCGCGCTGGGCGTGCTTGTCGCGCTCGAACGGCGAGGCGTTGGGCACCAGCACGAGGCGCGCACCCGCGGCCACCGTGCTGGCGACCGGCTCCGGAAACCACAGGTCTTCGCACACGATCACGCCGACAGTCACACCGTTCACTTCGAACACACAGTCCTCGCGATCCGGATCGACCTCGAACCAGCGGCGCTCGTCGAACACGGCGTAGTTGGGCAACTCGCGCTTGCGATACGTCGACTCGATGCCGCCGTCGCGCAGCACGCCGGCGGCGTTGTAGACCACGCTGCCAGCGGCCTGCGGCCAGCCGACCACGGCGACGATGCCGGTCGCGCGTCTGGCCACGTCCTGCAGCGCCCGCTCGCAGTCGTGCAGGAAGGCCGGGCGATACAGCAGGTCTTCCGGCGGATAGCCGGACAGCGCCAGTTCCGGAAACAACACGACATCGGCGCCGTATTCGTCGCGCGCCGCTTCGATCAGCGCAATGATCCGATCGCGATTGCCGGCCACGTCGCCCACGGGAAAATCGAATTGCGCCATCGCCACGCGCAGCGTCCCATCCATCGTCGGCACCATCGTTTGATCTGCAAAGGCGCATTGTCCCCGCGAATCGCGCTTCTGGCCATCGGCCGGTCGATTGCCGCGTATCATCCGGTAAAATCGCGCTCCCGCGGCCATTGCCAGTGCCGCACCACCACGGAGCACCCGCCCATGGGTCTGGATCACGTCCCCAGCGGCAACAACCCGCCGGAAGAAATCAACGTCGTCATCGAAATCCCGAAGGACGCCGACCCGGTCAAATACGAGGTCGACAAGGAGTCGGGCGCGATCTTCGTGGATCGCATCCTGTCCACGCCGATGCGCTATCCCTGCAACTACGGCTACGTTCCGCACACCCTGTGCGGCGACGGCGACCCGGTGGACGTGCTGGTGGTGCTGCCTCTGCCGCTGATTCCCGGCTCGGTGATCCGCTGCCGGCCGGTCGGCGTGTTGAACATGAGCGACGAAGCCGGCGGCGACGAAAAACTGCTTGCCGTGCCGATTTCAAAGGTGTTCAACGGCTACGCCCACATCGACGACATCGCCCAGGTCAGCCCGCACTGGCTGCAGCGCATCGGCCATTTCTTCGAACACTACAAGGATCTCGAAGAAGGCAAATGGGTCAAGCTCGACGGCTGGGGCAACGCGTCCGAGGCGCGCCGCATCGTCATTGAATCGATGCAGCGCTATCAGGCCAGCGACAGCAAACCACGGTTCTGACCCCTGCGGAAGGCGTGCTTACGGCTGCCCGCCAGCCCGGTACGGGTACTTCGCAAAGATGCCGGTCACTGCGGCATCCACCGCGGCGAGCTTCTGCTCGGGGGTACGCCGGCGCGCTTCCGGCGAACTGGCGGAGCCGGTCCAGACCATCCGATTGCGCGCGCCATCGACCAGGTCGATGTTCAAGGTCGCTTCACGCCAGGTGCTGGCCATGGTCTCCTCGTACATGAAGGGCACCGGGATATACGCCCGCGCCCGGTAGCTGTAGACCAGCTGCACATCGCTGCGCGGCACCGACCAGACATCGGTGCGGTTTTGCACGTCGGCGTGGAAATTCACCTGCAGGTCGCCGCCTTCTGCCAAATGTCGGTAACCGCGTGACTCCATTTCCTTGCGCACATCGTCCTTGATCCGATCCGAAACCCAAGAGGAATAGCCGGCCTGTTCCATCGCGATCGGCTGGTAGAAGCTCCAGGTACGGTACTGCGCAAAATTGGCGGTCGGATCGGCATCGGTACGCACCGTCGGACCGGTCGCACACGCGGACAACGTTGCCGCTGCGGCAATCAGCAGGGAACCTGTGAAAAGACGCGCTGAACGAAACATGGCGGCTGCTCGCTGAAGGGATGGGGGAATGATCGCACCGCGACCGATACAGCGCATGAACGGCCGCCCACGCCGGCGGCAACCGTTTGCGCGGCGCAACAATGCGAAGGCCCCGCGCTGCGGGGCCTTGCTGGCGATGCTTCGTTTGGCGCGAAGCGCCCGACCGCGGCGGTCAGTGCTTGAGGTTCTTGCGCAGTCGTTCCAGCGCCTGCAACTGCACCGTGACTTCGGCCAGCCGCCGCTGCGCTTCGGCGATTTCCATCGCCTCGCCGCGGCGCGCAAGGATGCGTTCGGCCGCTTCCTTGGCCGCCCGCACCGCCGCTTCGTCGATGTCCTGCGCGCGCACGGCGGTATCGGCGAGCACCGTCACCACGGTCGGCTGAACCTCGAGGATGCCGCCCGAAACGGCAATGTCGATCGTCTCGCCACCCGGCTGGTGAACCACGATCTTGCCCGGCTTCAGGCGCGTGATCAGCGGCGCGTGCTTGGGCGCGATGCCAAGCTCGCCCATCTCGCCGGTGACCACGACCAGTTCGGCCTCGCCATGAAAAATCTCGGCTTCGGCGCTGACGATGTCGCAACGGATGGTGGATGCCATGAGAAAATGCTCTATTCGTTGTCCCCCTCTCCCGCTGGCGGGAGAGGGCAGGGGTGAGGGCAGGCAGACGCGACTGCCCGCCGCATCCGCATCAGGCCGCGATCTTCTTGGCTTTCTCGACCGCTTCGTCAATCGAGCCGACCATGTAGAACGCCTGCTCCGGCAGATGGTCGTACTCGCCATCCACGATGCCCTTGAAGCCGCGGATGGTGTCCTTCAGTGACACGTACTTGCCCGGCGAACCGGTGAACACTTCGGCCACGTGGAAGGGCTGGCTGAAGAAGCGCTCGATCTTGCGCGCGCGGGCCACGGCCTGCTTGTCTTCTTCCGACAACTCGTCCATGCCCAGGATCGCGATGATGTCCTTCAGTTCCTTGTACTTCTGCAAGGTGCCCTGCACGCGGCGCGCGGTCTCGTAGTGCTCGTTGCCGATCACGTTCGGATCCATCATGCGGCTGGTCGAATCCAGCGGATCCACGGCCGGGTAGATACCCAGTGACGCGATGCTGCGCGACAGCGCCACGGTCGAGTCCAAGTGGGCGAAGGTGGTCGCGGGCGACGGGTCGGTGTAGTCGTCGGCGGGCACGTACACGGCCTGGATCGAGGTGATCGAGCCGGTCTTGGTCGAGGTGATGCGCTCTTGCAGCACGCCCATTTCCTCGGCCAGGGTCGGCTGATAGCCCACCGCCGACGGCATGCGGCCCAGCAGTGCCGACACTTCGGTACCGGCCAGCGTGTAACGGTAGATGTTGTCGACGAACAGCAGCACGTCGCGGCCTTCGTCGCGGAAGTACTCGGCCATGGTCAGCCCGGTCAGCGCCACACGCAGGCGATTTCCCGGCGGCTCGTTCATCTGGCCGTACACCATCGCCACCTTGGACTTGGCGTGTTCTTGCACGTTGACGACGCCCGATTCCTGCATTTCGTGATAGAAGTCGTTGCCTTCGCGGGTACGCTCACCCACACCGGCAAACACCGACAGGCCGCTGTGCTCGGTGGCGATGTTGTTGATCAGTTCCATCATGTTGACGGTCTTGCCGACGCCAGCGCCGCCGAACAGGCCGACCTTGCCGCCCTTGGCGAACGGGCACATCAAGTCGATCACCTTGATGCCGGTTTCCAGCAGCTCCGTGGTCGAAGCCTGGTCTTCGTACGAAGGCGCCGCGCGGTGGATTTCCCACGTGGTGTCGGATGCGACCGGGCCGGCCTCGTCGATCGGGTTGCCCAGCACGTCCATGATGCGGCCCAGCGTGCCAAGGCCCACCGGCACCGAGATGCCGCGCCCCGTGTTGTCGGCGATCAGGTTGCGCTTGAGTCCGTCGGTGGAGCCCAGCGCGATGCAGCGCACCACGCCATCGCCCAGCTGCTGCTGCACTTCCAATGTGATGGAGGTGTTCTGCACCTTCAGTGCGTCGTACACCTTCGGCACGCTGTCGCGCGGGAATTCGACGTCGACGACGGCGCCGATGATCTGGACGACCTTGCCTTGGTTGCTGATGGCGTTCATGTCACTGCTCACTTAAAAATCATCTGACGATGGGATTCTGGATGGGGCACTTGGGAAAATCGCGTGACTTTTCCGAGCGTCCCGTGCCTGTTGCCCACCTTGCGGCGGGCAACAGGGGTCACGGCATTACTCGCACTTCAGCATCGTAGCGGTCTGTGCGAACTGGTCGTTGGCCATCTTGCAGGCGTCGCCAAGCACGCTCTTGTCTGCAGCCGACTCCCACGACGCGCGGGTCGTGTCGAACGCCTGTTTCAGAGCCGCAGAAGCAGCGTTGCCCGACGATTTGTCGAAGCAAGCCTGGGCTCGGGTCAGATAATCTTCGCACGCCTGCGGCAGATTCGAAGCGACCGGCGCAGCGTCTGCAGGTGCAGCGGCTTCCGCAGCCGGCGTCGCGGCTTCTGCGGCCGGAGCGGGGGCGGCCTCTTCTTTTTTGCAGGCGGCAAGCGCAGCGCACAGCGCCACGGCGATCATCAACTTGTTCATGGTATTTCCTCCCTGGGTGTTCGATTGGATGGAACATGGAACATAGCGCAACTGCATCGCACTGGGTTGCCACGGAACGCCGTTGCGCGGCGACGCCCCGAACTCTTCAAACCGCCGCGGCACCGCCGACGATTTCTGCGTTCCTACTACCTAAACTGCCGCGGCACCGCCGACGATTTCTGAAATTTCCTGCGTAATCGCCGCCTGCCGCGCCTTGTTGTAGATCAGGTTCAAGGTATCGATCATCTTGGTGGCGTTGTCGCTAGCCGCCTTCATCGCGACCATGCGCGCGGCGTGCTCGGACGCCACGTTCTCCATCACTGCCTGATACACCAGCGACTCGACGTAGCGCTTGAGAATGTGGTCGAGGACGGTCTCGGCATCGGGTTCGTACAGATAGTCCCAATCGTGACGCGTTGCCTTTTCTTCCGACAGCGGCAGCGGCAGCAACTGGTCGAAGGTCGCGCGCTGGGTCATCGTGTTGACGAAATCGTTGTAGGCGATGAACACGCGATCCACCTTGCCTTCGGTGTAGGCGTCGAGCATGACCTTGATCCCGCCGACCAGCTGTTCGACCTTCGGCGTGTCGCCGAGGTGGGTGATCGACGCCAGCATGTTCACCTTGATCTGCCGGAAGAAGGCGGACGCCTTCAGGCCGACGGTGACCAGATCGATCTCCACGCCCTGCCCCTGCAGCGCGCGGAATTCCACCAGCAGCTTGCGGAACATATTGTTGTTCAACCCGCCGGCCAGACCCCGATCCGAAGAGATGATGATGTAGCCGACCCGCTTGACCGTTTCGCGTTGCACCAGATACGGATGGCGGTATTCGGAATTGGCCTGCGCCATGTGCCCGATCAGCTGCTTCATCGCGTGCGCGTAGGGGCGCGACTGCTTCATGCGGTCCTGCGCCTTGCGAATTTTTGAAGCCGAGACCATTTCCAGCGCACGCGTCACCTTGCGGGTGTTCTGCACGCTCTTGATCTTGGTTTTGATTTCGCGTCCGCCGGCCATCTCGTTGTCTCGCTTCGTGTAGGAGCGCACCGCAAGGGGCGCGATCCAATTTCGCAGGAACTGTTCGCGCCCCTTGCGGTGCGCTCCTACGGAGTTACCAGCTACCGGTCGCCTTGTAGTCTTCGATGCCTTTCTTGAAGGCGCCTTCGATCTCGTCGTCCCAGGCGCCGCTGGCATCGACCTTCACCATCAGCTCGCCCGCCGTATTGGCGAAATGCGACTGCAGACCGGCCTCGAACGCGGCGATCTTGGCCACCGGCACGTCGTCCATATAGCCCTTGTCCACCGCATAGATCGACAGCGACTGCTCGGCCACCGACATCGGCGCGTACTGCTTCTGCTTCATCAACTCGGTGACGCGCTGACCGCGCTCGAGCTGCTTGCGGGTGGCATCGTCCAAGTCGGACGCGAACTGTGCGAACGCCGCCAGCTCGCGGTACTGCGCCAGCGCGATACGAATGCCGCCGGACAGCTTTTTCATGATCTTGGTTTGCGCTGCACCGCCCACGCGCGACACCGAAATGCCGGCGTTCACGGCCGGACGGATGCCGGCGTTGAACAGATCGGTTTCGAGGAATATCTGGCCGTCGGTGATCGAGATCACGTTGGTCGGCACGAATGCAGACACGTCGCCGGCCTGGGTTTCGATGATCGGCAGCGCGGTCAGCGAGCCGGTCTTGCCCTTGACGGCGCCATTGGTGAACTTCTCGACATAGTCCTCGGACACGCGCGCGGCGCGCTCCAGAAGACGGCTATGCAGATAAAACACGTCGCCCGGATAGGCTTCGCGTCCCGGCGGGCGGCGAAGCAACAGCGAAATCTGGCGATACGCCACGGCTTGCTTGGACAAGTCGTCGTAGATGATCAGGGCATCTTCGCCACGGTCGCGGTAGTACTCGCCCATCGTGCAACCGGAATAGGCGCTGATGTACTGCATCGCCGCCGACTCCGAGGCCGAGGCGGCGACCACCGTGGTGTATTCCATCGCGCCGTACTGCTCGAGCTTGCGCACGATGTTGGCAATGGTCGAGTTCTTCTGGCCGATCGCCACGTACACGCAGCGGATGCCGGAATCCTTCTGGTTGATGATGGTGTCTACCGCCAGCGCGGTCTTGCCGGTCTGGCGGTCGCCGATGATCAGCTCGCGCTGGCCGCGGCCGATCGGAATCATGCTGTCGACCGACTTGTAGCCGGTCTGCACCGGCTGGCTCACCGACTTGCGCCAGATCACGCCCGGGGCAATGGTTTCCACCGGCGAGCTGGACTTGGCGTCGATCGGACCCTTGCCGTCGATCGGCTCGCCCAGCGCATTGACCACGCGGCCGAGCAACTCCGGTCCGGTCGGCACCGACAGGATCTTGCCGGTGGTCTTGGCGGTTTCGCCTTCGCGCAGATGCTCGTAGTCTCCGAGCACCACTGCGCCGACCGAGTCGCGCTCGAGGTTCAGCGCCAGCGCGAACGTGGGATGGCCTTCGTCGTTCGCCGGCAGTTCGATCATTTCGCCCTGCATCACGTCGGCCAGTCCGTGGATGCGCACGATGCCGTCGGACACCGAGGTGACGGTGCCTTCGTTGCGCGCCTCGGCGGAGAGCTGGACCTTCTCGATGCGGGCCTTGATCAGCTCGCTGATTTCGGACGGGTTGAGCGTGGTGGTGGCCATCTTCAATTTCCTGTTGGGCGGGTCGAACCCGCCGTCGTATTCAAATCAATTGGCGAGGGTTGCCTGCAGTCGTTCCAGCCGGCCGCGCAGCGAGCCGTCGATCACGACATCGCCTGCGTCGATCAGCACGCCGCCAATCAGCGCCGGATCGACCGCAGTCTCGACTTCGACCTCGCGGCCAAAGCGACGACGCAATGCGGCCTTGAGCGTGTCCAGTTCGGCGGCAGGCAGCGCTTCTGCAGCAGTGACCCTGGCCTTGACGACCTGTTCCGCCTCGAAGCGCAGCGCGTCATACAGCCCGGCGATCTCCGGCAGCAGCGCCAGCCGGTGGTTCTCGAACAGCAGCCGCAGGAAGCCGTCGAAATTGGTCACCGCTGCCTGCGGCGCGAGCAGCTCGACGGCGGCTTCTGCGGTCAAACGCGGGTCGCCCAGCAGGTCGGACATCTGCGGATCGGCCGCGATGCGTGAGGTAAACGCAAGCGCATCCGACCACGCCGGCAGCGCGGCGCCGTCGCGCGCCACCGCAAAAGCGGCGCGGGCGTAGGGGCGTGCGAGGGTAGCCTGAGTCATCGTTGCATCCTCAGAGCTGGGTCGCCAGATCGTCGATCAGCGCCTTGTGGTCGGCGGCGTTGATCTCGCGGCGCAGCAGCTTCTCGGCACCGGACACGGCCAGCGCCGACACCTGACGGCGCAGGTCTTCCTTGGCGCGGTTGGCGGCAGCGATGATCTCGGCTTCGGCCAGAGTCTTCTGACGAGTGCCTTCCGCGATCGCATCCGCCTTGGCGGTTTCGACCAGTTGGCTGGCGCGCTGATTGGCCTGCTCGATGATCTCGTTGGCCTTGACGCGGGCGGCCTTGAGTTCTTCGCCGGCCTTGTCCTGCGCCTGCGCCAGATCCTTGCGCGCATTGTCGGCAGCGGCCAGGCCCTCGGCGATTTTCTGCTGACGTTCTTCAATCGCACGAATGATGTGCGGCCAGCCGAATTTCATCACCAGCCAAGCCACCGCGAAGAACGCGATGCCCTGAACGATGAGGGTGAGGTTGGGTAGCATGGGTTGCTCCTGCGTCCGGCGGCACGTGCCGCCGGGTTTGCCTGATTCGAATCGGTTCGCTACGGGCGAATCAACCGGCGGTCAGGGAACCCAGCAGCGGGTTGGCGAACAGCAGCAGCAGCGCAATGGCCACGCCGATCATCGGCACCGCGTCAAGCAGGCCGGCGACGATGAACATCTTCACCTGCAGCATCGGGGTCAGCTCCGGCTGGCGGGCCGCGCCTTCCAGGAACTTGCCGCCGAGGATGGCGAAGCCGATTGCGGTGCCGAGGGCGCCAAGGCCGATCAGCAGGCCGGCAGCGATGACGGTGAACTTGAGAACTTCAGCGACGAGGGTTGCGTGGTCCATGGTGTGCTCCGATTGAATCTTTGCTTGTTGTGTTGCGAGGGTGGAAGGGAAACCGCGGGTGGTGCGACCTGCGCTCAGTGGCTTTCGGCGGCCATGCTGAGGTAGACGATGGTCAACACCATGAAGATGAAGGCCTGCAGGACGATGATCAGGATGTGGAACGTGGTCCACGCAAAGCCGGCGATGAACTGCGCGATGCCAAGCGCATAGGTGCTCGCATGAGCCAGCGACGCGTTCAGCGTCATCAGCGCGATCAGGATGAAGATCAGCTCGCCCGCGTACATGTTGCCGAACAGTCGCAGCGACAGGCTGAGCGGGCGCACGCCTTCTTCGATCAGGCGCAGCAGCAGGTTGGCCGGAGCCAGACAGATCTTGGCGACGGTGCCTTCGGCATGGAACGGCGCGCTGAAAGCTTCCTTGGTGAAGCCGCCCAGGCCCTTGTGGCTGATGCCGAAATATTGAATCAGGAAGAACACCGCGATCGACAGACCGAAGGTGGTGTTGAGGTCGGCGGTCGGAACGATGCGCAAATACGCGTGCGCCGGATCCTCGCCGGCCAGCTCGTGGCCGCTGGCCCAGGCCCAGGGCAGCAGGTCGATCGGCAGCATGTCCATGAAGTTCATCAGGAACACGAGCAGGAAAATCGTGATCGACAGCGGGGCGATCAGCTTGCTGTTGCCGTGGAAGGTTTCGCGCACCAGCCCGTCGACGAATTCAACGACCATCTCGACCACGGTCTGGAATTTGCCGGGCACGCCCGAGGTTGCACGGCGCGCGGTCAGGATGAACACCGCAACGAACAGCACCGACAACACCAGCGTGAAGAACAAGGTGTCAATGTTCAGCGTCATGAACGAGCTTTCACCCACGCGCATCTGCAGGAAGTGCAGATGGTGGTTGATGTACTCGGTCGAGCCGCCGCTCGCAGGTTCCATCGCGCTGAAGATTCCGGTCGCGTTCAACACAGCCGCCTCGTGCCTTTGTCCTGCAATTGTCCGTTCCAATACCCAAGAGTTGGCTTCAAAACTCCACCCCGGAGTTGTCAGCCCACGCCGACCATCCATGGCCGACAGGAAACCCCAAACCCTTCAAGGCTTCCCCAGTGCCAGCAGGTACGCAAGTCCGGCGACCACCAGCCCCGCCAACATCGGCAACGCAGGCAATTTCAACACCGCCAGCGCCACCGCCAATACCGCCACCACCACCAACCACTTGCCCAAGGCGCCCAGCACCAGCCTAGCCAGTGCCGCCGGTGCCGGGAGAACCCCGCCGCGCAGCGCCACCGCTGCCACCGCCAGGTTCCCCGCCGACATCGCCGCCGCTCCGGCAGCCACTGCCAGACCCGACCGCGCCCCAACGACAACCGCCACCGCCAGCGCCGCCAGCGCGGCTGTAAAGGCGGAAACGGCGACCGCGCGCATCGCGCCGCGTCGCCCCGTGGCGATGGGATCGTGCATGCGCAGGTCGTCGATCTTGGAGTTGTGCCAGGCAATCAAAACTCGACCACCCAGCCTGAAGATTGTAGCAGCCGGAAAGGTGATGCGGCAACCGCGCCCGCGAAACGTGAATGGGGCGACATTCCTGCCGAGCCATTCCCAGATTCCGCGGTCTATGCTGCCCAGGATCACTTCCATGCCTCGTCAGCTCGACGATGATCCCGACAAGCCATGGCCTTCACTGACCGGGGCTTCCTTTGTTGGTTCCAGGCGCCGTGATCCAGGCGTCCAGACTCGCGCATCCGCGCGCTCGCCAAGTCGCACGGCCTCGGTCGTCACGGCAGAGGCGTTCAGAGCCACGCAACGCGCAAACCAAGGCACATTGTCAAGCGTGGCTTTTCGCCTTCTTCGGAATGTATAGGTCGGTGATGCTGCCGTCATACACCTCGGCCGCCATCCCCACCGATTCACCCAGCGTGGGGTGTGGGTGGATAGTGTGGCCGATATCTTCGACCTCGCAGCCCATTTCGATGGCCAGCGCGACTTCCGAAATCAGCTCGCCGGCGTGCACGCCAACAATGCCGCCGCCGATCACACGATGGCTATCTTCATCGAAAAGCAGCTTGGTGAAACCTTCGGTCCGCGCCAAGCCAATCGCCCGGCCGGACGCCACCCACGGGAACTTACCCACGCCCACTTTCAAACCCTTGGCCTTGGCCTCGGTTTCGGTGACACCCACCCATGCAATTTCCGGGTCGGTATAGGCCACCGACGGGATCACCCGCGCCACCCATTCTTTTTTGTGCCCGGCGGCCACTTCAGCGGCCAACTTGGCCTCATGCGTGGCCTTGTGCGCCAGCATCGGCTGGCCAACCAGATCACCAATGGCGAAGATATGCGGGACATTGGTGCGCATCTGCGCATCTACCGGAATCAGCCCACGCTCGCCCACCTGCACACCGGCCTTGTCGGCAGCCAGCTTGCCGCCATTGGCGCTGCGCCCCACCGACACCAGCACGCGGTCGTACAATTTCCCGTCGGGGATGGACTCGCCTTCGAAATTGCAGCTGATGCCGTTTTTCTGCGCTTTGGCATCCACCACTTTCGTTTTCAGGTGGATAGCCACACCCTGCTTTTTCAGACGGTCAGCCAGCGGCTTGACCAGATCCAGATCCGCACCCGGCATTAGCTGCGGCATGAACTCGACCACCGTCACCTCACTGCCCAGCGCGCGATACACCGTGGCCATTTCCAGCCCAATGATGCCGCCGCCAACCACCAGCAAAGTTTTCGGTACATCGGCCAGATTCAGTGCATCGGTGGAATCCATGATCCGCGGGTCTTCCCACGGGAACGCCGGCAATTTCACCGGCTGGCTGCCGGCAGCGATGATGCATTGTTCGAAACGCAGCAATTGGGTTGCGCCATCGGTGGCGGTGATTTCCAGCTCGTTGGCCGACACAAATGTGGCCACGCCCTGCACCACCCGCACCTTGCGCTGCTTGGCCATCCCGGCCAGACCCTTGGTGAGCTGCCCCACTACGTTTTCTTTGTAGCCACGCAGCTTGTCGATATTGAGTTTTGGCTTACCGAAATCCACGCCATAAGCACTGGCATGGCTGGCCTGCTCGATCACATCGGCCGCGTGCAACAACGCCTTGGACGGAATGCACCCAACGTTGAGGCAGACGCCACCCAAGTTGGCATAACGTTCGATGAGCACGGTATCCAGACCCAGATCGGCGCTGCGGAACGCGGCGGTATAGCCTCCCGGGCCGGCGCCAATCGCCACCATCGCGCATTCGATATCGGCTTTGCGGCCGGAGGCGGCGGCGGCTTGCGGAGCGGGGGCGTTGATCTTCACCTCTCCCGCCGGGAGAGGTCGCTGCGCAGCAGGTGAGGGTTCGCTACCGCGCGAGGACGACTCGCCACCGTCTTGCGTACCCTCATCCGCCCTTCGGGCACCTTCTCCCGAGGGGAGAAGGGAAGCAGCGGCACCGCTCTCAATCACCGCAATCACCGCGCCTTCCGACACGCTATCGCCCAGCTTCACCTTCAGCGCTTTGATGACGCCATCGGCGATGGCCGGCACTTCCATGGTCGCCTTGTCCGATTCCAACGTCACCAAGCCCTGGTCTTTCTTCACGGTATCGCCGACTGCCACCAACAACTCGATCACCGGCACGCCGCCGTGGCTGCCGATATCGGGCACTTTGCTTTCAATGTCTGCCATTGCAGGATCCTCATTCGTCGGCATTCATGTAGCCGTCCATGGCGCAGCCATGTCGGCCTCGGATCGTCCTGCCCGGCCCTCCGTGGCCGGGCACTCACCGGAACCGCGCAGCAATGCCGCGCAAGGCACGTTCCGGTTCGCCCTTACAGCATGGCCCGACGCAAGTCGGCCAGCAGTTGCCCAAGGTAGGTGGTAAA
This sequence comes from Xanthomonas sp., assembly GCA_018262705.1. Lineage (GTDB taxonomy): Bacteria > Pseudomonadota > Gammaproteobacteria > Xanthomonadales > Xanthomonadaceae > Thermomonas. Next base: position 145,591 of record JADFDQ010000004.1, read on the forward strand.
GCGCGCCGCCGCAGCGCCATCGATCACCCGGTGGTCATAACTCAACGACAGTGGCAGCATGAGGCGTGGCTTGAACTTCTCACCGTTCCAGATCGGCTTCATTTCCGACTTCGACACGCCCAAAATCGCCACTTCCGGCGCATTGATGATCGGCGTGAACTTGGTGCCGCCAATCCCGCCGAGCGAACTGATCGTAAAGCAGCCGCCCTGCATCTGATCCGGCTTGAGCTTGCCGTCGCGCGCCAGCGCAGCCAGCTCGCCCATTTCCCTGGCGATCTGCGCCACGCCTTTTTGATCGGCATCGCGCAGCACCGGCACCACCAAACCATTCGGCGTATCGGCGGCAAACCCGATGTGAACATACTGTTTGAGCACGAGGTTGTCGCCATCCAGCGAGGCATTGAAGGTGGGGTATTTCTGCAACACCGCCACGCACGCCTTGATCAGGAAGGCCAGCATGGTCAGCTTGCTGCCCTTGCCTGCCGCAATCGCTTTTGCATTCTCGTTATTGAACGTCACGCGCAAGTCTTCCAGCGCGGTGATATCGGCTTCATCGAATTGGGTGACGTGCGGAATCATCGCCCAATTGCGCGCAAGATTGGCGCCGGAAATCTTCTGGATGCGTGACAGCGGCTTGCTTTCGATGGCACCAAATTTGGCGAAATCCACCTTCGGCCACGGCAGCAGGTCCAGGCCAGCGCCAGCGGTCGTCGTACCCGCCGAGACTGCAGCGCCGCCGCCGGCCAGCGCCGATTTCACGAACTGCTGCACGTCCTGTTTGCCGATGCGACCGTTGCGGCCGCTACCGGCGATCTGCAGCAGATCCACGCCCAGCTCACGGGCGAACAGGCGCACCGCCGGGCTGGCGTAGGGCACCTTGGCCGGCAACACGGCATTGGCCTCAAAGCGCATCGGCGGAATGCCCGGCTGACCGGGCTCGGCCACTGGCGCCATGGACGGTACCGGCGCGCCGCTTTCCACCATCGCCACTTGCGGTACCGGGACGGGCGCTTCGATCGGCGCAGGCGCAGGCTTGGCCGCTTCGGGAGCTGGCGCGGGCGCCGGAGCGGTTGCAGCCGCCGTTTCCGCCACTTCGATGACCGCCACCAGCGCGCCTTCGGAAACGACATCGCCCAGCTTGACCTTCAGCTCCTTGATCACGCCGTCGAACGGCGACGGCACTTCCATGGTTGCTTTGTCGGATTCCATGGTGGCCAGCCCCTGATCCTTGGCAACGGTATCGCCTGGTTTGACCAGCAACTCGATGATCGGCACGTCACCATGCCCGCCGATATCGGGGACTCGCACTTCCTTCAGTTCAGCCACGACGGCACTCCGCTGGATCGGAAACCGCTATGTCAGCACATCCCGGCGTGCGCTACAAATCGCAGCGCAGCAATTCCAGTGTTTTACCCGGGTTATTAACCATAAATGACGAAATATCGCATTTCTGAATCGAAATGCCCCTAGAATCCGATTTTCACCCCCAGCAAAATCAAGGGTGCTCCGTCTCTGCGTGCACCCGCTCGCGCCGTAGCAGGTACAGCCCCACGCCCCAGACCAGGGCGGTGTATTCCAGCGGCGCGATCTGCGACGCCTCGCCGGCCCTAAACGCTTCGGTGATCGCGTACTGGCCGAACGCGCCGGCAACACCGATCGCGGCGACGATCCACAGATGCTCGCCGCGCAACGCCACCCACTCCGGCAGCGCCAGCGCGGCGAGCATCGGATACAGCGCGCGTTGCGGGTGTGGATCGGGGATGGGCGGTTTTGACGACATCCAACCAGCATGCGGTAACCTGCCCACCCCTCACCTGCCCACGCACCTCGCCATGCCCAGCTTCGACATCGTTTCGGAAGTGGATACCCACGAGCTCACCAATGCGGTGGATCAAGCCAGCCGCGAGCTGACCACGCGCTTTGACTTCAAGGGCGTGGATGCCAAATTTCTGCGCGAGGACAACATCATCACCCAGTCCGCGCCCAGTGATTTCCAGTTGCAGCAGATGACCGACATCCTGCGCGCGCGTCTGATTGCGCGAAAGATCGACGTGCGTTGCCTGGAGTTTGGCGACATCGACACCAACCTTGCCGGCGCGCGCCAGAAGATCACCGTGAAGCAAGGCATCGAGCGCGAATTGGCGAAAAAAATCCAAGCCGCGCTCAAGGACGCCAAGTTGAAAGTCGATTCGCAAATCAATGGCGACAAGCTGCGCGTGACGGGCAAGAAGCGCGACGACTTGCAGGCGGCCATGGCGCTGCTGCGCGGGCAAGAGTTCGAACTGCCGCTGCAGTTCGACAACTTCAGGGAATGAGCGCCCCATCCATCGCAAACAACCTCGCACGTGCGGCGTCATCCAACGGTATCCACTGCCCTTCCGGCAAATCTGCAAGCACCAACCCGCCGATGCGCTCGCGATGCAGCGCAGCCACGTGATTGCCCACCGCTGCGAACATCCGCCGCACTTGGTGGTAGCGGCCTTCGTGCAAGGTCAGCCGCGCCGTGCGCGCATCCAGCACTGCAAGCTCGGCCGGCAGCAGCGGTGTTTTTTCGCCTTCTAGCATCAGCGTGCCGCTGGCGAACAACGCGGCTTCATCGCCGCGCAAGTCTTGCGCCAGCGTGGCCAGATAGACTTTCGGCAATTTGGATTTTGGGGAAATAATTCGGTGCAGCAGCTGCCCGTCATCGGTCAACAACAACAGACCCGATGTATCGCGGTCCAGCCGCCCCACGGTGGACAGCGCCGGGCTGCGCTGGCGGTAGCGGGGTGGGAATATATCGAATACCACCCGCCCCGCATCCTTGGTCGAACAGGTGACGCCGGTGGGTTTATTGAGCATCAACAACATGCCGCACGGCGGGTCCAGCGCTTGCCCGTCGATGCGAATGCTGGCGAGATCGACCGGATCATCGGCGTACAGCACGTCGCCATCGGCGTCGGTGATGCGGCCTTCGCGAAACAGCCACTGCACGTCCTTGCGGCTGCCATAACCAAGGTTGGCGATGTGCTTGACCAGCTTCATGCCTTTACCGCTTCAATGATCTTGAAGCCGCCGTCTTGCGCCACGCTGCGCACCTGCGCAAAGACGCTGCCCAGCGCATCCTCGTAGGGAAGATGACGGTTGGCGACCAGCCACAAGCGGCCACCGGATTTGAGCGCTGCGCTGGCGGCGGCGATAAATGCACGACCGATGTCGGGACGATCACCGCGGCCCAAGGCATGAAAAGGCGGATTGCAGACGATGGCATCGAAACGCTCGCTCACGCCGCGTTCGACATCCTGCCAATGGCACTGCACCGGCACGCGGGCATCGGCCAGATTGCGCTGCGCCAATGTCAGCGCGCGCGCATCGGCCTCATACACATCCAGCGAGGTGATGTGCGGGCAACGCGCCAACACCTGCATCGACAAATACCCCCAGCCCGCCCCCAAATCGGCCACCTGGCCGCGCAGCGTGGCCGGCAGCACGTTGGCCAGCATGCGCGACGCGGCATCCACGCGATCCCAGGCAAACACCCCCGGCCGCGTGTGGAACGCGCCAGCCGGCAGCTCTGCGCACGGCTGGCGACGCGGCGCATCGGCCTGCACCCATCGCGCGATTTGCGCGGCATTCAAACCCGTTTGCGGGCGCGTCCAGAACACTCGGCAGTGATACTTGCTGAGCGTACTGACGCTGTCTGCCAAGTGTTTGAGATCGGCCTCGCGTGACTTCGCGCCCTCGTCATTACTGACTGCCGCCACCACCACGCCATCGGCGGCAACCGCCCGGCACGCCTTCGCCAACAACGCGCGCGCTTCCTCGCGCTGACGCGGCGGCAAGACCAACACCAGCGGGTAGTGGTGTGCAGGCAAGGCATCTTCATCGAGCAGCGTGATGCCGATGCGCTCCAGCCGTGCGGCTTCCGGTTTGAACGGCTGGGTGGCTAGCAGTGCCGCGTGCGGCAACGCATGCAGCGCCGCACCTTCGCGGCCGCGCAAGAACAACACCGGCGCCTCTTGCGGCCAGTGCAGCAGGCCTTCGGCAAACGGATACAGGAGTGCGTTCAGGGTGGAATCGCTGTGCGCAGAGCTCATCTGCGTAGTTTAGGGTCTGCACGAATAAATGCCGCCGCCGGCATCGCCGCTGGACTTCAGGTGGTCGCGTCATTTCGCGCCCCGGTCTGCCGCCGCAACCCGCCCAGCCCCCAATTGAACAGCAGGCATAGCGCCACCGCCGCGCACCAGCCCAGTGCGTCACCACCACCGGGCAATGCCACACTCAGACCGGCCACCCAACCACGGCCATACCAAGCCACCACCACCGCCGCCGACAGTGCGAACACCACCAGCAGCCCGTGCTGCAAGCGTTGTTCCAGCACGCTGGAGGCTTGCTGCCGGGCGCGTGCCAACGTCGCCATCTGCGCCGCAAAATCGACAGGCAAGTCCACTGGCGGTGCGTGGCGCAAGGCACTGGCGATGCGCAGGTCGCCGGCATCGGCGGCGGGATCGCCCCGGCGTGCGGCTTCCTGTGCTTGCCAGCGCTGCGCATCGATACCGTCCCCATTGCAGTCGCGCGGGTGGGCAGGCGTGTGGTCGTGGATGTTCATGCGGCAACTCCGAGGTGTTCAACCAGCAATTTGCGCAATTGATTGCGGCTGCGAAACAGATGGCTTTTGATCGTCCCTTCGGCCAGGCTTGTGATCAAGGCAATCTCGCTGATCGGCAATTCTTCCAGGTGATACAGGGTCAAGAGTGTGCGCTGCAGCGGCGGCAGGCGCTCGATCGCGGCATGCAGTTCGCGCTCGGCTTCGGCACCGGCGAAGGTGGCGACAAGATCGAACCCATCGCCGATGTTGTCGAGCAAGGACAGCCCATCGTCATCGCCGGCCGGTTCGGCCAGCAGGATCCGCTTGCGCTCCAGATGGCGCTTGGCCACCGCATATGCCACCTGCCCGATCCACGATTTCAGTGGGCTATCGAAACGGTACTGATGCAAGTAGCGATGCACGCGCAGGAAAGTGTCCTGGCACAGCTCGCGGGTGTCTTCCGGATGCCGCACCATGCGTTGGATCACGTGCCAACACAGCCCTTGGTAGTCGCGCACCAATTGCTCGAACGCACCGGTGCGGCGGGCGAGTACGGCTTCGACGAGGGCGCGATCGGCTTCCATCCCACACTGGATACGCCGAAGGCGGGTTTGGTTGCAATCGGTTTCAAAAGAATTGTCGCTCATCACTGCAACCGGCTGCGGCCCGGCCGTATCTCTTGCAGCGAACGGCCACTGCGGCCGCCCACCCCTTACAGGAGACCGTCATGGATTACGCATTGCTCGTACCAATCACCTTGTTCCTCTGCATCACTTATGCGATCAAAGCCGTGGTGGATTCCCGCGTGCGCAAGCAACTGGTCGCCAGCAACGGCGATCCGTCGTTGGTGCGCAGCATTCTGGAAGGCGATGAAACCGCTCGCCGCTTGGCATCGCTGCGCTGGGGCATCACCTTGCTGGCGCTGGCGCTGGGTTTTGGCATCGTGGAGCTGCGCGGCTGGCAGGAAATCACCCCCGGCGTGATCGCGGTGCTGGTGGGCGCGCTGGGGCTGGGCAATCTGGCCTTCTTCGCGGTGTCGCGCAAACTGCGCTGAGCCGCACCGGGTATGCTGTCGGCCCCGAACGCCGGCAGCATGGCCATGTCCGATACCAATACCCCGCCCGACCGCCTGTCCAATGACGCGCGCAGCAAATTTCACGACGCCGCGTTGCTGGAGCGCGGGATCGGCATCCGTTTCAATGGCGCCGAGCGCACCAATGTCGAGGAGTACTGCATCAGCGAAGGCTGGATCCGCGTGCAGGCGGGGCGCTCACTGGACCGCCGTGGCATGCCGATGACGCTCAAGATCAGAGGCAAAGTCGAAGCATGGTTCAAAGATGCCGAAGAAGAAAACGAAACGCCGGCTGACTGAACCGGCAGCGTTCAGCCTGCGGTGCGCAATCGCTCGGCACACTGTCGCCAGTCCCCATTCGCGAGGTGCGTCATGTCGATCCGGTTGCCTCGTTTCTTGCTGGCCCTGATCCTGGCCGCTGGCACCGCCTGCGCCGGCACGGCGGGGATGCTCGCCCCCGATGCTGCGCGCGCCCTGCCCGGCAACGATCCGGTCAGCGTGTCCTGGAGCGACCCGTCGAAGTTCACCGAATTCACCACGAGCGGCAATCCGCGGGCTTCGGCGCAGGGCGACTGGCTGGTCCAGCTGGCAACCTACATGCGCAAGCAGGCCGACAAACGGCTGGAGCCGGGCAACCGCCTCGAACTTACCATTCTCGACATCCAGCGCGCCGGACGCTACGAGCCGTGGCGCGGGCTTTCCAGCCAGGACATGCGGGTGATCCGCATGAACTATCCGCCGTTCATGGTGGTGAAATTCCGCGAGCTCGATGCCAATGGCAAGGTGGTTGCCGAGGGCGAGCGCAGGATCACCGATCCGTCCTTCATGGTCGGCTCCAGCACCATCAACGACACCGATCCGCTGCGCTACGAGAAGCGCATGATCGACAGCTGGCTGCGGCGGGAATTTATCCGCGCCGCCGCACGTTGAGTTGATCCAACATTGCGACGACAAGGCCACCTGCGGGTGGCTTCGTTGTTTCGTGGCCACAGGTCATGCCCATGCGACCCGCTTTCATCGGCGGTAGCTGGGGCTTTGTCGCAACCCGACTTCCCCCGTGGGTTTGCGCGACTATGCTCACTGCCATTGCCCCAAGCCTGCCACCACCATGTTCAAGCGCCTGTTCTTCCTCCTGCGCATCGCCACTGCCTGGGGCCTGGCGGTCTCACTGGCCATCGGCCTGTATTCCAGCCTGCCGCTGATCGGTGACTTCGAGCTGCCGGCGCTGCTGTTCGGCTTCGGCACCATGGCGCTGGTGATCGCCGGCGCGTTCTCGCACTTGCATCGGGTCCGACTGGTCGCCGGTCGGATCGACAACGAAACGCTCGACAACCGCCAGAAGCGGCTGATCGAAATTCCGCTGGAAGCGGGCGAAGCCTTCGATCTGGTCGAAGCCGCGATCCGCGAGCTTCCTGGCGTGTCGGACGTTCGCAGCGCGCGCGACAGCCTGCAAGTGCGCGCCAAGGTGACCCGCCCGCACCTGTATGGCGAACCGCCGCTGCGGCGCTGGAACCCACTGCTGTGGTTCGCGCCGGAGCACAACCAGTTGCAGGCCACGGTGCTGCCTGCCGGCGACAGTGGCCGCGTCACCCTGATCTGCGAACCGGAAAGCCCGGCGTGGAGTGACTGGTTCCTGGTCGACGACGGCACCAATTTCGAGAACGCCGAGGCCATCTCACGCGCGATCACCCGTCGCATCGGCGAGCGTCGCCGCAGCGAACAGGCCAACGCGACGCAGACCGCCACCGAAAAGGAACTCAGCGAAGCCAAGCTGCACCTGCTGCACGCCCAGGTCGAGCCGCACTTTCTTTACAACACCCTGGCCAGCGCACAGCTGCTGACCCGCAGCGACCCGGCTCGCGCCGAGGCCATGCTCGGCCATCTGATCCAGTACCTGCGCCGTTCGCTGCCCAACGCCGAGGACGAGATGTCCACCCTCGGCACCGAGCTGGAACGGGCGCTGGCCTATCTGGAAATCCTGAAGATCCGCATGGGCGATCGTCTCGAAGTGCAGACCGGCATCCCCGAAGATCTGCGGGCAACGCCGCTGCCGGCAATGATGTTGCAGACTCTGGTGGAAAACGCGATCAAGCACGGCCTCGAGCCGCGTACCGGCGGCGGCACGATCTGGCTGCGCGCACGTCGCGACGGTGCCGACGTGGCAGTGACGGTGGCCGACGACGGCGTTGGCTTCAACAGCAAGACCAGCGGCACCGGGATCGGCCTGAAGAACGTGCGTGAACGCTTGCGCCTGCGCTACAACGGCGCAGCTACCCTGTCGGTGGCGGCCAACTTCCCGCGCGGCGTCGCCGCCACCTTGATCGTCCCGGCCCCTGGAGCATCCGACCATGAATGACACCGCCACCTGCATCGTCGCCGAGGACGAAGCCCTGTTGCGGCAGGCGCTGGTGGCCGAGCTTGCGCGGGCCTGGCCTGCGCTGCGAATCGTCGCCGAATGCGAGGACGGCGCCAGCGCGGTGGACGCACTGGCCGAACACCAGCCCGACGTCGCCTTCCTCGACATCCGCATGCCCGGCCTGACCGGCCTGGAGGTCGCCGCCGCCGCCGCCGAAGCCAGCCCGCGCACCCGCATCGTGTTCGTCACCGCTTACGACCAATACGCCATCGACGCCTTCGATCGTGGCGCGATTGATTACCTGCTCAAGCCGGTCAAGCCGGAACGCTTGGACGCCACCGTCGCCCGCCTGCAAGCCCGCGACGCACTGCCGGATGCGGTTGCGCTGGCGGCCTTGCTCGACAAATTGGGCGCGTTGCCGCAGCAGGCTACGGCTGACGAACCGCTGACCTGGCTGACCGCCAGCGCCGGTCGCGAAACCCGGCTGATCCTGATCGATGACGTGCTGTATTTCCGCGCCGAGCAGAAATACACCACGGTGATGACCGCCGACGGCGAAGCGCTGCTGCGCAGCTCCCTGCGCGAATTATTGCCACGACTGGATGGCAACACCTTCAAGCAGATCCATCGTTCCACCATCGTCAATATCAAGGCCATCGCCGGGATCACCCGTGACGACAGCGGGCGCGGCACGGTGCGGCTCAAGCAGCGTCCGGAAACCCTGACGGTTAGCCAGCCGTTCATGACCTTGTTCAAGCACATGTGAAACTTTCATCGCTGCCTGAGCGCATGCGCCGCTGTCTTGTTTCGCCGTTGCCATGGCTCAATGAGCTGCCTCGCCTGTGCGTGGCTGGCGCGCCAGTCGAATGACGGCATCCTCGGGTTGCCGTTCGGGGACTTGGTGCACGGGCCGTTAGCGCTGCTGGATTGGCCGGAGTCGGTACGCAGCGAGATCAGACTCCATCGGCTGTCACTCCACGGTGACCGGCTGGTGGCCGGTCTCGAAGTGCTGCATCCCCGGCGAATTTCGCTGGATGCAGCCTTCGAGACTTCCATTCCGGAGTTTGCCGCCGCGGCCGCTGCAAGCACGATTCAGCGACAGCAGAACTGCGAACGCTGGCCGGTGAGGCCGTCTCGAGCATTGGCATATCCGCTGCTGTGGCCATAGCCGAGGCCAAACACACGCTGGCCGTCGATGCTGGGAAGGAAGGAATCGGGGCGGTTGCGCAGCCGTTGCCGGGTCAGTTCGGTGCGGGACTTCGTGCGGGTCTGGGTCTGGACGTTCATGGCGATCTCCGTTTGTTGTGGTGTGGTAGTAATGTAGTACACCACACACAGCAATCACCCTGCCAGAAGTCACGATTCTTGATTTTAACGCAATCTGTTCATTCGACATTCATAATTTAGCCGGCCTGAGGTCTGGATCGCCCCTCGCTGCGTCACTCCCGGTTTTCGGTCTTGCTCAGGCGTGCCCGCCCGCCTCCGGCGTCTGCGCTTCCAGCGTCTCAAGCTCGTGCGCCAACGCCTCGGGCGAATGCGTGTACTTGGCCAGGCGCGCATAGAACGCCGGCACCACGAACAGCGACAGCAGGGTCGAGAAGGACACGCCGAACACGATGACTATGCCGATCGTGGCGCGGCTGGCCGAACCCGGCCCGCCGAAGATCACCAGCGGCAGCGCGCCCATCACGGTGGCGATCGAGGTCATCAGGATCGGCCGCAGGCGGATCGCCGACGCTTCGACGATGGCCGCGTGGATGCTGCGCCCGGCATCGCGCAACTGGTTGGCGAACTCCACGATCAGGATGCCGTTCTTTGCCGCAAGCCCCACCAGCATCACGATGCCGATCTGCGAGAACAGGTTCAGCGTGCCGTGCGTCAGCCATAGCCCGAGCAGCGCGCCGAGCACGCCCAGCGGCACCGTGAGCATGATCACCAGCGGGTGCAGGAAGCTTTCGAACTGCGCCGCCAGCGCCAGATAGACGATCAGCAGCGCCAGCGCGAAGGTCACCAGCACCTCACCGCCGGACTGCTGCAGCTCGCGCGATTCGCCCTTCCAGCTGACCTGCGCGTAGTCCGGAAGGTTCTCGCGCACGGTCTGTTGCGCCCAGTTGACCGCCTCTCCCAGAGGGTAGTCGGGCGCCAGCCGCGCGCTGAGGGTGATCGAGCGCAATCGGTTGAAGCGATTGAGCGTGCCGGGCTCGGCGATTTCGTGCAGGGTCACCAGATTCGACAGCGGCACCAGTCCGTCGCGGCCGCGCACCTGCAGCGATTCCAGCGCGGCGACCGAATTGCGCCCGCTGCGGTCGGCCTGCAGCACGACGTCGTATTCCTCGCCGTTGTCGACAAAGGTGGTGGCACGAATCCCACCCATCATTGTTTCCAGCGTATGGCCGATGTCGGTTGCCGACACGCCAAGATCGGCCGCACGCTGGCGATCGATCACCACCCGCATCTGCGGGCGGGTTTCCTTGTAGTCGGAATCGGCACCGACCAGGCCGGGGTTTTCGGCCATTTTCGCCAGCATGATGTCGCGCCAGCGCGCCAGCTCCTTGTAGTCGGGCCCGCCCAGCACCAGCTGGAACGGTTGCCCGCGGCTGCGCACCAGCCCGCCGCCGACCATGGTGCGCACCTTGACGCCGGTCAATCCGGAAAATTTGCGCTCCAGCTCACTGGCCAATTCGGCCGTGCTCTTGTCGCGCTTGTCCCAGGGCTGCAGGAAGATCATTCCGCGCCCGGTGTGCATCTCTTCGCTGGCACCATAGCTGCCCGGTACGCGCGGATTGGCACGCAGGATCGGCTTGTCGGGGCCGGTTTCGGCGGCAAGAATGGCCTCGACCTTTTTCATCTGCGCCACGGTGTAGTCGTAGCCGGCACCTTCCGGGCCATCCATCGACAGCATGAACGAACCGCGGTCTTCCGCCGGCGCCAGCTCGCTGGGCAATGTCTTGAACAGCGCCAGCAGACCGACCAATGCGACCAGCATCAGCACGCCGAATAGCCCGACGCGGTGGACGTTGCGATCCAGCAGCCGCCGGTAGCCGCCGGCCAGCGCCTGAAAACGCGCATTGAGCCAGGCGCTGACGCGGTTTTCGTGAACCGCGTGTGGCCCGCTGTGCGGACGCAGCAGCTTGGAGGCCAGCATCGGCGTCAGCGTCAACGCCACGAAGGCGGAGATCGCCACCGCCGCCGCCAGCGCCACCGACAATTCTCGAAACAGCCGGCCGGTGTTGCCCTGCAGGAAGCCGACCGGCAAGAACACGGCGATCAGCACCGCAGTCGTGGCAAGCACTGCGAAGGCCACCTGTTTCGTCCCGCGGCGCGCGGCCACCAGCGCCGGCTCGCCCAGATCCACGCGGCGCTGGATGTTTTCCACCACCACGATGGCGTCATCGACCACGAGGCCAATGCACAGCACCAGCGCCAGCAGGGTGAGCAGGTTGATCGAAAACCCGAAGGCGTACAGCGCGATGAAGGAAGCGATCACGCACACCGGCACCGTCAGCGCCGGGATCAGCGCCGCACGCACACTGCCGAGGAACAGCCAGATCACCAGCAGCACCAGCGCGATGGCCTCCAGCAGGGTTTCATACACGCGCTCGACGGCGGCCGAGATGAAGGTCGTGCTGTCGTAGGCGACGTAGATATCGGTGCCTTGCGGCAAACCGGATCGGATCCGGTCGGCCTCGGCTTTGGTCTCTTCAGCCACCTCAAGGCTATTGGCGGTCGAGGTCTTGACGATGCCGATGCCCATCGCCGGCTCGCCGTTGCTGCGGTAGTAGGCGCGCCGCTCCGAGGACTCCAGCGCCACCCGCGCCACGTCGCCCAGCCGCACCACGTAGCCGTCGCTGCCTTTGCCCAGCGGCATCTGCGCGAACGATTCCGGCGTGGTGTAGTCGCGCGCCACCCGCAGGATGAAATCGCGGTCGGCCGATTCGATCCGGCCCGCTCCCAGTTCGACGTTTTCCGCACGCAACGCACGCTCGACGTCGGCGGCGGTCAATCCGCGCGCAGCCAGCTTGTCGCCGTCCAGCCAGACCCGCATGGCATAGCGCTGGCTGCCGCCGAGAAACACCCGCGCCACTCCCTGCAGGCTGGAAAAACGGTCGACCAGATAGCGCTGTGCATAGTCCGACATCTGCATCTGGTCCATGCTGGTCGAACGCAGGTTGAGCCAGATGATCGCGTCGGAATCGGCTTCGACCTTGCTGATCTCGGGCGGACGCGCCTCGTCGGGCATGCGGTCGGCCACGCGGCTGACGGCGTTGCGCACGTCGTTCGCCGCCGCTTCGATGTCGCGGCTAGCGTAAAATTCGACGCTGATTCGCGAACTGCCGTTCTGGCTGTTGGAATCGATGGTGTTGATGCCCTCGATGCCGGCCAGCGCGTCTTCCAGAGGTTTGGTGACGCGGGTCTCGACCACGCTCGCCGATGCCCCCGGATAATCGACGCGCACCGAAACGATCGGCGGGTCGATCGCCGGCAGTTCGCGCAGGGTCAGGCGCAGGAACGACATCACGCCGAGCACGACCAACAGCAGGCTCATCACTGCGGCCAGCACCGGCCGCTTGATCGAAATGTCCGACAGCCGCATGGCCTAGCGCACCGACCCGGCCGCAGGACGCTGGCCACCTGCGACGGCATCGGCGTTCACCGCCATCCCCGGCTGCAGCTTGCCCGTTCCCTCGACCACGATCCGCTCGCCGGGCTTCACGCCGCTTTGCAGCATGACCTTGCCCGGAATCCGGCCGCCGACCACCACGTCGGCCTTTTCCACGGTGCCGTCAGCTTTCACGCGCCACACGAAGGTTTCACCACCAACCTGCTGAACCGCGATTTCCGGCACCACGATGGCTTTGCGGGTGGAACGCACGAGGCTGACGTTGACCAGCATGCCGGGCTTGAGCAGGCGGTCTGGATTGGGGAAATCGCCGCGCACGGTGGCCGCGCGGGTGTTGCTGTTCAGCCGCGCCGACACCGTCACGACGGTGCCTGAAAAGTTCCGACTCGGCCACGCGCCGACCTGCCCGGTGATCGCCTGTCCCGGCGCGACTTCGGCCAGCTCGGTTTCCGGCACCGGGAAATCAACATAGACGCGCGCGATGTCGTCGAGCGTCGCGATCACGGTTCCCGGCGTGACCAGCGCGCCCGGACTGACCTGACGGATGCCGAGCACACCGGCAAACGGCGCGCGGATCACGCGGTCGGACAGATTGGCGCGGATCTGCGCGACCTGCGCCTGAGCGGCATCACGGCCGGCGCGCGCGGAATCCAGCGCCGACCGCGCCACCAACTGCTGGCCGGCCAACTGACTCATTCGCTGGAACTGCTGCTGGGCATCGGTCAACTGGGCCTGCGACGAGGCCAGCAGCGCCTGTTGCTGCTGCCCGCTCAGGGTCACCAGCGGCGCGCCGCGGACGACTTCCTGCCCGCTTTCGAAATGGACGCGATCCACGGTTTCGCTCACCTTGGCAGTGACGGTCACCGCCTCGCGCGCAGCGACCGTGCCCAATGCCTGCAGGGTGTCGATCCATTCCTGTTCCTGCACCCGCTGCGTTGCGACTGCAGTCGGCCCGCCGCCACGCCCACCAGGGCCGGCAGCGTCCTGCTTGGCGCAGGCAGTCAGCACAAGGACGGCGATGCACAGGAAAGGTATCGTGAAGCGTCTGATCCGGGAAAGCATGACCCAACTCGCACGAAGAGTCGGCAATTCTACGGGCTGCGGGCACTTCCTTCCCGTGCCATCGGTTTGGGAGGCGCCATGGCCAGAACATCTGTCAACCGCTTCAGCCTATCGCCATCCATGCTGCCAGCGCCACGAGGCCTAGCGCGATCATTACCCAACGCATGGCACCGGGCCGGTCTCCCATGACCACGGTCGGTCTGCGGTTGTTCGCCCGCAACGCTGTTCGCATGTCTTGCGCATGGGATCGCTGCTCGTGGTTCCTGGCCGTCCCGACCTGCGCATCCACCCGCTGCTTTGCGTCAACGTGAACGCCCGAACCGACCTGAGCCGCGATGAAGGCGACGGCATCTTTCAGCGAACCGCCCTGCGCCTGGCGTGCCAATTTGATCGCCTCGATCTTGTCGCCCCGTACAAGGGCGTCACGGATCCGGGCAGCCAACGCATCATCCATCGCCATCATTGCCTCCACGTCAAGCGGGAACCCGCCGTCCTAAGGTAGCTCGAAACGCAAACGCCGGCGCGTGGCCGGCGTTTGCGTGCGCTGCAGTGCTTCGAACGCACCCCTGACATTTCAGCCCTGCCACTGCCCCAGTGCGGCCAACCCATTGGCCTTGGCACGTTCGAACACGGTCTGCTGCGCCTTGGCGAAATTGCCCTGCATGTTGGCGGCCCACAGCTTCAGCGCCGCCTGCTGCATGGCGCGACCATAGCTGAAGGACAGCGGCCACGGGTTCGGGCCCATCTTGTTCATCGCATCCAGATGCGCGGTGGCGTCGTGGTCGCTCTGACCGCCTGAGAGGAACACGATGCCCGGCAGGATCGCCGGAACTGCCGACTTCAGGCACATCAGTGTGGATTCGGCCACTTCCTCGACGCTGGCCTGCTCGGCGCAATTCTTGCCGGGAACGACCATCGAGGCCTTGAGGATGGCGCCTTCCAGCATCACGTTGTTGTTGTAGAGCGCATCAAACAACGAGCGCAGCACGACTTCGGTGACCTCGTAGCAGGTCTCGATGTCGTGATCGCCGTCCATCAGCACCTCGGGCTCCACCATCGGCACCAGCCCTTGCTCCTGGCACAGCGCGGCATAGCGTGCCAGCGCGTGGCTGTTGGCCTCGATGCAGCTGCCGGAAGGAATGTCCTCGCCGATGTTGATCACCGCACGCCACTTGGCGAAGCGCGCGCCCAGCCCGTAGTATTCCTTGAGGCGGTCGCGCAGGCCGTCCAGTCCTTCGGTGACAACCTCGCCGGGGAAACCGGCCAAATTGTGGGTTCCCTTGTCCACCTTGATGCCGGGGATCATGCCGTGATCCATCATGTACTTGGCGAACGGCACGCCGTCTTTGGTGGACTGGCGGATGGTTTCGTCGAACAAGATCGCGCCGGACAGATAGTCGCTTGCGTTCGGCGCGGTCAGCAGCAGTTCGCGGTAGGCGCGGCGATTTTCTTCATTGCACTCGATGCCGACGCCGTCGAAGCGCTTCTTGCAGGTCCCGGAGGATTCGTCGACGGCGATGATGCCCTTGCCCGGCGCGACCATGGCCCGGGCGGTTTCGGCGAGTTGTTCGATGCTCATGGCGGGGCCTCGATCTATAAAGAATCCGTCATTATAGCTGTGCTTGAACATGTCAGACCGATTACAACACCACTCACCTGACACACTGTCTTAAGCCATGGGATCAACGTGAACTTCGTGCCGCTGGTGTCGGATTTTCGAGCCTCCTGGACGTATCCCCCTGCTGGCGCAGACTAAATCTCCCCCAGACCCTCCGCCTGCCCGTCCTCGCCCACCTGCAGCAACCGCAGGGTATTGGTCGCGCCGCGGGTCTGCATGTGTTCGCCGCTGGTGAAGACCACGCGATCGCCCGGCACCAGCCAACCGGCCTCGACCAGCAACTCGATGCCACCGCGCGCGGCCTCCCGCGCACTCTGGCCGCGACTGTCGTAGTCCATCGGGAACACGTCGCGCATCAGCGCCATCCGCCGACGAGCGCCGGGATGGTGAGAGAACGCATAGATCGGCACCGAGGAGCGGAAGCGCGACAGGTAGCGCGCGGTGCCGCCGGATTCGGTCATCGCCACCACCGCGCGGATGCCGATGTGTTCGCACAGGAACATCGTGGCCATGGCAATGGCCTGGTCGGCGCGCTCCAGCTCGCGCTCGGCTTTTTCGAAATCGGTATCGGCGACGAACTGACGTTCGGCGGTGGTGCAGATCCGCGCCATCGTCTCCACCGCGCGCACCGGCCAATGGCCGGCCGCGGACTCCTGCGAAAGCATCACCGCATCGGTGCCGTCGATCACCGCATTGGCCACGTCCAGCACTTCGGCGCGGGTCGGCATCGGACTGTCGACCATCGACTGCAGCATCTGGGTTGCGGTGATGACGACCTTGTTGCGCGCCACGGTCTCGCGGATGATTTTCTTCTGCAGGCCCGGCAGCTCGGCGTCGCCGACTTCCACCCCAAGATCGCCGCGGGCCACCATCACCACCTCGCTGGCGTCGATGATGTCTGCCAAGTGGGCGATTGCCTCGGTACGCTCGATCTTGGCCACCAGCGCCGCCTTGCTGCCGTGGGCACGGGCGATCCGGCGCGCTTCGTGCATGTCCTCGGCGTTGCGGCAGAACGAGATCGCGATGAAGTCCACGTCCATGCCGGCGGCGACCGCGATTAGCTCGCGGTCGCGCTCGGTGATCGCGCCCAGCGACAGCCCGCCGCCCTGCTTGTTCAGCCCCTTGCGGTCGGACAGCACGCCGTCGTTGAGTACCGTGGTGACGATGCGTTCGCCTTCCACGGATTCGACCCGCAGCTGCATCAGCCCGTCGTCCAGCAGCAGCACGTCGCCGGCGGACACATCGCCGGTCAGTTCGAGATAGCTCACCCCCACCTGGCTGGCATCTCCCGGCGGTGCGTCCGTGCGCGCCACCAGATCGAAGCGGTGGCCGGCGCGCAGGTTCACCCGACCCTCGGCAAAGGTTTCGATGCGAATTTTCGGCCCCGGCAGATCGGCAAGGATGCCGACCTCGCGTCCGAGCCTGGCCGCCAGTTCGCGCACCGCCGCGCCGCGCGCGACCTGTTCGGACGGATCGCCGTGCGAAAAATTCAGCCGCACCACGTCGACCCCAGCGCGCAGGATCGCCTCCAGCACGTCGGGCGGATCGGTGGCCGGCCCGAGGGTGGCGACGATGCGGGTGTGGCGAAGCGCGGTGGCAGGCAGCATTGCAGGTCAACCGTCCGGGTCATGCAGGCCCGAAGCTAGCATGAATCCCGAAGGCCGACCGCGCCGGTTCAGCGCGCGCCCTCTGGCGCTGTTTCCTTGAGGTAGGGCTTGCCCGCCTGATACAAGGCCAGCCGCGCCTGCATTTCGTCGAGACTGTCCTGATCGGATTCAGGGCGTTTGCGCACGCTTGCCACAACCCTGCGCTGCAGTTCGACCGCACGTTCGAAGTGTCCGGCGGCCGCCTCGCAGGCGGCCACGGTATCGATGAAGGAGAGATCAAGGTTCGGGTGCTTTTCCAGTTTTTTCGAATAGACGAGCCCCTCTTCCGGATTGCGCACAAGGGGATCGCTTGAGACGCACAGCTCCCAAGCCAGATTGTTCAGCCCCGTCTCATCGTCCGCATCCGCCACCTGCCGCATGAGCTTCAGGCCGCGCGCGCGGTCATCTGCGCCGGTCGCGACGTTAAACAACCAATAGCCATAGCTTGTCAACGCGGAAGGCAGATTGGCGGCCACGGCACGCTCCATCCACGCGCGCCCTTTGGTCTCATCTTTTTGGCCGAAGCGTCCATCCAGATAACCCATGCCCAGGTCGGCTTGGGATTCGGCATCTCCCGCCTTCGCGTCCTGTTCCAGCCAGCGGCGCGCGCGCTCAAGATCCTTTGCCATCCCCCTGCCGAGCACCGCATTGTTTGCGAGCAAGCGCCGCGCGCGTGCACCGTACTGGTCGCTTTGCGCCAAGCTCTCCAGGATGGCGTTGGCGCGCTCCGGCGTGCCGCTCATGCCCTCACGCCCGCCAGCCCAAAGGCCGGCAAGGAGGAACATCGAATCCACATCGTTGCTCACGGCCGCAAGCAGAATCCAGTCTTCCGCCCGCCCCCAGTCCCCAGCCACCATGGCCAGATAGGCCAGATAGCGCATGGCGTACGGATCGCCGCCGTTGGCCGAACGCTCGAAAAGTGCCCGCGCGGCCGGCGGCAGCGGCTCCGTTCCCTGATTGCCGCGCTGACGGAAAGCGAGGGTGGCCAACGAAAAGGGATCGCCCACATCGGCCGCCCGCTGCAGATACTCTTCGTACTTGTCCTGATCGCGCTCGCGATACCAAGACGCAAGAAGCGCCATGCCTTTCCCAACCCCATTGTTGGCGGGATCGGCAAGTCGCCGCTCGTCGTCGCGGCTCAAGACGTAGTCTTTGCCGCTTGCCTGCATGGCGTAGGCAATCAGCTGAACGGCGGCAACTTCGTTTCCAGCATCGCGCGCCAGCACGAGGCGCCGTCTCAGGAATTCTGGGAAAGCGGCGTCTGATCTCAAGGTCGAGAAAACGTCGGCAAACATGCTTGCCGCACGATGTCCTTCCATGACCCGGTCCGCCGCATCCAGCATTGCCTCGGCGGCGCGCTGATCGGCCTTCACTCCGATACCCTGCGCATAGGCCGCCGCCAGCAGCACCATCGGATACCCTTGGTGTGCCTCGGCCAGCGGCAGCAGGGCATCGATCAACCCATCCGAGCACCCCGGATCACTGCCCCCTTTGCATACGACCATCCACAGATAAATCGATTGCAGCCCTCCCTGCGCTGCCGCCGCACGCAGCGCTTCGACTTTGGCGGCGACAGTGGAACGTTGTGATGCCGCCAGGACCGCAAGGTTGTCGATGGCGCCGGTCACACCCAAGTTGGCCAGTTCCTTGACCGTGCTCTCGACGTAAGCCATTCGCAGCCGAGGCGTTCCGTAGGCCCGCTGCTCACGATCCAGGAGCTGCAGGGTGTCCACGTAATCGAAGGTGACGATCTTTTCCTGGCCGCCGCCTGCCGGCACCGCCGCGATCCGCCAAGGGAAATAGGGCTCAGGATGAATTTGCTCGAACAGCTCGTAGCGTACCGTCATGCCCGCAGACGCGAACAGGGCCAAAGCATCTCCCGGCAGCACGATGCGCACCGGTTTTGCCCAAGCGCCGCGCGACGCTTGCGCGAAGGCATCCTGCGCCAGCGCCGCAAGTGCTTCCGACTCCCGATCCGCCGCTGCCCGGTCGCCGGTCGCCTGCGCGCACAGCATTGCGGCACGTTGAACCATCATCGACACCGGGAGCTGGCGGAGCGCCGCCTCCAGTTCACTGCGGTGCGCACGGCACTTGTCCGCATCCACGCCGTCCATGGAATAGCCCACCGCATCGAGCGCAACGCTTGCGTTGTTGATGGCGTCGGCTGTTCCGTGCGCCAACAGTTGTTGCCACTGCGCCGCAACGTCGGAGGTACCAGTCTCCTGGGCCGTGGATGGGAAAACCAATGCCAGGCCCAGGAACAACGCCAGGGCGCGCACTTCGATGGCCATTGTCAGCGTTCCTCCATCACGTTCCGCAGCAGATTCTGCAGCCGCACCTCACGATTGGCGGCATCGGCGCTGGCGGGCGCCCGGTACACCAGGCGGGAGTGCAGGCTGTCGCGCAGCTGGCGCAAGGCAGTGACGTGCGCGGGAACCGCTTCCGGAGCGATTTCGCGCGCCGAGACGGTCATTTCGGTCACCAGCCGCGCCTTGCTTCCGACCGACTCCAGCAGGCGGCGGTAGGCGAAGGCTCCCGCATCGATGCGGCGCTCCTCGCGGTCGAAGCGCGGAACCCAGCTTGGGGGCGCTTCCAGCGTCACTTCGTTGATGTAGCGTCCCGGAATCTCGAAATCCAGCGGCCCGCGCCGCTCCGTACGCGAGGGCAATGCGGATAACCCGTTGACCACATCAGCGTCGACGCCAAGCGCGCTCAGACCGCCTTCCGTCTTCCACGGCGCAGCCAGCCGGTAGCTCTCGCGGACCGTGATGACATTGCCCTGACGATCATCCTGGACCGCCAGCGGCGCAAGCGCCTCGATCGTCCCGTACTGCTTCCCGTAATACTCGCGATAGCGCCGTGCGCGCTCTTCCAGCCGCTCCTGGTCCAGCTGCCGCCTCGCACTGTCCGCGTTCATCCCGCGGTATTCGGTCATCACCGTCAGCCGCAGGCCGTCGCCATCGGCGCTGAACTCGGCTTTCTCGTCGATGCCGTTGGCCAGCTGCCGTGGCGGACTGACTTCCTCCAGCGCCGTCTGTCCCGCGACGACCGGCAGCACGAATCCATACGGCGAGAGATCGACTTGCTGCGGCGTGCCGCCCTGCAGCCGCAGGGTGGGATCGACGAACACCGCCGCGCCATCCACCTGCGCGCGCACGATCACGTGGTCGAACAGGTCGGCCGCGGGGGCATAGTCGCGCACGCTGCGGCCGCGCCCGGTATCCACCAGCGCCGGCGCCGCCGGAATCCCCAGTCGCCCCAGGATCGTGACCAGCAGCCAGGCCTTGTCCTTGCAGTCGCCGTAGTGGCGCTGCCATACCCGCTCCGGCTCGCGCGGGCGGTGCGAGCTGGTTCCGCTCTCCACGCCGAAATAGCGCACCTCGTCCTGCACCGCGCGCAGCGCGGCCTGCAGCTTTTCCGTGGCCGACCCGAGCCGCTTCCATTGCGCGATCCGTTGCTCCAGGTCATCCGGCAAGGTGGCGCCGGCCCGATCCGGATACAGCGGCAGGGCCCAGGCCACCACGTCGGCCCAGGAACGCTTCGGCCCGAATTGAACCAGCGGCCAGGGCTCATACCAGACCGGATAATCGCCCTCGTCCTGCAGCCGCGCCACGCCGGATACGCCCACCTCGACCCGGGTGGCGGCGGCCGTGTCGAGCACGGAAGGCGCGAGCGCGCCGTGCTCGCGGTGAACCGCAAGGGGCGTTCCGGGCGGGTACAGAACGCGCAGGCGCAAGTCGAGGATGGGATGACCAAATGCCAGCCGGGTCGATTCCGACTGCTGCCCGGCCAGGATCGGATTGCTGCCGGTGATGCTGTAACTGATCCGCACGATATCCCCGATGCGCACGTCCTCGATGACGATCAGCGCGGTCACTCGCCCATCCGAAATTTCCTGCTCGAAGCGCTGCTCGCGCTGCGCGATGGTGATGTCATTCGGCTTCAGCCGCGACTGCCAGCGCCCGTCGCGGTACAGCTCGACCCGATGCAAAACCAGCTTCTGGTATTCGGGATTGAATTGGATGTCGAAGCGCCCGGCCTCGCCGAGATTGCCCTGCGAGCGCGGCTCGTAGATGTAATCGACATACGCAACGTCCTGCCCGGGGCGTCGGTCTACCTGACGGTCGAAGCGCCAGAAACGCCATTGATCATCACTGGCGCCAGGCGCATCCGCAGGCCAAGCCGTTTCCGGAGCCCGCTCCTGAACGAATGCCGGGGCGGGCCCGGTGCTGAAGCTGAAGCCGCCGTTGCTGAACTCTTCGGCATGGGCCGGGCCGGACAGGACAAGGCAGACGATCAGCCCCAGGACAATTTGCAGGATTCGCATTGGCACTCCTCAGCCCCCCAGCGCGCGTGCTTGCAGCGCTGCCACCGCCGGCAGGGTCTTGCCTTCGAGGTATTCGAGGAAAGCGCCGCCGCCGGTGGAGATGCAGGATACATCCGCCGCGATGCCGAATTTGTCCACCGCGGCCAAGGTGTCGCCGCCGCCGGCGATGGAAAATGCATCAGACGCGGCGATCGCGCGCGCCACCGCCTCGGTGCCGCTGGCGAAGGCATCGAATTCGAACACGCCCACCGGGCCATTCCAGACCACGGTGCCGGCAGCGGCGATCCGCTGTGCGTACAGCTGCGCGGTCTGCGGGCCGATATCGAGGATCATGTCCTCGGCTGCGACCGCATCGACGGCCTTCACCGTGGCCGGCGCGTCGGCAGCAAACGCAGGTGCCACCACCACGTCAAGCGGCAATGGAATTTCGGCGCCGCGCGCCTTGGCATCGGCCATGATCTTGCGGGCAGTTTCGAGCAGGTCGGCTTCCATCAGCGACTTGCCCACGCCCAGCCCCTGCGCGGCGAGGAAGGTGTTGGCAATCCCGCCGCCGACGATCAGCTGATCGACCTTGTTTACCAGATTGCCCAGCAGTTCGAGCTTGGTGGAGACCTTGCTGCCGGCGACGATCGCCAGCAGCGGCCGCGCCGGGTTGGCCAGCGCTTTGTCCAGTGCATCGAGTTCGGCCATCAGCAGCGGCCCGCCGCAGGCCACCGGCGCAAACCGGATGACACCGTGGGTGGAGGCCTGCGCGCGGTGGGCGGTGCCGAAGGCGTCCATCACGAACACGTCGCACAGGGCGGCATATTTTTTCGACAGCGCCGCGTCATCGGCCTTCTCGCCGACGTTCATGCGGCAATTTTCCAGCAGCACGATTTGCCCCGGCGCGACCGCCACGCCATCCACCCAGTCCTTCACCAGCGGCACCTCGCGCGCCAGCAGCTCGGACAGCTTGGCGGCCACCGGGGCCAGCGAATCGACCGCGCTCCACACGCCTTCCCTGGGCCGGCCCAGATGCGAGGTCACCAATACCGCCGCGCCTTGCGCCAGCGCCAACTTCAAAGTGGGGAGCGAAGCGAGGATGCGCTGCTCGGAGGTGATCCGGCCACTCGCGTCGATGGGAACGTTGAGGTCTTGCCGGATCAAGACGCGCCTGCCGGCGAGGTCGAGATCGGTCATGCGCAGGAGGGTCATGGGGGGCATTCGCGTCGGCCGGGAGACGCGCATTGTCGCGTCCACGCCGGCTTGGTTCAAACATTCACGCGCTGGCACGGTCACGACCGCCGCTCTTGGCGCGGTACAGCGCGGCGTCCGCGCGCTTGAGCAAGACGTCGACGTCAGCATCGTCCGGTTCCCGTGCGGCAACGCCGATACTGACCGTCAGCCGCCCGCTCGGGGTGTCGTCGTGCGAGATATCGGCCTCGCGCACGCGCGCGCACACGCGCTCGGCCGCCTGCATGGCCTGCCGGAAGGTGCAGTCGGGCATCAGCACGGTGAACTCCTCGCCGCCCGGGCGCGCCAGCACGTCGCCGGAGCGAAACAGCGCGCTGCGCACCGCGCCGGCGAAGCGGCGCAGGGCCACGTCGCCCTCGGCGTGGCCGTAGAGGTCGTTGTAGCGCTTGAAATGGTCGATATCCAGCGCCAGCACGGCCAGCGGCTGGCTGTCCGGATCGTTCCAGGCACGTTCGCAGGCTTCGCGGAAACCGCGATAGTTCAAAACGCCGGTGAGGGCGTCGGTTCGGCTCTGCAGGCTGAGTTCGGTCACCGCCGAGTTGAGTGATTCGGTACGCTCGGCAATCACCTGCTCGCGCTCACTGAGCACCTGTTGGACCTTGGCATAGGCCGCGTTCATGCGTTCACCCAGCGCATCGATTCCCTCCGCCAACGGCTCCAGTTCAGCCGGCAGCTGGTGCATCCGTCGCGTTTCCATGCGCCCACCCAGCACATAGCCACGCAGGCCTTGCAACAGGGCCTCGATGCTGCGCCCGAGCGTGCGCCACTGCAGGCCGAGCACCCCGAACACGCACAGCAGGGTCACCGCCAGCAAAGCGACCAGCAGCAGGATCCGCGGCAGCAGGGGCGCAAGCATTTGCTGGCGCGGCGCGACCAGTGCCAGCACCCAACCGTTGCGCATGCGCACTGCCTCGGTGTAAGCCGGGGCGTCGTCCTTGAGCAAGCCACGCAGCTGCACTTCGCGGGCAGGCTGGTCGGCGGTGGAGGCGCCGTGCGCAAGCGCGGCACCTGCCGCACCGGCGTCGCCCAAGGTGCGAAAACGCAGCCCGTGGCTGGCAAAAATCACCCGGTTTTCGCGATCGAGCAACAACAACTCCCACCGGCTGCGGGCCGCACTTTCGGCGCTTTGTCGCATCAGGCTTTCGACCGGAATGGCCGCCAGCACCGCACCTTTGAACTCCATGCCACGCAGGATCGGCGCGGAAACGCCGACGACCGCTTCCGAGCCATAGGCCGGACGGTGGTAGACATTGGTGACGTAAGGCCGGAACCGATCCCGGGCGACCGCGAACCAGTCTTCGTCCCGCCCCAGTCCGGCCAGCCGTGCAAGCTCGCGGCCACGGGCATCGCGAATGGCAACGACATCGCCGCTGGCATTGACTGCGAAAATGCGGATCATCGCAGGGTAGGCGCGCAGCACATTGGCGAGCCGGATCCCGCCATCCTCCGGCTGCTCCGGCAGGGTCTCGGCCAGCAGCCGCAGGGCGGCTTGCTGCGATTCGAGAAAATCATCGATCAGACCCGCATTGAGCCGCACGCTGGCATCCAGTGATGCCGTCAAATTTTCGCGATCCCGTCGCCATTGGCTTGCCAGCAGCGCGGCGCTGAACAGGATGGCTGGCAACAGCGCGGCAGACACCAGCCCGAGGGCAAGGCGGCGGCGCAAACTCCAAGTCCTTCGGGTGCCAATTCCGGACACGCTGGTTTTCCATCACACGCCGGCCCAGTGGCCTGCGGTTTCAGTTGATCCAAGTCAATTCTGCCCCAGACAGGCTCGGGTTTGCGGCGTATCGTGAACCCATGGCCTCGTGGTATCCCTTGTTCCTGCTGCTGCACCTGTCCTGCGCCATCATTTTCGTCGGAGCGGTGTGTTTCGAGGTGCTGGTGCTGGAATCGTTCCACGCCCGCTTCGACCACGCCATCATGGAACAGATCGAAGCGGCGGTGATGGCGCGGGTTCGGCGCTTCATGCCAGTGGTGGTGGCACTGCTGTTCCTCAGCGGCTTTGCCCTGTTCGACATCCGCTGCAGCGGTTTCACCTGTCTGGGCACGCCGTTTGGCTGGCTGCTGTCACTGAAAGTGCTGTTCGCGTTCGGCGTGCTCGGGGTGTTCGTGACCGCGATCCGCGCCGGCTTGAAAGGCACCATGGATCCCTGCCGCTTCCGCCACACCCACCGCATCGTGCTCACGCTGATGGTGGCGATCGTGATCCTCGCCAAACTCATGTTTTATGCGTGAACGCCCGCCGATCCAAGGTCTCAAGGCCACCCGCCGTACGAGAATGCGGGTGGCGCAAACGCTATAATCCGCAGCCCCGCGACGGTTTTGCACCATGACCCACGTCGTCACCGAAAACTGCATCAACTGCAAGCACACCGACTGCGTCGAGGTGTGCCCGGTCGACTGTTTCCACGAGGGCCCCAATTTCCTCGTGATCGACCCGGAAAGCTGCATCGACTGCACCTTGTGCGTGGCCGAATGTCCGGTCGGGGCGATTTTCGCCGAAGACGACGTTCCCGCCGGCCAGGAAAATTTCCTCGCGATCAATGCCGAACTCTCGCCGTTGTGGCCGGTGCTGACCCACAAAAAGCCTTCGCTGCCGGACGCCGACGAATGGGACGGCAAGCCGGACAAACTGCCGCTGCTGCAGCGCGGCTGAGTTTCCTATCCCGCTGGCAACAAAAAGCCCCGCAATGCGGGGCTTTTCATGTGCCGACGGGCAGTTCAGCGCGCCGCCATCACCTTGACCATTTCCAGGCACTTGTTCGAGTAGCCCCATTCATTGTCGTACCAGCTCACCAGTTTGACGAAGGTGTCATCCATGGCGATACCGGCGTCGGCGTCGAAGATGCTGGTGCGCGCATCGCCGCGGAAATCGGTCGCCACCACCTTCTCTTCGGTGTAGCCAAGGATGCCCTTGAACGCGCCTTCGCTTTGCGCCTTCATCTCGGCCTTGATCTCGGCGTAGGTCGCCGGATTGTCGAGTTCGACGGTCAGATCGACCACTGACACGTCCGAGGTCGGCACCCGGAAGCTCATGCCGGTGAGCTTGCCGTTGAGCTCCGGGATCACCTTGCCGACCGCCTTGGCCGCGCCGGTGCTGGACGGGATGATGTTTTCGAGGATGCCGCGGCCGCCGCGCCAATCCTTGTGGGACGGACCATCGACGGTCTTCTGGGTGGCGGTGGCCGCGTGCACGGTGGTCATCAGGCCGCGCTTGATGCCCCATTTGTCGTGCAGGATCTTCGCCACCGGAGCGAGACAGTTGGTGGTGCACGAAGCGTTGGAAACGATCGCTTCACCGGCGTACTTGCCGTCGTTGACGCCGAACACGTACATCGGGGTGGCGTCCTTCGACGGCGCCGACAGCATCACCTTCTTGGCGCCGGCGTCGATGTGCTTTTGCGCCTGCTCGGCGGTCAGGAACAGCCCGGTGGATTCGATCACCACTTCGGCACCGACCTCGCCCCACTTCAGGTTGGCCGGATCGCGCTCGGCGGTCAGGCGGATGCGCCTGCCATTCACCACCAGCGCGCCGCCATCCACCGACACCTCGCCCTGGAAGCGCCCATGCACCGAGTCATGTTTCAGCAGGTAGGCCAGATAGTCCGGCTCCAGCAAATCGTTGATGGCAACGATCTCGATCTCGCCTGCGAAATTCTCGACCGCGGCGCGGAACACGCAGCGCCCGATGCGGCCGAAGCCATTGATGCCGACCTTGATTGCCATCTGCTGACTCCTGGAAGGGTTCACGCCGGACAACGCGTCCGATCCGCGCTATTTTAGCCGTTTCGCCTGCTGCGGCCACCCACGATGTCAAGACGGATCGTTATTTCCCTGGTGCTGATCCTGATCACCCTGATCCCGGCCGCCGGGTTCGCCTGGTCCGCACTCGGGCACCAACTGGTCGGCGAGCTGGCGCAGCGTCGGCTCGACCCGAAGGCCGCAGCCGAGGTTGCAGTGCTGCTCAAGGGCGAGCCGAACCCGACCCTGGCCGGCGTCGCGACCTGGGCCGACGCCCTGCGCGGCACCGATCCGGAGCGCTTCCGGGCCACAGCGCGCTGGCACTACATCAATGCCAGCGGCGGTGGCTGCGGCTTCGACCTCGCCCGCGACTGCCCCGACGGCAACTGCGCGGTGGTTGCGCTGGAACGCCAGCTGGCGATCCTCGGCGACCGCGGACAGCCGCTCGAAGCCCGCCGTGACGCGCTCAAGTGGGTCGTCCATCTGGTCGGCGATCTGCACCAGCCGCTGCACGCCAACAGCCGCACCGACGCCGGCGGCAACCGCTTCCAAATCAGCCTGCGCACGCCGATCCAGCCGGAATCCTATGCGCTCAAGCAGTACGTCGATGGCGTGCAGGGCACCAACCTGCACGCGGTCTGGGATTTCTACGTGCTCGCCAGCCGCAGGCTGGACCTGAATGCCTATGCCGCGGCGCTGGCGCAGCAGCCGCAGGCGCCGCTGGAGAAACTGGCGCGCGCCGCCTCGACGCCGTTGCAGTGGGCCGAGGAATCCTGCCGGATCAGCCAGACTCCGGGCCTGTATCCGCCGGACAACAAGCACAAGATGACCCACCACTACCTCGAGCAGATGCGGCCGCTGGCCGAGCAGCGCGTGGAAATTGGCGCAATCCGACTGGCCGACCTGCTCAACCGGACGCTGGGGGAATGATCCGGCTGCAATCCTGATCCGGAGTCTCTGGTCTGGAAGCGCTGATCCCCACTTCTGATCTCGACCCGCCTTGGCCGTCGCTGCGCCCAAGGCGAGTCTGAATGCATCAGCGGCGCGGCGGCGGCGGCGGAGGGGGTGGTACCGCGCCGGCCTGTGGCACCGGCGGCACCAGCGGCACCGGCGGCATTGGCGGAGGTGGCGGCACTGCACCTGCCTGCGGCGGCGGTGGGGTCGGAGGCCCGTCCATCGTAAACGTGACCGGAACGCGCACCCGGCTGGGCACGGCCTTGCCATCCTTGATTTCCGGATTGAATCGCCACCGCTTGGCCGCGGCCAGCGCCGAATTGTCCAGCCGCGGATCGCCGGTCGAGCGCTCGACCCGCGCCGCCGACACCACTCCTTGCGCATCGATGTCCACCTGCATCACCATCGTGCCTTGCTTGCCTTCCGCCAAGGAATCCGCCGGGTAGTTCGGTGGATTGATCTGCTCCATGTGAACGGCTGCACGCGCACTGGCGGGTTGCTCCGGTGCGGCCCGTGCCGCCAGCGCCATTTCTCGTGCTTGCCGCGCCTGCGCCTGATCCCGCTGTGACTGCGCCTGGGCTTGCTGCGCCTGCGCCTGATCCCGCTGTGACTGCGCTTGGGCTTGCTGCGCCTGCGCCTGATCGCGTTGCGCTTGTTCTTGCGTTTGCCGTGCTTGTTGTTGTCCGTCCTGGCTTTCGACCATCCGGATCTGCGGCGGTTGCGCCGCCCACACGCCAAGCGCCGTGGTGCCGGCGACGCCTGCCAGCAGCACCATCCCCGCCACGCGTTTGCGCAGCACGGGGCGCTCATGATTCAGCAACATGATCCTCTCCTTCAGTGGGTGGGTCTTGCCCCAGTGGCAGGCCATCGGAGCCGCCTGCATCGCGAGGGCGGCATCGAACATCGCGTCGGCATAGCGACGCCGCGATTGTGGAAAAGCGGCCAGCACGCGCGCATCGCAGGCCAGCTCCTGATCGTGGCGCAGGCGCGATTCCGCGAGATGCACCAATGGATTGCACCAGAACAGGGTGCGCGCCAATGCAACCAGTGCATTGACCCAGGCATCACCACCCAGCCGATGACTGGACTCGTGGGCCAACAGCAGCGCCTGCTGTTCGCTGTCGTAGCGGCTGGCATGGTCGGCGGGCAGCACGATGCGCGGTCGCAGCAGACCCACCAGCGCGGGCAAGCCCACGCAGGATTGCGCCCGCAGCACGTTGGCATCCGCGTCCAGCACTTCGAGCTGGCCCAGCGAACGTTCGAAGCGCCGTTGCCGGCTCCACAGCCAGGCCGCCGTGGCCAGGCTTCCGAGTGCCCACGCCGAGAGCCAAAACAGTGTCCAGTCTTGTTCCGGCTCGAATGGAATGGCCATCGCCAAGGGCTGGTCCATCGCCGCTGATCGAACCGGCAGCGACAACAGCTCGACCCGTGCCGGCAGCAACAGCGCCAGCCACGACACCGGCACCAGCAGCCATGTAGCATACGCCACCTGTGCGCCGAACGCCCGCCGCATCGGTTTGCGCAACGCCAGCACCAGGGCAATTGCTGCGCTGCTGGCGAGGCTCGCCTCGATCAACCACGCCCACAGTTCATGGCTGCCCATCGTCGATCTCCTCGATCAATTTGCGCAGTTCGGCAATGTCCTTGCGGCTGAGCTTGCGGTGTTTGGAAAAATGCGCCACCAATGGCGCGACCCGGCCATCGAACAGGCGCTCGAGCAGGCCACGGCTTTCCTCATGCACCCAGTCCTCGCGCCGCAGTTGCGGCGAGTACAGATAGCGGCGTCCGTCCTTGCGCGCGCTGATCGCGCCTTTGTTGAGCAGGCGATTGAGCAGGGTCTTGACCGTGGCCTCCTGCCACTCCTGCTGGCTGGCCAGCGCGACCACCACCTCGTCCGCCGCCAGCGGATGGCGCTGCCAGAGCACGTCCATCACCACCGATTCGGCTTCGCTGATTTGCATCGTTTACATTCGTAATTTTTCTTCAGATTACAGATGTAAATGATCTTGTCAAGTGCGTCCGAAAAATTCTGTCAGCACACCCGTCGCCCTGCCGGGACACGCGCCGGACACGCTGACGCCAGTCCCGCCGATCCTCTCCCGGATCAGTGCATATGCATCTGCGCGTCGCCGCCCAAGCCACGCACCTGGAAGCGCACCTTGCGCGCACCTGCGCGTTCGAACACCAGCGTCGCTTCGAAGCGTTCGCCCGCGACCAGCGGATGCGTCGGCCCGATCAACATCAGGTGGTTGCCGCCGGGCGCGAATTCCAGCCGCCCGTGCGCCGGAACGACGGCGCCGCCCTCGATCTTGCGCATGCGCATCACGCCGTCCTCGTGGACGGTTCGGTGCATTTCGATGCGTTGGGCGATCGCGCTTTCGATGCGCAGCAGGTGATCGGCCGCATCGCCGTCGTTGACCACCACCAGATAGCCGGCCGCCACCGGCGCGACGGCGGGCGTGGCGCGCGCCCAGGCGCCTTCCACCCGCAGCGTCGCGTTCGATGCGGCCGCCGACGTCGCGCCGGCCACGGCCAGCAGCAGGCCCAGCGCGATGGTCTTCATGTGCAGCATGCCCATTCTCCTCTCCTCGTTCGTGATGGCCACGCGCCGAACCAATCCGGCAACGCCGCGCGGCCTTTCGCATCATCGTTCAAAAATGCAGGCGCATGCCCACCTGCAGTCCGCGCGGTGCACCCGGCTGCAGGATGGCATCGTTCGCGCCGGCCAGGTCGCGCACGCTGAAGATCGCGACGTACTTGCGGTTGGTTAGGTTGCGCAGTTCCGCGAACACGTCCCAGCGTTCGCCGGCGTATCCCGCGCGCAACCCCAGCAAGGCGTGGAAACCGACCCGGTAGGTGTTGCCGAAGTCGGCGTAGCGCGGGCCGACGAGGTCGAAGGTCGGGCCGACGAAGAAGCCGGAGACGCTGCGGTACATCAGCTCGCCGCGCACGGCGTAGCGGGGCGCGGCGGGCAGGCGGTTGCCACCATAAACCGGATCGCCGTCGAAGGAAAAGGCGTTCCAGGTGACGCTGACCAGCGGCTCGATCCGGTGCGCGTCGCCGGCGATCGGGATGCTGGCGCCCACCAGCGCTTCGAGGCCGGCGTGGACGGTTCGCGGGACGTTCGCGGACAGGCTGGTGCCCGGCGCCGCAGGATCGTCGACCGACAGGATTTCGTCTCGGATGCGCGCGTAGTACGCCGATGCGTCCCAGAACCAGCCGCTGCCGGCGGGCGCCGCCGAGCGGGCGCCGCGCAGGCCGATTTCGACCACCCCGCCGTGCATCGCGTCCAGGGTCGCATTGCCGCCGCGCACGTCATCCTTCAGCTCGTAGGTGGTCGGCGCCTCGTACAGCCGGCTGACGCTGGCGTAGGCCTCGTTGCCGCCGCCGAGCGCGCGGATCACGCCGACGCGCGGATTGAACGACGAATAATCCGCCTTCGGATGGCTCAGCGCGCCGCTGGCCAGAGTGAGCGTGCGCACGTCGCGGCTGGTCAGCACGCCCTGCGCGCCGTACACCAGCGTCCAATCGTCGGCGATCTTCCAGCGGTCCACGAGGAACAGTTCGGCGCTGCGGGAACGGTTGTCGAGGACGTCGGTCAGGCCGTTGCGGTGGCCGCCGTCGTTGCGGTAGTTGCCGCCCTGCATGTGGGTGTCGGCCAGATTGACGCCGGCCAGGATCTGGTGCGCTCCGAACTCGACGCTGTAGCGCAGCATCCCCGCCAGCGTGCGTTGGTCGCTGTTGATGAGCAGGCTGAACACTTCCACCGGCGGGTTCGGGCCGGGGCCGTCGAAGTCCACCATCACCTTGTCCACGATCGGGTGGTAGAGGTTCTGGGTTTCCCAGGACAGGCCGAATTCGAGGCGGCTGTGGTCGTCGATGCGCCACTTGCCCCGGGCCGCCAGCCGGCTGCTCTTGACGTTCCACTGGAAATTGCCGGAGACGGCGGACGGATTGGCCTGGCGCGGGTCGGCGTCGAACTGGGCGCGGGTGAGCGCGCCCGGCAGCTGCGCCTGATTGTCGATGTGCGCGGCGTACACGCGCAGGTCGAGATCGGCGGACGGCTGCCAGCCGGCGTTGGCGTACACGCCCCAGCGCCTCTGCCGGGTGTATTCGCGCCAGCCGTCGCGGTTGCGTCCCTCGACCGTCAAAAGTGCATCGCTGGTATCACCGGCCGCGCCGAACGAGGCGCGCGCGTTGATCGCCCCCGCGTCGTCCACGTTGGAGGACAGCTGCGTCGGACTGCCGTCGCGCGCCGTGCGCGAAACGAAGTCGATCGCGCCGCCCAGGGTGCTGGCGCCGTAGGTCAGGGCGTTGGCGCCGTGGGCAACCACGACCTCGCGCGCGCCCAGCGGATCGGGAAAACGGTTGTGGTTGTTGCCGTCGGCCGCCGTCACCGGCAGCCCGTCCTGGAACAGCTTGACGCCGTTGTTGTCGTAATCGGTCGCGTCCAGATTGGAGCCGCGGCTGGAGAGAAACACGCCGGCATCGCTGCCGCTGCCGCTTTCGGCCCAGACGCCGGGCACATAGCGCAGCGAATCGGCCATGTTGTCGACCGCGCGCTCGTGGAAGGATTCGCCATCGACGATGGTGACCGCGCCGGGGGTGAGCGCCTTCGCCTTTTCGGCCTCGTCCTTTTCGCCGCGAACGACGACCCGGTCGAGAACCGTGGCATGGACGTCGGCATCGTCCGCCGTCGCGTCGACGGACGATGCGGGGGCGGACGACGCGGGGGCGACGGCCAGGCCCGTGGGGGGCAGCAAGGCGATGGCGAGCGCGCAGGCAAGCGCGCGGCGCGACGGCGCGGCCGTCGCGAAACGGGACAAGGACATGGAATTGGGCTCCAAAGCACAAGGATGCGGGGCAGCGCCCCGCGGAAACGCACCTGTGGCTTCAGAGCAGGATTGGCGGCCCGCGCGCGCCCAGCCCGCGCAGCGGCGGGAGCGCATGGCGCCTGGGAGCAGATGTCCACGCCGGCGCGCGCGCGCGCCACAGCAGCGGCAAGAGAACCGCCAGCGCCAGCAGCCCCGGCAGCAGCGAGGCCAGCAGCGGGCAATAGGCGCAGACATCGCCGTCGTGCGTGCCGCCACCCATCGGCATCGGCGCCTGCCGATCCGGGCCGGAGGCGTGGCCGTGCGCGTGGTGCCCCGGCATCGCCGACATGGCGTCGGCGTCCATCGCCATGCCGCCGTCGTCCACCGCGATCGTCATCGCCATGCCCTGCGGCACCGCCGCGAGGCTGGCGACCCAGCGGCTGACGCTCGGCATCGCGGCCAGCAGCAGGATCGCCGCAAGCGCGAGGCGGGTCATCCAGTGCAGGAAACGCGGGGAACGCAGAGCCGGCATCGGCGCGAGGCCATTATTTGCGAACGATTCTCGTTTCTATTATAGCGAATCGACCGCCGCGAGCAAGGCATCAACAGTGATGCCGTAGTGCGCAAACAGAACCTCGGCCGGTGCGCTGGCGCCGAAATCGTCGACCCCGAGCACGGCGCCATCGAGACCAACGTACTTGCGCCAGAAATCGGTCACCCCGGCCTCGATCGCCACCCGTTTGCGGCAGGCGGCGGGCAACACGGATTCGCGGTATGCGGCGTCCTGACGGTCGAACACGGTGGTCGACGGCATCGACACCACCCGCACGCCGTCGCCCAACTGCGCTGCCGCCTGCATGGCCAGATCTACCTCGCTGCCGGTGGCAAGCAGGATGACTTCGGGCGCGCCCACGCTGTCCTTGAGCACGTAGCCGCCGCGCGCGATGTCTGCGATCTGCGCGTCGCTGCGCGACTGGTGCGGCAGAGTCTGGCGGCTGAACACGAGGCAGCTCGGGCCGTCCTTGCGCTGGATCGCAGCCTTCCAAGACGCCGCCGATTCCACCGCGTCGCAGGGGCGCCAGACATCGTTGCGCGGGATCATTCGCAACGACGCCAGGTGCTCGACCGGCTGGTGGGTCGGGCCGTCCTCGCCGAGACCGATCGAGTCGTGGGTGTAGAGGTGGATCGCGTGCGCGCCCATCATCGCGCTCATGCGCACCGCGTTGCGGGCGTAGTCGGAAAACACCAGGAAGGTGGCATCGAACGGCAGGAAACCGCCGTGCAGCGCCAGCCCGTTGCTCATCGCGGTCATGCCGAATTCGCGCACGCCGGAATGGATGTAGTTGGCGTCCGGATCGTCCGACGTCACCGGCTTGCTGGCCTTCCACAGGGTCAAGTTGGAATGCGCCAGATCGGCCGAGGCGCCGATGAGTTCCGGCAACTGCGGCGCAAACGCCTCGATCGCCATTTGCGAGGCCTTGCGGCTGGCGACGGTCGGGCCATCCTGTTGCAGTTTGGCGATATAAGCGTCGGCAATTCCCGCAAACCCCTGCGGCAACTCGCCCACCATCCGCCGCTGGAATTCGGCAGCCAGTTCCGGATAGGCGGCGGCGTAGGCGGCAAAGCGTGCATCCCACTGCGCTTGCTGTCCGGCACGATCACGCGTGCGCCAGCCGGCGTAGATGGTTTGCGGAATCTCGAACGGCCCGTGGCTCCAACCCAGCGCCGCGCGGGTGGCGGCCACTTCATCCTTGCCCAGCGGCGCGCCATGGCTGGATTCCTTGCCGGCCTTGGCGGGCGAACCGAAACCTATCGTGGTGCGACAGCAGAGCAGGACGGGCTTGTCCGCTGACTTCAAGGCCGTCTCGATCGCAGCTTTGATCTCCACCGGATCGTGGCCGTCGACACCGCGAACCACGTTCCAGCCGTAAGCCTCGAAACGCTTGGGCGTGTCGTCGGTGAACCAGCCGTCGGTGCCGCCGTCGATGCTGATGTGGTTGTCGTCCCACAGCGCGAACAGCTTGTTGAGCCGCAGCGTGCCGGCCAAGGATGCCGCCTCGTGGCTGATGCCTTCCATCAGGCAGCCATCGCCGAGAAACACCCAGGTGCGGTGATCGACGATGGCGTGGCCGTCGCGGTTGAAGTGCCGCGCCAGCAATTGTTCCGCCAGCGCGAACCCGACCGCGTTCGCCAGCCCCTGCCCCAGCGGACCGGTGGTCGTTTCCACACCCGGGCAGGCGTGGATTTCCGGATGCCCCGCCGTCTTGCTGCCGAGCTGGCGGAACGCTTTCAGATCGTCAATGGAAACGTCGAACCCAGTCAGGTGCAGCAGCGCGTACTGCAGCATCGACCCGTGGCCGTTGGACAGAATGAAGCGGTCGCGGTCGTGCCAGCCGGGATCGGCCGGATTGCACTTCAGGTAATCGTTCCACACCACCTCGGCGATGTCGGCCATGCCCATCGGCATCCCCGGATGCCCGGAATTGGCCGCCTGCACGGCGTCGATGGCGAGAAAACGGATGGCGTTGGCAAGTTCGCGGCGGCTGGGCGCTGGCATGGTGACGATTCGTGGCGGGATAAACGGCTATTGTCCCACCGATGGGCGGTGCGGTGTCGCGGTGCAGCGTCAGCCGTCGCGGCGTACTTATGCTGCCCGACAAAACCCGCCTGCCTGCTCACGCTCCCAGCAGCAAAGCATCCACCTGCTGCCGCAACGGCGCAAGCCGCGTCTGCACGATGTCCCACACCAGCGCATCGTCCACATCCGCGTAACCGTGAATCACGATGTTGCGGAAGGCGATGATGCGCCGGCAATCGTCGATCTTCGCCAGCAGTGCCGCATCGCGGCGTCCAAGTTGCGCCAACGCTTCGCCGATGATCTCGAACTGGCGCTCCACGGCGGATCGCAGCATGGCGCCTTGCTCCTAGTCCTGCCAACTGCGACCGTCCACGAAACTCGCCAGCGTCGTTGCCGCACTTTGCACGTCGTAGAGATACTTGGCGATCTCAAGCTGCATACAGCAGTCCCGCTGCGCCTGCACCGCATCGCGAAAATACGGATTGCGGATCGCCCGCTCCACCACCAGATCGACCGGCGCGAGCAGCAGCGCCTGCAAGTCTTCCAGCAGGCCAAAATAGGCGTCGGTGTAGCCCCCGCTGGCAAGGGTTCGAACTCCCCCAGGAAATCGTAGTCGCTACCCTCGCCTGCATCCCCGCGCGCGGCGGAACCGAACGCATCCAGACGCCGCACATGATAGCGGCGGCACAACGCATCGATGGCGGAGCGATGGCGGGCCAATTGCACAAGCGATGGCGTTGCAGCATTCATGCCGACAAGATTGGCGCAACATTCGCGACATCAGGACAACGCTGGATTCCCGGGGGAATCGGCAATACACAGCCACGGTGCGGTCGAACCGTTTGATACAAGCCGCGCCGCGAAGCGACGAACACCAATCCTGTTGCCGCTTGTGTTGGCAGTTGCACGTGCGATCCGAAGACTTTGCGAAACATGGTAACGCGACGACTGCCGCCACGCTCGGCGGGACGTCTGCCGTAATCCGAATCGTGTCCAAGGAAGACGGCCGTCATCCCAGGTAGAGTCGGCCTCTGCAGGAACGGGGCGGGGTTCCATGGATGTCACCCGTTGAAATCAAAAGTCTATGGATTCCCGCCTTCGCGGGAATGACGGGCAAAAACAGAATTGTTCAGATGTTCCCTAAGCCGCCGCCTGCGCTTCCGGTTCGTCCGGGCTTTCCCCCTTCGACACCACCGCTGCCAGCATCAGGTCGCCCGTCACGTTGAGCGTGGTGCGGCACATGTCGAGGAAGCGATCCACGCCCAGGATCAGGCCGATGCCTTCCGGCGGCACCCCGACCATGCCGCAAATCAGCGCCACCACCGGCAGCGAGCCGGCCGGCACGCCGGCGGTGCCGATGCCGCCGAGGATGCACACGAACATCACCGTCAACTGCTGCTGCAGGTTCAGATCGACGCCGAAGAACTGGGCGAGAAACAACACCGTCACACCTTCGAACAGCGCGGTGCCGTTCTGGTTAGCGGTGGCGCCGACGGTCAGCACGAAGCGGGAAATCCGGCGCGGCAGGTGCAGCTGTTCTTCGGCCACCCGCAGCGACACCGGCAAGGTGGCGTTGCTGGAGGCGGTTGAAAACGCCATCACCATTGCTTCCTGCACGCCGCGGAAAAATGTCCTTGGCGACCAGCCGCCGAGGAAACGCAGCATCAGCGAATAGACCACGACGAGGTGGATGGTCAGCGCCAGCACCACCACCCCGACGTAAGCGCCCAGCGAGCGCAGCAGGTCCCAGCCGAACAGCGCTGCAAGGTTGAACATGAAGCAGAACACGGCGTAGGGGGCCAGCGAGATGACCAGTTCGATCAGCTTCATCGACACTTCGAACAGGCCCTGGATACCGCGCAGCAGGGTTGCGGTCGCCTCGGTGCGCACCAGCACCAGCCCGATCCCCAGCATCAGTGCGAAAAACATCACTGCGAGGATGGTGTTGTTGGCCGCTGCGGCCACCACGTTGTCGGGGACGACGCTCAGCAGCATGTCCACGCCCCTGGGCTGGGTGCCAACGCCGCTCACGATCGCCTGCGCGCGTTCCGCGCTTTGCGCCAGCATCGACCGCGCAACCTCGGGATCGACGCCGCCGCCCGGATGCAGCCAATTGACCAGCGCCAGCCCAAGCACGACCGCAATTCCGGACGCGACGATGGTGTAAGCCAGCGTTTTCCACCCCACCCGTCCGAGAGAACGCACGTCGCCCATCTCGGCCACGCCGATGATCAGCGCCGAGAACAACAGCGGGATCACCAGCATGAAGATCAGCCGCAGGAACAGCGTGCCGACCGGCTGGGTGACGTACTCGGTCAGGTTCTTCACCCAAGCCGCTTCCGCGCCCGACACGTAGTGCGCAAGCAAACCGAGGCCGAGGCCGGCGAGGAAGCCGATCAGCATCTTCCAGTGCAGTGCCAGCTTGCCGCGTTTGCCCTCAGCCATCGAGCCGCCTCGTCCAGTGCAAGGTGGCGAGCTTAACAAACACGCGCAATCAATACGGATAGAGCGGAGGCAGCAGGCCGGGCGCGTCGGATGAATGCGTCTGCCACGCTGCACCCTTCGCGAATACTCGGCGCATGGCGAGCAGGGCGTCCTGCGGATCGCCGTCACCCCACAGGGCCATCTGCAATAGGCGCACGGCGTCACGTTGCGCCGGATCCGCAAGCCGGGCGCAGACGGCATCAAGGTCGCCCGCAGGTTGGTTTGCTTCGCGTGTCAGCGCCTTGGCAATCTCGGCAAGGTCGCCGCCAGCAAGCGCCTTCGCCAGCGTGGGCAGGGGTGGTTCTTTTGGCATCTTCATGCGCGGCGATCGGCGTCTCCACAGCAGCCAGAGCAGCAGGCCAAGACCGATCAATCCGCCCGCCAGCGCGACCACCCAGCCATTCGCAAAACGCGTCAACAAGGACGGCAGTCTCGCAGTTGGATTGACGATTGTTTGCTCCGGCTGCGGATTCGTCGCGCCCGGTGACGAACCCGAATCCGGCGACGCCGATGCACCGCCCATCCCGGGCGCCACCTCCAGTTCC
Organism: Xanthomonas sp.; assembly: GCA_018262705.1. Taxonomy (GTDB): domain Bacteria; phylum Pseudomonadota; class Gammaproteobacteria; order Xanthomonadales; family Xanthomonadaceae; genus Thermomonas. The sequence goes on from JADFDQ010000004.1 coordinate 183,212, forward strand.
AGCGCCGGCAGCCGCGCGATGCGCTCGACGCCGGCCACGGCATCCCACCACGTCACTTTCGGCCCGGGGATCGACACATGCCCCGGCTGCGTGGGCACCAGCGAAAAGCTGCGCCGCACGCTGGCCTGCGGGCGGCCGGCGACAAGTTGCGTATCGGCTTGCGGCGGATTTGCAAAGACCTGCACCTGTGGCAGCGCGGCATATTCGAGCGGAGGCAACTGCGCGTCGGTCGCGCCATCGGCAGTCATTTCGATCTCGACGTCGACCGCTTCGCCAACCCGCGCCCGCGTCGGCTGTCGCAGGTAGCGCAAACGCAAAGCACGCAGCGGCAGCCAGGGTTGCGGCGCCATCGCTGGAATCGGGCGCACCTCCAATCGCCGCGCCGGAGCGGCCGCCGCGATCGGATCCTGACCGCCGTTGCCGAACAATTCTTTGAAAAAATCGGTCTGCCGCAGGCCGTTGAAACGCGCACCGGGGAGCAGGAGCGTGCCGCTGCGTCCCGGGATCAGCAGGTACTGGCGCTCGACAACGTTGTAGCTGCGGCCGCCGAGTTCGCGCCGGTAACGGCGATCTTCGCCGACCTGCCGCAAGCTCGCATCGGCCGGCGCCTCCTGATTCAACTCGCCGGAAAGCAGCGGGATGCCGTAATACATCCGCACCGTCACGCCCACCGCCTGCTGCACGTAGGGCCGCATCTCATCGACCTCGGTGCGGACAAACACGTCCGAATTCGCAGCGGCGGCCGCGGTCACCGGTGACTTCACCAGCAGTCGCTGCGGCGCGGTCAGGACGCTGCCAACCCGCAGCGGCGGGATGGTCAGCACGCCGGGTGCGCGCGGGCGCAGGCCGAAGGCCAGCAGGGTTTGCCGAACGCGGCGGCCATTGATCCAGGTCTCGCTGCGGCGCACGGTCTGGCCGGCAATGTCGAAATCGGCCTGAAGCGGCGCGGTGTCGATCGTGGACACGGGTTGATCCGTCTGGATATTCAGCGCAACGGTTTCCCCGAAACTCACCTCATTGCGATCCAACCAAGCGCGCGTCTGCGCCTGCGCGGGCAGCGCGAACCCCGCCAGCAGCAGGCAAAGCAGGGCCGACAGCGCTCGGCTCATCGGCCTTCCTGCGCGCGGCGCTGCGCTTCAAGCAGGAAGCGCATACGCAGCAAGGCGCCCGGATCGTCCGGCACGCGCCGAAGTTCGGCTTCGTTGCTCAGCCGGCGCTCGCGCTGCTCGGGCGTTTCCTGTGGATTCGCCGATCGCGCACCGGCTTGCTGGCCGGTGTCAGCGTTGGCGCGATGTCTCAGCGCTTCCTGCATGCGCTGGCGCTGCGCGGCATCCGCGCGCTGCTGGGCCTGCGCATCGGGGCGCGGCTGATTCTGCCGATTTTGCTGATTTTGCTGATTTTGCTGATTTTGCTGATTTTGCTGATTTTGCTGATTTTGCTGATTTTGCTGATTTTGCTGATTTTGCTGATTTTGCTGATTTTGCTGATTTTGCTGATTCTGCTGATTCTGCTGGCGCTGCCGTTCACGTTCGACAACGGACCGGTTGTAGATCGCATCCTGCATGCCCGGCTGCAGCCGCAGCGCGCGGTCATAGGCGACGATGGCCGCATCGAGCCGTCCGGACTGCGCCAGCGCATTGCCGAGGTTGTACTGGGCATCGGCGCTGGTCTGGCCTATGAACGTGCGCAGCGCGTCGGCGTAATTGCCGCTGCGATAGGCGCGAACGCCGTCCTGCATCCGCGCCCACGCCGCCTGATCGGCGCGCTGCCACCAGCCGCCCTGATCCGCCGGCGCAGTCTGCGCGCGCGCAGTCGGCAGCCACAGGGTGCAGACCAGCAGCACGGCCATTGCGCTGCCGCGCCTGAACAGCGGCAGCAGCAGAAGCAGCACCAGCGGCAGCAGCCAGTAGCCGTCGTCCTGCCAATCGAAGACGCTTTCGCCGCTCGCCACTGTGGCAGACGACTCTTGCGGCTCCAGCACGCCTAAAGCGCGCAGATCGCCGTCATCCGCGCTGATCGTCGCATAGCGACCGCCACCCGCCGCCGCTAGGTTTTGCAGCGACCTCGACTCCAGCCGCGACGACACCGCAGACCCATCGCCATCGCGATAGACGCCGCCGCGCTGCGAACCCAGACCGAGGACATCGATCCGAATGCCTGCCTTGCGCGCCGCCACGGCGCCGGCAAGAGTGCTGGCATCGGCCCGGTTGGTCAGTAGCAGGAGGGTTCCTTGCGTTGAACCCGCCTGCCGCAGCAACTGCTGCGACCAAGCGATGGCGCGATCGAGGCGCTGGCCGTCCACCGGCATCACCTCGGGCGAAAGCGCATCGAGAAACAGTGCGACGTTGTTGGGATCGTCGGTCAGCGGCGCAACCGTAAACGCATCTGCGGCGAACGCGACCAGCGCCACTTGCCCGCCAGCGCGCTCGCGCAGCAGCGCCGCCAGTTTCGCCCGCGCCTGCGCCAGCCGGTTCGGCGGCACATCGTTCGTGAGTGCCGAACGCGACAAATCCAGCGCGATCACCAGCGGCGCGCGCGTCTGCAGCAAGGGCCGTTCGACCTTGCGCAGGCTCGGTCCGGCCAGCGCCACCGCCGCCAGCGCACAGGCCAGCAGTCCGGATCGAAACATCCAGACCGTGCGCGGGGCGCCGCTGCCCGCATCCAGCAGATGCGGCAACAGATGCGCGTCAACGGCATCGTGCCAAACAGAAATCTCGCGCCGATGCCGTTTCGCCAGGTAAACCAGCGCGGGGACGAGCAGCAGCGCCAGCAGCCCCCATGGCCGCAGGAAATGCAGTTGCCGGAGGGTTTCGAAAATTTCGCTCATGCCTGCCGCCTGCGCAACGGCAGCGCCAGCAGTCCAAATCCAAGCGCAAACGCCAGCGGCCACGGATAGAGTTCGATTCGCGAACGCAGCGGCTGGCTCTGGCGCTGAACCGGTTCGAGCCGATCGATTTCGGCATAGATTCCGGCCAGTTCGTCGGTTGCGCGCGCTCGGAAAAAACGTCCGTCCGTCGCTTGCGCAATCGTTCGCAGCCCCGCTTCGTCCACCTCGTCGTTGCCGCCGACCGGCATCTTGAACCCGAAGATCGACAGCGAGCGCTCCCCGCCGCCGAACGCGACGGTATAGATGCGCACGCCGGCATCATGCGCGATCCGGGTTGCCTGCTGCGGATCCAGATTGCCGGTGTTGCTGACCCCGTCGGTCAACAGGATCAGGACGCGCCGCCCGACGGGCTGCTCCTGCAGACGCTTGGTCGCCAGCGCAATCGCATCGCCCATCGCGGTCGCACGACCGGCCAGCCCCAGCTGGGTGTCTTCCAGCTGCTGGCGCACGCTGTCGTGATCCAGCGTCAACGGCGTCAAGGCGAAAGCGCGATCCCCGAACACAATCAATCCCACCCGATCCCCGCCGCGACGATCGAGAAAATCGGAGAGCACCGCTTTGGCCGCGGTGAGCCGGTCGGCGTCGCGGCCGCCCAGTGCCATGTCTTCCTCGCCCATGCTCGCGGACAGATCCAGCGCCAGCATCAGATCGCGCCCGACCTGCGGCGGCGCAACCGCGGGGCCCAATCGCTGCGGTCGCGCAGCGGCCACGCACAGCAATAGCCAAGCGCACAGCAACAGCCAGGGGAAACGTCGAATCGAAGGCCGGGCCGGGCCACCAGCGGCGATCTGCTCAAGCCGATCGAACCACGGCACCCGCAGCGCCGGTCCGGCGGTGGCCATTGCCGGCAACAGACGGACGATCACCGGCAGCACGGTGGCCAGCAGCAGCCACGGCCAGGCGAAACCGTCGATGCCCAGCAGGTCGGCAACCGCGCTCATCTGCGCCGCACCCAGTCCAGATAGCGCATCCGCGCGGCGGCGCACGCGGCCTGTGCGGCCTGCGGATCGACATCAGGCCGGAACGCGCCGTCGAGCAGCAGCGCACCGGCACCGGTCTGGAACACCGGCGACGGCAGGCCGGCGTCGAGGAATTGCAGCCACGCCTCGCCCTGCAAGCGATCGGCTTGACGGTCGATCCGCCGCGCCGTGCGCCGCAGCAGTTCGGAAGCCAGCGCCAGTTTCTCTGCCGGACCGGTCGCCTGGGCAAGTGCGTTGTCGAAGATCCGCGCAAATGCCGCGCGCCGCCGACGCCGCCGAGTGCGCCATACGGCCAGCGCGACCACCAGCAACAGGACGCCGGCGGCGACCAGCCACCAGCCCGGCGCCGGCGGCCACCACGACGGCGCCAGACCGGGATGCACGTCGCGCAGCGGCAGCGGCGGATTCATCGACCGCTCCTTGCGCGCGGATTCCAGGCCCTCGCCAGCGCGTCTTGCACGGAGCCATCGCTGGTCAGGACAACGTTCAGGAGTCCCTGTTTCGCCAGCAGCTCGCAGGCTCGATCCAACCCGCCATCGAAGGTTTTTCGCCAATTGCGGCGCACGGATTGCTGCCCCAGATCCAGTTCCAGGCGTCCGCCTGTCGCGCTTGAAAACGGCAGCCGCAGCGCCGGCGGCTGCCGTTCCAGCGGGTCGGTCAACAGCACGATGCATTCGTCATTCTGGTGCGCCAGTCCGTGCCAGCACGCGGTCGGCACCTCCGGAATGCTGGCTGGATCGGCCAGCACGATCAGCCGCGATCCCGGCCGCAGCAGACGACGCGCCTGCTGCAATGCGCTGGCAAGGCCTGCATCCGCCGCGGGCGGCGCCGTGTACCAGCGCGCCAACGCATCCAGCACGCGCAACGCGCCTCTGGGCCCCGCCGCCGGTGGCACCGGGCCTTCTTCGCGGCTGCCGCGCAAGGCGGCAATACGGTCGCCGTCGCGCACCGCCTGCCACGCCACGAGCGCGCCCGCTCGCGCCGCTTGCACCGACTTGAATCGCGCCCGGGTGCCGAAGTACAGCGCCGGCGCGGTGTCGGCAACAATCAAAGTCAAGCGTTCGCGCTCGGCTTGGAACAGCTTGGTGTGCGCGCGTCCGGTTCGGGCCGTCACCCGCCAGTCGATCAGACGCGCATCGTCGCCCGGCACATAGCGGCGCGATTCCGCATATTCCATTCCACGTCCAAGCAGCCGGGACGGCGCAAGCGCCTGCAGGCCATGCGCGCCGCGCCGCGCGCCGGGCCCGCCTTGCGCCAGCGCACGCAGCGCAATGAGTTCCGCAAGCGTGGGCACAACGCCTGCCGTCGAAGCTCGACTGGCCTCTGCCGCAGTCACGCCGATTGCCGCCTTTGCTTCATGCCGCCATCAGGGCAACGGCACCAGCCGCAGCAGTTCCGCCACCAGCTTGGTTCCATCCCAGCCCTCGGCGCTGGCCTCATAGCTGGGCAAAACGCGGTGGCCGAGCACGTCGGGAGCCAGTGCGCGCACATCTTCGGGCGTCACGAAATCGCGACCCGCCAGCCAGGCGCGCGCGCGCGCGCAGCGCTCCAGCGCGATCGACCCACGCGGGCTGGCACCCCACGCGATCTTTCTGGCCAGTTCCCTGTCATAGCGCGCCGGCTCACGCGATGCCAGCACCAGTTCGATCAGATAGCGCTCCAGCGCCGGGGCCAGATGCACGTCGAGCACGGCATTGCGCGCGGCAAGCACCTCGGCCTGCGTGATTCGTTCGGAACAAGCAAGCGTAGCGATTCCACTGCCTCGGGCGCGCTCACGCGCCAGGCGCAGGATTTCGCTTTCGGCGTCCGCCTGCGGATAACCGATCCGCACATACAACAGGAAGCGATCGAGCTGCGCCTCCGGCAGCGGAAAGGTGCCTTCCTGCTCGATCGGGTTCTGGGTCGCCATCACCAGGAACAGTTCCGGCAGCGGCCAGGTGCGCTTGCCCACGGTCACCTGACGCTCGCCCATCGCTTCCAGAAGTGCCGATTGAACCTTGGCCGGGGCGCGATTGATCTCGTCGGCCAACAGGACGGAATGGAAGATCGGGCCGGGCTGGAACTCGAAACTGCCGTCCTGCGCGTGCCAAACGTCCGATCCGGTCACGTCCGCCGGCAGCAGATCCGGAGTGAACTGGATGCGAGCGAAATCGGCCTCCAGCCGCGCCGCCAGCGCGCGGATCGCGGTGGTTTTGGCCAGCCCCGGCGCGCCCTCGACCAGCAGGTGCCCGTCGGACAGCAGCGCGATCAGCAGGCGTTCGATCAGCGCATCCTGGCCGACGATGACCTGCGCCAAATCGTCGCGTAGCGCATCGAAGCGCAATTTCAAGCGGTCGGTGGCCACCACTGGCGTGTCCATGGGCATCTCGTTCCTGGATCCCTGTTCGACTTTCGCAAGCAAGAAAGGTTCACGAAATCAGCCGCATTCATCCGCAACGTAAACGGGGGCCGATGGCCCCCGTTTACGGACTGTCGCGTGTGCGCCTGAGGTCAACGCTGGCTGACGCGCATGACTCTCGGGGTGACGAAGATCAACAGCTCGGCCTTGCTCTTGCCACGGCTCTTGTTGCGGAACAGGTTGCCGAGGATCGGGATGTCGCCGAGGAACGGGACGCGAGTCAGGTCGGAGCGGTCGGAGAACTCGTAGACGCCGCCGATCACCACAGTCTGGCCGTCTTCGACCAGCACCGCCGTATTGACCTCGCGCCGCGCGATCTGCGGCACCTGTCCGAACGCGCCGAGGCTGATCCAGCTGTCCAACTCGTCCTTCTTCACGCCCATGTCGAGGAACACGCGGCCGTCGTTGGTAATGGTCGGCGTGACCTTCAGCTCAAGCAATGCCTCCTTGAACTGCACGGTCGGCACGTTGCCGCCCTGTCCGCCGGAGACGGTCAGATAGCCGATTTCCTTGCCCTGCCGAATCACCGCTTCCTTCTGGTTGCTGGTGACGATGCGCGGGTTGGAGATCACCTCGCCGCGGCCCTGGGTCTGGATTGCCGAGAGTTCGACGTCGAGCGCGTAGCCGGCGTTGAGGATCGACAGCGCCAGCGAGCCGGCGTTGGCGCCAGTCAGGAAGGCCGGCAGGTTGCTCATCAAGCCGCGGGTGATGGTGTTGACGCCATAGACTGGCGTGGTCGGGCTCCAGCCCATGCCCGGTGCGCGCGGCGCGCCCGGATCGTTGGCGGTACAGGCCGGGCAGTTCTGCAGATAGTCGGAAAGCGCGCCTTGGTACAACGCGCTGTTGGCGTTGTTGGTGTTGGCCATCGAGTTCTGGTTGCCGATGTTGTTCTCGATGCTGTTACCGTACTGGGTTCGCCCATTGCGCCCGGAACCGGTGATGCCGAAGCGCGCACCCAGATCGCGCGCCACGCTTTCGTTGGCGATCACGATCCGCGCTTCGATCACGACCTGATCGACCGGCTTGTCGAGCTGGCGCACGAGATTGCGAATGTTCTCGACCCGCTGCGGGATGTCGATCACCAGCAGGGTGTTGGTGCGGCGGTCGAAGCTGATGCTGCCGCGCGAGGACAGGAAACCGCGATCTTGCGAGCTCTGTCCGCCGCCGCCGCTGCCACCGCCACCCGCCTGGTTGCCCTTGCTCTCGTCGGTCAGCAGCTTGGCGATGTCCTCGGCGTTGGCATAGTTGACCGGGATGTACTCGGTCACCTTCTCCTGACGCTCTTCAAGGCTGATGCGGGCATCTTCCTTGGCCTGTTCGAAGTCGGCGATTTCCTTCTGCGGCGCGATCCAGATCACGTTGCCGTTGCGGCGCTTGTCGAGCTGCTTGGCCTGCAGCAACAGATCCAGCGCCTGATCCCAGGGCACGTTGATCAGGCGCAGGGTGACGTTGCCGGTCACCGTGTCGGCGGCAACGATGTTGAGCTTGGATTCGTCGGCAATCAGCTGCAGCACCGTGCGCACCGGCACGTCCTGGAAGTTGAAGGTCACCGGACGCCCGGAATAACGGGCTGCGGCATCGCTGGACGCCGTGCCGGAGGCCACGGCGCCCACCGCCGGAGCCGGGGTATTGGTGGCGGCAGTCTGTGCGCGCGGAACGATTTCGATGATGTATTCGTTGCCGCTTTGGTAGGCCATCGGCTCGAAGGCGCCGTTCATGCCCAGCACAAGCTGGGTGCCGGTGCTGGTCGAATGCGCCTCGACGCGCTGCACCGGGGTGGCGAAGTCGCGCACATCGATCGGCCGCTGCAGTGCCGCCGGAAGGGTGGCGTTGCCGATATCCACGACAACGTTGGATCCGTTGGTTCGCAGATCGGGCGCCGCGCCATCGCCGGAGAAGCGCAGGATCAGCTTGCCGGAGCCGCCGTCGCCGCGCTTGAAGTCGATTGCAGACACGCTGACCGCATCCGGCGAACGCTTGGCCGGATCGGCCATGGCGCCGGTCGCGGCTTGCCCCATTCCGGCCGTCAGTGCGGTCGCGGGGAATGCGCCGGCGCCGGCGGCGTACAGGCCCACGGCAACTCCGGCCGCAAGCGCCCCGAGGGGCAGGCGGCGCCGTGCGGGCAGCTTTTGCTTGGCGTTGGTGACGGTCATCGGTCTATTCCCCAATCAATTTGAATCAAGTGACAGCTTGGCCGGACGCTCCAGCCAGCCACCTGCACCATCCGGAACCAGTTCGACGAGGTCGATCCGGTCTTCATGCACGGCGGTCACGCGACCGTCGCTTTGCCCCATGTAATTTCCTGGCACCACCTTGTAGGTCACCTTGTCGGGGGCCATGACCAGCCCCTGCAGGGTGTTCCCGCTGCCCAAGGTGCCCACCATCTTCAGGCTATCCAGCGTGAACCCCTCCAGCGTCTGCCGACGCCGGTTCGGATCCGGCCGCGGCCCGCTGGCGCCGTCACCGCTGAACGCTTGATCGAACGGATCGCGCAGGTTCTGCGCGGCGTATTCGAAGGTCTCGAACTGCTTCATCACCGGCAGCGGTTCCAGCGGCGGCGCCGGCTTGGCCTTGACTTCAGCCACCCATTTTTCCAAGTCGCTGCGACCGATCCCGCAGGAGGCCAAAGTCGCACAGGCCAGCGCGATCACAAGCAGTCCCGAAGCACCGCGGAGAGTTGGCATGCGCATGTCAGTGCCCTCCCTGGTTCGCGGCAGGCGCGCCAGCAGCCGGTGCGCCGGACGCAGGTGCGTTCGACTCGGCTTCGTCTTCATCCAGATAGCGATAGGTCTTGACCGTACCGGACAGTTCCAACGGGGTGTTCGCCCCGATTCGGCCACCGGGCGGCAGGTTTTTCGGTTTCAGTGAAATGTCGTGCATGGTCATGATCACCACGCGCGGAAGCGAGGCCACGCCGCTGACGAAGGCGCCAAACTGGTGGTAGGTGCCGACCATGCGCAAGGTAATCGGCTTTTCAGCGTAGAACTCCTGCTTGGTTTCCGGGCCCGGCTGGAACAGTTCGTTCTGGATGCCGGTGGCCAGCGCCGTCTGGGAAACGTCGACAATGAGATCTGGCATTTCGGTCTTGCTGGGAAGCTGCCGCAGCATTTGCTGCAACTGCTGTTCCATCTGCGCCAGTTGCTGCTTGAGCGGCTCCAGATTCGCGGCACGACCTTGTTTGGTCTCGAACTCCGTCTTCAGGTCGGACTCCTGCGTCTGCAGCGTGCCCAACTCCTCGCGTTGTCCGCGGCCGAGCAGCAGCCAGCCGATGACCACGATGACCAGCACAACAATGCCGCAGAAGATCAGCTGGGCCTGACGCGGCCAGCTGCCGATGCTGTTGATGTCCAGCTCTTTAAAATTGATTTTCTTCGAATCGCTCACGATGCGCTCCCTCCTGCAGCCGGGGCCGGGGTGGCCGCAGGTGCCGGGGCTGCTGCGGCGGGCGCTGCCGCCGGAGCCGCGGCAGGCGCTGCCGCACCGCCTACGCCGTCCTCATCCTTGGGCGCGTTGGGATCGGCCAGCGTCACCTTCAGCGTGAACTCGTAGGGCAGACCCGGATTGCCGTCCTTGGCCTCAATGATGTCGAGGTCGGGGTGGGTCATCCAGCCGGAACCCTCTAGGCTGCGCATGTAGGTCGAAACCCGCGCGTTGGACTGCGAGCGCCCGGTCAAGGTCAGGATATTGCCTTCCTGCTTGATCGCCGTCAGCGCCACGCCGTCGGGAATGGTGCGCACCAGCGAATCGAACAGGTGCACCATCTGCGAGCGGTTCGACTGCAGTTGCTCGATGACCTGCTTGCGCTGCAACAGGTTCGCCTTCTTCTGGTCGAGCTGCTGGATCTCGGCGATCTGGGCATCGACCTTGGTGATTTCGCCGTGGAGGTACTCGTTACGGCTGTTCTGGTTGGCGATGCGGCCGCTGTAGAAGGTGTAGATCAGGCCGGTCAGCAGTAAGCCGGCCAGCGCCGACAGCACCAGCATGCCGACAAATTCCTTCTGGCGCGCCTTCCGGCGTTCTTCGCGCCACGGGAGCAGATTGATTCTTGCCATCAGTCGAAGCTCCTCAGTGCGAGCCCGCAGGCGATCATGAGCGCCGGCGCGTCCTGCGCCAACGCATGCGCCTGCACGCGCGGCCCCAGCGTCATCTGCGCCAGCGGATTGGCGACCACGCTCGGAATGCCGAGCTGTTCCTCCACCATCGCGGCGATGCCAGGAATCGAGGCACAGCCCCCTGCCAGCACGATCTGATCGACGCGGTTGAATTCGCTGCCGGCATAGAAGAACTGCAGCAGACGGCTGACCTGCTGGACCATGGCTTCCTTGAACGGATCCAGCACCTCGATCTCGTAGCTCTCCGGAAGCCCGCCCTGGCGCTTGGCCAGACCGGCTTCTTCGTAGCTCAAGCTGTAGCGACGCATGACTTCATCGGTCAACTGCTTGCCGCCGAACACGTTTTCGCGGGTGTAGATGCTGCGACCGCTGCGCAAGACGTTAAGCGTGGTCATGGTTGCGCCAACGTCCACCAGCGCCGCCAACCCGTCGGACTTGAGGTTGAGGCTGCTGCTCATCAGCGAAAAGGCGTTTTCGATCGCGAACGCCTCGACGTCGATGACCTTGGCGGTCAACCCGCCCAGCTCCAGCGCCGAAGCGCGCAGTTCGACGTTTTCGGAGCGCGAGGCGGCGAGCAGAACCTGCACCATCTCCGAATTGCCGGGCACCTGGCCCAGCACCTCGAAGTCGATGTTGACTTCCTCGACCGGATACGGGATGTAGTTCACCGCCTCCAGCTCGATCTGCGATTCCAGCTCGTCATCGCTGAGCGAGGAGGGCATCGTGATCAGTTTGGTGATCACCGACGATCCCGACACCGCCGCGGCCGCGTGCTTGAGGCGGCTGCCGGAGCGGGCCACCGCGCGGCGAATGGCCTCGCCGACGGCCTCGACCTGAACCAGATTCTTTTCGACCACCGCATTGGGCGGCAACGGCTCGACCGCGTAATGCTCGACGCGATAGCGGTCGCCGGTCCGCGCAAGCTGGAGCAGCTTGACTGCGGTCGAACTGATGTCGACGCCGATCAGAGGCGTTTGTGTTTTCGTCCCCAAGCCCACGGTATCTCCCCTTCCCACGGGTGCTTGCAAGCACCAAGCGCTGTACTACATGAATAACGGACTTTTCACGTTCTGGCAACCCACCCCGTGAAAATTTTCTTCCGGCGGCCCTTTGACCGGCCCCATTTACCCCTGTCCCGTACCGCAATTCTGCTCCGGTGCCCCGCCCCCACGGATTGCCGACGCCACGCCTACTCTATACTCCGCAGCTTCGCTCGCTGCAATCCGACCGGATCCCGATGGCTCGTTTTTTCCGCCTGTTGCGCAGGTTTCTGCTGATTTTGTTCCTGCTCGGTTTGCTTGGAGCGGGCGCGCTGGCCGCTCTGATCTACACCGTCAACGCCCGTTTGCCGGACGTCCAGGTGCTGCGCCACGTCGAATTGCAGGAACCGATGTACGTCTACGCGCGCGACGGCAGGCTGATCGGTCTGTTCGGCGAAAAACGCCGCGATCCGGTCGAAATTGCGCAAGTTCCGCAGCGCGTCCGGCAGGCGTTCTTGGCCGCCGAGGACGCCCACTTCTATCAACACCACGGCATCGACGTGAAGGGGGTTGGCCGCGCCGTCTGGCTGCTGATCCAGACCCGCGGCCGGGAACGCGTGGCCGGCGGCTCCACCATCACCCAGCAGGTCGCCAAGCAGTTCTTCCTCAGCTCCGAGTACAGCTTCAGCCGCAAGTTCGAAGAAATGCTGCTGGCGATGAAGATGGAGCGCGAACTCAGCAAGGACGAGATTTTCGAGCTGTATCTGAACAAGAGCTTCTTCGGCAACCGCGCTTACGGGATCGCCGCCGCCGCCGAGTACTACTACGGCAAGCCGCTGGACCAGCTGACCGTCGATGAAGCCGCCACTCTGGCCGGAATCCCCAAATTCCCGACCAGCGGCAACCCCATCACCAACCCCGAGCGCGCCCGCCAGCGTCGCGACAACTACATCCTGCCGCGCATGGCCGAACTCGGCTTCATCACCCGCGCCGAGCTGGATACCGCGCGCGCTGCGCCGATGCACGCCTCTCCGCACGAGCGCCCGGTCGAGGTCTATGCGCCCTACGTCGCCGAAATGGTGCGCAAGGAAATGGTCGATCGCTATGGCGAGGACGTCCTCAATCAGGGCTACCACGTCACCACGACCATCGATCCCGCGCTGCAGACCGCCGCCCAGGGCGCGGTGATCAGCGGCCTGCGCGAATACGACCGCCGCCACGGCTGGCGCACGCCGACCGAAACCGTGACGATCCCTGCTGGCGCCGACGCCGCCGCCATCGGCCGCCTGCTGCACGCCACCCCGCCACAGGGCGGCCTGCTGCCGGCGGTGGTCACCGGCAGCCAGGGCGGCACGCTGAATGTGGTGCTGGCCGACGGCACCGCGTTGGCGCTTGCCGGCAAGGCGATTTCCTGGACCGGCCGGTCGGCCTCGGCGCTGGCCAAACCCGGCGACGTGGTGCGCGTGCGCGTGCTGCCGGCCGCCACGCCGGACGCAGCGCCCGGCTTCGAACTGGATCAGGTTCCCACAGCGCAGTCGGCGCTGGTCTCGCTCGACGCCGATACCGGTGCACTGCGGGCCTTGATCGGCGGCTTCAGTTTCGCCGCCAACAAGTTCAACCGCGCCACCCAGGCCCGTCGCCAACCCGGATCGAGCTTCAAGCCGTTCCTGTACGCGGTGGCGTTCGAACGCGGCTACAACCCGGCCTCGATCGTGCTGGACGCGCCGGTGGTGTTCCGCGATCGCGCCGGCCACGTTTGGCGCCCGCAGAACGACGGCGGCTCGTTTTCCGGCCCGATGCGCCTGCGCGAAGCGCTGGTGCGCTCGAAGAATCTGGTCTCGGTGCGGCTGCTGGATTCGATCGGCGTGGATTACGCGCGCAAGGCGATTGCCCATTTCGGCTTCACGGAAGACAGCCTGCCACCCAACCTGTCGATGTCGCTGGGCACCGCCTCGCTGACGCCGCTGTCGGTGGCGCGCGGCTACACCGCCTTCGCCAACGGCGGGTTCCTGACCACGCCATATTTTATCGAAAGCGTGCGCGACCGCGACGGCAAGGAGGTCTTCAAGGCCAATCCGGCGACCGCCTGCCCGGGTTGCGTCGGTGTCAGCGCCGCGGGCGGACAGCTGGCCGCGAGCGCGGCACCGTCCCAGGTGGACGGGTTCGACCTCAGTCCGGCCACGGCCGGCGCGCCGGCGCCCGTCAGCCCCAAACCTGCCAATCGCCCGGGCGCCGGCAAGCCGGCGACGAGCAGCGCGGCCGCAGCGCCCACCGCGCCGCCGGCCGGAATGGTCGTTGCCCCGCTGGCGATCGATCCACGGGTGGCGTTCCAGATCCGCTCGATGATGCATGACGTGATCCAACGCGGCACCGCAACGGCCGCACGGGTGATCAATCGCGACGACATCGGCGGCAAAACCGGTTCGACCAACAATTACCGCGATGCCTGGTTCTCCGGCTACGGCGGCCCCTATGTGACCACGGTCTGGGTCGGCCGCGACGACTTCAAGACCTTGGGCCGCGGCGAATACGGCGGGCGCGCCGCGCTGCCGATCTGGATCGGCTACATGCGGGCCGCGCTCAAGGATCTGCCGGAACGCCAACCCGAGCCACCGGCGGGGATGGTGAAGGTCAGCGTCAGCGCAGGCGGCCGGCTGATTCCGGGCGCTTCCGGCGGAATCACCGAATGGGTGAAGGCCGAAGACTTGCAGCAGATGGAAAACGAAACCGGCTCTGCTATCGACGGCTACGATTCGTCCGCGCCGCCCAGCGAGGAGTCGTTCGACATTTTCTGATCCGGATGCGCGCAGGGCGCACCTCGGGTACAGTCCCTGCAGTGGCTGCAGGGAGGATGTCGCGATGCCGGGTGTCCGTCAGCTCGCCCATGCGCAGGTTCACGCCCAGACTCGGGCCCGCGAGCGCCGCCAACGGCTCGCCCACGAGGCCGCCCGGCTGATGGCCGAAGGCGGGGTGCGCGACTTCCATCAGGCCAAACTCAAGGCGGCGCAGCGGCTGGGCTTTTTCGACGACGCATCGCTGCCGCGCAATCGCGAAATCGAAGACGCCCTGCGCCAGTACCAGCGCCTGTTCCACACCGAAGCGCAGCCCGCGCAGCTGCACCGCCGGCGCGAAGCCGCGCTGCACGCGCTGGAATTCTTCGCCGCGTTCGCGCCGCGACTGGTCGGCGCCGTGCTGGACGGAACCGCCGACGCCCACGCCGCGGTCGCCCTGCACCTGCACAGCGACGATTTTGATGCGGTTGCGCGCTGGCTCAACGAACACGACATTCCGGCGCAATCGCGCAGCCGCCGGCTGCGGCTGAACCGCCAGCGCAACCTCGACGTCCCGGTGTGGCTGTTTGCCGCCGACGACCTCGCCTTCGACCTGACCGTGCTGCCGACGTCCTGCCTGCGCCAGGCGCCGCTGTCGGGCGTCGACGAGCGCCCGCTGCAGCGCGCCTCGGCAGCGCAGTTGCGCGCGCTGCTGACCGAAGCGGAAATCGCCGACTACGATCGCGAGTGACCCGCAAGGCCGGGTTGCGACTGCGTGCCCGATTTTCTTTGCAGTCCGGGTCGCCGTGGCCGCTGGCGCGAAGTCAAGGCGGAGATGCCGGCCAGAGGCCGGCATCGGGGGACATGAGCGACGGCGGCCACGGCAACCCGGACTGGCAGCTTCATTCGGCACTGCTTGCCGCCTCGCCCAGTGCCGGGCGCAGCGCGCTCGCAGACTCAGCGCTGGTCCATGCCCACGTAGTCGCGGCGACCGGCGCCGGTGTAAATCTGGCGCGGGCGGCCGATCCGGGCTTCGGGGTCGTTCTGCTGTTCCAGCCAATGGCTGACCCAGCCGGCGGTGCGCGCGATCGCGAACATCACCGTGAACATGTCGACCGGAATGCCGAGCGCCTTGTAGATGATTCCGCTGTAGAAATCCACGTTCGGATACAGCTTGCGTTCGACGAAGTAATCGTCCTTGAGCGCGACTTCTTCCAGCCGCAGCGCCACGTCGAGCAGCGGATCGTTGACCTTCAGCGCGCCCAGCACCTCGTGGGTCATCTTGCGAACCAACGCGGCGCGCGGGTCGTAATTTTTGTAGACGCGGTGGCCGAAACCCATCAGGCGGAAGCCCGAGGCCTTGTCCTTGGCGCGATCGACCGCGGATTGGACGTTATCCGGGCGGCCGATCTCGGCCAGCATCTTCAGCACCGCCTCGTTGGCGCCGCCGTGCGCCGGACCCCACAGCGCGGCCACGCCGGCGGCGACGCTGACGTAGGGGTTGGCGCCGGTAGAACCGACCAAGCGCACGGTCGAGGTCGAGGCGTTCTGCTCGTGGTCGGCGTGCAGGATGAACAGTAGATCCAGCGCCTTGGCCACGATCGGATTGAGGTTCAACGGCTCGCTGGGCACTTCCCACATCATGTGCACGAAGCGGTCGGTGAACGGCAGGTTGTTGCGCGGATAGCGGATCGGCCAGCCGACCGAATAGCGGTAGCAGGCGGCGGCAATGGTCGGAATCTTGGCGATCAGGCGGATCGCGGCCAGCCGGCGCTGGCTCTGGTCTTCGAGGTTGAGATCGTTGTGGTAGAAGCTCGCCAGCGAGCCCAGCATCCCAGTCAGCATCGCCATCGGGTGGGCGTCGTGGCGGAACCCGTACAGGAAGTTACGGAACGCCTCGTGCATCATCGTGTGATGCGTCACCTCGCCTTCGAACTCGGCCAATTGCGGCGGACTGGGCAGTTCACCGTGCATCAGCAGGTAGGCGACTTCGGTGAAGCTCGAATGCTCGGCCAGCTGTTCGATCGGATAACCGCGATAGAGCAGCACGCCGGCATTGCCGTCGATGTAAGTGATCGCCGACTTGCAGCTGGCGGTGGCGCCGAAGCCGGGGTCGTAGGTGAAGCAGCCGGTTTCCTTCGGCAGCCTGGCGATATCGAGGCAGGACTGACCCAGAGTGGGATGCAGCACGGGCAAAACCACCGACTTGTCGCCGGCGCTCAGGGTCATCTGGTCGAATTCAGACACGAAGCAACTCCAATGGGGTGCGCCTGTGGATACGCTGCTTGGCCCGCGGGCCATGCGCCGGCGCATGGTGAACGCGCATTATCGCATAGCCATCGTTGCGGTCATTTCGACCATCGTCCAAGCCGCTGCCCCTCAAACCGTTGCCCACGCAGACAAAACGACGGCCGCCCGGAGGCGGCCGTCGCGAACGCTACTGCAAACAGCAAGTCGCCGCAGGGATTACTTGCCGTAACGCTTGCGGAACTTGTCCACGCGCCCGGTGGTGTCCATGATCTTGTGCTGCCCGGTGTAGAACGGGTGGGTCGAGGACGAAACTTCGACCTTGATCAGCGGGTACTCGTTGCCGTCTTCCCACTTGATCGTGTTCTTGCTGGACATGGTCGAACGGGTCAGGATCTTGAAGTCCGACGTCACGTCCTGGAAAACGACGTCGCGGTATTCGGGATGGATGCCGGCTTTCATGATGCCACTCTGGAAAAATCGTGATTCGAGCCGCGTATTGTACTGAAAATCCGTTCGGTATCGCAACTCCGGCGTAAAAAGCGGCCAGAACGTCAGCGGTAGCGGCGCAGATAGCGCGCTTCGAAGGCCGCCTTGGCCCAGTGCGCGAAGATCGTCGGGCGCATGGCGCGCACCTTGTTTTCGCTGCGCGAGACCAGCAGGCCGGCATCCAGCGAGTCGATGATGCACATCAGTTCGGCCTTGAAAGTCTTGTCCACCGGCTCACCCGCCAACGCGTGCAGCAGATTTCTGGCGGCAACCTCCGCCTGCAGATCGGCCTGATGCGCCTGTTTTGGCATCCATTCCGGCCCCGGCAGGCTGGCGCCGTCACCGGCAGCAAAGGTGCAGGAAAAACCCGGTACGCGGCACTGCGCGTCGGCCTGCAGCAACCCGCCCGGCGAACGTGGCAGCGGGGTGGCATCCAGCCACGCGGGGCCGGTCAGACCTGGCATGAACAGGGTCAGATGGCTTTCGATCCGGGTGCGCTCCAGCTGCACCGCGTCCGGCTCGATCCGCTGCACCTTTTCGCCGAGCACGGTCTCGATACCGCGTTTTTTCATTTCACCGAGAATAATTTCGACCGCGCGTTCGCCAAGCCGCTGGCCCGGCTTCTGCGAACGGCTGAAGAACACCAGACGGAAGCGCTCGCGCCGCTTCTGCCGCCGCAGCAGGGTGTCGAGGCCGAACACGTATTCGAACACCGGCCCGCCGCGCATGGCGATCTGTTCGTTCGGGTTGGTACCGAACCCGAAGCACAGGGTGCCGCCGTCGAGCGTCGCCAGACGGTCGCGAATCGCCTCGCCCGCGGCGATGCCTTCACAGGGAATGACGGCGTGCTCGATGCCGGACAGCTTGCGGATGAAACGCGCGCCGCTGGCGATGATCAGGCCGTCGTTTTCGACATCGCCAGCATCGGTGCGCAGCACGCGCCCGTCGTCCGCCAGTCCGGTGGCACTGGCTTGATGGAATCGCACGCCGGTCCGTTTCAGAAAATTGTCGAGCGGCACGATCAGATCCTGCCCGCGGCGCTTGCCGGAGGGAATCCAGATCGTGCCCGGCAGGTAGTGCAGTTCCGGCTTCGGCGAAACCAGGGTCAGCTCGACGTCGCGGGAATGCCGGCGCAGCGTGCGCAGCGCCGTCAATCCGGCAAAGCCGGCGCCCACCACGGTGATGCGATCGGCGGCCATTGCACGCCTCCTAGGGCGAAATGACCAATGCCTGTTTGAGCGTGGGTTCCAGCGCGGTGACACCGGCCTTGCGTCCCAGTTCCAGCGCCGCCTGCGGCGTCACGCCGTCGAAATCGGCCTGTTCCAACGCCAGCAGCGCACCGGCGCGATTGCCCGTCGCGCAATGCACCAGCACCCCACCGCCGTGAGCCGGAGCCAACGCTGCGTGCAGCAGGCGCGCGTTGTCGGGGTTGATGCCGGCGGCATGGGCGACCGGGATGTCGAGATAGCGCATTCCGGCCGCACGCACTTCCGCCCCTTCGTCGCGGCCGGCTTCCTCTGCCGGCGGACGCAGATTGATGACGGTGCGAATGCCGAGCGCGCGGATCGCCGCCCAATCCGTCGGCGCCGGCTGGCCGGCGGTGTACAGCCCCGGCAGCGGCTGCATCAACTTGACCTCGGACGCTGGCGCAGTCGCAGTGGACGCTGCCGCAGTGGACGCCGGCGCAGTGGACGCAGGCGCATGCGCGCAGCCGGCGGCGAGCAAGGACAGCAGCAGTGAAGCAGCGATTGCGATCTTGTTCACGCAAACCTCCAATCAAAATTCGGCGCTCAACCGTCCGCGCCCGTGCGATGCGCCACGCCGTCGCTATCGACGACCTCCACATCGACATGGATGCCTTCGCGCACGCTCTGGGTGACGGTGCAGAACTGCTCGAACTGCGCCAGCACGCGGTCAAAACGTTCGATGCCGGCGGCCGGTTCGGCGAGGCGGATCGTCACCTTGGCGCGCGCGATGCGCAGCCGGCCCTGGCCGTTGCGCTCGGCGGATGCGCTGATCTCGGCGCGGATCGGCGCCGGCGTGTTCTTGAACTTGCGCAGCGCGAACAGCAGGCTGGCCGACAGGCAGTTGGCAATGCTGGCCAGCAGCAGCTCGCTCGGATTCGGGCCAGAGCCTTCGCCCAGCGGCGCCGGCTCGTCGCTGTGGATCGGCGCAAACGACGCCTCGTCGAAGCTGATCTTGAACGCGTAGGGCCCCTGTTGTTCCAGCACCACGCGCAGCGGACGTTCATCACTC
Organism: Xanthomonas sp.; assembly: GCA_018262705.1. Classification (GTDB taxonomy): domain Bacteria; phylum Pseudomonadota; class Gammaproteobacteria; order Xanthomonadales; family Xanthomonadaceae; genus Thermomonas. The sequence continues at coordinate 202,332 of JADFDQ010000004.1, forward strand.
ATGCCTTTGCCTCCCCACCGTGCTTCGTGCGGCCCAACAACGTCACGTACAGCAATGGAATCACGACCAGCGTTAGGACGGTGCTCACCAGAATGCCGAAGATCAGCGAAATGGCCAGCCCGTTGAAGATCGGATCGTCGAGAATGAAGAATGCGCCCAGCATCGCCGCCACGCCAGTGAGGACGATGGGCTTGGCGCGCACCGCGCAGGCGTCGATCACCGCATCCACCAACGGCACGCCGCGTGCGGTTTCCTGCTGGATGAAATCGACCAGCAAGATCGAGTTGCGCACGATAATCCCGGCCAGCGCGATCATGCCAATCATGCTGGTGGCGGTGAACTGCTTACCCAGCAGCGCGTGACCGGGCATCACCCCAATCACCGTCAGCGGGATCGGCGCCATGATCACCAGCGGCACCAGATAACTGCGGAACTGCGCCACCACCAGCAGGTAGATCAACACCATGCCGGCGGCATAGGCAATGCCCATGTCGCGGAAGGTCTCAAAGGTGATCTGCCATTCGCCGTCCCACTTCACGGCAAACCCGCTGGTATCGGCAGGCTGGGTGATGAACGTTTGCGCCAGCGTTTGTCCCGCCACGCGGGCGTGATCCAGCTGACCGACGATGTCGAACATGCCGTACAGCGGGCTGTCGAGTTTGCCGGCTTCATCGGCCATCACATACACCACCGGCAGGCCATCCTTGTGATGAATCGCGCCATCCCACGTGGCTTGCTGCACGCGCACCAACTCGGACAACGGCAGCAATTGCCCTTGCTGCGCACGCACCTTCAGTGCAAGCACACCCGCCAGCGCTGCCTGATCTTGCGCCGGCAACCGTAGCCGCACCGGGCGCGGATATTTCGATGCGCCATCGTGGATGTAAGTCGCATCCAGCCCGGCTACGCCCATCGCGATGGCATCGGCAATCGCCGCCTGCGACACGCCCAAGCGCGCGGCGCGTTCACGATCGATCACGATGTGCTCACGCGGCGCATTCGTCTCCACGCTGGTGTCGATATCCACAATGCCGGGAGTGCGCGCGAAATGCTGCTGTTGCAGCGCCAACGCCACTTTGCGCTGACCGGCGTAATCCGGCCCGTACACCTCGGCCACCAACGGCGACAGCACCGGTGGGCCGGGCGGCACTTCCACCACTTTTACCGAGGCACCGTAGTGCGCGCCGATCTTTGCCAACATTGGCCGCATCGCCAGCGCGATCTCGTGACTCTGGCGGTCGCGCTGGTGCTTGTCGACCAGATTCACCTGCAGGTCGCCGACATTGCTGCCGCGGCGCAGGAAATATTGACGCACCAAGCCGTTGAAGTTGATCGGTGCGGCGGTGCCGGCGTAGGCCTGATAGTTCAGCACTTCCGGCACGCTGTCGATGTTGGCGGCCAGCTCCGCCAGCAGCGCATTGGTCTGCTCCAGCGTACTGCCTTCGGGCATGTCGACAATCACCTGCACTTCGGATTTGTTATCCAGCGGCAGCATCTTCAGCACGACTAGTTTGAACACCGCCAGCGACGCCGACAGCAGCACGAGGACGACCATCCCGCCGAACAGCAGCCCACGCCGGCGCCCGGCCCGCTCGCCGCGCAGGAACGGCGACATCACCCGTTCGAACAGGCGGTGCAGCCAGCCGGCCTGCTTTTCGTCGCGCGCCTCTCTTTTTTCGTCTTGTCCGTCTTCGCCATGGTCGTGGCGCCCAAGCAGCTTGAGCGACAGCCACGGCGTCACGGTCAGCGCGATCGCCAACGACAGCAGCATGCCGACCGACGCGTTGATCGGGATCGGGCGCATGTACGGGCCCATCAACCCGGACACGAACGCCATCGGCATCAGCGCGGCGATCACGGTGAAGGTCGCAAGGATGGTCGGCCCGCCGACTTCGTCCACCGCCGGCGGAATGGCTTCCAGCAGCGACTTGCCGCCACGCGCCATGTGCCGGTGGATGTTTTCGACCACCACGATGGCATCGTCGACAAGGATGCCGATCGAGAAGATCAGCGCGAACAGCGACACCCGGTTGAGCGTGAAGCCCAGCATCTTCGAGGCAAACAGGGTGATGGCCAGCGTCAACACCACCGCGCTGCCCACCACGATCGCTTCGCGCCAGCCCAGCGCGAACAGCACCAGCAGCACCACGCTGAAGGTGGCAAAGATCAGCTTCTGGATCAGCTTCTGCGCCTTGTCGGACGCGGTGGCGCCGTAGTCGCGGGTCACGCTGACGTGCACGCCCTGCGGAATGAGTTCTCCCTTGAGCTGGGCGATGCGGCGGGACACGGCGGCGGTAATGTCGGACGCGTTGCTGCCGGGTTTTTTCGCAATCGCAATCGTCACCGCCGGTGCGACGCCGGCGGCAGGACCGGCGCGACCGGCCGGCGCGCCGTACCAGACGTAGCGACTGGGCAGATCGCCGCGCGGAGCGACGTTGGCCACATCCGACAGCAGCAGCGGCTTGCCGTCACGGCTGCCGATGACCAGACCGGCGACGTCGTCGGCGCTGGCCAGATAGCTTCCGGCGGTCACCGGGATCGCGCGCCCGCTGGCGTCCACCCGTTCGCCCGGTTGGCGCACGAGGTTGGCGGCCTGCAGCGCCTGCGCCAGGTCGTTTGCACCCAGCCCGTAGGCGGACAGTTTCGCCGCGTCCAGCGTCACCGACACGGTCCGATCCGGCGCGCCGATGGTGTAGATGTCGCGGGTTCCGGGAATGCGCTTGAGATCGGCCTCCAGCGTGTGCGCCACTTCCGCGAGCGCGCTGGCATCGGTGTTCGGATCGTCGCTCCACAGGGTCAGCGCCATCACCGGCACGTCGTCAATGCCTTTGGGCTTGACGATGGGCTGGCCGACGCCGGCATGCGGCGGAATGAAATCCGCGTTCGAGAACACCTGGTTGTACAGGCGCACCAGCGCCGGCTGACGCGCGACGCCGACTTCGAATTCGACGGTCAATATCGCCATGCCGGGTCGACTGATCGAATAGACGTGCTTGACGCCTTCGATCTCGGCCAGTGTCTGTTCCAGCGGCGTGGCCACCCACTGTTCGACGTCGCGGCTGCTGGCGCCGTCGAACGGCACGATGACGTTGGCCATAGTGACGTCGATCTGCGGCTCTTCTTCGCGCGGGGTGATGGCCACCGCCAGCAGGCCCAGCAGCAGGCCCATGATCGCCAGGATTGGAGTCAGCGGATTGCGCTGGAACGCCGCCGCCAATCGACCGGAAATACCGAGGCGCGGTGCGTCAGTCACGACCGCCCTCCGCCGCACGCCGCTGGGCCGCGATCGCTTCGGTCGCCGCCACCGGGTCGCGCACCACCACATCGCCACGCTTCAGGCCGGCGATGACGTCCACGCTGTCACCGTCGCGATCGCCAAGACGCAGCTGGCGCAGCAGCAAGCGCCCGTCTTGCACCACGTACACGCCGGTCAGTTCGCCGCGCTGGGCGACGCTGGCGAAAGGAATGCGCAGGGCGACCGGCGACGTCCCATCGTTGCTGCCATCACTGGCGGTATCGGCGGCAAACATCACTTTGGCGGTGGTGCCTGGCGCCGGCTGTGGATCCAGCACCGGCAGCAGCACCCGCACGTTGACGCTGTGGCTGGCGGCATCGGCGGCCGGAAACACGACCACTTCCGCCGGGACAACCCTCCGCCCGTCCGCCAGCCGAACCTGCGCCTGCGAGTCCTTGCGGATCGCCTCGGCGCGGGTTTGCGGCACCGCCACTTCGATCCGCAGCGCATCCGGCGCATACAGACTCAACAGCGGCATGCCCGGCGCCACCGTTTCTCCCGGCTCGACGTCACGCCGCGCCAGCACGCCGTCGAACGGTGCCCGCACCACGGTGTAGGCGGATTGCTGCGACGCTTGCGCGAGGTTGGCGGCGGCGGCATTGCGCGCGGCAACCGCCGAATCGCGGGCGGAACGCGCCGAATCGATCTGCGCCTTCGAGACGAACTGCCCATCGGCCAGTGCGGCGTAACGGCGGTAGTTTTGCTCGGCCTCCGCCGCGGTCGCCTGCGCCGCCGCCAGTTGCGCGCGAGCGGCGTTTGCGCCGGCATCCTGTTCGACCGCGGTGATGCGCAGCAACACCTGCCCCGCCCGTACCCGGTCGTTGACGTCCACCGCGACCTCGCTGATCCGCCCGCTGGTCTGCGCGGCCAGGTCGGCGCGGCGAACGGCCTCGATCACGCCGTCCCAGCCGCGACCCGGCAAGGCATTGTCGGCCCTTGCCACCGTGAAGGTGGACAGATTGCCGGGCAGTGTCGGCGCAGCGGCCGGGGGCGTGCCGCCACAGGCGGCCAGCGCCAGCAGCGCGGCCAATGTCAGCGGACGCAACAGATGCATCGCGTTGTCCTCAGCACTTGCTGCACGAAGCGCTATCGCGCCCGATGCCGAGTTTCTTCATCGCCTTCGCCGCCGGACAGAAGCCGGTGAACGAGGACTGGATCAGATTGAAGCCGATGAACGCGGTCAACCACACGAAGTAGTGGCTGACGTACCAGGTCAGCGCCAGGCTGATCAAAACCATCATGCCGGCAAAGGCACGCACCGCATTGTCGAGGGTCATGGGAATCTCCTTGGTCCATGTTGTGGAAATTTCAGGAAGAGCGCTTCACGTCCTTGATCCGCTCGATGCCGAGCAGGCCGAGGATGTGCTTTTCGTAGATCGGCTCACTGGTGCCGTGCCGCATCTTGTAGAGGAAATATTTTTCGAAACCGATCTTGGCCAAGTGCACCCACTTGCCGATCTTGGTCCAGGTGACGTTGCGCGGCGGGATTTGCGGAAGCGCCACGAAGGCCGCGCCGGTATCACCCATGTCGGCCAGACACACCGCATTCCAGGTGCCTTCGAAATCCGGGGTGTCGCCTTTGAGTTCGGCCTGGATGTTCTTGACGATGGTGGTCACCATCGATTCGATCATGAAGCCTGTTTTGGGCGCGCCGGTCGGCACCGGAGTCGCCTCGACCGGCGGAATCGCCACGCACACGCCGGCCGAAAAGATCTTCGGATACTTCGGGCTGCGCTGGTGCTTGTCGACGAGCACGAAGCCGCGCGGATTGCACAGCCCTTCCACCGCAGCCACCGCATCGACGCCCTTGAACGCCGGCAGCAGCATCGAGAACTTGAACGGCAACGCATGCGACTGCCCGGGCTGGCCCTTGCCGTCGTGCTCGACCACGCTCATCTCGCCGTCGCGCACCTCGGTCACCTTGCTGTTGACCAGCCAGTGGATATGACGCTGGCGCATTTCCGATTCCATCAGGCCTTTGGAATCCCCCACGCCGCCCAAACCCATGTGGCCGATGTACGGTTCGCTGGATACGAAGGTCATCGGCACCTTGTCGCGCAGCTTGCGTTTGCGCAGATCGGCATCGACGATCATCGCAAATTCGTAGGCGGGACCGAAGCAGCTGGCGCCCTGCACCGCGCCGATGACCACCGGACCCGGATTCTTCAGGAACTCCTGATAGGCGTCCCAGGCTTCGGCCGCATGCGCCGTCGTGCACACCGACCGGGTGTAGCCGCCGTTCGGGCCAGCGCCGGGCACTTCGTCGAAGGCGAGCTTGGGTCCGGTGCAGATCAGCAGGTAGTCGTAATCGATGCGCTCGCCATTGCCGGTGACCACCGCATTGGCCTGTGCATCAATCCGAGCCGCGCCGCTGCCGTCATAGCGGATGCCGCGTTTGCCGACGTGCTTGGCGATATCAACGCTGATCTCGTCGCGTTTGCGCCAGCCCACCGCCAGCCACGGATTGGACGGCGTGAAGCCGAAGGTATCGCCGATGCCCACCAGCACGATTTCGTGTGCCTTGCCCAGCGTGTCGCGCAGTTCGTACGCCGCGCTCATGCCGCCCAGCCCCGCTCCCATCACCACGATTCTGCCCATTGCGCTTCCCCTTTCACCATCGTTGCGGTCGATGTTTGTAAATTAGCACTTGCTTATATTCGTGTCAACTAATATTATCCGCTTCGTGAAACATCAAGTCGCCGCCCACCTGCGCCCAACCGACGCCTCCAACCGCAAGCCGAAGCCGGGCGACGCGGCCATCGCCATGGATCCGGAAGCCATGCGCTCCCACGCTGGCGAAGCCGCGCAGTTGCTGCGCGCGCTGGCCAACGACAAACGCCTGATGCTGCTGTGCCTGCTGGTCGAAGGGGAGCGCTCGGTGGGCGATCTCAATGACAAAGTGGAACTCAGCCAGTCAGCGCTGTCGCAGCACCTGGCCGTACTGCGCGCGGACGGACTGGTGGCGACCCGGCGGGAAGCGCAGACGATCTACTACCGTCTTTCCGACGGCCCGGCCCAGCGCATCATCGAAACCCTGCACGGGATTTACTGCGGCAAAACCGCTGCCTGCAGCCCTTGATTGCTGGCTCTTGGCTTCTAATCCCTGTCCCCTGTCCCCTGTCCCCTGCTCACGCCGCCGCATAGCGCGCCGCGCCGCCGACCCAACGCGCCACGATGCGATCGGCGCGTTCGGGATCGCTGCCGAGCAATTGATCGGCCAGCGCATGCACCTGCGGCAGCAGATCGGCATCGCGCGCCAGATCGGCGATCCGGAAGCCGGCAAGACCCGTCTGGCGCGTGCCAAGCAGTTCGCCGGGGCCACGCAGCTGCAGGTCCTTTTCGGCGATGACGAAGCCATCGTTGGTCTGGCGCAGGGTGTCCAGCCGCTGCCGCGCCAGTGCCGACAGCGGCGTGCGATACAGCAGCACGCAGCTCGACGCCGCACTGCCGCGCCCGACCCGCCCGCGCAGCTGGTGCAACTGCGCCAGCCCGAGGCGCTCGGCGTTTTCGATCACCATCAGCGAGGCATTGGGCACGTCCACGCCCACTTCAATCACCGTGGTCGCCACCAGCAGGTCGATTTCGCCGCACTTGAACGCGGCCATCGCGTCCTGTTTTTCGCGCGCCTTCATGCGCCCGTGCACCAGGCCGATCCGCAGCGCCGGCAGTGCCGCCTGCAGATCTTCGAACGTCGATTGCGCCGCCTGCGCCTCGATCCTGCTCCCGGCGCCAAAGCCTGCGCCTCGCCCGGACCCTTCGCTCGCTTCGTCCGGCTCATCGATCAGGGTGCACACCCAGTACGCCTGCCGCCCTTCCGCACAGGCGAGGCTGATGCGCCGGATCAGTTCCTCGCGGCGATCTTCGGACAGCGCGACCGTGGTCACCGGCGTGCGCCCGGGCGGCAGTTCATCAATCGAAGACACGTCCAGATCGGCGTAGGCGCTCATCGCCAGCGTGCGCGGAATGGGTGTGGCCGTCATCACCAACTGATGCGGAAGACTGCCGCGCCCCTTGTCGCGCAGTGCCAGCCGCTGGTGCACGCCGAAGCGGTGCTGCTCATCGACAATGGCCAAAGCGAGATCGTGAAACGCCACGCCTTCCTGCATCAGCGCATGGGTGCCGACCGCGACCTGCGCCTGCCCCGAAACCACCGCGTCCAACGCCTTGCAGCGTGCCCTGCCGGTGACTTTGCCAGCCAGCCAACCCACCTGCACGCCCAGCGGCTCCAGCCAGCTGCGCAGATTGTTGAAATGCTGCTCGGCCAGCAGTTCGGTCGGCGCCATCAGCGCTGCTTGCCTGCCATCGGCCACTGCCAGCAGCGCGGCCATCGCCGCCACCACGGTCTTGCCGCTGCCGACATCGCCCTGCACCAGCCGCAGCATCGGCCGCGGCTGCCGAAGATCGTCCCGAACCTGTGCATAGACCCGTTGCTGCGCACTGGTCAGCGCGAACGGCAGCGCCATGACCAGCGTCTTGACCAACCGCTCGTCGCCGCGCAGCGCACGCGCACCCTGCGCCTGCAGCGCCAGCCGCTGCCGGCGCAGCCCCAACTGGTGCGCCAACAGTTCTTCCAGGGCCAATCGTCGCTGGGCCGGATGACGGCCCTCCAGCAACGCGGCCACATCGGCATCCCGCGGCGGTGCGTGCAATAGCAGAATCGCTTCCCGCAGCGACGGCAACTGCTGTTTGCTCAGCCAATCGCGCGGCAGCAATTCCAGCGCCGCTTCCTCCGGCAGCCGGCGCAGCGCCTGCACGATCAGCTTGCGCAGGCTGGCCGGACCGACGCCCTCAATGGCGGGGTAAACCGGATCCAAAGATTGACTCAGCGTGGCATCGTCTGCGGCGAGGATCCGATAGCTGGGATGGACGATCTCCAGCCCCTGCTGGCCGGGCCGCGGCGTGCCATAGGCGCGGATGCGGACACCGGGCGCGAACTGCGCCGCCTGCTGCGCGCGGAAATGGAAGAAGCGCAGCACCAGGGTGGCGCGCGAATCATCGGAGATGGCAACCCGCAGCAGCGGCCGGTAGCGGAAGCCGCGCTCGACCGCCTCGATGCGTCCTTCGACCTGCGCCGCCTCGCCCGGACGCAGATCGCGGATCGACGTCAGCGCAGTGCGGTCCTCATAGCCGCGCGGTAGGTGCAGCCACAGGTCCTGAAGGGTCGAAAGACCGCGTTCGGCCAGCTTGTCGCGCAGCGCCGGGCCGACGCCCGCAAGGACATCAAGCGAAGCATCGGCACCTGAAGCGGCGTGGAATTGCGAACCGGGCATGGTTCAAGGATGCCGGCAAGCGCCGGCGCACTCCAGAGACTTAGCCCAGCGCGAGGATGGCATCCACCTCGAACGCAACGCCCTTGGGCAGCGCCGAGACTTCGACCGTCGAACGCGCCGGATACGGCTGCTGGAAGTAGTCGCCCATGACTGCGTTGACCGCGGCGAACTGCGACAGATCGGTCAGGTACAGCCCGACGCGCACCACGTCCGCCAGCGAACCGCCAGCGGCTTCGCACACCGCTTTCAGGTTGTCGAATGCGCGCCGCGCCTGCGCTTCGATATTGCCCTCGCCAACGACGGTTCCGGTGGCCGGATCCAGTGGAATCTGGCCGCTGAGAAAGATCATATTTCCGGCGCGGGTGGCCTGCGAATACGGGCCGATGGCGGCCGGCGCAAGTTCGGTGTGGATGGCGGTGCGTGGCATGGGGACTCCGGTAGCGATGCGTCACGCCGATTCTACAACCCGCACCCGCAGTCGGCGTTCGATGCCGGCGCCGATCAAGCGCGCTGGACGTTTTGCACCACATGCAGCTTGCGCACGCCGCGAATGACCTCGTCCAGGTGCCGGCCGTCGGTCACTTCAATGGCAAAGCGCAGCACCGCGATATTGCTGTCGCGCTCAAGATATTCGACCCGTTCGATATTGGAGCCGGACTGGGCAATGGCCGCCGCGACCTGCGCCAGCACGCCCGGATGGTTTTCGACCTCGATCCGGATCGCGACATTGAAATCGCCGGTCACGTGCCGATCCCACGCCACCGGCACCCAGCGTTCCGGCGACTTCCGGAATTCGGCCAGGTTCGGGCAGTCCATCCGGTGCACCACAATGCCCTTGCCGGCGCTGTGGTAGCCCATGATCTCGTCGCGCGGAATCGGCATGCAGCACTGCGCGAAGTTGATCACCCCATGCGTGGATCCGGTGATCAGGATGGGCTCCTTCGAAACCACGGGCGGCGCCGACTGCTTCTTGCGCGAACGCGGTTTGTCTCCCTGCTGCGCCAGCACGGAGGCCACTTGCGCCGGCACCCGGTTGCCCATGGCGATGTCCGCCAGCAGCGCTTCCAGACGATGGAAGCGGTTTTCCTCGAGATAGCCGTCGATCCGCTCCATCGGCAGGCGATCAAGCGATGTGCCCAGCGCAACCAGCGCGCGGTCGAGCATGTAATGTCCGAGCTGCACCGCGTCCTCGTGCTGGAGCAGCTTGAGCCCCTGCCGGATCGCCGTGCGCGCCTTGCTGGTGGCGACGAAATCCAGCCACTGGGTGCTGGGCGCCGCCGCCTTGGCGGTAATGATTTCCACCGTCTGGCCGTTGGCGAGTTTGGTGCGCAGCGGCGCGAAACGCTTGTCGACCCGAGAAGCGACCGCGTGGTTGCCGACGTCGGTATGCACCGCGTAGGCGAAGTCGAGCGCGGTTGCATTGCGCGGCAGCGAAAGGATGTCGCCCTTCGGCGTGAACAGGTAAACCTCGTCCGGGAACAGGTCGACTTTGACGTTTTCCAGAAATTCCAGCGATGAGCCGGTGCCGCGCTGGCTTTCGACGAGGCTGGCGATCCACGATGCCGCCCGCGCCTGCGCGCTGTTGCCGGCCTCGGTCCCGAGCTTGTAGGCCCAGTGCGCGGCGACGCCGCGCTCGGCGATCAGGTGCATCTCGCGGGTGCGGATCTGCACTTCGATCGGCGAGCCGTAGGGCCCGAACAGCACCGTGTGCAGCGACTGGTAGCCGTTGGACTTGGGGATGGCGATGAAGTCGCGGAAGCGGCCGTCGATCGGCTTGTAGACCGAATGCACCACGCCCAGCGCGTGATAGCAGTCGGCTACGGTATCGACCACCACCCGGAAGCCGAACACGTCCATCACCTGCGTGTAGCTGCGGTGCTGGGCCAACATCTTGCTGTACACGCTCCACGGCGCCTTGATGCGGCTGACCAGTTCGTGGTCGAGTTTTTCCAACGCCAGCCGCTGCGCGAGTTTGGTTTCGATCTGCGCCAGCGCTTCGCGGCGCGCCTGCGGTCGGCTGGCGATGCGCTTGGCGATCACCGCGTGACGCCACGGGTGCAGCGCCCGGAAACCGAGATCCTGCAACTCCGCGCGGATCAGGTTCATGCCCAGCCGCTGCGCGATCGGGGCGTAGATGTCGAGCGTCTCGACCGCGATCCGACGCCGCGATTCCGACGATTTGGCGCCCAGCGTGCGCATGTTGTGCAGGCGGTCGGCGAGCTTGATCAAAATGACGCGCAAATCTCGCGACATCGCCAGCAGCATCTTGCGGAAGCTTTCCGCGGTGGCTTCCTGACGGCTGGCAAAGCTCAGTTTTTCCAGCTTGGTGACGCCGTCGACAAGTTCGGCCACGGTTTCGCCGAATTGGTTGGCGACATCGTCGCGGGTCAGCGGCGTGTCCTCGACGGTGTCGTGCAGGATCGCCGCGACCAGCGTTTCGACGTCCAGCCCCAGCGTGGCCAGGATCTGCGCCACCGCCACCGGATGGGTGATGTAGGGCTCGCCCGACTGGCGGGTTTGTCCGGCATGCGCGGCGGCGCCGACTTCCCACGCTTTCCTCAGCAGGGCGCGCTGCGGCGCATCCAAATAGAAAGCCTCGCGTTCCAGCGCGCGCACATAGTCCGGCACCGCGCTCTCGCTGGGCGCGGTCGACTTGGCAATTGCGGGCTCGCCGGGGTTCATGTGCCGAGACTAACCGCGCAGCGCCGAGCCCGCAAACGACAATCGTTCCGATCCGTCGCAGCAACGAAAACGGCCCCGCAGGGCCGTCTTGTCGCAACCGGGCAGTCCGGCTCAGTCGTCGCTCTTCATGTCGTCGTCGCCGGCCACCACGTCGGCGGCGGCCCATTCCAGCGCCTCGCGCTCCTTGCGCTCGCGTTCGGCCTTTTCGACCGCGTCCACGAACTGCGAATCGATCACGCGCGCGGCGATTTCACGCAGCGCCAGCACGGTGGGCTTGTCGTTGGATTCGCTGTTGTCCAGCTTCGGCTCCACGCCGGCGGCCAGCTGCCGCGCACGCTTGGAGGCCATCATCACGAGGTCAAAACGGTTGTCGACCACCTGCAGGCAGTCTTCGACGGTAATACGGGCCATAGGCATCCTGCGGCTCGCGCCGCGCAAACATTCAACGGAACCTCGGATTTTAGCGAATTCCCGTTTTTATAACAAGAACTTATTCAGCGCCCAGCAGCGACTCGATCAGGGCCGCGTGATGGCCGGCCTGCAAGCGGCGACGCAGCCGGCTGGCCACGAAGACGCTGTGGGCCTCGGCAACGGCAGTGTCGAACACGTCGTTGATGACGACGTAATCGAATTCGTCGTAGTGGCGCATCTCCTCGCGCGCCCCCGCCAGCCGGCGCCGGATGACGTCTTCGGAGTCCTGGGCGCGCTTGCGCATGCGCTCTTCCAGCGCCGATTTCGATGGCGGCAGGATGAAAATGCCCACCGCGTCGGGCACTTTGGCGCGCACCTGGCGCGCGCCCTGCCAGTCGATTTCCAGCAGCACGTCGCGCCCGGCCGCCAGCAGCGGCTCGACCGCCTGCCGCCCGGTGCCTTTCCAGTCGCCGTGCACCCGAGCGAATTCGAAAAAATCGCCCGCCGCCACCATCGACTCGAATTCGGATGCGCCGACGAAATGGTAATCGCGCCCGTCAACCTCGCCCGGCCGCGGTGCGCGCGAGGTGTACGACACCGACAGGCTCAAACCCGAATCGCGCGCCAACAGCGCCCGCACGATGCTGGATTTTCCGGCACCGGAAGGGGCAGCGATGATGTAGAGGGTTCCACGCATGGTCGGGGGTCGGGGGTCGGGGGTCGGGGGTCGGGGGTCGGGGGTCGGGGGTCGGGGGTCGGGGGTCGGGGGTCGGGGACAGGGGACAGGGGACAGGGGACAGGGGACAGGGGACAGGGGACAGGGGACAGGGGACAGGGGACAGGGGACA
>JADFDQ010000005.1 GCA_018262705.1 Xanthomonas sp.
TCCGCTTCGAGCCCGCCATCCAGCGTTGGTACCAGCGCAATGCGGCCAGGAAACCGCGTCTGGTTGCGCTCAAGGCCGTCGCCCACAAGCTGGCGCGTGCCGGCTACCACTTGTTGCGTGACGGCGGCACCTTCGACGTCCATCGCGCCTTTGCCTGAACCTGCACGGCCGCATCCTGGAACAGGGGTCTGGTACAACCATCCACTCTGAAGAGGAGCAGCCGTGCAGCCATTTTCCACCGCCCGTCGTCCGAGCCCGCAAAGGGTGGCCCCTGAGGCCGCGAATCTGAGGCGATCATGCCTGTGGACGGCACGACGGCAGACCGAGCAAGTGTTGGGCGCGATCTGCGTGGGCCGCGCGAGCGGCTAGATCCCGAAGGGTGACGGAGGCGGTGGTTCCGCCTCGACCAGGAACACAACGGAAGCCGGTGGACAGGTCAAGGCGATACCTTCAGCCCGGACACGGGAGAAACTTCATCGTGCCTATTGACCCGGGCGGCGAAATGGTGACCCCGTTTCCAAAGCGGCGGGAACAGCGTATAAACTGGATTCCCGATGGAGAGCGATACAGAAGCCCGACGCTTGCTTCGCGTCCGTTTCGACTCTGCGGCTCAGGTCGCGGAGGCCGGCTTTTTCTCTCCATCTCCGCTGCCTGCCACCGGTCTGCGCCTGCTTGGAGTTGATGCCCATGGCCGTGCGCTCGACTGGCTGAGCTGGCAAGACGCCACCTGCCTGTACGCCCGCGGCGCCGTTGCCTGGACCCTCGGCGAACCCTGCCTGACGATTCACGGCGGCATCAACCGTGCCAGCGGCGACCGCAGCCGCATCCTGCTGCATCCGATCATCGCCGCACGCGGCCACGCCCGCCCCGGCGCGCTCGATCCGACGCCCGCCCTGACCAATCAGGCGCTGTTCGCACGCGACCAGCACCTGTGCCTGTACTGCGGGCGCGAGTTCTCAACTTCTGCCCTGACCCGCGACCACGTCCAGCCCGTTTCCAAAGGTGGCCGCGACATCTGGGAAAACGTGGTCAGTGCCTGTTTCCACTGCAACTCGCACAAGGGCAACCGCACCCCGCAGCAGGCCGGCATGCCGCTGCTCGCCGTGCCCTATCGGCCGAGCTGGATCGAGCATCTGATTCTCTCCAATCGCAACATCCTGGTCGACCAGATGGCTTTTTTGAAGGCGCAGTTGCCCAGAAATCACCTCTTGAACCGCCTGAGCTGACGCCGCAAGCCAGTCGTGCGCGACGGCTGCAATGGCTTTCGCGGCGATACGGCCGAATCCGGCGGACGTTGCGGCACGGCGCAGCGCCCCCTTTCCGACCGATCCGGATGGCTTGCGTTCGCGGAGTCGTGCCGCGATCGGGTACTATCCCCAGTTCGCGTTGCACAAGGACGACGCGGGGCAAAGCGGCGGCGGCCACACCTGCGCCGACGCTGCGCCGAAGCAACAACGGGGATAATTCGATCATGGCTCTGACGCTTGGCACAACGGGAATGGACAAGGCCACCCAGGCCGAAGTCCACGCGGCTTTCAAGGTGGCCAACGCCAGCTGTGGCAACCTGTGGACGCTCGTGACCGACGACAGCGCCGAGTACACCATCGTCGACATGGACAGCCTGTACGGCCCGATGAGCTGGATCAAATTGCATGGCTCGGGCCGCAAGGTGATCGGGCTGACATCGTCCACCCGCAGTCAGGTCTCCTACCGGCTGCCGCGCCCGATCAAGACGGACGATCTGGCGGTTCTGCTCAGCGAAATCATTGGCGAGGAATCGGGCGAAACAGCAGCCAACCCCCCTGCCAGAGCTGCGGACCAGAGCCGACAAGCGCCCGAGCCGGTGTCGGAAACCGTCGCCGTAGAACCTGCCCACACTGCTCAGGCGCAGGCAAAACCGCTGCCCGACACGCCCAAACCTGCCGCCCCTGCGATCGAACGCGAACCGCCGGTTGTCCAGTTGCAGCCGGTCGCCGCCGACCAGACCCCGCGCACGCTGCGCGGCTGGATTGGCATGCAAGGCGCAGCGCATCGGGTGCGGGTGACCGCGCTGAACGGAGCGGTGGTTCTGGTCGACGCCAAGGCAGGCCTCTGGCACGGCCCCAAGGAGCTCAAGGCCATCGTGCCCTGCTTCAATGCCGAACCCGGCGAAGTGACCTCCGAAATTCTCGACGATGCAGCCTGGGAAGCAGAAGCCAAAAAAATTGGCGCCTCGCAGCCGCTCAGTCGCCTGCAATGGCTGGGGGGCTTGCTCTCCAACAATCCCACGCAAGGCCATTACCAATTGCGCAAGTGGCCGCAGATCGAGCGCGAATACCCGCGTCACTTCCGGATTGCCACAGTCATGATGAAAAGCGCGGCCGGCATCCCGGAAATCGCCGAAGCCGCCGGTGTGCCGGAGGAAGAGGTTCGCGGTTTCGTCAACGCCAATCTTGCGACCGGCTATGCCGCCAGCGCGGCAGAAACGGTCGCGGCCACGTCGTCGCCGGAACCGGCCCCGACCAAGCCGACCTCCGGGGCCGGGAAACTGTTCGGTCGCCTTCGCAAGTAGGGGGCCGGGGAACCGGGGGATCGGGGATCGGGGATCGGGGATCGGGGATCGGTAGAGTGTCTACGGAAAAGCATTTTTGACGCGAATCAACGCCGCCGAAAAAGCCCAAGAACCCTTGGAATCGTCATCCCAGCACAAGTCGGGAGCCAGCTTTTAAGGATGCGCTGCTCAATTCAGAGCATCGCTAACTCGACGTCAGTTTCCATGCACGGTGGATTTTCGCATTGCGCGCAAAGTCTGGAGGGATCGTCGCTGCGCTGATGTCTTCCACGCGTGCGATTTCCGCCAGCGCGGCTGCGTCCGGCCGAAAGCGGCGGAAGTTGTTGGAAAAATACAGCACGCCGCCTTGCGCCAGCCGCGCCAGCGCAGCGCGCAGCAGGCGCACATGGTCGCGCTGCACGTCGAAGTCGTCGGCGCGTTTGGAATTGGAGAACGTCGGCGGATCGCAGAAGATCACGTCGTACGCGCCGCGATCGGCTTCCAGCCAGCGCAACGCATCGGCCTGCACGATGCGGTGGCGAGTGCCGCCCATGCCATTCTCGCGCAGGTTGTCGGCCAACCATTCCAGATAGGTCGTCGACAGATCGACGCTGGTCGTCTCCGCGGCGCCCTGCACCGCCGCCTGCACGGTGGCCGCGCCGGTGTAGCAGAACAGGTTGAGAAAGCGCTTGCCGCGCGCCTCCAGCGCCATCCGCGCGCGCAGCGGCCGGTGGTCGAGAAACAGCCCGGTATCCAGATAATCGAACAGGTTGACGCGCAGCTTGGCTGTGCCTTCTTCCACGGTGAGAAATTGCCCGCGATGGTCGAAACGGCCGTATTTGGAACCGCCCTTGCCGGTGCTGCGGGTCTTCACCGCCACCCGTTCGCGCGGAATTTCGAACACCGTGCGCACCGCCAGCAGCAAATCGTTCAGTCGCTTGCGGGTGGTGGCTTCGGGAATCTCCGCCGGTGCGGCATATTCCTGCACATGCAGCCATGCTTCGCCTTCCTGCGTCGTGTAAACATCGACCGCGCAGGCATATTCGGGAATGTCGGCATCGTAGGCGCGAAAACAGGTGATCTGTTCCTGCTGGCGCCAGCGCGCCAGCTTGTCGAGGTTCTTGCGCAAACGGTTGGCCACCATCTGCGCGCCGTCCGGAAGCTCGCGCGACTGACCGGCATCGCGCTGCGGCGGCGCGATCGGGTCGCAAACAATCAGGCTGCATTCGATCGGACCGTTGAACAGCGGATAGCGCTTGCGCGCGCGCAATCCGGTGGCATGCGCCAGCTCGGCATCACCGCACAGCAGCGCGCCGCGCCAGTTCGGCGCAGCGCGCAAGAGCGCATCGCCGAGTGCGCGATAGAGCGCCGGATCGGCGGCCAGGCGCGCGTCATAGGGCGGATTACAGACCACGGCGCCGCGCGCATTGGGCTGCACCGGCAGTTCTGAAATATCGCAAACGGCGAGATCGATGGCATCCAGCACGCCGGCGCGCTGTGCATTTTCGCGTGCGGCGCGGATCGCCTGCGGATCGAGATCGCTGCCGTGAACGCAGGCGCGCAGACCCACGCGCCCGCGCTCGCCGCGCGCCGTGGCTTCAGCGCACAGCGACTGCCACGCAGTCGCATCAAAGCCCAGCCAGCGCGTGGGCGGCAGGCCGGCGTGACGCTGCAATCCCGGCGCCACGTCGGCCGCCATCAGCGCGCCTTCGATCAGCAGCGTGCCGCTGCCGCACATCGGGTCGAGCAGATCGCCGCCATCGGCATACGCCTGCGGCCAGCCGGCGCGCAGCAGCACCGCCGCCGCAACGGTTTCCTTCAGCGGCGCGACGCCTTGGCTCTGGCGCCAGCCGCGCCGGTGCATCGGGCCGCCGGACAGGTCGATCGACAAAAGCGCGCGGCCCTTGCGCACAACCAGGCTGATGCGCACATCGGGCGCTTCGACATCGACATCGGGGCGCTGGCCGGTGCGCTGCCGCACGGTGTCGACGATGGCGTCCTTGACCCGCTGCGCGGCGTAGCGCGCGTGGGTGATGGCGGTGCCGGACACGTGCGCATCGATGGCGATACTGTGCATCGGCCCGATATGCGCCGTCCAGTCGAGCGCGGCCGCGCCGGCGTACAGCGCCTGCTCGTCGCCGCATTCGAACTCGGTGAGCGGCCACAGCACGCGGCTGGCCAGGCGCGACCACAGCGCCGCGCGCTGGGCATCTTCAAGATTGCCTTCGGCGTTGACGCCGGCTACGGCGGCGGTGGCGCGCGCGCAGCCCAGCTGCAGCAGCTCGTCGGCCAGCAGGTATTCCAGACTTTTGCCGCAGGAAGCGAAGAATTTCATGCGCCGCACCCCTGAACGTAGGAGCGCACCGCAGGGGCGCGACGCTTCTTGCGGGATGCTTGATCGCGCCCCTGCGGTGCGCTCCTACAGAAAATTGCGGGGGGCATCAGCGCAATTCCAGGAGCAGCGTGGCGAACGCCTCGGCACTGGCCTGCACGTGATCGCTCAGGCGGTGCGCGTCGTCCACCAGCAGCAGTCGCGCCCGACGCGAAGCCGCCCAATCCACCACCGTCTGCGCCGGACACAGCTCGTCGCGCCAACCGTGAACGATCGACATCGGCACGGCACTTGCCGGCATCGGCGGCTGCACGCGCTCGCCCAGCGGCGGCGCCATGAAGAATAATCCCGCCACCGGCAGCTGCAGCGAGACATGCCCGCTGATGTAGGCGCCCAGGCTCGACCCGGCCAGCACCAGCGGCCCGCGCTCAGCGGCGGCCTTGGCCAGTTCCAGCAGGCGCGCAACCCGCCCCGGCACGTCGCCGTGCGGGCCGTGCTCGCGCTGGCCGTCGAGATCGGTGTAATCCGGCCGTTCGTGGCTCCAGCCGAGGCGCTCGGCCACCTCGGCCAGCGCCGTCACCTTGGCGGCATCCGGGCCGCTCTCGAAACCGTGGGAGAGAATGCAGTGTCCTTTCATGCTCGAATGCTAGCATCGGCGCGTGCCGACGCCCGCCATCCATCCGCACCTCCTGCCCTACGTCGAGGCACTGCAGCCGCGGCCAGTCGCGAGCATCGACACCGTGGTCATCCACTGCACCGAGCTGCCCGACCTTGCCACGGCGCGCGATTACGGCGAACGCATCCTCTACCCGTCCGGCACCGGCAACAGCGGGCACTACTACATCGACCGCGACGGCCGCATCGCGCAGTTCGTGCCGCCGGAGCGTATCGCCCACCACGTCCACGGCTGGAATGAGCGCAGCATCGGCATCGAGCTGGTCAACCGCGGCCGCTATCCCGACTGGCTGGATTCGCGCCACCAAGCGATGGCCGAGGCCTATCCGGACGCGCAGATCGCGGCGCTGATCGGATTGCTCCATGCCCTGCAAACGCGCATCCCGTCGCTGACGCAAATCGCCGGCCACGAAGACCTGGATACCGAAGACGTCGCCGCCAGCGACGATCCCAGCCAAACCGTGCGCCGCAAACTCGACCCCGGCCCGCGCTTTCCGTGGTCGCGGGTACTGCAATCGGTTCCATTGCAGCGAACGGCTTGATCCAGATCAAGAAACCCGGAGCGCAGCCACGCTAGGTTTCAACGGATCGTCCGACCGAGTCGAAATTGCACCGATGGAAGCCAAGCCCCCCCCCCCGAAAACCATATACGCCGCCGCAGCTCGAGTTCTACGGCAGCGTGCTGAAGCTGACCGCGGCCGGGACGGGAACGCAGAAGGAAATCGGAGTTAATTTCCCCTTTCCAGGCTGGCCAAGCCCTTGCTATGACGGCATGACGCCTGGCATAGGCGGACCGATGCGCAAGCACTGCCTCTGAATTCACGATCGCGATCGCGCCCGCCACGGATGCGGGCTGCGATGGGTGCTGTCTCGACGCAAGAGGTTCCTACGGCCGCGCCCGTATAATCCACCCATGGCCTCGCCCGTCTCCGAACTGATCGAACTGCTCTCGCTGGAACGGCTGGAAGACAACCTGTTCCGCGGTCAGAGCCGCGACATCGGCACCAAATACGTGTTCGGCGGCCAGGTGCTCGGGCAGGCGCTGTCGGCCGCGCAGGCCACCTTGACCCAACCGCGCGATGCGCACTCACTGCACGCCTATTTCCTGCGCGCCGGCAACATCGAAGCGCCGATCGTCTATATCGTCGATCGCACCCGCGACGGCGGCAGTTTTTCGGTACGCCGGGTGACGGCGATCCAGCACGGTCAGGTGATCTTCTTCTGCGCGGCCTCGTTTCAGGACCACGAAGACGGCACCGAGCACCAGCTGTCGATGCCGGAAGTGCCCAAACCGGAAGATTTGGAACCGGCGCCGGCGGTGCCGGCGGAACGGCTCGCCCTGCTTCCCAACAAGATCCAGCGCTGGCTGGACCGCACCGGCCCGTTCGAATTTCGCCACGTTTACCCGCGCGACGAACTCAACCCGCCCAAGCGCCCGCCGTTCCAGCAAGTCTGGTTCCGGCTATCGGAACCCGTTGGCGATGCGCCCGAACTGCACCGCGCCCTGCTCGCCTACGCCAGCGATTTCCACCTGCTCGGCACCGCCACCTTCCCGCACGGCATCAGCTACTACCAGCCGAACGTGCTGATGGCCTCGCTCGACCACGCGCTGTGGTTCCACCGCCCGTTTCGCGCCGACGATTGGTTGCTGTATTCGATCGACAGCCCCAGCGCGCAGAACAGCCGTGGTCTGGCGCGCGGGCAGATCTTCGACCGCAGCGGCCGCCTGGTCGCCAGCAGCGCTCAGGAAGGGCTGATCCGCATGCTTCCGGACAAGGCGGCGCCGTGAGGCAGGTCTTTCGCAGCCAGCGGCTGGAAAACGTGGAAGCCGCCGCCGACCTGATGCGCAAGCAAGGCATCGAAGTCAAGATCGCCAACGGCCGTTCCTTTCGCGGCCATCGTCGCGGCAATTTCAGCTACGACCTGCGCAAGGCGAGCGATCCGGACACGCTGCCGACGCTGTGGATCGTCAACGCCGATGACCAGCCGCATGCGCGCCGGATCCTGCGCGAACTCGGTCTGCTCGAATCCACCCGCGAGACCGGAACCGAGGCATTGCCCAACGATCGCTTCGAGTTCAGCCCCGGCTCGGGCGCCGCCAAGCCGGGGATTCGGCGCTGGCGGATCGGGCTTGTGGTGCTGATCGCCATCGTCATCGCGCTGATCGTGTTCCTGCCGCGCCGCAAGCCTGCGCCGACGCCGGCAACGACGCCGGCAACAACGCCGCATGCCGCCCCTGCGCTGGTGCCGGAAACGATCACCGAGACCGATTCGTTCAGGATGGACGTGCCCAAGGCGCTGGCGGCCCGTCTGCTGCAAATCGCGGCCGAACGCAGCGGTGCGAACGCGCTATGCGCCAGCATCGACGGCCGTGATCCCGCGCCCGAAGTCATTCGGCAGGCATCCGCGGCCGGCACGACGGTTCTTCCGGCCTCTGCCTGCGGCGATGCCAAGGCTCCAAAAATCGCCATCGAAAACTACCAGACCGACGGCAGCGGCGGCGGCGAGATCCTGCTTCGAATCAACGCTGAAGAAACGCCCTTCATCGCGCAACGCGAAGGCAGGACCTGGAAAGTACAGCCCAAGCCCTGAAAGCGCGGCTCCGACCGCTCGCCCCCGAACCAAGTGGCCGGGGCCAGGCCGATCCGCAACACGCGCCGCCACACGTACCAACCCCGAGGCCGCATCCTTGCGTCAACGGGGTTGCTTGTCTGGGCCGACAATCAGCGCGCAGGCGCCTGCGGCGGCGCAGCCGATGCACCATTGCCCGCCATGCCGCGGTGTCCACCGCGTCCGCCCATCATCGAACCGCAAACCTCGTGCATCCGCGAAAACTCGTCGCGGCTGAGCTGGCCATCGTGGTTGGCGTCGGCCTTGTCGAAGCAGGCGTTGCGGCGCTCGGCCATCCTGGCCTGCATTTCCGGCGTCATCGCCATGCGATCGCCGCGACGATTGGGCATATCACCCGTGTTGCCGCGATGCTGCGAACGCCAGGCTTGCATTTCATCCTGCGATAGCTTGCTGTCCTTGTTGGCATCGATCTGGTCGAAGCTGGCGGCAAGACGCGGGAACTTGGCGGCTTCGTCGCGCGTGACCACGCCGTCACCGTTGGCATCCACCCGCATGCCCTGATGGGCGGGACGTGCCGAAGACGCGGCGGGCGCGGCGGTTGTGGCGGACTGGGCAACCGCGGCAAAGGACAGACTGGCGGAAGCGAGGGCGACAAGCAGCAGGATCGGGGATTTCATGGAATGTTCTCCGCCCGGAACAGCCCGGGGTTGCCACTGAAAACGCCTGAACCGTGAACGCGTTGACGCACGATCCCTGCTGGACGCTGAACGAAGGGCTATGCTGGCGGCATGGGCGGCAGCGACGATTCCCTGCGACTGTTTCGCACCGCGCCTCACCCGTGCGGCTACTGGCCAGAGCGCGAGGCGCGCGATCTGGTCATCGACCAGCGCGATCCGCGCCTGCCGGATTTCTACCCGACCGCGCTGGAATGGGGCTTTCGCCGCTCCGGCGACATCGTCTACCGGCCCAGCTGCAACGGCTGCAGCGCCTGCGTCGCGGTGCGCATTCCGGTCGCCGATTTCAGGCCCGACCGCAGCCAGCGCCGCTGCCTGCAGCGCAATGCCGATATCGAATCGCGCATCGTCCAGCCCGAGCTCAGCGATGAACGCCTGACCTTGTACCAGCGCTATCTGGGCTCGCGTCACGCCGGCGGCGGCATGGACGGCCACGGCGCGCATGAATTCGAACAATTCCTGATCGGAGGCTGGAGCGACAGCCGTTTCCTGGAGCTGCGCGAGCGCGGATCGCACCGCTTGCTGGGCATGGCCGTCACCGACCGCGTGCCCGGCGCGCTGTCCGCCGTCTACACCTTCTTCGAGCCCGACGAAGCCCGCCGCGGGCTAGGCACACTCGGCGTGCTGCGTCAGATCGAATGGGCGCAGCGCGACGGCCGAACGCAACTGTATCTGGGCTACTGGATCGACGGTCATTCGAAGATGGACTACAAGCGCCGCTTCCAGCCGCAGGAGCGCTTCAACGGGCGCGGCTGGGAACGCTGGGTGGGTTGAACCGGATTGCGACCCCAATTGTCTCGATACTGGAACGCTGCCGTCTTTATTTGATTGTTCAATACCGTAATTGATGCCTATACGATGGCTTCAGTGGTGCGAAAGCGCACTGCACGCCTCGAGGGTTCAGCCATGTCGACCACCGCACTCACCCGCAAATCCATTCTGGCCATCCGCAGCGCGCCCGATCGGCACTGGGTCGGCGACGGCTTCCCGGTGCACGGCATGTTCGACTACAACGGATCCGACGTGGCCCAGCGCAGTCCGTTCCTGCTGCTCGACTACGCCGCGCCGACCACGTTCTCGCCGACCGACAAGCGCCGCGGCGTCGGCAGCCACCCGCACCGCGGTTTCGAAACGGTGACCATCGTTTATGACGGTGAAGTCGAACACCGCGATTCCACCGGCGCCGGCGGCGTGATCCGCGCAGGCGACGTGCAGTGGATGACCGCGGCCGGCGGCATCATCCACGAGGAATTCCATTCGACCGATTACGCCAAGCGCGGCGGCCCGTTCGAAATGGTGCAGCTGTGGGTCAACCTTCCAGCGAAGCACAAGATGGACAAGCCGCACTATCAGGGCATTCTTGACGCGCAGATTCCGGCGATCGCGTTGCCGGATGGCGCCGGCAACGTGCGCGTGATCGCCGGCCGCTACGGCGAGGGCAACGGCCCGGCCAACACCTACACGCCGATGCATGTCCTCGACGTTCGCCTCAACGCCGGACACACGACCGAACTGCCGCAGCCGGACGGTTGGAACACCCTGCTGCTGGTGCTGGCCGGCACGATCGAGGTCAACGGCACCGCGGTGCTGCGCGCCAACCAGACGGCGACGCTTTCGCCCGCGGGCGAATGGCTGCGCATCGAAGCCAACGGCGATGCCAAACTGCTGGTGCTGTCGGGTGAGCCTATCGACGAGCCGGTGGTCGGCCACGGTCCGTTCGTGATGAACAGCCGCGAACAGATCATCCAGGCCATCAACGATTTCAACAGCGGCCGCTTCGGCCATCTGTGAAAGGACGCCATGCCCTACGACATCACCCTGAACAACGCCGAGCACCGCTTCGAACTCGCGCATGAAGGCCATCTAGCTGTCGCCGTGTTCGAGCCGATTCCCGGCGGGATTGCCATCGTGGAAACATTGGTTCCGCACGCGCTGGAAGGGCGCGGCGTCGGCAGCGCGCTGGTGCGCCACGCGCTGGATCATGCCAAGGCGCAAGGCTGGAAAGTGCGCCCCGACTGCTCGTTCGTGAAGGTCTACATCGACCGCCACCCCGAATACCAGCCGATCGTGCTGACGCACTGAGTTCACCTTTTGCCCGATGGCCGTATTGGCAGTGCGCGTGCCAACGCCTTGCGTGCACCGGCACGACCGGAACCGCCGGTATGGCGATCAATGTCCGGAGTGTTCTTCGGCGTCCGTGATGGGCACGTCGTAATACGTTCCCGGCGTCGGCTCCGGTTCCAGCCGGTAGTGCCACCACTCCTCAGGCAAGTTGACGAAACCTTGCGCGGTCATGGCATCGCGAAGGCTGTCGCGGTTGGCGCGCTGCTGCGCCGTCACATCGCTGGAATCGGTGTGCGCGCGCAGCCCGAAAAAATCGAAGCCGGTGCCCATGTCGAGCGGCGCGCAACTTGCGTCCTGCGCATCGCACTGCAGAACCGTGAGGTCGACGGTGGCTCCGCGGCTGTGCCCTGACACCGGCGCGATGTAGGTTCCGCTCAACTGCGGCTTGTCCAGATCCGGATAGAACTCGGCTTTGCCAAGCGTATCGTTCGGGTCGGCCATCCAGCGCACGAACTCGGTCACCGCCCGCGCCGGCCGGTAGCAATCGAAAATGCGCAGCCGCTGGTGGCGCGCGCGCAGAGCAGATTCGACCCGCGCCAGCGCATCGGCGGCGTCCTGCTTCAGCCAACAGCGCGGCGCCTGGTAGCCGGCGATCGGACGGCCGACGAAGTTGTGGCTGCCGAAATAGCGGATGTCCAGATCGGCGTCGGGAATGCGCGTTTGGATATCGACCAGCCCCGCTTCCTGAGGTGTCGTTGCCGGCGACAGCTGCGGCGGATCGGCGGCAACTGCGGCATCGATACATGCAGCCAGAAAGAGTGTCGCGCACAGCGCCGTTGATCGTGTGTTTCCGGACATACGCCCCTCAACGTCCAATGCGCACGATGCCGGTCATGCGGTCGATGTAGGCCACAGCGTCCTCGTCGAGCAGCGGCAGCAGCGGCGTGACGGCGACGGAATTGAGCAAAACGCGAGCAATGCGTCCGTCTTGCGCCCGATAACGCATCGCATACACATCGTTGATCACATAGGGCTGCCCGTGCAGATGGCCGATCACCAGCATCACATGGCCGGGGATGTAGACAAGGTCGCCCACTTGCAGTGCTTGCGCGGCTGCAAGCCGATCTGCGCGGCTATCCGATGGGGCGAACAGCCGGTGCTGCAGCCCCGGGCTGACCGCCTGCCGGCTGGTATTGCGTGGCAGCAGCACGCCCATGCTTCCAAACACTTCCGATACGAAACCCGAGCAGTCGCGGCCGTCGTAGGCGTGCCCCCAGCCGTAGCGCTCGCCAAGGAACTTGAACGCCTGCCGGATCAGATTGGCGCGGGTGTAAGGCAGGTGGCCATCAGCGGTATCCGCATTTTTCTGCACCAGCGCGACCTGGAACGCCAGCTCGCCGACCGGGCCGCGAACCGGCAATATTACGGGCCAGCTCGCATAGGCCGTCTGTCCGTTCACCGGTTGATCCGAGGCAAGCCCGGAAGCCAGTGGCAGGCGCGTGGTCATATCGAACTGGCGACGCGACAGCTGCGGCGCTTCGGGTGTAAACACGCTTTCCACCCGTGCGCCGGTGACGATGCGAAACGGCGCGCGCGACGCGAAGTCGAACACTTCGGCGCGCGTACCCAAAGCGACGAAATCGCGCTGCACCCACGCCGCATAGCGTGGACTGACTACGAACAACCAGCGTCCATCGGCAGATGCGTGCACGACCGCAACCGGCGTTCCGGGGAATTCCGCGGTTTCCTGAAAGCGGTCGATGTCCACATCACCCGGTTCGTTGAACACCCGCAACTCAGTGGGAAACGCCCGCAGCGACGCGCGCTGGACGATCAGGCCAAAACGCGTCGCCACCTGCTCCGGCACTCGATCCAGCGCCAGCGATTGCCGCCAGCCCGCAACCACCGCGTCCGGATACCGCTGCCCTTCTTCATCGAACAGCGGTTGCCGTGGCACTTTGGAAACGTTGCCGATCCAATCCAACACGGTTTTTCGCGGCAACGTCTGCGGCAGCGCGGCCAAATCGTGCATCGACTGTTCGACTTGCAGCAGCCGCGCATTGGCCGCTTGGATCTCTTTGGACGTCAACATCGGCGCATCAGGATGCTCCAGCCGCGCAATCCAGAAGTCAGGCGACAGCTGCGCTTCCTCCACGCCAAGCACGCCGCTCGGGGGCGCAGGCAGCGCTGTATCCGCCCGCGCAGCCCACGCCGGCCCGATCGCCAGCGTCATCGCCAGCGCCAGCAGAACAGTTCGCGACCGAAGGCTGCGCATGGTGTCTCCTCTGCAATCCACGATCACGCTCCCGGCAGCGCCAGCGCCGACATGATGGCCGCCATCAGCAGGCCGAATCCGGTGCCCAGCAGGTAGCCCAGCAGCGCCAGCAGGATACCGACCGGAACCAGCGCCGGCGCATAGCTCGCCGCCAGCACCGGCGTCGCCGCCACGCCGCCGACGTGCGCCAGCGATGAAATGCCGCACAGGTACAGATCGAAACGAAACAGCCGCGCCAGCGCGACCAGAACCAGCGCATGAACCGCGAGCACGCACGCGCCGGCCAGCACGTACATCGGCGCCGAGGCGATTCCACTGAAGTTGCTCTGCGAAGCCAGAACCGCAACCACCACGATCAACAGCGCCGACGACAGCTGGCCCGCACCTGCAAACCGCGCCAGCGGCGTGTGCGCGACGATCAAACCCAGCACTGTCGCCAGCAGGATGGTCCAAGTCGTGGCGCTGACGATGCCGGTCGCCGGCAGCCATCCGGCCAGTTGCCGTGACGACAGCGCGATAACAATGGCAAACCCCAGCCACAGCAGGACGCCGTCCCAAGACACAGGCCCCGTGGATCGTGCAACGATCTGCGGCAGATCGGCGGAAGACTTCGCTCGCGTCCAGCGGTTGAACGCCGGTGCCAGCGGAGCAATCGAAAACAGCACCACCACCCACACCGAATAGCACAACGCATCGGTCAGCAGCGACATACCCAGCAGCTCATCCGACATGCCGATCGCCTGCTTGACCGCGATCTGATTGGCCGTACCGCCCACCCAGCTGCCCGACAGCGCCGCCAGCGGCTGCCACGCGCTGCCAGCCAACCACGGCCGGAAGATCCAGAACACCAGCAGAAAAGCGACAAACAGACTGAACGTGGTGGAGACAAACACACCCAACACGCGCGGGCCCAGCCCGAAGATGGCGCGAAGATCGCAGTTGACCATCAGCAGGAACAACAGCGCCGGCACGCCAAGCGAGACCAATACGCCTTGGGTCTGCTTGATTTCCGGACTGATCGTCCAGACCCCTGCGGCCGCCAGCGCCGTGATCGTCAGATACACTAGCACGATGGGTGGTAGCACCTTGAACAGCTTCCAGCCGGTGCGGCGCTCCAGCGCAGGGAACGCACCGGCGATCAGAAGCATCAGCGCCAGATAGGGCCAAACCGTTGCAATCACGAAACGATCCGGTTCGGACGCGCGGTCTGCAAGCAGGTGGCTGGAACGATTGCAGTCATCGGGATTCTCTCTCCGGAGTCCTTTGCCAGCGGATTGCACCCTTGCACCGGCATACTACAGGGCAAGCCCTGCGTCCGCCGCCTGATGTCCATCGTCCTCACCGAATTCGCCCGCACCCGCCTGTTCCCGCGCGACGGGCGCCGCACCGCCATCCTCGATTGCGGCCCCGACGCCTTCATCCAGCATTTGAACGCCGAACCGCCGCTGCGCGTGATTGACGGCTACGCGCCGTTTTGCAAACTGCACGTCCACCGCAACTGGACCTCGACCCGCTGTTCGATGATCGCTCTGACCGACGCCAACCGCCACCTGCTGCGCAGCGCCTACGAAGCGCGCAGCCGCGACGAACTGCCGGTGCTGGTGCGCTGGTTCGAGGGCATCGAGCCGCCCGTTTCCAACTACCTGATTCCGATCCTCTACGACCGCGCGCAACTGGCGACAGAAGGCACCGTCATCGATGCCGACTGGGGCGTGGTCGGCTGTCTCTACACGATGGAACCGCAAGACATTCCGATGGCGCCGATCACCCGGATGCGCAATGCTTTGGGTGTGACCGAAGGCGGCTCCGGGGTCGCGCTGGATCGCGACGCCTACCGTCGTGCGGTTGATTTCTGGGAACGCCACGCCAATTGGCGCTGAACAGCACGGAGAAGAAGCGCACCCATGTCACCGCATCGAAACCTGTCCGACCGCGACTCGATCCGTGCCGCGGTACTCCTGCTCATTGCGCTTGCCCTCGCCGCCTGCGCCCACCATCCGGCAACCAACGCGGACGCCGCCAAGGCCTGGGCCAACGCGCAGCAGATGGTGCTGGTGACGCCGCAAGATTGGGACAGCACCCACGCCGAACTGCGCCGGTTCGAGCGCGTGGATGGCCAGTGGGTGCAAGTCGGTGATGCCGCGCCGGTCGTGCTCGGCCGCAGCGGCAGCGCCTGGGGTGTGGGCCTGAGCCCGATCTCCGGCGCCGGCCCGGTCAAGCGCGAAGGCGACGGCCGCGCTCCGGCCGGCGTGTTCGCCATCGGCACCGCGTTCGGCTACGCCGCAAACGCGCCCACCGGCCTGCACTATCAGGCAATGACCACCAACGACTGGTGCATCGACGTGCCCGATTCGGCCTACTACAACCGCATCATCGACCGCAGCCTCGTGCGTGCGCCGCTGCTGGATCAGTCCAGCGAGCCAATGCGGCGCGACCTCCACGCCGACGGCGACCAACGCTATCGCGAAGGCTTCGTGATCGAGCACAACGTCGATGGAAACCTGCGCCGCGGCGGCAGCTGCATCTTCGCGCATCTGTGGAAAGACCCGCAGACCCCAACGGCCGGCTGCACGGCGATGGCGCCAGACAGCATGGACGCGCTGCTGGCGTGGCTGGACGTGCGCCGCAAGCCGGTGTTCGTGCTGCTGCCGCAGGCACAGTACGCCGCGCTCAAGCGCGACTGGAACCTGCCGGAGATCGCCCGATGAACCAGACCGCCCGCGTCCTCTTCGGTCTGATCGCCGGCATCGTTTTAGGCATCGTGCTGGCGCTGAACGCGCCGGAGACTGCGGGCGACGCCGCCGATCTCGTCGAACCGTTCGGCAAGCTCTGGCTCAACGCGCTGCAGATGACCGTGGTGCCTTTGGTCTTTGCGCTGGTGGTGGTCGGCATCAATCAAGCCTCAGATGCCGCCCACTCGGGGCGCGTGGCCAAGCAGTCCATCGGCATCTTCGTGGCCCTGCTCGCGCTGGCCGCCGCGATGACCGCCGTGCTCGCGCCAGCGGCGCTGTCGTTGATCGCGCCCGACCCGGCCGTTGCCGCCGCGCTGCGCGCCCACGCCGAAGACCTGCCGACCGCCAGCGGCGGCTGGGCTGCCGCGCTGACCGCGATCATCCCCAGCAACGCGCTGGCCGCGGCCGTCAACAGCGCGATGCTGCCACTGGTCACCTTCGCGCTGTTCTTCGGCTTCGCGTTGACCAAGATTGAGGTCACCCGCCGCGAGCGCGTGGTCGAATTGTTCAAGGCGATCAGCGACACCATGATCGTGATCGTGCACTGGGTGCTGTGGGCGGCGCCGGTGGGCATCTTCGCGCTGGTGCTGGCGCTGACCGCGCGCTCCGGACTCGGCGTGCTGCAGGCGCTGGGCATCTATATTCTGCTCGAATGCGCGCTGTACGCGCTGGCCGTGGTGCTGTTGATCGGCATCGCGGTGACGTTCGGCCAGCAGAAATTGCGCCACTTCATGGCCGGACTGGTGCCGGTGCAGGTGGTCGCCGCCAGCACCCAGTCGTCGCTGGCCACCCTGCCGGCGATGCTCGACAGCGCCCAGAACCGGCTCGGCTATCCGGCGCGGATCGCCGGACTGGTGCTGCCGATGGCGGTTTCGCTGTTTCGCATCACCTCGCCGATCCAGTACCTCGCCACCGGCTGCTTCATCGCCTGGGCGCTGGGCATCGCGCTGACGCCGGCGCAGCTGGCCACCGGCGTGGCGCTGTCGGTGCTGGTGAGCATGGGCTCGGTCGGCCTGCCGGGACAGGCGATCTTCCTCGCCACCAACCTGCCGATTACCGCCGCACTGGGCCTGCCGATCGCGCCGCTGCCGGTGCTGATGGCAGTCGATGCGATCCCCGACGTGCTGGCCACGGTCGGCAACGCCACCGGCGACATGACCGCGACCGCGCTGGTGGCGGCGCGCAGCGGGGATATCAACGGCTCGAAGGACTCACCGTCATCACCACCGGCATCATCCCGGCGAAAGCCGGGGTGACGGATGTCCGAGGTGACGACACGCGATCAGCTCAAGCGGGGGGCGGCACGCAGTTGCCGCCACCCTCTCAGCAGCGCATCGATGCAGCCTCGTAAATACCGTCGATGATGGTCGGATCGAGGCCGACATTGTTGTGTTCCAGCACCTGTTCGGCGCGGTAGCTGGAACGCACCAGCGGGCCGGAGACAACTTCGAGGAAGCCTTTCGCCAGTGCCATCTCGCGGTACTGGTGGAACTGTTCCGGAGTGACGAAGCGCTCGACCGGCAGATGATTTTTGGTCGGACGCATGTACTGGCCCATCGTCACCACATCGACGTTGGCGGCGCGCAGGTCGTCCATGGTGCGCTCGATCTCGATGTCGGTTTCGCCCAAGCCCAGCATCAGGCTGGTCTTGACCACGGTCTGCGGCGAATAGCCCTTGGCGAACTTGAGCAAGTTGATGGTCTGCCAGTAGCCGGCGCGCGGGTCGCGCACCGGGTGGGTCAGCCGTTCCACGGTTTCGATGTTTTGCGCGAAGGTGGCCAGCCCCGCGTCGAGCACGCTGGCGATGTGTTGTTCATGGCCGCCGAAATCCGGCGTCAGCGCCTCCACCGCAGTCTGCGGCATACGCCCGTGGATGGCGCGAATGCAGGCGGCATAGTGCGCCGCGCCGCCGTCAGGCAGATCGTCGCGATCGACCGAGGTCAGCACCACGTACTTGAGCTGCATCAACGCCACCGCATCGGCAACGTTGGCCGGCTCCATCGGATCCAGCCAGCCGTTGGGATTGCCGGTGGACACCGAGCAGAACTTGCAGGCGCGGGTGCACACCGAGCCCATCAACATCAGGGTCGCGGTGCCGCGACCCCAGCATTCGGCAATGTTCGGGCACTTGGACTCGGCGCAAACGGTCGAGAGTTTGTGGCTCTGGACGATCTCGCGGATTTCCTGGAAGCGCGCGCCGGTCGGCAGCTTCACCCGCAACCACGACGGCTTGCGGTCGACGTCCGGCACGGCGCTGAGCTTGTTGGGCTTGATCCCGTCCTTGATCGCCGGCGTGCCCTGCGGGCTGACGAACTTGCTGCCCGGAAGCGGGCGGACGCTATCGCTGCTGGAATCGCTCATGGTGCTTGAAGAACCTACGCCGCGAAGTGGGGATGGCCGCGTGACTGCCAATGACTGCGAATCGCAGCCCTGCAGCCGTGCGCGCGGTCGACGCACGCGGTCGGCGCATGATAGCAACCGGACGCCAAACGCATTTATCCCGGATGAAACAAAGGTGGCCCAACCCACAGCATCCCGCGCGGAAGACGCGCAAAGAAATCCCCCGCTTGACAGCCCGCGCTGCAGTGCAGCACAGTCGGCGCATGTCCTGCCGCATGACCACGACGACGACCACCACCGGCACCCCGCCGATGCGGTCGATCCTGCCTGGATAAAGACGTTCCCAGTCAACGGCCCCGCAGTCAGCAGGCGGGGCGGACATCCCCATCCTGATGCAGCGCGGGCCTCCACCGGAGGTTCCATGGATTTGCCTGCGCCACCATCCACCGCCGTCGCCTGCCGCGTCCACAAATTCGGCGGCAGTTCGCTGGCCGACGCCGACTGCATTCGCCGCGTCGCGGATCTGCTGCTGGCTGACGATTGCAAAACGCAGGTCGTCGTCACTTCGGCCATGCTCGGAACCACCGATGCGCTGGTGGCCCTCGGCGGCGACGCCACGGCCGGCAGCGACTGGAAGCCGGCGCTGCAGCACATTCGCCTGCGCCATCACGAAACCGCGCGCGCCCTGCTCGCACAACCGGAGGCTGCGCTAGCGCGCATCGATGCGTTGTGCGATGAGCTTGCAGAACTGCTGCGCGCCGCCGCGCTGTTGCGCAAGCCAGGGCCGACCGCGCTGGCACGAATCCGCGGCATGGGCGAACTGTTTTCAACCGGATTGCTGAACGCCCATCTGCGCGAACACGGCACCGATTACGCCCTGCTCGACGCGCGCGATGTGCTCGTCGTGCGTCACACCGACCTCGGCGCGGTGGTCGACTGGGAATCCAGCGCGCAACGACTGGCCGAATGGCGCGCAAGCAACCCGCAGCCGCATAGCAACGTCACCGGCTTCATCGCCAGCGACGAACACGGCCTGCCGACCACGCTGGGGCGCAACGGCAGCGACTATTCGGCGGCGATCTTCGCACGGCTGTTTGAAGCCGATGAACTGCAAATTTGGTCCGACGTTGACGGCGTGCTGTCGGCCGATCCGCGCCTCGTCCCCGAGGCAGTACCACTGGCAGCGATGAGTTACCGCGAAGCCTGCGAGTTGGCCTACTTCGGCGCCAAGGTCATCCATCCGCAGGCGCTGGCCCCGGCGATGGCGCGCGGGCTGCCGATCCGGATGCGCAACACCTTCAACCCCGGCCATTCCGGCACCCGAATCGATGCCGCGGGCGATCCAGACGCCGCACGCCCGGTCAAAGGATTGACCCTCGATGGCGCACTGGCGCTGATTTGCATTGAAGGTGCCGGACTGATCGGCGTGCCCGGCACCGCCGAGCGCACCTTCGGCGCGCTGCGCGCGGCGGGCGTGTCGGTGGTGATGATTTCGCAAGGGTCTTCGGAACATTCGATCTGCTGCGTGGTTCACGCCGAGCAGGCCGAAGCGGCGCAACGCGCACTGCAAGCCGCCTTCGACCGCGAACTGGCCGGCGGCCAGGTGCACGGCGTGAGCGCCTGCACCGGCATCAGCGTGCTGGCCGCGGTCGGCGACGGCATGGCCGGCACGCCGGGCGTGGCAGCGCGACTGTTTGAAGCGCTGGCGCGGGCGCGGGTCAACGTGCGTGCGATCGCACAGGGCGCTTCCGAGCGCAATATCTCGGTAGCGATTCCAACCGCTGACGCCACCCGCGCGCTGCGCGCAATGCACGCGGCGTTCTGGCTGTCGCCGCAGACGCTGGCGCTGGCGGTGATCGGCCCCGGCAAGGTCGGCGCCGCCCTGCTCGACCAACTGCAAGCCGCGTCGCCGCGACTGCGCGAAACCGCGAATATCGACTTGCGCCTGCGCGTACTGGCCACCAGCACGCGGTTATGGACGTTCAAACACGGCGACGGAAACGACTGGCGTCAGCGCATGCAATCGCCACCCGCGTCTTCCGACCTGAACGCGATCGCCGAGCATCTGCACGCCACCCATCTGCCGCACAAGATCATCCTCGACTGCAGCGCCAGCGGGGCGGTGGCCGAGCATTACCCGAAGTGGCTGGCCGCGGGCATCCACGTCATTACCCCGAACAAGCAGGCCGGTGCCGGGCCGCTGGAACGCTACCGGGCGATTCGCACGGCCAGCGAAGCCAGCGGCGCGCGCTTCCGCTTCGAGGCCACGGTAGGCGCGGGCCTGCCGATCATTTCGACCCTGCGCGACTTGCTCGACACCGGCGATGAACTGCTCGCCATCGACGGCATTTTTTCCGGAACGCTCGCATGGCTGTGCAACAGCTTCGACGGCAGCCAGCCGTTTTCCGCGCTGGTGCGGCAAGCGCACGCGCTGGGCTACACCGAACCCGATCCGCGCGACGACCTGTCCGGAACGGATGTCGCACGCAAACTGGTTATCCTCGCCCGCGAGGCCGGAATCCCGCTGTCGCTGGCCGATGTCGACGTGCAAAGCCTGGTGCCGGATGCGCTGCGCAACGCCGGACGCGACGCGTTCATGGACGGCCTGGAAGCGCTGGATGCACCGCTGCAGGCGGCACTGAATGCGGCGCGCACGCAGGGCTGCGTGCTGCGTCACGTCGGAAGGCTCGACCGCGACGGCCACGCCCGCGTTGCGCTGCAGGCCGTCCCGACCGACCATGCCTTCGCCCACCTGCGCCTGACGGACAACTGCGTGTCGTTCACCACCCGCCGCTATTTCGACAACCCGCTGGTCGTTCAAGGTCCCGGCGCCGGACCGGAGGTGACCGCCGCCGGCGTGTTCTCTGATCTGCTGCGGCTGGCCGCCGCGCTGGGAGCCAAGCTGTGAGCGCCGCTCGCAACGTGGCGCGTGCCTTCGCGCCGGGCTCGGTCGGCAACGTCGGGGTCGGCTTCGACATCCTCGGCCAAAGCATTGCCGGCATCGGCGATACCGCGACCGTGGGCCGCATCGACGCAACGTGCGTGCGCATCGCCGCCATCCGCGGCTGCGTCACCGAGCTTCCGCTGGAACCGGAACGCAACACCGCCGGCGCGGCTTTGATCGCACTGCGGCAAGCGCTCGATCTGCCGTTCGGTTTCGAAATCGAAATCGACAAAGGCATTCCGCTTGGATCGGGTCTGGGCGGTTCGGCGGCCTCCTGCGTCGCTGCGCTGGTGGCGGCAAATGCGCTGCTGGACGCGCCGCTGTCGCCTGCGCAGCTGTATCCGCACGCGCTGACCGGCGAATCGGCGGCCAGCGGCGGACGCCACGGCGACAACGTCGGGCCGATGTTATTGGGCGGCCTCGTGCTGACCACCGACGCGCAGATGACGCGGATCCACGTTCCCGACGCATGGCACGCAGCCGTGGTGCATCCGCACGCGGTGCTGGAGACCCGCCGCGCGCGCGCGGCGCTGGCCGGCGCCTATGCGCTGAAGGCGTTTGTGGCGCAAAGCATGAACCTCGCGCAGGTGCTGCTGGGCTGCGAGCGCGGCGATCCGGCGCTGGTGCGCGCCGGGCTGTCCGATGTGCTGGTGGAACCGCGCCGTGCGCCGTTGATCGCCGGATTTTTTGATGTGAAACAGGCCGCGCTGGACGCCGGTGCGATGGGCGCCAGCATTTCCGGCGCAGGGCCGAGCGTGTTCGCCTGGTGCGAAAGTCTGTCGGAAGCGCAGCGTGCGGGCGACGCCATGCGCGCCGCGTTCGAGGCCAGCGGATTCGCCAGCGATCTGCTGCTGACCCCGATCGCCGGTCCTGCCGCACGGGTGATTCCATGAGGGCTTACAGCACCCGCGGACAGGCGACCACGGTCTCGATAGCGCAGGCCATCGGCACCGGGCTTGCGCCCGACGGCGGGCTCTATCTGCCGGAAACGTGGCCGCAATTTTCGACCGCGGATTTCGACGGTGCCAACACGCTGGCCGACATCGGACTGCGCCTGCTGCGCCCATTCTTCGCGGGCGATGCGCTCGAACTCGCCCTGCCCGGCATCTGTCGCGAGGCGCTGGCCATCGACCCGCCGTTGGTCGCATTCGGCAAACACGACGACTTCCTGCTGGAGCTGTTCCACGGCCCGACCGCCGCTTTCAAAGACTACGCCGCTGGCTTCCTCGCCGGCGGCCTGTCCGCGCTGGCGCACGGCGAAAAAGACTTGACCATTCTGGTCGCCACCTCCGGCGACACTGGCGCAGCGGTGGCCTGCGCCTTCCACGGCCGGCCGGGATTCAAGGTCGCGATCCTGTATCCGGACGGCCGCGTTTCGCCGCGACAGGCGCATCAGCTCGGCAGCTTCGGCGGCAACGTGCAGGCGTTCCGCGTCGACGGCAATTTCGACGACTGCCAGCGGCTGGCGAAATCCCTGCTGGCCGACCCTGAATTCCGCCGCGAGGTGCCGCTGGGCACGGCCAACAGCATCAGCCTCGGCCGCCTGCTGCCGCAGACCGCCTATTACGCCTACGCCGCGCTCATGCACCAGCGCGCCACGAGCCGCACGCTGAATTTCGTGGTGCCCACCGGCAACCTCGGCAACGCGCTGGCCTGCCTGCTCGCGCGGCGCATGGGCCTGCCCATCGGCGACATCGTGCTGGCCAGCAACGCCAATACCGTGCTGCCCGAGTTCTTTGCCGGTGCCGACTACGCGCCGCGCCCTGGCATCGCCACCCTGGCGAACGCAATGGACGTGGGCGCGCCCAGCAATTTCGAACGCCTGCAGGCACTGTATCCGGACGCCGAAGAACTGCGCAGCCTGCTGCGCGCCGAAGTCGTGGACGATGCACAAATCCGCGCCGCCATCGTCCGCACGCGCGCTGAACGCGGGCAGGTCGTCTGCCCACACACCGCCTGCGCCACCGAAGTCCTCGATCGCCTGCGCGCGCGCGGCGAAAGCGACGACTACGCGGTGGTCGCCACCGCGCACCCGGCCAAGTTTCCGGAGGTGGTCGAACCGCTGATCGGGCAACCCATCCCGCTTCCACTGCCGCTGGCCACGATGCTGGAACGCCCCAGCCATGCGCAGCCGCTGGCCAACGACGCCGATGCGCTGCGTAGAGCCCTGCGCTGAACCGCTTGCGCGTGTTTGGCGCGCGTTTGGCCACTTGCCAACTGTGCTGCGATAATGAGCGGCTAGGCTCCGTAGCTCAGCTGGATAGAGCGTCCCCCTCCTAAGGGGAAGGTCGCCCGTTCGAATCGGGCCGGGGTCACCAGAGTTTCGCGTCACGCTTCGGGGACAACCTACGCCGCAGCATGACAGCACCGTTTTCAACATCCCCCAGTTTTTGGAGTTCGCCATGACCCATCCCATCCTCAGCCAGCTCGGCCTGACCGCCGAACAGTCCGGCACCTACCTCGGCAACGGCGAGTGGTCGAACACCACCGACGCCGGCGTGCTCGAACCCGTCAATCCGACCACCGGCGAAACGCTGGCGCGGGTGCATGCGTCCAGCAAGGCCGACTACGAGGCCATCGTCGAGCGCGCGCAGGAGGCGTTCAAGGTCTGGCGCACCACTCCGGCGCCGCGTCGCGGCGAGGCGATTCGGCTGTGCGCGGATGCGCTGCGCACGCACAAAGACGCGCTGGGTTCGCTGGTCGCGCTGGAGATGGGCAAGTCCAAGCCCGAGGGCGATGGCGAAGTGCAGGAAATGATCGACATCGGCGAGTTCGCGGTCGGTCTGTCGCGCCAGCTCTACGGCCTGACCATGCACAGCGAGCGCCCCGGCCACCGCATGTACGAGCAGTGGCACCCGCTGGGCATCGTCGGCATCATCAGCGCGTTCAACTTCCCGGTCGCGGTGTGGGCGTGGAACGCGTTCGTCGCCGCGGTCTGCGGTGACGTGTGCATCTGGAAGCCGTCGCCGAAGGTGCCGCTGTCGGCGCTCGCCGCCGCCCGCATCTGCAACGAAGCGCTGCGCAAGGGCGGCTTCCCGGACATCTTCTTCCTGTTCAACGACGCCGGATTCGAACTGGCGCAGGAATTCGTCGACGATCCGCGCATCGCCCTGGTCAGCTTCACCGGCAGCACCAAGGTCGGCCGCGCCATTGGCGAGCGCGTTGCGCGGCGCATGGGTCGCAGCCTGCTGGAGCTGGGCGGCAACAACGCGATCATCGTCGACGACAGCGCCGATCTGAAGCTGGCGATACCGGCCATCGTCTTTGGCGCGGTCGGCACCGCCGGCCAACGCTGCACCACCACCCGCCGCCTGATCGTGCACGCGTCGATGTACGACGACGTGCTGGCCAAGCTGGTCGCCGCCTACAAGCAGGTCGAAGGCAAGATCGGCGACCCCACCGATGCGCACAACCTGATGGGCCCGCTCAACAGCAAGGACGCGGTCGACGCATTCCTCGACACGATCGCGCAGGCCAAGACCGCGGGCGGCAAGATCGAAACCGGCGGCGAGCGCATCGACCGTCCCGGCAATTTCGTGCTGCCCACGATTGTCTCTGGCCTGACCAACGATGCGGCCATCGTCCAGCACGAAACTTTCGCGCCGATCCTGTACGTGATGAAGTTCGGCGAAATCCAGGAAGCCATCGCGATGCAAAACGCTGTGCCGCAGGGTTTGTCGTCGGCGATCTTCACCACCAATCTGAAGAATTCCGAAGCGTTCCTGTCGGCATCGGGCTCCGATTGCGGCATCGCCAACGTCAATATCGGCACCAGCGGCGCGGAAATCGGCGGCGCCTTCGGCGGCGAAAAGGAAACCGGCGGCGGCCGCGAATCCGGTTCCGACGCGTGGAGGGCCTACATGCGCCGGCAAACGAATACCATCAACTGGTCGGACGCGATGCCGCTGGCACAGGGAATCAAGTTCGATTTCTGAACCCAATTCCAGGCAGGAACCCGAGGAAGCGCCATGAACACACCGATGCGCAGCAACAGCTCGCTCGCAGTCCTCAGCCTGGTCTTCGGGCTGCTGGGCTGGACCCTGCTGCCGTTCGCCGGCAGCATCGTTGCAATCGTCACCGGGCACATGGCGCGCGCCGAAATCCGGCGCTCGCCGGAGACGCTCGACGGCGACGGTCTGGCGGTGGCCGGGTTGGTGATGGGCTATGCGATCGTCGGTTTGACGCTGCTGGCCTTCCTCGTCGTCATCTTGATCTTCGGCGGCATCGCCGGGCTGCTGGCGTTTGCGGGGCGTTGACGGGTTGTACGCGTTCAGCCGCCCCTTCCTGTTCTGGCTCAACCCGGAACGCGCGCACGGCCTTGGACTGGCCGGGCTGCAGTTCGCGCACGCCTGCGCGCTGTCGCCGCTGCTGGCAACAGCGCCCAAGCCGCTGCCGACCAAGGCCTTCGGCCTGACCTTCCCCAATCCGGTTGGTCTCGCCGCCGGGCTCGACAAGGACGGCGCCCATATCGATGCGTTGATGGCGCTGGGTTTCGGCTTCATCGAAATCGGTACGGTCACTCCCAAACCACAGCCCGGCAACGAACGGCCGCGCATGTTCCGGCTCGAACGCGAGCGCGCGATCATCAACCGGATGGGCTTCAACAGCGGCGGCGTGGAGACCCTGGTGCGCAACGTCGAACGCGCCAAACGCCGCAGCAATGCCCTGCTCGGCATCAACATCGGGCGCAACAAGAGCACCCCGAACAAGGATGCCGCCAGCGACTACGTGCACTGCCTTCAGCACGTTTATCCGCTGGCCGACTATGTGGCCGTCAACATTTCTTCACCCAACACCGCCGGACTGCGCGAGCTGCAGGAAGAGCAGGCGCTGCGGCAGTTGGTCGGCGCGCTGCGCGACGAGCAGGAACGGCTGGCCGGCATCCACGGCAAACGCGTGCCGTTGCTGGTCAAGATCGCGCCCGACTTGAACGAAACCGATATCGACGCCGCCGCGCGGGTGCTCGGCGATCTCAAGGTCGATGGCGTGATCGCCACCAACACCACGGTCTCGCGCGAAGGCGTGGAAGACTCGCGCCACGTCGACGAAGCCGGCGGCCTGTCCGGCGCGCCGCTGATGGGGCTGGCGACCACCACCTTGCGCATGCTGCGCACACGGCTGCCCGAAGAAATCCCGATGATCGGCGTCGGCGGCATCATGCACGGCGCCGACGCGGCCACCAAGCAGGCGGCCGGTGCGGTGCTGGTGCAGACCTACACCGGCCTCATCTATCGCGGCCCGGCCTTGATCGGCGAATGCGTGGATGCACTGCGCCGGCGCAAGGAAGCCCGCAGCGGCGGCCTGTTGCCCATCGAATGAACACCGTCACCGGCCCGGGCTACCGGATCGTCGAAAACGCGCGGATGGCTGCGCGCAACACCTTCGCGGTTCCCGCGCGTGCGCCGCTGCTGGTTGAGGTCACGCGCGCCGAGGCACTGCCGGAACTGCTTGCCAGCGCGATGCCGCGCAATGCGCGACCGCTGATTCTTGGCGGCGGCAGCAACATCCTGTTCGCCGCCGACCCCGAGGGCATCGTGCTGGCGCTGGTCACCGGCGACATCCGCCGCCTTGACGAGGACAACGATGCGGCCATTGTCCGTGCCGACGCCGGCGTGGTCTGGCACGATTTCGTGCTGTGGACGCTGGGCCACGGACTGAGCGGGCTGGAAAACCTCGCACTGATTCCGGGCACCGTGGGCGCCGCGCCGATCCAGAACATCGGCGCCTACGGAGTCGAGGTGCGTGAGCGCATCCTCGCCGTGGAAGCCTTCGATCGGCGGGCTGGCGGCTTCGTTCGCCTGTCGCCCGAAGACTGCGCTTTCGGCTACCGCGATTCGCTGTTCAAGCACGACGTCGATCGCTACATCGTCACCGCGGTCGAGTTTCGTCTGCCGCGCAGATTCACGCCGCACCTGCGCTATGCCGGGCTGCCCGAAGAACTCACGTCGATGGGCGTCACGGATTCGCCTCGCGCCACCCAGGTCGCCGAAGCGGTGATGCGCATTCGCCGCCGCAAGCTGCCGGATCCGGCGCTGCTGGGCAATGCTGGCAGTTTCTTCAAGAATCCGATTGTGACGAACGCTGTCGCACACGCGCTGCTGGCCGAGCACCCCGCCCTACCCACCTATCCAGCCAACACGCCCAGCGAACGCAAGCTGTCGGCCGCGTGGCTGATCGACCGCTGCGGCTGGAAGGGGCGACGTGTGGGCGACGCAGGCATTGCGGCCAGCCACGCGCTGGTGCTGGTCAACCACGGTGCGGCCACCGGCGCGCAGCTGCTGGAGGTGGCGCATCAGGTCGCGTGTGATGTCCAAGCGCGCTTCGGCATCGCGCTGCAGCCGGAGCCGCGGATCGTGGGGGCGGCGTGGTGAACCTTGCATCATCCCCGCGCCACCCCGGCCGCGAACGATGAACGCTGCATCGCTCGTCCGGAACGGCAACGTGCGCAATGTCCATGCGCGCGCCGCGCTGCTGATGCTGGCCAGCACCGTCGGTTTCGGGCTGATGGCGATCTTCATTCGCCTCGCCTCGGCCGCAACTCCGACCTGGGAAATCGCCTTCTTCCGGGTGCTCTTCGGATTCCTGATTCTGCTGGCGCTGCTGGTGTGGCCACTGCGGAACCAACACAAGCCGCTGCAGGCATTCGTTGCCAGTGTGCACACTTCGCAGTTGATGCGTTATGTCATCCGCTGCGCGATCGGCGTTGCCGCGATGTTCTGCGGCTTCTGGGCAATTGGCCATCTGCCGCTGGCGCAGGCCATCTCGCTCAACTATTCCTCGCCGATCTTCGTCACCATCGCTGCGATCCTGATGTTGGGCGAGCGCGTGCGTGCTCGTCGCTGGGCGGCGGTTATCGCCGGTTTCGTCGGCGTGCTGGTGATCGTTCGGCCCGGTTCGCACGCCTTCAGCGCCGGCTCGCTAGTCGCGGTGGCTGCCGCGATGCTCAGCGCGCTGGTCGCGATCCAGATCAAACAACTCTCTGCGACCGACAAGGCCGACACCATCGTGTTCTGGACCTATGCGCTGTGGCTGCCGATGACCCTAGTGCCCACGCTCATGGTCTGGCAGACGCCGCGCGGCATCGCCTGGCTGTGGCTGGTGCTGGCCGGTATCGCGGGCACCGCCGGGCAGCTGCTGTGGACGCGCGCGCTCAAACTCGGCGAAGTGTCGGCGCTGACCCCGATCAGCTTCACCCAGCTGCCGATCGTCACCTTCGCCGGCTGGGTGC
The DNA here is from genome assembly GCA_018262705.1 of Xanthomonas sp. Classification (GTDB taxonomy): domain Bacteria; phylum Pseudomonadota; class Gammaproteobacteria; order Xanthomonadales; family Xanthomonadaceae; genus Thermomonas. The sequence continues at coordinate 28,426 of JADFDQ010000005.1, forward strand.
TGTTCAATGAAGGCGTGGATGCGCCCACCGTTCTCGGTGCCGGCATCATCCTCGCCTCGGCGTTCTACATCGCCCACCGCGAATCGGTGCTGGCGCGGCGCGCGGCCTCGAAGGCGGTGTGCGAAGCGAACCTGCCCGGCGATTGAGGCTCAGTTGGCCTGGCGGGATTACCGCACCCGCGCTTCTTCCGCCTCGGTATCACGAACGTTCTTCGCCATCCGGGCCTGATCTTCATCCAGCGACCCCGACCTAGCCTGCAACAACGGCGTGACATAGCGCGCGCGCAGCGCATCGGCTGCAGCCACTTCACCGCGCTGGCGCAGCAATCCCTCCAGATTCCAGGCCGCGTCGATTGTTTTTATGTCCTGCACCCCCAGCGCCGCCTCACGCAGGGTCAGCAATTCACGATAGGACGCGATCGCCAGCGCCTTGTCGCCCACGTCTTCGGCGGCCTTCGCGCGGATGTCATAACCACCCTGCAACTGGCGGTCGCGATCGCCGAGCACGGCGCGCGCCACCGGCAGAATTTGCGCAAACTGCGCCAGAGAAGCCGCCGCCTGCCCCGACTGGTACAGGGTCATCGCCTGGTTGATGGCGATGAACAGGGTGTCCGGATGGCGCGGCCCGAGCAGACGGGTGCGCGCATCCAGCACCTGCTGCTGCAACCGCAGCGCTTCCGGGTACTTATGATCCCGCGCAAGAAACGAGGCGAGATTGAGGCGGGTACGCAGCGTGCGTGGATGGTCGGCGCCGAGCACGCGCGACTGCGCTTCCAGCACGTCGCGCTCGATCGGAATGGCTTCTGCCGGTTTGCCGCCATCGCTGATCATTCCGGCCAGATTGCCGCGCTCGGACAACGTAGTCGGATGTTCGGCGCCCAGCCGTCGGGTCTGGATAGCGACCAGCTCGCGCTGCAGCGCCACCGCGCCATCGGCATCGCCGGTCATGATCCGCATCACCGCCAGATTGTGCCGTGCGGACAGCGTGTCCGGCGCGTCCTTTCCCGACACCTGCGCGCGCAGCGGCAGCAAGGCTTCCAGCAGGCGACGGCCGGCCTCGGGCTCGCCCATGCGTCCCAGCAGGATGGCCAGCCGGTCGGTGACCTCCATCGTCGCCGGATCGCGTTCGCCGCGAAGGCGGATCGCATCGGAACGCAACGCTTCCAGCAGCTTGCGCGCGCGCGGCCGGTCGCCCTGCGCGGCGACCACGTCGGCCTGATCCACGCGTAAACGGATCCGCAGCGGGTCGTTTGTCGGCAACCGGCCCAAGTGCCGCAGCGCTGCTTCGACGACGCCAGACGCCTGTTTTGCATCGGATGCAGCAAGCAGCGCTCGCGCCCACGCATCTTGTGCCGTCAATGTGCCGGAGGCATCGGGGCCCAGCGCGCGGCTGCGATAGGCGACGACTTCGGCAAACCCACGCGCGGCCTGCTGCGGCAAACCCAGCCGGTCGCGCACGTGCGCGACCGATTCGCGCAAGTCCGCTGCGAGCGCCGGATCGTCCCTGAAATCGCTGGCGATGGTGCGCTCGGCGTTGTCGAGAATGCTGCTGTCGATCAGCCCGCGCGCCAGATCCGCGGTGCTCGCACGCGCCAACGTGGCATCGAACCCAGCGATATCCTCCGGCGCCTGCTTGGCGATCTGCGCACGTAGTCCATTAGCCACGTCCAGCCCCATTTTCTCGATATCGACGTTTTCCAGCATCGCCTGCTGGAACGCCACCACCCGCTCCAGCTGGGCGCTGCGCTCCAGCACGATCACACGCTGCGCGCGCGCCTGCAGCAATCCGTACACCGACAGCGCAAGCCCGCCGAGCAGCGCAACCGTGACCACGCTTGCTGCCGCGATTCCGGTCCGATGGCGCTGTGCGAACTTGCGCAGGGCATAACTGCGGCTGGGCGGAACCGCCTCCAGCGGATAGCCATCGAGAAAGCGCTGCAGATCCTCGGCCAGGACTGCGACCGACGGGTAGCGTTCGCCGCGATCGAAGCGCATCGCCCTGGCCACGACCCAGTCGAGCTCTCCGCGCAGCAGCTTTTGCATGTGCGGCAGGCTCTGGCCGCGAGCGGTGGCGATCTGGGCGGCCTCGCCCGGCGGCAAGGTCGACATCTGCTGGGATGGCAGCCGCAGCGTGCGCGCGCTGTCGGTTCCGGTTTCGCCAACCACCGTCGGTCGCTGCCCGGTCAGCAGTTCGCTCAGCACGACGCCCAGCGCATACACGTCGCTGCGGATATCGACCAGCGACGGATCCTCGCCCGCCTGTTCCGGGCTCATGTAATCGGGCGTGCCGGCCACTTCCGGCCCATCCTGCCCGCCAGCGGCCGCGGTGGCGATTCCAAAATCGATGATCTTCGGCAACGGTCGCCCGTCGACCCTGTCGACCAGCAGATTGCCCGGCTTCAGATCACGATGGATGACGCCTTTTTGGTGCGCGTGCTGGACGCCTTCGCAGACGCGGATAAACAGCCGCACCCGCTCTGCCAGCGGCAGCCGATGGGCATCGCAGAAGGTCGTGATCGGGGTGCCGGCGATGAACTCCATCGCGAAATACGGATGCCCGTCGGGGGTGGCGCCGGCATCGAAGATCTGGGCAATCGCCGGATGCCGCATCCGCGCCAGCAGCTGCCGCTCGACCTCGAAATATGCCACGTGGCGCGCATCCAGCCGACGCGCGCGCACCAGCTTGAGCGCGACCTCGCGCTGCACCGGCTCCAGCTGTTCGGCGCGGTAGACCTCGCCCATTCCGCCGCGGCCGATCAAGGCAAGGATTCGGTAATGACCAATGCGCGCGCCCTGCGGCAGGGCCTCGCCCTCAATGGAGGATGCCGAGCTGCGGGTGCCCAGCAGTTCGGTGCGCTCCGGATCGTCCTGCTTGCCCTGAACCATCCCCACTCCCTGTCACGCAAAATCCCTCGATAACCAATCCGACGCTGGCGCGCCCCGCGTCTGCACGCGCACGACAACAGGCTACACTGCGCGCGAAGGTTTCAAACGTATCCCATGGCCGACGAGAAATCATCCGCGGAGACGACCCAGCGCACCCTGTTCAGCGAAGGGCCGATGCATCCTGCGCCGCGTTCGGCCTGCGTGGTGGTCATCCACGGCGAAGGCCTCGGCAAGCGCACCGACATTCGCGATCAACCGATCCTGGTCGGCCGCATGCAGGATGCCGACCTGCTGATCGAACACAAGAGCGTTTCCCGCGAGCACTGCCGCATTCGGCGCGAGGGATTGCGATATCTGCTGACGGACCTTGGCGCCACCAACCCCACCCGGCTGAACGATGCGCGGATCGATGGCGATGCCGAACTGCATGACGGCGATCGCATCACGGTTGGCGAGACCATTCTCAAATTCATCGCCCAGAACAGCGTGGAAGCCCGCTACCACGAAGAAATCTACCAGCTGGCGATCCACGATCCGCTGACCGAGCTTTTCAACCGGCGTCATTTCTGCGCGTTGGCGGACAAGGAAATCACGCGCGCCGTTCGCCACGGTCGGCCGCTGGCGCTGTGCATCGTCGACGTGGATCTGTTCAAACCCATCAACGACTGCTACGGCCATATCGCCGGCGACGAGGTGCTGCGCGAAATCGGCGCGGCCGTGCGCCGCCACGCGCGCGGCGACGACGTGGCGGCCCGGATCGGCGGCGAGGAATTCGCGCTGTTGTTCCCCGAGTGTTCGCTCGAAGACGCCGCGCAGACCGCCGAGCGTCTGCGGGCCGCGATCGAAGCGACGCATTTCGTTCCGGGCGGCCAGCCGCACCGGATCACCATCAGCATCGGCATCGCCGGTCTCGCGCCGGACCGACAGGCGCGCGGCCCGCTGATGGCCGCCGCCGATGCTGCGCTCTATCGTGCCAAGGCCACCGGCCGCAACCGGGTGTGCGTCGAAGTTTGAGAGGATTCAGGCCAGACGGGCTTCGACATCGACCGCATCGATCTGCTCCGGGCGCAGGAAGCGTTCGGCATATTCGCGGTACACGCCGGAACGCAGGAACAGTGCGAACAGTTCCGGATCAATGTGTTTGTCCTTGCACATCTTGCTCATGATTCCGACCGCTTCGGACAGGGTTTTCCCTGGCTTGTACGGGCGATCAACCGCGGTGAGCGCTTCGAAAATGTCGGCGATCGCCATCATCCGCGCTTCGAGGCTGAGCTGGCTGACGTCCAACCGGCAAGGATAGCCGGTGCCGTCCATCTTCTCGTGGTGGCCGCCGGCGATCTTCGGCACCTCGCGCAGATGTCGCGGCAACGGCAGTTCGCTGAGCATCTTGATGGTCTGCACGATGTGCTGGTTGATCTTGTAGCGATCCTCTTCGGTCAGTGTGCCGCGGCTGATGGTCAGGTTGTGCAGTTCGCCGCGGTCGTAGAGCAGCTCCGGCACGTCCATCTTGAAGCCCCACCGGTTGTCGGCGGCGATGCGCTCGTTGTCGGGGCGCGCGAAGCGGTGCTCGGGCTTGTCGGCCAGCAGCGCCTCTTCGACCGGAAGCGACGGCGCCGGCTGCGGCATGCGCTCGGATTCTTCCCGCGACAGTCCCAGCCGGTCGTCGAGCGTGCGCAGCCAGCGTCTGGATCCGATTTCGCGCAGACGATCCTTTTGCTCCGGCGGCAGGAATTCGCCGCCGACGTTGCAGCGCGCGACGAAGGCAAACGCACCGTCAAGTTCAGCCAGCGCCGCATCGCGCCGCTGCCGCAGCGCGGCCTCGTCGCCGCCTTCCGACACCGCTTTCCAATAGTCGATCATGGCGTCGCGCTTGAGCACTTCGAAGCGCATGCGCACTTCGTGGATGCGGTCGTAGACGGTTTCCAGCTTGGTGGCCTTGTCGACCACGTATTCGGGAGTGATCACTTTCCCGCAGTCGTGCAGCCAGGCCGCGATGTGCAGCTGCTCCCACGCATCGCCGCTGAGTTGGTAGTCCGCATACGGGCCGCTGTCCTGCGCGCAGGCCGCGCGCGCCAGCATGAAGGTCAGCTCCGGGACGCGCGCGCAGTGGCCGCCGGTGTAGGCGCTTTTTTCGTCGATCGCGCCTGCAAGCATGCGGATGGTCGCCTGGATCAGCGCCTTTTGCTCCTTGACCAGCTCTTGGGTTTCCAGCGAACTGGCGGCGCTGGCGGTCAGCGCCTCGATGAAGCTGGCGGCGGACTCGCCGATTTCCTCATCCTTGAACAGCAGCAGCATGCCCAGCAATTGCTCGTGACGATCACGCAGCGGCAGCGCCAACATGGTGGGCTGGGCCAGCGCAGCATCCAGCCCCAGCGTCGCCAGTTCTTCCACGCTCAAGTGTCCGCTGACCGGCTTTTGCGCCGCGCAGGCGCGCTCCATCAGCTTGGGCAGCGCCTCTGGCGAGAGCGGCGGCAAGTTGGGCGCCGGCTTGGCCTTGCTGCCTTCCACATCAAGCGCGGTCACCCGCAGCGCGCCGCTGGCATCGGCCAGATACAGCGCACCGCCGCGCGCCTCGGCGATGTCGACCAGCTTGTCCAGCAGCCACGGCCGCAGCATTTCGAAATCGGTTTCAGTCACCAGCCGCCGGTTGATGCGCAAAAAGCGCCGAACCGCATCGCGCATCAGGTCGAAGGCCGAGCCCAGCTCGTCGATCTCGCGCACCGAGGACCGGATGATCGGATGGTCGGTGAAATCGAAGCGGCGCACCGCTTCCGCTTCGGTGGCCAGGCGTTGCAGCGGCGCGGTGATCCGGCGCGACATGACCAGCGCGATGATCGCAGCCAATGCTACCAGCAAGAAGAACTCGGACTCTCCCGGGAATACATCGCTGAACCTGAGCAGGATCTCGCCCGCGCCCAGCACCAGCACCACCGCCAACAGCGTGATGTGCAGGTACAGGGGAATGCCGCCGCGCTTGCGTGCCATGGCCAACCTCCACCGAGACTCTTCGCGAAAGTGTAGCTTGCCGATGCGCCGGATCGACATGCAGGCACGGCCGTTCTTGCGCTTTGTCACAATGCCTGCATGACGACCGTTCCGCCCACACCCCGCGACTGCGCGCCCGCCTTCTTCGGCAAGGCGCTGCTGCTTCCCGTTGCGGACGGGGCCGACTGGCCCTGTGCGCCATCGCTGCGGCTGGGCGAAACGGTGCTGCTTCGCAAACCCGAGTTTCATGTCACCCTGCTCAACCAAGAACTGGGCGCCGCATTGCGCACGCGACTTGACGAAGCGCATCTGCTCGCACTGGCGTCCACCTTCGACTGGCGTTTTCGCCGCTGCGCGGAGGCAACGGTGCTGCGCAAGATCAAGTTGGACGGGGCCAATCCGCTGCCCTGCGCCAGCCTGATCGAGCATATCGAGCTGCCCGCGTTTTCCACATTCCGCGCCGCGCTGGCCAAGGCTTCCGGCCTGACCATTCCCGACGCGCCGCCGCACGTCACCTTGTACGTCGCCGGCGATCCCACCGGCATCGGCGTGCCCGATCTGCACGCGCTCACGCAGCTGCGCCAGTTCGATCTGCATCTGCCCGGCGCGGCCGTGCAGCCCCCACCGGCGCTCGCTGCCGAGCTGCTTGCCGCCTATCTGGCAGCCAATTACGTCGTCAGAGCGCTTGGCCTGACTCTGCGCATCGATGCCCCAAGTCCGATGTTTGACGTCGAACTTGAACGACGCGGCGCCCAGCGCGCGATCGTCATCTCCGCCTGCAATCCGTTCAGTGTGCCGCAGCCGGAGGCGGCCAACGCCTTGCGCCAGCAGTTGCTTCAATTCGAACTGGGACAGGCGGGCTTGGCGACGCTGGATTCCGAAAATCGCGACCCGTCAGGCCAGTGGCCCGCCGAGCACAGCTTGCTTGCCTTCGACACGACGCCCGACTTCGACGACCGGCTTCTGAAGCGGTTCGAACAGCACGCACTGGTCACCATCGAACGCGGCGAACCGGCGCGCCTCGTGTTGCACCCATCACGGCGTCCGGCCTGAGTCCTGCTCGAAGCGCGCAACGCCGAAATGCGCCCAAACAAAAGGCCAACGGTTGACCGTTGGCCTCGTGTCTTTGGTGGTGCGCCCGGAGAGATTCGAACTCCCGACCCCCAAGTTCGTAGCCTGGTGCTCTATCCAGCTGAGCTACGGGCGCAGAAGCGCAATTGTGATGCATTGCAGCGTATTGCGTCAATGCGAATTGGCGGAGACTGAGGGATTCGAACCCTCGATGGAGCTTTTGACCCCATACTCCCTTAGCAGGGGAGCCCCTTCAGCCTCTCGGGCAAGTCTCCGGGTCGCATTGCTGCGAGCGCGAAAGGATACAGGCTGCGCGCGTATCCGGCAAACTTCATTCGGTCTGTCCTTCGGCAGAGTCGGGTTTTTCGCCGCCGCCCTGGATGCGCTGGTAGATCTCTTCGCGGTGGACGGCGACGTCCTTGGGCGCGGTGATGCCGATTCGCACCTGATTGCCCTTGACGCCGAGCACGGTCACGGTGATCGCATCGCCAATCATCAAGGTCTCGCCTACGCGTCTGGTCAGAATCAGCATCGCAACTCCCTTGCCGCCGATAATTGCACGAGCGAATGCGTGCGCGCGGTCACGTCCGATTCAGGGATGATAACCGCCACCCCTGCTTGACAACAACCCGTACGGGTCACACTTCCGGCACGGCCTGTTCCGATCTCTGCCGCACCCAATCCGCAACGCCATCAAGTGCTGCCGCCAGCGCGGGGCCATCTTCCCCACCGCCCTGCGCCATGTCCGGACGGCCGCCACCCTTGCCGTTGATCTTGCGGGCGACATCGCCGAGCACGTCGCCGGCTTTGATCTTGCCCAACGCCGCGCCCGACACGCCGGCAACCAGCGCGGCCTTGCCGTCCTGCACGCCCGCCAGTACGACCACGGCATTACCGAGCTGCTGCTTGAAACGGTCGACCGCCTCGCGCAGCGACTTGCCATCGAAACCTTCCAGCCGCGCCGCCAGCACCTTGATGCCGGCCACGTCCTGCGCCTGTTTGATCAGCTCCGAAGTCGCGCTGACCGCCGCCTTGGACTTGAGCGCTTCCAGATCGTGCTCCAGCGTCTTCTGGCGTTCGAGCAGCGCGCGCAGCTTGTCGACCAGATCCGTGGCACCGCCACCGAGCAAATGCGTGGCCTCGTGCAAACGCGCTTCTTCCGCAAACACATGGTCCAGCGCGCCCTGCCCGGTGACCGCCTCGATCCGGCGCACGCCGGCCGAGACGCCGCCTTCGCTGACGATCTTGAACAAGCCGATATCGCCGGTGCGACCGACGTGGGTGCCGCCGCACAACTCGGTCGAGGTCGGACCGAAGCGCAGCACGCGCACGTGCTCGCCGTATTTTTCGCCGAACAGCGCCATCGCGCCGAAATCCAGCGCTTCTTGCATGCCCATCTGACGCACTTCGCCGGCGTGATTGGCGCGCACCTCGGCATTGACGCGGCGTTCGACTTCGGCCAGTTCCGCGGCCGTCATCGGCTGGAAGTGGGAGAAGTCGAAGCGCAGGTGATCCGGCGCGACCAGCGAACCCTTCTGCTTGACGTGGGTTCCAAGCACGCCGCGCAGCGCCGCGTGCAGCAGGTGGGTGGCGCTATGGTTGAGCACGATGGCACCGCGACGCGCAGCGTCGACGCGCGCTTCCACGCGGTCGCCCACGCGCAGGTGGCCGGAGGCGAGCCTGCCGGTATGGGCATGAAACTGGCCGGCCAGCTTGAGGGTGTCCTCAACATTGAAATCGGAGCCGGAGACCGACAGCAGGCCGATGTCGCCAACCTGACCGCCGGATTCGGCATAGAACGGGGTGGCGTCGAGCAGCACCACCGCGGCATCGCCGGCGGCGATCGACTCGATCGGCTTGCCGTCCTTGAGCAGGGCAACGACGGCCAGGCCGTCGCCATCAAGCGATTCGTAGCCGAGAAACTGCGTCGGTTCGAGCTGGGCTATCAACTCGGCCGGCAGCTGCAGCCCGCCGCCGAACTTGCCGTGGGCGCGCGCGGTTTCTTTCTGGTGCGCCATCGCCGCATCGAAGCCGGACACGTCCACCGTCATGCCGCGCTCGCGCGCCATGTCCTGGGTGAGGTCGAGCGGGAAGCCGTAGGTGTCGTACAGGCGGAAGGCCTCGCCGCCGGGAATGGTTCCGCTGGATCTGGCGGCAACCTCTTCGAAGATGCGCATGCCCGAATCCAGGGTTTCGGCAAAGCGCTCCTCTTCGGCCAGCAGCGCACGCTCGGCGGTGGAACGGCCCTCGCGCAGCACCGGATAGGCCTCGCCCATCAGGTCGTCGAGGGTCGCCACCAGCTTGTGGAAGAACGGCTCGCGCATGCCCAGCATCCAGCCGTGGCGCAGCGCGCGGCGGATGATCCGGCGCAGCACGTAGCCGCGCCCTTCGTTGGACGGCAGCACCCCATCGACGATCAAAAACGCGCTGGCGCGAATGTGGTCGGCGATCACCCGCAGCGATTTGCTGGACAGGTTCTTGACGCCGACCAGCTCCGCGGCGCGCCCGATCAGGATCTGGAACAGGTCGATTTCGTAATTGCTGTGAACGTGCTGCTGGATCGCGGCGATGCGCTCCAAGCCCATGCCGGTGTCCACGCAAGGTGCGGGCAACGGCGTGAGGGTGCCGTCTGCGGCACGGTCGAACTGCATGAACACGAGGTTCCAGATTTCGATGAAGCGGTCGCCGTCCTCGTCCGGCGAACCGGGCGGGCCGCCGGGAATCCCTTCCCCGTGATCGAAGAAGATTTCGCTGCACGGCCCGCAGGGGCCGGTGTCGGCCATCTGCCAGAAATTGTCGGACGCGTACGGCGCGCCTTTGTTGTCGCCGATGCGAATGATCCGCTCTGGCGGCAGTCCGACTTCGTTGAGCCAGATGGCATACGCCTCGTCGTCATTGTGATAGACGGTGGCGAGCAGGCGCTCCTTCGGCAATTTCCAGACTGCGGTCAACAACTCCCAAGCCCAGAGGATGGCTTCCTTCTTGAAGTAGTCGCCGAACGACCAGTTGCCGAGCATTTCGAAGAAGGTGTGGTGGCGCGCGGTGTAGCCGACCTGATCGAGATCGTTGTGTTTGCCGCCGGCGCGCAGGCAGCGCTGGACATCGACCGCGCGTACGTAGCTGCGCTTTTCGGCGCCCAGAAATACATCCTTGAATTGCACCATCCCGGAGTTGGTGAACATCAGCGTCGGGTCGTTGCCGGGCACCAGCGGTGCGGATGGCACCACGGTGTGGCCGCGGGCGGCAAAGAATTCGAGGAAATCGCGGCGGAGGTCGGCAGTGGTCTTCATCCCCGCATTTTAGCGGCTTCGGATGGTGCTACGGCGCCAAACCCACGCTTGATCGCTTTGCCGCGGACAGGCCGGCGATCGACATGCAGGGGGGCGTTATGGTCCAGAACCCGCGCTTGTCCACCTGCCGTCTGCGCGAAACAGTCTCCGTTATGTACGCTCGTAGCGTATGGCCAAAGCACACGAAGCAAGGCGGCATCAGCTCGGATCCGACCTGCAACTTCTACCGCACACAGTCCCTTCCTCGGCCGGCGCCAACGGGGAGAGGGGCAGCCGAGCGCAGCAAGGCAGGTTGAGGGGCTGGTCATCCCCGTCACCGTCATTCCAACGCCGCGCGGACGTGCTCCATCCCGAACCCGCGCCGCAGCAAAAAATCCGCCGCCTTGCGCTGTACGTCACGGTCGCCAGCCAGCGCCAACGGGTGACGGCGATGCAACAGATCCCGCGCGATCTCGACCCAGTTGCCGGTAAAATCCTCCATCGCTGCCGTGATGATCTCGCTGCCGAGGCCGTGGGTTTCCAACTCGGCGCGAATCCAGCGCGGGCCATAACCGGAAGCCACGCGGCTGCGCAGCAGGGATTCAGCAAAGCGGGCGTCGCTCTGCCAGCCGTGTTCGGTCAGCTTGCCGATGGCCGTTTGCGCCTCATCAGCCTCCACGCCACGCGCAACCAGCTTGCGCTGCAGCTCCCTGACCGAATGTTCGCGACGCACCAGCAGGCCCAGCGCACGCTGTGTGGGCGACGGCTCTTGGCGGCGGCGCCGCTCCGGCGCGGACGAGGGCGCCGTTTCGCCGCCGTCGCCCGACCGCGTCACTTCCCTTCCTTCCAGGGCGCCTTCTTTGCCGCGATCTTTTCCGACTTCTTCGTCGCCTTCCTCGACTTCTTCGACTTCTTCGCCGACTTTGGTGCAGGCAGGGGCAATTCGGCGGCGGTGGCGCGAATCAGACGTTGCAGCAGGTCGCTGTCGTCGATACATTCGTCGATCACGAACCACAGCGCCGACCCCGGATAGAACGGCTCCTCAACCAACCGCGGCACCAGCGCACGCCCCGCTTGGGTCGGTTTGAGGAACAGGCGATTGTCCGCGGCTACCAGCGGCATCCTGCCGTCGAAGTACAGCCCATACTCGCCAAACATCTTCCGGAACGTCAGCGCATCTCCCAGCCCGGACTGTTCGTGGACGTATTCGATGAAATTACGGTCGGTCGCCATTGCGCGATTACTCCTGCCGCTTCGCCCTCGCAACACCTGCTCCCCGTCGGCACGGAGAGCGAGCTTCGCATCAAGCTTCGGCGGTTTCCGCATCGCCGCGCGACGCTTCCTCGGGCACGAATTTCTCGCGCAGCAATCCTTCAAGCTTGGCCGCCGCTTCCGGATTTTCCTTGAGGAACTGGCGGGCGTTTTCTTTGCCCTGTCCGATCCGCTGTCCGTCGTAGCTGTACCAGGCGCCGGATTTTTCGACCATGCCGGCGGTGACGCCCATTTCGATCAGTTCGCCTTCTCGCGAAATGCCCTCGCCATAGAGGATTTCCGTGATGACCTGCTTGAATGGCGGCGCCAGCTTGTTCTTGACCACCTTGATGCGGGTCTGGTTGCCGATGATTTCGTCGCCTTTCTTGATGCTGCCGATGCGGCGAATGTCGAGCCGTACCGAGGCATAGAACTTGAGCGCATTGCCGCCGGTGGTGACCTCCGGACTTTGACCGGGCATCATCGCACCGATCTTCATGCGCAGCTGGTTGATAAAGAACACCAGTGCGTTGCTGCGCTTGATGTTGCCGGTCAGCTTGCGCAGCGCCTGGCTCATCAGCCGCGCCTGCAAGCCGGGCAGCTGATCGCCCATCTCGCCTTCGATTTCGGCCTTGGGCGTGAGCGCGGCCACCGAGTCGATCACCACCATGTCCACGGCGTTGGAGCGCACCAGCATGTCGGCGATTTCCAGCGCCTGCTCACCGGTGTCGGGCTGCGACAGGTACAGGTCATCGAGGTTCACGCCAAGCTTCTGCGCATAGACCGGATCCAGCGCATGCTCGGCGTCGATGAAGGCGCAGGTGCCTCCCGCTTTCTGACACTGGGCGATCGTCTGCAGGGTGAGCGTGGTCTTGCCGGAAGCCTCGGGGCCGTAGATTTCGACCACGCGCCCTTTTGGCAGGCCGCCGATTCCGAGCGCGATGTCGAGCATCAGCGAGCCGGTGCCGATGGTTTCCACCGCTTCCACGGCGCGCTCGCCCATGCGCATCACCGAGCCTTTGCCGAACTGACGCTCGATCTGGGTCAGGGCTGCGGCCAACGCGCGTTTCTTGTTTTCGTCCATTGCGGTGCTCCTTGGAATGCGGAAGTTTGGAAGGGGTAACTTCGGTACGTGGACAGATTAGTTGGGGGTTGTCGCACGGACTGCGACGCAATCTGCCCGTTTCGAAAAAATCTCACATCCACGCGCATCTAAAAATCGGAATACGCCGCGTGCGACGTCGGATTTGCACCCGATCCGAGCGGCGGAATCAGCCATGGGGCCGCACCAGTCCGCAGTACAAGCCTTCAATCGCAAAATCCTGGCCGGGCTGAACCTCAATCGGCGCGTAGTCTGGATTGCGCGGCAGCAGGCGGATTTTCCCGCGCGCGGGCTTGAACAGCTTGACCGTGATCTCGTCGTCGATCCGCGCAATCACCACCTGCCCACTGCGCGCCTCATTGGTGCGGTGCACGCCGATCAGGTCGCCGTCGAAGATGCCCTCGTCGCGCATCGAATCGCCTTTGACCTTGAGCAGGTAATCGGGCGTGGGCGTGAACAGCGCACGATCCATCAGCAGCACCTGCTCGCTGCCGATATCGGCGCCGATCGGCACGCCGGCCGCCACCTGCCCCAGCACGGGCAGTTGCAGCGCATCGTCGTTGGCCGGCAGATCGAGCTGATGCGGACGATCCGGCCACTGCAGCAGGCGCAGGCTGCGCGCGCGGCCTGGACTGCGCTCGATCACGCCGGCGGCTTCGAGTGCCTCAAGGTGGTATTGCGCCGCGCGCACGCCGCTGAATCCGAAGGCATGCGCGATTTCCGCCTGCGAGGGCGCGAAGCCATCGGCTTCGATGCGTTCGGCGAGGAAAGCGTGAATGGCTTGCTGGGTGGCGGTCAGGCTCATGGTTAGTAGTAATACTACTAATGCATGTGCGTGTCAATTTGCGGGGATCGGGGACCGGGGACCGGGGGCCGGGGGCCGGGGGCCGGGGGCCGGGGGCCGGGGGCCGGAAAATGCTACCGGATCATTTCATCAGACTCCGGCTCACTCGTATTGCGGATTACGGATTCTTTGCGTCCAGCACCCGCTCCAGCCCCTGCAGCGCGGCCGCCACCGTCTGCCGACGTACCGTGTCGCGATCACCGTCGAAATGAGACACTTCGGCGTGGGCATAGCCGCCGCGCCGCTTCCAGCCGATCCACACCGTACCGACCGGCTTGTCGTCGCTGCCGCCGGAGGGGCCGGCAATTCCGGTCACCGCCACCGCGATCGTCGCGCCCGAATGCACCAGTGCACCGCTGACCATTTCCACCACGGTTTCGCGGCTGACCGCGCCGAACTGCTCCAGCGTCTGCGGGCGCACGCCCAGCAGCGCCTGCTTGGCCTCATAACTGTAGGCCGCCATGCCGCAATCGAACCAGCCCGACGAACCGGGGATGTCGGTCATGCACTTGGCGATCCAGCCGCCGGTGCAGCTTTCGGCCGTCACCAGCATTTGCTTGGCGGCAAGCAGGCGCTGGCCGATCGCAGCAGACAGCGTATCCAACTCGGCATCGGAAGGAACGGCCACGGCAAACTCCAATAGCGGAAGCCGTCTTGTAGCGCACACCAATGGGCAACGCAAAGCGCGGCCCGGGTTCCACGCCTCGGCCGCGCCGCGTTTAGCGCCGATATTGCCTGCGTTTCCGAAGCGTTCCTGCATCACCGGAAGGCGGCGGATTCTCGCCCACCGCCCGCATGGAACATCGCATTGAGCCCGCTCAAAATCTGAACTCGCCCCAGATGCCGAACTCGTCGGTTCGCAGATCCCGCGTGCGCGAGGCGTTGCGCTGCTCGGTGTGCTTGTACACGGTGGCGAGCTTGATGCCGGGCGCCACCGGCCATTCCACGCCGAGGTTGTAGTAGGTGTCGCGCAAGGTCGGATCCAGCGTGCGGCTCGGGTGGCTGTTGTCGTAGCGTGCGAACAGGGTGACGCCGGCCTGATTAAGGCCATGGCTGCCCCACAGCGACCAGCCGCTGGCCTTGTCGGTGGCGACGGTGGCGACGTTGTTCCAGTTGTTGGCCTGGAAATACTCGACGCCCAGACGGGTGTTGCCGTTCATGTACGCCGCCATGAAATTGACGCGGTTGGCGGTGTGCAGCGCGGGGGTCGTCTCCTTGTCGCGGCCGAGCGTGCCGGTGTAGAGGCCCACGCCAAGCACCGTTCGACTGGTCGGCGAGAAACTCAGACGGCCTTCGAAATCCAGCCCCTGGCTGCGGCTGGGGTTCTTGTAGCCATTGCCGTTCAGCGCCGCGACCGCGTACTCCAGCGAACCGCCGGCCAGCTTGCCGCTCGCGTGGATGCCCCAATCGGCCGAGGTGCCGAACTTGAGCCGGTCGGCGAGGGTGTTCTCGATGTAGCGCATGCCGTACCAGCCCTCGGCGAACGGCACCCACGGCAGGTCGGCGGCGCCGGCGCGCAGCACGAAGGCATCGCTCAGCTTGTACTGCACATAGGCCTTCTTGATGTAGATCTCGGTGGACGAGATCGCCGACGAGTACTGGAAGTCGGTGGTCAGGTTCATCGACCAGCGGTCGTTGAACCTGTGGTCGACGCCGAGGTAGAAACGCTTGATGTCGAAGGCGAAGCCGGACTTGTCGGTCTTCACGCCCCGGTTGCTGTCTTCGATGTGGGTCAGGTCGTAATACAGGCGGCCGCTGATTTTCGTGTCGTTCACCAGCCGCCGCAATGCGGAGAAATCGTCCAGTTGCTCGTTGGTGGCGGCCTGGGCGACGTTGACTTCAGACTGCGCATCGCTGCGCTCTTCCAGATTCTGGACCTGGGCCTGCAGTGCCGCGATCTGCGCCTTCAGTTCGGCGATGTCCTGGGCGCTGGGCGCCGTTTGCGCGGCGGCGGTGAAACTGAAGCTTGCGACGGCCAGCGCGATCGCGGCGGCCAGTTGTGCAGAACGCATGGGGTCACTCCGGATGGGGAATTGGCGATCCGGATGGCGGCTGCGCGCGGCCCATCGCCGGCGGCCCCATCCGCGGCGCATTCCACAGGAATCGTGTTGCGGTTTCGTGTCGGAAATTTGGCGATTCGGTTTCCGCGCATCGCGGCCACGGCTGTCACGGAACTGTCATGGAATCGTCGTGTTGGCGTCACCCGGACACGCTGGAATACACGGCGAGGCGGGCCTGCCCCGCCGTCTTCCCCACCCCCAGGAGTCGTTCGTGATTCAGTCCCTCAAATCCAGTCTCGTTGCATTCGCGCTGGCGCTGGGCCTCACCTCCGTGGCCATGGCTTCCGACGTCACCGGCGCCGGCGCATCCTTCGTCTATCCCGCCATGTCCAAGTGGGCGTCCGACTACAAGGCCGCCACCGGCAAGGAAGTGAACTACCAGTCGATCGGCTCCGGCGGCGGCATCGCCCAGATCAAGGCCGGCACGGTGGATTTCGGATCGTCCGACAAGCCGTTGCCGCCGGAAGAACTCGCGCGCTCGGGTCTGGCGCAGTTTCCGTCGGTGATCGGCGGCGTGGTGCCGGCCTTCAACCTGCCCGGCGTCGCCGCCGGCGCGATGAAGCTCGATCCGGACGTGCTGGCCGACATCTTCCTCGGCAAAATCACGATGTGGAACGACCCGCGCATCGCCGCCAGCAACCGCGGCCTGCCGCTGCCGGCGCTGAAGATCACCGTGGTGCACCGTTCCGACGGTTCCGGCACCAGCTTCAACTTCACCAATTACCTGTCCAAGGTCAGCCCGTCCTGGAAAGCGCAGGTGGGCGAAGGCACCACGGTGAAGTGGCCGACGGGCATCGGCGGCAAGGGCAACGAGGGCGTGTCCGCCTACATCAAGCAGATTCGCGGCAGCATTGGCTATGTCGAACTGGCGTTCGCCGTGCAGAACCGGCTGGCCTACCCGCGCCTGAAGAACGCCGCCGGCAACTACGTCCTGCCGAACGACGATTCCTTCGCCGAAGCCGCCACCAGCGCCAACTGGGCGGGGAGCAAGGACTTCTATCTGATCGTCACCAACGCGCCGGGCGCCAATGCGTGGCCGATCACCGCCACCAATTTCATCCTGGTGCGCAAGGACGGCAAGCCGGGCACGCGCGCGGCCATCGACTACTTCCGCTGGGTCTACGCCAACGGCGACGCCGCGGCCACCGCGCTCGGCTATGTGCCCTTGCCGGACGCCGTGGTGCGCCAGGTCGAGGCTTACTGGGCACAGCAGAAGCTGCGTTGATTCCACTCCGGCTGCGGCAGCACCGACTGCTGCCGCAGCCAGCCTTCTTCGCCATTGCCCGCGGCCGCGGGCAATACCCGTAGAGCCGAAATGATGTCAGCCGTCGCCACACCCGCAACCCTGCCAACCACCGTGCCCCGCGACGCCGCCGATGCGCGTCATGACGCCTGGTTCCGCTGGCTGTTGACCGCCACCGCCGTGTTCGTGCTGGTGACGCTGGCCGGCGCCGCGCTGTCGATGCTGTGGGGCGGGCGCAGCGTGCTGGCGCACATGGGCCTCGACTTCTTCTTCACCAGCGACTGGAATCCGGTCGAGGACCGATACGGCGCGCTGGTGCCTATTTACGGCACCCTGGTGACGGCCGCGGTCGCCATGCTGATCGCGGTGCCGGTGAGTTTCGGCATCGCCTTTTTCCTCACCGAAATCGCGCCGCGCTGGCTGCGCGCGCCGGTCGGCGCCGCCATCGAACTGCTGGCCGGCATCCCTTCGATCATCTACGGCATGTGGGGTTTCTTCGTACTGATGCCGGTGATGCGCGAAAACCTGTTCCCGTGGCTGGATGCGCACCTCGGCCCGTTGCCGGTGATCGGCACGCTGTTCCGCGGCCCGCCCATCGGCATCGGCATGCTCACCGCCGGGCTGGTGCTGTCGATCATGGTGATCCCCTTCATCGCCGCGACCATGCGCGAAGTGTTCAATACCGTGCCGACGCGGCTCAAGGAATCCGCCTACGCGCTGGGCGCGACGCGCTGGGAAGTGAGCCGCGACATCGTGCTGCCCTACACCCGCTCGGCGGTGATCGGCGGCATCTTCCTCGGCCTCGGTCGCGCGCTCGGGGAAACCATGGCGGTCACCTTCGTGATCGGCAACAGCGTCGCCTTCACCGCTTCGCTGCTGGAGCCGTCCACCACGATCGCCGCGTTGATCGCCAACGACTTCGGCGAGGCCACCGAAACCTACCGCGCCGCCCTGCTGCTGCTCGGCTTCGTGCTGTTCCTCGTCACCTTCGTGGTGCTGGCGCTGGCACGGCTGATGCTGACCAGGCTGTCGCGCAAGGAGGGCAACGCATGAGCACCGTGTCCGCCGCGCTGTATCGCCGCCGCCGCATCGCCAATGCCGTGGCCATCGGACTGGCCTGCGTCGCCGCGCTGGTCGGGCTGGCCGCCCTGGGCTGGATCCTGTGGACGCTGCTGGCCAAGGGCCTGGCCAATTTCAACCTCGCCCTGTTCACCCAGGACCAGCCCCCGCCGATGGAAGCCGGCGGCCTGCGCAACGCGATCGTCGGCAGCCTGCTGATGTGCGGCATGGGCATTGCGCTCGGAACACCGCTGGGAATCGCCGCCGGCACCTGGCTCGCCGAACTGGGCGATCGCGGCAAGCTCGGCACCGTCGTGCGCTTCGTCAACGACATCCTGCTGTCGGCGCCGTCCATCGTGCTCGGCCTGTTCGTCTATGCCGCCTTCGTGATGACGACCAACGGCCGGTTCTCGGCCATCGCCGGCGCGCTGGCGCTAGCCTTCATCGTGCTGCCGGTGGTGGTGCGCACCACCGACGAGATGCTGCGGCTGGTGCCGGTGCAGATGCGCGAGGCGGCGCTGTCACTGGGCATCCCGCAGTGGAAGGTCACGATGCAGGTGCTGTACCGCAGCGCCCTGCCCGGCATCCTCACCGGCGTGCTGCTGGCGCTGGCGCGGATCGCCGGCGAGACCGCGCCGCTGCTGTTCACCGCGTTCGGCAACGAATTCTTCAGCCTCAAGCCGACCGGCGCGATGAGCGCGGTGCCGCTGGTGATGTACAAGTTCGCCGGCTCCGGCTACGAGAACTGGGAGCAGCTGGCGTGGGCCGGTGCGCTGCTGACCACCTTGTTCGTGCTGGCGGCCAGCCTGCTGGCGCGCCTGTTCCTGTTGCGCAAACGAGCCGCCCATGACTGACACCGCACTGGCCCATGTTTCGCGGGTTCGCGAAAACGGCCCATCCCACGTCACCACGCCCCTGTTCCCCGACCGGACACCGTCCATGAACGATGCACCCATTGCCATCACGCCAACCAAGCGCCCGATGGCCGCGGTTGCCCAGCCGCCCGTCAAGATGTCGGCGCGCGGCCTCGACTTCTGGTACGACCAGTTCCACGCCGTCAGGCACATCGACCTGGAGATTCCGGAAAAACAGGTGACGGCACTGATCGGGCCGTCCGGCTGCGGAAAATCCACCCTGCTGCGGGTGTTCAACCGCATCTACGCGCTGTATCCGAAACTGCGCGCCGAGGGACAGGTGCTGCTCGACGGCGAGAACATCCTGGCGCCGACGTATTCGATGAACCGCCTGCGCAGCAAGGTCGGCATGGTGTTCCAGAAGCCGGTGCCGTTCCCGATGACCATTTACGAAAACGTCGCCTACGGCATCCGCCACCACGAGCGGCTGCCGCGCGCGGAACTGGACGCGCGGGTGCAGCACGCGCTGGCCCAGGCCGCGCTGTGGGACGAGGTCAAGGACAAGCTCGGGAAGAACGCGCTGGGCCTGTCCGGCGGCCAGCAGCAGCGCCTGTGCATCGCGCGCGCGGTGGCGCTGCGCCCCGACGTGCTGCTGCTCGACGAGCCGACCTCGGCGCTGGACCCGATCTCCACCAGCAAGATCGAGCAGTTGATCGAGGAACTCAAGCGCGACTACACCATCGTCATCGTCACCCACAACATGCAGCAGGCCGCGCGCGTGTCCGACTTCACCGCCTTCATGTACCTGGGCGAGCTGATCGAACACGCGGACACCGGGACGATCTTCTCCAATCCCGGCAAGCAGCAGACCGAGGACTACATCACCGGGCGATTCGGGTGAACTCCGGCCGCCGCGTCCGCAACGGGAAGAAAGGAGCAAACGCGTGAACGAACAGCACGGCCACATCGTCAAGAGCCACGACGAGGAGCAGCGACGCCTGCTCGACGAAATCCTGCGCATGGGCGAAATGGCCGCCGCCCAGCTCGACGCCGCGCTCGACGTCATCGACCGCCGCAACGACCGCGCCGCCGAACGCATCATCGCCGGCGACCGCGCGATCGACGCGCTCGAACACGAGGTCAGCAACGACGTCATGAAGCTGGCCCTGCGCGGCCCGCTGGCGCGCGACCTGCGCCAGATCCTGGCCGCCCTGCGGATCGCCTCCGACATCGAGCGCATCGGCGACTACGCGGCCAACCTCGCCAAGCGCTCGATGGCGCTGAACCGCACCCCGCCGCTGCAACCCACCCGCGGCCTGCGCGCGCTGGGCACGCTGGCCGCGCGCCAGACCCGCGACGTGCTGGCCGCCTACCGCGACGGCGACGCCCAGGCCGCACAGCGCGTCCGCGAACGCGACGCCGAACTCGACGTGCTCTACACCGGCCTGTTCCGCGAACTGCTGACCTACATGATGGAAGACGCGCACAGCATCACGCCCTGCACCCACCTGCTGTTCATGGCCAAGAACATCGAACGCATCGGTGACCACGCCACCAACATCGCCGAGAACGTCTGGTTCCTCGTCCACGGCGACGACAACCTGCCGACCCGGGACAAGCGTGACGACACGCATGGTGTTTCGGAGCCCTGAACGGACGATCTGACCAAGGCAACGCCGATCCGACTGGCGTTGCCCCCGCTCACGCCTCCGAGAAGCGGTAGCCGGTGCCGCGCACGGTCTGCACCATGTGCGCCAGGCCGTGCGGTTCGAGCAGCTTGCGCAGGCGCCGGATATGCACGTCCACGGTGCGCTCCTCCACGTACACGCTGCCGCCCCAGACCTGGTCCAGCAGCCGCGCGCGCGAATAGACGCGGTCGGCGTGGGTCATGAAGAAATGCAGCAACCGGTATTCGGTCGGGCCAGCCTTGATCTCGGCGTCGCCCGCGAACACGCGGTGCGCCGGGCCGTCGATACGCAGGCCGCCGACCTGGATCGAACCGTCGTCGGCGTCGGCCTGGCTGCGGCGCAGCACCGCGCGGATGCGCGCGACCAGCTCGCGGGTCGAGAACGGCTTGACCACGTAATCATCGACGCCCGCCTCCAGCCCGCTGACGCGGTCGGCTTCCTCGCCGCGCGCGGTCAGCATGATGATCGGCACCTCGGCGCCGCCCTCCTCGCCGCGCAGGCGCCGGGCCAGCTCAAGGCCGGACATGCCGGGGAGCATCCAGTCCAGCAGGATCAAATCCGGCGGCGCATCCGCGATCGCAACCAGCGCCGCGTGTGCATCGGCGGCGTGCTCCACCTCGATGTCTGCCTTGCGCAGGGCGAAGACGATCATGTCGCGGATCGCCGCCTCGTCTTCGACCACCAGGACGCGCTTTTGCATGTTCGGGTACCGTGACGCTTTCGTGACGGCTCTATTGCATCCGATAAAGATGACAACACGATGACGGATTGGGCAGCGGGTGGCGGACATGCGAAACTGCGCTTATTGGCTCACCGTCACCACCCCATGGCCCCCGCCCCTTCCGATTCCAGCCAGCACACCCCCCTGATGCGCCATTAGATGTGTGAATTTGCGCTTTTGCGGCTTTTTGCGAGCTCTAACAACATTTTCTCGTTCTGCATTCAGGAGCGTGGGCTACAAATGGGCTACAGCCAACCATCCCGAGTTGTCCCAAGTTCTGGTTCACACACGCACGCAGGATCGCGAAGTCTGAAGGTTATCTGCCTACCGCCCGCCCCTTGCCGCGGACCTGCCTGCGTCGCTCATCCAGCAGCTTCTTGAAGCCCTCGACCTGGCGCTTTTCTCGCTCGTCCAGCGGGCGCACGGTCATATTCTGGATTTGTGCCACGAGGTCCGAGGCGTTGCGCTTGTAGTTGTCCTGGATCTTCGGTGCCAAGCGCTCGATATCGCTCTCCGAGCCATAGAGACGGTAGTCCTCCTTGGTGCGGGTGAACGCCACCAGCTGCAGATGGCGGTCGGCCATCTCCGGGCTGGCCAGGTGGAACACCTTGGCCTTGCCCTGCCCCTGGCTCTTGTGGACGGTCATGGCGTAGGCGTGGGTCAGCGACCGGTAGTCAGCTGTGTCGAACTGGACTAACCGCCCGTCCTGGCTGGGGATGTCGCTCTCCAGCCGCACGGTCAGGCGGTGGCTGTCCTGCCGCCCAGGCTCGATCTTTTGGACGACGCCCTGGAAGCCGTTCACTACCTTCATCGACTTGTCCCGGGCCGTGAAGCGGATGCGTTCGCCCTCGGCCACAGTCAGCTCCTGCCAGGTGCCATCGGCCTTGGCCTGGAAGCTGACCTCCTTCTGGCCGAGCTCACCTGTGGCCTTACGCCGGTCCCGGATTGCATTGTTGAGCATGCGCACATCGGCGCGCGTGCCACCGATCGCCAGCTTGTCGCGCGGAAGCTCGGGCGCGGCCATGTAGTCGTCGGCCAGCTGCTCGGCCGCCTGCTTGCGAAACTCCGCCCGGTGGATCCTGTTCTGGCTATCGAGCTTGGCCAGGATCTGCTGGCCCAGGTCTGGGGCATCGCTATACATCAGCCCGGCCAGCTCGCGATCGTCCTGCGCCTTCTGCCGGCGAATGTCGGTCAGCTCCTTGTGCCCCACGGCCTTGGTCAGCAGGTCGAAAGGTTTGCCGGCGGACACCGGCTGGAGCTGGTGCTTGTCGCCCTGCAGCACCAGCTTGGCACCGGCAGCATCGGTGTAGGTCTGGAGCCGATGGATGATCTGGGTGCCAGCCATGCCGGCCTCGTCGAAGATCAGCACATGGCGATTGTTGAGCTGCGTGTTGCCCTGGTCCAGGTCCCACAGCAGCTTCTCTGCCGAAAACGAGGGGATGCCGGCCTCGGCCTCCAGCTTCTTCGCCGCGTCCCATCCGGTAGACACGCCCAGCACCTCCTGGCCATGCAGGCGCCAGGCGAGCACGGCAACTTCTGAAGTCGTGGTCTTACCCGTGCCGGCGCGGCCGGACACGATAGCCGTGCCGCCGGTTTCGGCGCACTGGTGGAGCGCCACATCAATTTGCTCCTGGGAGAGCTTGAAGCCGTTCTTTTTCTCGACCTGCGAAACTGCTTCTTCGACCGTTTCCGGCGAGACCATCACAACGGTGTCGTTCAACCGTTCCCGACCTCGATTGCCGATCTCCTGCTCCATGTCGAGCATCCACTGGGCGGCATACTTCACCTCCCCTGGCATCAGCTTCGGATCCTGGTGGTTGGTCAGTTCCACCACGGGGGCGCGCTTGAGGAAGTCGTCGACCTCCTGCAGCACCGCCTTGGCGTCCTTCTGCCCCACATGTTCGAGTGCCATGCGCTCGATCAGATCGTGCTTGGTGAAGCTGGCCTCGTGCGTGTGGAGCCTGCGCAGGATCTCGTCGTCGGTGATGGGCTCGCCCAGGATGCAGGCCTTGCTGTGCAGCTCTTCCAGCGTCGGCACCTTGAGGCTGGGATCCTTTTCCTGGGCTTCCTTCAGCGACTGCTCCCACATCTTGACCAGCTCACCATAGGTGGGCTCGTCCTTGTGCTTGCGCGTGGCCAGCGCCGCCTGGTCGAAGGTGCCGCCATGCTCGGCGATGTGCTCCTGGATCTGCTTGCGACGCGTGGAGATCCGATCAACCAGTGCCTGGTCGATGCCGGCAATCTTGAAGTAGACATCGCCGGTCTCCCGGCCGTCGGCATCCAGCTCGCGGTCCTTGATGATCCCGTAGCCCAGCTTGCGCAGCTGCCAGGCGTGCTCTGCGCGATAGAGCGCACCAGCCGCTCTCGTGGCATCGCACATGTAGTCGGCGTGCAGGGCGCGCCACTTGCCGTCGGAACCTTGCGCGCAGTTGTAGATCAGGGCATGGGAGTGAACCTGTGGATCCAGCTCTCGGGATCCGAAGTGGGTGTGCCGAGATGCGACCAGTCCGCGTGTCTCCAGCTGCTCGCCCAGTCCTGCCTTACCCGTGCGCACGCGCGCCTGGGTGGACAACCAGTCCAGGGCTGCGTCGACGGCTTCATGATGCGTGGCCAGCAGCTTGTCGCGCTGCTGGTGATCACGCACCGAATACTCATGCGAGAAATGTTTGATCGGTGAGAATGTGAAGTCGTGGCCGACGCGGGTGTTGTCGCCTGAGTTCTGACGCAGCCGTTGTCCCTTCGGTCCGAAGCCATGGGCCAGCTGCTCCATGACCTGGATATCGACTTCGCCCTCCAGGCCAAGGGATACCGCGCCCATACCGAGCCACTGGCTGGAAGACAGCGCCTCGCCATCCTTTCCCAGGTAATACTCGGTGGCCTTCAGATACTCCAGGACATTGGCGCCGGTGCGCACATCCTCGCCGCGGCCATTGAGTAGCGTTGTGCGCAGCATGGGGCCAGGTTTCCTGGGGTGGGTTCATCTCCATCAAAGCCCCATCCGGCCCGCTGTCAATCTTTAGAGTGTGATCTCCCGGGATCTGCCGCGCTTGCGCGACCGGGGCTTCTCGATCTCCTGGGCCTGGGGTGTCTGCTCCTGTTGCTGTTCCTTGGCCTGCTCGATCGTGGGGATCTTCTCGATCTCAAGCTCGGGCACCTTCAGGAACTTCAGGATCTTGCCGCTATCGGCCGCCGCGCGCATCAGCTCGGCTGGATCCTTGCGCAGCAGATCGATCCAGGAATTGACATAGGCGATGTGCTGGCTGGGGTCGTATGGCACGCCCAGGCGCCGGCACATGTCGAAGCTCGACATTTCAGCCCGTAGCTCCTCTCGGGCGTATTCCTCGCCCTGGCGATCGAACGAAAACTTGCGGTTGAGCCTGCTTTCATGACCGGTGGCATGGGCGCACTCGTGAAGCAGCGTGGCCATCCAGCTGGGATCGTCGCGGAAAGCCTCGCGCTCGGGCATCAGGATCCGGTCCTTGCTGGGCACATAGCAGGCCTGCGTTGCGCCGGACAGGATTGGCACGCCAAGCCCGTCGACGATGGCCTGGGCTTCCTGCAGCCGCTCGTCCATTGGTCGCTGTTGGAAGACCTGGGGCGGCGGCAGTCCGTCGATCTGGGTGGCATGGAAGACGAAGAACGGGAAGGCCACCAGGCGCCGCGGCGCTTCTGCTTCCTGCCCTTCCTCCACTGCTCGTTTGTCCTCTATCTCCTTGTAGGCCACAAGCATCTGCGACTTGGCGCCGCGCTTGACCTGAGCACCGACGCTGGCCGCCTGCTTGTAGGTCATCCACCGACGGTCGCCCAGCGGGTTCTGGTCCAGCTGCTGCATGCGCCACTCGGCGATCATCAGCGCGAACTGGTTGCCGCCGCGGTAGTGAGCCCCGGACACAGGGTTGTAGGACAGCGGCGGAATATCGCCCGCGTCCCAGGGTTTCAGGTAGTGGCTGCTACCGTCCTGTAGGCCCCGGATGAAGACATCGGCCAGGGCTTCGGTGTGCTTGCGGATGGCGGGGTTCACTGGGCCACCCCATCCTCATCGACGCCCTCCAGCAGGGCCTCGATGTCGTCCAGATCCTCGATGTCGATGGTGTCCTCTGACACCAGACCCCAGTCGCGAATGTCGGTTGCACGGATCTCTTCAATGAAGCACGGCATGACACTCTCCCGAAAACGGCCCCACTTCCACGCTAGTTCGTGCTAATCCACTGTCAAGGCCGCAGCCCATGTTTCTTGGCCAGTTCGGCCAGCCGATCCTCGGGTTCGATGGTGCGCGGCTTCTCGCCGACTGCCTTCGGCTTCATGGCCAGGCGCGACGGTGTCGTCTCGGCATCCTCCTGCTTCTCCACACGCTCACGCTTGGGCACGCCGCGGGTCCAGGCAGCGGGAACGAATGGCTCGCGCAGCCGTGGCATGGCTTCCCCGGTAAACCTGAGCACCATGGGGTCTCGGCCGATCGAAACGATGGCCTTGATCCAGAAATTCTTGCCGCGGCGATCGACACCCAGCTCCTGGCCGATGTAGCTGGGAGGGACCACCTGACGCTGCTCCTCATGCTGGCCAACGCTCCAGCCATTGCCGCTGCGGGTGTTGTTGGTCAGGGCCACCCGCCGACGCCCGAACAGGTTGGCCAAGGTGTTCTGGGTCTCGCCCAGTGCGGTCTGGCAAACGATGTGTGTGCTGACCATGGACATCAGGCCGTTGGCGAAGTCGTTGCCGTAGCGGGCCTTGATCTGGTCCAGGGCCTGGAACCCGAGGATGACCATGCAGCCCTTTGAGCGGCCGATCTCGATCAATGGCCCGATATTGAGCTTGCCGACGCTTGCGAACTCATCGAGCACGAATGCAAGGGTGCGGCCCTCCTCGTTGTCGGGGAGCGCGGGTGAGACGATGTTCGGGATCAGCGTGTTCAAGATGGCCGCGATATATCGGCTGGTCATGTCGCTATCCGGACCTTCGGCCAGGATGATCTGCCGGCGGCCCTGGTAGTCGTCGCGAGCCCAGCGGCGGAAGCTGATCTTCTTCCTGCCCTCGCCTCCCCAGGCGATGGCAAGCTGCTGGACGATCTGCGTGTGGGCCACGACCGTCTGCAGGATATTGAGCGCGGTCGTGCTGGAAGGATCCTCCATCAGGCGCGCCCCGGGAGGGTAGTGCTGGAGCAGCAGGTCCTTGAGCTCGTAGGGATCCATGACCAGGGATGCGGCCAGCTCCGGCCAGCCCCACGGCTTGCCATGGTGCTGCCGATCGTGCGCCAGCTGGTGGATGACTCCCGACACGATCTGCTGGCTTGCGGCCGACCAGAAATCCCCCTCTTTGCTCGGGATCAGCGACTGGGCGAATACCTGGATTGCCTGGCTGGTGTTCAAGTCCGCGGCGATATTCCACACATAGCTACGCTTGTCCCAGGGATTGATCAGCGCAGCCTCGGGCAAAGCTGCGGTCCAGTCCCCTTTGACATCCAGGATGATGGCCTTGCGCCCGTGGCTGCCCATCTCCGCAAGCTGCCGAACCAAAGGCCATAGGATCTGCGTCTTGCCACTGCCGGGGCTTCCGGCAACCAGCGCGTGCCGTGTCCAGTGTTTCTTGGGCAGGTTCAGCAGTGGATGCAAGCGCATCCAGCCATCTTTCGCACAGCGCCGCTTCGCAGCCTTGATGGCTTCCTTGCCCTCCAGCAGACGCGGACCCTCGATGTGCCGCAGCCGCGACATGGGCCGGGCTGCCAGCACGCCGATCCACCAGCCGATGCCCGTGCCCAGCAGCGTGGCTACAGTCAGGCGCCAGAGCGCGCCGCTGTCTCGCTTGAGCTCGCCCCAGGGAAGCCAGTCCATGTCCGCACGCGTGGCCGCATAGCGCAACGCGCCTAGTCCGTGCTCCACGGCATCCCACCGCCCCATCGTGGGCGTGGTGCCAACCAACCACAGCAAGAGCATGGCCAGCGCCATGACCGCGATGCCGGCAACCGGACCGAACACCAGTGCCTGGTCCCAGCGACGGACGACTTCACTGGCCGCCGCATGCCCGGCCTCCTCGGGGGTGTAGATATCACGCGCCATCGTCGACCTCCACCCGGTCGGGATCTGCCCCAGCAAACAGCAGGATCTCGGCAGCCTCGCTGTCGTCTCGTGCGACGGCGATAGTCAACGCCTGCGGATCCACAGGGATGTGCGCTCGAAGCAGTGAGCGCAGACGGTCGATGTCGCTGGTAGCGGCTGCTGCTACCCAAAGGTTCGGAGTGCTCATTCCAGAAAAGGTAAGGCCGTCCGGCCGGCTGTCCAGCTTGACAGCGGGCCGGTATGGGCTACCTGTTGTGAAATCGCCCCTGGAATGCCATGCCTCGTTGGAACCGCAGCCAGAAATATCACGCCCGGGACCGGGTGCTCTACGCGTTGCTGTTTTCCGGTGGCTTCTGCTACATCGGCCAGACCGTCGATCCCAAGCAGCGGGAAGCGCAACACCGCCTGCCGTCAGGCGGCTGGTATCAGCACTTCAAGTTCGTTCCCCTCGGCGTATGCCATGGAACCCAGGCCCAGGCCTCGGATCATGAGCGGGCATGGCGGCTTGCTGCTGTTGCGCACGGCTGGCGAGTATTCGCGAAGCCACCTGGGATCGTCTGCAATCCCTATCGCCAAGCCTCCTTCCGCCATCGATTGCTCTCTTGGAGCCTTCGATGGTCCTGGCCCCGCCACCATTCCCGGAAGCTCATCTGGCGCATCTGGGCTTTCATTTGCCGCCGGTCTTGACAGCGGGCCGGTTGGCCTTAGTCCTGTTAGTAGACCCCCGCCGAGACACGAGACATGAGCAAGTTCTTCTCCACATTATTTGAACCCGAAAGTAAGTCCAGGATGGTTGTGTTCGTTGCAACCCCTGCGATTTCGATTCTGCTTGCTGCCGCATCAGCGTTTGCCGCTGAAGTCGACATCGTCGCCCCACCCATGGCCTACCAGCTGGCCAAGCAGCCGCTGGCCCTGGTCGAGGGGAACAAGTGCGAGATCCGCGGCGCCGTCTGGGCTGGCGGGCCGCGAGCAGGCGTGAACATCACGCTGACCTCGACCAACGGCCAGGTGTTCAAGAGCAAGACGAACGCGGCAGGCATCTACGCCGCATCCATCCCTTACGCGGGCTCCACCCTCGAACTGAAGGAGGCAATCGCCGATCCGGTGACTGTGCCTACCGCCCTGAAAGACAAAGCCCGCATCTATTCGCCGGTGATCGTGTGCTCCAAGGAGCGCACCACGGCCTTCCTCAACTCGATCAATAGGAGCACCAAGTGATGAAGACGAAAGTGTTGACGCTGGCACTGCTGGCGATCCTGGGCGCGGGAAGTGCCCAGGCGTCAATCATTACGATGGGGACAGGAGCATCCGCGTTTTCAGATGGCGCCATTGCCATTGGCGATGGCGCAACCTGCTCTGTTGGGGGTAGCTACTACAGCTGCACGGCCATCGGCAAGAATGCGAGGGTGCGCTTCGGCGGCGTTGCCTTGGGCGAAGGCGCCTTTGCAGACAGCATTGGGGATACCGCCATCGACGGCGACAAATCCACAGCCATTGGCATTAACTCGCATGCAGAAATGGGTGCGATCGCGATCGGCCACGACGCATTTGCCACGAACATGAAAAACACGGATTGGCAACGCTCTATCGCAATCGGCACATCTGCTGTGGCGACAGACGGTAGCATTTCGATCGGCTCCTACAGCAACAATAATGGACGCTCCAACGCGTTTTCAGTTGGCAACTCCGCAGTCTCCACGCGCCGAAACGGATCTTCCCAAGGACCAATTTACCGCCAGGTCATAAATGTTGGTGCAGGCACCCAGGATCATGATGCTGTCATCGTCCAACAAGTTATTCCTGCTGTAGGAGCAATCACCAGCACGCTCGGCGGTGGAGCTACTTATGATCCTATCTCCGGCGCATACACGGGCCCCACATACGACCTTTCGACGGGCACCTACACGACGGTCTATGACGCACTGAAAGCCATCGACAACAAGCCTGCTGGCCCAGGCGGTGGCACTAACAAGCTCAATCCCGGCACGAATATCGAGGTTGTCGACAACGGCGACGGCACGCAAACCGCCAACCTCTCCGACGATGTGCATCTGTCCGATCAGGGCTCGCTGAAGGTCGGGACCACCACGGTGGACGGTGATGGCGTGTCGCTCCTGGGCGGCCCTTCGATGACCAGCAATGGCATTGATGCTGCCAACCTGCGGATTACCAGCGTAGCGAACGGCCAAGCCGACACGGACGCGGCCAACATGGGCCAGGTGCGCGCCGTCGACACTCGCGTGTCGCAGACCCAGTCAGTGCTGTCGAACGCCGCCTCCTGGTTCGGTGGTGGCGCGAGCTATGATCCAGCAACCGGTGCGTTCATGGGCCCCAGCTACACCTTCCAATCGGGTGCAACCTATACCGATGTAGGTTCCGCGCTTGCTGATCTGGATGGCCGTGTTGCCGCTCTTGAAGCGCTGCCGCCGGGTGGTGGCGCCCAAGGCCCTGCGGGTCCTGCGGGTCCTGCCGGAAGTGATGGCCAGGACGGCGCTAGCGCTTACCAGGTAGCCGTCGAGAGTGGCTTCGAGGGAACCGAGGAAGAGTGGCTGGCCTCCCTCCAAGGCGCCGATGGCAAGGACGGCCGCGACGGCGTCGATGGCAAGGATGGCGGCACAAACAAGCTCAAGAAGGGCTCCAACATCGAGCTGGCCGACAATGAGGATGGCACCCAAACCGCTAGCCTTTCGGACAATGTCGAGCTGTCCGACAAAGGGTCGGTAAAGGTCGGCGCCACGACGGTCAATGGTGATGGCGTCTCGATCCAGGGTGGCCCCTCGATGACACGCGATGGCATCGATGCGGGTGGCCAGCGGATCACGAGCGTTGCCAACGGTCGCATCGAGCAAGGCAGCACCGATGCGGTCAACGGTGGTCAATTGTGGAACCTGCAGCAGCAGTGGGACGACCGCTGGACCGAGATCAACAACCGCTTCGATCGCACCAACAAGCGCATGGACGGACTGGGCGCGCAGATGGGCGCCATGACGATGATGGCGGCCACGCCTGGCGAAGGTGGCATGACGGTCGGCGTGGGTATGTCAGGCAGTCAGGCGGCCATGGCCGTGGGCTGGTCGCGCCGGATCAACGATCGGGTTAGCGTCAGCCTGGGCGCCTCGTTCGGTGGAGGCAACAAGCCTGTGGTCGGTGGCGCCATCCGGATCGGAGGCCACTAAGCGGTTTGACCGCGTGCCTTAGCTCGGTGGGTCCCTGCGAGGCACGAAAGACTGGCCAGGTGGTTCCTTCCCTCCCCCAACCTCGCCAGCCGCTGGACCGGTCATCCAGCAACAAGGGCCCCATCCGGGGCCCTTGTCTTATCATCGGCTTCAAGGGGGAGCGATGCTGATCAGGGGCCAGACGCCAGCCAGCTGCTTTGGGCTGGCCGGATGCGATGAGAATGCGGGCACGGCAGCGTTTGGCTGGTGCCTGGACCAGTGCCCCTCGCTGCGTCGCGAGCTGCTGACCATGCTGGGCATGGATCCCGCGCTGGAACTGGTCGTGGCCAGCCAGGTATTTGCCGAGGACCGCGGCTTTACCGATCTGGAGCTGACGGCTGGCACCACGCTGCACGCCATCTTCGAAGCCAAGCTGGGCTGGCGGGTGCCTACCCAGGGTCAACTGGAGCGCTACCTGCCGCGCCTGCTCGCCTCCAGTGCCCAGCACAAGCGCCTGGTGTCGGTGTCGGCGGCCAGCAGCGACTGG
Organism: Xanthomonas sp.; assembly: GCA_018262705.1. GTDB lineage: Bacteria > Pseudomonadota > Gammaproteobacteria > Xanthomonadales > Xanthomonadaceae > Thermomonas. Next base: position 59,213 of record JADFDQ010000005.1, read on the forward strand.
GCAGCCCGACACCAGCCATCAACACTGAAAGGCGTGCCGCTGCAGCATCTGGCGTGGTCGGATCTGCAATCGGCAGCGAAGCGAGCCCACGATCACTCGCGTAGCCCGATCGAACGGGCGTGGCTTGCCCAGCTCATCGAGCATCTGAAGGAATACGGAATGACTTCCAACCTTTTCGACACCATGACCTATGTCGTGTCGTTGTCGACCGCGCGGGTCAGGCCGGAGAACCCGCTGACCTGGATCGATGTCGTGGTGGAGCAAGGCAAATATTTTCACCCGGTAGGCGGCAATGGTTGGCCCGTCATTCCGCCGGCCTATATCGGCTTCCGCTACCAAGGCAAGTTTCGCAGTGTTCACTTCATCGAGAGCGTCCAGATCACGGACCATCTCCCCAAAGTCGATCCGCGCTGGCCGAAAACCGATGCGCCGCACTTCGTCTACACGCTGGGCCCGGCCATGCGACCAGCCGAACCGATGCCGCTGGGCAAGATCCACTACAACATGCGCAACTGGGTGGCGCTGGACCTGCTGCTGTCCGGCAAGGCCCGCGACTACAAGGAAGCGATCGCGCTGACGAAGGAACGGCAGAAAATGCAGGGCGACTAGACGCAGAAAAGGCCGGCGAAATGCCGGCCTTTCTGTTGGTCTCGATCAGCGGCGGATCCCACGCCGCTGTGCCTCGTCTTGCTGCTTGGCCTGCCCCGGGGCCTGGCTCAGCACGGCCGGATCATTCAGATCCGGAAGCTTGGCCTTCTCCATGGGCATGACGTTGGTGTTGTCAGGATTGGTGCGGTCCCGGTTCTGGGCACGGTGCGCCGCAACTTCCCAATCACGCTCGGCCATGCCATCAAGTCGCTGCTCGGGCGCCTGCTTGGCTTGTTGCTCCTGCTTCCACTTTTCCATCTGCTCTACGGTAGCCTGCCCCGCCCCCAGGTTGTTGGCGCGATACTCGGCTTCCAGCTTCTGGTGCTGTTTGCGCTCATCCAGGTTCTGGCTTTCGGCATGCGCGTGTTGTGCACCTGCCGTCCGGTGCTGGTGCTGCTGGTGCTCTGGGTAGGCCTGGCTGTGATCCTGCTCATGGTGGGCCTGGCGGCGCTTCTCAATCAGTTCTGCAAGGGACATGCGCGTTCTCCTGTGGGGACACTTTCAATCTAGATCGTTATGCCCCGCCGTCAATGGACGGGGCACACAATCAGGCGTCAAGCTTGACCTTTTCGCTGTCTGCCAAATACATATACAGGTCGATGAAAGCCTCTCGTTCGTTCCTGGCTCGCTCACGCCACACCTGGCGGGTCTCGCGATCCTGCTTCCAGTTCTCATCGACATAGGCCTGAATCTTGTCTATCGAAAGCTCCCCCGCCTTGTAGCGTGCGTCAAAGTCTTCATCGAACATCGCCAGGTGGATCAAGGCCTCGGTCATGCGGCGCAGGTGACCGGAAACTGGTCGCTGGCCCAGTGCTTCGACCAGGTCGCGCTGGAGCGTGTGAACCAGGCCATTGAAGATCAGGGCTCGATGGAAGTGCTGCTCGTTCTCCTTAATCTGCTCTGGCGTCAGGGTCTCGAAGCTCACGAAGTCATGCCGCTGCGCCCCTGCGCGACGAACCGACAGCAACGCGTCCTGCTCACTGTTCAAATGCTTGGCGCAGTCCTCCAGCATCAGCAGTGGGCGCTCTTTCACTTCTCCGGACACGGAGGCAAGGAAAGTGAACTGGCTGGCTGCGTCGGCCTGCATGTCCGCCGGGTCGTGATATGAGTGGGTCAGCATGGCCGCTTCGATACTACGGAAGTGGCCCGGGATAGACATGGGGGCCGTGCCTCGGGGAATGATTACGTGACCAGCACCACGGCGCCGGAGCTTGCGCATGAACTTCGCGTCCTCGCGGCTCTCATCATGCAGCGGGCTTCCGGCCACCATCTGCGCCGTGCCAATGAAGTTGATGACTTGGCTGGGGGTCCTCCAGGAGATGAACTTGCCCTTGCCCATCCCATCGCCGATGAACTCGTAGGTCTTCGGGCTGGACTCGAAAGCCGCCAGCGAGCGGAAGTTGTCCAGGAACGCGCGAGTTGCCGCGTCGCCCATCCGGCTTTCGTAAGCATCGTAGGACTGGGTGAAGTAAGCGGCATAGCCACCCAGGCCGCGGGACTGAGGCAGGAAATCGCGGTCGGCCTTCGAGATCATCTCCTGGCTTTCGTCCACAGCGAACAACACCGGGGTCTCGCCCGCGGCACGCCAGTCGTAGTCGCCGCGACGGCGGATCTTGATGAACAAGCGCTGCTTGATCAGCGACTGGACCAGCTTGCCGGCCTGGCCATACTTGACCTCCGGCAGCGACACGGCGACGAAGCCGCCAGTGGTGGGAATGGTGACATCCACGCCCGTTTCCATGCTGGCCCAAGCGCGAAGCTCTGGGTGCGCCATCAAGTCCTTGATGGTGTTGTCGAAGGTGGAGATGATGCCGCCGGCCTGGTCATCGGGCTGCGTCCAGAAGTCGTGCTCGATGTAGCGAGCGGCGTCCTGGATCAACGGGTCCGCCTTGAAGCCATCCAGCCCCTTCACCGCGTTCAGGATCTGCTCGCCCGCCGGACCCTTGCGCTTGAGTGCGATCTTCAAGCGATCCACGCCATCAATGGTCAGGAAGAAAGTGCGGTTCGGATTGCCGCGCTGATACTCAACCAAGGCCCACAACATGCGAGAGATCGACAGGCCGAAGGTGCGGGCCTGGGTAATGAAGAACTTCTCGTTATCGGACTGGGACTGTTCCTCGTTTCGCGCTCCGCCGATGTCAAAGATCGCGTCGATGAAGTCGTTGGGGGTCAACCCTTCCATCAGGCCCAGGCGGATACCAGGCTTGATCAGCAAGGCACGATGGCCCAGCCCATGCTTGGCGATGAACTTGCCCAGCAGGTCGTCGCCGGCAGCGCCCTTCCCGTCCAGAACCAGAACACCACCATGCCCATGGCGTGCCCACCACTGGATGATTGGGGTGAACAGGTTGAAGGTCTTGCCGCCACCCGTCTTGCCGAAGCCATGGAAGTGGGTGCGCAGCTCGTGGCAGGACAGCCCCATCAACAGACCTCCATCGGGCGAGAACCCATCACCGTAGCCAGTCAACACGCCTCGCGCTTCACCCAGCGGGATGAAACCGGACTTGTCCTTCTCCGCCTGTTCGGCCTGGCGCTGCCGCTTCTCGGCGTTCGTGTTGCCCAGGGTCCTGAAATCGCCCATGCCAATATTGCTCTGATACAGAAGGCGCAGCGCACGCATTTGCTCCTGCTTGTGGTTCCACCACACAGGCATCAAGCACCCAAGGAACGCCCAATACAACGGTTGCGCCCAAACGGGCAGCAGGATCCTGGCGATCGTCGATGTGATCAGGAAGAACGCCATCACCTTGAATGTGCCCAGGAAGAACTGCTTGGTGGTGTCGCGCTTACCGATGAAGAGGAAGGCGACGAACGCCAGCACGGCCACGGGGATCGCGACCTTGACCAATCCACCCGTGAGCCCACCACCCATCGCCAGGATCTGGGAAGCCTGGGAACCGGCTCCCATGAACTTGTCCAGGAGCAGCCCAAACGCAGGCACGAGCACCGCGCCAGCCAGCACCATGCGGTTGCCCTTGGCGCCAATGGCGGACCACAGCGCGATAAACAACCCCAGCATGCTGACGCCCGACAGGTAAGCCACCACCTTGCCAATATTCATGAGCCAAGGGTGCGCCGACGCTGTCCAGGCGAAAGCCAGGGAAGATGTGGCCAGCACTGTCAGCACGGTCATCAGCGCCATCAATGCGGGTGCGATAGCAGACTGCGATCCTTGCAGGGTTTCGTCGACCAGCAACACGGATGCCAGGGACCGCCCTTCCTTCGTGCCCCACCAGCGGCCATGCAGATCGCGCAGGTCGCCGGCAACCGGAACCATGACCGGCTTGCCTTGCGCATCCAGCTCGGGCTTGCCGTCCTCGTCGTAGGCCGGCACCCGCGTCGGCACATCGTGCCGGCTAGCGACACTGCGGGCAAATTCCTTGGCCTGGTTCAGGCGGGCCTGGATCGGCAGCCAGCCAGCGAATTTCTTCATGCTCATCGTGTTGCTCCCCTGTTGTTAGATGCCGAGCTGGTTTGCACAGGCAGTTGAAAACGCCTGAACCTGCTTGTCGCTTTGAAGGAGCCCAGGCCCCACCTTGGCCAGATTGGCGCGAAACTGCTGGCAGTTCTTTTCCGTGATTTGCGGCCCGTTAGCTTTGGCCGCGGGCTTGTTCGCATCGGCTGTCTGATGAACGCTGGTAGAGGCTGGGAAGACGGGCATTGCCCCCGAACCAGGAGTGATGGCCCATATCCCAATGAGCGCTGCGATATAGATCACCGAGCACAGGATCATGGCGGCAATCGTCGACAGGACGGCGATGTCCTTTCGCAGGCCACGACGAAAGTGTTCGCTTGCGACTTGCTGCATCTGGATCTTCGGAAGACCGTAGTCTTTCGATGAGGGAAGCCGGCGCTCCTCGTTGTCCAACCAGAAATCCGGTGCCTGCTGCATCTCCTCGGGCTTGGCCACGATCAGCCCGCCCAGGAAGTTGAACAACCAGGATGCTGGCGTGATCCTGGTCAGCGTGTTGTAGATGCGCCCATAGGCGGCTTGAAGTGCAAGGATCATCGTGGGTCTCCTGTATTCTTTAGTCCTATCCCCATCCGGCCCGCTGTCAAGGCTGGTCGCCAAATAGAGCGTGGATCTGGTCGATCTGCTGTTTCTCACGCGAACCGATCTCGCTCTTGGGGCTGACCGCCTCCGAGGTCGTGCGCTTGGCCGGTGGCGTCCTCACGGCAACTGCCGATGATGGTGCGGACTTCAGCGTGGGCGCCGTCTTCGGCATCACCTCCTGCTCGGGCGCCGGCTCTTCAACAACAGGGATGGAGGGAACCCGTGATGCTTCTGCCCGAGGATCGTGCGCAGGCGTGGGGCTGGCGGGTGGCAGTTGCGGCACGAAACCGCCGCCCGCCGGTGGAATGACTGGCATGGCTGGCATGGGCTCGGGCTGTTCGACCGCGGGCGCTTGTTTACCATCCACTGGACCCGGCTCGTGCTGCTGTTCAGCCGCCTGTGGCTCAACGGCGCCACTAGCCGCCGGGATCACCATCACCGGCGCCACCGGCTGGCGGGTCTCCGCGTGGCCCGCATCCCTGGACCACACCCACCAGCCGGCGGCACCGACGACAACAAGAGCGACGGACACCAGCCCGATGACCATGGGGCGCTTGCTGCTCTCCCCCGTGGTCTGGACCTTCTCCTTCAGTTTCTTGCCCTGGCCCTTCAGGACATCGGCGGCACGCGACGCCGCGGCCAGTCCAGCCTTCGCTGCGCGTTGTGCGTGTTCGGCCGCCTGCTTGGCCTTGGCGTCCAGTAGAGCGGCTGCCTCCTCGTTGATCAGGCCGACATGGTCTGGAGTAGGTGCTTCGGCAGGCGCAGCGCTCGATGCCTGGGGGCTGCCCTCCAGGTCATCGTCATCATCGAACATCGAGCCGAACTTGTTGCTGGACATGTCTGGCCCCTTACTTCACTTCAGGCATGGGGCTGACGATCAGCACCGGCGCAGGACCGTTGACGGATTTCACCGACACCTGGCGGTTGGTGAGCTGGGGCGCCAGCTGACTGCCCAGCCAGCTGCGGTCAGCCTCGTTGCCGATGATCTGCACGGTGATCGGCATCGTCTGCTTGTTCAGCGTCTTGGCCAGCTCTGACACCACGGCCTGGATGTCGCGGTGATGGGAAGCGACCTTGGCCGCGTCCAGATCCATGGTCAGGCCACTGGCTGCCTTGGTGGCCTTGCCATCGACCTCTACGGTCTTCTCGTCGACGCGGACGATCGCGCCGACGCTGACCTTGCCCTGCAGCGCACGGAAGTCCGCCAGCTGCTGTTGGTAGGCCTGGATCCCTACCGCGGTGCCAGACACGATGCAGCCAGCAGCCGCCTGTCCAAGGTTCACACCGCCGCCGAAGCCCAACATTTTGCCGACCAGTGCCATGCCGACGGTGGTGGCAGCGCCAACACCGCAGCCCTTGAGGCCAGCTCGGACGGCGCCGTGGCGGGCCTCCGCCTTCTGCTCGGCAGACACGGGCGGCTTGTTGGTGGACGACTTGCCCATGGGGCCGATGACACCGGTAGTGGCGCAACCAGACAGGGCCAGCGAGGCGGCGATTGAGAGAGTAAGGATCTTCTTCATTAGGTGCTCCGGTGTGGGGAAGAGAAAAGTTCGGCCAGCGACGAGTTGGAGCCGGGGGCCTGTGGCAGGGCGCTGATCAACTCGCGCAGGAAGGCGTCCTGGGATGCAGTCAGCCGCTCGCTCATGGCCATCAGGGCTTCCAGGACGAAGCTCTTGATCTCGGCGCGGGTCTGCTCCAGCTGTTCGCTGTGTTCCTTGCGGATCGTCAGAAGCTGGTCCTTGATGGACCTGGCTTCCTCCTCGTCCAGCTCCCGCATTGCAAGTCGTCGCAGCCACTCCGACGGCCCGATCCCCAGGGCTTCAGCCCGTCGCTGGATCAGTGCGTCGATGTCGCGGGAAAAACGAACCTGCCGTTGTCGTGTGGTCTCTGCCATGCTTCCAGCAAAGCCTGTTTCGGCCCGCTGTCAAGTGCAGTGATACCAGCAGCGCAAAGCAGCACATTCAGGTCTTTCAGCGCCCAACTACGGCAATTGCTGGTATCACCCCTGATACCAGCCGAATTGCTTTCGATTCAATTCTTTAGGCACACCAGACGCGCATCCTGGTATCACCACAAGGTGCGTTTGGTGTGTATCAATTTTGTTTCGCGCAAAACAAAATCCCCGACCTGTCAGTGCCAGGCTAGCCAGTGAAATGCGAGGCTGCCGAATGTTTTTCGGCAAGCCCAAGCGTGAACCCGGCCAGCCTTGACAGCGAGGCGGTCCATGGTTCCATGGATGAAGCGCAAACAAACAAAATTGAAATGAAATATCCGACTTCAGGAAAGGTAGGCAGGCCAACTATCGGCGAAGTGGCAATGACTTCCACCGAACGCAGCCGTAGGTATCGGAAGGAAGGCATAGCTCGCCGCCATTCTTCTTTTGACCTCGCCACCACAGCCCATCAGGAATTGGTGCGCACAGCAGACAGGGCTGGCGTATCAGCAACTGGTGCCCTTCTGGCTGGTATCCACCTGATCTCGCGAATGGACAGCGACGAACTGGCAACGCTGGTCAGAACCGCGGCCAGGCTGCACGGCCAGCGCGTCGAGATTACCGATGAGGGTGGTCAGGCCTCCCGCGTTCCCATCGGTGGCTATGGGAGCTAGCAATGGACGACGAACTGTTCCTGCTCTTTCGATCGCAGCTGGAGACCATCGCCCACCCCCAACCAGGGAAGCAGACTGAGTTCTGGCGACACCGCCTAATGGACTTGTCCTGCGTCTACTGTGGATGCGATCTGGTGCGCATGAAGCATCGAGAGAGCAATCCCAACGCCTCCATCCTCCATGTCGAACACCTGGTGGCGCGCAAGCATGGCGGTAGCCATCATGAGGCCAACCTTGTTCCATCCTGCGCAAACTGCAACGCAAGCAAGCGCAACCTTGACTGGCTTCAGTGGCATCAGGCACCGACCCTGGAGGAAATTGAGGCGCTGGACGCCCGCAGGCTCCGAGCCCTGGCATGGTCGGCCAACCATCTGCTTCGCAACCCGAAACTTGGCAAGCGAAAGGACACAGTCGAGCGCCACCTAGCGAAACGCTGGGCCCACCCTCGATGCACGGTTTTCGCGGCGCTCATAGATGATGTGGGGTTGATCGGCTGGGAAGGGGCTGCCCCGCCAACCCATGATGTTCATGGAATTCTGCTAGCCCATGGTGCGCGCCGTCATGCGGGCCACACCGTATTCCTTCCACCCCACCGCTTCCACGACGCCATCTGGGCACTCATCGACCACAACGCCCTGGTCCGCCAGGTCGAGATGCCAGGACACCCTGACCCAACGCCAGACGCACCAGGGGACGCGCAGTGGCCAATCACATTCTCCAGCGTGCTCGATGTGAAGCGCCGCAGGCCAAAGATCCAGCCAATCCGCAAGCCACGGATCGAGCGGCCGATGGACTGGGGCCAGCGCCTGCTGATCGAGCTGCGCAGCAACTGGGTGCCCAATGGGAAGTTCGACTGGGACTGGGTGAACAAGCACAAGGAGACCGATTGCGCTTGGGCCCGGAAGGAGCGCGAGCGTCTTACGCGGGAGCATCGAGAGCTACAGGAAGCGGTGGACGCCCTGCCCCCACCGTTCACCGTCGACTACTTCCTGCAGGAACTTGACCGGCGACTGGCGAACCCGAAACCAGGCGACCCATTGGAGCGCCTGGCCAGGGAACACGGTATCGAAGTCAATTCCGACCCTGCTTGCTGTCAGGGTTGATATCGCACTTGGCGAAGAACGCGTTCAGGACATGGGCCTCCGGGCTGTCCTTGGTGTTCCTCATCCACTCCAGCACGAATGCCGTTTCATTCATGCGCTTGTGCATCGCCTCCACGAGTGAAGGCGGCAGTCCCTTGCCATCGCAGCAGGCCGCAGGCACACGACGCTGCGCGTCCCACACATCAACCCGGGCGCCGTGCTCCAGCAGCAGGTCCACGATCTGCTCCTGCGGCGTTTTCTTGCCCGCCATGTTCGCGCGATGCCAGGCCGGTGTATTTCGCACCTGGGCGTAGCCAAAGCACGCCAGGTGAAGTGCCGTCAGGCCGGTGATGGTGGCCTGGTTGACTGTGTCGGGAGTGAGGTTCCCGCGCACGGCGCCCAGGTCGCCGGCAATGATTGCGCGATGAAGCGGGCTCAGGCTCATCGGGCCTTGGGGCTTGGGTTTGGCATACGCCTTCGCCATCCAGGCACGGTTGGCAGCGGCACGCTCGGCGATCGCCGCACGCTCCTCGTCGGTTCGGAATGCATACATGGTGGGTCTCCATTGTTGTCGGAAGCCGGATGGCGCCCTCCCATTCCATGCAAACCGGTTTCATAGTTTTGTCAAGGGCGTGGTCAGTCCTCGCCCGGGAACATGATCGTAAGCACGGGTTCGCCCTTATCGCCTGGATGGATAGACAGCACCAGGCTCACGCATCGAGGCAGGATCCCACAGCCAGTCCTGGGCACCCGCAACAAGTCGAAGGCAAGTGTGCTGGACTGGGGATCGCTGTGGGCAGCGAACCGGGCCACTGCCAGTAGATCACGCAGCCTGGCTTCCTGATCCTGTGAAACCTGCTTGCGCTCGCTGTCTTCCAGCGTCCAGGCCACGCAGTCCTCGAACACACGCGAGGTCATCGCCATCGGAATACGGAAGCCCGCCTCATGGCGCGGCTGATTAGGGACGGCTACAAGCACGCCATCGGCCAGCGCCTGGGCGCGGCTGTAGCTTGAAACAACATCGGCGTGGGTAAACAGCGGTTCGTTCATGGGTTGTGTCCTGATTGTCCTTGCTCGTTTCTCAAATGGCCCTGCCCAGGGCAGCGCCTGGCGATGCTCTGGAATGGAGACCCCACGGCCCCGCAGGCAGGCGCGGTCAATAGAGGAAGTGGAAGGGCTGGCGCGGGCCGGAGCTCGCCGGTTTCATCGGCGGCGACTACACGGGCCCTGGAACGGCTATTGACCGGAGAAGCCGAACGCAGGGGCTGCAAGCGAGGGATACGCGCGCAGCGGAGCGAAGTCAGCCAGGGATGGCCAGCACTTTTACGCTCGTCTTATTCGTCGCATCAAGCAATGAATTGAAATGCGCGATGCGTCCTGTTTTCCCCTTGACATTCATGCAAATCCGGTTTTCATGAATGCATAGACCCACCACGCGCAGGAGACCCACCATGCAGACCATCCTCGATACAGTTCTCCATCCCATCGACACTTGGCGCACCACGGACAACATGGCCCTGTGGATCGGCGGCTACATCGCCGCGGCCCTGGCTACGGTGGGCGTGTGCTGGGCCGCCTGGGCGTTTGTCAGCGGACTGTTTGACCAGGCCACCAAGGTCGCGGGGATCTGACATGCATGCCCTGATCCGACCATTGCCACCCAGTCCCGCGCTTGGGCATGCGCTGCTGTTCATTGCCGTCTTGCTCCCGCTCCTTGTAGCCGCCTGGCCAGCCCTGTTGGGATCGGCCCTATCCACGGGCCTGAGCCTGCGAACCATGGGACGGCTGCGTTGGGGCAACACCCCGCCGGATCCACTGCTCAACCTCTGCGTGCTCGCCATGGTGGCGTGGTGCGCAGGCCTGCTCTACTTCTCGGGAGGAATGCCATGAAAGTGAAACGCCTGATCAACTTCGCCCTGTTCGCCATCTTCGCCATCGGGGTGTGCTACCTCTCCGACGATGTCCAGGCGAACTGGAACCAGATCGCCGTCTCCATCGACCACATCAACGCAACGACCTGAACCCTGTTTCACAACTGGACTTGTCAGCGGGCCGTTTTCTGGTTGGATGGGGGGTATGGACCTGACATCGTCCCCGCTCGCTGCTGTTGTTCTTGCTCTGCTCCAGCTGGGGCTGGTTCGCCTGGTGCTCGCATGCATCCAGGATGAAACCGCGCTTCGCATGGCCGGCGGCGGAAGCCTGCTGCTCACACTTGCTGCCGCCGTGGCCTGGCCGTTGCTCACCCTGGACTTCGGCCTGTGGCCAATGGCCTACCTCGCCACTTTCGCCGCTGGCCTGGGCTTTTCCTGGTATCAACGGACCCGGCAGCTGCAGCAGGCGGTATGAAGTCGCGCGGCCTGGCCCTGGTCGAGCTCGTGATCGTGGTCGGCCTGGTCATGGCGCTGGGAGCCGGCGTCGCAGCAATTGCCTGGCATGTCGACGAAATGGCACAAGTTGATCGGGCTGCCAAGCAATTTCGCGAGCTGTTGGATGCGATCGACGGCAGCAACGGATCGGCCATCGGCCACTTCTCTGGGATCAATGCCGAGCACATTGCCCAAGAGGAACTGGCACCACCGGCGATGATCGAGAACGGCGGCTTGCGTTCGCGATGGGGCCCGATCGAGCTTGAGCCGTTGACCGTGGATCCGCGCCGGCCGCATGCCCATGTGCGCATCACCTACAGCGACATTCCCCAGGCGCTGTGCTTCCCGCTGGTCCGTGCCATTGAACAAGGCGTGGACACGGTCAGGGTCAATGGCGTGGCCGTGTTCGATGCCAACCGCTTGAACATTGCCAAGCTGCAGGCGGCATGCGGCGCGGCAGATCTGGCGACAATTTCCATGGACCACGACGGCGGGGGTGGCGGGGATCCCGCCCAGCTCTAGCCGTCGGCCTTCTTGCGGTTCTTTTGCTGGGCCAGCGCCTGCAGTTCATCGACCACACGCTTCTGATCCCGCGCCGGCAGGCTGGCAAGGTCGCGGATCACCTGAGCCATCAACGGGGTATCGGCATAGAGCGACGCCATGGGCACGCCCAGCACCTTGGCCATGGCCCGAACCGTGGTCTCGTCTGGCTCGCTTGTGCCCCGCTCGTAGCGATTGCCCCTGGTCGAGCTCACTTCAATCGGGATCCTAGCCAGGACGCCTAAACGCTCTTGCGTTAGCCCGGCAGCAACGCGTGCTTCCCGCAGACGCAGGGGCAGGAGTTTGGGTGGGGAAGAGGGCTGGGCCAAGATCTGAACGGCTGATCAGAACCACTTGAGGATGCCCTCTTGACCTTGATCTGTCTCCTACAGTATATGTAGGTTGCATCAAAGTGAAAGTAGATCGGGGGCATCAATGCGACGCGGACAACTTCGTGACGAACACTTGCTCATGACATATCAATTCCTGCAGGGACAACGCCAAACGCAGGCCGCCGAAGAGCGGTCCCAACGTGCCAGGGAACGCCGGGCCTGGGATCGGGTAGACGAACTCAATGAGGAATGCGAGGAACTGGGCGAGGAAGTCCGCAGCCTCCGGGACCAACTCGCCCGATCCAAGGCGTTCATCAGGCTGTTGCTTATCCAGAAAAAGGGCCTGATCAAGGTAATCAACTACCTCAAGCGAGCATGGGACCCAAGAAATCCGGCTGAAAGAGGTTTGAAGGAAGACATCAACCCCTTGTTCCACAGTGAAATCGAAAAAATTCAATCCGATGCAGAATGCATGAGGCAGATCGAACAGGAGATTGAGGATAGAACCGCACCGGCACCGCCCAGCCGATAACCTCAGGGCACCAGCCGCCCACTCGCACTGCAGCTCTGCGCCCAGTTCAGCATGGGTGTCGCAGGCAGATGCCACCCTTCGAATTCCTGCTTGTCCGCACCTTCGCGCTTCATGCGCATGCGCCCCTTGCGCGCCTCCGCCAGGAACCGCCTGCCCTCCTGCGTGATGTAGGGCTCTCCCAGGCCATCGCCCGGTAGCAGCACCAGCCCCAGCCGCTGGGCACGCATCAGCTCCTGCAGCGCCGCCATGGCGTCGCATCCGGTCGCCTCCATGATCAGCTCAGTGGACGACTGTGGCATCGGCTTGTTGCCGGCCTTGGACCCCCGCGGCAGGCCGTGGGCGCGACGGAATGCCTCCCACTGGGCGCAACATTTCTCGCAGGCGCGCAGGACCTCGATCGTGTCAGGCTGCGGGCAATAGATGTCGTTAGCCATTAGAGCCTCCCCTGGCGCCGCGTAGCGCCCATCGCTGGCCCCGTATTGCGCTCCATCCGCATCCTATCGCGGCGCGCGTCCCATCGACCCTGGACTTCAGCAATCTCGTCCTCGCGCCTCCACGATCTGTCTTGCGTCCAAACATTGCTGTTTCGATAAAGCTTGAAATACTCACGCCGCCAATAGCGCCTAAACGCTTTGTCATAGCGCCTAAACGCTTTGTCATCAGCATCAATCGTTCCCATAAAATCATTAACAAACTTTATCTGCTCAGGATCCAAAGCAAAGAGTTTGTTGTGCTCGGCAAGCACGCCAGAGGTCTTATCAATTCGAATGGCCCCGTTCACAACTCCACCCCCTGCCTGCGTCCGAAAACGCAGGCATGCACCGGATAGTGATCGCGGCGCGCCTCGACATGCGCAGCGGCCTTCTTGTTGCCCGCCTTCCAGGCCAGCTTGAGTGCGCGTGCCATGTGCCGCTGGTGCGCAGCTGCGGAGGCGTGCGCGAGCTGGGCAAGGGAGCGCTCGGTGTGGCGGTAGAGGAGCCAGGCAAGGATGCCGGAGGTGGTGATAAGCAGGTAAAGGATCAGGGCGTTCATGGAAGCCTCTCAGCCCGGATCAGGCGCCACATATCGCTGGTGTAGTCGGGAAACGCTGTGCGACGAAGCTGCTTCACCGCTAAAAAATGAAGTTGCTCGTGATCGTCAGACTGGGACCACACATCAACATGGCCCTCATATTGGGCATAAATACCACTGATTGTCTGCATGTAGCAGCGGAAGCGCATTGGCTGATCCTCTTGGATGTTCATTGTCCCTCTCTATTGTTGCTATCCTTATATCCATGCAAACCTATATCGCGTTTTTGTCAAGCCTGAAACCGTGCGAAAATCACATTTCAATTCGTTGCTGGCCGCGATGAATTGGCTTCCGCATACTTACATCAGAACGCCCGATAGCCCCGGCAATCAGCTGACGCATAGCGTCGTTGAATGTGATGCCCGCCCTCTTGGCTCCAGCTTCCAGCGCGGCTACGGCTTTGGCGTCGCATTCGAACCAGCCTGTGCGCGCTTCACCCGCCGAGACGCGCGCCGGCGCCAAGTCAAAGGGGCTGGCCGCATACTGCAGGACGAGCTGGCGCAACGCGCTCAAGGCCTGCCAGCCCTGACGACGGGCTAGCGCCTGGAAGCAGGCCCAGTCGTCGGCATCGAGCCGGAAGGCCTGGACACGCGTCTGCTTGTGGCGGGACTGGAGTTTCATCGTGCTCGATCTCCACTCGTCACATCGAGCCCGCGGGGCCGCTGCGTTCCCAGCCAGCCCATGGCCCGGTATTCCTCGCCCGTCAGCAGCTTGGACACCCCCAGCCATTGTGTCAGCTGGTAAAGCCCGATCGTGTGCGGGTGCGCCTGGATGCTCTCGTGCAGGGCTTTGGTCAGGTAGCACACGGATCCATCCTTTCGCTCGTAGGCGAAACAGCGGCGGCGGGTGGGGGTGGTCATGATCAGTATTCGCTCGTCATTTCGTCGTAGACCTGGCGCTCGTTCGGATCGTCCAGATCCAGCGCACCATTGGCGACCATCTCATCGGCGATTTCATGATCGGACAGCGCATCGTCGCCAAGAATGTCTTGAAGCTCCTCATCGTAGTTGCTGTAGACCGGGAGGGGACTTGCACCATCGTCGGTGGTTATCCAATAGGGGGCCCCCGTGAAATCGAATGCCTTGAGGCCGTCTTCTTCGCTCCAGGTCTCCTGCTCGGCCAGGATGTGCTTCTGGGTAGAAAGGTAAACACCTTTACGCAGCTCAGCCCACCCATTTTCCCTAGCGCTGTCGATTGCATCAATTGCGTTCATTGCGATCTCCCCAAAGTTTGTTTACATCTTCAACATAGCTTCTTTCAACCTTTCGTCAAGGTTTATACCGCCATTATTTGCGCCTATTTCTGTGCGCTAACTCACACTCTGAAATAGCCGTAAATTGCGATAATGTGCTGCCCATACCTCGCAATACGGCAGGCTCTTCCCGCCCTTCTTCTCGTTCTCTCGCTCTTGATCTTCGCCACGCCATTGGCACTCGAAGGGCTGCATCAACAGCCCCAGGGTCCATCGACGCGGTCCAGGTCGTAGTCCTGGCCGAATGCCAGCGCGGCCTCGCGTGGCTCCAGGTCGCGATAACGGGCCAGGTCCTGATCGCTCATGCCGGCGTCGATATGGTCGATCGCGTAGTAGCGCTTGAGGTAGGTATCGAAGTCGCGGGTCCAGTTGTCCATGGTTGTCTCCGTGGGCTGCCGGGGGCTTGCGCCCCCAGCGATACCGTCAGTCGGCCTTGGGCTCGAAGCGGCGCAGGACCACGACGCCGTCGACCGGCACGGCCTGGAGCACAACCCGGAAGCCCTTGCCGTCCTGGTGCGGCCACGCGGTGCCGATCTGGATCCAGTCGTGCTTGGTTTCGCCGTTCTGCTCGTATTCGCGGACGGTGAAGGCGTCGAAGCGGGTGGCCGAGGCGGCCGGGGTGGACTTCTTGCTCATGATCTTGTCCTTGCTGTGTTCACGCGGATTGCGTGGGTTCAGCGGCAAGCGAAGGCATGAGCGCAGCAGCACCCGCAGGGGCGCAATGGAATACAAGGCCGGGAAGAGACTAGCGTTGCCGCAACATCAAGGGCGGCAAAAGCGGCTCTGACTGGGCGTAGTTGAAATGGAGCAGCGATGTCCAGGTTCTGGACCGAGCTTGCGCTGCGCGGCCGTAGCGATAGTGGCCCACATGAGCTATCCGCCCACAGCCAGGGACTTGTGAGCTGTCCATGCCTAGCACTCGGCTACCGCTTTGCCTTCTACGCGAATACAGGCAGGCGAATCTGCTACTGGCATTCAAGGGTCGGCACGGTTTCCCAGGACGGCAACGGGGTCGGTAGGCGCATCGAGCATGTGCCGGTCTCGTCCGTGATCGTCAGCTGCTGCCCAGGGACGGGATGCTCCAGGTAGAGGGCGCCATCGAAGCCCACGGTGGCCTCCTCGGTATCGGACTGGACGCGGGTTCCCGCCTCGATCGGTGTAGCGCGGTGGACCACGAACGCGCGTGCATCGTGTGCAAGCACCTTGAATGTGGCCTGCGCACCGTTCATGCGACGGGGCGCCACCGTCAATTCGCTGGTTTCCAGCTGAACGCCAGGCGGTAGCGCGCGGTCGTCGATGCGAATGGTGGTCGCCGACAGCGCCTGCAGGTCAGGCACCACGAGCCGCCCTGCCTTGTTGGTCTTGCCCAAGCTCCGGCCATCGGCGCGCACTGGCACATCCGGCACACCCGCCACATTGACGACGGCGTAGCCATCATTGACATGCGGTAGCCAGGTCGCGCCACCGGCGCCCAGGTGGACCGCGCCGGAAAACTCGCCCGATACGCGGGTGTCGCCTTCCTGCTGCTGGATCTCCATGCGCGCCCAGCCCTTCGCCAAGCGCGCATCGGCCGCCAGCCGCGCCTGCTGCTCGCCATTGACCTGGGCGAGCTCGCCCCGCACGGAAACGGGCGTGCCGGCGACATCGGCGTGGTAGCTGCCTGCCAAGCTCGTGCGGCTGAAGTCAGGTGCCTGCCTAGCAGTAGCCGTGAGGCTTCCGCGGCCGAAGTTGTAGCGGTAGCCGATGGCCAGCGTCGGCTCGTGGCGCTCCAGGTCGTAGAGCGCTGAAGCGGTCAGCGAATGCCGCCCCGACTGCCAGCCCAAGTCGAGCTGGCCGTAGGCGATGCGCTGATCCTTGCCGTCCAGCATGGTGGTCATGTCCACTGCCGACGCACGAGCTCGCCAGCGTCTATCGGCGCTACTCCAGGACACTGCCGCCTGGGTGCGCTCCTTGGACTGGAGGCCGAGCGCGTCGTTGGCCGACAGCTGCCAGAAGCCATCGCTGCGCTCGTGCGATAGCGACACGCCCACGCGTGGTCCCTGGTAGCTGTATTGCACGCGCTGGTAGCGCCCCCTGCCCTGCTCACCTGATGACTGCCCCAACTGGACATCGAGCAGGCCCGCAGGCCCCAGAACCGTGCGTGCGCCGACGATCGCGTTGTGGTGGTCGCCATCGCTCTGGGCGCTGGCCGATACGGTCCAGGTATCCGAAAGCCCCCGGGCCACTTCGATGGAGGCGCCAGGCTTGCCGTAGTCGTCGCTGATGCCCTGGCGCACGCGCCCTGCGGCCACGCTCCAGGTGGTCAAGCCCTTGCGCAGCAGATGGGGGCTGAAATACAGCTGCTGGGAAGTGATGACTTGCTCGCGCCCGAAGGCATCGCGCACCACGACATCCATGGCGTTGCGACCAGGGCGCAACGGGAACCGCTCGATGGTGAACGCCCCCTTCTCGACATCGTGCTGGGCAACACGGGCCTGGTTTGCCAGGACATCGACCGTGGCCGCGTCCAATGCGACGCCACCGATCGAAGGCACCGGATAGGTCGGGGTATAAGGATCCAGGCTGGGATCCTTGGCCACGCGCACGCCACCCAGCCATGCCCCGCTCGCGCCGCCGCTGCGCACATCGCCCAGCTGGTAGGACACCTGCCGCTGGTAGTCGTCGAACTGCCAGCGGCTCTGGCCGCGCACATATTCAGCGCCCCCGTTGCTACTCCAGTTCACCTGCCCGGTGCTGGGGCGGCAAAGCGCGCCTTCCGCTTGCGGTCCTGGACCGCCGCGCTGTTGGCCATGCGCTTCTTCTGCAGCGCAGGCGACAGCTGCAGGGCCTTGATGTCCCGCTGGACTGTTGTCGCGGATACCCGCAGAACCTCGGCTATTTCGGGCGTCGTCAGCCCTCTCTCGATTAGGCCCGGGATCTGCAGCCGTCGGCGCCAGCAGGGCCTGGCCAGGCGGCGGGCTTCAAGCAACGCCTCGCGATCGGGTAGCGTGGCCAGGTCCTGCTCGATGGCATAAGGGGTGGTCCCCAAAGCTCTCGCGATCTGGTAGTTGAGCATGCCCCGGCGCAGCAGATGCGGCAGCTGCTCACGGCGTTGCTCTGCTGTCGGCCGGTTGGCGCCCAGCCCCATCTCCTGGATCAACTGCCAGACGCGCTGGCGCGAGATGCCGAGCTCACGGCCGATGGCCGACTGGCTCATCCCCTGCTCGTGAAGCCGGCGCACACTCTTGCGATGGGCAGCTTTGTCCATGCTTTCTTTCTAACAGCGGCCGGCCCGCTGTCAATGACGCACGGTCTAGCTGGAAGCTCGCGTCCTGCGTCCTTCGGCGACCCGGTTGGCATGGATCTTCGCCTCGATCTTGGCGTTCGTGCCCATGGCGGTGAGGTCGTTGCGGATCGTCTGGCCCGTTACGGCCAGCTTCTCGCCGATCCGCCCCAAGCTCCAACCTTTCTCGATCAGCGCCATGATCCTGGAGCGGCGCTTGTCGATGGCGGCGGCATACAGCGGATGCCGGATGCCCCGGCGAGCCCGCAATGGCGCCACCTTGTTCTCCCGATACTGGGCCTGCAGCGTCTTCGGCATCTTGTCTTTTATACGGGCGATGTCCCGGTAGATCGCCGTCTTACCGATGCCAAGCTCGTCGGCGATGGCCTGGCCGGTCTTGCCAGCGCGGATCATGTCCAAGATCTTGCGCTCGCGTTCCTGGGGCGTAAGCCGCTTGCGCTTGCGAACCCGTAGCTCGTCCATCAGCTGATACAGACGCTGCCTGGACACGCCAATTTCCCTGGCGATGCCCGACTGGCTGACGCCTTGCTTGTAAAGCGAGCGGATCAGGTCGTCGCGCTCGGCGCCGGCGGGCATGGTTCGCTTCTTGGCCATGCAGCGGATAGTCCACAATCATTCAACCGCATGTCAAGGCGGCGCCCATGAAAAACCCCGGATTGCTCCGGGGTGTCGCTCCTGCGCTTGGTGGCGGGGTTTCCCTACCGCCGGCCCCCTTCGCGGACGCGCCTGGCTTGATTGGGCAAGTCGGCTGCGGGTGTCCGTTCTGATTGACTGGGTGCGATGGCCTGGGCGACGGGGTTAGCTTGCCTGGCAGCACGGGGGATGAATATCAGGCACCACCCTGCTGTCGGGTCAGAAATTCCTGAGCCATTGCTTCCCAGTCCACGCCCTTGAGGTCGCGTGCCAGGTAGCTGGCGCACAGCATTCGGCCATCGGGACGCCCGTTGGCAACAGCATCGGCGGCCACCAGGACGGCCTTCATCAGGTCCGCCCGCGTCCTGCCGTCCTGTTGCCAGTCCTGCGGGATGGTGGCCAGGGCCGCGATGGCTTCCTGCCCGCACAAGTATTGGAGCGCGGTCATCAGCGACCAGTTCAAGCCGACTTCACCTCGCAAGCGAACGCCGGCTGCCTTGTCCTCCAGCTTCCCTTCCATGACATCGAGCAACACTAGACCCGCGGCAATGGTCTTGCCTTGCGGCGTGAGGTGGCTCTTCTTCGCGGGAAAGGGACTGCGGGGTGTGCGCACGGCTACAGGTCCAGCTCGTTCTTGAACTTGCCCAGCAGCTCGTTCGTGTAGAAGTAGTCGGGCTCGTGCTTGGCCGCGCGCATCATGACCTGGAACTCCGGGTTGTCCGGATCCTCGGCATTGAACTTGACCAGGCCAATACCGACGACGCCGGCCAACGCATCCAGGCGCTTGAGGTCCTTCGAATTGGCGGTGCGGGGCACTGCGATGTAGACGCGGTGGGCAAACAGCTTGTAGGCACAAGCCTGGCCAAAAGCGACGATCAGGCTGGCCGTGTCGATTTTGATTTCTACGGCGATCACTTCCTCCGTGAACTGGATCGGGTCCGTCTTGCGCGGCCGATACAGTCCGATGACATCGGGCGTGCCCCACTTCCCGCCTGCGGAATTGCCGCCGATCGACTTGGCTACGGTCGCCTCGTCGAGCTCGTCCACTAGCCACTCGGCGAACGGCTTGTAGAAGTCCTGCTCCCGGAACTTGGAACTGCTGGCCACCGGGGGCGTGTCCATGCCGGTGTCATCGTCGGCGCCATGGACCGCATACACGCCGCGATCGGGCCGGACGATGTCGTCGGGCAAGTGGTTGCGGAAGTGATGCAACGAGCCGGTGATCGTGTTGGGGTTGATGTCCGGATGCTTGCCGCGCACCAACTTGGATAGCTCGGCCCAGCGGATCCCTGTGGGATGGGCACGAATGATCTGGGCTGCGGTCTCCCCAACTTGCTTCCTGATCGTCGTCATTCCTATGCTGCCTCCTGCATGACTTCGTAATACGGATGCCGCTTGTCGTCGAAGATGGCGAACAGCGCATCCAGGTTGTTGGGATCCGGGTTGAGCCAGGCATCGACATGCTCGGGCTTGATGTTGATGACCGTCCGGTCATGCCCAGCCGCGGCCACTTCCGGCTCGGGCTCGTCCGTGATCGCAGCGAAGCTGTAGAGGTCGGGTTCCTGGCCCGTGGGGTCGGTCCACTTGCTCCACAGGCAGGCGACATACATGGTTTCGCCCGTGCGCGGCCGGAAGTGGATCTCCTTGTTGCCACCCTTCCCGTCGTCGACATTCTCACAGAAGGTCTCGGCCAGCATTAGCGCGTGCGTGTGGCCGAACTGTCGCCGCCAGAACTTCGTCAGGTTGTCGCGCCTGGCGTTGTATTTGCCCGAAATCTTGCCATCCCTGGTGCGGTCTGTAGATGGATCCATGCCGCAGGGCCGGCAGTGGTAGCGCATGGGCCGCACCACCTTCCGGCCGTTCTCAACGAACAGGACCGGCACATACCAGTCGGGGAAAATGCGGTTGTCCTTCACCGGCTCCAGCGTCGTGCGCTTGGCATCGGCGATCCAGCGCTTGAGCTGCTTGATCTTGTTCCCGGCCACCCGCTGATCGTTGAGCGCGGCCTTGGTCTCCTTGACCGCCAGCTTTCGCTCGGCATCGGCGAGACGCTTGACCTGCTTGAACAGCTCCTGTTCGCTTTCCGAGACCCGGGTGGCATTCCACTCCTGGATTAGGGCATGGATCTTCTCCTCCAGCTCCGTTTTCGGGTGGAGGAAATTCAGGTCCATGCCCTTGGGGATCTTCGGCGCGTCGGATGCACGCTGGCGGACCCGATATTTCTCGTCGCGCTGCAGGTAGAGATCCCAGAACGCCTTGATGTCGATGTCGGCGCCAAACTCGTCGATGTAGGCCTTGTAGAGCGTCCAGGCTTCAGCGGAATAGCACATCTAATTCCTCCAGCTCATGTATCTGCGTCCACGCCTACCAGGTAGCGACCATGCTTGGCCAGCATGGCGGCGATGCGGTCGGACACCAGGAGCGCGTGCGCGCCGGCCTGGTCCTCGATCACATCAGCCTCGCCCGCGAAAGCCATCCAGAAGTCGCCCGGATCGGGGTTGGCCTCGATGAGCGCTGGCAGGCGTCCTTCAAGATCGGCCAACTGGCGTTCCAGGTCAGGCGGCAGATGCATCGTCTTCGTCCTCCATCACAAAGAAGGAGGCCATGTTCAAAACCGAAATGGCCCGCAGGCTGTTGACCTCGCTGCCATAGTTCGGATCGGTGCCATGCAGCACCGCGTGCCGGTTCAGCCCGTCGAAGTTGGCCGGGAGCTTGTTCGTGTTCTGCGTCAGCGGAATGTCGACATAGAACGCGGCCATGAAGATCACGCGCGTGTCGTCGTCGGGGAGCTGGTCCAGCACTTCCTGCAGATTGGCGGAGGACTTTTTCGAGAAGAGCTGCCGCCGGTGCTTATCGTGGATGACACCGTCCGCCTGGGCCAGCAACACCGGAATACTCAGGGCATAGCGACCTTCCCGATGCGCCGCGAACGCATCGGCGATGATCGCCGCCCGCGCCGGATGGCGTTCGACCAGCGCCTTCTCGATCTCGCCCAGGCGCTCGCGGAAGTAGTCCATCAGCCATTGCTGAGCTTCTTGCTCCTCGCCTCCTTCGATCGCCTCCACCAGGTCCTCCCCCCAGGTGTGGGGCATTTCGGGATCCAGGCACCATCCCCGCCCCATCAGCACGGCCAACTGCGCACGCAGGCGCGCCGGCATTTCCTGCATCTGGCGGCTGAAGTCGTCTAGGAGCGAGCGCCACTGCTGCAGCTGCTCGCGTTGCTCCTCCTGATAGGCCTTCAGCCAGTCACGCGCGCCATGGAACGGATCCAGCAACTCCTGAAGCTGTTTCCGGTAGTCGGCGGTTTGCTGCGCCAGGGTGTCCCTGAACCCGGCCAGGGGATCAGTGATCGCCTTGATCTGCTCGCGGAACTGCTCCATCGGATCACGGAACATCGCCGCGATCTGCTCCTGGGCTTTGAGCATGGGGCTCTCGGTCAAGGCGCGCAGTTCTTCCTGGGCCCTGCGCGTGGGCTCCAGCTGCAAGGCCTCCAGCGCCTCACGCGCCTGCCGCATGGGGTCCAGCTGCTCCCTGAATTCGGCGAGGGGATCGACCAGCTGCTCCCGAGCATGCTTGAGCGGATCCAGCAACTCCCTGGCTTCGCGCAGAGGGTCGGCCAGCTCGCGCGCGTAGCGCATCGGATCCATCAGTTCCTTGGCTTCGCGCAGGGGATCCAGCGTGTCCCGGAACTGCCGCAGGGGATCTGCCAGGCGGGCGATCCGCTCCAGCTCCTCCCGTCGGCGCTTGGAAAACTCGTCTTCCATACGCCAATCCTAGCCCGTTCAGGGATTTAGGGGAGTGCGTGCCCGGCCAAGGCACCCGCAGGGCGAGGGCGCTACGATGCCGCCATGCCCGTCTCCGACCCCCTCGCCTTCCAGCTGCTGCGCGCCTTCGGCCGGCTCGAATACAAGCTCAAGCAGCGCTCGGGCTTCCTCCGTGCCGACGGCTACGGCAATGCCATGGTCGACTGGCGGGCAGTCAACGCCGCGATCGCGGCCCTACCGGCTGGGAGCCTCCAGGCGCGCCTGTCGGAACGCACGCTGGACAAGGTGCTGGGTGGAGCGCGCAACCGGCCGAAAGTGCAGGTCGTCGAGGAAGTTGAAGGGCGACAAGAGGCTCGTTTCGTCGTCCGGGACCTGGACCTCGATGACGCCCGCGCGTTGGTGGAGGCTGCAAAACGGGTGCGGAACAACCTCTTCCACGGCGGCAAGGAAGACCCTGAGGAGCAGCCGTTCGATGGCGATGACGACGAATGGGCGGAAGCGGCGCTGGATGTCTCGCAAAAGCTCCTGGATCTCGTTGACCGGGGAGTATTCGGGCCGGCGGGCCGCTAGCCTTATTCGCGCGTGAAACACCGCCCACCGAAGTTCAAGCCGTTGTTCCACGCCTCGCGCCCCTAGCTGCATCAAGGGCTGCGGCTCGTTCAGGGAATTACTAATGGCAGGGCCGCGCCGCGGGTCCTAGGCTGGCCTCCCAGTGGCTGTCTCACTGGGTGCAACTTCCCAGCCCGACGATCCCGCCATGCTCGACATCGAACCCACTCCTCATCGCCTCCTGGGCCGCGCGCCCGAAACGCTGCGGCACTGGCCGCGACCCCTGCTCCACCATCGCGCCACCTGCGGGTTCCCCAGCCCAGCGGAAGACCACATGGGCGCGGATCTGGATCTCAACGAGCACCTGATCCGCAATCCGCTGGCCACCTTCTTCGTCCAGGCCGAGGGCCAGTCGATGGAAGGGCTGGGCATCTTTCCTGGGGACATCCTGGTCGTCGACCGCAGCATCACCGCGAAGCACGGCGCGATCATCATGTGTCTGCTCGACGGTGGCTACACGGTCAAGAGCCTGGCCATACGCGGCAAGCGCATCGAGCTTCACTCGGGCAACGCCGATCACCCACCCATGATTCTGTCGCCCGAGCAGGAGCTACAGATCTGGGGTGTGGTTCTGTGGTCCATCACCCGGCACGGATGACCATGTTCGGCCTCCAGGACGGCAACAACTACTACGCCAGCTGCGAGCGCGTGTTCGATCCGCGATTGCGCGGCAAGCCCGTGGTCGTGTTGTCGAACAACGACGGGTGCGCCATTGCGCGCAGCCAGGAAGCCAAACGGCTGGGCGTGAAGATGGGCCAGCCCATCCACGAGGTGCCACCCGAGGTGCGCCGCCAGCTGGCCATCAAGTCGGCCAACTTCGGCCTGTATGGCGACCTGTCGGCTCGGATCGTGGGGATCCTGCGCGACCTCATGCCCTCGGTCGAAATCTATTCGATCGACGAGAACTTTTTCCGCTTCCCGGAGACCGGGTGTCGCATCGAAGTCGCGCACGAAGCCCGCGCGCGCATCGAGCGTTGGATCGGCATCCCCAACTGCATCGGTATCGGCCCCACCAAGACCCTGGCCAAGATGGCCAACAAGATCGCCAAGGGCGGCGCCGGCATCGTAGACCTGGCCGATCCGCATGTCCGCGAAGCGCACCTTGCGAAATTCCCCGTGGAAGATGTCTGGGGCGTAGGTCGCAAGTTCGCCGCGCGCTTGGGCGCCGAAGGCATCCTGACCGCAGGCGACCTGGTCGCCGCCGATGCGGAAACGCTGCGCTCACGCTATGGCGTGGTGCTGGCCAGGACGCAGCGCGAATTACAGGGCGTCCCTTGCTCGGACCTGGTCGAAACGGAACCCGATCGCCAGCAAATCGTGTCCTCCCGATCCTTCGGACGAGAGTGCTGGGAGCTTGAGGATGTCCAGGAAGCCGTGGCCACCTTCGCGTCCATTGCAGCGGAGAAGCTACGCGGCCGCTCGCTCATGTGCTCGGGCGTGTGGGTCTGGCTCAACACCAACCCCTTCAAGCCCGACGCCAAGCAATACCACCCGTCGAAAGCCTTCAACCTGATCGCGCCCAGCTGCGATACACGCGAGATCTCGATGGTGGCTAGGGCGCTGGCCAAGGCGATGTATCGCAAGGGCTACCGCTACAAGAAAGCGGGCGTGGGCCTGCTCGACCTGACGCACGGGGACATGCACCAGGGCGATCTGTTCGCCGGCATCGATCCCCGAAGCCGCGCGATGATGGATGTGCTGGACCGTGTCAACGCGAAGTTTGGCCGCGGCACCATGGGGCTTGCGGCCAGTGCGCTGGCCTCCCGCAGGCCCGTGTGGGCCATGAACCAGAAGCAGCTGTCCCCTGCTTACACTTCGCGGTGGGATCAGCTGCTCCGGGTGCGGTAGGCGACGCCTACTCCTCGTCGTATCCGCGGTCGAACCCGAGCGAGAAGTCCAGGTTGGTTTCGATCAGGCCGCAGCGCCCCTCCTTACGGAAGGTATAGGTGGCCGTGAAGGTGCCGGCGTGGCCGCTATAGGGCCGTTCGGTGTCGACTTCACCGGTGTGCGATCCCGAGGCCATCAGCGTCCACTCGTCATCAGCCTCGGTGAGCGGGTCATACTCGTAGTCTTCGGTGTAGAACTCATCGATGTAGGCGTTAGTCTCGGCGTAAGCGCTGCTCACCGCGTCATCGCTGACGGCACGGGTCTGGACATCCTCGAAAACGAAGTCCTGGAAATCGTCCATCGACGCATGGAAGCGGCACGGGTTGCGTTCGTCGTCGACAGCCGTGGTGCATGCATCCACGACGGCCGCAACCAGCATCTGCGCATACTCCGCGTCCACCCCCAGCTTTGCCATCCGGGCGGGGAGTGCCGACCGTTGCAGAACAACATGGTCGGCCTCGGCAAACATCGCGCTGGGATCGACCGTGCGATCGAGCTTGAGAGCTGCGTAGGTCCCGTAGCCCAGCAGGGTGGCCAGCAACTCAAGGGCCGTGGTCTGGGACAGATCGACGCCCGACGAACGCAGCGTCTTGCGCGCCTGGACGGCGACGGTAGAGAGATTGATCATTGTTCGGATTCCGCTTTAGACACGCCACGATGAGTGATTGCTCGCGACGCGTCCCGGACGATCCGAAGATGTAAGGGCGAGTTTCGCTAGAGATAGTGCTTGCCGGTTTTGGGCCACTCACAACCCAGGCTGGCGCCTGGGAACAACCTTACGCCCACCCGGCGCAGGGTTCAAGGTGCCTCGGCTTCGGCTGGCGCCAGCACGAAGTCCAGGTGCAGGCGCTTGAGCAGGGCGCGGGTCTGCTTGTTGGGCATGCGAGTGCTCACCAGCACCGCATCGCCCAGCGGCGCCCGTCGCATGGCAACGCGCTCGGCGCGCAGCACTGCCTTGTATTTGACGCACTGGTAGACGCCGCGCATGAGTTCAGCGTCGCTGGCATGGCTCGCCTTCACCTCGACGGCCAGGTATTGGGTGCCGTTGTCGAAGTAGGCATCCAGTCGATCACCTGAGCTCAAGCCGTGTTCGTTGGTGCCCTGCTCGAAGGTGCCGAAGTCGTCGAACCATTCCGGGTGCCGGCGCACCCAGTCTTTGAGCGCCTTGTGTTCCTTGCTCTCCGCCTCGTAGGCGCGAGCCTACCTGGGCTCTTTTAGGGTGGACGAGCACCAAAAACCTACCCCCTAGGGCTCGTCTAGCCGCCAGCCATTAGATCGGGCGAGGATGACCCATAGGCGCTGTTCGACTTCGCTCCAGTTCCGATCTGCAACTCCGAGCGCACCAACCAGCCATGGTTGAGCTTTCTCCCAGGGGGTTGAATCCGGTTGACTTCCTAGCCGGCCTACCAGCCTGGTCATCGCTGCAGGTCCAGTCTCCCAATCCAATAACCGCAGGGTCGAGCGAACATGCCCGATCG
This sequence comes from Xanthomonas sp., assembly GCA_018262705.1. Classification (GTDB taxonomy): domain Bacteria; phylum Pseudomonadota; class Gammaproteobacteria; order Xanthomonadales; family Xanthomonadaceae; genus Thermomonas. The sequence continues at coordinate 85,351 of JADFDQ010000005.1, forward strand.
CGGCTTTACCCTTCGTCTTGCTGCTGGCATAGGGCAGATCTACCATCGTCCATGACTTGCCGGGGTTTGGTGGCGTATCCAGGAAACGCGTCTCTGCATTCGCTGCCATCCGCTCAATGCGTCGCGCAACCGCCTCCCATCCCATCCCTACTTGTTGCGAGATGGCGTGGATCGACATTCCGTGCGCTACCAGTTCGGCCACCTTGTCCAGGCCGTAGCCCTTGGCCGAGCGCAATCCTTTGGCCGCCCCCCTGGCAACCGTCCACGCGTCGCACTTGGGGCACCACCAGCGCTGGATGGCGCCGTCCCCTCGTTTACCTCGCCAGACCATGGCCTGGCCGCAGGTGTGCTTTGGTTGATCGGATCTTTTAGACATCTGTATTTCGGCACATTTCAGAATCTACATTGAAGGCAATACTAGCTATTGTCCAGCGCTTTCATACAAGGTTTTTCGTAGCACTACAAATAATCTGTTTTTAGTCTCTTTTCAGGCATTGACAGTTCGCCACTCTCTGCTTTATTGAGTAAGAGACTGGATCGTAAAAGTGCGTGAAGTCTCCCCCGATATTTCAGGAGACCAGCACCGTGATCCAAACGATTGAACGAGCCGAGCGCTCTAACTACGCCCCAAAAAACCGCTTTTGCTTTTCAGCCGGCAGCGCCGGCTGTGCGTTCTTATCAGGGGGTCTCTGATGGGATCCTATGAGAGCAAGACAGACCGCGAACTAACAAAAGCACTGGAAGAAACATATCCAGGCCTTGCCAAGCGGTATCAACGTGAGCAAAGCGAGTGCCCGGCGCTGTGGACTGCTTTATCTGAGGCGAGCAAGAAAAAAACCAAAAAGGGCAACCAGGGCATTCCGGAAGCAACAATTTTCCGCGAGGAAAATCCACTTTCCCATCCTATTGCCATTATCGAGGGAAAGAAGAAGCAAGGAATCATTGATGCTCAAAATGAAGCTCAATGGTATGTGCGAGAAGCGGCTAAGAAGAAGCAATATGTGCCGATCGCAATTGGATTCGATGGAAAACATTTGACCATTGATTTTTATGTTGAACATGATGATGAATTCCGCCCGTGCCGTAAGGCAAATGGGGAATCGTTTTCCGATATCTTTGGTCGGTCAGGGGATTGGCCGACTGAAAACGAACTCATAGCGCTTGGAAATTCTTCCGACGGACAGATCCGCGGCGAGAACCCAGGTCTTCCTGATGAGGTGTATGCGGACCTATTCCGCAGAATAAATGAAACGATGCATGGCGAAGGCGTCGTCAAGGATGACCGTATCACTGTATTTACTGCATTCCTTGTGGCTTGCCGCTCTACTTCATTTGTAGAAATGATTGCGGATACCAGAAAAGACAAAAAATCACCACAGGCTCTCGCAACCCAGATTCTGGCTAACATTCAAGAGATGATGGGTAAGGTAGAAGCTGATGTGGGGTCTGATGTTAGCGATGACTTGAAGGGGTTCATTTCTTTCGTCAAGCCGAAGTTGTCAGGGTCCAATAACAAAGCAACGAACGGATCCAAAGCAATCTCAAAGATTGTCTACCAAGATTTTCCTCATATCAGCGCCAAGCACAATATCGCTCTGCCTGATTTCTTGGGTAGGCTCAACAATAGTCTGTTCAATATTGTTGACGTTTATGATGCTTTTCAGACCTATTCAACCTCAAATGATCTTGGGCAATACTTCACGCCGCGACACGTTGTGCGGTCGATGATCAGGATTGTTGAGATTTTGCGCCGCCGGATTCTGCAAAAAGACGATGTTGTCTATGATCCAGCGTGTGGCGTAGGGGGGGTTCTCGTTGGCGCCTTGGAGAGGGTGGCGGAATCAAAGCATGGAGATGAGCGCGCCAAGATCAAGAAAGAGTTCGGAGCCCATCTGCTTGGTTGTGAAAATACGGATTCCATCGCTCATGTGGCACGCCTCAATCTGTGGATGCATGGAGATGGGACGTCTGGAATCGCACAAGGCAGTTCACTGGAAAGGGATTACCTTCCGGCTCCCGGATCTAGGGGTGATCATGGATTGGGCGATCCTACTCCAGCAGGGCACCCAATAAACCAGATCAGGGCGAAGGTCTCGGCCAGGACCAAAACAAGCGGTCGGCCAACTGTCGTTCTAATGAATCCTCCGTATCCTACCAAGAAGAAGGACTACCATGCGTTTGAATTTGTTGAGCATGCTCTTTCTCAAATGGAAGAGGGCGGGTTCCTTTGCGCTCTCGTTCCGGCAACAACAATTATTTCAGACGACAAACTTCACTCATCCCATAAGGTAAAAGGATCTTCTACTGCCGTTCCTGGATTTAGGGCTCGAACGCTCAAACACGCGCAGCTCCATGCCGTAATTTCGATGGCCAACGATCTGTTTGCCCCTGGAGCAGCGGTCCATACTTATGTCATCGTGCTTTCAAAGCAGGCAGGCGGCCACCAAGTGAATCGGCCGGTTCTTTTCGCCCGTTGTCCTGATGATGGATACAAAATGGCAAAATCCGTAAAGCGCCGCATGGGGCCAAAGGAAAATGATCCACGCTTGGCAAGATGGAATACTGAGATTGAGGTTGGTGGAGACTTGGCGGATCTGATTTTTTATCGAGCCGCCTCGGCAAACAGTCCTGCTCACATCGGTTGGCTACATCAATATCTAAATGGCAACGCCTCTCTGCCCAGGTTTTTGGCTTCCAAATGTATTTCCCCTGTGGATGTAGAAACAGGAGCGGATTGGGCTCCAGAACGGTTCATTGACGATGGGTTTGATCCTCAAACGCTGTTAGGAATCAGCAATCTAATTTACAGTGAGCTTCAATCATTTGACTTGATCACTGCGATACGTAGAACACAAGGCTCGCATGGCAAATCACAACAGATCCGACAGGCAGCGATAGGTGATGTAAACGCACTCATTGCTCGTATTCGATCGGTGTTTCCGAACGGGGCCACCGTTGGAGATTTATTCACCTTTCCAAAGGTATCAAGATTCGACGCTACGGCAGTTAGTGAGACTGGAACGGTTCCCCTGGTTAGCGCATCCGAGCAAGAGGCCAATGCTGTTCTTGGGTATGTGGACAGCCCAAAGGGCAGCGCCATTGCGCCGGGAAATACAATATCCGTCGCAAAGAACGGATACCGGCCTATGTTCTCTCGGTTCCAGCCAGATCCATACTGTCTAACAGGTGATGTGGCTTCACTAAAACCAAAGTCTATTGACGGCAAGCCTTATTCGGAGATGGAAATGATCATTTTGGCCGCGCTCATCGAGAATCATGTTTGGCGTTTTAGTTATGGGCGCAAGGCTTCCGAGGGGAGAATGAAGGAGTTGCGTATCATTTAGTGCGGCTCTATCACTTCAACCGATACCCATTCACCCACGCCACCCAGATCCATAGGTGGTTTTCCAAGGCCTTCCGGCTCTTTGTCGTGGTCCAGGTCTTCCGCCCCAGCCTGGCCAGGTCATTCCTGGCCTTGGCGAACAACACATTGATGGCGAACAGAGGATCGGTTTCCCGCGGCTCCCCAGTCGACCGCTTCCTGGCCCGCCCCAGGCTCGTCTCCTTCGGTGAGTGAGCCACCACATGCCGCACGCCTGGCAGGGCCTGCCTGATCCACTTCGGATACGAGGCCTCGCCATCGGTGGCGATCGTGGCCCCTGGTTTGAGGAAGGGCACCAACTCCGCGAACACGCCAGGCACAACCTTCGGCCGGTCGTTGTAGACCCAGTTGGTTCCGCCTGGTGGAAGCGGCTGAATGCCAGCGCCACCCAGCTTCATGCTCGACGGCATACGCGCCACGCCAAACGCCAGCACCTGCCCTGTCTTGACCCGGATGGCGATGGGCACGGAGACCTGCTTGTAGCGTGCGTGAATGAAGGTTTCCAACTCATCGAACATCACATAGGCGGTGCCACCGTCCTTCGCCAGTTGAGTCAGGAAGGCGGCGTGTTGCTTCCTGGCCTCGCCCGCCAGGTAGGCGATCTTGCGTTGCACCGTGGACTTGCTGCACCCGAGCAACAGCACCATGCGCCTCATCGTGGCCCCGGATACGGCCAAGGCCAGGATCTTGCGGTTGAGTTCCGGGCGGTGTTGCCAGCGGATGGGCTTGGTCTGCGTGGCGCAGAAGTTCTTGCCACAACTCCGGCACTGATACCGCGGCACCGGCTGGCGGTTGTGGGCTGCCCTGCGGTAGCCGTTCTTGCGGTAGAAGTCGGCAGGCGGCGGCGTCTGCTTCCGTGTGGCCTTCGGATCTCGCCGCAAGCCTGGCTCCGCGTCAGCCGAAGGCCGCCAGTGCTCACAGTCGGGGTTAGGACAAGTCGGCCGCGCGTTCCTCATGGACTGAAACTATCACCGAAACCGGCCAAATCTATCCAACGTGGGATAGACAAGGGGCGTAAATGGCCTGATTTGTGAGGCTATTCGACCTTTATGGCTCCTTTGTCCACCCTAAAAGAGCCCAGGTAGGGCGCGAGCCGGTTTAGGCAGGGGGATGGCGTCGCCAGGATCTGCGTTTCCCGCGCCGGGATCCAGCGTGTCGGCATCTAGCGCCTCGGCAACGCGATCCCATCGCTGACCGTAGTCGAAGACCGCCTGCATGGCGGCATCGAGGTAGGCCTTGCGGTTCTTGGCCATACCGCGGCCGGCGTCGTCGAAAAAGTAGTGTGCGACCTCGTCGGCACCCACACCCGGCAAGCCTGTGCTGGCCTGGACGACGATGACATTCAGTGGCGGGATCCTCTCACCCCACTTCTCGCCCAAGGCCTTGAGTGCGAAACCGACGGCGCCCACCGGTGGTCCATAGAGGGTCTTGCGTGCCTTCGGCTCCAGGCCATAGTGCTCGTGAAGCGCTTCCGCCACTTCAGAGTAGGTAATCGTCCGCCCTTCTTTCGCCCGCTGGATCAGGATCGCCGGCAGGTAAGGAACGATGCCGGAGCGCCAAGGGGTGCGCGCAATGTCGTGTTGGCCCCAGTCGTATGCCATGGCCCCTCCTAGGATGCGTCTGTAAGCGGGAGCCAGTCGTGCCAGCCCGACCACGAGCACTGCGCATCGATCGCCAGTGGCTGATCGAAGCGGTGCACGGTGAAGTCCTGCATTTCGGATTTGTCGGTGGGAAAGAAAACGGCACCTGCCTCGGCCAGGAACCAGTCGCCCTGCAGCGCGCCGCAGTGCTGGCAGTGGTTAGCGAGATAGGTTTTTTCCGCCGTCTCCGATCGACCGTAGCGTAGCCAAGGCGCGAAGCCCTCGATGTTGGCCAGGGAGGCAGAGTCCACGGCGCTGATGTAGGAGAGGATGGTTCGATCATCGACCCGCTCCCACTTGTCGTCCTCGACTGGCTCCTCGTATCCGTCCAGGGCAATGGCCGATACCTGCGTGGGCTGACTGCATTTCCAGCAGTCGGCCGAACCCGTCAGGAGCCAGAAGCGCGATGCGCGCAGGAACGGTGCAGGCATGGGATCCATGGCCCCATTCTATCGACCGCTGCGCGCCATCCCATCCCATACCAAGCCGACAAAATGTCGTTGCCGGGTCGGCTGGGGTCGCCTAGCCTCTAGGGCTGCTTCGGGGAGAAAACGATGGCGGGGTTCGAACACGGCCGGCACGACTGCTCCATCTGCCTGCGACCCGGGTCCCAGCTGACTACGCCCGATGGGCAGTGGCAGCTCACGCATTGGCCAGCCTACTGGGGCAGCGCCGCGCCGCATACCTTGGTGCTGGGGTTCTCCATGGGCGCCCGGCAGATCAAGGCCATCGGGAACAAGCCCTTCGACCAGGTGGGCTTCGACAAGCTGAGGGCAAACATTGCCCGGATCCTGGACACCCTGGCCTTAGACCGTGGTGGCCAGTCGATGGATGAGCTGCTGTCGCTGCGAAGCCGCGGCTTCGGGTTCTCCTCCCTGGCCCGATGCAGCCTGGGGCACTGGGAAAATGGCGCCTTCAAGACCAGCGGGCGGATCATGAGCCTGGCTGTCGAGGACCCATGGGCGTCGACAGTGCTCAAGCAATGCACCTCGCGCTACCTGGTCGACATGCCGGCGTCCGTTCACCGTGTGGTCCTGCTGGGGAATTCGGACGCCTATGTGAAAGGCATCCGGCGCTTGATCAACCAAGCATTCGGCGACTACTCCGCCATCAACGACATGGCGTTCCGCGCAGGCGGCAGGACCTGGATTTTCACTGTCCATCCAGCTGCGCAAGGAAATCGCGTTGCCGAATGGATCGAGGAACCCGCGTCGACCTCGTCTGGTCGCAAGCGCGAAGCGGCGATGCATGCGGTTCGGCTCAGCCAGACACAAGCCGCGCCCCAGGCACCGTCGACCATCGGCAAGCGAACGATCTACAAGGTTTCCAGGACCGCGTAGGCCAAGCTCAGCCGCCCCACAGCTCCGGGAAAATCAGGCGCGCGACATCGTCGAACCGGTGCTCTTCCGCGAACGCAGGATCGCCAGCGTCCTGTCCTCGTTGCCACGCGTCCATCTTCCAGGCCCATTTCCCCTTCTTATCCATCGCCTCCAGCTCCGCGAGCCTGCCGTAATGGCGCAACGCTGGAATGAAGATCCACAGATAGCGCTTCTCGGCGTCATGGACATGGTGCGCCGCTGGCCAGAACTGCGTGTATTCCCAGCCCACAGCCCGGCCGAACTTCGCCAGGAAAAGGCAGCGCATGAGGCTCTTGAAATCCCAATCACCCCACGACGGTAGTGCGGCGCCGCGGCGGGCAAACTGCGCACAGAGCTCGCGCCACTGTAGGTCCAGTTCTGGCAGATCAGGACGCTGCCGGCCGTCGAAGAATTCGAAGTTGAGCCAGCAGTCCTCAAAACGCCGCGACAGCGGTGGCCCCTCAATGTCCGCCAACAGCTGCGCTTCCAGGGCATCGGTGTCCACATAAAACGCACGCTGCCGTTCCTGGTCCAGCGTCAGCTCATCGAACCGCACCAGCTTGCGGTGCTGGGTCCAGACGATGCTGTCCTTGTGCCGTGCCGGCTGTGCCCAACAGCATTCCAGCATCAGTGTCCCAACCTGGCGCGACGCATCGCGCGTTGCCTCGTTCACGATGAAGGCGTTGCGGTTGTTCACCGCGAACACGACTTCCATCATCAGCCGCGCGCTCTCGATCGAAAACTCGCCGAACACCCACAGCAACAGACCGCCTTGGGAGCGATAAAAGACCTCGCGCTCGGCCATGACCTTGCCAAAGGTCGTCGATAGCTGGACCTCGAAGGCGACATCGATACGATCGTTGAACCTGGAGCGCACATCGGGCCGGCGGTATTCCTTGCCCTCCTTCCCTTTCCAGGTGCCCTCGATTACCGGAGGGGAGAACGCCGGATCGAATTCCACACTCTCGGCCAGCAGCGTCTTCAAGCGAATATGCCGCTTGCTCTCGCGCTGGCCATGGAACTTGAGCGCCGCAATCTGAGCCATGGTCAACCCGCCTCGGGTAATTGCCGGGCAGTTGCCGTCCTCCTGGAAGTGCTTGAAGAAGAAGTGCTTGGTGTCAGGCGTAGCGCACAGATACACCGGCGTGCCGCAGATGGCGCAGAGTTTCTGGCCCTCCCCTGTCGTCCTGGACAGGTGCAGCTCGTGCTTGAGCCGTAGCACACTGACACGATCGCTCCCGACCAGGTCCAGCGCCGATACAGGCGCCCCCGTCTCATCATCGATCAGATGCGTGATTGCGGGCGATGGATGGAGTAAGGAAGGCATGGCGGGAACACTGACCCAGACACTGTCAATATTGGGCCTGGACAGTCTCCGGACATGAGACGGCTACGGCTTGAGGCATTCCTTGGCCGCTTCCTCAACCGTCGCAACATGGATCGCTGTAGGCGTTCCAGCCCTCATTTTCCACACCGTATAGCCACCCTTGGTCGGCTTCTCCCGCAGGGCGGTCTGCTTGCCCTCGGTGATGAAGCGGGTGAGCATCTTCGTTGTGCCGTTGTCCTGAATGTCGAAGAGCTTGCGGGCCACAGCATCGGACAGCAGGTGCGCGCCCTTTGTGTCCAGGCAATAGACCAGCTTCCCCTTCCACACGAGGAAGTCGGGCGAAAACGACGCGCTGTCGCCCTCCGACAACAGCGGGATGCGGAAACCGCCGTTGCTGGGGTTGCGATGCCAGGTGTTGCCCAACTTGTCCAGCGCATTGGCGAACTGCAGTTCTGGCTTGTTGAAGCCCGCGTAGCGCTCATACAACCCGTTGGTGAAGATCTGTGCCTTCTTGGGCACGCGCATGGCCGGAAACACGAACGGCTTAGCAGTCTCGTAGACCAGGCTGGTGCGTTGGTAGTAGGTCGCGACGATGTCGCGCGCCAGGACCTCGGCCCAGGCATGGGCGTTGCTGTTGGCTTCCACGCGGATGTCGAACTTCGGCGCCTGAAGGTTGACCACGGCCAGCGCACCGCGCGACCGAGCCCGGATGGCGTTGTTCACCAGCCAACGCAGGCGCACGCGGTTGGAGTGGCCACTGGTCTGCCAATCGGTATCGCCATCCTTCTTGCCCAGATCAGAGATATCCACGACCTCGGACTTCTTCTGGGCCTCGCCCAGTGCATCCGGATCGCTTTCCTTGATCGTGGGGAATTTCGCCACCAGGTCCGCGATGGCAGCCACCGCGTCGTCCGCGTCCGCTTTCACTTCGTGCAACACAACTGAGACATCGTCCCGCGGCTCGATTTCATCGGAGCCTCCATCGCTGCCCGCATAGGACTGGACGATTTCGATGCTGGTGCCGGCCTCCTGGAGCTTGGCGCGGACGGCATCGATGGCATCGGTAAAGACATTCTTTTTGTCGACGCGCAGGAAGAAGTGCGCACTGTTCAACAACGGCGCGTCGTAGTGCGTGGCGTTATATTGGCGCAAGACGCGACCAATGATCTGCTCGACCTTGATCTGCGAACCCATGCTCTTGTCGATATAGCCGAGATAGCAGCCCGGATCGTCCCAACCTTCCTGGAGGCCCTGGTTGAAGATGATGTGCTGAAAGTCGCCAGCCTGGAACGCGTCAAAATCGCTCTCGCCCTTCGAGAACAGGTTCACGGCATCTGGCTTGTTGCCTTCCACGAACTTGAGGTCCGCGTAGATGGCGACCTTAGCCGGATCCACGCCCTTCTCTTCGACAAGATAGCGCCAGATCTTGATGGGTGGCGCATGGCGGTGCTGGAACGGCTTGGTGTGGTCGTCCTTGTCGCCATCGTCGGTGATGTTGGTCTTGCACACATAAATAGCCTTGGGCACGAAGCCCAATGCCCTTGCCTGGATTTCACGCTCGATCAGCTTCAAGCGATCGAACAGCTCGTCCAGGGAGCGTTCCATGGGGGCCGTGCTGCCGTCAAACTGGATGGCCGTCTTGATCAGCTCGGCATTGACCACGGCCTCGCTGTCGACCAAGGTGATCGCGAACGCATCGGCGTCCGGCACGCCATCCTTGTTCAGCGCCGCGAGCTTGTCGAATGCCTCAACGGCGTCGTCTACATCCGAAGCATCGCTTACCCAGGTCTTGAGCGGATGAAGCACCTTCTCATTGAACTGCACCGGCAACTTCATAGTCGCGCTGGCCAGCAGGTAAGCCTCCGGCTCCAGCTCCGCAAGGATCGCCGTCTGCTGATCCGAAAGATTGTGGCCTTCGTCGTAGACGATGATCAGGGGACGCCGCACGCCGCCAGCATCACGCTCGATCAATCGCTCCCACGGCGACTTGTCGCCGAATAGGTCTTGGTCGCGCTTGTAGATATTCAGCGCACCGTCCGCCTGCTCCTTGTTGTTGAACAGACCGGTGGTGGCCATCACGATCAACGGCGTGGAGCCATCCGAAATGGCCGAAGGCTCCAACTGCCCCGCACGAATGACGCGGAAGCCTTCTACGATCCCCGAATACTTTCCGCCACTTGAAAAATTGTTGTAGGTCTGCTGGACAACAGACTTGGCCTTGGACATCCAGAAGATGATCGGCTCGGCGCTCATGTGCATGCGCATGAGCGCGACCGCTTCGGCAAGGATCGGCGTCTTGCCCGCCCCAGTTATTGCCGACAGTGCCTGGTAATAAGGGCGCGGCAACTTGCCCTTGTAAGTCGGGCGGTATGGGTGATGCGCGAAAAACGCATAGCGATTTGCGATCTGGCTTGCGGCCTTTACCTGGAAGGGTTTGAGCTCAAGCTGCATCCGTGCCGCCCTCGTTGTTGTAGGCGTCGGCCCTGGCATTGAAGCCGATGTGCTCCAGCACCTTGTCCGGGATCTGGTAGAACTCGATGTCCGTGCCGGTATACGGCGCAAGCGCCGCATAGACATGGTATCGGCCGACCAAACCATTGGCCTCGGCTTCCTTGACGATTTCCTTGTAGACGGCCCTGGTCAGCGTGGATGGCGCCTCGGGTGCCGTCCACACCAGATAAAAACCCTCGTTGCGATTGTTCACGGCGAACAGGTGCTTGTGTTCGCCTGCCGGTAGGCGCCGTAGGTAGGACTTGGCCTTGTCGTTGCGGTCCCAGTAACTGGCCAGCAACAGATCCATCATTTCCTCGCGCGCCAGGGCATTCACCGCTCTGGCATCGACCTTCTCCCGCTTCAAGGTCAGGAAGCGGAGGCCACCTCCCAGCGGCTCGCGCTTGCCGGACTTCCAGTTGCCCGTGATGACACGCTTCAAGCGATCGGCGGTCAGGGTCTTGGCGTAGTGGTCGCCCTTCGCATCATTGCCTTGCTCGACAAGAATGAAACGACGCTTGGCATCCTGTTCTTTGTTCAGTTCAAGAACGGCATGACCTGTCGTGCCAGAACCCGCGAACGGATCCAGCACGATGCCATCGCGACGGCACCAGATTTGAATGATCTTTTTGATCAGGGCGAGCGGCTTGACGGTTTCGAAGTTATGGCCCTTGCCAACCACGGCATCAAGCTCTTCAACACCGTCTCGTGAGCGGCCGCTCATTGTCCGCAGCCACGAAACAGCGTCCACGCGCGGCGGTGCCTCGTCGTCATCCAGCCAGAATGTGGTAGGGACACTTCCCTGCCTCACCAAGCTCTTGTAAACCTTTCGAACGGGCTTTTGGTGGCCATCAACACCCCAATACAGATAAGGCCAGTTGAGGTCATCTAGGCGCTTTGTCGCGATGCCTTTGGCACGCTTAAGAAGCTTTTCCCTCTGGGACTTGTTCGCGGTGCCCCACCCCTTGAGCGACAGGGCCTTACCGCGGCCATCGCCGATATCCAGGTCCTCGTATTCCACGCCCCATTCTTCGAGCCACTTCTTCATCTTGGCTCGCTTGTTCGCCCAGTGGCGTTCTCCAGGATCGTGAAACTCACCGGTGAACGGCGACTGGATCGCATAGTTGGCAAGCTTGCTTGCCCCCTTGCCGGTAAGATCGCCCTGTTTCCAGTCCGATAGCGTGTCGTTGTCGATGTTGCCGAAACGAGCATCGGCCAGCGTAGACCGCTCGATCAGCCCAGTTTTGGCAATGTCCGCGGACTTGGCATAGACCAGCACATATTCCGTGGTCAGAGACAACTTCGACGACTGGTTTTTTGGGGTCGTCTTCTGCCAGTTGATGATGCCGATGCGATTTTCTTCGTGGAAAATCTCGTCCATCAGCATCCCTAAACGATAGAGCTCACGGTGGTCAATGCAGATCGCAATGACACCACCGGGCTTGAGCATCTCGCGCATCATCCACAACCGTGGGGTCATGAAGCGCAGCCACTTGCTATGGCGCGACCCATCATCCTTGGCTACGAGCTCCCCCAGGTCCGGATCGTTCGGATCCTTGTCCCACTTGTCGTTGTAGCGGAAATCTTCGCCCGTGTTGTAGGGCGGATCGGTGAGCACCAGATCGACCTGGCCGCGATACTTGTAGAGCGTGACCATGGCCGACAGGTTCTCGCCATCCCACAGCTCGTTGGCGACCTGTTCTTCTTCGGAGCCAACCGACGCGCGCTTGTTGATCTCGCACATCTTCGGCTTGACCTGACGGACGATCTGCCAAGGGGCCGTTCGGCCCGTGTAATTCAAATTGATGCCGTCCTTGCCGGCGTCCGCGCGCTCGGCGTCTTGCTCCATCAGCAGCCGGATCAACGCGGCCCTCGGCATCTCTTCGTATTTCATCAGCTCGCCTATCTCGTATCGGCGGCACAAGGCCGCAAAAAATGGCCCAGGGGCCAAGGGTGTTGCGTGGGACGGCCAGCCGCAGGCGCGACTGCCGGTGAGCCACCGTAGTCGTCCGCGGTCTCACCGGCTGCGCCGGGTCGTGCCCGCCCCTTTGGGTAGCGTCTCAGACCCTCGCCTGAAAGGCACTACCCCACAGTCGATTGTTGCAACGGCGCACCGGATAGGCAAGAAATCAGGCGCAGAAGCCGCAATAGCGCAATGACGCCCTTCCCGGGCGCCACGGTGTGCGCAGGACGACCGAAGGCTGGGTTAGACCCAGCCCCTGGCGGCCATGCTCACTGGCGCCTTGGCGCCGCCGACCACGAAGTGGTCCAGAAGGCGGACATCGACCAGTGCCAGCGCCTGCTTGAGCCGGGTGGTGAGGGCCCTGTCGGCCGCGGAGGGCTCGGGTTCACCGGAGGGGTGCTGGTGGCCAAGGATGACGGCCGCGGCATTGAGCTGCAGGGCGCGCTTGATCACCTCTCGGGGATGCACTTCGCAGCCGTCGATGGTGCCGTGGAACAGATCCTCGATGGCGATCAGCCGATGGCGGGTGTCCAGGAAGGCGACGGTAAACACCTCGTGCTCGATGTGCGCCAGGCGCATCTTCAGGATGCGGCCTGCCGCTGACGGATCGGACAGCTGCTCTCCGCGCTCGAACCGGCGGGTCAGGATCTCCTCGGCCGCTCGCAGGATCTCTTCTTCGGTCGTGGTCGGGGTCAGCTGGTAGTGCCCCAGGATGTCTCGTGCGCAACCCATTGTTCTTCTCCCGTCGCGCCGTCGTGGCGCTCGTGGGATCCGGTGGGCTGGGCCGATGGGGTCTGGGCGCACCGCAGGCCGAAACGAAGAGAAGGAGCCGCAAGGCTTGAGCCCGGGCCAGGCCCTGCCAAGGTGCCCACTGAAGAGCGCCTGGTGCGTGGGAGATGTGGGCTGAAGCGCCCTGGGGTGCTGCTGGACCTCGACTATTCGAAGACCTGCAGCCGAAAGACCCGCGCGTTGGACGCGGGCCCCTCCGTCAGTGGCTGGTATCGGTGCCCCTTTTAAGAGCACGAGGCCGTCGCCCTACTCCACCACCGGCATGAACGCGTCGGGGATGCGGATACCCTGGGCAGGTAGCGGGGAGGTGTCGCCCAGGCACTCGCGTGCCCAACCAACAGCCTCAACCTCCAGCCACAAGACATCATCGGCACCGTAGCTTGCTCGGGGACCGGCGTGGAGACCACGATCAGATACGAGATGTGCGAACTCCGTGAGCTTCCACAGATAGCGATCACGCTTGGCAATGATCGACGGGAGATTTCGTTGTTTCTGGCAGCTACCCGCACGGACCTTGTCCAGTGCTCGATCAATCACCAGAGCGTTGTCATGGATGACACGCTGGGCGCGCTCAAGGGCGACGGGCGGATAGTTGGCTCGATCGGTGCCGAGCGCCTGCGCCAGCGCGTCCGGGATCGAACCAAACTGCTGCTGATCGGGCGCCACACCTTTGCACAAAACCTGGTGGACCTCGTCCTCCGCAACCGGCGATAGCCTCTCGACATAGCGCCCGGCCATCGCACCCTTGCGCTGGATGGCCCCTTGCTCCTTGGAGAACACCGCTTTCTGACCGTATTGAGCGACAAGGTAGTCAAGAACAGTGGTGCGTGCCGCGGCACAGTCGTGCTCGATGCGGACCCGGACCTCCGGGGTCAACCGGGGGTCAGTGAAAACGATCCCGTCCAGCAATGCGATGCTGGTGCGGCGAATTTTGCCTCGCTTCGCAACATTGCCGACCTCCACGGCCACGGTGAGACCATTGTCGGCAGCCAGGTCGCCGACAACCCACCGCTCCTGCGCCGGCCACGGATCCGAAGCGACACCGCGGATATCTTTCGCCATACCGTCTGGCGCAACAGCCAGCAGGATCGCGAGTCCTGCGATATTGCCCAGCCATAGGAGGGCGCTGGTTATCTTCTTCGTGTGCATGGTGATCTCCCAATTCAGCAGAGGTGCATATCAGGCTCGCAAAACGGCCCGCGGTAACTTCCGGCCCAGCGTCCTGGCCTGACGGCTCATGTCCTTCCAGCCTTGCTGCCACTGCTCGATCGTGCCGGCGCGGGCAAACTGGCAACCGGGATACAACTGCTGCGCCTTGGCCAGCAGAAGTTCCAGGTTCCGGGCGCGGACCACGACCTTGTCGTGGGGCTTGCCGTCCTTGACCACGGCCAGGCAGTAGCGGCGCGTGGCGCCGGCAGGCGACTTTTCGGCATGGTGGACCGGCTTGCGGATCCAGCCATTGAGCGCCGAATAGGTCTCGCCGCTACTCATGGCCAACATCAGCTTCGGAAAGCGTTGCTCCAGATCCTCAAGACCTGCTGGGCCGGCATCGGCCATGCAGACGAGCGTGCGGCTGTCGTCGTCGCCGTCTGGCCAGACCAGGTAAAGGTCGGTGGGGATCATCGTCCTTCCTGAAGGCGGGTCATGTTTCATGCAATGCTAAATTGGCTCTTTGTCAATGTTTTGGCCTAGGCGACGGCAGGTTTCTGCGCTCAAACATCATGCCCTCCTACAGTCGCATCCCGCGACGCTTGGGTAGTTGGGCCTGTTCCATGGCCACTTGACTCAAGACGGCCGGATCGTTCAAGTCGGGCAGCTGGGCGGTGTCGCGCTCCAGCCGCTGACGCAGGTCTTCGGCCTGGCGGGCCAGAAACGGTCTCAACATGTCCTCGTTGCCGCGCCAAGTGGCCATCTGAAATGGCGTCACGCCATCAGTGTCCTGCGCGTCGATATTGGCCCCCGCCTCGATCAGTAGCCGGCAGCATTCCGGTCTTACGCTAGTGGCAACCCAGTGCAATGGAGTTCGTCCATCGTCATCCACTGCATCGACATTTGCACCAGCCTTGATCAATGCCGCAGTCAACTCCTGGTTGCTGGAAGCAAAGTGCAGAGCAGTGCGTCCAGCATCATCGGCTGCAGAGATATCTGCGCCGGCGTCAATCAATAGCTGGGCCACATCCGGCCATCGTTGTCCTACAGCAATCATGAGCGCAGTTTCATCATGTCGCGATGTGGCCGCATTGATATCGGCGCCTTCCTTGATCAATAGGCTCGCCACTTCCTTGCGACCAAGCTTGGCCGCCAGCTGAAGCGGCGACAACCCGTCTTCATTAATGTCGTTGACCTTGGCGCCCGCGCCCAGAGCGGCGTGAAGTTCGTGGGTGTGCCCGCTGAAAACAGCATCGAAAATCCGCTGGTGTGGCGGATTGAGTGTGGTCTTCATTGCTGGTCCATGGCCATACGCATGTTCAGGGAAGCGAAATATTGGGGCGCCGAGCGGATCGCGGCCTGGCATTCAACCCGCTTCTCGACATGGCCGTAGTCGCGCGGGTTCGCCCAGGCGCCGCCCCACTCCAGGCCTTGTGCTACCACAAGCTCGCCGAACAGATGGTAGCCTCGCATTACCCAGGGATCGCTCATGTCGTATTGCGGCGCACCATCGCGGAACACGACGCTATCCACTGCCAGCCCGTATTGGTGGCAGGAACGCATGGCTCCCACCGTGGTAATCCCTCCGCCCAGTGCCAGCAGCTGCGCCTGGCGCTGCGGCGATCGAAAGGTTTCCACTGGCATCACTGTGTAGCCCTGGGCGCGCATCTGCGCGTAGACCTGGTTCAGCGAGGCCAGCAGGCCTGGATCTACATAGTCCAGGGCGTCCAGCCGTCGAAGGATGGACGCCATGTCCCGCTGCTCTCGCAGGGCACGGCGGGCGGCGGCTCGTGCTTGCCGGCGTTGCTCGTTGGCTTTAGCGGCGCCCGCCTGGTAGGTCCAGGTGGGCATTTCACAAGCGATGGCCTGACCCAGGATCGGCGAGACGATGCTGGGATCCTGGATCGGTGTGCTGACCATGGGACTAGCCAGAGCAGCGCCTGAGGTTGCGATCGGCGAGACGATGCTGGGATCCTGGATCGGTGTGCTGACCATGGGACTAGCCAGAGCAGCGCCTGAGGTTGCGGCCAGCAACAATGCCATGATGAAAGTCGGTCTATGCATAAGCTCCTCCATATCTCCATGCAAACCTATTTAGCGCGTTTGTCAAGAACACGGGCACACTAAAGCCTTGAAGAGCGTGGCTTGGCCGTGGCCGGCGCGGTCTTCTTGAGTAGCGACTGCAACAGATTATGGGAGACGCGTTTGCGGTCAATGTCCTGCGCCCATGCCTCGACCTCTGGCGCGAAGGGGCCATGGACAGACTGATGGATCCGTTCGAAATCGGCGCCATGGTCGCGCAGCACCCACACGACCCGCTCAAGCCGTTCTACGAATGAACGATGCGCGCGGTCAGTGCTAAAGCTCACGCCGCCAAGGCGGATGAGGTTGAACTGAAGCATGGCATTGGCCAGGGGTGTGCAGTCGAAGTCATCCAGTGCATCGACCTGGGCGCCAGACTTGAGCAAGCGCCGACATTCTTCCGGTTGGGCGTGGGATGCGGCCAGGTGAAGCAGTGATTGAGCCTTCATAGCCTCATCCCGCGGCGCTTGGGGTGCTGCTCATGCTGTTGTGCGACCTGGTCTAAGGTGGCCGGGTCGTTTAGGTCGGGAAATGTAGGGGCTGGTGGGGTGTTGGCTTCTAACCTCTCAGCAAGACGATAGGCGTCAAACACGGCCTTGGTCGCAGCAGGGTCGCAAGGTCTTTTGTCTCCTCTAATGCAAGGCCGCCCCACCGAGATCAACTCTTCAGGGGTGTTTCCGTTGATGGTTTCGGCATTGATGTTTGCTCCTCGTTCCAACAGCAGTTGACACGCCTCGGCGCGTCCGCCATGTGCTGCATGATGTAGCGGCGTCCACCGCTTTCTATCCTGACTGTCCAAGTCTGCTCCCGCCCCGATAAGTTCGCGGCATAGTCCTACCTCACCCTTACCAGCCGCAAAAATCAACGCTGTGTTGTCGAATGGATCCCGAGCATTTACATCAGCCCCGTGCTCGATCAACAGGCTGCAGATCGCGACATTACCATTAGATGCTGCCTCGATAAGCGCTGTAGCGTTATTGCGAACTCGGGCATCAATTTTTGCGCCCCGATCGATAAACAATTTGCACAGTTCCAGACTACCCCTGCCAGCCGCATCCGCCAAAACGAAGTGGCACTTGGAAGAAGCGTTCACATTTGCGCCCTTATCCAAATACCTGACGCAATCTTGATAACAAATGGCTTGCTTCTTTACATCAAGATGATCGTTAAATCTGGAAACTGCTAAATGCAAATAATCGGTATATTTTTTCTTAGTGAATTCGAACTCAGGCTCCATGGCTTACCTCAATATTGTGTCGCACTGATTGAAAAACATTCCGGAAACTCCTCTTTGCAATCACTTGAAGGCTCCCGGCAATTCTTCCGCCACCTCGTTCAAGGCTTTACCGACTTCAGCTTGATCGCCCCGCTCGTTGATGCGGATCCGGTAGCACACCTTTCCATCGCGCTCCACGCGAATACGGTCATTGATGAACCCGGACTTGGTCAGCGTTGACAGCCACTCCCCCTGCGCCAGGAGGTTCCTCGGATTGAACCCGTTTTCTGCGATCCGCTTCTCAACCCACCCTTTGTATTGGAGGTAGATCTCGTCGGTCGTCATGACCTCTTCAGTGTTCGTTGCAACCATGTGGGCACTGGCCCAGGTGGTGGCGAGTTCTGTCAGAGGACCAAGGATTTCAATCTCGTAAAGGTCTGTCTGTTCACCATTGATCCGGCGGTTGACCTTGCGATCGGGCTTCACCAGGCCGGCCTCGGCCATTCCACGCCAGAACTGACGGCTGGTCAGTTTGTCGCTTTCGGTGAAGCCTTGAGCCGCACACCAGCTGCTGTAGTGTTTGTAGACCTCCTGCAGCGGCATCCAGTGCTCGGCCTGGCGCACCACGCGCATGTCGTTGGCCCAAGCGCGCACGCTGTCGCAGTTGTTGCGGGCCAGCTGCTTGGCTTGGCGTGCCGCTTCCGGCAGCTCACGATCGGAGAGGGCTCGGCCACGCGCGATGATTCGGCGGGCGCCTTCAAGCATCCAATCAAGGATCTGCCTGCCTTCCTTCTCCAGCAGGACTTTGTGGAAGTCCTCCATCCTTTCATCCTCGGGGATTTCCACCCCCCAATAGACGACCACAAGGCGACGCCAGACACCGTTGGACTTGTCGCGAACGAACGGCGCGCTATTGGAGGTGATCAGCCATTTGGCCCGCGAGTGGTAGGAGGCCAATGCCTTCTCGTTCTTCCGGTCAATGCCGATACCGTTGCCCGAGACCAAGGTCTTGAAGCGGCCCTCGGCCCACCGTTCGCATTCAACCTCGTCTACCAGGATCAGGCTGGCGCCAATCAGCGGTTCCAGGCTGAAACGATCGCCCAGCGTCTCCAGGTTCAAGCGAACCGACTGCCGATGCATGGCTTCCACCAGCTCTGCCATCGTCGACTTGCCCGACCCCGCGGCCCCATACCACCAGGCCGCTTGCGAGTAATTGCCAGGCAGCAGGGTCATTCCACACTGCTCCTGGAGAAGATCGCGCACTGCGGGGTCAGGCTGGGCACGGGCCAGGAATTTTGCGAACAGGGAGTTGGCTGGAAGTTCACGCCACCGGTAGCGCCGGTTTACCTTGGCGCCCGTCTCGATCTTCACCGCGTGGGTCATGCCAAGCGCAGGATCTGGCGCCAAGGCCCGGAAGCCTTTCCCTTTAGGCAGAACCTCGATGTAAGCGTCGGCGCACGGCACGATGGCGCGCTTGGCATTCATTTCAGGCAGGGGATTTTGGCGACGCAGACGGCTGGTCGCATAGGCCCAGCACTGGGCCGACTTGCCCTGCACCGCCGCATGCGGTGCATAGCTCTCCAACCAATCCGAAGCCACCAGTTCGCCGACTTCCGTATTGATGGCCTTCCAGTAGGTGCCGGTCCACTTGTGGATAACGGCACCAGTGGCATCACTGGCTTGGCAGGCCCAGGCGCCTCTCTTTCCCGAGACCATGTGCCGGGCAAAAATACAGTCCAACGATGGCGGCTTGAGCTGGCCCGTGCGCGTGTCGATGCGGTGGGTAAGCAGCCAATCCTTCTCCAGCTGTTCGTCCTTGGCCATGCGAGCTTCCATCAGGCTGCTCACTGATGCTGCATTGGCATTGTTGTCCGCAGCAGGCTCCTCCGCCTGAGGCTTCTTGCGCCTCTGCGACTTCCCTGGAGTAGCGGCACCGTTAGTCGGAGACTTGACAGCCTCCCCCTCCTGGGCCAAGTTATTCGTAGTCATCGTTGTATCTCCAATCGCAATCCCTCGCCCTGGCCGGCGGGGGATTGTTCGTTTACGGGTTCTGCGGCAGCACCTGATCCAGGATCCGACGCAGCTTGTCGCTGGCTGAAATGTCCGACTCGTTCGCTGCACGCCGCAGTCGATCAGCCAATCCTTGCTCCATGCGCACACGCAATAGCGCTGACTTCCGTGGCTTCACCGGTTCGGCCTTGGTCTGCTGCAAATTCATCTCGATATCTCCGTTGTTTACTGTGTCCACATTTGTGGACACACCTTCAACCAAACATAAATCAGGCTTCTGTCAACCCTGTCCGGAGAATTCTCTCCACGGCTTGGCGTTGACTGCTGGTCTTCGTTCTACAGGAGGAAGACCAGCAGAAGACCAGCACCAAAGACCAGCAGGCTTATGTTGTTGTTTTAATAGGGCTTTGCAGCTCTGGAATCCCCACTGCTGGTCTGCTGGTCTTTGATTTCGTGTTTTTCAAAAATTCAAGGTAGGAAATGTGAAGCTCATTGCAAAATGAGTTGCATCGAGAAGAATGCAAAACGAAGACCAGCAGGCCAGCAACGCCTGGCTTACGGATTTATTTCCAACAGTGGCAATTACTTGCAGTGCTGGTCGTCCCTGCTGGTCTTCTGCTGGTCTTTCCCAAAATTGCTCTGATTGAAGGGAAGACCAGCAGACCTTGACTAATTCCCTTTTACTGGACGTTTTTGGACTGCTGATCGCATGTCGACGACATCCACAAGATCGACGATGAAATGCAGTCCGTTATCCACACTGTGCGTATCGAAGCAGCGCTGGATCATCAGATGCTTGGAAGGGTTTCCAGGATCGCGAAGGTTGTTCCAACGAATGGCACAACCATGCCTGAAGTCAGGATTAGTGTTGGCCTTGACCACCATCTGAAAGCCAAGAAAATCGATGCTTCCCTTGCCAACCAGTTGACTGGCAACGCGTTCGGCTTCAGTCGAATAATCGATGGTGAGGGGAATGATGCTGAAGCCCACGATGGGCTTGTTGCGCTGCTTCTTCTTGCTGATCATTGCTCTTCTCCACTTGCTCGGCGGGATGCCGAGTTCGTGAGAAAAATTTTGAGCAACAGGCCCGGAACCTCGCCCCATCAGCGACTGCGGTCAACTTGGGATATCACGGGACAACTTGGAGACTGAGCAAAAAAATGGGGCCCGAAGGCCCCATTCGTTTAGCTTCCGTTAAGCGGGCCTACAACACGCTCCATCTGCGCTTCCCCGTATGAGTCGCCGTGTTTTCTTCCAGCTGCAGGGTCAACATGTTGCTGTCGATCTGTGCCATAGCGTTGCGCATTCCGGCTTCGAGCTCGTCGCGATACGGGCGCATGGCGCCGGCACTGGCCCAAGGTTCGGCTAGGGCGTCCAGCAGGGTCGCGACGATGGTATCGCTGTCCAGGAGTTCTTCCAGGGGCATTCCTAGGGCGCTGCCTTCAATGGCTCCGCCAGCGTTCGTTCGCCAGGGCTCGACCAGACTTGCGAAGTCGAAGCCACCGACGCTCATTCGCGACGAAACGAAGATATCCAGTTCCTGCTTCCGATATTTGTGGGGCTGGGTCGTGCGATCGACACCTTCCGCAACCACCGGCTCCAGAAAAGGCGGCCCCATGCCCTTGACCTTGCGCCACCGAGCCAGCGTTTTCGTAGACACTCCCAGATAGATCGCCGCAATGCTGCTGTTGAACAGCGCACCCGATGGCATCCTTTCCAAGTGCTCGCGAAGTGCCGCCAGCTTGCGCAGGCGGGCCTCGTTGCTTGTGTCCTCCAGCATCTGCTCTGCCATGCCCTACCCCTCCTTACCGGGCAAGGATAGCAAAGCGGTTGCGACCAGAGGAGCGGTCTCCAGCATGGCCCTCTCGATCCTCTCCATGGCCTCCACCACGCGCGGCTCTTCGGGCTTGGTGTAGCGCTCGGTGGGATCGGATAGGGACCTGTGGTTGAGCAAGCGCTTGACAATGGCGTAGCTCGTGATGCTCTCGGCAACTGAGCCGAAAGTCCGGCGCAGATCGTGCGTCCGCAGGATCTCGATGCCAGCCGTCTTGCGCAGCCCAGTCAGGATCGCCTTGCTGTCCAGGTAGTGGCCCTGGACTGCTCGGCTCGACCTGGCGGGGAACACCCACTTGCCTTGCTGCTTGGGCACCTTGATCTTGCCCTCCCGCCGCTGGACCAGGATCTCGTAGGCCCCCGGGGCGATCGGCAATTCCAGGTCGCTGTGGTTCTTCGTGTCGTGGAAGTGGACGACCCGGTTCTCCAGGTCCACCCACGAGGCCGACTTGGCCTGCTCGGCCGTGATTTTGTCGCGCCACATCAGGGGGGCCGCCTCGCCACGACGGGTGCCCCACAGCAGCGTGAGCAGGAGATAGTCGCAGGCGGTCTTGTAGTTCTCGATCTTGCGACGCTCCCACAGCACATTGAGGAAGCGGCCCAGGGAGCCGTCCTGGATCGACAGCGGGTTGCGGGCCGCGCTCTTGGCATACGCCTTCTCAAGTTCTATGCGATCCCGGAACCGCTCCTGCGTTTTCAGCAGGTCGAATGGATTGCGGGCAATGGAAGGGTCGCGGCCCTCCATCGAAGCGGTGGCCACTTCCATGTCGATGACAAACCGCGTCGCGGCACTGGCCCAACGAAAGGTTTGCTCTGCCGCGGTGCGGATACCCTCCCCTTTCGCAGCCTTCTTGGGCACCCGTGCGGGCTTGTTCCTGAGGTTGGGATGCGGGGGCCTGGGCGAGTTGGCCAGCGCATCGAACGCATCGACGATCGCCTTGCCATTCCTGGTCAGCCAGCCCAAGGTCTTGTTCAGCAGCTTCACTTGATCCCGGTCCAGTCGACGCATGGCCAGGTCGTAGTTCTTGAGGCTGCTTTCCTTCGCAGGCCGCTGGCGATTGACCAGGTGGTTGCGATACAGCGCCATGGCCTGGGCCAGGGTCATTTTTGCTGCGCTGACTTCCTCACCCTTCGCCTTGGCCTTCGCCAGGGTGTTGGGGTTCTCGCCCGTGTCCTCGATCTGCAGCGCCAACTCCTTGGCACGGCGCCTGGCAGCATCGAGGCTGTCGAAGTCCGACACATTGCCGACCTTGACCTTGACCACCTTCTTGCCGGCTCGGCGCTGCAGGACGAAAGTCAGCCGCTTGCCCACCTTGACCCCGAAGCCGGTAGGGGCGTCGCCGTTGGTATCGAAGACGATGTAGGGCGAACGGTCGTCTTCTGGTCTAGGCTTCCATTCCAGCGTCCCGTTAGGCTTGAAGACGGGCTTCACATCGACGCGAAGCCGGTCCCGGATCAGCGTGAGCGTAAGGTTGGTTTTCATTTGTAGCCCGGTTTTCGGTGCCCTGAGCTGCACCCTACCGCACAAGGCTACAACTGGGCTACACCGAACCGTCCAAAGCTGGGATAAGCTGGGGTCAGATGTCCCAAGTTATATGACACCGTAGATGGCTAACTCTTTGAACAATCTAGATAAAGCGAAACAAGCCAAAGAGATGGCCGAGCACACCCCGCTGATGAAGCAGTACTTCTCCGCCAAGGCGGAGCATCCGGAGGTGTTGCTGTTTTTCCGGATGGGCGATTTCTACGAGCTGTTTTATGACGATGCGCGCAAGGCGGCGCGGTTGCTGGACATCACCCTGACCCAGCGCGGCAGTTCTGCGGGGCAGCCAATTCCGATGGCCGGCGTGCCCTATCACGCGGCCGAAGGCTATCTGGCGCGCTTGGTGGCGCTGGGCGAATCGGTGGCCATTTGCGAGCAGATCGGCGACCCAGCGCTGGCCAAAGGCTTGGTCGAACGCAAAGTGGTGCGCATCGTCACGCCCGGTACCGTGACGGACGAGGCGCTGCTGGACGAACGCCGCGACACGCTGTTGCTGGCCATTTCACGCGGGAAGCATGGCTACGGGTTGGCGTGGGCGGATCTGTCCAGTGGTCGCTTGCGTGCGAACGAAGTGGCGGGTGAAGACGCGCTGGAAGCCGAGCTCGCCCGCCTGCAACCGGCAGAAACCTTGCTTGCCGATGAAGACGGTTGGCCGGTGTGCGCACTGGAAGCACGCGGCCTGCGCCGACGTGCACCGTGGCTGTTCGATGCCGATTCCGGCCGCCGCCAACTGCTGCAATTTTTTGGCGTGCACGACCTCACCGCATTTGGCATTGAAGACCGCCCGCTGGCAATCGCCGCCGCCGCCGCGCTGCTTGGCTATATCGAAGAAACCCAAAAGCAGCGCCTGCCGCATCTGCGCAGCATTGCGCTAGAAACCAGCGACGACGCCATCGCGATGAACGCGGCCACGCGCCGGCACTTGGAGCTGGATTCGCGTGTAGATGGCGATGTGAAAGCAACGCTGCTGGGCGTGCTGGACTCCACCATTTCGCCGATGGGTGGCCGCCTGTTGCGGCGCTGGCTGCACCGCCCGCTGCGTGACCGCCGCACGCTGGGGCAGCGTCACCATGCGGTGCAAACCCTGATCGAACATCGCGCTGAAAACGCGTTGCGTGAGTCGTTCCGCAGCTTGGGCGATATGGAGCGCATTTTGTCGCGGGTCGCCCTGCGCAGCGCGCGCCCGCGTGACCTGTCCACCTTGCGCGATGGCTTGGCGCTGCTGCCGACATTGCGCGGCTTGCTGGCGCCGCTGGATTCACCGCGCTTGCAAAGCCTGCACGCGCAACTGGGCGAGTTCGATGCCACCGCGGCCTTCCTGCAAGCGGCCATCGTTGCGCAACCCCCACTGCTGGCACGCGATGGCGGCGTGATTGCCGACGGCTTTGATGCCGAACTCGACGAGCTGCGCCAGCTGTTCACCCATGCCGACCAATTCCTGATTGATCTGGAACAGCGCGAGCGCGCATCCAGCGGCATTCCCACCCTAAAAGTGGGCTACAACCGCGTGCACGGCTACTTCATCGAAATCAGCAAGGGGCAGGCCGACAAAGCGCCGGTGCACTACACGCGGCGGCAAACCCTGACCGGTGCCGAGCGCTATATCACCGAAGAATTGAAACAATTCGAAGACAAAGTGCTGTCCGCACGCGAGCGTTCGCTGTCGCGTGAAAAACTGCTGTACGACGGCGTGCTGGATCATTTGAACGCGCAACTGGAACCACTGCGCGCCTGTGCCGGCGCACTCAGCGAGCTTGACGTGCTGGCCAGTTTTGCCGAACGTGCCAACACGTTGGATTGGGCGATGCCGCAGCTGCGTGACGCCCCCGGCATTGCCATCGAACGCGGCCGTCACCCGGTGGTGGAAGCGCTGCGCGATGCGCCGTTTGAGCCGAATGATTTGCGCTTCGACGACGCTGCACGCATGTACGTCATCACCGGCCCGAACATGGGCGGCAAATCCACCTTCATGCGCCAGAACGCGCTGATTGTGCTGCTGGCCTGCATCGGCAGTTTTGTGCCGGCATCCAAAGCCATCATCGGCCCGATCGACCGCATTTTGACCCGCATCGGCGCGGGGGATGATCTGGCGCGCGGGCAGTCCACCTTCATGGTGGAAATGAGCGAAACCGCCTACATCCTGCACCACGCCACCGATCAATCACTGGTGTTGATGGATGAAATCGGGCGCGGCACTTCAACCTATGACGGCCTGGCACTGGCCGACGCGGTAGCGCGCCAGCTCGCCGCCAGCAACCGCAGCTACACGCTATTTGCCACGCATTATTTTGAACTCACCGCGCTGGCCGAACCCGGCAGCGGCATTGCCAATTTGCACTTGGATGCGGTGGAGCATGGCGATGCACTGGTCTTTATGCACGCGGTGAAACCCGGCCCTGCCAACCGCAGTTTTGGCCTGCAAGTGGCGGCGCTGGCTGGCCTGCCCAAAGCCGCGTTGCAACAGGCGCGGGCACGGCTGGCCGAACTGGAAGCATCCAGCCGCAACGCCCCGCATGTACCGATGAGCGCGCCCGCGCTGGACGCGCCGCAGCAGTTTGGTTTGTTTGCGCCCAGCTCTGCGGCCTTGGATGCACTGGCCTCGATTGATCCCGATGAGCTGAGCCCCAAGCAAGCGCTGGAAGCGTTGTATCGGCTCAAGGCGCTGTCATGAGCGCCGCACTGGCGGTGCGCGTGGACGCGCTGCTGGCCGGCAAAGCGGTGGCCTACACGCGCCCCGGCAGCATCAGCGCCATTGCCAAGCACGCACTCGCAGGCGAAGTGCGTATCGGCGAGCTGGGTATCGAAGGCGATGAACAAGGCGACTTGCGCGTGCACGGCGGCATCGACAAAGCGCTGCATCACTACGCTTTCGAACACTATGCCCTGTGGCGCAATGAGCTCGGCACGCTGCCGCTGCTGCACACACCCGGCGCGTTTGGCGAAAACATCAGCACGCACGGACTGAGTGAAGCCAACGTGTGTTTGGGCGACCGCTACCAATTGGGCAACGCCGTGCTGGAAGTCAGCCAAGGCCGGCAACCATGCTGGAAACTCAACGACCGTTTTAACGTGCCAGATATGGCCCGCCGCGTTCAAGACACTGGACGCACCGGCTGGTACTACCGCGTCATCGCGCCCGGTGTCGCGCGCAGCGGCGATGCCTTGACGCTGATCGAACGACCGCATCCCGCGTGGCCGCTGCGGACGATCAACGTGATCCTGTTCACGCCCGTGCTCGATCCAGCGCAACTCGAACCCATGCTGGCTCTGCCGCTGGTTCCATCGTGGCAGAAACTGGTGAAACGACGGCTGGAGCAGTCCGCAGTGGAAGACTGGAGCATGCGCCTCGAGGGTTCTCGAGGCGTTTAACCACCCGCAAACCGGACGAACTCAGGAAGCCGTATCAGTCCGCCTTGATGCCGTACAGCTTTTCGACCTCGCGCATTTCCGGACGATCGATTCCAGCCCGACGCAGCGCCTTGAAATCGATTCTCATGGACTCGCGAAAACGCCGCTTGTAGCCCGGATCAGCCGTCAAAAAACATTGGGAAATGGCCGTGGACGCTTCGCGCTAGCCTTTGAGCATCAGCACCTCGGCCTGGATCGCATCGGCGACGGATCGCCTTGATGTACGGAAGTGGCTGCTCGCCACGAGGGACGGAGTTGCTTCCATTTCCACGTCCATAAACGTATTCGACCACTGCTGCAACGATGCATCCTGCGCACGCAACCGACCGCTCACGCCTGCCCCGCGCCCGCTCGTCAGATACGCAAAGTTCCTTGGAGTCAACCGGATGTTTTCCAGCCGGGACTGTGCATATCATTAAGCTTGGGCAGCGGGTTGCCTGGTTCAACGTCAGGGGGTGGCGGGTGTTCGACTGGTTTTTTTCGCTTTTCGACCGCGCTTCGAAGCCACGCGCCGGCACACGCACGCGAAGCGGCGGACCTGCGCTGCGAGGCGACGTCGATTCGGAAATGCGCGAGGTCTTCATCGGCGAACTGGGAGAAATCGCCCAGAACGTCGAAAAGGCGCTCACCGCGTGGCGCAGCGACTTCTCCAACCCGACCCACACCCGCGCCCTGATTCGTGCTTTCCACACCCTGAAGGGATCCGCGCCCGTGGTCGGCGCGATCCAGCTTGCGGAGCTTGGAAAGTTCGCCGAGCAGACCGCCAAGGCGGCGGGGCGCAAGCGCAACCCGAATCTGTTGCAGATTCAAGCGCTGGAATCGGCGGCTGCGCTGTTGCCGCACTGGCACAGCGCCATTCGCAACAATCTGCCGGTGCCGGAGGCCACCCGCAGCGTGATCACGCAGCTGAAAAAATCGCTGGCCTGAACGGGCCGCGGGTCGGCGATGGCTGATCGGCGACAACACGCTGGCCGTCATCCCGGCGCAAGCCGGCAACATTCCCGGACCGTGTGTCTGCGCATCCGGTTTTTGCCGGCAACTCGCCAAGGAGCCGGATCCCGGCTTTCGCCGGGATGACGATTCAAGACTTCGAGAACTACAAGACACGTCCAACCCGGAAGCGGCACCTCGCGGCACCGCCGCTGCGCTCTGCAATCACGCCATCGCCTGCACGAGGTCGTCCCACAGGTCTTCGACGTCTTCCAGGCCCACCGACATCCGCAGCAAACCGGGCGTGATGCCGGTCGCCAGCTTCACGTCGTCGGGCACCATGCGATGGGTCAGCCCGGCCGGGTGCTGGATCAGGCTGTCGACCGAACCCAGGCTCACCGCCGAGGTCAGCACCCTGACCTTGGCCATCACCTGCGCCGCGGCGGCGTGCCCGCCCTTCATGTCGAACGACATCAGCGCGCCGGGGCCGGACATCTGGGTGCCGACGAGGTGGCCGTTCGGGGTGCCCGGCAGTCCCGGATAGTGGACTTTCGCAACCGCCGCGTGATCGGCCAGGCGCTGCGCCAGCACGATGGCATTGGCCTGCGCCGCTTCGACCCGCAGCTTCAATGTCGGCAGCCCGCGGTGCAGCAGATAGGCCGCCAGCGGATGCAGCAGAGCACCCGTGGCCGCGCGCATGGTGCGCAGCGGGTGCGCGTTCTCATCATTGCAGCACACCACCCCGGCGATCACATCGCCGTGACCGCCGAGGAACTTGGTTGCGCTGTGCCAGACGTAAGTCGCGCCCAGTTCCAGCGGGCGCTGCAGCACCGGCGTGGCAAAGGTGGAATCGACCGCCACCGGCACCTTGCCGGCCGCCTGCACCGCAGCGCGGATATCGATCAGGTTCAAGGTCGGATTGGACGGCGTTTCAATGATGACCAGCGCGGTGTCGGGGCGCAGATGCGATGCGATCTGCCCGGCATCGGTGATGAACTCGGCCTGCATCCCGCAGATCCCGCTTTCCAGCAGGTGATCCGAGGTGCCGTACAGCGGCCGCACCACCAGCACGTGCTTGCCGTGCTGGGCGCGGTCCATCAGCAGCGCGGTCAGTGCCGCCATGCCCGAGGAATAGGCCACGCAGGCCTGCGCGCCTTCCAGCGCGGCGATGCCGTTTTCCGCGCGGGCGACGGTCGGGTTGTGCAGGCGCGCATAGATCGGATTGGCGGCCTCGGACGCACCGCCAATCAATGCATCGAAGCTGGCGCTGCCGGTGTCGAGATCGGCGATCGGATAGGTGGTGGACAGATCCAGCGGCGGCGCGTGCACGCAGAGCTTGGCAAAGTCCTCGCGTCCGGCGTGGACGGCGGTGGTCTGGAAACGGGTCATGGCGCGCTCCGGATGCGGCTTGAAACCCGTATCCTAGAACGACGTTCGGTTTGGAACCACCCAATCGAACGATATTTCATCTTGCAGGGGTTTTTTCATGCTCGACCGAACCGACTACGCCCTGCTGCGCCTGCTGCGGAAGAATGCACGCCTGCCGAACAAGGATTTGGCCGCAAAGGTCGGGATTGCGCCGTCGACCGCGCTGGAGCGGGTGCGCAAGCTGCGCGAGGACAAGGTGCTGCTGGGCTACCACGCCGAGATCGCGCCGCAGGCCATCGGCATCAAGCTGCAGGCGATGGTCTCGGTGCGGCTCGCCAAGCACTCGCGCGCGCTGGTCGACGGCTTCCACGCCCACCTGCTGGCCCTGCCCGAAGTGCTGGCCTGCTACCACGTCGCCGGCGCCGACGACTTCCTCGTCCACGTCGGCGTGCGCGACAGCGACCACCTGCGCAACTTCACCCTGACCGCCTTCACCGAGCGCGAAGAAGTGGCGCACATCGAAACCCGACTGATCTTCGAGTTCCAGCGCAACAGCGAACTGCCGCCGTGGCCAATTGCGGATTGAATCCTGGACTGAACCCCAACTTGCAGCATTGGCCCAAGCAATCGCATTCGGCACAATTTCCTTTACCCTTGCAAAACGATGACGCCATGAACGACCCCGCCAATCTCGAATTCACCCCCGACGCCATGCGCACGATGGGCCACGCGGTGGTCGATCGCGCGGTCGCGCACATGGCCGCCTTCGAGACCATGCCCGCCAACGGAAATTTTGACGGCATCGAAGACTTGTGCCGGTCGCTGGCCGAACCGGAACCGCTGGACGGCACCACGCTGGACGCGCTGCTCGACCCGTTGTTCGAGCAGTGGATTCCGCGCTCGTTCGGCACGCCCGGCCCCGGCTATCTGGCCTACATTCCCGGCGGCGGCATCTATCCGGCCGCGCTGGCCGACTTCATCGCCGACACCGCCAACCGCTACACCGGCATCTGGCAGGCGGCCCCGGCGCTGGTGCAGCTGGAGGCCAACGCGCTGGACTGGATGCGCGAATGGATGCAGTTTCCGGACACCGCGCGCGGCGTGTTCACCCCCGGCGGCTCGATGGCGATGTTCAACGCGATTGCCGCGGCGCGCGAGCAGCGCCTAGGCACCGACATTCGTTCCGGCACGCTGTACGTGTCCTCGCAGTCGCACCATTCGATCACCAAGGCGGCGCGGCTGGCCGGCATTGCCCACGACCGCGTGCGCACGATTGCCGTCGATGACAATTTCCGAATGCGCGTAGACGCGCTGCAGGCGGCCATCGACGCCGACCGCGCCGCAGGGTTGAAGCCGTTCATGGTGTTCTCGACCGCCGGCACCACCAATACCGGGGCGGTCGATCCGATTGACGCGGTGGCCGACCTGTGCGCGCGCGAAGCGCTGTGGCATCACGTCGATGGCGCTTACGGTGCGTTCTTCCACATGGTGCCGGAGCTGCGCCCGCTGCTAGCCGGGCTGCCGCGCGCGGATTCGCTCACCCTCGACCCGCACAAGGGGCTGTTCCTGCCCTACGGCACCGGCGCCTTGCTGGTGCGCGACGGCGAAGCGCTGCGCGCGCTGCATGCCTCCGAAGCCGGCTATCTGCCGGACAACCAGAACGAGTTCTACGACCCGGCGCAGTACGGCCCCGACCTGTCGCGCGGCTTTCCCGGCCTGCGCGTGTGGCTGACGCTGAAGCTGCTGGGCAGCGACCGCTACCGCGCCGCGCTGTCGGAAAAGCGCGGCCTGGCACTCTGGGCCGCCGGCGAAGTGGCGAAGATTCCGGGTCTGGTGATGGACGCGCCGCCGCAGCTGTCGCTGTTCGCCTTCCATCTGGAGCACTGCTCGCTACCCACGCTGGAAGCGCAGAACGCCGCCACCCGCGCGCTGATGCAGCGGGTGACGGCACGCGGGCGCGTGATGCTCACCGGTGCGCAAGTGGGCGAACGCTTCCTCGGACGGGTGTGCGTGCTCAGCTTCCGCACCCGGCGTGCGCAGATGGAAGCCTGCGTCGAAGACATCGCCGCGGAGGTTGCGGCACTGCTCGGCGGCTGAGTTCTCGCTGGCGCAGTACTTCTTGACGCTGCGCAAACGCCTGCGCGTCCAGATTGGAAAGACGGCGCGCGCGGCGCGTCGATTCAACCGGAGGGCATGCGCATGGCTGAAATCCAAGGTCCGCAGCGGCTGGGGCCGCTGACCCCGTTCGTCGGCGACTGGGAAGGCGACGTTGGTATCGACCTGTCCTATCACAACAAGGACGACGAAACCTCGGAAACGAGCTATTTCGAAAAGGCCTGGTTCCATCCGATTCCGATGCAGGAAAACGGCAAGCAGCAGTTGGAAGGGCTCAAGTACGGCATGGTCGCCTGGCGCCACGGCGAAGAGGCCATGGAACCGTTCCACGACGAGGTCGGCTACCTGCTCTGGGACAAGGTGAACGGCCAGGTCATGCGCGTGGTCGTGTTCGGTCGCGGCATCGCCATTCTTGCCGGCAGCGACGCTGGGCCGCACGATCGCACCCTGCACTTCAAGGCCGCACCGGGCGATCCCAACTACGGCATTCTGCAGAACAAGTACCTGAGCGAGCGCGCCGAACTGCGGAGCTTCGAGAGCAATTTCTATTTCCACGAAGACGGCACGATGAGCTACACCTCGGATCTGGTGCTCAAACTTGCGGCGCAGGGCGGAAAGGAAATGCACCACACCGACCGCAACACGCTGCATCGGGTCAAGCGCATCCACCCGAGCATCGAGAACGGCTGATTGCGCGGCTAATGCGCGTCGAGGTCGCCCAGCGCGCGAATCAATCGACGCGCCCGTTTGTCGGGTTTGCTCTCCGGCGGCTGGTAGCCGGCACGTTCGGCCGCACGCTGCAACCGCGCCTGCTCGCGCGCGGCTTTCGACGCATCGGATTCGCGATACAGGGTTTGCGCGACGCTGGCCGGCCCGCGCGTCGCGCTCAGCGCCAACACTTCAATTTCAAAACGCTCACCGCTGCGCTCGACGATCAGCGCATCGCCCAGCGCGACAGCGCGCGACGGCTTGGCGTGCTGCCCGCCGATTTCGACTTTACCGGTGTCCACCGCATGCTTGGCCAGCGCGCGGGTCTTGAAGAAACGCGCCGCCCACAGCCATGCATCAAGGCGAACGCCTTGACTGCTCCGGGTGGTCTCGTTCATTGCGAAGTATGAGCGGCCGTCTTGCGACAGCCGTCACTGCAGGACGCGCGGCGCCTTATTCGGCCGCGCTTTCCGAAGCGCTCGAGGCAGCGGCAGCCGCGGCCGCCTTGGCCTTGGCCTTGGCGTTGCCGGCCAGATCTTCCTTGATGCGCGCCTTCTTGCCTTCCAGCCCGCGCAGGTAGTACAGCTTGCTGGCGCGCACCGCACCGCGGCGCTTGACCTCGACCGAATCGATGGTCGCACTGTGGGTCTGGAACACGCGCTCGACGCCGAAACCGTGGGAAATCTTGCGCACTGTGAAGGCGGAGTTCAGGCCGGCATTCTTGATGGCGATGACAACGCCCTCGTAGGCCTGCACGCGCTCGCGGTTGCCTTCCTTGACCTTGACGTTGACGATGACGGTGTCGCCGGGGCCGAAGTCGGGAAGCTTGCGCGTAACCTGGGCGGCTTCGAAATTCTGGACGAGGGTATGGATCGAGGGCTTGTTCATGGGTTCAGCCTGCGGCAGTTGTTTGCGTGTCTGGCACGCGCCTGTTGGGAGTTGTTATTGCGCGAGTGCACGTGGACCCGCGTCATGGCATCGGTAAAGCTGGACATGGCTTGCGCCAAGCCGCGTATACTAACATGAACTCCAGACCATCCGCTTTCAACTCAAACCCACGTCCCCCGCCTCATCCCGGAATTCGCGCAACAGCGCGGCGTCCGCTTCGGACAGCGCGTTTTCATCCAGCAGATCGGGACGCCGCAGCCAGGTTCGCCCCAGCGCCTGCTTGCGCCGCCAGCGCGCAATCCTGGCGTGATCGCCCGACAGCAGAATCTCCGGAACCGTCCCAAGATCATGCTCGACCGGGCGGGTGTAGTGCGGGCAGTCGAGCAAACCGTCACTGCCGAAACTGTCCTGCTGCGCCGACTGGGCGTCGTTCAGTGCGCCTTCCTGCAGCCGCGCAACCGCATCAATCAGCACCAGCGCCGCCGGTTCGCCGCCCGAAAGCACGTAATCGCCGATCGAAATTTCTTCGTCCACCTCGGCGCGCAGCAGACGCTCGTCGACGCCCTCGTAGCGTCCGCACAGCAGCATCAGGCGCGGCAGCGCGGCCAGTTGGCGCACCTTGGCCTGATCCAGCCGCTTTCCCTGCGGGCTGAGATAGATCAGCGGCGCTGGCGTAGGATTCGCGGAGCGCGCGGCGCGGATGGCAGCACGCAGCGGATCGATCAGCATCACCATCCCCGGCCCGCCGCCGAACGGACGGTCGTCGACCCGCCGGTAGTTGCCCTCCGCATGATCGCGGGGATTCCAGCAGTGGATATCGATCAGCCCGCGCTCGCCCGCACGCCCGACCACGCCGTGCCCGGCAAGGCTGGCGACAAATTCGGGGAACAGGCTGATGAGGTCGATGCGCATTGCCATCTCCACGTTGATTGTAGAAGCACACCGATGGCGCAATTTTTTATCCCGTAGGAGCGCACCGCAGGGGCGCGAAGCTTTTCGCGCGAATCATCGCGCCCCTGCGGTGCGCTCCTACGGATTCTGGACAGAACACGCTAGAAATCCGCATCCCAATCCACGGTGACAACGCCCGCATCAAAATCGACGCTGCACACGTAATCGGGCTGCACGAACGGAATCAGCCGCTCACGCTCGCCCACGGCGACCAGTACCAGATTGGCGCCGGTGTCGAACAGGTGCGAGACGGTGCCGAAGTCGACGCCTTCGAGATTGACGACGCGCAGCCCCTCCAGATCGACCCAGTAGTACTCGCCGGGTGCCGGTGGTGGCAGCGCGGAGCGTGGCACGAACACCTCGGTTCCACGCAAGGCGTCGGCCGCATCGCGGTCCGCAACGCCCGGCAGCGTGACAATCAGCCCCTTGCCGCCGTGGCGCACGCGCATGCCTTCTTCGATCTGACGCTCACCGCCGCGCGCATCGCGCAGGATCCATGGCCGATAGCGCGCGATCGCGAGGTCTGGATCGGTATGGCTTTCCAGCTTGATTTCGCCGCGCACGCCAAACGCGCCGTGCAGGCGACCGACGGCGATCAACCGCTGGTCCGCATTCGGCGCGCTCATTTGGTTTTCCCGCTGTCCGGCGCGACTGCGCCGAGGCAGGCGCAATCAGGCCGCCGCGGCGGTCTGCTTGTAGAGATCGGCGACCTTGTCGGTCAGCTGGGCGCCGCGGTCGAGCCAGAACTTCACGCGTTCGACGTCGAGCAGGACGCGCTGTTCGGCACCCTGCGCCACCGGGTTGTAGAACCCGACGCGCTCGATGTTGCGACCGTCGCGCGCGCTGCGGCTGTCGGTGACGATGATGTGATAAAAGGGGCGCTTCTTGGCACCGCCGCGAGTAAGGCGAATCTTGACCATGGTGCTGCCATCCAGCGGTCGAAATGACCGGGTAAGCCGTGTAGTTTAGCTGAAATCCCGGCTGCGTCCAAACTGCGTAGACATGCAGCCCGCCCACACGTTCGACTTCGGCGCTGAAGCAGCACGCGCGCGTACAATTTCGCATTGGCCGCAGCGGTACCTGCGGCGCTCCTTTTCCTCGAAACGCACTGAATGAACGCACGCTACAACGCCGCCGACATCGAAGTCCTGTCCGGGCTGGATCCGGTCAAACGCCGCCCCGGGATGTACACCGACACCACCCGCCCCAACCACCTCGCGCAGGAGGTGGTCGACAACGCGGTGGACGAAGCGCTGGCCGGACATGCGCGCAACGTCGACGTCATCCTGTTCGCCGACGGCAGCTGCGAGGTTGCCGACGACGGCCGCGGCATGCCGGTGGACATCCACCCCGAGGAAAAGATTCCGGGCGTCGAACTGATCCTCACCCGGCTCCACGCCGGCGGCAAGTTCAACAACAAAAGCTACACCTTCAGCGGCGGCCTGCACGGGGTCGGGGTAAGCGTGGTCAACGCGCTGTCGACACGACTGGACGTGTTCATCAAGCGCGACGGCAGCGAATACCACATGGCTTTCGCCAACGGCGATCGCGCTTCGAAGCTGGAAACCGTCGGCAGCGTCGGCAAGAAAAATACCGGCACGCGGCTGCGCTTCTGGCCGGACCCGAAGTATTTCGACACGCCAAAATTCAATCTGCGCGCGCTCAAGCACCTGCTGCGCGCCAAGGCCGTGTTGTGCCCGGGGCTGACCGTCTCCTTGTTCGACGAAGCCAGCGGCGAGCGTGTGCAGTGGCACTACGAAGACGGCCTGCGCGACTACCTGACCGGCGAACTGCAGGGCCGCGAGCTGCTGCCGCCGGAAGCCTTCGTCTGCAACCTGCAGCGCGACGGCCAGATCTTGGACTGGGCGGCGGCGTGGATTCCGGAAGGCGAGCTGGTGCAGGAAAGCTACGTCAATTTGATTCCAACCCTGCAGCACGGCACCCACGTCAACGGCCTGCGCACCGGCTTCACCGAGGCACTGCGCGAATTCTGCGACTTCCGCAACCTGCTGCCGCGCGGCGTCAAGCTGGCACCGGAGGACGTCTGGGATCGGGTCGCGTTCGTGCTGTCGCTGAAAATGACCGACCCGCAGTTCGCCGGCCAGACCAAGGAACGGCTCGGTTCAAGGCAAGCGGCGGGGTTCGTCGAAGCCGCCGCGCACGACGCTTTCAGCCTGTGGCTCAACGCCAACACCAGTCTGGGCGAGCGCATCGCCCAGCTGGCGATCGAGCGCGCCGCGGCGCGACTGAAGACCGAAAAGCAAATCGTGCGCAAGAAGGTGACGCAAGGGCCGGCGCTGCCCGGCAAGCTCGCCGACTGCATCTCGCAGGATCTCTCGCGCACCGAGCTGTTCCTGGTCGAAGGCGACTCCGCCGGAGGCAGCGCGAGGCAGGCGCGCGACAAGGATTTTCAGGCGATCCTGCCGCTGCGCGGCAAGATCCTGAACACCTGGGAAGTCGCCTCCGGTCAGGTGCTGGCCTCGCAGGAGGTGCACGACCTGGCCGTGGCCATCGGCTGCGATCCGGGCAAGGACGACATCGGCGGCCTGCGCTACGGCAAGGTCATCGTGCTGGCCGACGCCGACTCCGACGGCCTGCACATCGCCACCCTGCTCTCGGCCCTGTTCCTGCGCCACTTCCCGGGGCTGGTGCACGGCGGCCACGTGTTCGTGGCGATGCCGCCGCTGTTCCGTATCGATGTCGGCAAGCAAATGTTCTACGCGCTGGATGAAGACGAAAAGCGCCTGCTGCTGGAGAAGATCGAGCGCGAAAAAATCCGCGGCCAGGTCCACGTCACCCGCTTCAAGGGCCTGGGCGAAATGAACCCATCGCAGCTGCGGGAATCGACCATGCACGTCGACACCCGCCGCCTCGTCCAGCTCACCGTCGACGACGACGACGCCACCCACGGCCTGATGGACATGCTGTTGGCGAAGAAACGCGCATCCGACCGCAAGGGCTGGCTGGAACAAAAGGGTGATCTGGCGACGCTGGAGGTGTGAACTTCATTCACAGCCCGAAATCGGAATAAACTTCGCGTCGGGGATAGCCGGCATTAATCACATCATTGCTTGGCTTTGTCGCAAGTATTGCCTTCGAAAACTCACCACGGGGAAATTCATGTTCATTCATGGAAAATCGCGCCGCATGGTGCGGTGGTTCCGCTCTCTGGCGTTGACCACCGCCCTGCTCCTCCCGTTCGGCCAGAGCCTTGCCCAGGCACCGACGGCCGTGGACTTCACCCGCCGTCCCAATGCCTGGGAAGTCTCGCTTTCGCCATCGGGTGAATACGTTGCGCTTGCCGTGCCCTCCCAGGATGGCCTCGAAACCCAGCTTGAGATTACAAATCTGGCCACCGGCGATACACAGGTTCTGCGATTTGGCTTGAGGTTCCACGTATCGGACATTGTCTGGAGTGCCGACGATCAGGTCGTCGTCTCTCGCGCCGAGATGGAACCCCTCAAAGCGCGTCCGGTATCGATGGGCCACCTCTACACCTCGGACATCCGCGGCAAAAACCGCGATGTTCTGTTCGGCTATATACCGGACAGCGGGACGAGGCGAGGACGCCGCAAGGATGAAGGCTGGTCCTCCGTCATCAAGGTTCTCAACAATGAGCCTGGCATGGCCCTGGTTCGCTTCACCTGCTGGAACTGCGGGGAGAATCCGGACACCGTCATTTTCAAGGTCAACACGAAGACGGGCGACCGAAGGGAGATCGAGCGCGGAAACATGCGTGCGAGCTACCAATTCGACCAGACCGGCGAAGCAAGATTCCGCACGACCTTCGACGATCACGATGACCCGATGGTGTCCTATCGCCGCAATCCTGGCGACGCCTGGACGCCTCTGCCGAAATCCATCGCCGGACGGCTTCTCTACGGCGCTCGCTTCGCCGCCGACAACAACACTGTCTACGCACTCGTAACCGACGCACTCGAACCGGCGCAGGCTTATCGCATCGACCTGAAAGCCGGCACGCGCACCAAACTTGCAGGCTCTCCCGATGTGGCCGTAGCCGACTTCATGTACGAAGGTCGCGATGGAATTCCTTTTGCTGCCATATTCAGCGAAGCCAAGCCATCGATCCAGTACCTCGATCCGGGTTCGGCATGGGCACAACTGCATGCCGGGCTCATGAAATCTTTCCCTGGCCAGATGGTGAGCTTCATTGGCTTCAGCAGAGACGACAACAAGGTCCTGTTCAGCGTGTGGTCCGATCGCGATATCGGCAGCTATTACGTTTATGATCGCGCAACGCGACAAGCCCAGAAAATCATCGACTACATGCCTTGGCTCAAGCCCGAGGCCATGGCCCAAACGCGCCCGATCGAATTCACCAACCGCGACGGCAAGACCATCCACGGGTTCTACACGGCGATGGGCACCGGGCCCAAGCCCCTGGTCGTCATGGCGCACGGCGGGCCGTTTGGCGTTTACGACCGGTGGACCTTTGATGCCGAAGTTCAGTACCTTGCAACGCACGGCTACGCTGTCTTGCAGGTGAACTACCGCGGCTCAGGCGGTCGCGGTGAAGCTTTCGAACGTGCAGGATGGCAGGGGTGGGGAACGACCATCCAGAACGACATCACCGATGGCGTCCGCTGGGTCATCCAGCAGAATTTGGCCGACCCGCAGAGGATCTGTACCTTTGGCGCCAGCTTCGGCGGCTACACCGCCTTGATCCAGCCGATCCTCAACCCGGGGGTGTACAAGTGCGCAATCGGCTACGTCGGCGTCTATGACCTTCCCTTGATGCGCAGAACCGACAAGAGCCAGGGCGAACCGCAGCGCTATCAGCGTTTCTTCGACCGCACACTGGGAACCGATCCGGGAGCACTCGCCCAAATCTCTCCTGCACAAAGG
Organism: Xanthomonas sp.; assembly: GCA_018262705.1. Classification (GTDB taxonomy): domain Bacteria; phylum Pseudomonadota; class Gammaproteobacteria; order Xanthomonadales; family Xanthomonadaceae; genus Thermomonas. The sequence continues at coordinate 123,367 of JADFDQ010000005.1, forward strand.
GCAGCCGAACTGCAGGTGCCGGTCATGCTGGCCCACGGCAAGGACGATCAGACGGCAAACTTTAACCAATACGGGTCGATGGTTGCTGCGTTGCAGACGCAAGGCCGGCCAGCCGAACTGTTCGCGGTCGCCGGCGAAGGCCACGGTTTCGTGAAGCCCGAGAACCGTGCAGAGCTGTTTCGCAGGATTCAAGCCTTCCTCGACAAGCACATTGGTCCCGGATCGCACTGACGTTCTGGAACACGATGGCCGGGAAGGGCGGCTCAGGCCGCCCTTCCCGTTGATGCGGACAGTGCTCGATGAGCCGACTGCCGTCACGCATCAGGGCGGCTGAACGGAACGCAGCCACCACTGCTGCGAAGTCAGCTGTACCGCGCCGGATCGAACGCCTTTTGATCCACGCAGGGTTCGCGTTCGCACATCAGATCCGCCAGCAACTGCCCGCTGCTGGCGCTCATGCCCACGCCCATCATGCCGTGGCCGACCGCCATCCACAGATGCGGGTGTCCGGGCGCGCGGCCGATCAGCGGCAGGTCGTCGCGGCTCATTGGCCGCCAGCCGTACCAGCGTTCCTGCACCACCGGGCCGATGGGTTCGTGCAGGAACAGGCGTGCGCCGCGTTCCAGCGCGCCGAGCCGGCGTTCGTTGAGACGGCTGTCGTAGCCGGAAAACTCCATGGTGCTGCCCAAGCAGTAGCCGCCGGGCCAAGCGGTGACGCACACCGAGGGTTCGTGCAGGATCACCGGCCGCTTCGGGATCAGCGCCGGTTGGCTGTAGGTGATCGAATAGCCCTTGCCGGGCTGGATCGCCTTGCGCAGCCAGCGCAGACCAACTGATGTTGCGATCAGCGTCGTCCACGCGCCGGTTGCCAACACCGCATCGCGGGCGCGAATGTCTCCTTGCCCCGTATGCGCGTGAACGCCCTGCGCATCGGATTCCAGGCCCAACAACGCGCAATGTTCGACAATGGTTCCGCCGCGCGCGCGCACGATCCGCGCCAGCTCGGCCACGTAGTGATCCGGCCGTAACGCCGCGTCGCCACGAAAGCGAATGGCGCCGGCCAGCCCCGGCCTGAAGGCGGGATCGCCGGCTTCGTATTCGGCACCGCCGATCGCCTCGACGTCGATGCCCAGATCGCGCAGCAGCGGCACCTCGCGCAGTTCGCGATCCAGTTCGCGCCGGGTGCGAAACACGTAATCCTCGCCGGTTTCCGCGAAATCGCATTGCAGGCGGTACTGCTCCACCCAGCGCTGGATGCGCTGGCGTGAATCGGACAGCAGCAGTGATTTGGCGCGCGCGCTCGCAAGATAATCGCGGGTGTTGCAGCGGCGCATGAAGCCGAAAAACCAGCGCAGACGCAGTGGATCCAGCGTCGGTTTAATGAACAGCGGCGCGTCCGGTGTGAACATCCAGCGCGCCGCGCGCCACAGCGTTCCCGGCCCGGCCAATGGCGGTGCGTGGCTTGGGGTCAGGGTGCCGCAGTTGCCGTGGGAAGCGCCGCTGCCGATGGCGCCGGCATTGATGACGGTGACGCTGCGCCCGGCTTCCAGCAACGCCAGCGCGGTTGCCAACCCGGATACGCCAGCGCCGACGATCAGGCAGTCGACGTTCGGGGCGATCACGGAGTGGCTGTCTGGCATGCGTTTTTCTTGAGTCAAAGCGAACCGGCAGGCCCCGCCCGGATTCGAACCGCGCGGCGCCCCGCCGCAGGCGCGATCTCAGTGCGCGTGGCCGCCCTCGCCGTGGACATGGCCGTGGGCAAGTTCTTCTTCCGTCGCCTCGCGCACATCCACGATTTCGATCTCGAATTCGAGGTCCTTGCCGGCCATCGGGTGGTTGAGATCGACGTCAACCACGGTCATGCCGACCTTGGTGATGGTGACCGCGCGCTGCCCGAAGTTGGTGTTGAGAACCACCTGGGCGCCCGGCACCAGCGGCTGCTGGCCGAAATGCTTCTTGGGAACGCGCTGGGTCAGGTTTTCGCGGCGCTCGCCGTAGGCATCGACCGAGGCCACGGCCGCCTTGAAACTGTCGCCCGCCTCGTGACCGTCCATCGCCTTTTCCAGTCCGGGAATGATCTGCCCGCGTCCAAACAGGATGGCCATCGGCTGGCCGGCCTCCTTCGAACTTTCCAGCGCATCCTTGCCGGCTTCGGCCACGCTGTAGTGGAACTGCACGACCCGGTCTTTTTCAATCTTCATGTGCTTCCTGCCAACGGTGGGGCGCTTGCCGACGCGACGCATTGCGCCGACACTGCGCGGAATGAAACCAGCCGACTGCAACCAGCGACCGGACGCGCATTATCGACGCTATGCGCTGTTGGTGCCATTGCTGCTGCTCACCGGCTGCTTCGGCGGCAAGCCCGTTCGCGAGTCGCCGCGCCCGATCGCCGCACGGCACGATTGGCCGCTGGTCGCGCCCGCCGATCCGGTCAAGGCCAACGCCGTGCTGATGCGCGCGATCAGCCTGGTCGACACGCCCTACCGCTGGGGCGGCAACACCCCGGAAGCCGGCTTCGACTGCAGCGGACTGGTCAACTACATCTACCGCGACATGCTCAACATGCGCCTGCCGCGCACGACCGCCGATCTGATCAAGCTCGAAGGTCCGAAGATTCGGCCAGAACAACTTGCCGGCGGCGACCTGGTGTTCTTCGGGACCGGCGGCAAGGTCAGCCACGTCGGCATTTACGTCGGCGAAGGGCGCTTCGTGCACGCTCCCAGCAGCGGCGGGACGGTACGCCTCGACCGGTTGGACGGCGCCTGGTGGCGCGATCACTATAGCGGCGCCAGACGCCTGCTGTTCTGAAACTTCCCGGGTTCGAACATTGCACTTTGTGCCATCCCGTGGCTCATGCTCCGATCTGCAGTCGCCGCAATCGCCCGCAACGGAATTGCCGCCCATTCGAGGACAGCCGATGGAGGTCAAAACCGCCAATTCATGTAAATGAATTGGGAAAATCAATAACTTGGCGCATCTATCCTCGCCTGATTAACGTTTTTTGAACCCTTGACCGGTGCCCAGCCGGCATAGTGCGACCTGTTTTTGATCGTGATGACCGCGTGAAGCCAGCAAACCTGCCGCACAGCCATCCCGCCCGCCCCGCCCGTTCGGGGTATTTCCGCATCATTTCGGCACTGCTGCTTGCCGCTGCCTGCGTGCCCGCGCTGGCGAGCACGACCGAAACCGCTCAGCCGGCCAATCAGGCGGCTGCGACCCCGGTTGTCGCCGCTGCTGCAACTCCGGTCGTCACCGCTGCCACCGCTGCCATTCTGCCTGCCGCTCCTGCCATCCCGGCGCTGTCGGCAGAACTGGCCTCCCCACAGCCGGCCATCACGGCATCGGACAGGACGCGTACCGCACGCGCCATGGTTCCGCAGGCCGCTTCCGTATCCAACGATCGCTCGCTGGTACGCACGGTCATGCAGCGCGCCTTCTCCCTGCTCGGCACGCCCTACCGCTGGGGCGGCACTTCGCCGGAAAGCGGTTTTGACTGCAGCGGGCTGGTCGGCTATGTGTTCCGTACCATCGGCATCAACCTGCCGCGCGTCTCGCGCGCCATGGCGGGCGAAGGCACCCCGGTCACCGACCGCAGCGCGCTGGCCGAGGGCGACCTGGTCTTTTTCGGACGCCGTGGGCGCATCGATCACGTCGGTATCTACATCGGCAACGGCATGTTCGTGCACTCGCCGCGTACCGGCCGCGACGTCACCGTGTCCAGCCTGAGCGACGGCTACTGGTCGCAGAAGTTCCTGTCCGCACGCCGACTGGCGGTTGGCAGCTAACGCAGCGCTCATTACGGACATCAAGACACAACATCGCCGCCGGGCGGCGTTGTTTTTTCCACCCGCCATCAACCGGAACTTGGCTGCCGGTAATCCGCCGCGGCCTGTTCGACATCCCTGCCCAGTGCCATGATCTTCATGGCGTACTCGGACAGACGGCGGTCTTCTTCGGTCTGCGACAACCATGTCGGAACGGCGGTCGGCGTACCCTGTGCCGCGTCCAGCGCCACGAACACGATGACGCAGCGCGTGCACAGCCGGCCATCATTGTCGCCATCGTCGGCGCGCGGATCGCGAGCGCGCACGTCTACCGCGAAATGCATCGACGTGGTGCCGGTATGGATCAGCATGGCATCCACGCTGACCAGATCCCCGATCAGGATCGGCGCAACGAAGCGGATCCCTTCCACGGCCACGGTGACGCTGTAGCAGCCGCTCCAGCCGACCGCGGCGGCATAGCCGCACTGGTCGATCCAGCGCATCACCTGCCCGCCGTGCACCTTGCCGCCGAAGTTCACGTCCGACGGCTCGGCGAGGAAGCGCATGGTCAGTTGGCGCTGGCGACCGCTCACGCTAGAACGGGATGTCGTCGTCGCCGAAGGGGACGTCGTTTCCGTAATCCGGCGCCTTCTCGGCTGTCTGGTCAGATGCCGGCTCACGGCGCTGGGCCGGCTGCCGCTGCGGACGCTCGCCGCCATAGCCACCGCCACTGCGCTGCTGGCCTTCGCCACCGCCACGCGCGCCGTCACGCCCGCCCAGCATCTGCATCTCACCGCAGATGATGTCGGTGGTGTAGTGCTTGACGCCGTCCTTGTCGTAGGAGCCATATTCAATATGACCCTCGATATAGACCTGACTTCCCTTGGTCAGATACATTTTGGCGGTTTCGGCCGTTTTGCCGAAGATCTTGACCCGATGCCACTCGGTCTTCTCCTGCCAATTCCCGTCGCGATCCTTGCGCGCCGAGGTCGTGGCAACGCTCAGCGTTGCAATGGTCGTGCCGCTTTGGGTCGAGCGAACATCCGGGTCGTTGCCCAGATTGCCGATCAAAATCACCTTGTTGATGCCGCGCGCCATACCCTTGCCTCATCTCGTGTCGTCCGGATCGGACGACGGTATTGAAGTATAACGGCGGCGGCGGCGCAGCCGGCGAAAGCCGCAGAAAAGGGTCGGAAAACACCTTGACCGTCGCTGGCAACCCTACAGGCTTTGGATGGACTTGTCCGGCGTCGCCTTATACTTGGCAGTCGCCTCCGAGTCTGTCCATGCCCGATACCCCCGCTCCGACAGCCACCCCAGACCTGCGCACAATCCAGACGCTGACAGCGCCCGACATGGCAGCGCTCGACGCGCTGATCCGGCACCGCTTGGACTCGGACGTGGTGCTCATCCAGCAGGTCGCCGAATACATCATCGGTGCCGGCGGCAAGCGTCTGCGTCCGATGCTGCTGCTGCTCGCCGCGCGTGCGCTGGGCCATGGCGGGACCGACGCGCACCAGCTCGCGGCGGTGGTCGAGTTCATCCACACCGCCACCTTGTTGCACGACGACGTGGTCGATGAATCCGATCTGCGCCGTGGCCGCCAAACCGCAAATGCGGTCTGGGGCAATGCCGCTTCGGTGCTGGTCGGGGATTTCCTGTATTCGCGCAGCTTCCAGCTGATGGTCGAACTGGATCGGATGCCGGTGATGAAGCTGCTGGCCGACACCACCAACACGATTGCCGAAGGCGAAGTGCTGCAGCTGCTGCACATCCACAACCCGGACACCGACGAAGCCGCCTACCTGCGGGTGATCGAGCGCAAGACCGCGATATTGTTCGCGGCAGCCGGCGAGCTGGGCGGCATGCTGGCCGGCAGCGACGCCGCGGTCTGCCGCGCCCTGCGCGACTACGGTCTCAACCTCGGTTACGCCTTCCAGATTGCCGACGACGTGCTCGACTACGCCTCCGACGCCGCCACGCTGGGCAAGAACCTCGGCGACGATCTGGCCGAAGGTAAGGCCACGCTGCCGCTGATCCACGCAATGGCGCACTCGGAAGCGGCCGTTCGCGATGCGCTGCGGCGGATCGTCGAACAGGGCGACCGCGACGGGCTGGCCACGGCGCAGGCGGCGATCCAGCGCTGCGACAGCCTGAGCTACAGCCGCAAGCAAGCGCTGGCCTATGCGCAGACGGCCGAAGCGGCGCTGCGCCTGCTCCCCGACAATGCGTATACGGGTGCGCTGCGCGGGCTGGCGCGCTATGCGCTCAGCCGGGATCACTGAGTCGCATCCGTCCACCCCTGCTGTTCGCTGGTTCTGCTCCGCCCCTTCGCGACGCCCGTCAGACGCCTGGGGTTCTCCAGTAAACCCAACTGGTCCAGAGCATGGCTGCAATCAGCGCCACGGCCCAGATTCGCAGCAGTCGCGCCTGCCCGGCCAGCGGCGCATAGCGACTTTCCGGCAGATCCTTGCGTCGCATCAGATTGACGAGATGCGCGTGGCCGTTGAAAGCCGTCCAGAAAATCGAAGGCTCGCCGATCTCTCGTGAAAGCTCGGGATCGATCTGTTTCAGCGTGCAATGAAACCGGTACATCAGCCAGAACCACACGACGAACACCAACCCGCAGATGACTGTTGCCGCTGCCAGCATGATGTCTGTTCAGGCTAACGCCCGAACCGCTCCGCAAAAAAGGCATGCATCATTGAATAGGCACGCTTGGCCGCGCGCGGGTCGTATTTGCAGCCGGGGCGGTTGGCGGTTTCCAGCGCGAAGCAATGCACCGCGCCGCCGAAGTTGACGAACTGCCAGTCGGCGCCGGCGCGATCCATTTCTTCCTCGAACGGCATGATCGCGGCTTTCTGGCTGGCATCGGCCGCGCCGTTGAGCACCAGAATCGGCGTCTTGATGGCATTCGGCGCCGCCGGCAGTTCGGTGTGCAAGCCGCCGTGGAAGGTGACGACACCGGCCAGATGCGCGCCGCTGCGCGCCAGTTCCAGCACCGAAGATCCGCCGAAACAAAAGCCGAACGCGCCGATGCGTGATGCATCCAGCGGCACCGACCCCGCCTGCGCCTTGAATGCCGCCAGCGCCGCGTGCACCCGCGCGCGCATGACGTCTGGCTTTGCCAGCAGCGCGCCAACGAGCTGCCCGGCCTCGGCATCACCGGCGGGGGCCTTGCTGCCCTTGCCGTACATGTCGACCACGAACACCACGTAATCGCGCCCGGCCTGTTGCCGCGCCTTGTCCAGCGCAGACGCCGTCACGCCGTACCAGTCCGGCACCATCAAAAGGCCCGGACGTTTGGCGCTTCCGGCATCGTCATAGACCACATAGCCGCTGAAGTGGTCGGAACCCACGCTCCATTCGACCGCTTTCGTCTGCATCTTCGCCACTCCCGGCAATGCGAACAGCAACAGGATCAGTCCGAACAGGATACGGCGCATGGCACGGCTTCTCGGCGATGACCCAACTACGCTACTCGATCTAGATTCAATGCGCGTGAACTGACGGCATGTCACTGGCAGGCCGCCCCTCATCCGGCCTGCGGCCACCGTCTCCCCGTCGCTACGGGGGCAAAGGAAACAGCCATGCTTGCCGGGAAACTAGCCGATCCCCATGCCCTCGATCCCGGAGATGAGTTCCGGATCGAAGCCGGCCAGTTGGGCGAAATGACGACCGCGCTCGACATAATTGCGGTAGGGGCCGAAGCTGGGTGCGCCGGGCGAAAGTAGGATCACTCCGCGCCCACGCAATGCCATGCGCGCCTTGGCCACGGCGTCTTCGAGATCGTCCGCCGCCGCCAGCGCAAAGCCGCAATCCTGCGCCAGCGGCGCCAGCAGATCGTGGATGCGCGGCCCGTTCTGGCCCATCGTGATGACGGCGCTCGGTGCGTGCACGCGCAGCGATTCGGCAAACTCGTCCCAGGGCAGGCCGCGGTCGTGGCCGCCGACCAGCACCGCCACCGGCCGATCCGCGTACAGCGCCAGCGCGGCGCGGGTGGCCATCGGCGTGGTGCTGATCGAATCATTCACATAGAGGAGACCGTCGCGCTCGCCGAGCGGCTGCAGCCGGTGCGGCAGCGGGTGAAAGCTGGCGGCGCGGGGCGCCAGCGCGCGGGCATCGAGGCCGAACGCTTCCAGCGCGGTCAGCACCGCGCACAGATTGCTGCGGTTGTGCTGGCCGGGCAGCGGCAGCTTCGATGCGTCCATCACGAAGTCGTTGCCGCGATACAGCGCATCGCCGCGCAGATGCCAGCCCTGCGCATTGGCGTACCAGCGGATTTCGCTGTCGGGCAATTGCAGCTTCGCCAGCAGCGGGTCGGAGGCGTTGAGCACCACAAAGCGCGGGCACGCCGCGGTCACCAGCGCCAGCTTGTCGGCGTAATAGCGCTGCGCGCTGCCGTGCCAGTCGAGGTGTTCGGGATGCAAATTGGTGACGATGGCGATCTGCGGGCGCACGCCCGAGGCGGCCACATCGCGGGTCTGATAGCTGGACAATTCAATGGCCCAAGCGTCGGTCTGCGCGTCAAGCAGCTCCAGCAGCGGCACGCCGATATTGCCGGCAAGCGCGGCACGCAGTCCCGCCGCCCGCAGCAGGTGCGCCAGCAGCGCAGTGGTGGTGCTCTTGCCCTTGGTGCCGGTGACGCAGAAGGTGCGCGCCATCGTGCGATCTTGCGCATGTTCGGCGAACCACAGCGCGGTGCCGCCGATGAAACGCGTGCCGCGTTGCGCGGCAAACACGGCTTCCGGCTTGTTCGGACTGATGCCTGGGGATTTGACGACAATATCGAACCGCGCCAACCGTTCCCCATCGACGGCGGTGTCGATCGACAACAAGGCATCGCCTGGTGCCATGGCTGCGTCGGCTTCGATGGCATTGCAAAACAGCGTCAGCGGCAATTCCGGCAGACGCGCGCGCACGGCCCGATAGGCAGCGCGGCCTTCCCCACCCCAGCCCCACAGCGCCACCCGCCGCCCGGACAGATCGGCGATTCGCAAATGCTCAGGCAGCGAAGCGGTCACGCAGGCGCTCCCACCGCGCAGCGGGAATGCGGTGCTCGTCGTGCAGCGCCAGCAGCGGTTCGAGCGTCAGTTCCGCCGGGTCGAGCTGCGGCAGGATGACCTTGGAGAAACGTTTGACCACGGCGTCCTCGCGCCATTCCGGGCGCTGCGCCAGCGCCGCCATCGCGGCGCGCGATTCGCGACCTTCGCCCACGCATTCGAACGGCTTGTGGTCCTCGAATTCCAGCAGTGCGTCATAGCCGGAAAACAGCGCCGGATCGTCAAGCAGATTGCGGCCGACGATGCCAACCAACCGCAGCTTGGGCAGGAACGGCGCCAACGCAAGGAACACGAACAGGCACTTCGGGCAGACGCCGCACCAGCGCGAGGTCGGCCGTTCGCCGAGGATGTGGAAGTTGCGGTTGCAGCTGGAGAAACAATCGTCGTAGCGGTCACTCTTGGCGAACTGGCGGGCCACCGCCAATTCGCTCAGCGGGCGCAGCAGCGAGTAATAGTCCAAGTCGGCGGCGACGTGCGATCGCAGGTGTGCTCCGAACGCGGATTCGAATGCCCAGCCTTTCGACCACTGGTGATTCACTTCGCCGGTGCCGGGAATCAGCGAACCGTAGCTGGCCGAACGTTCGTTCGAGAACACCACCTGATCGACGCCATGCAGAACTGCGGCGAAGGCGAGGATCGCCGAGTTCACCGCGGTCACCGGGATATGTCCGTTCCACGCGCCCTGTCGATTGAAGTCGAACAGCTGCGGCGCGAGCTGGCGGCCGATGTTGCGCGTGGGCAATTCGGTGCGCGCGGCGCAGGCGGCGATCAGCTGCGAGCCGCCGATCCAGACCACGGTCTGTTCGACGCCCTCTGCGCGCAGCGCCTCAATGCTGACCAGAGAATCCTTGCCGCCGCCGATGGCGACCAGTGCGTGCGGACGCAGGCCGAGAACGCCAACGTCCCGTGCATGCAAGCCCTCAGCCCCGGCCCCTCTCCCGGAGGAAGAGGGGAGAGACACCGGAAACCGGATTTTCTCGCGCAGATCCAGCCCGTTGCGGTAGGCGAATTCGCCCAGCCCGTTGCGATACACCGACTCCAGCAGCCGAGCGGTTGCCGCGTCGATTTCGCCGTTTTCGATGCAAATCGTGTCCGGAACCGCGGCTTTGTAATAGCTCACCCCGGCGATCAGGTGCAGCAGGCGCAGCGCGGACAGCGCCGCGTCCATGCGCGCCGCATCCAGATTAAACGGCGCGCCCGGCACAGTGACGGTTTCGATGAGTTCCGGGCCGTCGTCGAAGGCATACACCAGCTGCGCGATGCCGGTGCGGGCGTCGAAGTCGCTGCGCACGAAGCGGAACGTGCGGATCTGGTCGCGTTGGAAAGTCCACTCGGTCATGGCGTCGTTGATTGCACCGGAAGGCCGCAGGCGGCTACAGGATGTCCTCGGCGGGAAGCGTGCGCAGATTGTAGGCGCTGGCCATGCTGAAGCCGTAGGCGCCGGCGTCGGCGATCAACATCACATCTCCGGACGTGGTATCGGACGGCAGCTTGACCCGGTGGCCGAACACGTCGCTGGATTCGCAGATCGGACCGACCACATCGAAATCGGCGTGCGCCTTCGCGCCCAATCGCGAGAGATTGGCGATGTCGTGCCAGGCGTCGTACAGCGCCGGACGGATCAGCGCATTCATGCCGGCGTCCAGCCCCACCCGCACCAGACCGTCCTTCTCCACCACCTGCGTGCATTGCGCGAGCAGCACGCCCGCCTCCGCCACAAGGAAGCGTCCGGGTTCGATAGCCAGTTCGAAGGCCGGATGCACGGCCTTGATTTCGGCCAAGCCTTTGGCCCATGCCTGCAAATCGAAGGGTTCGTCGTCGTTGGTGTAGGGAATCGGCAAACCGCCGCCGATGTCGAGCACCTCGACGCTGCCGATCCGGCGCGCAAAGCCGGCGAGTTCATCGACCACTTCCTGCCAGTGGCCGACCGATTCGATGCCGCTTCCCAGATGCGCGTGCAAGCCGGTGATGCGCACGTCCAGCGCGCGCGCAGTTTCCACGAACTCGTCGACGCGCTGCGCCGACAGCCCGAACTTGGCGTCCTTGCCGCCGGTGTTGACCTTCTCGTGGTGGCCGTCACCGTGACCGAGGTCGATCCGCAGCCACAGCGCGCGACCGCGGAACAGCTCCGGCCAGCGCCACAGCAGCTCGACGTTATCGATCGTCACGGTCACGCCCAACGCCATCACGGCCCGGTACTCGTCGATCGGCGCGAAGCTGGGCGTGAACAGCACCTGCTCGGCCATCAGTTGAGGCACCGCGGCGAACGCACGTTCGACTTCGCCCAGCGACACGCATTCCAACCCGAAGCCTTCTTCGACCAGCGCACGCAGGATCGCCGGATGCGAGTTGGCCTTGATCGCGTAGAAACGGCGATCGACCGCCGCCACCGCCTTCAGCTGGCGCGCGCGTTCGCGCACCGTCGCCAGGTGATAGACGTAGCGAGGCGTGCCCTGGCGCGCCAGATCCAGCAACGCATGACGTTCTTCGGGTGAGGCCCACCACGGCGTCGGACGTGGTCGAAACGTGCCTTTGATTTCACGCCAGCGCGGGCCGAACACATCGCTTTCGTGGACCGGCATCGCGCCGGAAGCGATCAGCGCATCGTGCAACTTCGGCAGCATGCCGTCGGCCACCGCCTCGTCCACCACGAAGGTCAGGTTGAGGTCGTTGGACGACTGCGAGATCAGGTGCACGCGCTCGCGGCCGAACATCGCCCACACGTCCTGCAGCTTGTGCAGCAGCGAGCGCATGCCGCGCCCGACCAAAGTAATGGCCGCACACGGCGCGATCACCTTGACCCGGCACACCTGCGCAAGATCTTCCGACAGCTTTGAGAGCACGTCGGTGCTGATCAGGTTTTCGGACGGATCCAGCGACACCGTCACGTTGGTTTCGGCCGAACCGATCAAGTCCACCGACAGGCCGTGGGCCTTGAACAGCGCGAACACGTCGGCGAGGAAGCCGACCTGCTGCCACATCGCCACGCCTTCCATCGACACCAGTACGATGCCATTGCGGCGGCTGATCGCCTTCACCCCCGGCACCGGCTCGGCGGCGTCGTCGATACTGGTGCCGGGCAACTGCGGGCGTTCGGTATCGAGAATGGCCATCGGCACACCGGCGTTGCGGCACGGACGCAGCGAGCGCGGGTGCAGCACCTTGGCGCCGGTGGTGGCGATTTCCTGCGCTTCGTCATAGTCAAGACGGGTGAGCAGGCGGGCGTCGGGCACTTCACGCGGATTGGCGCTGAACATGCCCGGCACATCGGTCCAGATCTCCACCCGCCGCGCGCTCAGAAGCGCACCGAAATAGGCGGCCGAAGTGTCGGAGCCGCCGCGCCCGAGAATCGCGGTACCGCCGTCACCGTGACGCGAGATGAAACCTTGGGTAATGAGCAGTCGCGTCGGCCGCGCCGCAAAGCGCGAGCGCCAATCGGCATCGGCCTGCCATTGGCAGTTCACCGACAGCCGCTGCGACCACGCGCTCTGGTTTGGTAGCGGCGGCAGCGCGTCGAGCCAGTCGCGCGCATCCATCCAGCCAATGTCCAGCCCCTGCGCATGCAGGTAGGCGGCGCCGATGGTGGACGACAGCAGTTCGCCCTGCGCCAGCACCTCGGCCTGCCAATCCAGTGGGCGTTGCGATGCGCGCGATTCGTCGAGCAGACCGCGCAGCGCGGCAAGCCGCACGCCAAGCACTATTTCGACATCCAGATCCAGACCGGCGACGAATTCGCGGTGGCGCGTTTCCAGTCGCGCGATGCGCTCCCCCGCATCGACGGCGCCATCGGCAATCGCGGTCAATTCATTGGTGACGCCGGACAGCGCCGACACCACCACCAGCACCCGCGCGTTATTGTCGGCGGCGCGCTCACTCGCCAGTTTCCCGATGTTGTCCCAACGCGCGCGCGCGGACACCGACGTGCCGCCGAATTTGAGCACCAGCCAGCGTGACGTGGGGGCGTCGGAAGGGGTCATGGTCGGGACGGTGAAAGCGGGGAGGACAGGACGTTCAACAACCCCGCATTCTAGCGGTCAGCCGCGGCCGCGTGCGGCATTGCAACATTCCCTCTGCTGATGTCGCGCTGACGGCAGGCACGAAGCGGGCTTCAGGCCGTCGGCGGCGCTACCGGCGACGCCGAAGCCGTCAGTCGCCGCAGCCCGCGCCACGCCCAGCGCCACAGCGTCCACACCGTCAGCGCCAGCAGCAGGCTGACGCCGAGTGCGAACGCCAGCGCCAGCCATGGATGCGCAATCGCCAGCGCCAGCGCGACCACCACCAGTCCATCTTCGGCAATCGAAACGAGGCTATTACTGAACGGTTCCGGCGACGTGTTGAGCAGGGCGCGCACGCCGGATTTCAGCCCGTGGCTGGCCAGTGCCGCGCCGCCGCCAAGCGCCAGCACGCCCATGCCCAACTGCCCGTCGGGAGAGAGGGTCGCAGCCGCGAGGAAGGCACCCGCCGGAATCCGCGCCAGCGTCTGCAGCAAATCCCAGCCCGAATCCACGCCCGGAATTTTGTCAGCGAAGAACTCCGCCACCGCCAGTACGCCGCAGGTGCCCAGCACCCAGGCCGACTCGGTGGCCTGCAAGGCGGGTGGCAGGTCCACCCAACCCAACAACCCCGCCAACCCGACGCCGAACACGGTCAGATAGGCGCGGATTCCGGACAGCCACGCCAGAAGCAGACCAATCACGAACAGATGGGCTTCGTTCATGCGCCCGTTTTAGCAGAGCAACAGCCAAAAGGGGTCAACATTTCCAAGGCGCATTGCGTTCGTGGCGCATTCCCAAAAAAAAATTCCATGAATACTCTTTTGCATTACTTGACGTCCGCCACCGGCACCAACCTCAAGTCTTGAAAATCGAAGCTGAAATCGGTCAGCGGCGAGATCGCCTGCATCCGCAGTTCGCGGATCTTGCCATCCGGATCCAGCGCAAAATTGATGAAAGCATCCGCGTTCAGACCACGGTCGCGCCAGCGCACGATGAAGGTGTCGTGCTGCCAGTGTTCGATGTCGCCCAGCAGCTGCGCGGTCCTGCTGAACTGCAATTCCAGCCCCTTCGCACCCTGCCGGATCACCACGTCGCCGTACCACGGGTCGCGGTAGGTGCCGGCGTAGCGCGCCAGCGGCAGCGACGGACGGCTGTTGCCGTCGCGCGCAGCAAGATGTTTCTGCCAACTGTCGTCGGCATTGCCCTGCGCCTTGGCGACCGCTTCAGCATAGCCCTTCAGCCAGTCGTGGCCGGTGTTGCCCAGCATCATGTCCAGCGCTTCATAGGTGATCGCGTTGAACGCAGCGCCGACTTCGGCGCTGGTCAGCACCACCACGCCGACCTTCTTGCCCGGCAGCAGGGTCACGCGCGAGACCTGACCCGGCCAGCCGCCGGTGTGCCAGACCATCCGGTTGCCGAGATAATCCGACAGATACCAGCCCTGCCCGTAGCCGTAAAAATTCGGCGTTGCGTCGGCCAGCGCGGGAACCGTTGCTGGCCGCACCGGAATGGGCGTGAGCATCGTCCACATCTCGCGCTGGCGCTGTTCGGAGAACAGCCGCTTGGTGTCGTCGCCGGAACCGGCATAAATGCCGCCGGCCAACTGCGCGTTCATCCACTTGGCCATATCGTGGACGCTGGAATAGATGCCACCGGCGCCGGAGACATTGCGCCAGCTGGTGACGCCGACCGGACGCAGTTCCTTGAAGTCGAACAGCGCGTTGCCGACCGCGACGTTGTCGCCCGGTCGCAGGTCGTCGCTGTTGTAGCGGGTTTCGCTCATCCCCAGCGGATTCCAGATCCGGGTCTGCAGGAACTGCTGGTAGGACATGCCCGAGGCCTGTTCGATCACCAGTTGGGCGACGCCGAACAGAATGTTGTCGTAGGCGTATTGCTCGCGAAAGCCGCCGGTCAGCGGCACGTCCTTCAGACGCTCCGCCACCTCGCGGGTGGAATAGGTGGTGGTCGGCCAATACAGCAAATCGCCGGCGCCGAGGCTCAGCCCGGAGCGGTGCGCCAACAGGTCGCGCACGCGCATTTCGTGGCTGACGTAGGGATCGCTCATGCGGAACCACGGCAGGTGGTCGATCACCCGGTCGGTGGTCTTGAGCTTGCCGTCGTCCTGCAGCATGTTCAGCGAGGCCGCGGTGAACGCCTTGGTGTTGGAGGCGATCGCAAACAGCGTGTGCGCATCCACCGGCGCCGGCTTGCCCATTTCGCGCACGCCGTAGCCGCGCTCCATCACCACCTTGCCGTCCTGGACGATGGCCACCGCAACGCCCGGCACGTTGAACTGCTTCTGCACGCGCGCGACATAGGCGTCGAACTGCGCCAAACGGGCCGCATCGGGAAGTTGAGCCGAAAGCGGCGCCATGGTGTCGTTGACGCTGGCGGGCGGGGTCTGCTGCGACCACGACGGCGCGGGTACGAGTGCCGTCAACAGGGCGGTCAGGGCAATGCTCAGGATGCGGGTACGCATGGGCGTTCCTTGCTACGGAAGCACCGAGTATGCCGCCGCAAGCTCGAACACGCGATCCGCCATCGGTCACGGCGTATTCGGGCACGTCACGCCGGATAATGGGCGGATGTCCCATCCCGCCACCACCCGCGCGCTCTGGCAAATCCATTTCTGCGTGCTGCTGTGGGGGTTCACCGCCATCCTGGGCAAACTCATCACCCTGCCGGCGCTGCCGCTGGTGTGGTGGCGGATGCTGCTGGTGACGGCGGCGCTGGCCTTGCTGCCACGGGTCTGGCGCGGGCTGGCGGCGTTGCCGGCGCGGACGCGGCTGGCTTACGCCGGCATCGGCATGCTGGTCGCGTTGCACTGGCTGACCTTTTACGGCGCGATCAAGTTGTCCAACGCCTCGGTCGCCGCCACCTGCATGGCGTTCGCCACCCCGATGACCGCCATGATCGAGCCGCTGCTCACCCGCCAGCGCTTTCGCCCCGGCGATCTTGCGCTGGGGCTGCTGTCACTGCCGGGGATCTGGCTGGTGGTCGGCGGCGTGCCGAAAGGCATGCACGTCGGGATTGCCGTTGGCGTGGTTTCGGCGTTCTTCGTGGCGACGTTCGGCTCGCTCAACAAGCGCATGGTCGATGCCGGCGACCCACTGACTGTGACCGCGCTGGAACTGGGCACCGGCACCCTGTTGCTGACACTGCTGGCACCGCTGATGCCGGCGCTGGTGCCGGCCTTCGCCGGATCGCTGCTGACCCTGCCCTCGCTGCCGGACATGCTCTGGCTGCTGCTGCTAGCGCTGGCCTGCACCTTGCTGCCCTACGCGCTGTATCTGGTCGCGCTGCGAAATCTGTCGGCATTCACCGCACAGCTGTCGGTCAATCTCGAACCGATCTACGCCATCGTCCTCGCGGCCATCCTGTTCGACGAACAGCAGGAACTGCACGCGCGCTTCTACCTAGGCGTGGCGATCATCCTCGCGGTCGTATTTGCACAAGGCATCCTCGCCGGACGCCGCAAGCCGGGCCCGGCGCACGAGCACGTCGAAATGCTCGGCCTGAGCGAATCGAAGCAGGTGATCGAATGACGCGCACCGGCAGTCGCGCAAACGCGCGCGTCGTGGCAGGCTAGGCAGATGTATCTTGCCTACTACGGCCTGCGCGAACCGCCGTTTTCGATCACCCCGGATCCGCGCTTCGTCTTTCTGAGCGAACGCCACCGGGACGCGTTGGCGCATCTGCTGTTCGGGATCGACAAGGGCGGCGGCGGCGGTTTCGTCCAGCTCACCGGCGAGGTCGGCACCGGCAAGACCACCCTCAGCCGCCTGCTGCTGGAACAATTGCCGGACAACGCCCGCCTTGCGCTGGTGCTCAATCCGCGCCAGAACGCGGTCGAACTGCTGGAAACCGTGTGCGAAGAGCTGCACATCGACATCGAAGGCAAGCGCGGCAGCAGCAAGGCGCTGATCGACGCGCTCAACGTCTATCTGCTCGACGCCTACGCGCAAGGCCTGCGGGTGGTGCTGCTGATCGACGAGGCGCAGAACTTGCCTCCGGACGCGCTGGAACAGGTGCGGCTGCTCACCAACCTCGAAACCCATACCCAGAAGTTGCTGCAGGTCATCTTGCTTGGCCAGCCGGAACTGCGCGATCTGACCGCACGTCCCGAACTACGCCAGCTGGCACAGCGCATCACCGCGCGCTTTCACCTCAGTCCGCTGGACGATCGCGAAACCGCCGCCTACCTGCGCCACCGCTGGCGGGTGGCCGGTGGCTCGCGCTTCCCGTTCAACGCCAAGGCTGTTCGCCGCCTGTACCAACTCGCCGACGGCGTGCCGCGCCTGATCAACGTGATTGCCGAACGCGCGCTATTGGCCGGCTATGCGCGCGATGCGGTCACCATCGACGCCAAGCTGGTCAACGCCGCGGCGCGCGAAGTGCTGCCGGCGGCGCGACGCTCAGACCGCCGGCCGTGGCTATGGATGGGTGCCGGTGCGCTGGCGGTCGCCGCGCTGGCTGCAGGGGGTTGGGCGCTGCGAACGCAACCGGCAACCCTTGATCCGGCGACGCAAACGCCAGCGGCGGGGCGCGTCGTACCCGCCGCCGAAACACAGAATCCTTCGCCCGTCCCGAGACAAACCGTTGAGCACCCGGATGCCGCCGCATTTGGCCAGCTGATCGATCATCCGGAAACGACGCTGGTTTCAGCCTGGCAACACCTGCTCCAACAGTGGTCGCTGCACGGCGATGCCGTGGCCATTGCACTTGACGGCGGCTGCACTCCGGCGCTCTCACAACCGCAGTTGCACTGCGTGCAGGGCAGCACCCGCCTCGACGTACTGCTGGCGCTGGATCGACCGGCCCTGCTGCACCTTCGCAGCGAAGATTCCAGCGCATGGGCGCTGCTGCTGGGCGCCGATGCGCGCAGCGCGCGGATTCAGATCGGCAGCCGCACGCTCGACGTCGATCGCACTCTCCTGCAGGCGCGCTGGGACGGCCGCTACGCAGGCCTGTGGCAGGGTCCGGAAGCGCTGACGCGAACGCCGTTGCCCGGCACCAGCGGCCCGGCGGTCGACTGGCTCTGGCAGCGGCTGGCATCGCCGCCGCCTGCCCCCGGAACGTCCTATGACGCCACCTTGCGCAACGCGGTGCGCGATCTGCAAAACGCGCGCGGCTTGCCGACCGACGGCATCGCCGGCTCGCTGACCCTGATGGCGCTGGCCAATGACCTGCCCGGACCGCGCTTGCTGCGGGTGCTGGAAACACACTGACGAAGGCCCCCAATGTCGTTGATCCTCGAAGCCCTGCGCAAATCCGAAGCCGAACGCCAACGCGAAGGCGCGCCCAGCGTGGCGATGGAACTGCCACCGGTCGCCGCGCGCAACGCCACCGCGACACCAGGCTGGGTGTGGCCGACGCTGGCCGCGATTATCGCCGTGGCCATCCTCGCCGGCTGGCTTGGGCTGCGCGCAGGCAAGCGCGATCACGCTGCCAACGTTGCGAGCACAACGTCCAGGCAAGCCTCGCCAGATCAAACTGCGCTGGATGCCACGCCTGGGAACGCAATACGGGCGGCATCCGAACACCTGCCGGCCGCGCCCGTGGTCGTGCGCGAAGCGCCAAGCACACCGCCAACAGCAACGGCGGAAGCTTCTACCGCACCACAGTCCACGGCCCAGCCGACGCTTCCGTACGCAGCCATCGCAGTGGAACGCGACGAACAGCCTCCACCGCCGCCGCCCGCCCCGCGCCCGCAGCCGGCGGCGCCCACGCCAGCACCCGCTATCACACCCTCCGACGCAGATGCGCCGTCGATCGGTTCGACCGGCCTGCCGCCGGTAAAGCTGAGCATGCACATGTGGGACGCCGACCCTGCGCATCGCTTCGTCATCCTCGATGGCCAGCGCATGCTCGAAGGCGACCGCAACGGCGAGCTGCAGGTGATCGCGATTCGTCGCAACGGCGTCATCATCGAACGCAACGGCATCCGCGCGCGCGTGCCATTGCCCTGAGGCGGCACGCGCCCATGCAGACCATCGAATTCACCCTCGAACGCGAGTTCATCGAACTCAACCAGTTGCTGAAACTGGCCGGCCTGTGCGATTCCGGCGGCGCCGGCAAGCAGTTGGTGACCAGCGGCGCGGTGTCCGTCGATGGCGCGCTGGAACTGCGCAAGACCGCCAAGATCCGCGCCGGGCAGCGGGTGGCGCTTGGCGAAGTGGAGATCCGCGTGCACGCCGGCTGATGCGCGCCTGTCCGAATTCCCGCAGAATCCTCGTTGAACTGCAAAGGATTCACGGAAATTGGAATGGGCATTCTCATCGGCGGCATCGTCATCGCGACACTGCTTTGGGCAGTATTCGCCTTCAACGGGCTGATCCGGCTGCGCAACCAGTTTCGCACCGCCTGGGCCGATATCGACGTGCAGCTGCAGCGCCGGCACGATCTGGTGCCGCAGTTGGTGGAAGCGGTGCGCGGCTACGTAGCGCACGAGCGGGTCACGCTGGAAACGGTCACCGAACTGCGGGCGCAGGCGCAAGCCGCGCAGGGTGCGCGCAAGCAGGGGCAGGCAGAGAGCCAGCTGGAGCAGGCGTTGTCGCGGTTGATCGCGCTCAAGGAAGCCTATCCGGACCTCAAGGCCAGTGAAAACTTCCGGCAGCTCACCGCGGGCCTGATCGCGATTGAAGACCATTTGCAATACGCGCGCCGCTTCTACAACGGCGCGGTGCGCGACTACAACGACGCCACCCAGCGTTTCCCGACCTTGCTGATCGCCGGTCCGTTCGGATTCCGCAACGCCGAATTCTTTCAGGCCGAAGACGGCAGTCAGGCCGCACCGAAACTGGAGCTTGGACAATGAAACGCTTGTTCGCACTGTTTCTGCTTTGTCTGGTCACGATGCTGGCGCTGCCGGCGCTGGCGCAAAAAACGCCAGACAAGGGCGATTCGCCAAGCGCCGACGAAATCGCGAGACGCGTTCAGGCCGCCGTCGCTCAGGGTGGCAGCGCGGAAGATGTCTCGCAGCGTATCGAGGCCGCACTGGACGGAACGGTCTATCGCGTTCTGGATGACGTGAGCAACGCCGACCCGAACAGCGGCGGCGAACGCATCCTGTCCTACGACATCGATGTGACGGCCAACGCCGACAACACGCTCGACGTCACCGAAACCATCCGCGTGGTCGCGCAGGGCATTCAAGTCCGCCGCGGCCTGTATCGCGATTTCCCGACCCGCTACAAGGACCGCTACGGCAACAACGTCGTGGTCGGCTTCGACGTGATCGGCCTCAAGCGCGACGGCAAACCCGAGCCATGGTTCACCGAATCCATGTCCAACGGCGTGCGGGTGAATTTCGGCAACGACGACTTCCTGCAGACTCCCGCCACCTACACCTATACCCTGAGCTACCGCACCAACCGCCAGGTCGGTTTCTTCAACGATCACGACGAGTTGTACTGGAACGCGATCGGCACCGGCTGGGATTTTCCGATCGAGCGCGCCAACGTCACCGTGCATCTGCCGCAGCCCGTCCCGATGGCCGAAATGAAAGCCGAGGGCTACACCGGCCCGCAAGGCAGCAAGAATCAGTACTACGTCGCCACCCTTCCCGAACCCGGCGTGGCGCGCTGGACGCTGACCCAGGCACTGTCGGCGCGGGAAGGGCTGACGATCGTTCTGAGCTTTCCCAAGGGCATCATCTCCGCACCGTCGCGCGAGCAAAAGGTGCGCTGGTTCCTGCACGACAACCGCGCCATCCTCGTCGGACTCGGCACGCTCCTGCTGATGTTCGGCTATCTGCTGATGAACTGGTTCCGGATCGGTCGCGACCCCGATCCCGGCGTCATCATCGCCCGCTATGAACCGCCGGCCGGCTACGCGCCTTCGGAACTGCGCTTCATCAAGAAAATGATGCCGGACGACCGCTGTTTCACCGCCGATCTGGTGGACATGGCGGTTCGCGGGCTGATTCATATTTCTAGCGACAAGAAGGTGCTTGGCACCAAGGAATGGACGCTGGAACGCACCGAAACCCAGCCCGGCGGTGACCTTCCGGATGTGCAACGCACGCTGCTCAATACGCTGTTCGCGTACGACAAGACGCTGACGGTCAAAGCGTCCAATCGCGAAAAGTTCATGCCCGCCAAGAACGCCCTGTTCAAGTCGATGGATGCCGCCTACAACGGCCGCATGTTCAAACGCAACGGCCGTCCCACCGGCTTGGCGCTGCTGATTGCCCTTGCCGGAATGATCACGGCGTTCGTGATTTCAAAAGGCGCCGGCACCGTCATTCTGGTCCTGATCTGCGTTGTGATGTTCGTGATGCTGATTGTGTCCGCTTGGCTGATGGCCGCGCCGACGCCGGAGGGGCGCAAGCTGCTGGACGAAGTCGGCGGCCTGAAGCTTTACCTTGGCGTGGCCGAGCGTGACGACATTGCGCGACTGCAATCGCCCTCGCTGGATGCCGGTCGTTTCGAATCGCTGCTGCCCTACGCCATCGCGCTCGACGTGGAAGAGGCGTGGACGAAAAAGTTCACCGATGCCGTGGGCGCGGCCGCGGCGCAGCAGGCCACTTCGAACATGGGCTGGTACAGCGGCGCTTCGTTTGCCAGCATGAACCAATTCACCAGCGGCCTCGGCAGCAGTTTCAGCTCGTCGATCTCCTCGGCCTCCTCGCCTCCCGGCAGCAGTTCCGGCGGTGGCGGCGGTGGTTCATCCGGTGGCGGCGGTGGCGGCGGTGGCGGCGGCGGCCGCTGACAATCAGCGCTGATCTTCTGACGCAGCCGGCTGCTCGCCGGCCTCGTGCTCGGCCGCCGGTTGCTCGTTCCCACCCGTCGTCGCCGGCGTCTCGTCCGGCAGCGCCGGTTCCTGCGGCATGGCAAGAATGGCGCCATCCAGCTCGGCCATTGGGCTTTCGACCGGACAGTGCGGATCCGGAAAGCCGTAGCGCGTGCGCAGATCCAGACCACAGGCGTTGATCTCGGCGACGTCTAGATTGGACGCGTCGGCGGGCTCCATGCACTCGCGCTCGAAGGCACGGCGAAAGGCGTCGCGCCGCTGCAGGAATTCGGTGCCGCAGCGCCGCGCCAGCCGGATGCGGTCGAGGTCGTCCTCCACCGCGTTGGCGCCGGACAGACCGTATTTCTCCAATTCCTCGTCGGTCAGGATCTTGACCGTCCGATTCGGCACCGTGGTCATCAAGTCGTAGATTTCGGCCGAGGCGCCGTTGCGCTCCAGGTAATTGCGCAATTCTTCGCTGAGCGCGCGCAGTTCCTCGCCCAGTTCCTTGCGCGAGGTCGCCTCCGATCGCATCCGGATCATCCGGTGAATGCCCACCGTCCCGACGATCACGCGCATGTCGCCGGCGGCAAGAATCAGCACGCAGGCGCTATGGCATACGGAGTCGCCGCGCACCCAGATCGCCCAGTCGTTTTCGCCGATGGCGTCGCCCGCACGCATCGCCGCTTCCACGCTACCGCCGGAAGAATCGATGTCGAGAATGCGCTTGCCGATGCCCAGATCGCCGGCCACCCTGCCGACGCGTTCGGCCAGCGCGGCAAAGCTCGTGGTGATCTTGCCCTTGTAGCGCAGACGCATCAGCCCGGTCGCGCGGCAGTCCTGCATCAGCGTGCGCAGGTCGAGGTAGGCCAGCGACAGCACCGGCTTGCCGTCGCCTTCGCGGTAATCCGCGCTGCAGTCGATCGAGGCATCGCCGGCTTCCAGCCGCACCGGCGACCAGTCGATCTCGGCCTGCAGCTTGCGCTGCACCACCGGCGCCGGAGCCTCCATCGCACCGGCCTCGGCGCTGGTCTCGGGCGCGGGCGCGGGCTGGCGGCTGCAGGCGCCCAGCAGCACGCACAGCACAAGCAAAATCCGGCGAGATGGCATCGTGGTGGTTCATCCGTGAGGCCACTTCCATTCTAAAGCAACGCGAAGAGCGACCGCGTGCAAACCGCGTGCGGCCGATGAACAACGGCATAACGCTTGACCGGTTGCCGTGCCGTTATGATCACCGCAGGCATCGCAATGGACATCGGCATGGAACGGGAAAGCGCCAGTTGGCAATCGTTCAAGAGCGGCGATCCGTCAGCGCAATTCCAGGGCAAGTCCCGCTGGTTCGTTTATCCGTTCTTCGGCTTCCACATGCTTATGTTCGGGCTGTCCGGCTTCTTCATGGCGTACGCGGCAAACAGACCCGACCTGGTTTTCATCTACCTGCACGGCGGCATCGCCTGTTTCGTGTATCTAATGTTTTATCGAGCAATCTTCGGCGCCGAAGAAGTGAGATGGATGCTGATCAATGCCGCGCTCGGCATCCTCGGCATCTACTCGCAAATCGGCTGGCTGCTCGAAACATTCGGAAAGAACATCAATGACTACCCGTGGTACGTCAACGTCACGCCATTCCTGTATTACGTTCTGTACACCTTCCTGCTGCGCCAGTTCCTGATCGACGTGACCGGCAGCCGCGGCAACGTGGCGCGGTTGAAATGGGTCAACGCGCTCTATGTCACCGGCTCGCTGCTGGTGTACGGCGGAATACTGGTTCGAGCGTGATTTTTTCAACGCCCGCCCATGGCGGCACGTCAACGCCGATTCAATCCGCGTTGCCTTGACCTTCCAACCTATTCCGCAGCCTCAGCGTTGCCTGCCGGCTTCAGCTCCTCGGCAATCTGCCGCAGCGCCTGTTCAAACACCTCCGGCGGCTGCCCGCCGGAAATCAGGTGTTTCTTTTCGATGATGACCGCCGGCACGCTGCGGATGCCCAACCCCTGAAAGAATTTTTCCGCTTTGCGCACGTCGTCGGCGAACTGACCGGAGGCCAGCACCTCGGCAGCCTGCTTCGCATCCAGACCCACGCCGCCGGCGATCTCGGCCAACGTCGCGTGGTCGCCGACATTCAACCCTTCGCTGAAATTGGCCACCAGCAGCGCGCGTTTGAGCGCAAGCTGCTTGCCGTCGCCATGCGTTTGCGCCCAGTGCAACAGGCGGTGCGCGTCGAAAGTGTTCCAGGTGCGGCTGTGCGTGTTGAAATCGAAGCTGAAACCCAACTCGGCGCCGCGCTGGCGGATGTTCTCCTGATTTTCGGCCAACTGCGCATCGCTCATGCCGTACTTGCGCTTGAGGTTGTCGGCCACGTTCATGCCATCGGCAGGCATTTTCGGATCGAGTTCGAACGGCTGCACGTGGATCTGGGCTTCGACCACGCCTTGCAGGCGCAGCAAGGCGTGCTCCAGCGAGGCCAGCCCGACCGCGCACCACGGGCAGACCACGTCGGAGACGAAATCGATGCGCAATTGCGCAGGTTGAGCCATCACGACACCCTGAAAACGGACGCAGTAGGACACGATACGCCATCCCATCCATTCATGGCGTCGCCCATGTGGAATCGGGAAGGTGTTCATCCAGTTTCTTTCCCGGCGCACAGTCCTCACTGTAGTAAGCCATCTGCATGCCACCCACCTGCTTGCGCTGTTGGTACAACTCCCGGTAATAGCGCAGCCCACCTTCGTGCGCCGCGGCTTCGGAAACACCAAGCAGACGCGCCGCGCGAACGTAGCGTTGGATCGCCTGACATTCAGTCACCGCTTCGTCGCGCTCACCGCGCACGTGCATGGCTTCGTGGGCAAACATCAACACGCTGAACAAGCCGCGATCATCCGCCTGTTCAGGGTGGCGGAGGTATCTCCGAAGCACGCTGCACCAGGGTTTCTGGAACGCGATCTCGCCGGTCTCGTCATTGGCGTGGCCGGCCGCCAGCGCCATCGGATCGACCGCGGTATCGAAGAAGGTATTGCAGTGCACCTTCGCACTCTGGTTCTCCGACAGGATGCGCGCCTGTCGGGTCAGGAACTGCTCGAAACGCCACGTGCGCAGGGGCGGATACGCGCAGGCGCAGGCCAGCGCGAGGGTGATCGCAAGATAGAGCCCGGAAATCTCCTGCGGTTGCAGGAAACCCGGCTTCGGCACGAACGCGTGGTAGACCTCGCGCAAGGCAAGCCACAGGAAAAGCGCGGTTCCAAGCCACCAAAGCATGGCGGCGCTCACACCATCGGCAGTTTCAGGCCGTTCTCTTTCGCGCACTCGATGGCGATCTCGTAGCCGGCGTCGGCGTGACGCATCACGCCTGTTCCGGGATCGTTCCAGAGCACGCGGGCGATGCGGGCGTCGGCCTCCACCGTGCCGTCGCAGACGATGACGAGGCCGGCGTGCTGGCTGTAGCCCATGCCGACGCCGCCGCCGTGGTGGAAGCTGACCCAGGTCGCGCCGCCGGCGGTGCTGAGCAGGGCGTTGAGGATCGGCCAGTCGGACACGGCGTCGCTGCCGTCCTTCATCGCTTCGGTTTCGCGGTTGGGTGAGGCAACCGAGCCGGAATCGAGATGGTCGCGGCCGATGGCAATCGGGCCTTCAAGCTCGCCGCTGCGCACCATTTCGTTGAAGGCCAGGCCAAGCTTGTCGCGCAGCCCCAGGCCCACCCAGCAGATGCGCGAGGGCAGGCCTTGCACCGAAATGCGCTGCTCGGCCATGTCCAGCCAGTTGTGCAGATGCGGATCGTCCGGAATCAGTTCCTTGACCTTGGCGTCGGTCTTGAGGATGTCCTCGGGATCGCCGGACAGCGCCACCCAGCGGAACGGGCCGATGCCGCGGCAAAACAGCGGGCGCACGTAGGCCGGCACGAAGCCGGGGAAATCGAATGCGTTCTTGCAGCCGACGTCGAACGCCATCTGGCGGATATTGTTGCCGTAGTCGAAGGTCGGGATGCCCTGCTTCTGGAACGCGAGCATCGCCTCGACGTGTTCGCGCATCGACGCCTTGGCGGCGTCGCGGGTGCCGTCCGGATCGCTGACGCGGCGCTCGAACCACGCATCGACCGTCCAGCCTTTCGGCAGATAGCCGTTGACCGGATCGTGCGCGCTGGTCTGGTCGGTGACGGCATCAGGCTTGACCGCGCGCCGCACCAGTTCGGGCAGGATCTCCGCCGCGTTGCCGAGCAGCGCAATGGATTTCGCCTCGCCGGCCTGGGTGTATTTCTCGATCCGCGCCAGCGCGTCGTCGAGATCAGAGGCCTGCTCATCGACATAGCGGGTCTTCAGGCGAAAATCGATACTCTTTTGCTGGCATTCGATATTGAGCGAACAGGCACCGGCCAGCGTCGCCGCCAGCGGTTGCGCGCCGCCCATGCCGCCGAGCCCTGCGGTGAGAATCCAGCGCCCCTTGAGGCTGCCGCCGTAGCTCTGCCGGCCCATCTCGACGAAGGTCTCGTAGGTGCCCTGCACGATGCCCTGCGAGCCGATGTAGATCCAGCTGCCCGCGGTCATCTGGCCGTACATCATCAGGCCCTTTTGATCGAGCTCGTGGAAGTGCTCCCAGGTCGCCCAGTGCGGCACCAGATTGGAATTGGCGATCAGCACGCGCGGCGCGTCGGTGTGGGTCTTGAACACGCCCACCGGCTTGCCCGACTGCACCAGCAGGGTTTCGTCCGGATTCAGTTCGCGCAGCGACTTGAGGATGGCGTCGAAACATTCCCAGTTGCGCGCGGCGCGACCGATGCCGCCATAGACCACCAGTTCCGCCGGGTTTTCCGCCACCTCGGGATCGAGGTTGTGCTGGATCATCCGGTAGGCGGCTTCGATCTGCCAGTTCTTGCAGCTCAGCTGCGGTCCCTTGGGCGGATGGATGACGCGGGTGGGATCGACGCGGGTGGACATGGCGGATTCCTGCATTCTTCGCGGACGGGGCAACGGTGGATTATCGCATCCGTGCGGAAAACCGCCGTCCACGCCACCCCATCATCGAATACCATGGGCCGATGCTTGCATGGATCCGCGCCAGCGTTCTGCTGGCCCTCGCGCTGATGACCGGCTGCGCCACGCAGCCGCCATCTTCCACGCGCCCGCCGCTGTTGCTGATTTCCATCGACGCCCTGCGTCCGGGCGATGTCGATGCCGCCCGGATGCCGGTCCTCACTGCCATGGGAAACAACGGCGTGCGGGCGGCGTGGATGACGCCGTCCTACCCCAGCAAGACCTTTCCAAATCACTACACCCTGGTGACCGGCCTGCGCCCCGATCGCCACGGCATGATCAACAACACCATGTACGACCCGGAACTGGGCACGTTCAAGTTGTCTTCCCGCGAGGCGGTTCAAAACCCGCGTTGGTGGTCCGGCGGCGAGCCGGTGTGGATCACCCTGCAACACCACGGCGGTCGCGCCGCGACGATGTTCTGGCCGGGATCGGAAGCCGCCATTCAGGGCGAACATCCGATTGACTGGCGCGTGTACGACGAACATCTCAGCGCCTCGGCGCGGGTTGATCAGGTGCTGGCGTGGCTGGATCGCCCGGCCCGCACCCGCCCGCAATTCGTCACCCTGTATTTCGAAAATGTCGATCACGCCGGCCATGAAACCGGCCCGGATTCGGCGGCAAGCCGCTCGGCGCGCGCCGAAGTGGATGCAGCGCTGGGGCGCCTGCTCGACGGGCTGCGACAGCGCGGATTGCAGGACAAGATCAATTTGGTCGTGGTGTCGGATCACGGCATGGCGAACATCACCGGCCTCGAATATCTTGACGATTACCTGCAACCGCACGGCCTGGGGCTGGATGCCATCGACATCGTCACCAGCGGCGCGCTGGCGAGCATCAACCCGCGCAAAGGGCAGGAGGCCGTCGTCGCGGCCGCATTGCTGGGCCGCCATCCGCACGCCACCTGCTGGCGCAAGCACGACCTGCCCGCGCAGTGGCATTACGGCACCCACGCACGCATTCCTGCGATTCTGTGCCAGGCCGATGTGGGGTGGATGCTGCTGAGGCGCAGCGACGGGAACACGTTCCGCGACGGCGGCGCACATGGATATGCGACCGAAGACCCGACGATGCGCGCGACTTTCATCGCCGACGGTCCCGCGTTCCGCCACGGCGTCACGCTGCCTGCGTTCGACAACGTGGACGTGTACCCGCTGCTGATGCGATTGCTGGGCTTGCAGCCGCTGCGCAACGACGGCGACATCGCGCCGCTGCTACCGGCATTGGAAGGCACGCATTGACGCCGGATGGGAGTGTCGTTATCCAAGTGGACAATTGACTTCATCGTCTGGCTTAAGATACGCAAAGCGTCATACACATCTGCATCGCGAGGAGTCCGGGATGATCATTTTTCGCCGCATCGAAAGCCCGATCGGATCGCTGCTGATCGCTTCCAACGAACTCGGTCTGTGCAACATCGAATTTCGCCAGAGCAGCCATCCCGTTGACCGCGGCGAATGGCGCGGCGGCAACAGCCCCGTGCTCGACGCAACGGAAAAACAGCTTCGCGAATACTTCGACGGCAAGCGCCGTGATTTTGACTTGCCGCTGTCGCCGCATGGCACCGCTTTCCAGCTGCGCGTCTGGAAAGCGCTGCGGACGATTCCGTATGGCGAAACCATCAGCTACGCCGAACTGGCGCGGCGCGTCGATAATCCCAAGGCTTCGCGCGCGGTGGGACTGGCCAACGGTCGCAATCCGCTGTCGATCATCGTCCCCTGCCACCGCGTGATCGGCGCCGACGGCAGCCTCACCGGCTACGGTGGCGGGCTTGCCATCAAGGAATTCCTGCTGCGGCTGGAAGGAGCATTGCCGGAGGCGGAGATGGGGTTGTTTGCAAGGTCTTGAGACCGGGGAAAAGATAAAGTCAAAAGCTCGCGGTGCACGCAGAATTTGCGTCACTTCTCCGTGCGCGCATCGCGGCGTGCGTCACGCGATGGATCAATCGCGCGGCAACGCGAGCCGTGACGTTATCGCGATCCAGCGGCGGCGACAGTTCGGCCACGTCCAGCAGGTTGAGCTTGCCGGTTGCGGCCACCACATCCAGCAGCGGTTCCACCACCTCCATCGGCACCCCGCGCGCGGCCGGCGCGCTGACGCCCGGCGCCATCGCGTGCGGCAGGCCGTCGATGTCGATGGTCTGGTAGATCACATCGACCTCGGCCAGGCGCGCACGCAATTCCGCCAGACGCTGCGGCAGCTCCAGCGGCCCCAGCTGGTCGTCCATCACGTAGTGCACGCCGAGCGCGTCGGCAGTGTCGAACAACACGCGGGTATTGGCGGCCGCGCTGATGCCGTAGACGTGGTACTGCAATTCAATGCCGAGCGCGCGCGCGTGTTCGATCGCCTGCAGAAACGGCGTGCCGGAACTGCCTTGTTCCTGCCGGCGCAGATCGAAATGGGCGTCGATATTGACGATGGCCACCTTCGGCCGACGCGTCCCGAGGTGTTTCGTCAAACCCAGCCAGCTGGCTAAGGCGATCTCGTGCCCGCCGCCCAACCCGACCGCGAAGTGACCGGCGTCCAGCAGTGCCGCCATCCGCTCCGCGTAGCGTTGCTGCGCACTTTCCAGATCGCCATCGAGGCAGGCCACGGTTCCGGCGTCGTAGAGCGGCGTGTCATCCAGCACAGGCAGGTTCGAAAGCATCTTGCGCAGCGACGCCGGCCCTTCCGCCGCGCCCAACCGTCCGTGATTGCGACGCACGCCCTCATCGCAGGCAAAGCCCAGCAGCGCCACGCCCGACGCAGCGTTCGCCTCCGCTACCCGCACCCACTGGTGCCAACGTCGGGTCGATGCATCTTCGGGTAGATCGATTCGCCCGCCCCAGCCTTCCAAACCGCTCATAAGTCACTCCCGTTCGATGACGACATTATGGAACCTCTCGAAGTTCGGCTTGACTCTGACATCGGCGAGACCGGGTTGCGGCAACCCGCTCCGTGAGTCGAATTGCAGAACAACAAAATCTAAAAGCCGCACAGCGGCCGTTCAGTGTCGATGAAGCTCAAACAATGTTCATTGTTTGCAACGCTTTTCTGGCCGCGCGTCCCGCGCGCGGCCATAATCAAGCCTGCGACACCGCCACGGAAGCCCCATGTCCGAATCACCGCAATGGGATCTGCTGCTGACCCACGCTACGCTGGCCACCCTCGACGGCACAGCGCCGTTCGGGCTGATCGATGACGGCGCGCTGGCCTGCGCGGATGGAAGGATCGTCTGGATCGGAGCAACCGACCACCTTCCCGAAGGTGCATCCGCTACGCATGAGGAAGACCTCGGCGGCGCATTGCTCACGCCCGGCTTGATCGACAGCCATACGCATCTCGTATTCGCCAACAATCGCGCCCGCGAATTCGACATGCGGCTGAACGGCGCCAGCTACGAGGACATCGCCCGCGCCGGCGGCGGCATCCTGTCCAGCGTGAGCGCGGTGCGCGCCGCCAGCGAAGACGTTTTGTTCGAAGAATCGCTGCCGCGCGCGCTTGCGCTGCTGCGCGACGGCGCGACCACCCTGGAAATCAAATCCGGCTATGGACTGGATCTGGAATCCGAGCGCAAGATGCTGCACGTCGCGCGCCACATCGGAACCGCGCTGAACATCGGCGTGCGCACCAGCTACCTCGGCCTGCACGCGTTGCCGCCGAAGTACAAGGGACGCGCGGACGAGTACGTCGATGCAGCCATCGACTGGCTGGCGATTCTGTACGCTGAAGGGCTGGTGGACGCGGTCGATGCTTTCTGCGAAGGCATCGGGTTCTCGCCCGCGCAGACGCGTCGGCTGTTCGTGGCCGCGCGCGAGTTGGGCGTGCCGGTCAAGCTGCACGCCGACCAGCTCAGCGACCTCGGCGGCGCGCTGCTCGCCGCCGAATTCGACGGGCTGTCCGCCGATCACATCGAATACAGCAGCGAGGCCAGCGTTGCGGCGATGGCGCGTCATGGCACGGTGGCGGTGCTGCTGCCCGGCGCGTTCCACGTGCTGCGCGAAACAAAATTGCCGCCGCTGGCGCTGCTTCGCCAATACGACGTGCCGATGGCGGTCGCGACCGACTGCAATCCCGGCACCTCGCCGCTGCTGTCGGTGCGTCAGGCCATGCAGCTGGCCTGCACCCACTTCAAGCTGACGCCCGAAGAAGCGCTGCGCGGCGCCACCGTGCACGCCGCCAAAGCGCTGGGGCTGTCGGATCGCGGCGCGCTGCGCGTCGGACTGCGCGCGGATCTTGCGGTCTGGAACCTCGGGCATCCGGCCGAACTGTGCTACTGGCTGGGCGGCAGTTTCCTGCGCGGCGCGTACGCCGCCGGCCGGCGCGTTGTCTAACAACCGACCCCGCTTGCTGCACAGACTTCGGATTTCAGACGCAGAAATGCGAAAGCCCCGCAAAACGCGGGGCTTTTCGTTTGACGCATCCGCATGGATCAGGCGGCAGTCTTCTTGACCGCCTTCTTCACGGCCGTCTTGGCTGCCGTCTTCTTGGCAACCGGAGCTGCGGCAGTGCCGGCAGCCTTCTTCGCAGGAGCCTTCGGCCGCACATTGCCGTAGCTGGAATTGAAGCGCTTGCCCTTGGCGGTCTTGGTGTCGCCCTTGCCCATCGGTCTTGCTCCCGGATCGATTCTTTGCTGAAAGTGGATCGCAACATACGCGAAGGACGGCATTCTAGCATGTCGCCGCGATTCCCTGCGGCCGCAAAGACCGGCAAATCCCGCCCATTCAACCCGCGCTGCACTGTCCGTCCGCGCAGGTTTCGCCGTGCACATGGCCGTGGTTGAGCCGCAGGTTGACCCAATGCGCCAAGCCCACCAGCGTGCCCCCCAGCGTCATCACCAGCGCATGTGGAACCACCGAGTGGTGCAGCGGCATGTACAGGATCGCCAGCCACAGCGCAGCCAGCCCCGGCAGCAGCAGCCAGAGCGCGCGCACGGCGTGATGGCGACGGTAGCTCCAGGCCAGCACCGCCAGCCCGAACAGGCTGGCGAACAGCACGAAGCCGGCCTCGAAGCCATCGCCCAGCCACAGCGCCACGCCCAGCGACGGCAGCGCCGCGATGACCAGTGGCAGCAACGCGCAGTGGATTGCGCAGACCAGCGAGCCGGTTGCACCAATCCGGTCGAACAGTGCGGGAACACGCCGGGGCATCGGGACTGACTTCAGGCACAGGGAAAGTTGCGGCTGTAATAGTATAACATTGCAATGCCGCCGAACACACCGATTCAAGTCACACCCCGCGTCCGCCGCGCCCGGCTTGCCGCCGCATTGGCACTGGCCTGCTTCGCCGCCACCGCCATCGCCCAGCAAGCGCCGGAAATTCCGCCCGCGCAAACACCGCCCGCCAGCGATCCGCAGCATCCAACCGACACCTCGGACGAAGCCCACATCAAGGCCCTTGCCGGCGTGGTGGTGACCGCCAGCGCAGCGCACGATACTGCCGCCGCGCTTTCACGTCCTGCCGAATCGCTGTCTGACGCCCGGCTCGACGAATCCCGCGCCACCAGCCTCGGCGACACCGTCGCTAGCCTGCCCGGCGTGCAGAGTTCGAACTTCGGACCGGCCGTTGGCCGCCCGATCATCCGCGGACTGGACGGGCCGCGCGTGGCCGTGCTTGAAAATGGAACGTCCAGTCAGGACGTGTCCACCGTCAGCCAGGACCACGCGCCGGTGATCGAGCCATTTCTGGCCGACCGCATCGAGCTTCTGCGCGGACCTGCTGCCCTGCTCTACGGCAGCGGCGCCATCGGCGGTGCGATCAACGTGATCGATGGGCGCATTCCGGAATTAACTCCAGTCAGCCCACTCGGCGGACGCGCAGAAACCCGCTTCTTCACGGGCGATCAAGGCGGCAACACCAGCATGGCGCGACTCGATGGCGGCAGCGAACGCTTCGCGCTGCACGCCGACGCGGGCTATCGCCACGCGCCCGATTACGACACGCCGCAGGGGCGTCAGCGCAACTCCTTCATCGACACCCGCGCGGGCGCCGTCGGCGGTTCGCTGCTGGGGGATTGGGGGTTTGTCGGGCTGTCCGCCGCGCATTTCGACAACGCCTACGGCAACCCCGGCGAACCCGGCGACGCGGCGCTGGGCGAGCGTGGCGTGCATCTGCGCATGCGGCAGGACCGGATCGATGCCAGAGGCGCGCTGCGCGATTTGTGGGGCGAAGGCAACGGGCTGCGCTTCGCATTCACGCACACCGGATACGGCCACACCGAATTCGAAGGCGAAATGCCCGGAACGATCTTCCGCAAGAACGCCAACGACGGGCGCGTCGAAGCCAGCTTCGGAACGGCTGTCGGCTGGCAAGCCGTGTTCGGGCTTCAGGCCGCGGTGACGCAGCTCGAAGCCGTCGGCGAAGAAGCGTTTCTGCCGGCCACCCGCAGCCGCAGCGCTGCGGCGTTTTTCGTTGCGCGCCGCAGCTTCGACGCGCTCCAGTTCGACTTCGGTGCACGCACCGAACGAACGACCCTTCGTCCAGACAACGCGGTCGGTCGCAGCTTCAACCCGTCCAGCCTGTCGATCGCCGGAACGTGGACGCTCGACGAACGCTGGGCGCTGACCCTCGATTTCGATCGCGTCGAACGCGCCCCTTCGGAGGAAGAACTGTTCTCCGACGGGCCGCATATCGCCACCCTCGCCTACGAAACCGGCGACCCGCAATTGCACAGCGAAGCGGCCAATCAGATCGAACTCGGCCTGCGCTACCAGTCAGAGCATGTGAGCGCAAAATTTTCGGCTTATCGAAACCGCTATATCGGTTTCATCTATCTCGCCGACACCGGCAATAGCTGGTATTGGGACGAGGCGAATGAACTCCTTCCAATCCGCCAGTGGACGCAGGGCAATGCCGTATTCCGCGGTCTGGAAGCGGAAGTGAATGTCCATCTGGCATCAAACGATAGCGGCGACTGGGACCTGCGCGTGTTCGGAGACACCGTGCGAGCAACACTGGCATCGGGCGGCAATCTGCCGCGCATCGCACCGTCACGGCTGGGCGCGCAGTTGCGCTGGGAAATCGCGGGCTGGCGCGCAGCGCTGGGGGCGACCCGCACATCGCGCCAGGGCCACGCGTCCATCAACGAAACGCCGACCGCCGGCTACACGCTGATCGACGCGCATCTCACCCGCCACTTCGACACCGGCGATCTGGGCTGGGAACTGTTCGCCGACGCCGGCAACCTGACCAATCAGACCGCCCGCGTGCACACCTCGTTCCTCAAGGACAAGGTGAGCCTGCCGGGCCGCAGCGTCGGGTTCGGGGTGCGGATCTTCTTCTGATGCTCAATCGGCCCGGGCGCAGCGCGCGCACAGTCCGTGCACTTCCAGCGTCTGCGCCTGCGGCGCAAACCCCAGCCCGCGCGCGGCCGCATCCAGCGTTGCCACGATGCTGGCATCTTCCAGCTCGGTCGCCGAGTGACAGCGATTGCAGATCAGAAACGGCACCGAGTGCTGGGCGCTGTTCGGGTGGTGGCAGGCGACGAAGGCATTGATCGATTCCAGCTTGTGAATAAAGCCATTCGCCAGCAGAAAATCCAGCGCACGATAGACCGTGGGCGGCGCGGCAACGCCGCCGTCTACGCTTTCGCGCACCTTGTCGAGCAAGTCGTAGGCTTTGATCGGCGCGCCGGCCAGTGCGATCAGCGTAAGCACGCGCGCACGGGTCGGGGTCAGCCGCAGCCCGCGCTCGGTGCAGGCGCGCTCGACCGCGTGCACGAAGTCCTTGGCATCGTGGACGTGGTGGTGCGGATCGATGCAGGCGCGCGAGTTCTTGCCCATGCCGTGATGATGGTGCCGAACGCGATGCGACTCAAGCGGCGAATGGCAGCGTCGGATCGCGCCCCTGCGGTGCGCTCCTACGAAATCTTGCGCTGGCCGCGCCGGATCGCGCCCCTGCGGTGCGCTCCTACGGATGCCGGGCTGATCGCGCCACTGCGGTGCGCTCCTACGGATGCTGGACTGATCGCGCCACTGCGGTGCGCTCCTACGGATGCTGGACTGATCGCGCCACTGCGGTGCGCTCCTACGGATGCTGGACTGATCGCGCCACTGCGGTGCGCTCCTACGAAATCTTGGCGATGGCTGCATCGATCCGCGCCAGCGCTTCCTCGCGGCCGCACAGATACACCGTCCAGCCAATGTCCGGGCTGACCTGGGTGCCGGTGATCGCCACACGCAGCGGCTGGGCGATCTTGCCCATGCCCAGCCCCAGCGCTTCGGACACCGTCTTGACCACTTCATGGATGGGCTCGGGCGACCACTCCGGCAGCGTCGCATAGCGCGCGCGCACTTCCATCAGTGGCGCACGCGCCGCTTCCTTGAGGTGCTTGGCGACCGCCGCTTCATCGTATTCGGTCAACGGCTGAAACCAGACTGCGGACTTCTCGGCGATTTCTTTCAACGTTTGCGCGCGCTCGCGCAGCGCAATCACCAGTTCGGCCGGCTTCGGGCCTTTGCTGAGGTCATAGCCGCAACGCTGCAAATGCCACTGCAGATGTTTGGCCACGGCTTCCGGGTCATCGGTCTTCAAATATTGCTGATTGAGCCAGCCCAGTTTGGCCAAGTCCAGCCGCGAGGCTTTTGCATTGACATCGGCCAGATCAAACAGCGATTGCAGTTCGGTGATCGAAAAAATTTCCTGATCGCCGTGCGACCAACCCAGCCGCGCCAGATAATTCAGCAGCGCATGCGGCAGGTAGCCGGCATCGCGATACTGCATCACATCGGCCGCGCCGGTGCGCTTGGACAGCTTGGCACCTTGTTCATCGAGGATCATCGGCAAGTGCGCGAAGTGCGGCACCGGCGCGCCCAGCGCGGTGTAGATATTGATCTGGCGCGGGGTGTTGTTGACGTGGTCGTCGCCGCGCACCACATCGCTGATGCGCATATCGATATCGTCCACCACCACCGCAAAGTTGTAGGTGGCATAGCCGTCACTGCGAAAAATCACCAGATCATCCAGCTCGCTATTGGCAATCTCGATGCGGCCTTTCACCTTGTCGTCCCACGCCACCACGCCCGCTTGCGGGTTCTTGAAACGGATCACGCGATTGGGGTCATCACGCCAACCGGCATTGGCATCGCGATACGCGCCGTTGTAGCGCGGCTTCTCGTTTGCCGCCATCGCGGCTTCGCGCATGGCTTCGAGTTCTTCCTTGGATTCGTAGGCGTAATACGCATGCCCGCTGGCCACCAATTGCTCGGCCATCTCCTGGTAGCGCGCAAGCCGATGGGACTGGTAAATCGGGCCTTCGTCGTAATCCAGACCCAGCCAGTCCATCGCATCGAGAATCGCGTCGATCGCCGCCTGCGTGCTGCGCTCGCGGTCGGTATCTTCGATGCGCAGGACAAACTGCCCGCCCTTATGTCGCGCTTCCAACCAGCAATACAGCGCCGTACGCGCCCCGCCGATATGCAGGTAGCCGGTGGGGGACGGGGCGAAGCGGGTGCGGGTGGTCATGGACGGCGACGTGGACGGGGCAATTGCGTATTTTAGCTGCTGGAAGAGACAAGCACTTGCGCCCTCTCCTTCCTTGCCGGGGAAGCTTGTGTGGGGGTTGGCTCTTTGCTGCGATGAGAGTTTTACAATCCAGCCATGACCACCCTCTTCATTTCCGATCTCCACCTCGACGCCGAGCGCCCCGAGATCACTGCACTGTTCGGGCGCTTCCTTGATGGCGAAGCCCGTAGTGCCGACGCGCTGTACATCCTTGGCGACTTGTTCGAAGCCTGGGTGGGCGATGATGATCCGTCCGCGGCGGGTGCATTGGTGGCTGAAAAATTGCGTGCCCTGGTCGATACCGGCGTGCCGACCTGTTTTATTCGCGGCAACCGTGATTTCCTGTTGGGCGAAACCTTTGCTGCGCGCTGCGGCATGACCTTGCTGGACGACCCCACCCGCATCGACCTCTACGGCCAACCCACGCTGCTTCTGCACGGCGATCTGCTGTGTACCAATGACACCGCCTATCAGCAATTCCGCACGCAAACCCGCGACCCGCAGTGGCAGGCGCAATTCCTCGCACAGCCGCTGCAATCGCGGCTGGCCTTTGCCGCGCAAGCGCGCGCCGCCAGCCAAGCGCGCTACGGTGAATTGGTGTCGATGGGGACGGCGGAAACCATTGGCGATGTGTCGCCCGCCACTGTGCAGGACTGGTTTGCCCGCTTCGGCGTGATGCGCATGATCCACGGCCATACCCATCGTCCGGCGATTCACAATGAAGGCAATGGCAATACCCGCATCGTGCTGGGCGATTGGTACGCGCAAGGCTCGGTGCTGCGGGTGGATCGAGACGGGTACGCGCTTTCGACCCTGTAGGAGCGCACCGCAGGGGGCGCGACCCACGCGGCGATTGTCAAGATTTCGTAGGAGCGCACCGCAGGGGCGCGAATGGCGCGCGACACCTGCCTTATCGCGCCCCTCGGCCTGCGGCCTCGGTGCGCTCCTACGGATCGGGGCTCATCAATCTGCCGCGGCCAGCAGGCTTTCCAATTCTTCGAGATCGAACCCCGCCTCCAGCCGCGCTTCGGTATTGAACGGCTTGTGCAACACACCGCTGGCGTACTCGCTCAGCAGTTCGCGAAACCGCTCGCGCGGTTCGATCCCGGCGCGCTCGCAGTGCCAGCGGTACCAGCGCGAGCCGGCGGCAACGTGGGCGATTTCTTCGCGCAGGATGATTTCTAGAATATCGGCGGTAACGTCGTCGCCCAGCCCGCGCAGTTTGACGATCATCCCCGGCGTGACGTCCAGCCCGCGCGCTTCCAATACGCGCGGCACCAGCGCCATCCGCGCTAGGCCGTCGTGCGCGGTTTTTTCGGCCATTTCCCACAGCCCGTTATGGGCATCGAAATCGCCGTAGTCGTAGCCAAGCTCGCGCAAACGTGCGCGCAGGAAATTGAAGTGCCGCGCTTCGTCATGCGCCACTTGCACCCAGTCGGCATAAAACTGCGCCGGCAGGTCGCGAAAGCGATACACCGCGTCCCACGCCAAATCCATCGCGTTGAATTCGATATGCGCCACCGCGTGGATGAACGCGGCGCGGCCGTCCTTGCTGCCGAATCCACGCCGTGGCAATTCACGCGGATGTACCAATGTTGGCGTGGCCGGACGGCCCGGCATGTGGATCGCCTCGGGTGGCGGCGCATCATCAGGAATCGACAATTCACCGCGTGCAAACGCTTCCGCCCATTGCAGCGTCAGCGCGGGCTTGTCATCCGCCGTGGCGGCATCAAGGCAAGTGCGGGCGGCGGCGAACAGGCTGGTCATACCGTGCTTTGGCTGTTTCCTTCTCCCTCCGGGAGAAGGTGGCGCGAAGCGCCGGATGAGGGTTCGGAATGATGCTCGGAAGTTTTGGACGCACCGCCACCTTCCAGCTGAAGAGTGGCTCAGGACGCCCGCCGCCTCTTCTTCGCTTCATCCGAACGCAGTTGCTTGATGCGCTCAAAATAGTCCGGTTCGATCCCGGTGACGTACTCGCCGTTGAAACACGAACTATCGAACTTGCGGCCGGGGAATTTCGGCCCGGCCACCGCGGTTTCAAGGTCGGCCAGATCCTGATAAATCAGCCAGTCGCAGCCCAGCAGCGTTTCAATGTCCCGTTCACTGCGCCCATGCGCAACCAGCTCCTCGCTGGACGGCATGTCGATCCCGTACACGTTCGGATAGCGCACCGGCGGTGCGGCCGAGGCCAGATAGACTTTCTTCGCACCGGCGTCGCGCGCCATCTGCACGATCTGCTTCGAGGTCGTGCCGCGCACGATCGAATCGTCGACCAGCAGCACCACTCGGTTCTTGAACTCCAGCGGGATCGGATTGAGCTTGCGCCGCACCGATTTCGCACGTTCGCTCTGTCCGGGCATGATGAAGGTGCGGCCAACGTAGCGGTTCTTGATGAAACCCTCGCGGTACTTCACGCCCAGCACATTGGCGATTTCCAGCGCGGAATCGCGGCTGGTGTCCGGAATTGGGATGACCACGTCGATGCCGTGATCCGGGCGAAGGCGAAGGATCTTCTCGCCCAGCGTGACGCCCATGCGCATCCGCGCTTTGTGCACCGAAATGTTTTCGATCATCGAATCCGGGCGCGCGAAATAGACGTATTCGAAGATGCAGGAGGCGTGCTTGCCGGGCGTAGCGCACTGGCGCGCGTGCAGCTGCCCGCTTTCGGTGAGAACGATGCCTTCGCCCGGCTCGACGTCGCGCAGGCGTTCGAAACCGAGGATGTCCAGTGCCGCAGATTCGGAGGCGACCATGTATTCGTTGCCGCCGTCGACGCTGCGCTTGCCCAGCACTAGCGGGCGGATGCCGTGCGGATCGCGGAACGCAACCACGCCCAAGCCCAACACCGTGCACACCACCGCGTAGCCACCGCGCACGCGGCGGTTGACCCCTTCCAGCGCGGCGAACACCGCTTCCGGCGTCGGCGCGGTATGGCTGTCGAGTTCGTGCGCGAACACGTTGAGCAACACTTCCGAATCCGAACCGGTGTTGACGTTACGACGATCCTGCTCAAACACTTCGTGCCGCAGCGCTTCGGTATTGACCAGGTTGCCGTTGTGCCCGAGCGCGATACCGAACGGCGAATTCACGTAGAACGGCTGTGCCTCGTCGCTGCCCTCGCTGCCGGCGGTGGGATAGCGGCAGTGGGCAATCCCGACACGTCCACGCAGCAACGCCATCGAAGCGGGGTCGAACACGTCGCGCACCAGCCCGTTGGCCTTGTGCACGCGCAGCCGAGTGCCGTCCACGGTGGCGATGCCGGCGGCGTCCTGCCCGCGGTGCTGGAGGACGGTCAGGGCGTCATACAACAGCCCGGCGACTTCTCCCTGGCCAACGATACCGACGATGCCGCACATGGCGTTGTTTCCCGAAGTTCAAGCGGATCAGGGATGCGGGAGGACGTTGCCTTCCAAGTGGGCGACGGACTTGACCCGGGCCTTGAGCGCATCGGCTTCGGCGCGGTTCATGACCGGCCCAACCCGGACACGGGTCAGCCTTCCTGTACTGATCGGCACCGTGTCGGTGAAGGCATTGAAGCCCGCACCCCGCAATTTGTCGCGCAGCGCGGTCGCGGTAGCGGCATCGGCAAACGCGCCCACTTGGACCACGAAGCCGGTGCCGGACGGGTTGGCGGGCGGCGCAGGCGGCGGCTCGGCAGCAGCCGGTTTCGGTGCAGCCGCAGCCGTCGAGGTGGAGGCCTCAGGCTTCGCGACAGGCACGGCTGGCTTGGGGGCTGCCGTCGCAGGCTTGGCCGCAGCCACCGCTGGGGCAGTCGGCTTCGGCATCTCGACAGCAGGCTTGGGCGGAGTGGCCTGGGCGGGCGTTGCCGGCGTTGCGGCGGAAGCCGCTTCGGGTGTCGCATCGAGCGCAACGACCTTGGCCTCGACCGTCGTGCTCACCCGACCAGCACGGATACGCGCCGATTCGGCCGTGGCTTGATCGGCGAACGGTCCGACCCGCACGCGCTGAACCTCACGTCCGCCGACCTGGGTTTTTTCCCGATAGCCGGGCAGACCGACCGCACGTAGGGCCGCGATCACCTTGTCGGCATCGGCGGCGTCCTTGTAGTTGCCGAAATTGACCGCAAAATCGCCCGCAGCCACGGCCGCCAGCGGCGTCTGCGTATCCGGTTCCGGCGCGGCGTCCGGAGCCGCTGCCGCAGGCTGGCCCTGCACGGGCGCGGGCATTCCGGTCGCACCGTTGGCGGGTGTCGGTCCGGGCGCATCCAGCGGCAGCTCTTCGGTGATCGTGTCGCCGCTGCGCGCAGGTTCAGCGGGCATCCGCAGCGACACGCCGGAAACGCCGCTGTCCGGCGCCGGCCCCTTGACCAGCAGTGGCAGGAAAATCACCGCCAGCGCGATCAACACCACCGCGCCGATCAGGCGCTGTTTCAGCGAGACATCCATCGACATGGGGCGCACACCGGAACCGCTGGGGGAGGCGAGATTATACCGATCCGCTATCCAAGTCGCGGGGAGGCCACCGGCGCATCGCACCAGCGCATGGCGTCTGCCGCAACATGGAACGAGCCGAACGCGAGGATTCGCTCGCCCGGCCGCGCCTGCGCCAGCGCCGCCGCGAGCGCCGTGGCCACATCCGGGTGCTGCTGGCCACGTTCGGCCGCGGTCCCTCGCAAGCGCTGCGCCAGGAAAACTGCGTCCGAATTGCGCGCCCCAGCATCGCCGACGCCGGCCAGATGCCAACCATCGATCCCTTCGGCCAGCGCCGCGACCACGCCCGCCGCATCCTTGTCCGCCAGCGCGGCATACACCGCCTGCGTGCGTCGGCGCGGCTGCGTGCGCAGCCAGTCGGCCAACGCCTGCGCGGCCTGCGGGTTGTGGGCAACGTCGATCCACACATCGACACCATCGCGCCGGAAGCATTGCAGCCGGCCAGCCACGCATGCCAACAGCAAGCCTTGCTCAAAGGACTCGCGATCCAGCCGAATCCGCAGCGCGCGCAGCGCGGCAATCGCACAGACGGCGTTGCGCAGTTGCACCGGCGCACCCTGCCCGTTCATGGGCATCGGCAAGTCGATCGAATAGCCGACCTCGCGCCAGCGCCACCTTTCGACCCGCTCAGGGTGATCGGAATCAACGAGGGATTCGGCAAAGAAATCGTTGCCGATCCGCCACGCCGGCGCGCCGATCGCGTAGGCGTGACGCAGCACGCTCGACGGAGGATCGTCGTCGCCCAGCACCAGCGGCTTGAACGGTCGAGCAATACCGACTTTTTCGAATCCAATGGCCTCGACGTCGTCGCCCAGCCACGCCTGATGATCGAGCGCGACTGTGGTGATGATCGCGGCATCGGCATCGACGATGTTCACCGCGTCCAGCCGCCCGCCCATGCCCACTTCCAGCACGCACAAATCAAGGGCTTCGCGTTGAAACAACCACAGCGCGCACAGCGTGCCGTATTCGAAATAGGTCAGCGCCGTGTCGCCTCTGGCTGCTTCGACCGCTTCGAATCCATCCACCAGTGCCGCATCGCCGGCAGCCACGCCGTCGATGCGCACGCGCTCGTTGTAGCGCAGCAGATGCGGCGAGGTGTAGGCGCCCACGCGCAGGCCCTGGGCACGCGCGATGGCCTCGATGAAAGCCACTGTCGAACCCTTGCCATTGGTGCCACCGACGGTGATCACGCGCCGCGCCGGCCGCTTGAGCTCCATCTGCGCCGCAACGATGCGCACGCGCTCCAGCCCAAGCGCGATGGCGTCGGGGTGCTGGCGCCCGATGCATTCGAGCCAGTCGAAAAGCGTGCGCGACACGATGCAAGTCAGCCCGATTACAGCGCGCGATGCTTGGCTTCCCCGAACAACCGGGTGTGGTGGCTGCAATCGTTGAGCCGCACGATTTCCAGCTTGTCCACCGAGGGGCCTTCCAGC
The DNA here is from genome assembly GCA_018262705.1 of Xanthomonas sp. GTDB lineage: Bacteria > Pseudomonadota > Gammaproteobacteria > Xanthomonadales > Xanthomonadaceae > Thermomonas. The sequence continues at coordinate 165,316 of JADFDQ010000005.1, forward strand.
AGATTGAGCGTGGCAGGTGCCTGCCGGTAGTTCCACAGGTTCGCCAGCGGCAACCCAAGTATCCGGCAGATCAGCACGCGGTTGACCGCATCGTGCGCGACCAGCAGCAGCGTGTCCTCATCGCCCAAGCCCGCGCAGGCGCGTTCCAGCGCTGGCCAGGCGCGCGCCGCCACGTCGTTCAACGACTCGCCGCCCTGCCCCGGCATCTGCACCGTGACCGGCGCACTGCGCCAGGCTTGCAGCCGCACCGGATCGCGCTTTTCGATTTCGACCGTGGTCAGCCCTTCCCAGTCGCCGTGGCCGATTTCCAGCAAGCCGGAATCGAACTGCAGGCGATCCTCGCGCGAGTGCCCCAGCGCCAGTCGCGCGGTTTCAGCCGCGCGCGACAGCGGTGAAGAGACGGTGCGCTCGATGCGAACGTGGGCCAGGCGCTCACCCAGCGCCTGCGCCTGTTTCTGGCCGAGCGGCGACAGCGGAATGTCCACCTGCCCCTGATAGCGGCCTTCGGCGTTCCACGGGGTTTCGCCGTGGCGGGCAAGCAGGATCTTCATGCGCGTTCGATTCGATGGTTGGTGCGGCGCACAAGGCTAGCAGAATGCATACCCGTGGCGCGGAGGTTATCGTAGCGTTTCCCACCATCGGGGCATCCAGCATGCAGGCCGAGGGCGAATTCGAAGTCACGCGCATACCGCAAGGCGAACTCGAAGCCGGCAACGGCACGAGCATCGGCCATTCCCGTTTCGAAAAGCGCTTCCACGGCCCACTGGACGCCACCAGCGTGGTGCACATGTTGGCAGTCATGTCCGCCACGCCCGGCTCGGGTGCCTATGTGGCCATCGAGCGCATCGACGGCAGGCTGGACGGCCGGCGCGGAAGCTTCTTCGCGCAACACAATGGGATCATGGATCGCGGCAAGCCCTCGCTGGACCTGACCGTGGTGCCGGATACCGGCACCGATGCACTCACCGGCCTGCGCGGGCGGATCGCCATCGACATTGTCGACGGCAAGCATTTCTACACCTTCGATTACACGCTGGACGAGGCCTGACCAGCGCATCCGAGGCGAAGCACCGGCATGCGCGAGCAGCATGGTCACGCACGCGTTTGTCTCCTCACTCCGCCGGCAACTGCAGCTCGCGCAGCAGCCGCGGCGCAGGATAGACCTTGGCCAGCAGCCAGCGCAGGTAGCGCATGTCGACGTGGATCGCGCGTTTGTAGCGCGGGTCGTACATCCAGCTGGCGCTGACCGACTCCCAGTTGGAGTCGAAGTTCAGACCGATCAAATGCCCCTGTGCATCCAGCACCGGCGAGCCGGAATTGCCGCCGGTGGTGTCGAGATTGGTCAGGAAATCGACGGTCTGGGTGCGCAGTTCGGGATCGGCTGTCGAGCCGAAGTCGGCGCGTTCGATCGCATCCAGCAGGCGCTGCGGCGCATCGAACGGCACCACGCCGGTGCTTTTTTCGACAATGCCGGCCACCGTAGTCAGCGCGCGGTAATCCACGCCATCGCGCGGGCTGAGCGTGCTGACGCGGCCAAAGCTCACGCGCAGGGTGGAATTGGCATCGGGATACACCGCACGGCCCTGCGACTGGCGGTAGGCGATCAGCGTGTGCATGTAGGCCGGGCGCAGTCGCAGCAGTTCGCCGGCACGCTGCTCGGCTTCGTCCTGCAATCTCAGCAGCGCCGGCTGCAGGGTCATTGCGGCGCGCAGCAAGGTGTCGTCGGAAGCCGCCAGTTGCGCCGCATCCTGCTTCATCGCCGCCAGTCGAGTCGACTCATCGCCCAGATGCGTGCCCGCGTACAGCGCATCGAGTCGCGTCGTCGCTTCGGCCATGTTGCTACCGAACACGGCATCGAACTCGGGCACGCGCTGCGCGGTCGGCAGCGCGAAATAGCGTTCCAGCGCAAAGCGCAGGCTCGCCTTTTCGACCTCGGGGTCATAGCGCCGCTGCAGTTGTTTGAGCCCGCCTTCGATCATCGCCTCGTCGCGCAGTTGGTAGCCGGAGTCGCGCTGCGCGTCCGGTTTCCCGTGCTCATACGCCAGCCGCTGCAGCGTCACCGCCGCGCCCAGCAGGCCCGGGCGCAGGAACGGCAGGATGAAATCGCGTTCGCGGTTGCCTTCGGCGGCATCAAGCCTGGCCTGCAACGTCAGGATCTCCGCTTGCCGCGCCTTGGCGTCGGGCTGTCTGGCCAGCCACGCCAGCATCGCCGCCTCGTCGTCGCGACGCACGCGGATCGCATCGCTGCGGTGCAGTCCTTCCAGTTCACCCTGCGCGCGCTTGAGCGTGTTCTTGTAGCTGGCCACGGTGGAGGCGTACAGCACCTCCTTGCCGGCGTTGCCCGCGGTCGCTTGGTCGACGGTGCGGATCAGGCCGTCGTACATGGCAACCCGGTTGGGCAGCAGCCAGTCGATTTGGTTGGCAAATTCGGACGCGGTGCGGTGGCGAAAGGTCACGCCCGGATAACCGGCCAGCATCGCGAAATCGCCGACCTTCACCGGCGCCGTCGACACCGTCAGCCAGGCCGGCGGCTGATAGGGCACGTTGTCCTTCGAAAACGGCGCCGGCTTGCCGTCTTTACCGACGTAGGCGCGATAGAAACTGTAGTCGCCGACGTGGCGCGGCCAGACGAAGTTGTCGATTTCGTCGCCGTAGTTGCCGATCGCAAACGGCGGCGCGTTGACCAGCCGGATGTCCTTCAATTCCAACTGCTTGATCAGGTAGAAGTCGCTGCCGTAGTACATGTCGGCCACGCTGCAGCGGTGTCCGGCGTCGGCTTCGCACTCGGCCACGGCCGCCTTTTTCGCCGCATCGACTGCATCGAAATAGGCGCGCCCGGTTTTGCCGCGGGCGCCGTCGAGAATGCGGTCTGTGATCTTGTCGAAGCTGACCGTGACATACACCCGCGCCGCCGGCCCGGCGGAAAGTTCGTCCGCCATCGTCGCAGCGTTGAAACCGTCGCGGATCAGGTTGCGCTCCGGCGTGGAGTTGTACTGGATCGCGCCCATCGCGCAGTGGTGATTGGTGACGATCAACCCCTGCGCCGACACGAAGCTCGCGGTGCAGCCGCCCAGCGACACCACCGCCGCCAGCGGCGCGCGGTTCAGATCGGCGAGCGCCGCCGGATCGCCCTTGAAACCCGCCGCAGCCATCTGCGTGGCAAGGCCGGGAAGCTGGGACGGCATCCACATGCCTTCATCGGCATGGACACTGCCTGCGGCAAGCGTCAGTGCGAGCGCGGCGACGATGGGGCGACGTGACATGGCAAGGCTCCGGCAAAGCCGATTCGGCAATTAGCGAAATCGACGAAAACGTTGAACCTTACATTCTAGCCGGTGAACCGCTCCGCCAGCCCGGACTGAGACATGAGCGAAAAAGGCGGCGGATTGACTGAACCAAATTCTGCAAGGCTTTTCCCGGGCAGCGCTAAACTACGCAGCAGTTCCCAAGGACTCACGGCCATGCCGGAAGCAATGATGAAGGCGCTGGTCAAGCGCGAAGCGGGCAAGGGCATCTGGATGGAGCAGGTTCCGGTTCCGGTTCCCGGGCCGAACGAAGTGCTGATCAAGCTTGAAAAAACCGCAATCTGCGGCACCGACCTGCACATCTACCTGTGGGACGAGTGGAGCCAGCGTACGATCAAGCCTGGGCTGACCATCGGCCATGAATTCGTTGGCCGCATCGTTCAGATCGGCGCTGCGGTCAGCGGCTACGAGGTCGGCCAGCGCGTGTCCGCCGAAGGCCACATCGTCTGCGGCCACTGCCGCAACTGCCGCGGCGGACGCCCGCACCTGTGCCCGAACACGGTCGGCATCGGCGTCAACCGCAACGGCGCCTTCGCCGAATATCTGGTGATGCCGGTATCCAACCTGTGGCCGATTCCGGATCAAATTCCGTCCGAGCTCGCCGCCTTCTTCGACCCCTACGGCAACGCTGCGCACTGCGCGCTCGAATTCGACGTGATCGGCGAGGACGTGCTGATCACCGGCGCCGGGCCGATCGGCGTGATCGCCGCCGGCATCTGCAAGCACATCGGCGCACGCAACGTCGTCGTCACCGACGTCAACGATTTCCGCCTCAAGCTGGCCGCCGACATGGGCGCGACCCGCGTGGTCAACGTCGCCAACCAGTCGATCAAGGACGTGATGAAGGACCTGCACATGGAAGGCTTCGACGTCGGTCTGGAAATGAGCGGCAACCCGCGTGCGTTCAACGACATGCTCGACTGCATGTACCACGGCGGCAAGATCGCGATGCTCGGCATACAGCCCCGGGGCGCCGGCTGCGACTGGGACAAGATCATCTTCAAAGGCCTGACCGTTCAGGGCATCTACGGCCGCAAGATGTACGAGACCTGGTACAAGATGACCCAGATGGTGCTGTCCGGTTTTCCGCTGGGAAAAGTGCTCACCCACCAGTTACCGGTCGATGAGTTCCAGAAGGGCTTCGACCTGATGGAAAGCGGCAAGGCCGGCAAGGTGGTGCTGAGCTGGAATTGAACCCTCGGTTGCGCACCGGCGGCGGGGTGTGCCCGTGCGCGACCATCGACGGCATGGATGCCGTCGATGAGCCTACATGGATGTATTCACGGCGTGTCGCGCACGGGCAAACCCAGTCGTCGGTGCGCTGCCAAGAGAACCGATATGACCCTGACCCAACGCTACGCCGACACACTGGATGAAATCCGCGCCGCCGGTCTGTTCAAATCCGAGCGCATCATCACCAGTCCGCAGTCGGCCGAGATCACACTGGCCGACGGACGCAAGGTGCTGAACTTCTGCGCCAACAATTATCTTGGCTTGGCCGATCATCCAGACATCATCGCCGCCGCCAAATCCGCGCTGGACAGCCACGGCTTCGGCATGGCCAGCGTGCGTTTCATCTGCGGCACGCAAGACCTGCACAAGCAGCTGGAACGCACGATCTCCACGTTTTTCGGCAAAGACGACACGATTCTCTACGCCGCCTGTTTCGATGCCAACGGCGGCCTGTTCGAACCGCTACTCGACGAGAACGACGCCGTCATCAGCGACGCGCTCAACCACGCCTCGATTATCGATGGTGTGCGCCTGTGCAAGGCCAAGCGCTATCGCTACGCCAACTGCGACATGGCTGACTTGGAAGTACAGCTCAAGCAAGCCAGGGCCGACGGCGCCAGAACCATCCTGATCACCACCGACGGCGTGTTCTCGATGGACGGCTTTATTGCGCCGCTGGACGAGATCACCGCACTGGCGGCAAAGTACGGCGCACTGGTGCATATCGATGAATGTCACGCCACCGGCTTTCTGGGTGAGAGCGGACGCGGAAGCGCCGAAGTCAAGGGCGTACTGGACAAGATCGACATCATCACCGGCACGCTAGGCAAGGCGATGGGCGGTGCGCTTGGCGGTTTCACCAGCGCGAAAAAAGAAGTGATCGAACTGCTGCGCCAGCGCTCGCGCCCGTACCTGTTTTCCAACTCACTGCCGCCGCACGTGGCCGCCGCCGGGATCAAAGCCTTCGAGATGCTGTCGTCGGCAGGCGAGCTACGCGAGCGCCTGCGCGAGAACACCGCCTACTTTCGGCAGCGCATGACGGCAGCCGGCTTCGATATTCGTCCCGGCGTGCACCCGATCAGCCCAGTGATGCTGTACGACGCGCCGCTGGCGCAGAAATTTGCCGAGCGTCTGTTGGAAGAAGGCATCTACGCGATCGGCTTCTTTTTCCCGGTGGTGGCCAAGGGCCAAGCACGCATTCGCACCCAGATGAGCGCTGCCCACACCCGCGCGCACCTAGATCACGCGATTGATGCGTTTATCCGCATCGGCCACGAACTGGGCGTGTTGTCGAAGTAAATCGCGTCAGGATGGCCCGCCTCCGGGCCACCGGGTCGCGTGCCACTCAGTTTCCGGAGGTGCCCGTCGCAGCGGGTGTCGCAGACGCTTCCTGCGTTGCCGGACGGCTGGGCACGACGCGAACGCCGCGCGACTTCATCCAGGCGTCGAACTCGTCGGCGGTCATGCGCTTGCCGTTCTGGGTCATGTTGAACCGCCACGGCGTGTTGTCGAACGCAGTTTGCGGCTTGTAGGTAGCCGGGTCGGCGGCGACAGCGGCAGGCGATGCCGCCGGAGTGATCGATGCAACCTGCCGGCAGCCGTCGATCTTGATACGGGTGAGCACGCTTTCGACCGACAACGCTTCGTCATAGGACTGGGCCAGAACCCCGCTGGCTCCGCCCAACTGGGTGACGGTCGGGGTCAATTCCACGGCCAAAGGGGAAATCCAGGACGAGCGCGCTGCGGATGCCGACGAAATATCGACAGTGCAGGTGGTACCGCCCGCCCACGCCGTGACCGGACAGCCCAGCGCCAACAGGACACACGCCACTCCACGCATCACCGACATTGCACGACTCTCCGACAGTTCGAAACAGTGTAGGGATCGACGCATTGCACCGCAACACGAAACCGCGTTCGATCCACTGAAGAACGAAGCCCGGCGGGAGCCGGGCTTCGTTGGGTACAACATCTGCGAAACCCGGTCTTACTGGGTGTTCAGCTCGGTACGGCGGTTGGTCTCGTTCTTGCAGGCCGGGAAGGTCTGCTCGGTCTGCACCAGCGGACGGCTCTCGCCGTAGCCAACCGGACCCGCCAAACGCGAGGCGTCGATACCATTGCTGGTCATGAAGTCGTACACGGTCTGCGCACGACGCTCCGACAGCTTCTGGTTGTAGGTGTCGGTACCGCACAGGTCGGTATGACCGGCAACTTCGACGCGCAGGTCGGGATAGCGCTTCAGGATCTCGACCGCTTCGTTCAGGATCGCAACCGCGTCCGGACGCAGGGTGGCCTTGTCGAAATCGAAGTTCACGCCCTTGAGGTCGATCGACACCGGCACCGGGCAACCGTCCGGACCGATGGTCTGGCCAGGCTGCGAGTTCGGGCACTTGTCATTGCAGTTGTTGACGCCGTCGCCATCGTCGTCGAGATCAGCGCAGGTGGTCTGCGGCTGCGGCGCCTGCACGACCGGCGGAGCCGGATCCGGGCCGAGGGCGTAGGTCATGCCGACAGACGCAAGAATGTCCGAAAAACTGCTGTCCTGCGGGCCAGCCCACGCCTGACGGTTATCAAAATCGGTACGTGTTCCGAGTTCAGTGCGAAAGTTCACGCGATTGAAGTCGAACTGCAGACCCACGCCAAGGTTCAGCGCAGCGTTTGAAGATCTATGCTGCAGAAGGTTGCCGCCAACAACGTACTCCTGCTCATGCCGCTGCCAGCCGAGGCCAACGCGGACATACGGCCAGAACTTCCAATCATTCCGACGGAAGTGGTAACGCGCATCCAGCGACGCGCCGTACTGGGACCACCACAGGTTCGGATTGGCCAACGTATCCGGGTTCTGATAGTTCAGTTCTGCATCCAACGACACATTACGCGTCACGAACTTGCCGAACCCCAGCGTGACAAACGGCGTGTCTTGGGTCATACGATCACTGTCCTGCACGTTGATACCGGTCGAACCGGTGACATACCAGCGATCATCGTACTCCTGGGCCGACGCAGCCTGCGCCACCATGCCCAAGCCAACCACGAGGGCGGCACAGAGGAGTTTCTTGTTCATGCTTTCAGCTCCTTGGAAATCAAAATTTTGAAGAAACCGCGACGCAAAAATTCATGCCCCAAACGGCAGGTCCACATGCAACCCCCGCACGGGGCGGCCGCGCATATGAAGGCCGAGTTAACGTTAACATAACAGTTCCGGCTTTGCCAAGCACTCTTTCGAAACAATTTTCCTGCCCCGGCAAATCCGACCCGACTCTCAGCTCCCCGCCGATCAGCGACCCGTGCCGACCCACTTGCCGAACCGGACGATCCCCCCATGAATCTGTCCGAAGACGCAGCCAGACACCCACCACGACGCAGCGCATAAAGTTCGGGACACAGCGCACATCCCGAGTAAAAACTCCACTCGAATCAGCGATTTCATCCACTCCATTCAGCCTGCGTTCGGAAAACTGGCGTTAGTGTGCGCGCACTTCCGGCCTATTCGGTCAGCGCCCCCGCGCACGGAGGTTCCGCAGGCCAGCCTTGTTCCTGTTGTGAGGTCGGCCCGGGCAAAGGCGCCATAGAGCCGCCGCCCACCGCGCGCACCTGCGCGCACAGAGCTTCCGGCCACCATTGGGCCGAACTCTCCAATTCGCCATGACACCGACTGTTCAACCCGCCTGCGTTCAGGCGGAACCAGCGGTGCCGCAACGGAGCAAGGAGTCCGACATGAAACTCGCGTGGATCCTCTGGATGGCGCACGTCCTGCCGCAGCCAGCCGCCGATTCGCTGTGCCTGTCGACCACCGTCTATCTGGAAGCGCGCGATCAGTCCGCGCAGGGCCAGCAGGCGGTCGCCGAAGTCGCATTGCGCCGCCGCGACAGCGGCCTGTGGGGCAATAACCTGTGCTCGGTGGTGACTGCGCGCAAGCAGTTCGCGCCGACGATCGTGTCGCCCCAGACCCGCCTGTCCAATATCGGCGCTTGGGAGGATGCGGTCACGGTCTCACTGGAATCCGAGCGCAACTGGGCGCTGCCGATCGGACAGCGCAAGCTGATCGTCCCCGGCGCCAGCCATTTCGCTGCAACCGCCATCACCGGCCCGATGTGGCCCAATGCGAAACAGGTCGCGACGATCGGCAGCCACACCTTCTACAGCGTGCCTGGCTTGTTCACGCAACGCGGCTGATCCCTCCGGACGCCTGTCATCCCGTCTTCATCCGCAATGCCGGATAGTGACTGCCGTCCCCCACCGGAGGTTCGCATGAAGCTCTACACATCGCCTGGCGCCTGCTCGCTCGCCGACCACATCACACTGGAATGGATCGGCAAACCCTACGAGTACCAGATCGTCAAGGGCGAACAGCGCAAGGCCCCGGAATTCCTCAAGCTCAATCCAGCCGGCGCGGTGCCGGCGCTGCAGGTCGGCGACTGGGTGCTGACCCAGAACACCGCGATCCTGCACTATCTGATGGACAAGTATCCCGATTGCGGATTGTGCGGCGACGGCACGCCGGAAAGCCGCGCCGAGGTCAACCGCTGGCTGGGCGTCGTCAACTCCGACGTGCATCCCGCCTTCAAGCCGCTGTTCGGCACGACTGCCTATCTGGAAGACGAGGGCGCGATCAAGAAAAGCCACGACAACGCCCACAAGCAGCTGCGCACCCATTTCGAGCGCGTCGACGCGCAGCTGGCCGGCAAGGACTGGATCACCGGCAGCCGCTCGATCGCCGATCCCTACTGGTTCGTGGTCACCCAGTGGGCCAAGAAGATCGGCGTCGATCTGTCCGGCCTCGACAACCTCGCCCACTTCGATGCCCATATGGCTGCCGATCCCGGCGTGCAGAAGGCGATGCAGGACGAAGGGTTGATCTGAACCCGTTGTTTTTGTTCATGCAAAAGGCCGTGCATTGCGCGGCCTTTTCGTTTGCACCTCACTCCACGTGCCAGTGCCGCTGCATCAGCAGGAACGCGAACGACGCCGACCACGCCACCAGCACCAGCCCGGTCAGGGCTTCCACGCTGGCGAGGATGCGGATCGCGCCAATCGGAACCAGCGAATCGAAACCAAGCGAAGTGTAGGACAGGCTCGACAGGAACAACGCGCCATGCCATTGCAGATGGGCAATGCTGGCGACCGCTCCAGTTCCGGAAAACTGCAGCAACCCCCACCAGACCGTTCCGAAGATGACGATCTGGGCCATGTGCAACAGCATGACCCCGAAAATCGCCAGCAGAACCTGCACCGGCTGGCGCTTGTTGTTCGCGATGCGGATACGGACGTAACGTCCCATCCGGTACAGGCCCTCATAGTGCAACAGCACGCTGGCGCCGGTCGCCAGCAGCGTACCGACGATGACGGCAAAGATGCCAGCGAAATTGCTCATGAACCTCAGCGCTGGTCGATGGGAACGAACCTGCGGTCTTCCGGCCCGACGTAGTTCGCGCTTGGACGGATAATCTTGCCGTCGATGCGCTGCTCGATCACATGCGCGCTCCAGCCGCTGGTGCGGGCAATCACGAACAACGGCGTGAACATCGCGGTCGGAACGCTCATCCGGCGGTAGCTCACGGCGCTGAACCAGTCGAGGTTCGGGAACATCTTCTTGATATCCCACATCACCGCTTCCAGCCGTTCGGCGATGGCGTACAGGCGCATGTCGTCCTGCTCGGCGGACAGCTCGCGGGCGACCTCTTTGATCACCTTGTTGCGCGGATCGGACACCGTATAAACCGGATGCCCGAAACCGATGATCACTTCCTTGCGCTCGACCCGCGCGCGGATGTCGGCTTCGGCCTCGTCCGGCGTTTCATAACGGCTCTGGATTTCGAACGCGACCTCGTTGGCGCCACCGTGCTTGGGACCGCGCAGCGCGCCGATGCCGCCGGTGATGCACGAATGCATGTCGGATCCAGTGCCGGCGATGACGCGACAGGCGAAGGTCGAAGCGTTGAACTCGTGCTCGGCGTAAAGAATGAGCGAGGTGTGCATCGCCCGCACCCACGACGCCGGCGGCTGCTCGCCGTGCAGCAGGTGCAGGAAGTGCCCGCCGATGGAATCGTCGTCAGTCTCGACGTCGATGATCCGGCCGTTGTGGCTGTAGTGGTACCAGTACAGCAGCATCGAGCCGAGGCTGGCCATCAGCTTGTCGGCGATGTCGCGCGCGCCGGGGTGGTTGTGGTCGTCCTTTTCCGGCTGCACGCAGCCCAGCACCGACACGCCGGTGCGCATCACGTCCATGGGATGCGCCGAGGCCGGCAATTCTTCCAGCGCGGCCTTGACCGCCGCCGGAATCCCGCGCAGCGCCTTGAGCTTGGTCTTGTAGGCGCGCAGCTCGGCCTTGTTCGGCAGTTTGCCGTGCACCAGCAGGTGGGCGATTTCCTCGAATTCGCTGGTGTTGGCGAAATCCAGGATGTCGTAGCCGCGATAGTGCAGGTCGTTGCCCGAACGGCCCACGGTGCACAGCGCGGTGTTGCCGGCGGCGGTGCCCGACAGCGCAACGGATTTCTTCGGCTTGAAGCCGGGCACGGCGGTGGGCTCACTCATCGGGGTTCTCCAGGTTTGGCCTATCGGTTTGCGGGCTGTCGTCGCGCGTTGCACGTTCAAGCAGCGTGTCGAGAATCTTGATCTGGCGATTCTGAAGCTCCACCAACATCGCCCAGTCCTGCTCGCGCAGGTGATCGATCTTTTCGTGCACCTGCATGATTTCCAGCTCGGACTTGATGTTGACTTCGAAATCGTGCTGCGCCTGCATGCGGTCGGTGTCGGCCTGTCGGTTCTGGCTCATCATGATGATCGGGGCCTGGATTGCGGCCAGGCAGGACAACACCAGATTCAGCAGGATGTAGGGATAGGGATCGAATGCCTTCAGCAGAAAGAACGTGTTGACCACCATCCACACGACCAGCAGGCACAGGAAAATGATGATGAAGGTCCAGCTGCCGCCGACGGTCGCCACCCGATCCGCGACGCGCTCGCCGAAGGTGCGGGTTTCATGGAACTCGCGTTCGATGTTGCGGGCGATGCTGCCGCGCGCGATGAAACGTTCGACAACGCGACGCTCGTCCGGAGGCAGCTGCTCAAGCTTCTTGTGCAGCAGCCGTTGCGCTGTCGCACGGCGATCGACGCGGGACGTGGGGACGAAGGGAACCTGCATGTTCAGCTCACGGGTGCATGGGCAGCGCAATCACGGACGATTGCCGGAAAAAATCCGGTCCAACTGCTGCTCGAAGTCGTGGTAGCCGATCCGGTCGTAGAGCTCTTCGCGGGTCTGCATGACGTCGAGCACGGCCTGTTGCTGGCCGTCGCGACGGATCGCCTGATAGACGCTTTCGGCCGCCTTGTTCATGGCGCGGAACGCCGACAGCGGGAACAGCTGGATCGCCACGCCCGCGCTCGCCAACTCCTCGCGCGAGAACAACGGGGTCTTGCCGAATTCGGTGATGTTGGCCAGCACCGGCACCTTGACCGCGTCAACGAAACGGCGGTAGGTGGCAAGATCACAGGCAGCCTCGGCGAAGATGCCGTCGGCGCCGGCTTCCACGCAGGCGATGGCGCGTTCGATCGCGGAGTCCACGCCATCGACCTGGATCGCGTCGGTGCGCGCAATCAGAAAAAAATCGGCGTCGGTTTTGGCATCGGCCGCCGCCTTGACCCGATCGGCCATTTCGGCTTGCGAGACGATCTCCTTGCCGGGGCGGTGGCCGCAGCGCTTGGCGCCCACTTGATCCTCGATATGGCAGGCCGCCGCGCCGGCCTTGATCAGCGACTTCACCGTGCGCGCGATGTTGAACGCGCTCGGCCCGAAGCCGGTATCGATATCGACCAGCAGCGGCAAATCGCACACATCGGTGATCCGGCGGGTATCGATCAGCACGTCTTCCAGGGTGTTGATGCCCAGGTCCGGCAAGCCCAGCGAACCGGCCGCCACGCCGCCGCCGGACAGATAGATGGCGCGGTAGCCGGCGCGCCTGGCCAGCAGCGCGTGATTGGCGTTGATGGCTCCGATCACCTGCAGCGGCGATTCGGCGGCAAGGGCGGCGCGAAAGCGTGCGCCTGGGGATTGTGCTGCGGTCATACCCACTCCTGAATGCAGCGACTGGCACTGCGCATCGATTGCCGGCGTTGCACGATCCGTAGGCAGGGCGACGTTGACTCGGGCGTCAATGAGCATTTGCGGACGGATGCGGCAACGCGGGCGCGCGTCAATACATCAGAGCAAATGGTCAATCCCGGCGCGTTCCTCTTCGAGCTCGGCCAGGGTCTTGTTCATCCGCTCGCGGCTGAAGTCGTCGATCGGCAGGCCTTCAACGCGGGCGTATTCGCCGCCCGCGCAGATCACCGGCACGCCGTAGATGATGTCGTTCGGAATGCCGTAGCTGCCGTCGGACGGGATGCCCATCGTCACCCACTTGCCGTTCGTGCCCAGCGCCCAATCGCGCACGTGGCAGATCGCCGCGTTCGCCGCCGAGGCCGCCGAGGACAGCCCGCGCGCTTCGATGATCGCCGCGCCGCGCTTGGCGACGGTCGGGATGAAGGCCCCCGCATTCCAGTCGGCATCGCCGATCTTGTCGGCCAGCGAGACGCCGCCGACGGTGGCGAAGCGGTAGTCGGGATACATGGTGGTGCTGTGGTTGCCCCAGACCGTCAGCTTTTCGATGTCGGCCACGGCCACGCCGGCCTTGATCGCCAGCTGCGACAGCGAGCGGTTGTGGTCGAGGCGCAGCATCGCGGTGAAGTTCTTCGCCGGCAGATCCGGCGCCGACTTCATGGCGATGTAGGCATTGGTGTTGGCCGGATTGCCGACCACCAGCACCTTGACGTTGCGGCTGGCCACCGCGTTGAGCGCCTTGCCCTGCACGGTGAAGATCTTGGCGTTTTCCTGCAGCAGGTCCTTGCGCTCCATGCCCGGACCGCGCGGACGGGCACCGACCAGCAGCGCGTAGTCGGCGTCCTTGAACGCCGTCATCGGATCGTCGGTGCCAACCATGCCCGCCAGCAGCGGGAAGGCGCAATCTTCGAGTTCCATCATCACGCCGCGCAGCGCGGCCTGCGCCTTGTCCAGCGGCAGTTCCAGCATTTGCAGGATCACCGGCTGGTCCTTGCCCAGCATCTCGCCTGCGGCAATCCGGAACAGCAGCGCATAACCGATCTGGCCAGCGGCACCGGTGACGGCAACTCGGACGGGGGTTTTCATGGGGTGCTCCGTAGTAAGTAAGGGACCGGGGACCGGGGACCGGGGACCGGGGACCGGGGACCGGGGACCGGGGACCGGGGACCGGGGACCGGGGACCG
>JADFDQ010000006.1 GCA_018262705.1 Xanthomonas sp.
CATCGCGGCCCTTGCGCGCGGTGAAGGCCTCTTTCACCTTGGCGTCCAACGCCGCACGCGCACGCGTCCGCTTCGACGGCTTCCGGCCCCGCCAGGCGTAGTACCCGCTCGGCGACACCGACAGCACCCGGCACATCAGCCGCACTCTGAACTCACCCTCGTTCGCCTTCATCGTTGCGTACTTCACTTCGGCTGCTTCGCGAAGTACGCCGCCGCCTTTTTTAGAAACGCGACCTCCTCTTCAAGGCGCGCCACCTCACGCCGTAGCCGCGTCTGCTCCGATTGCGCCAGCCGCTGCGCCTCTGCGTCCTGACCGGTCTGCTGCGCCTTGGCGCGCCATGCGTACAACTGGGCTGGCTGCAGGCCCAAGTCGTTCGCCACCGCGGGCACGCCCTCCGTCGCTGCGCGCAATAGCGCCTGCTGCCTGAATTCCGGGCTGAACCCCTTGCGCTTGGGGGCGGTCGCCGCCTTCTTCTTGATCATCTGTCTCACCTCGGGTTGCGATATTGAATCGCTTAACCGGGTGTCCGTGAAACAGGGGCAAGATCATTCCGCCACCTGCTGGCCATCGCCGGGGGCGCGTTCTTCCTTGCTGCGCTGGTGGCGCTCCACTACTTCCCCAGCGGCGGCACCGAGCTGCAGCTTGCGGTCGGGCTGGGAATTTTCACTGCGCTCACCGCCGCCGGCGTCTGGTGGCTGGTGCTTGCGCCTTTGGGCGAGCGTCTGAACGAAGCCAACGGCGAGCTCGCTGTCCGCGCCGCGCATCTCGAAGAACGTCTGCGCGCAATCGAAACCGACGGCCGCCCGCAGCACGCGCTCGACATCGCCGAGGATGAATCGGCGGTGTTGCGTATTTCCGAGCAATCGCTGGAGGCGCTGCAAGCCGGCTCGTCTTCGCAGCTGCTGCTGGCCGAGGATCCCGATGGGGACATTTCCACGACGATCACCATTGGCGACATGCCCGATGCGGCGCGCTGCAACATCCGCCGGGCCGTGGATTGTCCGGCGGTCCGTCGGGGCCAAGGCATGGTCTACGAGGACAGCATGTCGCTGAGTGCCTGCCCCGGCCTGGGCGGACGCATCGAGTCCTCATGCGCAGCCGCCTGCACGCCGGTGATGGTGGCAGGACGCGGAACCGGCATGCTGCGTGCACTCGGGCAGACCGGCGATCCCGACCTGTTCCGTCTGCTGCAGGTGCTCACCACCCACGCCAACCGGGTCGGCACGCGGCTGACCGTGATCCGCTCGATGGTCGCCTCCGAAATGAAGGCGGCCACCGACCCGCTCACCGGCCTGTCCAACCGCCGGGTGCTGGAAGTGCGGCTGAACCAGTTGATCGAACGCCGCGCCGCGTTTGCCTTGATCATGGCCGACATCGACCACTTCAAGAAGATCAACGACACCCATGGCCATGAGGTCGGCGATCGCGCGCTGAAGGCGTTCTCCGCCGCGCTGCGGCAATCGATCCGCGGCGAAGATCTGGCCTGTCGGATCGGCGGTGAGGAATTCGTACTGCTGCTTCCTGGATTCGACATTTTCAACGCGGCCCAGATCATGCAGCGGATCCGCAGCGAGTTGCCGCGTCTCACCCAGCGCGGTGGCTTGCCAAGTTTCACCGTCAGCGCCGGTGTGGTCGACCAGCGGCTGGCCCAATCCGGTGAGGATCTGCTGCGCCTGGCCGATCAACTGCTGTACCGCGCCAAGAGCGAAGGCCGCGACCGGGTGATCCTCCCCGACGAAGTCGGGGAAGCCGAGCTGGCGGGCTGACGCGGATCGACCGCGCGCTCCGGGTAGCCGGAAGGCGGCTCAAGCGGTCGCGGCCAGCTCCGACTGCGCGGTCACGCCGCGCGCCCTGGCGATGATCCTCGAAGTGCCGCTGCGCAGGTCGTCGAGCAGCGCGTAGATGGTCGGCAGGAACAACAGGGTGACAACGGTCGAGAATGCGAGGCCACCGGCAATCGCCCGCGCCATCGGGTAATACGGCGGACCTTCGCCGGCGATCTGGGTGTTCGAGATCGCGATCGGAATCATCGCCAGGATCGCGGTGCCCATCGTCATCATGATCGGGCGCAGACGCTCGCGGCTGCCTTCGATCAGCGCTTCGATCCGCGGCAACCCGCGTCGGCGCAGGTTGTTGATGTGTTCGATCATCACGATGCCGTTGTTCACCACCACGCCCATCAGCACCAATATCCCGATGAAGGCCATGATGTTGAACGGGGTGCCGGTCAGCCACAGGCTCCAGTACACGCCGAAAATCGAAAACACCACGCTGCTCATGATCGCCAGCGGAAACAGCAGCGATTCGAACACCGAGGCCATCACGATGAACATCAGAGCGACGGCGATGAAGACGTTGCGCAACATCTGTTGGTTCATGTCGATGTTCATGCCGAAGCCGCCGCCTTCGAACGTGTAGCCGTAGCCGGGTGGCAGGTCGAGTCCCTTGAGCGTGGTTTCGATGTCATTTTTCGCCTGCTCCATGTTGGCACCCGGCGCGAGGCTGGCCTGTACCTTGAGCATGGTCTGGCGGTTCATGCGCTGGATCGAATTGGCCGACGCCTGCACGGCGACATCCACCATCGCCAGCAGCGGCACGCTGCGGCCATCGGGCGCACGAACGGTGAACGATTGCAGGTCTTCGGTTCCGTAATGCTCCGCACCTTTGAAACGGACGTTCACCGGAATTTCGATCTCGCCGCGTTGGAATTCGCGCAGCGATGCGCCGCGCAGTGCCAGTCCGACGAACTGCGCCACCTGCTGGGCGCTGAAGCCGTAAGCCGCGGCACGTTCGCGGTTGACGTGCACGGTCAGCTCGCTGCTGGCATCGCCGGTGTCCACGCGCACGTCGCGCAGGCTGCGGCTGCGCGCGAGGATCGGCAGGATATCGTCGGCGATGGCTTTCAGGGTCTGGGTCGAATCCCCCATCAGGCTGAACGAAATGTCCTGGTCGTTGCCGCCCATGCCGCCCTGTCGACCCATGCCGACGTTGGCGCGCGCCGACTTCGGCAGCCCCTTGCGAATCTGCTCCTGGATCGCTTCGGCGCGCTTGGGGTCGGTGGTCGTCAGTTCGACCTGGGTGAACGCCCAGCCCTGCTCGGCATAGCGCGAATACACCTGCTTGACCTCGAAGCGTTGGCGATTGGCGTTGACGTAGCGTTCGACCGCGGCGACCACCTCGCCCATCTGCTCTTTCGAATAAGAACCGTTCCACTGGTAATAGATCTGGACCTTGGTTGGGTCGTTGTCGTTGCCGCTGTCGCCCTTGGTCAGCTTCATCGGCACCACGCTCACCGCGACGATCAGCAAAATGCCGAGAACGCTCCAGCCGCGATGCTGCAAGGTCCAGCGCAGCAGCTTCGCATAGCGATCCTGCAGCCGGACGAGAAACGGCGACTTGAGCGCAGGCGGCGTGGAGAGCTTGGCCGACAGCATCGGAATCAGGCTGACCGCAACCAGCCACGAGGCCAGCAGCGAGACCGAGATCGTCACCGCCAGCTGGGTCAGGTAGATCGTCAGCATGTTCTTTGCGCCGAACATCATCGGCAAAAACACGATGCAGTGACACAGCGTGCCGGCGGACAGCGCGATCGCGACGTGGCGGGTGCCGATCACCGAAGCCAGCCGCGGCTGGGACGGATATTTTTCGCGTTCCTGGTAGATGCTCTCGACCACCACCACCGCGTTGTCGACCAGCATGCCCACCGCCAGCAGCAAGCCCATCATCGACAGGATGTTGAGGGTGATCCCGGCGAAGTACATGAAGCCCAGGGTCATGATGAAACAAATCGGGATCGCCAGAGTCACCATCAGGGTCGACGGCCAGTGACGCAGGAAGAAGTACAGCACCGCCACCGACAGCAGCAGGCCGATCGCGCCCGCTTCGGCCAGCGCGGTCAGCGAGCTGATCACCTGCTGGCCCTGGTCTTCGGTGACTTGGATATCGATGTCGCGCATCGCCGGATCGTTGCGCAGCGCGTCCAGTTCGGCATTGACGGCGCGCGAGAGATCGACGAGGTTGGCGGCGCGCTCCTTGTAGATGTCCACGCCCACGCTCGGGCGGCCGTCCATCTGCCGCACATAGGTCATTCGCTGCGGCTTGAGCGCGACGTCGGCGATGTCGCCCAGACGCACGCCGCGCGCGTTGATCGGAAGTTCGCGCAGCTGCGCCAGGTCGGTCAATTCGCCCTTGGGTTGAATCCGCAGGCGACGCCCGTCGTCGGTGATGGTGCCGCCGGAGACCGAAAAATTGGCGGCCTGCAGACGGCTGACCAGTTCATCGAGCACCACGCCGTTGGCGGTCAGGCGGTCGGGCTCGATCGCCACCACCACTTCCTGCACCGGCACGCCTTCCACTTCGATCCTGGCAACCCCCGGCAAGCGTTCCAGCCGACGTTTGATGGTCTGGTCGATCAGCTCGCCGCGCGAGGTGAGATCGTCCTTGCTGGTCAGGCGCAGGCTGATGGCCTCCTGATCGCCGCTGCTCCAGCGCCACACGAAATAGCGGCGGAAATCGTCCGGAAGCTGGTCGCGGATGGCGTCGATGCGCTCGCGCGCCTCGGAAGCGGCGACCGCGATATCGCGCCCCCAGTCGCTGAACTGGACGAAGATGCTGCCGCTGTCGGACGCGGCGGTGGCGTTCATCGACTTGATGCCGGACATCGTGGCCAGCGCCTCTTCGACCGGCTTGACGACGTTTTGCTCGACTTCTTCCGGCGTCGAGCCGGGATAGGGAAGCGAGACGAAGAAGAACGGCGCGGTCGCCTCCGGCTGCGATTCCAGCGGCAGCCGGAACGAAGCGATCAGCCCGATCACCACCATCGAGACGAACAGCATGATGGTCGTCACCGGGCGGCGGATCGACAGCTCGGTGATGTTCATGCCAGCGCATCGCCTTCATGGGCCAGCACGTCGGCCACGGCGGCCGCATCTTTGCGCGCGCGCCGGCCGCGCTCGGCGTACCAGGCATCGGGGCGGCGATCCAGCAGGTCGTAGACCACCGGAATCACCACCAGCGTCAGCAGCGTGGACACCAGCAGGCCGCCGATCACGGTGATGGCCATCGGGCTGCGTACTTCGGCACCGTCGCCGAAGGCCAGCGCCAGCGGCAGGAAGCCGAACACCGCGCACAGCGTGGTCATCATGATCGGGCGCAGGCGCGAGCGTGCGCCTTCCACCAGCGCCTCGCGTTTGGCCACGCCTTCTTCGCGCAGCTGGTTGACCTTGTCGATCAGGATGATCGCGTTCTTCACCACCAGACCGACCAGCAGGATCAGCCCGATGAACACCACCACCGACACCGGCGAACGGGTCAGCACCAGCGCTCCGACCGCGCCGACCATGGCCAGCGGGATCGAGAACAGAATCACGAACGGGTGCAGCAGCGATTCGAACTGCGAGGCCATCACCAGATAGACCATGAACACCGCCAGCGCGAAGGCGAACAGCAATGAACGCAGTGATTCCGCAAGTTCCTGACCTTGCCCGCCGATCTGCATGCCGATGTCCACGCCGAGCGGGTTTTGCGCAACCAGCGCTCCCACCTCGCGCACCGCGCCGCCGAGATCGATCCCGCGCAGGTTGGCGGAAATCACCGCAACCCGGCGATGGTCGACCCGATGAATCTCGCTGGGTCCGGAGGTGGCGACCACCCGTGCCACCGATGCGAGCGTGATCGGCGCGCCCTTGCCGGGATTGACGATCAGGCGGCGGATGTCTTCGACCGTGGCGCGATCGGATTCGCGCACGCGCACCAGCACGTCGATCTTGCGATCGCGGAAGCTGTAGCGCGTGGCCACTTCGCCGGCAACCTTCTTGGTGACGGCATCGGCGATCTGGCGGGTGGTCAGGCCCAGCGCCGCGGCGCGGTCGGGGTCGAACAGGATCTGGATCTCTGGAAAGCCCTGCTCCACCGTCGATTTCACGTCGGCATAGTGGGCATTGCCGCGCAGCATCGCGGCCAGCTTGTTGCCGGCAATTCGGATGGCTTCGAGATCGTTGCCTTCGACCTCGATTTCCAGCGGCGGCGACAGGCTGAACAGTTCGGGGCGTGCGAAATCGACCTGCACGCCCGGATGGTCGCGCATGGTCGAGCGCAGCGCCTCGGTCAGCGGGCCTTCGAATTTGTTTTCGGTCATCACCACGTCGAGCTTGCCGATGTTCTCGCCGCTCTCGGTGGGGCTGGCATCGAGCCGGGTGCCGGTGCCGGACACGCCGTACAGCACGCGCGCGCCGGTATCGCGCTCGTGCGCTGCTTCGACCTGCCGAATCAGGTCGTCGGTGCGCGCCAGCGGCGTGCCCGGCGGCAGCTTGGCGGTCATCTCGAAGCGGTCCTGCGCCAGCTGCGGGATCAGGTCGGTGCCGAGGAAGGGCAGCACCGCCAGCGTCAGCGCGAAGGCAATGCCGGCCACCAGCAGCACCGGCGCCGGACGCGCCAGCGCACGCGGAAGGATCTTCAGATAGCGCGCCTCGGCGCGTCCGTACAGCGCCATTGCGCGATCGCTCAGGAAGCGCATGATCGGGCCGATCACTGCGGCGGTTCCGCGCCAGACGGTCACGATGGTCAGCACGATGTAGAAGAACCCGTAGCGGAACAGCGCGCCGATGCCGCGTCCGGCATGCATCGCCGGTTTCTGCCACGGTTGTTGCGCCTGCCAGCGCGGATGCGCCGGCTCTTCGGGAAACCCCATCGGCGCCCTGCCCTTGAGCGAGCTGAGCATCGGGATCAAGGTGATCGCCACCACCAGCGACACCGCCACCGCGATCGCCACGGTCAGCGCCTGGTCGCGGAACAGCTGCCCGGCAATTCCCTGCACGAAAACCAGAGGCAGGAACACCGCAATCGTGGTCAGGGTCGAGGCCATCACCGCCATGCTCACCTCGCGGGTGCCGGCAATCGTCGCATCGAGAACGCCAAGTCCGCGATCGCGCGCCTTGGCGATGGATTCGAGCACTACGATCGAATCATCCACCACAAGGCCCGTGGCCAGGGCGAGACCGCCCAGCGACATCACGTTCAGGCTCAAATCGAGTCGACCCATGAAGAAAAAGGTGGTGATGATCGACACCGGCAGCGACAGGCCGATCACGAACGTGCTCCAGCCGTCGCGCAGGAACAGAAAGATAATCAGGATCGACAGCAGTCCGCCGATGACGCCGTCCACCTTCACGTCGTGCACTGCGTTGCGGATGAACACCGACTGGTCTTCGACCATGGTCAGTTCGACGTCGCGCGGCAGCTGCGCGCGGATGTCCTCGAGCTTAGCCTGCAGCGCATCGGCGGTGGCCACGGTGTTGGCGTCGCCTTCCTTGTAGATCGCCAGTTCGACCGCTTCTTGGCCGTTGAGGCGGATGATGGTTTCGCGCTCCTTGTAACTCTGGCGCACGCTGGCGACATCGCCCAGGCGCAGCGCCTGCCCGCCGGCGCTGGCGGATGTGCCGCCGGACTGCTGCGAAAGCGCGGCCATCACGCTGGCGTTGCCGCTGGCCGCGGCCACCCGCATCGCCTGCTGGGCGCCGCTGTTGTCGGCCGCTGCCGCGCGCGTGGTCAGCAGCATGTTGCGGATCGCATCGACGCTGGCGAACTGATTGACCGTCCTTACCAGATAGCGCTGCGAACCTTCCTCGAGGCGACCGCCGGAGATATTGACGTTCTCCTGCTGCAGCCGCGAGATCACGTTGTCGATGGTCAAGCCGAGCTGGGCCAGCCTGCCCTGATCGATATCGACCTGCACCTCGTCTTCGAGGCCGCCGCCGACCTTGACCGCCGCCACCCCGGCCACCGGCTCCAAGCGGCGCTTGAGGTCTTCGTCGGCATAGCGGCGAATTTCCACCAATCGCCGCAATTCGTCGGCAGCGCTGCCGCCCTGTTTGGTCGACAGCGCCAGTCGCATGATCGGCTGGGTCGAGGGATTGAAGCGCAGCAGCACCGGCGGCTTGGCGTCGAGCGGAAACTGCAGCGACTCCATCTTGTCGCGCACGTCGAGGCTGGCCTGCTCCATGTCGGTGCCCCAGGCGAACTCAAGCACGACGTCGCTCTGGCCGGTGCGCGAAATGGATTTCAGCCGGCGCAGCCCCTTGACCACGCCGAGCGCTTCTTCCGCCGGCTGCGAAACCAGTGTTTCGACTTCGGCCGGCGCCGCGCCCGGATAGTCGGTGCGCACGGTCAGCGTGGGATAGCTCAGATCCGGCAGCAGGTTGACCTTGAGCCCGCCCAGCGCGATCAGCCCGAACAGCACCAAGGTGACTGTCATCATCGCCACCGTCACCCGCCGGCGGGTGGCGAATTCGACCAGGCTGAAGCCGCGCGATGGCGCGGCCAGAGGATCGTGCGCTTCGTTCGGCGTCATCGTGCGTCCTGCGCCGAACCTGCGCTGGCGGGCGTCGCCGCACGCGGCGCCGGCGCGGAATCAAGCACCTTGACCGCGCTGCCGTCGCGCAGCGCCGCCTTGCCGGCGACCACCACCCGATCGGCGTCCTTCAAGCCGGAACGCACTTCTACCCACGGGCCGTCGTCATAGCCCAGCTGCAGCGTCGTGCGCACCGCCTTGCCGCCGCGAACCACGAACACCGCCGGATCGCCTTCGTCGTCGAGCAGGGCTTCGCGCGGGATCACCCGCGCGTCGGCTCGCTGGTCGTAGCGGATCCGGATGCGACCGAACATGCCTGGCTGCAGCGCGCCATCGCCATCGAAAGCGACGATCACGCGGAACGTGCCGCTGCCGGCGTCAACCACCGGCGCCACCCGATCCACCTTGCCCGTGAACGTCCGCCCGGGCAGCGCGTCGATGCTCAGATCGACCGGCTGGCCGGCCTTGAGGGTTTCGATTTCGCGCTCGGGCACGTTCAAGGTCGCTTCGAGACGCGAGGTGTCGACGATGGTGAAAATCGGCGAGTTGATCTGCACGAAATTGCCGGGCTTGATGTCGCGGGTGGCGACTACGCCGGAAATCGGCGCGGTGACGTTGCCGTAGGACAGTTCGAGCTGCGCCATGCGTAGCGAATCGCGCGCGTTGGCCAGATCGAAGCGCAGCTGATCCACGTCGTTGGCGCTGACCATCTTCTGCTCGGCCAGTTGCACCGCACGCCGATAGTTCGCTTCCAGCTTGCTGACCTGCGCCGACGCTTGCGCGGCTTGCAGGGTGGCGCGGTCGCGGTCGATCCGCACCAGCGTCTGACCGACGTTGACGTGCTGGCCGATATCGACCAGCACCTGCAGCGCAATGCCCGAGGTCTTGGCGACGACCTGCGCTTCGCCGCGCGCTTCCAGCGCCGCTGTGCCGCCGTAGCTGGCTGCGATCGAACGTCGCGACACCGGCGCGACTTCGACCGGCACCGCTTCGGGGGCCGCAGCCTCTTTGCCGGTATCGCCGGAACCACCCGATTTCATCTTGCAGCCGCCCAGCCCCAGAGCCAACGCCAGCCCCAGCAGGGCGAGGAACGGCCAGCCGCGCGCAAAGTCCTTCTCGTGCATCGGAATCGAACCAGTTGCTAGTGTTGTAGTCAAGTATGTCACCTGCATATGGGTGCCGTCATCCGCCGAAGGTCATGGTCGACAGCGTAGCGGATTACTGAATTCGGTTTGCTGCAAATATTTTGACTGTAGTCAATGCCGAACCGGAAAATATCGGGATGGACGTGCACACTGACATCGTTATACTGAACGGGTCGCGCATGTCATGTCAGGCGCGACTTCTTTCATGGGGAAGACACCAGATGACGCGATCGCTGTGGATTGCTGCAAGTCTCGCCCTGCTCGGGGCGGCATTTTCCGCTACCGCGCAGGATCCCGCACCGGCCGCCGCACCGGCACCTGCGGCGACGCCCGCGCCAGCCGCCTCGGCCAGCGCCGGCGATGCCGCACGCGGCAAGGCGCTGACCTACACCTGCCGCGGCTGTCACGGCGTGACCGGCTATAAGAACGCCTATCCGAGCTACCACGTTCCGATGATCGGCGGCCAGTCACAGACCTACCTGCGCAACGCGCTGAACGAATACCGCAGCGGCAACCGCCAGCACCCGACGATGCAGGCGCAGGCGGAGAGCTTCTCCGAGCAGGACATCAACGACATCGTCGCCTACCTTTCCAGCGTGAAGTGAGCTCAGCCATGAACAAGATCTCCATGACCGTGCTCGCCGCCGCCTGCGCCCTTGTTCTGTCGGCCTGCGGCTCCTCGGGGGAATCGGGCCACGCCGTCGACGCCGGCAACGCCAGCGTTCCCGCCCGCCTGCCGGAAGGCCACGCCGCCGCCGGCCAGATTATCGCCGCCAAGGGCGTCGGCAGTACCGCGGCCTGCGTCTCCTGCCACGGCGCCGAAGGCAATGCGCCGATTGCCGACATGTACCCGAAGATCGGCGGCCAGTACACGGACTACCTCGCCCACGCGCTGCAGGCCTATCGCGCCGGTACCCGCGCCGGCGGCACCGGCGCGGTGATGGCGGCCCAGGCCAAGGATCTGACCGATCAGCAGATCGCCGATCTGGCCGCCTATTTCGGCAGCGTGCCGACCCATCTGCGCGATCTGGAAAACGCCCGGTAAACGCACGTTCCCGCAGCGTTCGACAAGGGGCCCGCGTGGCCACTTGCCCGTTTCGCGTGGCCCGTCGCAACGCAGTCGCGCGTTGCCGCTTCATTGATGGCGGTCATGGTCTGGTCGGCAAGCGCCGATGCACAATATCGCAACTGCCGAAGGCAGATGAAGCATGCGCAAGACCATTCCCATCGACCTCAAGCCGAAGCTGGAAATCGCGATCGACGGCGTACCGATCGCGCAAGCATTGGGTCTGGACAAGGACGAATTCTTCCGCCTGCTTGGCGTGCGCAAAATCGACCAGCTGTGCGAGCGCGGCGTCGGCGAAGATGCCGGTCGATACCGCGCCAGCTTCTACTTCCAGCGCAAGCGCGTGCGCGTCGTGGTCGATCGTGAAGGCCACCGGGTCGGCGCGATCGAAATCAGCGAACGCCAACAGGGACGGCGCCAGTCATGAAAAAGAAGGCCCGGCTCCGCGGGCATTGCGCCTGTTGGGAGTCGGGCCTCATCTGCTGGAGCGATTCTGCGCGCCGCATTGCGCGTCGCGCAGTTTTTCTCCAACGTCGACAGATTAACGCGGCGCTTGTTAGAAATTGGCTAAGGCAAGCGCATTCAGGATAACCGTTTGTCGGAGAAACGAATTCAGGATGCCGCATCCTTCGCCCACGGCCACCAGCCCCTGCCGGTGCGGGCATAGCGATCGGCGGCGTGCTCGAAACGGTTGTCGGCGCTGATCGCCGCGCCGGTCAGCAGATACAGCGGCAGGAACAGCACGCCCAGCGCCATGTACTGATAGACGTGGGCGCGCTCGTGGTCGGACATGACGATTGCGGGCTCATCCGTCAACCCGGCACGGTGCGCATAGGTGTGACAGGGACAGGCCAGATCCGCCCCGGTGTGCAAAATCACATTGCCCAGCGTGATCGCCCCGCCCGGCCCCCAGGGAAAGTTCTGGAACACCAGCGCCAGATCGCCTTTGCGTATTCGAATGCGCGCGCCAAACGCCAGCGCGACCAGACCGGCGAGCAGACCGCACACCGAAACCGGCAGCGCCCACAGCATGCCCAGCGCGAACAGCAGCCCGCGCAGGACGCGTTGCCGTGGCGTGGAATCGACGCCCATCGGTCGGTGCAGCCTCAACAGCGCTTGCGCAGCCAGTCGTGGATGGTCTGCGGCACCTCGCGCTGGGCGCGGCCGGACACGTAGATGCCGATGTGCCCGCCCTTGAACGCAAGCTCGGTGTAATCGTTGCTGCCGATCAGGCCGCGCAGCGCGCGCGAGGAATCCGGCGGCACCAAATGGTCCTGCTCGGCGTAGATATTGAGGATCGGCATGTCGACGTCGCCCAGATGCACGTCCCGATCACCGATCCGCGGCGCGCCGGTGATGAAACGGTTTTCCTGGAAGAACTGTTTGCTGAACTCGCGGAACGCCTCGCCGGCCTGGTCGGGCGAATCGAAGATCCACTTCTCCATGCGCAGGAAATCTTCCATCGCCCTCTTGTCGTCGAGGATGTCCACCATGCCGACATACTTCTGCGCGAACAGCCGCCACGGCTTGAGCATCAGGTAAGTGAAATTCATCATGTCGGCGGGAACGTTGCCGAGCGTATCGACCAGCAGATCGACGTCGATCTCGCGGTTCCAGTTCGACAGCATGTTGTCCGGCGTATGGAAATCCACCGGGGTCACCATCGCAATCAGATTTTTGACCTTCTCCGGATGCAGCGCCGCAAAGCACAGCGTGAACGCGCCGCCCTGGCAGATACCGAGCAGATTGATCGCCGCCAGCCCATGCGCCTTGCGCAGGTAGTCCACGGCGCCGCCGATGAAGCGCTCGATGTAGTCCTCCAGCGTCAGGTAGCGGTCGGAGCGGTCGGGGTAGCCCCAGTCGATGACATAGACGTCTTCGCCGCGTTCCAGCAGTCCCTTGACCAGCGAACGGTCGTCTTGCAGATCCACCATGTAGGGCCGGTTGACCAGCGCGTAGCTGATCAGGATCGGCACCCGTGCGGTTGGCTTGCGCTCGCCCATGAAGCGGTACAGCACGGTCTTGCCGTCGCGCCAGACCGGCTCGCGCGGGGTGACGCCGAAATCGACGTCCTCCATCTCGCGCAGGGTGTGCACGCCAGCGCCGAGTTTGCGCTGCAGCCTGGTTGCTTCTTCGGCCAGCGATTCCGGAGTGATGTTCAGTGGGCCGATCATGTCAACGCGTCCTTGCGGCGCGCTTGCCGCTCTTCTTGGCACTCTTTACGGGTTTGGCAGCCGGTTTGCGGGTCGGCGGCGCGGCTTTTTTCGCGGCCGGTTTCCTGGGTTTCACCGCCTTGGGTTTCACCGCTTTTTGCGCAGCCGCGCGCGCGCGCGGCGTCGATGGCGGCTGCGTTTTTTCGGGTGCGGCTTCACGCTCGCGAACGACCCCACGAAGGCTGCGCTCGAGTTCGGCGATCTTGCGGTGCGCGCTGTCCAGCTCGGTGCGACCGGGCAAGCCAAGGGTTTGCGCGGCCTGCTCGGAAATCGCCTGCGCCGCATTGCGCAGATGCATCTGCGCGTTGGCCAGTTCGCCGAAAGCGTGCCGATAGTCGCTGGAGAGCGCGACCTCGGCCCAGGATTCTTCGGCGGCATCGACCCACAGGTCAAACAGCGCGCGCGCGCTGTCGATCTGGCGGCCCGGCTCTTCGCGTTCGGCCAGCTTCGATTCGAAGCGCGAAAACGCATCCTGCGAAGCCTTGGCCAACAGCGCACCGTAGGCGCGCTGGGCCTCCTGCACGCGCAGCTGCGCCTTGCCCAGCGCCTGCAACCGCTCTTGACTCTCACGAGCGAAACCGAACGCAGGCAAGCCCAGCGCAGCCGCGGCCTGCGAGCGCAGCCCGTCCAGCCACGGCGCGGCGGCATCATTCCACTGCATGATGTTCTGCAACCCGGGGCCATTGAAGCCCTGCATCAGGCTTTCGAATGGATGCGCATCGCCGAACGCCGAACGCCACGCATTGACCACATCCTTGGCGGCGTGATCGCGCCCGGCAAACTGGCCGGCAACCTGCTGCATCTGGCCGTACCAGTCGCGGCACTGGTGCTGGAAACGTTCCAGCATGTCGCCAAACGGCCCTTGCGCGCCAGCCTGTCGACCCCAGATTCCGAGCGCATCGCCCAGCCCCTGCTTGCCGACGTCGTAGTTCAGCCCGACCGCGCCATCGCGCAGCGCGTCGGCCCACAGGCCCCAGTAGCGCTGCGCCAGCGCCATCGGGTCGTTGGAAGTGTTGGCCATGGTTCCTCCGAAATGGTGTGCGAATGCTAACAACGCGCGCGTGCCGTGGCGATGAATGCGTCCGCGATTATGGCGTCGGGGTTTTGGAATGCGTTCGGTGACGTTGTAGAGCGCGAGCCGGCTGACGCAGCAAATGCGACTGCCGTCCGCGCAGCGCGCCGAGCACGGCGTCCAGACCGAGCGCAATCACGGCGATGGCGAACGCAAGACGCAGCGTCGCGCCGGCGGACAGGCGCGCGATCCACAGTCCCGCAAACAGGCACAGCAGCCCCGCCAGCGCGCTGAAGATGCGTCCCCGTGGCCTGCTTGCGCGCTCCATGGCTCCCTGCGTCAACCGATCGACCGCCGCAGTTTGACACGCGCGAACGTGGCGGTGCGCTTAACGCGATGGCATCGCCAAGTTCTCAGCCGCCAGCGGCTTGCCTATACGCGGCACGGTGGCGATGACCGCATCGGCCGGAAGCGCGCCCTTGCCGTCCAGATACGCATCCACGCGATCCAGCGCTTCGTACACATAGGGCAGCAGCGGCAGATAAACCGCCGCCAGGTGTGGCAGCGCGAGGAAAGCGTCGAAGTGCTGGGTGTTTTTCACTTGCCAATAGCGCACGTCTCGACCCGCCTCCCGGCTCATCGCCACATACGGCAGACTGGAAAACGCCTGCGGCACCAGCCCGTCGTCGGTGCCGTGGATCACCACCACCGGCAGCCCGGCGCGCGGCGGCGCGGCGCGGGTTTCTTCGACGCCCTTGCGCACGCGGGCCCCGGCTTCGGAATCGTCGGTCCACAGCGCGCGCAGACAGCGCATGCCGCTGATGCCCAGATCGACCTGCGGGTTCGGATCCATGATCACCACGCCGTTGCCGGGCGGAATGCCGGCGGCGTCCGACCACCACGCAGCGCGCTCTTCCGGCGTTGCGTCGCGTGCGACCGGCGCTACCGTCACCGGGCCCATCGCCGAATACCAGTAATCGCAAGGATGCGCATTGTGCGGATAGCGTCCGTAGGCCGACGCATAGCTCACGCCAATTGCGCGCCACAGGTCGAAGGCGACCGCGATCGAACCGGCGCGCAGCGCGGCGTCGGTCCAGCCCGAAGCGTGCAGCGCGTCCAGCGCCTCCTGCTGGCGCGCTTCCGCCGTCTGCCCTTCCAATGCACCCACCCGCCCCAGTTCTTCGCAGCGTGAATCGCTGATCGGCAACGAGGGAATGCCGACTCTTGGCAGGGCGCATGGCATCAGCAGCGCCGCCTCGGTGGTGTAGTCGTACAGGCTGCGCGCGCCGTGGCCGCGTGCGTAAATATTCGGCTCGCCGGCCACCACCGCGTCCAGCCACGGCTCGCCGTCCTCGGCCGCGCGCAACACCGCGCCACCGCCATTGGAAATGCCCACGGCAATGACGCGGGTGTTTTCGAAGGTGAACGGTGCGGCTTGCGGCAACTGTGCGTTCAAGGTTTCGATTGCGAACTGCGCGGCTTGCTTGACGTGCCGGCCCCAGTCGGCTTCCGGGTTGTCCTGGGAATGCGCGTGTTTGTAAGCCACGCCGCGGCCGGTCGCCGGCTCGGGCATGAACGCAAGCCCTGCATCGGGTTTGGCCACCTGCCCGGCCGCGTCGAAACCCAGTCCGGCATCGACGTCGAAATAATCGGATCCGGTGCCCTTGTCGGTGTAGACCACCGCGCAGCCGCGCGGCAGTCCCCACGCGCCGGCCACGGCAATCGCGCCATACACGCCGCGCGAGCCGGACGAGGGCGCGACGATTAGGCAGCGCTTCGTGCGATCGAAATGGTCGGGCAGTTGCAGCAGGACGCGGTGCGGTTGCTTCGCGCCAGGCAGGGTCGCAAACGCGCTGAACTCGCGCCCCGGCACATTGGCAACGCTGCCGTACAGCTCGCCATAGCCGCCGCCCGGCGCCAGATCGGCGATCCCACGCCAGTTGCTCCACAGCGCGCGCCGACGCAGTTCCTCGGGCGTGGGATGCGCCGGATCCGCAAAAGCAGGCGCAACCGCAGATTGCAGACCAGCCAGACCCAAGCCTGCCGTCAACAGATCGTCCTGTCCGCGGTGCTCCGTCGTGCGCTGCTGGGTGAACATGGCGGTGGTTCCTCCTTGTGCTGAAAAACCGATGACGCTGCCCAGGAGCAGAACGGAAGCCATCAAGGCGCTGTGTCGAAACGATTTCATGAGCGTGACCTTACCTTCTAGAGCACGCCGCTGCGTCGTACCTTCGTACCAAGGGCCAGCTGCGCGGTTCCTGCTAGCGTAGTCGATGAAAACGTATCGGGACGTACGCAGCATGACAACAGACGGCTTTCTGCGGGGACGCCGCGCGCTGGTGACCGGCAGCACCTCCGGCATCGGACTGGCCATCGCCTGCCGGCTCGCCGCGGCGGGCGCACAGGTGGCCATTCACGGGCTGGGCGCGACCGAACAGATCGCTGCCGCAGTCACGGCGGTCGAGGCGGCGGGCGCAACGCCGCCTCATTTCGACGGCGATCTGCGCGATCCGGACGCCATTGAAAACCTGATGTCGGCTGTTTCCGACTGGTCGCAGGGCGGCGTCGACATCCTCGTCAACAACGCCGGCATTCAGCACACGGCGGTGCTGGCAGACATGCCGGTGGAGAAATGGGATGCGATCCTCGCAGTCAACTTGTCCTCTGCGTTCCATACCATGCGCCACGCCCTGCCCGCCATGGCCGCACGCGGCTTTGGTCGGGTGATCAATATCGCCTCGGTGCACGGGCTGGTGGCTTCGAAGGAAAAAGCGCCGTATGTGGCCAGCAAGTTCGGGCTGGTCGGAATGAGCAAGGTGGCGGCGCTCGAATACGCCGCGCAGGGCAGCCGTGACTCCGGCGGCGTCACCATCAATTGCATCTGCCCGGGCTGGGTGGAAACGCCGCTGATCGAACCGCAGATCGACGCCCACCGCGGCGGCGGCAGTCGCGACGATGGCGTGCGCGCACTGCTCTCGGAAAAACAGCCGAGCCTGAGGATGTCGCTGGCCGACGAGATCGCCGCGCTGGCGGTGTTCCTGTGCCGCCGCGAAGCGCACAACCTGACCGGATCGGCAATTCCGGTGGACGGCGGCTGGAGCGCGCAGTGACGGCAGGCCGCACGATGCGTCAAAGTAGTCACCCATGCCGACCCTGCTGATCGCCGACGACCACCCGCTGTTCCGCGCTGCGCTCAAACAGGCGGCGCGCGACGCGCTGGGCGAGATCGATCTGTTCGAAGGCGATTCGCTGGAGACCGTGCTGGCCCTGCTTGACGCCCAGCCGCAAGTCGACCTGGTGTTGCTCGACCTGCACATGCCCGGCAACCACGGCCTGGCCGGACTGGCCGCCGTGCGCGCCCAGTACCCGGGCGTGGCGGTGATCGTGGTGTCGGCCAATGACGATCCGCGCGTGGTGCGGCGAGCGCTCGACCACGGTGCCGCCGGCTACCTGCCCAAGAGTGCAGGACTCGATGAACTGCGCGACGCGATTCGCACCGTGCTCGCCTGCGAGACCTGGCTGCCGCCCGCCCTGCGCGCCAGCGTCGCCCGCGCCCAGAGCACGCCCGCCGACGCCGATCTGGCATCGCGTCTGGCCAGCCTGTCGCCGCAGCAGTTCCGGGTGCTGACGCTGGTGGCCGGCGGCCTGCTCAACAAGCAGATTGCCGACCGCCTCGACATCCAGGAACGCACCGTCAAGGCGCATCTGACCGCCATTTTCGAACGCCTCGGCGTGCGCAACCGCACCCAAGCCAGCGTGGTGCTGCGCGAACTGGAGCTGACCGATCCGGCGCGTCGGATCGAAGGGTGAGAATCGGGGACCGGGGACCGGGGGCCGGGGGCCGGGGGCCGGGGAATGCTACAGCCCAAGTTTCGAAGAGGCTGCCTCAGGGCGAGGGACAAGATGATCAGAGCCAAACCGGCGAAGCCCGCGCTATATCATGTGCAACGATTTTGGAGAGATGGCCGGGCGGTTCAAGGCACCGGTCTTGCTTGCGCAGGCAGGACTATACGTGCCGCAGATCAGCCGCTGAGCGGTATCATGCGCAGCGATTTCGGAGAGATGGCCG
Organism: Xanthomonas sp.; assembly: GCA_018262705.1. Lineage (GTDB taxonomy): Bacteria > Pseudomonadota > Gammaproteobacteria > Xanthomonadales > Xanthomonadaceae > Thermomonas. Next base: position 17,854 of record JADFDQ010000006.1, read on the forward strand.
AGTGGTTTAAGGCACCGGTCTTGAAAACCGGCGAAGGCTCAAACCTTCCGTGGGTTCGAATCCCACTCTCTCCGCCAACAGCAAGCGCACGCCACGCAAGCACCGGCTTTCGCCCTTTCAAGCAAAAGCCGGCTCGCGTAATCAGGCAACTGCCTCGGCCTCCATCGGCTCGAAACGCCCCTGGAAGAAGCGCAGGTCTTTCGGTTCGTAGGTGAAGCGCAGGCCGTGGATCGACTCGCGGCGCTGCCACAGGCGGATGATGCCGTTGGCCACTTCGCGCAGGTGGTCGTCGCTGTACACGCGACGCGGCAGGGTCAGCCGCACCAGCTCCAGCGCCGGATGGTGGTTGCTGCCGTCGGGATCGCGGCCGCTGGACACGTTGCCGCGTTCCATCGTGCGCACGCCGGTTTCGATGTAGATCTCGCTGGACAGGCGCTGCGCCGGATAGTCGTCCTGATCGACGTGCGGCAGGAAGCGGCGCGCATCGACGAACACCGCATGGGTGCCGGTCGGCTCAACCACCGGCACGCCAGCCTCACGCAGCCAGCCGGCCAGTCGCTGCGCCTGCTCGACGCGGGTGCGGATATAGCGATCGTCCACCATCTCGCGCACGCCCTGCGCCATCGCCGCCAGATCGCCGGCCGGCAGACCGCCGTCGCGCACGCCGCCCTCGTAGATGCGCAATTTGGCCTCGGACTTGCGCGCCCACTCGGCGTTGTCCTTGAAGGTCAGCAGGCCGCCGATGTTGATCAGGAAATCCTTCTTGCCGGAGACGGTGGCTCCGTCACCGTAAAGCATCATCTCGCGCAGGATGTCCTTGACCCTGGTGTCGCGGTAGCGCGGATCGAACTTCTGGATCATGTAGGCGTTTTCGACCGCGCGGGTGGCGTCGAACATCACCGCGATGCCGTGTTTGCGGGTGTAGGCGTACACCTCTCGCAGATTGTCCATCGACACCGGCTGGCCGCCGGCGAGATTCACCGACAGCTCGAACGAGATATAGGCGATCTGGTCGGCGCCGTGCTGCTGCACCAGCGCATCGACCTTGGCGAGATCGATATTGCCCTTCCAGCGAAACGGCGAAGTCGAATCGTGGGCTTCATCGACGATGACATCGGCGAACACGCCGCCGGCATATTCCTGATGCACCTTGGTGGTGGTGAAATACATGTTGCCGGGCACGATCTGGCCGGGTTTGATCATCACCTCGGACAGGATCTGTTCGGCGGCGCGGCCCTGATGGGTCGGCAGCACGTGCGCGTAGCCGTAGGTGTCGTGGATCGCTTCGGCAAAGTCCAGATAGGCGCTGCTGGTGGCCGGTGTCGGCAACGCCGCATCGAATGCGGCCCACTGCACGGTGGACATGGCGGTGGTGCCGGAATCGGTCAACAGGTCGATCGCCACGTCGGCAGAGCGCAGCAGGAAGGTGTTCCAGCCGGACTCGCGCATCGCTTTCTCGCGCTGTTCGCGGGTGGTGACGGCGATCGGTTCGATGGTGTGGATCAGCCACGGCTCGCAGTCGTACTCCACCACATCCAGATCCGCAAACACCGTATCGAAGCGCAGCGCGTCCTGCCATTCATCGGCATGCTGCAGGTTCGGCACCGGCACCCGTTCGCGCTGCCGGTACAGCGCAATCACCGCATCGGCGACCTGATCGAGCTGTCGGTTGGTCATGGCCAGACGCGGAATCTGCAGCGGCAGCAGCGCATCGTGACCCACCCGCCCCTGCGCCAGCGCGCGCACGCCGGCGGCCTGGTACAGCGCGCAGGCCAGCGCGTGCTCCGGATACTCGGGCACGTGCGGCAGGAACGCGTCGGCCCGCAGATAAGCGCCATCGCAGCCGCGCTCGATCGGCACCCCGGCCTCGCGCAGCCGGGCGGTGAAACGCTCGGTCTGCTGCATCGCCCACTGCACGGTCGGCTCATCGCACATTTCGCCGAGCCCGCGCGCCAGCACCTCCATCGTGCGGCCGGCCATGCCGCCGTAGGTGTGCAGGCCTTCGAACACCACGATTTCGTTGATGAAGTGCTCGTGGTCGGACGGATTGTCGGTGGCAAGGAAGCCGCCGGTGTTGGCGCGCGCGTCCTGGGCGCCATCCATCAGGATCACATGGGCGGTCTTGGACAGCAGCTTCACCAGTTCGGCGATGGTGCGATCGCCCATGCCAGGTTCATAGCGCTGGATGTACCAGGCGTTTTCCACCACGCGCGAGACGTCGAGCACCAGCCGCAGTCCGTGACGGTCGGCCACCTCGCGCGCCGCGCGCAGGTTGGCGAGGCTGATCGGATGCTGCCCGTCGGCGAAAGCCTGGGCGCCGACGAAGGGCGGCCGCTGCTCGCGGATGTCCGCGTCCAGCCGATCAAGATCGATATTGCCGGTAAAGATCTTCGCTGCGTGATCGCGCATGTCGCGCAGTTCGATCCCGCGCGGCGCGTGCAGATCCACCCGACCGCGCGCATTGCTGGGCAGACGCTGGCCGCGCTTTGCGAACACGTGCAGCAGGATCTTCACCGAACCCAGCGAATTGTGGGTCGGGCAGACGTAGCTGTGGCCCAGCACGCGGTTGATCGTCGCGCACAGGGTTTCGAAATTGCGCGCACCGGCGTAGGCCTCGTCGCCGATCAGCTGGCCGGCCAGCTGCTCCTGCGTCATCGCGCCGCTGCCGTAGGACACCATGTCGAAGCTGACCTGCTGCGGGGTCAGGTTGAAGACGTTGAAATGCGCGGCGGCGAGGTTGTGCTTGCGTTCGTCGAGCGTGGGGAATGCGATTGGGCGAACGGTCTTGACCTTGTGCGGCTCGTGGACGGGAACGGGGGTGGCCATGGCGGGAACCTGCTGGGAGTGAGGGCAATGCCTGCACGCGCGAAGCGCGGAGGAGTGCCTGAAATTATAAAAAGCAAGTCGCAGCTTCTTAATACTGATAATCTTGTAAAATGCTGCTATTACCTAAACAATCATCATGTTCTATGGTTTTTACTTAATAATGCGCTGATCAATTCAGGCCATCCTTGAAGCCAGCGCAGCACAAGCCTCAGTCCCAGTCAAACGCCAGCTTCATCCTTGCTCAATGTCCGACAAACTCCTCGATGCCACCGACTGGAAGCTGCTGGAACTGCTGCAGGAAGACGGCCGCGCCAGCTTTGCCGCGCTCGGGCGTGCGGTCGGCATGTCCACGCCTGCGGTGGCCGAGCGCGTTCGCCAGCTGGAAGCGCATGGCGTCATCCGCGGTTACCGCGTCGAAATCGATCTCGCCAAAGTCGGTCGCCCGATCCTGGCCATCCTGCGCATGAGCATCGTCGGCGACGTGCTGGGCCGGATCACCGAGGCTGTGCGCAAAATTCCGGAGGTGCTGGAATGCCACCGCGGCACCGGCGCCGATTCGTTCATCGCCAAAGTTGCCGTCGGCAGCGTGGAAGATCTGGAACGACTGATCGACAAACTCGCGCCCTACGGCACCACTTCGACCGCGATCGTGCTGTCCACGCCGGTCGCGGAACGCACCATCACCGCGCCCACCGCCGCGCCGCGCCCGCCGGCGCACGACCATCGCAGGCGGCGCTGAATTGCAAACGCTTACAACCGCGAAGCTTCCAGCAGCGGCGGCAGTTTGTCGGCAAGAAAATCGAGAAACACCCGCACCGCCGGCAGCATGCCGCGGCGCGAGGCGAACACGGCGTGGGCAATCCCCTGCGGCAGCCGCCAGTCCGGCAACACCACCTCCAGCGCGCCGGAGCGCACGGCATCGGCACACAGGGTTTCCGGCAGCAGGGTGATCCCGAGGTCGCTTTCGGCCAGCGCCAGCATCATCGGCAAGTCGTGGCCGCTGACGCGCGGCTGCAATTCGATCCGGCGCACATCGCCGTCCGGCCCGTGCAACTCCCAGCGTTGGCGCACCTCGTCCTCGCTGGCGCACAAGGTGACGTGTCCGGCCAGATCGTCCGGTGTTTTCGGACGTCCGGCGCGAGCCAGATAACGCGGGCTAGCCACCAGCAGTTCCTGGATCTGGCCGAAACTGCGCATGGCAAGACTGCCGCCGTTGTCGAGCCGGCTGCGCACGCGGATCGCCACGTCCACGCCTTCGTTGATGACATCGACCCGGCGGTTGCTGACGATCAACTGCAGACGCACTTTCGGATAGCGCGCCATGAACTCCGGGATCAGCTTCGGGAACTGCAGCTGCGCCATCGACACCGGCACGCTGACCCGCACTGTCCCGCGCGGCTCGGCGCTGAGGCGATCCACCACTTCGCGCGCGGCCTGCGCCTCGGCCAACATTGACAATGCGTGCCGGTGCACGCTCATGCCGACATCGGTCACCGCAAAGCGACGCGTCGAGCGCTGCAGCAGGCGCACGCCGAGATCGGCCTCCAGCGCCGTCACCCGCCGACTCAGGCGCGACTTGGGGATGCCCAGAACCCGCGAAGCTGGGGCAAAGCCGCCGTGATCCACGACCGCGGCGAAGTAATAGAGATCGTTGAGATTCTGCATTGACCGCTTCAGATTCGAAACACTGACTGCAATTCGACCATGCTTCGCCGCAAAAACGCAACGAACGAAGCTTTGCAATCGTCTGTAGTCGCGCACCGCAGGGGCGCGATTTGCAGGAGTCTCCCAAAGCGTTCGCACCCCATTCGGCGTGCTCCTGCGGTGGTCGAACAAACGAGGTGCAGTTTCAGTAGACACCCCATGGATCACGCCGGATCAAGCGCTTACGTGTTTGATCCGCGGTTGCGCCATCCGTTGCGCGCGGCAACGCTGACTTGATCAGCGCCGCCCTAGGCAATCCGCGCGGCGCCGCCCATGTACGGCCGCAGTACTTCCGGGACGTCGATGCTGCCGTCGGCATTCTGATAGTTCTCCATCACCGCGATCAGCGCGCGGCCGACCGCCACGCCGGAGCCGTTGAGGGTGTGCGCCAACTCGGGCTTGCCAGTCTCTGGATTGCGCCAGCGCGCCTGCATGCGGCGGGCCTGGAAGTCGCCGCAGTTGGAGCAGGAGGAAATTTCGCGATAAGCCAGTTGCGACGGCAGCCAGACTTCGAGGTCGAAGGTCTTGGTGGCGCCGAAGCCCATGTCGCCGCTGCACAGCAGCATTCGGCGATACGGCAGCCCGAGTTTTTCCAACACGGTTTCGGCGCAGCGGGTCATGCGCTCGTGCTCGGCATCGGAAGCGTCTGCGCGGGTGATGCTGACCAGCTCGACCTTTTCGAACTGGTGCTGGCGGATCATGCCGCGGGTGTCGCGTCCGGCGGCGCCGGCCTCGGCGCGGAAGCACATCGAATGTGCGGTCATCCGCAGCGGCAGACGCTCGGCAGCGAGGATTTCACTACGAACAGTATTTGTCAGAGGCACTTCCGCAGTTGGAATGAGGAAGAACCGAGGCTCTGGCTCCACACCATCACGTTCCGTGTACGACTCACCCGTTTCTTCGTCGAAGTGCGTTTCCCATTCATCTTCGTATATGCGGAACAGGTCGTCCTCGAACTTCGGCAACTGCCCGGTGCCGCGCATGGAATCGGCGTTGACCAGCAGCGGCACGTTGGTTTCCTCGTAGCCGTGTTCGCCGCTGTGCAGGTCGAGCATGAACTGCGCCAGCGCCCGGTGCAGGCGCGCCAGCTGGCCGCGCAGCACGGTGAAGCGCGAACCGGACAACTTGGCCGCGGTCTCGCCGTCCAGCCAGCCGTGGCGCGCGCCGAGCTCGACGTGATCCTTCACTTCGAAATCGAAGCTGCGCGGTGCGCCCCAGCGGTGCTGTTCGACATTGCCGGATTCGTCGTTGCCATTGGGCACCGAGGCATCAGGCAGGTTGGGAATGCCCAGCGCAATGGCATCCAGTGCGCCACGGATGCGGTCGAGCTCGATTTCGGAGACTTTGAGTTCTTCGCCAAAACCAGCGACCTCGGCCATGACTGCCGAAACATCCTCGCCCTTGGCCTTGAGCTGGCCGATCTGCTTGCTGAGGGTGTTGCGCAGGTTCTGCAGTTCCTGCGTGCGCACCTGGATGCGCTTGCGGTCGGCTTCCAGCGCTTCGATCTGGGCGACGTCGAGATCGAAGCCGCGGCTTGTGCGCAGGCGTTGGGCCAAGTCGGCGGTCTGGTTGCGGAGCAGCGCGGGATCGAGCATTGCAGTCAGGCATCACGATGAATGAGCCGACATTATCGCCGACAGCGGCCGGCTTGGGCCGCGTCGTTCACATGACGCCTGCCGTCAACACACCGGCGCACGCCGGCTGTGCGAAAATCCAGCCATGACCGAAGAAGACCTGCCCAAACCCGCGCACCCGCGCTGGAGTTTGCGCAAATTGCTCGTACTGGCTTTCGCGGCAGGCTTGCTGCTGTTCTTCCTAGTATGGCTGAGTTCACGCCACGACTATGATTTCTACACTGCGACCGACGCCGGCGACGCGGCGGATCAGAGCGATACCCTGCCTGCCCCGATTGCGCCGGACGTCGCCAGCGGCAGCGGAGCCAGCGGTTTGAGCGTGGATCCTGCAGCCGCCGTAACGCCGGCACCGGCGAATGCGGTGCCGGGAATCATCGAAGCCCCGCCCGCGTCCCCGGCGCCGCCGCCCGCTACCGCAAGTACCAGCGCGGGCTCGCTGGCCAACGACCGCGCAAGCCCGATTCCGCTAGCCACTCCCGCCCCGCGCTATCCGCAGGAAGCCCTGCGCCGCGATGTCGACGGCACGGTGCGGGTGCGGATCAGCGTGGCATCCGACGGCAGCGTGACGAACACTGCGATCGAAAGCAGCAGCGGCGACCGTTCGCTGGATCGCGCCGCACTCGACGCAGCGCGGCGCTGGAGCTTCCAGCCGGCCACGCGCGGCGGTCAACCGATCGCCGCCGACGTGGTGGTGCCGATCATCTTTCAGCGCTGATCGGTGCTGCGGGGCCGGAAAGGCAAACGATCGATTTGCATAGTGACCTCCGAAGGTCACTTGGAAAGCAACCGCGGAAGTCAAAAACAATCCAGATCCTGCGCCACGATCACCGGGCCCTTGTAGCCACCGGCGCGGATGGCGGACAGCATCGCGGCGTCGTCGCTGCCGTGGCGGACGATGTGGTGCAACACCAGCCGCTTGGGATTGGCCAGCGCGGCGATGACACCCAGTTCGAGGTCGGAGGTGTGGAACTGGCCCATGTAGGTGGGCCAAACTTCGCCACCGATGCGCAGCTCCGGCAGGGCCTGGGTGTGCGGATAGACCTCGTGGACGAGGGTATCGACGCCACGGCTGGCTTCGACGATTCCCTCTGTGGGTCGGGTGTCGCCGGAAATCACGATCGAACGATCCGGCGTATCGATGCGAAAGCCGTAGGCCTGCTTCCAGCAGCCGTGCTCGACCGGGATGGCGGTGACTTTCACGCCATCCTTGTCGTAGACGACGCCGGCCTCGAACTCGTGCACGTCCACCTTGTAGCCGGTCGTGGTCTGCCGCTCCAGCCCTTCGATGCGTACATGGATGTCCTCGTCCCACGCGGCGAGGATGTGCCGGGTCATCTTCTTCAGGCCACGCGGCCCGTAGGCCTGCAACTTGTCGCGCCGGCCCATGACCCAGGTAGTCAGGATTAGGTCGGGATAGCCGAGGGTGTGGTCGCTGTGCAGGTGGGTGAGAAACACCGCTTCCGGCCCGCGAATCGACAAGCCCGCCGCCGCCATCCGCCGCATCACGCCGGCACCGGCATCGAACAGGAACACGCGACCATCGAACACCACCGCCGTCGCCGGCCCGAAACACGCCGGATCCGGTCGCGGCATCCCGGTTCCAAGCATCACCAGCGTGGTCGCCCCCGGTTTGCTCGCGGCGGCGCGCTTGAGTGCAGCGGTGCGGTACTTGTCGGTGGATTGTTTGGTTGGCATTTTGAAAATCAGCGGTCAGGGGCGGGAGTTGGGGACCGGGTACCGGGAACTTGGGACTTGGGACAAGAGCAGGGCAGGTGGCGAGTGGACAATCGTGATGATCACGGCGCAAGCTCTGTGCGCTCTGGCCCCCGACCTCTAGCTTCTGAACCTGGCCCGCTTGCCCTCTTGCACTTGGTTCCCTGCTCCCAAGCTCTCTGCTCTGCCTTCCGGCTCTTGGTCCCTGGTCCTCGGTTCCCAAGCTCTCTAGCTCTGCCCTCTGGCTCTTGGTCCCCGGTACCCGGTTCCCTGTCCCTAATCTCTTAATCCCTGCCCTCTGGCCTCCGACCCCTGCCCCCTGGCATCAGCCCCCGATCCCGCCCTTGGTCAGCTTGGCCGGATCCAGCAACACGCGCAATTGTTTTTCAGTCAGCCCGCTGTCTTCCAGCGCCACGTCCAGCACCGGGCGGCCTTCGGCATAAGCGCGCTTGGCGATCTTGGCGGCTTTTTCGTAGCCAATCACCGGGTTGAGCGCGGTCACCAGAATCGGGTTGCGATCCAGCGCTTCGGCCACCTTGTCCTTGCGGATCTTGAGGGTGGCGATGGCGTTGTCGGCCAGTTCGCGCATCGAATGCGCCAGCAGGCCGATGGCCTCGTCGAGATTGCAGGCCAGCAGCGGCAGCATCACGTTGAGCTGGAAGTTGCCGCTCTGCCCGGCCACGGTGTTGGCCTGATGCAGGCCCATCACCTGCGCGCAGACCATGCACAGCGCTTCGGGAATGACCGGGTTGACCTTGCCGGGCATGATCGAGCTGCCCGGCTGCAGCGCCTTCAGTTCGATCTCGCCCAGACCGGCCAGCGGCCCGGAATTCATCCAGCGCAGGTCGTTGCCGATCTTCATCAGCGCCACCGCCAGCGCGCTGAGCTGGCCCGACAGTTCGACCAGATCGTCGTGCGCGGCCAAGCCTTCGAAGGTGTTGGCGTTCTGCTCGAACTTGACCTCGGTGGCGGCAGACAGCGCCTTGGCCACGCCCTTGCCGAACCTGGGATGGGCGTTGATGCCGGTGCCGATCGCGGTGCCGCCAATCGGCAGCCGACGCACGCGCTTGAGGCTGTCCTCGATGCGGCCCTGCGCCGAGAGCAGCTGCGCCGACCAGGTGCCGAATTCCTGCGCGAAAGTCAGCGGCATCGCGTCCATCAGATGGGTGCGGCCGGTCTTGACCACGCCGCCGATTGCCTTGGCCTGCTGGTCGAGGGTGTGGCGCAGATGCGCTAGCGCCGGCAGCAGTTCGTCCGCGGTTTCGACCACGGCCATCACCCGCAGGCTGCTGGGGATGGTGTCGTTGCTGCTTTGGCCGAGGTTGACGTGGTCGTTGGGGTGCACTTTCGCGCCCTTGGCCACGTGGGCAATCACCTCGTTGACGTTCATGTTGGTCGAGGTGCCCGAACCGGTCTGGTAGCGGTCGATCGGGAACTGGTCGGCGTGGGCGCCGCCGGCAATGGCATTGGCTGCGGAAACGATGGCCTTGGCGCGGGCCGCATCCAGCACGCCCAGCCCGTGGTTGACCTCGGCCGCAGCGGCCTTCAAACGCGCATGGGCGCGGATGAAGGATGCCGGCATCGGACGACCGGAGATGTGGAAATTCTCCACCGCGCGCTGGGTCTGCGCTCCCCACAGGGCGCTGGCGGGCACCTGCAGGTCGCCCATGCTGTCGTGTTCGATGCGGAAGCCCTTGCGGGCGACTTTGGCGGCCTTGGCCATGTTTGGCGACTCCATGAAAAATTTCGGCGCGGAAGGATACCGCCTCCGGCAGTTAGAATGACGTGTTTCCGACATTCGCGATGAACATGGCCGACCCGCTGACCGCACTGTCCCCGCTCGATGGCCGCTACGCCGGCAAGGTCGATGCGCTGCGCCCGAGCTTTTCCGAATACGGCCTGATCAAAGCGCGCGTGCGGGTTGAAATCGAATGGCTGCTGGCGCTGGCCGCCGAGCCGGGCGTCAAGGAACTCGCTCCGTTTTCTCCGGATGCCGAGCGTCGCCTGCGCCAGCTGGCCGATGGGTTTTCGATCGAAGATGGCGCTCGGGTCAAGTCGATCGAGCGCACCACCAACCACGACGTCAAGGCGGTCGAATACTTCATCAAGGAACGCCTTCAGGACGACGCCGAGCTTGCACCGGCGCTGGAGTTCGTGCACTTCGCCTGCACCAGCGAAGACATCAACAATCTTTCCTACGGCTTGATGCTGGACGCGGCGCGGCGCGAGGTGCTGCTGCCCGCCTACGCCGGCATTGCAGGTTCGCTGCGCGAACTGGCGCACGCGCAGGCCGGCCAGCCGATGCTTTCGCGCACCCACGGCCAGACCGCCTCGCCGACCACATTGGGCAAGGAACTGGCCAACGTGGTCGCGCGGCTTGAACGGCAGACGCGGCAGATCGCCGCGGTGGGGCTGACCGCCAAGATCAACGGCGCGGTCGGCAACTACAACGCCCACGCCATCGCTTATCCGGAGGTGGACTGGCCGGCCTTGGCCCAGCGCTTTGTCGAAAGCCTCGGCCTCGCGTTCAACCCCTACACCACCCAGATCGAACCGCACGACAACGTGGCCGAACTCGGCGACGCCATGCGCCGCGCCAATACCGTGCTGATCGACTTCGCCCGAGACGTTTGGGGCTACATCTCGCTGGGCTACTTCAAGCAGCGCTTGAAGGAAGGCGAAGTCGGTTCCTCGACCATGCCGCACAAGGTCAATCCGATCGATTTCGAAAATGCCGAGGGCAACTTCGGTCTGGCGAACGCGTTGTTCGAACATTTTTCGGCCAAGCTGCCGATCTCGCGCTGGCAGCGCGACCTCACCGACTCCACCGTCCTGCGCGCGCTCGGCACCGCGTTCGGCCACAGCCTGGTCGCACTAGAATCGCTGGCGAAAGGCATCGACAAACTCGAAGTCAACCCGCAGCGCATTGATGCCGATCTGGACGCCGCCTGGGAAGTGCTGGCCGAAGCCGTGCAGACGGTGATGCGCCGGTACGGCCTGCCCAATCCCTACGAACAGCTGAAGGCACTGACCCGCGGCCACGGCATCACCGAGGCTTCGATGCGCGAGTTCATCGCCACGCTGGAACTGCCGGAGGATGCCAAAACGCGCCTGCTCGCACTGACGCCGGGGACGTACACGGGCCTCGCGCAACGGTTGGCACAGGATATCTGACACGATTCCGCGCGCAGCGGCGCAGGAGCCCCGATGAACGACACGCCCGCCCCCACCGACCTGATCCGAATCACCGATCAGGAAACTGCCGTAGCCACCACTGCACGCGCGATCGCCGACGCCCGCCGCTTCGTGTGGATCCGCAGCCTCGACCTCGATCCATGGCTGTTCGACCACCCCGACGTGCTCGACGCCCTGCGCGGCTTTGCCACCCACGGCCACGACACCCAGGTGCTGATTCTTCTGCACGACCACGCCGCGCCGCAGGCCGCACACGCCAAGCTGCTCGACCTCGCCCAACGCCTGCCCAGCGTGTTCCAGTTCCGCGAAGTGGACGACCCCGCCTACCGCGAGGATCGCGCGGCGATGGTGGCCGGCGATGCCGGTGGCTACTATTTCCGGCCGCAGGGCGACCGCTTCGAAGGCACCGGCTCGCTGGCTTCGCGCGCCCGCGTTCGCCAGCTCAAGGAACGCTTCGACGAAATCTGGGAGCGTTCGCGGACGATCACCGAATACCGCGCGCTGGGGCTGTAGCGCAGGCTGAAACGCCCTATTCAGCAAGTTCCGGCCTATAATTCCAGTTCTTTGCAGTCGCTTGTCCGAAAAACCGGCGAATGCACGTCACGGCCCGCGCCGGGCCGGGATTCCCACCCATCTCGAAGGTTGTCAGCCACGCCGTGGACAGTCTCCTCAAGCAGTTCGCCCAAACCTCACAACTCGTCAGCAACGGCACCTACATCGAGGATCTGTACGAACAGTACCTGGCCGCGCCCGACAGCGTCAGCCCGGACTGGAAGCGCTATTTCGACACATTGCACGGCCGCGAAGCCGGCGACGTGCCACATTCGGCCGTCATCGCGCAGATCGCCGAAGCCGCACGCAATGCCGCGCGCGGCATTGTCTCCGCCGGCTCGAGCGACGAGCGCGAGCGCCACGTCGGGCGTCTGATCACGGCCTTTCGCTCGCGTGGCCATCTGGGTGCCAAACTCGATCCACTCGGCATGACCCCGCCGATGAATCCGCCGGATCTGGAACTGGGCTTCCACCAGTTTTCCGACAGCGACCTCGATTCCGAATTCAGCACCGGCGGCATTGGCGGCCAGAGCCACATGAAGCTGCGCGATCTGCTGGCTCGCCTGCGCGCGACCTACACCGCCAGCATCGGTGCCGAGTTCATGCACATCGCCAACGCCGAGCAGCGACGCTGGATTTACGAACGACTGGAATCCGCTGGCGGCAACTACGGTCGCAGCAAGGACGAAAAGCTGCGCATCCTCGAACGCCTGACCGCCGCCGAAGGGCTGGAACGCTACCTGCACACCAAGTACGTCGGCCAGAAGCGCTTCTCGCTGGAAGGCGGCGATTCGCTGATCCCGCTGCTGGACGTCGCGGTGCGCCGCGCCGGCGCGGACGGCGTCAAGGAAGCGGTGATCGGAATGGCCCACCGCGGCCGCCTCAACGTGCTGGTCAACACCCTCGGCAAGCCGCCGCGCAGGCTGTTCGACGAATTCGAGGGCAAGTTCGAAAGCAGCCGTCCGAACGATCGCGCCCACACCGGCGACGTGAAATACCACCTCGGTTTTTCCGCCAACATCGACACCCCGGGGGGGCCGATCCACCTGGCGCTGGCGTTCAATCCCTCGCACCTGGAAATCGTCGATCCGGTGGTTGCCGGCAGCGTGCGCTCGCGCCAACTTCGCCACGAAGACCACGAGCGCAAGCGGGTGCTGCCGATCCTGATCCACGGCGACGCCTCGTTCGCCGGCCAGGGCGTGGTGATGGAACTGCTGCAGATGTCGCAGGCGCGCGGCTTCCGCGTCGGCGGCACGATCCACGTGGTGGTCAACAACCAGGTCGGCTTCACCACCAGCGCGGCCGAAGACGCGCGCTCCACCTTCTATTGCACCGACGTCGCCAAGATGGTCGGCGCGCCGGTGCTGCACGTGAACGGCGACGATCCCGAAGCCGTGGCCTTCTGCGCCGAACTTGCCTTCGACTACCGCCAGCGCTTCGGCAACGACGTCGTCATCGACATCGTCTGCTACCGCCGCCACGGCCACAACGAGGCCGACGAGCCGGCGGCGACCCAACCGCTGATGTACAAGATCATCCGCGCGATGAAGACCACCCGCGAGCTGTACGCGGCGAAACTGGCCGCGGAAGGCACGCTCGACGCAGCGGGCTCCCAGGCGCTGATGGACAGCTACCGCAACCAGCTCGACGCCGGCGAGGTGACCGCCGACGTGGTCGAAGTTCCGCCGGACGCGCTGGCCGTGGACTGGCGCCCGTTTCTTGAGGCCGACCTGCACGACGAGGTCGACACCCGGGTCGCGCGCAAGACGCTGGACAAACTGGCCGCGCAGATCAATGCGGTTCCAGATTCGGTGTCGCTGCATCCGCGCGTGGCCAAGATCTACGACGACCGCCGCAAGATGGTCTCCGGCGAGCATCCGGCCGACTGGGGCTTTGGCGAAAATCTCGCCTACGCCACGCTTGTCAGCGAAGGCTACCGGCTGCGGCTGGTCGGTCAGGATTGCGGGCGCGGCACCTTCTTCCACCGTCATGCGATCCTGCACGACCAGAACACCGACGCCTACTACATTCCGCTGCGCCAGCTGGTCGAAAAGCCGGAAGACGTCGCCATCATCGACTCGCTGCTCAGCGAGGAAGCCGTGCTCGCCTTCGAATATGGCTATTCCACCGCCGACCCGATGACCTTGGACATCTGGGAGGCGCAGTTCGGCGACTTCGCCAACGGCGCTCAGGTGGTCATCGACCAGTTCGTGTCCTCGGGCGAAGCCAAGTGGGACCGCCTGTGCGGCCTGGTGCTGTATCTGCCGCACGGCTACGAAGGCCAGGGCCCCGAACACAGCTCGGCGCGGCTGGAGCGCTTCCTGCAGCTGTGCGCATTGGACAACATGGTGGTGTGTGCGCCGACCACGCCGGCGCAGGATTTCCACATGATCCGCCGGCAGATGCACCAGAAGACCCGCAAGCCGCTGATCGTGATGACGCCCAAGTCGCTGTTGCGCCACAAGCTGGCCGTCTCCACCATGGACGAATTCGCCAAGGGCGGATTCCAGCGCCTGATCCCGGACAGCAACGCCACCGCGAAGAAAATTCGGCGCGTGGTGCTGTGCTCGGGCAAGGTCTATTACGACCTGCTGGAAGCAGCGCAAAAGCAGAAGCTCGACGACGTGGCGCTGGTGCGGGTGGAGCAGCTGTATCCGTTCCCGCGCCCCGAACTGATCGCCGAACTCAAGCGCTTTGCCGCGGTGAAGGACGTGATCTGGTGCCAGGAAGAGCCGCTCAACCAAGGCGCGTGGTACCAGATCCAGCACCATCTGTACGCCTGCCTGCAGCCGAAGCAGACGCTCCGCTACGCCGGCCGCGACCGCTCGCCGGCCCCGGCGGTCGGCCACATGTCCGAACACGTGGCCGAACTGAAACAACTGGCTGCCGACGCGCTGACCAACAATTCCTCCGACGTCAACGACGCCGACTGACCCATCGTTTTTCGACAGGACGCCCTCATGGCCACCGAAGTCAAAGTCCCGATACTTCCCGAATCCGTCGCCGACGCCACCATCGCCAGCTGGCACAAGAAGGTCGGCGATCCGGTTGCACGCGACGAAAACCTGATCGACCTTGAAACCGACAAGGTGGTGCTGGAAGTGCCCTCGCCGGTCGACGGCGTGCTCAAGGAGATCAAGTTCGCTGAAGGCGCCACCGTCGTCGGCGGCCAGCTGATCGCCATCATCGAAGAGGGCGCAGCACCTGCGGCCGCGCCGCCGGCACCCGCCGCCGCCGCTGCGCCGGTCGCTGCCTCCGCGCCCGCTGCGGCGCCTGCGGCTGCTGCCAAACCCTCAGCCCCTGCAACAGCCGCTCCCGCCGCCGACGCATTGCCGCCGGGCGCACGCTTCACCGCCGTCACCGCCAACGTCGATCCGTCCAACGTCGCCGGCACCGGCCGTCGCGGCATGGTGACCAAGGAAGACATCGTCAACTACGCCGCCGGCAAGACTGCGCCGCTGCCGGCCAGCGCCCGCCCCGAGCAGCGCGTGCCGATGACCCGCATGCGCACCCGCATCGCCGAGCGGCTGATGCAGTCGAAGAACTCGATCGCGATGCTGACCTCGTTCAACGAGGTCAACCTAGCCAAGGTCATGCAGATGCGCAAGGAACTGGGCGACCAGTTCCAGAAGGAAAACGGCATCAAGCTCGGCTTCATGAGCTTCTTCGTGAAGGCCGTCGCCAACGCCCTGCAGAAATATCCGGTGGTCAACGCATCGGTGGACGGCAACGACATCATCTACCACGGCTACGCCGACATCAGCATCGCGGTCTCGACCGAACGCGGGCTGGTGACGCCGGTGCTGCGCAATGCCGAGCGCATGTCTTTCGCCGAAATCGAACAGGGCATCGCCACCTACGCCACCCAAGCCCGCGAAGGCGGCCTGAAGCTGGAAGACCTGCAGGGCGGCACCTTCACCATCACCAACGGCGGCACCTTCGGTTCGCTGTTCTCCACGCCGATCGTCAACCCGCCGCAAAGCGCAATTCTCGGCATGCACACGATCAAGGAACGCGCCGTGGTCGAAAATGGCCAGGTGATCGCCGCGCCGATGATGTACATCGCCATCAGCTACGACCACCGCGTCATCGACGGCAAGGACGCGGTACTGTTCCTGGTGGACATCAAGAACCAGCTGGAAAATCCGCACCGGATGCTGCTGGGGATGTGATCGTTCCACTCCCTCTCCCGCTTGCGGGAGACGGCTGGGGTGAGGGCGCTCTTGTCTCGCCGCATCCCGTGCCCTCATCCGGCGCTTCGCGCCACCTTCTCCCGGAGGGAGAAGAAAAAATCAGGAAACGCACATGAGCGAACAACAAACCTTCGACGTCATCGTCATCGGCGGCGGCCCGGCCGGCTACCACGCCGCGATTCGCGCCGCGCAGCTCGGCCTGAAGACCGCCTGCATCGACGCCGCGCTGGGCAAGGACGGCAAGCCGGCGCTGGGCGGCACCTGCCTGCGCGTGGGCTGCATCCCGTCCAAGGCGCTGCTGGATTCCTCGCGCCAGTTCTGGAACATGGGCCACCTCTTCGACCAGCACGGCATCAGCTTCGACAAGCCGAAGATGGACGTGAAGAAGATGGTCGCCCGCAAGGATGCCATCGTGAAGCAGTTCACCGGCGGCATTGCCGCGCTGTTCAAGGCCAACAAGATCACCGCGTTCCACGGCTTCGGCACGCTCCAGGCAAACAGCGGGCAGCCGGGCAACCTGGTCAAGGTCAAGCAGCACGACGGCTCCGAGGTCGAACTCAAGGCGCCCAACGTCATCCTCGCCGCCGGCTCGGATTCGATCGAACTGCCGTTCGCGAAATTCGGCGAGCACATCGTCGACAACGTCGGCGCGCTGGATTTCGACAAGGTGCCCAAGCGCCTCGGCATCATCGGCGCCGGCGTCATCGGGCTGGAGCTGGGCAGCGTGTGGAACCGCCTCGGCAGCGAGGTGGTCGTCCTCGAAGGCCTGCCGAATTTCCTGCCCGCGGCCGACGGCGAAGTCGCCAAGCTCGCCGCCCGCGAATTCAAGAAGCAGGGGCTCGACATCCGCCTCGGCTGCAAGGTTGGCGGCACCGAGGTCAAGAAAGACGGTGTGCACGTCAGCTACACCGACGCCAAGGGCGAGCAGTCGCTGGTGGTCGACAAGCTGATGGTCTGTGTCGGCCGCCGCGCCGCGACCAAGGGCCTGCTGGCCGAGGGCACCGGCGTTGCGCTCAACGAGCGCGGCCAGATCGCGGTGGACGAGCACTGCCACACCGGCGTCGATGGCGTCTGGGCGATCGGCGACTGCGTGCGCGGGCCGATGCTGGCGCACAAGGGCTTCGAGGAAGGCATTGCGGTGGCAGAACTGATCGCCGGCCTGCCCGGCCACGTCAACTTCGACACCATCCCCTACGTCATCTATACCGAGCCGGAAATCGCCTGGGTCGGCAAGACCGAAGAGCAGCTCAAGGCCGAGGGCGTTCCGTACAAGGCCGGCAGCTTCCCGTTCGCGGCCGTCGGCCGTGCCGTGGCGATGGCCGAACCGACCGGCTTCGTGAAGGTGCTGGCGCACGCCGAAACCGACACGATTCTGGGCATGCACCTGATCGGCGCCAACGTGTCGGAGCTGGTCCACGAAGGCGTGCTGGCGATGGAGTTCAAGGGCAGCGCCGACGATCTGGCCCGCATCTGCCACGCGCATCCGAGCCTGTCCGAAGCCGTGCACGACGCGGCGATGTCTGTGCACAAGCGGGCGATCCACAAGGCCAACTGATCTCGCCTGCCTCGCCATTTCCGTAGGAGCGCACCGCAGGGGCGCGATGCTTTCGTGGCGTGTTCGCTCCTACGCCGTCCAATCAAGTTGCGTTCACAGCGGCAACCGCATCCCCTCGCGCGAGACGTGGAATCCACGCTGCTCCACGCTGCGCGCCTGCGGGCTGTCGGCGCGCAGCAGCGGGTTGCTGTGGTTCATGTGGATGAAATAGAGCTTGCCGCGTTCGCTGGCCGGCAGATCCGCGAGCAGATCCATCGTATGTGTCACCAGCGGGTGCGGGATGTCCGTCATGTCGCGTCCCGGCAGTTCGTCCATGCTGTAGAAGGTGGCGTCGACCAGCGCGTAGTCCACCGTCGCCAGCATCTCGCGCAGATTGCGGTTCCATTTTTCCCAGGCGTCGATGTCGGGAATGAACAGCGCCGACCGGTTCGGGCCACGAATCAGAAAGCCCACCGTTTCGGAATACTCGTCCCGGTGCGGCACCTGCAGCGGCGTGACGGTGATGCCATCGGCGAGCCGCGTCGGCTGGCCGTCTTCCAGCGGCTTCAGCGCGATGTTGTGCAGCGACACCAACTGGCTCCACGGCCCGTTGCCGGTCAGGAACGCGCGCATCCTCGGCATGGCATAGACCGGCACGTCCTTCGTCCCCATCACCTCGCGCCCGAAATACATCAAGCCGACGTAATGGCCGATGTGCGCATGGGTCAGAAACACCCCGCCGAAGGCGTAGGTTTTGCTCGGCGCTTCCCGTTCCAGCCGGTAGAACTGGATCGGAAAATCGGGCGTGGCGTCGAACAGGTAGTCGAGCTTCGCGACCGGATCGATCAGCGCCAACGATGAGGTTGGGTGACGCAGCTCCGGGTACTTCCAGCCGAGCAGGCAATGCGGCTTGAAGCAGCCGGCCTGCGGATCGCTGCCGTCCTGACTGATACCGAGCACGAACAGATAGGGCGACGTGGGCTGCAGCGTCATGGCCGCATCCTGCCCCGCTGGCTGCACTGCTCCCGCAAGGTCGCTCAGCGCCAGCGCGGCGGCAAGCAGCGGAAAAATCAACATTCTTGCAACTATAGACATCCGCGTACCCGAAGCGGGTTTCGCACCATCCTAACCTTGATCCGCCGCCGCGGTACGCGTTTTCCACACGCCGCATCACGCCGGCAATGGCACAATGCCGCGATGAAATCGATCTGTGTCTATTGCGGTTCCAACACCGGCACCGACCCCGCCTACGCCACGCTCGCCCGCACCCTCGGCGCGCGGCTGGCGCGGGAGCACATCGCCCTCGTTTACGGCGGCGGCAACGTCGGGTTGATGGGCCTCGTCGCCGATGCTGCGCTGCAGGGCGGCGGCGAGGTGGTCGGCGTCATTCCCGAGCAGCTGGTGAACTGGGAAGTGGCGCACAAGGGCGTGACGCGGCTGGAAGTGGTCGACTCCATGCACACCCGCAAGGCGCGCATGTTCGAACTGGCCGACGGCTTCATCGCCCTGCCCGGCGGCTTCGGCACGCTGGACGAAATGTTCGAAATGCTGACCTGGCGCCAGCTCGGACTTGGCAAGAAACCCTGCGCCTTTTTCGACAGCAACGGCTTCTGGGATCCGCTGATGGCGATGCTCGACAGCATGGTTCGCGAGCGCTTCTTGCACCCCGAGCAGCGCAACGACATGTGGCAAGGCAACGACCTCGACGCCCTGCTGGCGTGGATGCGCGATTACGTGCCGATGCAGGCCGACAAATGGCTGGACGAGAAGCGCCGCAGCGCGCTGCGCTGAGCATCGCTCCGGCCTTTACTCGAACCACCGATGCAAGCAGGAATCAGCTTGACCGCACCCTTGCTCGTCATCCCGGCGCAAGCCGGGATCCAGCTTTTGCCCTTGCCCTTGTCGACTCCCAACGCCAGCAGCCATGAAAGCCCCCCTGCGTATATCTCCTCGCCAGTCGCTACCGCGGAACTCTATACGCAGGAGTCACTTCGGATCTCGTCAAGCGCATCTGGGAGCACAAGAACGACGCAGTTGCCGGGTTCACCCGAAAGTACCAAGTGCATGATCTGGTCTGGTTTGAGCAATATGACACCATGGAAGCCGCGATCCAGCGCGAGAAGGCGATCAAGGAGTGGAAACGGGCCTGGAAGATTGAATTGATCGAGAAGGAAAATCCTCGATGGGTTGATCTGTATCCGAGGTTGCTTTGAAGGCAGAATCAAGGGCTGGATCCCGGCCTGCGCCGGGATGACGTGGTAAAGCCGGGATGTGGATCGGCTGCACCTGAAATCGAGAGTTGGATCCCGGCCTGCGCCGGGATGACGTGGCAAAGCCGGGATGTGGATCGGCTGCACGTGAAATCGAGAGTTGGATCCCGGCTTGCGCCGGGATGACGAGCAAAATCCGAAAGAATCACCATGACCGTTCCAGCAAACTTCCGCGCCTTCCGCATCCACAACGACGCCAGCGGCTACCGCAGCGGCATTGAAGCCATCACGCTGGATGATCTCAATCCCGGTGAAGTGGTCGTCCGCACGGCGTATTCCTCAGTCAACTACAAGGACGCGCTGGCCGGCACCGGCAGAGGCAAGATCCTGCGCCGGTTCCCGCTGGTCGGCGGAATAGATATTGCCGGTCACGTGGTTGCTTCCAGCGATCCCGCGTTCAAGGAAGGCGACGCGGTACTGACGACCGGCAGCGGGCTGTCGGAAACCCGCGACGGCGGCTATTCGGACTACGCGCGGCTCGACGCACGCTGGGTTATTCCGCTGCCCGCCGGGCTGAGCCTGCGCGAAGCCATGATCCTCGGCACCGCCGGTTTCACCGCCGCGCTGGGCCTGCTGCGCATGGAAGACAATCGGCAGACGCCGGAACTGGGGCCGCTGGCGGTCACCGGCGCCACCGGCGGGGTCGGCTCGCTGGCGGTCGCCATTTACAGCCAGGCCGGCTACGAGGTCCATGCGATCAGCGGCAAATCGGCGCAGGCCGACTACCTGAAAGCGCTGGGCGCAAGCGAAGTCTTCGGGCGCGAAGTGCTGGCCACCACCCGACCAATGGATTCGGCGCGCTTCGGCGGCGGGCTCGACAACGTCGGCGGGTCGATGCTGGCCGCCCTGCTGGCGCAGACCGCGCCCTACGGCAACGTCGCCAGCTGCGGGCTGGCGGCCTCGGCCGATCTGCACGCCACGGTGATGCCCTTCATCATCCGCGGCGTCTCGCTGCTGGGCGTGGCCTCTGGCGGTACCGCGCGCGACGTCCGCGAAGAGGTCTGGCGGCGTCTGGCGGGCGACTGGAAGCCGGCCCACCTTGAGCAAATCTGCGCACGCGAGGTCGATCTGGACGGCCTGTCGGCGGTATTTTCCGACATGTTGGAAGGCAAATCGCTGGGCCGCAGCGTGGTGCGGCTTGGGAATGTGATCTAAGCGCTTGCAAGCGAAAAGTCGTCGGCTACAATTCCAAGGCAAACACGGGGATTTCCATGGCACGCATCCTGATCGTCGACGATTCGCCCTCCCAGCTGATGAGCATTCGTCGCATCGTCGAAAAACTTGGCCACGACGCACTCACGGCGGAAGACGGGGCTGCCGGCGTCGAAGCCGCCAAACGCGAGGTGCCGGATCTCGTCCTGATGGACGTGGTGATGCCTAACCTCAACGGCTTTCAGGCGACGCGCTCGATTTCACGCGAGCCGACCACCCGCCACATTCCGGTGATTCTTGTGACGACCAAGGATCAGGACACCGACCGCGTCTGGGGCATGCGCCAGGGCGCCAAGGCCTACATCACCAAGCCCTTCAGCGAAGCCGAACTCGCGGCGATCATCGCCCAGTACGTGGGTGGGCCGAGCGCCGCTTGAACCGCGGCGCGGGTGCGCGCAAGCCCGCAAGACAGCGCAGCAGCAACCCGGACAGGCGCGGCCACCGCGGCGCCATTACTCATTCTCGGCGCCAATCGTCGCCGAAGGCATCGCGCATCGCGGCATAGGCCTTGCGCTGGGCGTCGTTGTGCGCTCGCGGCGCGAGAATTTCCAGCTCGACGATCTGATCGCCCGCACCGCCGTGTCCATCAGGCAGTCCGCGCCCGCGCAGCCGCAGTTTGCGGCCGGATTCCGAATTCGCGGGAATCGTCAGATTCACCGAACCACCCAGCGTAGGCACTTCGATCTCCGCGCCAAGCGACGCTTCCCACGGTGCCACCGGCAGCGTGTAGATCACGTTGCGGCCATCCACCTCAAACCGCGGGTCAGCGGCGTACTCGATTTCCAGCAACAGATCGCGCCCGCCCTGCCCCTGACGTGTCAGGCGGATCGCTTTCCCGGGCTGGATGCCCTTGGGAACAGTCACTTCGAGCGTTTTACCATTGACGGTGATGCGAACGCTGCTGCCGGCATGCACGGCTTGCAAAGGCACGGCGAGGCGTGCACGGTCTTCGCGCGCCGGCGCCGCCCCCGGCCGTTGCCGTCCCGGTCCGCGGCCGCGTCCGAACATGTTCTCGAAGAAGTCCGAAAACCCGCCGCCAGCACCGCCGCCGGCAAAGATTTCCTCGAAGTCCACGTCGGGTCGGCCGCCCTGTCCACCGCCATAGCCGAACCCGCCCGGCGGTGGCCGCACCTGATCGCCCGGCCGATAGCCGCCCGCACGCAGCTGGTCGTACGCCTTGCGTTTTTCGGGATCCCGCAGTGCCTCGTAGGCCTCGTTGACGGCCTTGAACTTTTCCTCGGCGCCTTTTTCCTTGCTGACATCCGGGTGGTACTTGCGCGCCAGTCGCCGGTAGGCGGTCTTGATTTCCGACTCACCCGCGCTGGGTTCCAGTCCGAGGATTGCGTAGTAGTCCTTGAATTCCATCGTCCATCCAGTCCACGCGGGCGCAAAATCAGGCCCGTAATGCAAAAAAACGACCCGCGCGGGGCGCGGGCCGTCATTTTACGTCAGTGGCTGCAGCGGCCGTATCGGCAACCTGCGGCCGCCGCACGATGCACGCTCGCTCACGAAGCGCGAGCGGGCCCTTTGCCGACCTGGATCCGCCGCGGCGTGGTCTCCGGTCGCTTGGGAATGCTGATTTCCAGCACGCCGTTGCGGCCTTCGGCGGTGATGCCTTCCGGATCGGCGCTGTCGGGCAGCGCGAAACGCCGGTGGAACAGACCATAGCGCCGTTCGATGCGGCTGTACTGGTGCTCGTGCTCCTCGAACTCGCTTTTGCGCTCGCCCTTGATCGTCAAAATGCCCTTGTCCATCAGGATCTCGACGTCGTTCGGGTCGATGCCGGGCAGGTCGGCCTGGATCACAAACCGGCCGTCGTCTTCACGGATGTCCACGCGCGGGATCCACTGGCTGGTGACCACCGACGACCCGTCGGCAAGATCGCCGAACTGGAAGAAGCGCTCGAACAACTGGCGGGCATCGTCCTGCCGCTGCGCCTGCCCATCGCGAAGTTCGCCTCGTGCAAAACGCGGACCGCGGGGATGTCTCATCGGATTCATGCTGTGCCTCCTTTCGCCGTGGCCACTTGCCACCTGCGTTCGATATGGGAGCGCTGGCGCGATGCACAAGATGTTGCGAACGGGTACGCTGATCCCCATTCAATGTTCCTTCACTCTTTTCGGAACGTTTCCATGCATATCCAGCCGGGCGACCGCATTCCGGAAGCGATCTTGCAGTACGTCGACAACGGCGTGCACAAGATCAGCACAGTGTCCCTGTTCAACCACCGTCGCCTGCTGCTGTTTGCGGTGCCCGGCGCGTTCACGCCGACCTGTTCGCAGCGCCACCTGCCCGGCTTCATCGAGCATTTCGATGCGTTCCGTGCGTGCGGCATCGAGGTCGCCTGCATGGCGGTCAACGATCCGTTCGTAATGCAGGCCTGGGGCGCCAGCCAGAACGTCCCGCACGGATTGCGCATGCTGTCCGACGGCAACGCCGATTTCACCCGTGCGCTGGGCATGGAGTTCGATGCCAGCGGTTACGGCATGGGCGTGCGCAGCAAGCGTTTCGCGCTGTACGCCGATGACGGCGTCGTGCGCGCGCTGTGGGTCGAGGCGCCCGGCGAGTTCCGGGTCTCCGCAGCCGAGAACGTGCTGGCACAGCTGCCCACCTGATCCGGCAGGCTTCAGGTTCGGAATTATTCGAGAATCGCAAAGCGCACGCTGTCCCAGGCGCCGCTGTCGGCCAGCGCGGTCAACTCGTGGCGACCCGGCTCGGCAAACGCGCGGGTGAACGTCTGACCGCCGGCGCTTTCCGCGATCCAGCGCCCATCCAGCAGCCACTGCACGCGGCCGGTTGTCCCCAAGGCGCGCAGACTCACCTGCACGCCACCGGTCTGCCCGGGCGGGCGCGCCAGTGCACTGTCTGTGTTGATCCCCTGGATACGCAGCGTTTCCAGCGCGGCGCGGCCATCGTCGGCGCAATCCGGCGCCAGCGGCGGCAGACTCGATTGCGCCCGCCACTGCGCCGACAGCCACGGCCCGAGCAGCGCCGGCCAGCGTGCGATCTCCGACGGTTTGGCGACGTGCACTGCGCCGCACTGCGCAGAGAGCCGCTGTCCGGTTCCGGCATCGACTTCGAAACGCTCGACGCCGGCGCTCCAGCGGCGCGCTTCGCGTTCGGCAAAGGTCGGCGGGATGGCTCCCTCCAGCGTCCACGCCTGCATCCGTTTCTTGCACGTCTCCGGCGACTGCTCCGCCGCCGCGATTCCAAGCGGCCAACAGATTTCGACCTGCGCCACGCTGGCCGGCGGCGGCGCTTCGCGGGCATCGCCCGCCGTGCGCGGCAGGTTGTCTACCACTTCGAACAGCAGCGGCAGCGCGGTGACGGCGCCGTACTGGCCCGGCAGCGGGGTGCCGTCCGGCCGCCCGACCCACACTCCAACCGTGTAGCGCGGCGTTGCGCCCAACGCCCAGGCATCGCGAAACCCATAGCTGGTGCCGGTTTTCCAGGCCACCCGCGAGCGTCGCCCGCGATCGAACATGCCTTCAGGCTCGCCGGGGCGGGCGCCGGAAGCCAGAATCTCTCGCACGATCCACGCCGCGCCGGGCGACAGCAGGCGACGATCGATGCGAGGCGCATCGGCCGTGTAGCGCACGCGACCGGCAATGCCGCCACGCTGCAATGCGGCGAAAGCGCCGACCAGATCTTCCAGACGCGCGCCGGTGCCGCCGAGGATCAGACTCAGATTCGGCGGCGCGCCCTTGGGAAATTGCAGATTGAGTCCGGCGTTTTGCAGCCGCGCGGCAAAGCGCACCGACCCGAACCGATCCAGCAGATCCACCGCCGGCACGTTCAGCGACAGCCGCAGCGCTTCGGCGGCGCCGATCGGGCCATTGAATGCGGTATCGAAATTGCTCGGCCGATAGCCGCCGAACGACTGCGGCGCATCGACCATCAAGCTCTCCGAGTGGATCAGTCCGGCGTCGAGCGCCATCCCGTACAGGAACGGCTTCAAGGTCGAACCCGGCGAACGCAGCGCCTGCACCATGTCCACATCGCCCAGCCGCTGGCGATCGCCGAATTCGACCGAGCCGACGTAGGCGCGCGCCTCAAGGCTGGCGTTGTCGACCACCAGCAACGCCGCCGATGTCCGCGGCGGCAGCTGCGAGAAATACGCCGCAATGCGTTCCTCCAGCGCACGCTGCAGGCCGGGGTCGAGAGTGGACACGATGCGCCGCGCCTGCGGCTTTTCCGCGTGCAGGCGCTGGGCCAACAGCGCGGCATCCATCGGGTTGCGCAGCCGCCGGGCGACGACGTTCTCGATGCGCGCGTCCTCGACCTGCGCCTGCGTCCAGAAGCCGCGATCGGCCATGCGCTTGAGCAGTTTGTCGCGCGCGACCTGTGCCGCCTGCGGATCGCGGTCCGGACGCAACCGGCTGGGCGCCTGCGGCAGCACCGCCAGCAGCGCGGCTTCGGCATGCGACAATCGCGCCGCCGGCTTGCCAAGATACGCCCAACTGGCGGCTTCCACACCTTCGATGGTGCCGCCGAACGGGGCGCGTTCCAAATAGATCGTCAGGATCTCGCGCTTACTCAGGTGCGCTTCCAGCTGCAGCGCGCGCAGGATCTGGCGCAGCTTTCCGGTCGCGCTACGGGTGCCCCGTCCATGCAATTTCGGATCGATGATGCGCGCCACCTGCATGGTCAGGGTGGAACCGCCCGACACGATCCGGCGGCCAATGGCCAACTGCACCGCAGCGCGCGCCAGCGCCACCGGATTGACGCCGGGGTGGTGCCAGAACCAGCGGTCTTCGTAGCCCAGCAGCGCTTGCAGGTACAGCGGCGAGACCTGCCCGGGCGACGTTGGATAGCGCCACACGCCGTGGGCGTCGGCAAACGCGCGCAGCGGCGTGCCGTCGCGCGCCACCACGACCGTGGACAGATCCTTGCGCCCCGGCAGCGGCAGCGGAAACGCCAGATCGAGCACCAGCAGCAGGGCCAGCAGCGCGGCGGCGAACCAGCGCAGCCACGGCAGGACGGCGCGGCAGCACCGCCGGAACGACGCGCCATGTTCGGCCCCGTTGAGCGCGCCAGACCGCCGTTGGATGAAAGTTGAAAGTGCTCGCAAGGGCTTGGTCTGGCGCAGCACCCAATCGCGGCCCCTGCCCGTGGACAGGGGCCGAAACCGGGTCAGGGTTCCACCACCGTCAATGTCGCCGGCACGGAACGTCCCACGCCGCGCAGCTGCGGACGGTACATGTCTTCCAGCAGCGGCGGCGGCACCGTGTAGGTTCCCGGCGTCACTGCGCGCACGAGGTAGAAGACGTGCGAAGTGGAGCCCGTGCCCAGCTTGAGCACCGCCACGTAGCGGTCTTCGCGGAACTCCTCGTGGGTGACGTCCGCTTCACCGGTGCGGTTGTCCATCGAGACGCCATCGATCGACACCTCCGACCACTGGTCGTCGCCGCCGAGGTTCATGTTCTCGATTTCCAGACCCGCCGGCAGCAGGTCGGTGAGCAGCGCATCCCGCATCGCCCGATCCGACGTGATCGACACCCGCACGATCAGCATTTCGCCTTCCTTGAGCGGGCGCGGCGTCCACGGCTTGCCGTCGGTGGTGAACAGCGCCCGTTCGACCTTGACCACGCTGGCGTCCGCTGCCGGCGCGCTGCGCGGCACGCCAGCCACGTCGAGGCTGGCGAAGAACGGCGGCTGGCCCTGTGGTAGGAAGCGCAACCCGCGCGACAGCGCCGGGTAATCGAAATCGCGCGCAAAGCTCTTCACCGCCGCAATGGTTTCCTGCGCGCCGCCCTGACTGAGGACGCCGGAGACTTCGCGGGTCTGGTTGGCCAGCAGCGCCTTGCCCAGACGCGCCAGCGCGATCTGCTCCTGGGTGCTCAGCCAGAACCACGGCGCTTGGCGACGGGCTTCCAGCTCACGGCCGAGATCGATGACCCTGGCATCGTAGGCGGCCTTCGGATAGCCGCGTTCGTGGGTCAGCGCGATCATCAGCGCCAGGTCGCGCAGCGGGCTGCCGTAATCGCCCAGCCAGCCGGTGCGCTCGCCCTTGAACGCGAAGCCTTCGGCGATCGCCTTGTCGCCGCGCGTGCGGTCGCCCTGCAGCGACAGCGCAAGGCCAAGGTGCACCAGCGGCAACCCCTTGAGCGCCTTGCCGCGGTCGTTGTCGTAAAGCGCCCGCAACGTACCCAGCGGAGCCCGGTTGACCCGCGCCAGCACGTAGCCGGCATAGGCCTTGTAGGCGAACTTCAGATACTCGCGGTTGTCGCGGCCGTAGAACTCCGCGCCGCTGCCGGTCAGCAGGTCCTCGCTCATCCGCTGCAGGGCCTTTTGCAGGACCGCATCGGGAATCGCGAAACCGGCCTCGCGCGCATCCAGCAGGAACTCGGCGATGTAGGGCGTGAGCAGTGGGTCGACGTCGCTGTCGCTGCCCCAGGTCGAGAAATGGCCGTTCGACATTTGCAGCGAAGCCAGCCGACCAAACGCACCGTCCATGCGCGCTCGGCGCTGGGCGGCATCCAGGCCGGACACACCAAACCCGCGCGCGGTCGCCGCGTCCAGTTCGAGCGCCGCATAGCCCTTGCTGGTGGTTTGTTCGGCGCAGCCGTAGGGGTACTCCAGCGCGCCCTTGAGCGCCGCCCCGAACGGGATCGGCGGCAGCGCGCTGACCTGCATGCGTGCGCGAACCGATCCCGGCAGCAACCCTTCGGCAATTCCGGCGTCGAGCGTGACCGCCGCGCCGGCTCCGAGCGCCAGCGTGCGCGAGCGCATCACCGACGGCCAGGCCGGACGCACCGGCAGGTCGTAGCGGCGATCGGCCTTGTAGCCATTGCCTTCGATCACCACCCGCACCTGCGCGGTCCCGAAGCCTTCCTGCGCGGCCAGCGGGAAGCTCAGGGTGGTCTTCGCCTTGTCGGTCAGGGTGATCGAGCGACTGCCGCCGGTGATCTGGGCGGGCCCGATGCCTTCCACCTTCACGCTGAAACTGCCCGGCTTGCCCGAGAAGTTGCTGACATCCAGCGTCACCGTGCCGCGATCGCCCGGTGCCATCACCCGCGGCATGCTGGCCTCGGCCACGATCGGCGCGCGCACCAGCACCTCGGTGTCGCGGTTGCCGTACTGCTGATCCGAATACACCAGTGCAGAGACCCGCAGGGTGCCGTTGAAATCCGGCGTGCGCAGCGTGACCTGCGCCTTGCCCTTGCCGTCGAGCTTGACCGGGCCGGAGAACAGGTCGACGGTCTGCACCCGCGAGGTCGGGCGTCGCGCCTGCGGCAAGGCCGCCAGCGCCATGTCGCCGCCGAAGCGCAGGCGTGCGGTCCCGCCGTCGTAACTTTCGATCACGCGCCCGTAGATGTCGTAAGCGTCCACGCCAAGCCGGCGCTGGGCGAAGAAGTGCGCATTCGCATCCGGCACCGGGTAGCGGGTGATGTTGAGAATGCCGACATCGACCGCCGACAGCGTGGCCCAGGCCTGCTTGCCGGCCATCTGCGGTGCGTTGATGGTGACTTGCAGCGGTTCGTCCGGACGCATCTGCGGCCGCGTGGAAAGCGCCACATCGACCCGGCGGTCACGCCGGTCCATCGGCACGAACACCTCGCCCACCGCGCGGCTCGGGGTGATCTTGCTGGGCGCGCTGCCGCCGCGGAAGACCAGCGCGGTGATGTAAACGTCGTGTCGCTCCCAGTCCTGGGTGACCGGAATCTCGACCACGGTGCCGGCCTTCACGTCCAGCGAGCGGACGAACAGCATGTGATCGCTTTCGACGATCACCATGCCCTTGCCGGCGTGCGGCGGGGTCAGGGTCACTTTCAACGTTTCGCCGGCACGGTAGGCGGTGCGGTCGAGCGCCAGCTTGACCTTGTCCGGACGCGCATCCAGCCCGCGGTTCTGATCGTCCCAGCCCCAGCCGGCTTGGAACGGGTAGCGCATGGTCAGCTTGGTTTCCGGATCGTAGACATCGACCCGGTAATCGCCCCATTCCACCGGGAAATCAAGGCGGGCCGCGGTCGCGCCGGCATCGAGGGTGCGGGTTTCCAAGTTCTCGAAACGGCGGGTGAAGTCGTACTTCCAGCCATTGTCGTCATCGTGAACCCAGCGGTAGTCGCGGCGTTCGCGCACCAGCGTCACCTTCAGCCCCTTGACCGGGCGCGGCTTGCCGTCGGCGCCGAAACGCATCAGTTCGAAACCGGCCCGGGTGTTGGCACCGGAGCCGTCGGCATCGTTGAACAGCGGGCGCACGCCGACCAGCGCGTCGGCCGGCCACAGGGTGCGGGTCAGCCCGCGGTTCACGGTGCGGCCGCCGGTTTCGTACAGACTGCCGTTGAGCACCACCTTCACCGGCGTGTTGCCCTTCACCTCGTCCGGCAGCGCGATGTCCTCGTGCAATTCGCCGCGCGCATCCAGCTTGCTGTCGAGAACATCGTTGGCACCCTTGGGCATCGCCACGGTGGGATCGCCGAAGAACCAGCCGGTGGCCGATTCCAGCGGGTGCTGGTCGACCAGCACCGCCAGTTTCGCGGTGAAGCGGTTGCCGTCGGCCGGTGCGCCGTACAGATAGGCGCCTTTGGCCGCAAGCCTCAGCGGCTGGCCCGGTTTCAGCACCTTGCCAGCGGCATCGAGGTCGAGCTTCATCCGCTCCGGAAGAAATTCCTCAATCCGCAGGGTCATGCCCTGCACGGCGTCCTTGCTGGCCGGGTCGGTGCGGAATTCGACCTGCCAGCGTCCGGTCGGCGCTTCCGCCGGAATCGTGCGCTCGAAGTTGAAATACCCGCCGGCCGCAGGTTCGATCCGCGATTCGACGAAGGTCTTGCCGTCGGGCTGCTTCAGCCGCACGAACAGCGGCTGCGGTTTGCCGCCTTGCGCGGCCACCGGCTTGCCGTCGAAATCGCGCAGCAGCGCCGACACGCGCACGGTTTCACCAGGCCGGTAGAGGTCGCGCCCCGACCATGCGAACACGTCGAACCACGCCTGCTGGCGCCCGGACACGGCAAATTCCGACAGATCCAGCGCCGGTTGGTTGAAGCCGAGAATCGACAGATCCTTGCCGCGGCGCGCGGTGATCACATGGCCGGCGTCGAGCTTGTAGTTGAGCAGCGCGTTGCCGTTGGCGTCGGTTGCGCCCTTGAAGATCGGCTCGCCGCGGGCGTTGAGGATCCGCAGTTCGACCCCGCCGATTCCGAACCCATCGTTGAGCGAGGCGGTGTGGACGAACAGCTTGTCCTTGTAGGCGCGCACGTGCAAGCCGATGTCGCTGACGCTGAAGTAGGCGACCTCGTATTCGTCCTTGAAACTGCCGGCCTTGCGCATGACCGCGAAATACAGCCCCGGCTCCTGCAGTTCGTCAATGTCCTGCACCGGCAAATAGGTCAGCATGCGCTCGTTGCGCTTGCCGCCGATGATGAAGCGGTTGACGTAGACGGAATCGGCCAGCTTGGTGATCGGCGGTTTGCTGTCCGCATCGTCCGGGTCGTACCAGGACGGATCGAGCTCCCAACTGCCGACACGGCCGCCGCGCTGGTAGCTGGCGAGGAAGCGCGGCAGCGAGGATTCGCGCACGCGCAGGAACTCGACGTCGACTTCTTCCACGTTCACCGACACCACCGGCAAGCCGCGCGATTCTCGCGCCGGCAGCACGCTGCCCTGCGAGGCGAAGCCCACCGAAGGCGCCAGTTCGCCGGTGTACACCTTCAGTTCGCGATCCGTGCCCAGCGTGTTGCCATCGGCTGCGGTCAGCTTGCCGGAAATCCGCACCGTGTAGGTCTTGTTCGCCTCGGCGTAGGGGAAGCGCAGCTTCTTGCCGTCGTCGCTGAGCACCCAGCTGCTGTCGTCATCGTCCCCCTTGGCGTCGATGGTCAGCAGGCTGTCGAATTCCTGGGTGCCCACCAGCGGCCTGGAAAACTCGATGGCGACACCGAGCCCGTCCGAGTCCTCGTCCGGGTAGGCGCGCACGATGTCGAAGCCCTTGATGGCGTCGCGCTCGGCCTGGATCGCCTCGCCGCCGGCGACAGGCAGCTGTCCGCCCACGTTGCGTTTGCAGCCGGGCAGCCCGGTGATCAGCGCCAATGCCAGCACGACCGTGGCAACGGCACCCAGCGCCCCCGAACGTAAACGCATCATGGCAGTCCCGCTCCATATTCCCCAATCGGAGTATATGACGCGAAAAGCGGCGACAAGCGGACGCGCGGCAATCGGGTCGGATGGCGAAGATTCAGGTGCCGCGGGCCAGGGCCGGATCCATCACGCCAGGCGAAAACATCGCCGCAGCAAGACGCGGCGGAGCGGCCGGTGCAACCGTCGGGGCATCGCCTTGAAAGAGAACCGGATCCCGGCTTGCGCCGGGATGACGGGCGTTATTTGCCCTGCTCCGTTCCTTCGCCGCCGTTGCTGCCGCTACCGTTCTCGCCGTTGCCCTCGTCCAGCGACGCATCCAGACGTTCGATCGCCTGCAGCTTCTCGCCTTCGGACAGCCGGATCAGGGTGACGCCCTGGGTGTTGCGACCGACCTGCGAAATGTCCGACGCCGGGGTGCGCACCAGCGTGCCGCCATCGGAAATCAGCAGCACGTCGTGGTGATCGCTGAGCTGGATGGCGCCGACCAGCGCGCCGTTGCGCTCGCTGGCCTTCATCGCGATCACGCCCTGGGTGCCGCGTCCCTTCTTCGGAAACTCTTCGAGCACGGTGCGTTTGCCGTAGCCGTTTTCGCTGGCGGTGAGGATGTCGCCCTCGCCGTGCAACACCACGAGGCTGACCACCTGCTCGCCTTCGGGCAGCCTCATGCCGCGCACGCCGGTCGCGGTGCGGCCCATCGGACGCACGGTTTCGCCGGCAAAGCGCACCGCCTTGCCGTTGCTGGCAAACAGCATGATGTCGCGGCTGCCGTCGGACAGGTCGGCGTTGACCAGCGCGTCGCCTTCGGCAAGGTTGATGGCGATCTTGCCGCGCTGCAGCTGGAAGGCGTATTCGGTCAGCGGCGTCTTCTTCACCGTGCCGTTTTTGGTGGCGAAAAACACGAACTTGTCGTCTTCGTACTCGCGCACCGGCTGCACCGCCTGCACCTTCTCCCCGTCCTGCAGCGGGATCCAGTTGATGATCGGGCGCCCAAGCGCATTCGGTCCGGCTTCGGGAATCTGGTGGACCGGCAGCCAAAACACCCGGCCCTGGCTGGTGAAGGTCAGCAGGGTGTCGTGGGTGTTGACCAGCCAAAGCTGCTCGATGAAATCCTCGTCGCGGGTGGCAGCGGCGTTGCGGCCACGGCCGCCGCGACGCTGGGCGCGGTAGCTGGTGGCCGGCTGGCGCTTGGCATAGCCGGCGTGCGAGAGCGTCACCACCACGTCTTCCGGTGCAATCAGGTCGAGGATGTCGAGGTCTTCCTCGGATTCGCGGATCTCGCTGCGGCGGGCGTCGCCGAACTCGGCCTTGACCGTGCGAAGCTCGCTGCGGATCACGTCGAGCAGCACGCTGGAATCCTCTAGAATGCGAATCAGCCCGGAGATTTCCTCCAGCAGCTGACGGTATTCGTCGGTGAGCTTTTCCTGCTCCAGCCCGGTCAGGCGATGCAGGCGCATTTCGAGGATCTGCTGGGCCTGGGTCTCGGTGAGCTGGTAGCCGTCCGCAAGCAGGCCGACCCCGGCCGGCAGATCTTCGGGACGGCTGGACTCGGCCCCGGCGGCCGCCAGCAGGCTGCCAACCAGCCCCGGCGCCCAGCGCCGCGTCAGCATCCGCTCCTTGGCGACCTGTGGATTTTCCGAGGTCTTGATCAGCTCGATCATGGCATCGATGTTGGCCAGCGCGACGGTCAGGCCTTCCAGCACGTGCGCGCGCGCGCGCGCCTTGCGCAGTTCGAAGATCGTCCGGCGAGTGACCACCTGACGGCGGTGGCGCACGAACGCTTCGAGGATCTGCTTGAGGTTGAGCAGCTTCGGACGGCCGTCCACCAGCGCCACCATGTTGATCCCGAACACCGACTCCATCTGGGTCTGCTGGTACAGATTGTTGAGCACGACCTCGGCGGATTCGCCGCGCTTGATCTCGATGTAGATCCGCATGCCGTCCTTGTCGGACTCGTCGCGGCGCTCGCCGATGCCTTCGATCTTCTTGTCCTTGACCAGTTCGGCGATCTTCTCGATCAACCGCGCCTTGTTCACCTGGTAGGGAATCTCGCTGACGATGATCGCCTCGCGGCCGCTGTCGCTGACTTCGATCTCGGTTTTGGCGCGTATCCGCACCCGCCCGCGCCCGGTGCGGTAGGCTAGATGGATGCCCGCGGTGCCGTTGATGATGCCGCCGGTCGGGAAATCCGGGCCGGGGACGTGTTCCATCAGCGCATCGATTTCGATGTCCGGATCGTCGATCAACGCCAGCAGTGCCTCCACCACCTCACCGAGGTTGTGCGGCGGGATATTGGTCGCCATGCCCACCGCAATGCCGGCCGAACCGTTGACCAAAAGGTTCGGCACCCTTGTCGGCATGACCGTGGGTTCGAGTTCTTTCTCGTCGTAGTTGGGCTGGAAATCGACGGTGTCCTTGTCGATGTCGGCCATCAGTTCGTGGCTGATCTTCGCCATCCGCGCTTCGGTGTAGCGCATCGCCGCGGCGCTGTCGCCATCGACCGAGCCGAAGTTGCCCTGCCCGTCCACCAGCATGTAGCGCAGCGAAAACGGTTGCGCCATGCGCACCAGGGTGTCGTAAACCGCGCTGTCGCCGTGCGGGTGGAACTTGCCGATGACGTCGCCGACGATGCGCGCCGATTTGTAGTACGGCTTGTTGCTGTGCGCGCCCAGCTCATTCATCGCATACAGCACGCGTCGGTGCACCGGCTTGAGCCCGTCGCGGACGTCGGGAAGCGCGCGCCCGACGATCACGCTCATCGCGTAATCGAGGTAGCTGCGCCGCATCTCGTCTTCGAGCTTGACCGGGATGATTTCCTGCGCGAGATCGGTCATCGTGAATCCGTTGTCCTGAAGGCGGGAATCGGCCACGACAAACGCGCGGAAAGTCAATCCGCAGGCGGCTTGCGCGGGAATTCACCGGAAGCGGGAATTATAGCATTTCAGTCGATTTTTCGCACTTCCCGGAGCCTGAGACCGGGGCCCGGGTCAAGCGCGCTGGTCAACGCTGGAACAGCCCCTGCATGCGCGCCGCATCCGGGCCTTCCACGACGCCCTTTTCCGTGACGATGGCGTCGATCAAATCGTGCGGGGTGACGTCGAACACCGGGTTCCACGCGCGCACGCCTTCGGCCACGCTGCGCACGCCGCGCGCGCTCAGCAGTTCGTCCGGATCGCGTTCTTCGATTTCGATCGCCTCGCCGCTGAAGGTTGCCATGTCGACGGTGGACGACGGCGCCACCACCATGAACTTCACGCCGTGATGTTTCGCGGCGATCGCGAGCTGGTAGGTGCCAATCTTGTTGGCGGTGTCGCCATTGGCGCAGATGCGATCAGCGCCGACCACCACCCACTGCACCTGCCCGGTCTTCAACAGGTGCGATGCGGCGGAATCGGCGATCAAGGTGGCCTCGATGCCGTCTTGTTGCAGCTCCCAGACGGTCAGTCGCGCGCCCTGATTCCACGGGCGGGTTTCGGTGGCGAACACGCGGGCAATGCGCCCGTCGGCCACGCCGGCGCGGATCACGCCCAGCGCGGTGCCGAAGCCGGCGGTGGCCAGCGATCCGGTATTGCAATGGGTCAGCACGCCGCTGTCCGGCGCGATCAACCCCGCGCCCAGCCGCCCCATCGTGCGGTTGGCGGCCAGATCTTCGGTTTCGATCGTCTGCGCTTCGCGCTCCAGCGCTGCAAGCCAGCCGCTGCCCGCATCGGCCAGGGCACCCCGCATCCGCGCCAACGCCCAGGCCAAGTTGACCGCCGTCGGCCTGGCGGCGTTCAAGCGCGCCAGCGGAGCGTCCAGCAGCCGCGCCGCCTCGGTCGCGCTGCAGCCCGAATCCAGCGCCCGCGCGGCCAGCACCACGCCCCAGGCGGCGGCAATCCCGATCGCCGGCGCGCCGCGAACAACCAGCTCGCGGATGGCACCGGCCACTTCGTCGCTGGTCCGGAACGACAGATACGCGACATCGAACGGCAAAGCGCGCTGATCCAGCAGTTCCAGCGCCTGCCCGGTCCAGCGCAGCGGACGCACGTGATCGAAGCGGTCGTAGTCGAAGGCGGTCATGCCGCGATTTTACCCATGGCAACGCTGATTAAATCAGCGTGCCCAATTCCAAAAACACAACCGGCGCCGCAGCGCCGGTTGTGAAACCGCCTGAAGCCGGCGCCGCTCAGTAGCTGCGGAATTCGGCGCGGCAGCCCTGATTGACCCAGATGCCGATCCGGCCATAGCCCCAGGTGCGGCCCTCGATGCAGGGCGCATTCGACAGCTGGCGGGTTAGCTGCACGCCGCCACGGACATTGGCCTGGCATTCCTGATAGCGGCCATCGTTGGACTCGCAGCGGAACGTGCGCCCGCCGTAGCCGCTGTTGTTCCAGCCTCCGCCGCCGGTATCACGGCTGGCGAACTCGGCCCGACAGCCGTTGTTGACCCAGACCGAATTCCGGTCCGCGCCCCAGGTGCGGCCCTCGATGCACGGTGAATTGGATATCTGGCGGATCAGCTGCGGACGTCCGCGCCCCGGAACCATGCAGCGGTTGTAGCGCCCATCGTGGGATTCGCAGCGCACGCTGTTGACGTAGCCGCCGCCACCGTAGGCCCCGATCCGGAAATCCGCGCGACAGCCCTGCGTCACCCAGACGTTGCCGCGCTCCTGTCCCCAGGTTCGACCCTCGATACAAGGAGAACTGGAAATCTGGCGCTCCAGCACGACCCGCCCACCGCCGGTCGCGCACTGGCGCGTGCGTCCGTCGATCGATTCGCAGCGGATGATGTCGCTGCCATAGCCGGGGCCGTCGTAGTACTGCGCAGAGGCGGGCGAGGACGCCAAGGCGCCAAGCACCAGCAAGACCGATGAAGCGGCAAGGGAAACGATCGTCTTCAACATGCTCTGGCTCCTTGTTGGGCTTGGGACAAGGCTTGAATTGCTGCGCTCACGACAATGGTGGAAACGCGACAGAACGCAAAAAACGGACACCCTGCCAAACGCTACAACCACCGTTGCCCCCCTGATGTGCCTGTTTTGCCACCGTCATGCGGCAAATGCAAACCGGATGCGAACGCATCGTTCATCTTGATGTACGAACTTCAAACGAAGCGATCTCAGGCGCGAGGGAAATCGAACGCCAGCACGTCGGCGATCCGATCGCTGCCCAGCATCGCCATCATCAGACGGTCAACGCCCAAGGCAACGCCGGCGCAGTGCGGCATCTGCGGCAGCGACGCGAGCAGGGCGTCGTCGATCGGCGGCAGCTCGCCTCCACGCGCGACGCGGCGACGCAGATCGCTTTCGAAGCGCGCACGCTGTTCGACCGTATCGCCCAATTCGTGGTAGCCGTTGGCCAGCTCGATTGGGCCGAGGTACAGCTCGAAGCGCTCGGCCACCGGCGGAGTGTCCGGGCGGATGCGCGCCAATGCCGCCTGGGTCGCCGGCCAGTCGTGCACCGCTGTCATCACGTTGCGAGGAAACGCCGGCTGGATGCGGTGGGTCATCAGCAGGTCCAGCCAATCGTCGCGGCTCAGTCCGACCGGGTCAATCCGCACCTCTCCCAGCACTTCGCGCAACCGCGCTTCGTCCGCCGCGAACGGATCCAGCCCGATCGCCTCGCGATACAGATCGCGGTAGCTGACGACGCGCAGTTCCGCCTTCCTGCCAACCAGCGCCAACGCGGCGTTGGCGAGTTCGGCGGTTTCCACGACCAGGCGCAAATGATCCCAGCCGACCCGGTACCACTCCAGCATCGTGAACTCGGGGTTGTGGCGGCCGCCCGCTTCGCCGTTGCGAAACACCCGGCCCAGTTCGTAGCAATCGCCCAGACCGGCAGCGAGCAGGCGCTTGAGCGGATATTCCGGCGAGGTGCGCAACCAGCGCAGCGGCGCGCCGGCATTGACGTGACCGTTGAACGTGGTTTGGAAACTGTCGATGTTCGGCTCGGTGTTGCCGGCCGCGGACAGGATCGGGGTTTCGACTTCCAGCACGCCGCGCTGATCGAAGAACTCGCGCGCCATACGGTTGAAGCGCGCGCGCAGGCGCAACGCGTCGAACGCTGCGGAAGGCTGCCAGTCAGGCATGGTCGGCAAGAAACGCGAGGAGTTTCGCTTCGTCCCAGAGTTCGATGCCAAGTTCCTGCGCCTTGACGAGTTTGGAGCCGGCCGCTTCGCCGGCAACCACAATCGAGGTTTTTTTCGACACGCTGCCGGCCACCTTCGCACCCAGCGCTTCCAGCCTCGCTCCCGCTTGCTCGCGGCTCAGGCTGGACAGACCGCCGGTGAGCACCACGGTCTTTCCGGCCAGCGGCCCCTGGCTTGCCCGTTGCGGCGCCCCCTCCGACCAGCGCACGCCCGCCTCGCGCAATGCGGAAATCGCCTGCCGGTTGTGCGGTTCGGCGAAGAAATGGGCAATCCGCGCCGCCACCACCGGGCCAACGTCCGGCACCTGCTTGAGCGCGTCTTCATCGGCCTCGATCAGCGGCTGCAGCATGCCGAAGTGGCGTGCCAGCGCCTTCGCCGTGGCCTCGCCCACCTCGCGGATGCCCAGCGCGAACAGCAGCCGTTCCAGCGTGGTCGAACGGCTGGCAGCGATCGCCGCGACCAGATTTTCCGCCCACTTGGTAGCGATCTTGCCGGCCTTGACGGTTTCCGCAACCTCGCCGGCCGCCGCGTCGGCGCGCTGTTTCATCGCCACGAAATCCGCGACCGTCAGCCGGTACAGATCGGCGATGCCGTGGACGTAGCCGTATTCGACCAAGGCATCGACGAAACGCTCGCCCAGCCCTTCGATATCCATCGCGCGACGCGACGCAAAATGGATCAGCGCCTGCTTGCGCTGGGCCGGACACACCAGCCCACCGGTGCAGCGCGCGATCACCTCGCCGTCGATGTGCTCGATCGCCGAATCGCAGTCCGGGCAGCGCTCCGGCAGCCGGTACGGCGGATGCAGCGGATGGCCGTCGGCGCGGCGCGGTCGGCGCGCCTCGATCACCTGCACCACTTCCGGGATCACGTCGCCGGCGCGGCGAATGATTACGGTGTCGCCATTGCGCACGTCCAGCCGCGCGATCTGGTCGGCGTTGTGCAGCGTGGCGCGACTGACCGTCACCCCACCAACTTGCACCGGCGTCATCTGCACCCACGGCGTCACCGCACCGGTGCGGCCGACGCTGACCTCGATCGACTCCACCGTGGTCGCCACTTCCTGCGCCGGAAACTTGTGCGCGATCGCCCAGCGCGGTGCGCGCGCCACGAAGCCCAGGGTGCGCTGCTGGTCGTAGCGGTCGAGCTTGTAGACCACGCCATCGATGTCATAGGGCAAGTGGTCGCGCTGCGATCCGATGCGTTCGAAATACGCCAGCAGGCCGTGGATGCCGCGGGCGGTATCCACCAGCGGGCTGACCGGAAAGCCCAACGCTCGCAGCCATTGCAAGGTTTGCGAGTGCGTTGGCGGCAGCACCGCATCAGCGCCGACCTCGCCCAACGCATAGGCATAGAACGCCAGCGGCCGCTGCGCGGTCACCTTTGGATCGAGCTGGCGCAGCGAACCGGCGGCGCCGTTGCGCGGATTGGCCAGCGGTTTTTCGCCGTGCGCGCGCGCCCGTTCGTTGAACTTTTCGAAACCGGCGCGCGGCATGTAGACCTCGCCGCGCACTTCCAGCACGGCCGGCGCATGGGTACCGCGCAGGCGCAGCGGAATGGCCTTGATCGTGCGCAGGTTGGCGGTCACGTTCTCGCCGGTCGCGCCGTCGCCGCGGGTGGCGCCGAGCACGAAGCGGCCCTGCTCGTAGCGCAGGCTGATGGCCAGACCGTCGAACTTTGGCTCGGTCGAAAACTCCGGCTCGGCCTCGCCGGTTTCCTTCACGATCCGTGCCACGAAGTCTCCGACTTCCTCGGCGCTGAACGCATTGCCCAGCGACAGCATCGGGATCGCGTGCTCCACCTGTTCGAACTTGCCCGAAGGCGACGCGCCGATGCGGCGGGTCGGCGAGTCCGGATCGGCCAGTTCCGGATGCGCGGCTTCCAGCCCATCGAGTTCGCGCAGCAGTGCGTCGTATTCGACATCCGGAATCGCCGGAGCGTCGAGCACGTGGTAACGATAGCTGGCCACATGGAGGCGCTGACGCAGTTCGGCGGCGCGCTCGGCTGGGGTGACTGTGCTCATGGTCGTTCCGCCTGTTTGCGTCCGGCTGCCGCGGATTGCCGGCAACAACGCTCAGCGCGAACGCAGCGGCGGCACCGCAGTTTGGCGATCATAGGTGCGCAGTTCTTCACGAATGTGCTGGATGCGCTGGCGTCCGAGCGCGTTGCGTTCGGAATCGAGCACCACGCCGTCGAGCAGGCTGGCCATGCGCTGCGCGGCCGGCTCCATGGTTTCCCAGGCATCAAGCGCCGCCACCGGCGCCGGCAGGGTCAGGAAAAAGGCCAGCGCCGGGGTTTCCATCGCCGCGATATTGGGAAGGTCGAAACTGCCCGGCTTGACGATATTGGCCACGCTGAAGATCGGCCCGGCTTCCGGGCGTCCGTCGACCAGGCGATGGTAGATGCCCATGTAGCCGTAGGTCAGGCCGGCCTTCTCGGCCGCCACCACGATGTCGGGGCCGTGCAGCAGATTGCCGGCCTTGGCCGCAACGTACAGGGAAAGGATCTTGTCGTAGTCGTCGTTCGGTCGCTGCCCGGGCTCGGCCATGGGCGGCTCTTGCGGCAGCGGCAACTCGCCTTGCGCCGCCGGCGCCTTGCCCCAGCTGCCCGCCAGCTGCTCGCCCAGCGAAGGTTCGTGGCGACCGTCGCCGCCGCGTCCGCGATCGCCGCGCAGGTCGCGCGCTCCCTTGGGGCTGCGTCCGAAGAAAATAATCGCGCCCAGCAGCAGCGCCACCGCCACCGCGATGCCGATGCGCAACAGGGACAGGTCCGACATCGTTTCGCCTCCTTATACGGCGCCGGCCAGGCGCGCGGCTTCAGCCAGATCCACGGACACCAGCCGCGACACGCCGGGCTCGCGCATGGTCACGCCCAACAGTTGCTGCGCGGCCTCCATGGTGGCTTTGTTGTGGGTCACGAACAGGAACTGTACCGCCTGACTCATTTCGGTGACCAACGCGGTGAATCGGCCGACGTTGGCCTCGTCCAGCGGCGCATCGACTTCATCGAGCAGGCAAAACGGCGCCGGATTGAGCCGGAAGATCGAAAACACCAGCGCCACCGCGGTCATCGCCTTCTCGCCGCCGGACAGCAGCGAGATGTTGGACACCCGTTTGCCGGGCGGGCGCGCCATGATCGATACGCCGGTGTCCAGCAGATCCTCGCCGGTCAATTCGAGATAGGCGTGGCCGCCGCCGAACAGGCGCGGATACAGCTCCTGGATGCCGGCGTTGACGCGGTCGAAGGTGTCCTTGAACCGGCTGCGGGTTTCGCGGTCGATCTTGCGGATCGCCTCCTCCAGCGTGTCCAGCGCCGACGTCAGGTCGTCGTTTTGGGCATCGAGATAGTCCTTGCGCTTGGCCGCTTCGGCGTGTTCGGCGATCGCGGCAAGATTGACCGGCTCCAGCCGACGCAGCTTGCCGTCCAGATCCTGCACGGCCTGTTCCCACGCCGCCGGATCGGCGTCTTCGGAAAGCTGCGCGAGCACATCGTCAATGGCGAAACCACCCGCGACGATGGCCTGACGGTACTGGTCGGCCTTCAATTCCAGCGCCTGCCGCTCCAGCCGTCGCTGGCCGATCGCTTCGCGCTGCTGCAACGCCTGCGCGTCGCACCGGTGGCGCAACTGCTCTTGATGGCGCAGTTCGGCATCGACCGCTTCCAGCGCCGCGCGCGCCTGCGCCAGCCCCTGATCGGCGTGCACGCGCTGCGCCAGCGTGGTCTGGCGCTGGCTCTCTAGCGTCTGCGACTGGCTGCCGCCGTCGGCCAGCTGTGAAGCAAGGTCGTCGATCCGTGTGCCGAGCTGGCCTTTCTGCGAATCCATGCGCTGCAGTGCCTGCACCAGCGCATCCATCTGGGTGCGCCGGGTTTCCAGCGCCAACGCCACCGCGTAGGCGGCTTCGCGCGACTGCCGTGCGGCGTCCCGCGCAGCTTCCCGCGCGCTGGCCACGCGCTGGCGTTCCTGCTCCAGCGCGAGCCGCGCGGTTTCCAGTTCGCCCATGCGCTGCACGGCCGCATCCAGCCGCTGACGTGCTTCGGCCGCCGCGCTCTGATTGGCCTGCAGTCCTTCATCGAGTTGGGACAAATCGGCGTCGATGCGTTCGATCCTGCCGCGCGCGCCGTCCAGCAGTCCCTGCGCGCTTTGCAGCCGTCCGGACAGTTCCGAGAGATTGCGGTGGGCCTGATAGAGCTGGCGCTGGGCGTCCTCGCGCTGCTGCTCGGCGTCGCGCAAAGCATCGCGCAACCGCGCCAGTTCTGCGTCCAGTTCGGCCTCGCGCGCAATCTCGGCTTCGATCTGCTGACGCAGTGCGTGGATCTCTTTTTCACGCACCAACACGCCCTGCCGCGAGGCGTCGGGACGCGCCGCCTGCGCCCACCCGCTGCCGAGCCGCTCGCCGCTGCGAGTGATGACGCTGTGGCCCGCAGGAATCTGCGCAAGCAGCGCACGCGCCTGTTCCAGCGTGTCGGCGCCGTGGATCCGCGCCAGCACCTCGCGCACCGCGCGCGGCCCGGACACGCGGGCGGCCAGCGAGGTCGGCGCGTAGTGGCTTGGGCTTGCCGCATCGGTCGCATCGACGACCAGTGCGACCCGGTCTTCGGCCAACTCCGCCAGCGCGTCCACCAGCGTT
The DNA here is from genome assembly GCA_018262705.1 of Xanthomonas sp. Classification (GTDB taxonomy): domain Bacteria; phylum Pseudomonadota; class Gammaproteobacteria; order Xanthomonadales; family Xanthomonadaceae; genus Thermomonas. The sequence continues at coordinate 59,512 of JADFDQ010000006.1, forward strand.
GAACCCAGTCCTTCGGGCGTTGCAACCAGTGCGGCTTCGATCAACTGGCCGAGCGCGGTTTCCACCGCCGTTTCCCAACCCTCGGCCACGTCCAGCCGTTCCCCCAGGCGCGCCGTATCACCCAGCCCGTGCGCCTGCAGCCAGTGCGCTCCGGCGCCCTGCTCCTGTCCGAGCGCGGCCGCCTGCAAGGTCTCCAGCGAAGCCAGCCGACCGCGCGCGGCCTGCAGGCGTTTGCGCAGCTCGGCTTGTTCGCCCTGCAGCTGTCGCTGCTGTTCCTGCACCTGCGCGCCGGCATTGCGCCCGGCCTCGACCTGCTCGGTCAGCGTCTGCACCGAGGTCTTGCCCGTTGCGCAGCCGGCTTCAATCTCGACCAACGCTGCGGCCAGCGCCGCCAGATCCAGCCCGGCGTGTTCGTCGCGCAGCTGCTGCGAGCGCCTGCCGGCGTCGAGAATCTGGCGGTCGAGGTGCTCGATGCGGGTGCGATCCACGTCGGCCGCGCGGGTTGATTCGGCCTGCTCGCGCGCATGCGCGTCGCGACGCTGCTGCCAGTCGGCCAGCTGGGATTCGGTTTCCCGCAGCGCCTGCTGGCGTTCATGGTCGTCGCTCTGCAACGCTTCCAGCTGGGGCGTCGCCTCTGCAACCGCGGCGCGCAACCCTTCCAGGCGGCCGTGATCCGCTTCGATCTGTCCGCCCAGTTCGTCCAGCGCCGTGCCGGCCTCATCGCGGGCGCGCTGCAGGCGTACGGCCAGCTCGCGCTGGTGGGCGATCTGCTGCTCGACCCGCGCCAGCGCGCCGCTGGCCTCGTACACCGCGGCCTGCGCCTGATTGAGCGTTTCGCTGGCACGTTCGCGCTGCGTGCGGCCTTCTTCCAAAGCGCTCTCGGCGCGGCGCTGGCCGGCAACGAGTTCCTCAAGGCGGGTTTCATCGCGCGCCATGTCCGCGCGCAGCGCCTGCAGTTGGCCATCGAGGGTGCGGTATTCCAGCGCGCGCCACTGCGCGTCTTGTTCCTTGCGCCGCTCTTGCAGCGCGGTGTACTGCTCGGCCTGCTTGGCCTGACGTGCAAGATGCTGGAGCTGCTTGTCGATTTCCTCGCGCAGATCGCCGAGGCGATCGAGGTTCTCGCGGGTATGGCGGATCCGGGTTTCGGTTTCGCGCCGGCGTTCCTTGTATTTGGAAATGCCGGCGGCTTCTTCCAGGTAGACGCGCAGCTCCTCGGGCTTGGCGTCGATCACCTGCGAAATCATGCCCTGCTCGATGATCGAATAACTGCGCGGACCGAGGCCGGTGCCGAGGAACAGATCGGTGATGTCGCGGCGGCGGCACTTGCCGCCGTTGAGGGAGTAGGTGCTCTGACCGTCGCGGCCGACCGTGCGCTTGACCGAGATTTCGTTGAAAGCCGCCACGCTCCCCATGGAAGCGGCGCCGGCGATGGTGTGGTCGGAGTTGTCGAAGATCAGTTCGACGCTGGCCTGCGACACCGGTTTGCGCGCGGAGCTGCCCGAGAAGATCACGTCGGTCAACGCATCGCCGCGCAGTCGGCTGGCGGCCGATTCGCCCATGACCCAGCGGATGGCGTCGATGATGTTGGACTTGCCGCAGCCGTTCGGCCCCACGATGCCGGTCATATTGGTCGGCAGGTGCAGCGTGGTGGGATCGACGAATGATTTGAAACCGGACAGCTTGATCGTGGACAGGCGCATGCGGCAGTCGCGTACCTTCGCGACGCGGCGGGCGTCGCATGATGTATTAGATTAATATGTGTAGATAACTAATTGATTTTTATATTGTATAACAACACAAAACCAGTTCGCGACAGGTCGAGTATAGCGAGCCTCAACCCGACTCGCCTGGGGTGCGTGCGGCAATCGACAGCGCGTGGATATCGGTCTGCAGCAGTTCGCCCAATGCCGAATACACCATCCGGTGCCGCGCTGCCGGCGACATGCCGGCAAAACTCGCGCTGACGATCTCGACGCTGAAATGGCCTTGCCCATGCCGGCTGCCGGCATGGCCGGCGTGAAGATGGCTGTCGTCGCGAATGTCCAGCGCCTGCGGCGCCAGCGCCGCGGCCAGCAATTCGCGCATGCGCAGCATCCGGCCCGGGCTTAGGCTCGGGATGTCGGCTTCGGTCCAACCGGTGCTCACGGCAGCACCTTGCAGAACGGACGCACATCCACCCGCTGGTAGACGCCGGCCACGCAATACGGATCGGCGTCAGCCCAGGCGCGCGCGTCCTCCATCGAAGGAAAGTGCGCAATGACCACGCTGCCGGTGAACCCGGCCGGCCCCGGATCTTCGGCATCGATGGCCGGACAGGGGCCAGCCAGCAGCAGCCGACCGTCGTCGCGCAGATGGGTCAGCCGCGCCAGATGGTCGGCGCGCGCCGCCTTCCTGTGTGCCAATACGTCGGGCCCGTCGAACCCCTGGATCACATACCACATCGCCCGCCGCCTCCATGAACCGTTGCCGGCATTGTAGCCTTGCCCAGTGGACAGCCCGCCGGCGAATGCGTAGGCTAGCGCCGTACGTTTTCGGCTCGGTTGCGCGAACGTGCGTCGTCACCCCGCCGGCGCGCCTACCGATCCGCCCCTGACTTGCCATCGATCCACCGACGGGACCCAGCGGTCGTGCCGTCGTCGCGTGATGGCAGGCGGACGCAACGCAACCCGCACATCCGGCCGCAAACGGCCATAGCAAACCAGGCGTGGCCCGGAGGGGGGCCGCCAACCGATGACACCCGAAACCCGCAGCGACACCGTGGCCGCGGCCAACAGCGCGAATGGCACTACGCCGCCCCAGCAGCAGGAAATGCCGCTGGCGGTGGTGCTCGGCCAGCCGCTTTCGGAAATCCCGAAGGATCTGTACATCCCGCCGGATGCGCTGGAGATCATCCTCGAAGCCTTCGAAGGGCCGCTGGACCTGCTGCTCTATCTGATCCGCCGGCAGAACCTCGACATCCTCGACATCCCGGTCGCCGAGATCACCCGCCAGTACGTCGACTACATCCAGACCATGCACGAGCTGCGCTTCGAGCTGGCCGCCGAATATCTGGTCATGGCCGCGATCCTGGCCGAGATCAAATCGCGCATGCTGCTGCCGCGCCCGCCCAGCGAGGAAGGCCTTGAGGACGACCCGCGCGCCGACCTGGTGCGCCGCCTGCAGGAATACGAGCGCTACCGCAAGGCCGCCGAGGACATCGACACCCTGCCCCGGCTGGAACGCGACACGGCCACGGTCAGCGCCCACGTCCCGGAACGTGCCACGGTGCGGCTGCCGCCGCCGGTGGAGATCCGCGAGATGCTGCTGGCCCTGCACGAAGTCCTGCAGCGCGCGGAGCTGTTCACCCAGCACGCGATCCGGCGCGACCCGCTGAGCGTGCGCCAGCGCATGAGCGAACTGCTGGAACGGCTGGAAGATGGCGCCTTCCATCGCTTCGAATCGCTGTTCGCAGCGGAAGAAGGCCGGCTCGGCGTGGTCGTCACCTTCCTCGGCCTGCTCACGTTGGCCAAGGAGCAGTTAATCGACGTCATTCAGGATCACGGATCCGAGGATGGCCGGGGCATCGCGCCGATCTATGTGAAATCGCTGGCGTCCGGCGACATTCCCGCGGCGGACGCGCTGTCCAGCGAATTCGATGACGAAACCGAGCCAAACGCATGACCGAAATTGATCAAACCCTCGTCACCCGGATCGTCGAAGCCGCGCTGCTGGCCTCCAGCCAGCCGTTGACAGCGGCGCAGCTGCAGGGCTTGTTCACGCTCGACGCACCGGCGCCGGAAGGCAGCATCGAAGCGGCGCTGCGGGAGCTGGCCGAGACCGGCGCGCGCGGCGTCGAACTGATGGAAGTCGCCTCCGGCTGGCGCTTTCAGGTGCGCTCCGACGTGCATCCGTGGGTGGCGCGGCTGTGGACCGAACGCCAGACCAAGTACACTCGCGCCACGCTCGAAGTGCTCGCGTTGATTGCCTACCGGCAGCCAATCACCCGCGGCGAAATCGAACAGATCCGCGGCGTGTCGACCAACAGCAATCTGCTGCGGGCCTTGGAAGAGCGCGACTGGATCCGCGTCGTCGGCCACCGCGACGTGCCCGGCAAACCGGAACTGCTCGCCACCACCAAGACCTTCCTCGACTACTTCGGCCTCAAGCGCCTCGACGACCTGCCGCCGTTGTCGGAACTCAAGGACATCGGCGAACTCGAGCCGCAGCTGCCGATCGCGCAGGTGGCCCCTCCCAGCGAAGAAATGAGCACACCCCCAGCGTCCAACGACGCCCCGAACAACGAACCCACAGACGACGCAACTGCCGCATCGTCGGAGCCAACCCATGAATGATGAAACACCCCGCCGCCCGCTGAGCCTGAAACGCGTCGGCGACACTTCGGCCGCCGCGATCAGCGAACGCCTGCACAAGGTGCTGGCGCAGGCCGGCCTCGGTTCGCGCCGTGCGCTGGAGCAGCGCATCGCCAGCGGCCTGATCAAGGTCAATGGCGAGACCGCCCAAACCGGCATGAGCGTCACCGGCGGCGACAAGATCGAAATCGACGGCCGCACCTTCGTCGCCAGCGCGCTGACCGAACCGTCGCGGGTGCTGATGTACAACAAGCCGGAAGGCGAAGTGACCACCCGCGAAGATCCGGAAGGCCGGCCGACCATCTTCGACGCCCTGCCCGCGCTCAAGGGCGCGCGCTGGATCGCGATCGGCCGGCTCGACATCAACACCACCGGCTTGTTGCTGCTCACCACCGACGGCGAGCTGGCCAACGCCTTGATGCATCCGAGCCACGAGGTCGAACGCGAATACGTCTGCCGCGTGCGCGCGCCGGAAGGCGAGGAAAACGTGAGCGACAAGCTGGCCGATCGCCTCGCTCGCGGCGTGGCGCTGGAAGACGGCCCGGCCAAGTTCGACGAAATCGAACGCATCGGCGGCAGCCACATGCCCGAAGACAGCCGCCACGACTGGTTCCGGGTGCTGCTCAAGGAAGGCCGCAATCGCGAAGTGCGCCGGCTGTGGGAATCGCAGGGCTGCCAGGTCTCGCGCCTGAAGCGGATCCGCTACGGTCAGGTGCGCCTGCCGCAGCCGCTGCTGCGCGGCCATTCGCAGGAGCTGCCGCAGGTCGAAGTCGATGCGCTGCGCAATGCGCTGGGTCTGGAAAACGGCGCGCCTTCGGCGCTGACCCTGATGCCCGTGCTCGGCCAGCGCAAGGCCAACAAGACGGTGGTGACCGGCAATGCGCGCAGCCACGGCTACGTCGGCGGCCACAACACCGCCGATGAAGGCCGCGAGCTGCGTCGCTTCGACAATGTGCGGGAAGACCGCGGCCGACGCGGCAACCGCAAGCCACCCGGCGGATTGACCGTCAGCGGCGAACAGGCCGCCAATCAGGCCAACAAGCGGCTGAAGGTCAAAGGCCCGCGCCAGCCCGGACAGCGCATGAAGCCCGGCGAACATCGCGACGCTGGCAATCCCGCCGCGATGCGCACCTGGTATGTGCCTGAAGGCGTGGACACCGGGCCCAGCGGCCACCGCAATCCGGGCGGCCGTGGCCCGAAGCAGTTCAAGCCGCGTGGCCCGGCAACCGCAGGCACGGCGGGCGACGCCCGCCCGCAGCGCCCCGCGCGCCCGTACGGCCACCCCGGCAATGCACCGTATTTCCCATCCGACCATGCCCATGGCGACGCCGCCCAACCCGGCAATCGTCGCTCGCCTTCACGCCCCGGCAGCAGCTACCCCGGCAGCGGTCGCCCAAGCCGCGGGGGGCCCGGCGGCCGCCCTGGCGGCGGGGGTCCCGGCGGTCGCCCTGGCGGTGGAGGCCCCGGTGGTCGCCCTGGCGGTGGCCCGCGTCCCGGAGGCGCACCGCATCCGGGGGGGCGCGGCGGCCCGCGTGGCCCGCGCGGCGGCGGACGTTAAGACTTGAAACAACGCTGACCGAATCAGCGTTGCCTTAAGCTAACAAGCACCATTGTCCGGAGGTTCGACCATGCTGATCCACCTGCTTGCCGCCCTGCTGCTTGCCGCACCGCAGACCGCACCTGTCGGCAGCGCAGTCCAGCCGACGGACTATCCGGACGCCAAGCTCCGCGCCGATGCCGATGAAGCCAGCGTCACCGGCAAGGCCCACGAGGACATGCTCGCCGCCCAGGGACAACTGCTCGACGCAGGCATTGCCGCCTGCGCCCGCGACGACCTGCGCAACGATTTCACCGCGTTCACCGTCGTCATGCAGCTCGACGGCAACGGGCGCGTCCAGCAAACATGGCGCCAGGGCCCATCGCCGCTGGCGATCTGCCTGCAGCGCTACCTGCGCGACAAAACCGTGTTCACCCCGCCCAAAGCGCCGTTTTACAGCTCAATCGAGGTCAGCTTCACGAAGTGACGCTTTGGGCACATGCAACAAAAAGGGCGCCTCAGGGCGCCCTTTGCCTTTATCGCCTGTTGCAAGCGATCAGCCCAGCGCACCCAGCGCCGCCGCGTAGTCGGGTTCCTGGCCGATTTCGGGCACCATCTGCGCATGCAGGATCTTGTCGTTCTCGTCGAGTACAACCACGGCGCGGGCGGCAAGGCCAGCCAGCGGGCCGGTTTCGATGGCCACGCCGTAGTCCTTCAGGAACTCGCGGCCGCGCATCATCGAGAGCATGGTAACGTTGGCGATGCCTTCGGCGCCGCAGAAGCGTCCCTGCGCGAACGGCAGGTCGGCGGAAATGCACAGCACCGCGGCATTGTTCAGGCCGGCGGCATCCTGATTGAAGTGACGAACCGAAGCCTGACACACGCCGGTGTCAATGCTCGGGAAGATATTGAGAACCTTGCGCTTGCCGGCAAAATCGGCCAGCCCCTTTTCGCTCAGGTCGCCGGCGACCAGCTTGAACTGCGGCGCCTGCGCACCGACCTGCGGGAATTGGCCGCCGACCTGAATCGGGTTGCCGTGGAAGGTCACGTTGGACATGGAAACACTCCTTGTTTGGACAGACCTCGCCATCCTAGCCAACGCAATGTGATGCTTCCGTCATTGCAGGTTGATGCCGTACCCACAGGTCGAACCGCCGGCAAGTCGACCCCGACATTCGATCGATGCGGGCGAACGCTTCAAGCGACGATGCCGGTCCACTCAAGCGACGATGCCGGTCCACTGCGCGGTTGCGAATTTTTCGCGGGCCAATTCCTGCGCGCGCAGCATTTCCTCGTGCCGCACCGCATCGTCGCGCAAACCATGCGATGCACGGAAGGTTTCGATCATCCGCGCAATGACCTCCTCGCGCGGCAGACCGGTCTGGCTGCGCAGCGGGTCGACCCGTTTGTTCGCACTCTGGGTCGCCTTGTCGGACAGCTTTTCGCGACCGATGCGCAGCACTTCGAGCATCTTGTCGGCGTCGATGTCGTAGGCCATGGTGACGTGGTGCAGCACCGCCTTGCCGCGCCGCATCTGCGCCGCGCCGGCGATCTTGCCCGCCTTCGAGGCGATGTCGTTGAGCGGCTGGTACCAGGCCTCGATCCCGAGCGAGAGCAGCGCCTCCAGCACCCACGCATCCATGAACGCGTAGGACTGCTCGAACGACATCCCCGCCACCAGCGACTCCGGCGCCGACAGCGAATAGGTGATGGTGTTGCCCGGTTCGATGAACATTGCGCCGCCGCCGGTGATCCGGCGCACGACTTCGATCCCGTGACGCTGCGCACCGTCCGGATCGACCTCGTTTCGCAGCGACTGGAAGCGTCCGATCACGACCGCAGGCGCGGCCCACTCCCACACCCGCAGCGTCGGCGCGCGGTGGCCTGCGGCCACTTCGTCGGTGATGACCTCGTCCAACGCCATGTGCAGCGATGGGGGCTGCGGCGCATCGTGCACCAGCTGCCACTCGAAATCATCCCAGCGCGCGCTCATGCCCGCTCTCCGCTTTCGATCGCGCGCCGCAGCGCCACCGCAAAGCCTTCGGCGTCGACTCCGAACATGCGCACCTCCTCCGGCAGGCTGCGCTGCACGATTCCGGCCAGCGCGGCGCGATCCATATCCACCAACTGACCGCGCAGCGCGGCATTGACTGCGGCAAGCGCGGTATCCGGCTCCAGGAAAAAATCGCCGCTCATCGCCACATCAACCAGACGGCCGCCGACGATCACGATATCCGCCACCACCAGCTTCCCCCCGGGCACCTTGTATTCGCCATGTCCGCGCATGTCGCCATTCTAGGCCCGTACGCGTTCAAGTGTTTGCCGCAGGGAAACGCCCGCGCAGCGCCTGATTTGACAAACGGGCCTCACCTGTTTGCATCATTGCCCGCGGTCGCACCTGGCGGCCGCCGTCGTTTCCGGAGACCGTCGTGGAATTTCGCACCATCATCGAACCCTTTCGCATCCAGTCGGTCGCCCCGCTGAAGATGACCACCGCCCGGCACCGCCGCGAGGCGGTCGCCGCCGCCGGCTACAACCTGTTCAACCTGCACTCCGAAGACGTGCTGATCGATCTGCTGACCGATTCCGGCACCGGCGCGATGAGCCGCGACCAGTGGGCGGCGATCCAGCATGGCGACGAGTCCTACGCCGGCAGCCCGTCCTACGATATCTTCCGCAAGGCGGTGCAGGAGTTGTTTCCGTTCAAGCACGTCATTCCGACCCACCAAGGCCGCGCGGCGGAAAAAATCCTGTTCACCGTACTCGGCGGCAGCGGCAAGACCATTCCCAGCAACACCCACTTCGACACCACCCGCGCCAATATCGAATACACCGGCGCGCAGGCCTCGGATCTGGTGATTGCCGAAGGCCGCGACCCGGCCGCGCAGCATCCCTTCAAGGGCAATATGGACACCGCTGCGCTGGATGCCTTCCTGCGCGGGAACGCCGGCAAGGTGCCGGTGGTGATGATGACCATCACCAACAATTCCGGCGGCGGCCAGCCGGTGAGCCTGGCCAACCTGCGCGAAGTCTCGGCGACCTGCAAGAAGCACGGTGTTCCGCTTTATCTTGACGCCTGCCGCTTCGCTGAAAACGCTTGGTTCATCCGCCAGCGCGAGCCCGGCCAGCAGGACCGCGCCGTCGCCGACATCGTGCGCGAGATGGCGCAACTGGCCGACGGCATGACCATGAGCGCCAAGAAGGATCCGATGGGCAATATCGGCGGTTGGCTGGCGCTCAACGACGATGCCATCGCCGAACAGTGCCGCAACCTGTTGATCCTGACCGAAGGCTTTCCCACCTACGGCGGGCTGGCCGGACGCGATCTGGAAGCGCTCGCGCAGGGTCTGAAGGAAGTGGTCGACCACGACTATCTGCGCTACCGCATCCGCTCCACCGCCTATCTGGGCGAGGCGCTGCTCCAGTCCGGCATTCCGGTCGTGCAGCCGATCGGCGGCCACGCCGTCTATCTCGACGCCCGCGCACTGCTGCCGCACATCCCGCCGCTGCAATACCCCGGGCAGGCACTGGCGGTCGCGCTGTACCAAGCCGGCGGCATCCGCGGCTGCGAAATCGGCACCGTCATGTTCGGCCGCCATGCCGACGGCAGCGAAACGCCGGCCGCGCTGGATCTGGTGCGGCTGGCGATCCCGCGCCGCACCTACACCCAAAGCCACATCGATTACGTGATCGAGGTCTGCCAGCAGGTCGCAGCCGACGCCAAAGATCTGCGCGGCTACCGGATCGTTTCCGAGCCGAAGCAATTGCGGCACTTCACGGCGACCTTCGAACCACGGGTCGGTTGAGGCAACGCCGGATCAAGCACTTGCCAGCTTGATCCGCAGGCGCGCCATCCATGACGCGCGGCAACGCCGACTTGATCGGCGTTGCCTTGGTCGACGACCAACGCCCCATCGAGATTGCGTTACGACGATCAGAAGACATCTTCCTGCAACGACAGGGTTTGCCGCTGCAGGATCGCGTCGATCGCTTTCTTGCCATGCGCCGATTCCAGTTCGACGCGGATTTCGTGCAGCGTGCGCCGCATCGCCGCGGGAACGTAATTTTTCTGCTGCGCGGCCGCTTCCAGCTTTGCGCTCCACGCCAGCCAGCGCGCCCACTCACGCGGGGCCGGGGCCGGCTTGCAACTTGGCGGCGAAAACTTCGCGTGCAATTCCAGTTCGTCGGAACTGGCGCGGATGCCCAGCGCCTGCCACAGGATTTCGTCCCACACCGGATGCACCGGCGTGTTGTCGATGAAGGCGTTGCGGGTGAGCTGGCGCGCGTGCCGCCGGTAGCGCATCAGCACGCTGCCGGTATTGGCCACGGCGCCTGCGCCGAACGCCTGCACGATGCGGTGCACGGTCAACCAGTCCTCGCCGACGCGGGTTTGCGGAAGCGTGATCGCATCGAGTGCAGAACGCCGGAAGGTCATGGTGCTGGCATAGATCGGGCAATGGAATACCAGCGTCGCGGCAATGTCCTCGCCACCCGTCGGCATGCGGATGCGCTGGTCGCTGGAGAAAGGCAGGGTGCCGCGCGCCGGCGGAAAACGCGGATCCGGAAACATCACCAGATCGCCGCCGACCAGTTGAATTTTCGGGTTTTCGAGCAGGCGCAGCGGATCGGAAAACCGGTTGCTCGAACACAGGTCGTCGGCATCGACGCAGGCGACCAGCGGGCTATCCATCTGCGCGTAGCCGCGCGCTCGGCTGGCGCTGGCACCAAGGTTTTCCGGATTGCGCAGCACGATCCCGGGCAGATTGAATTCGGCCAACGCGCGTCTGGCCACCTTGGATGTCGCATCGGTGGAAGCGTCGTCAATAACGATGATTCGATCAAGGCGATCAAGTGCATCCGAGCGTGCGATGGAAGCCAGCGCATCGCGCAAGAACTCCGCCGCATTGAACGCTGGAATCACGACGCTGAACAAATCCTTCATCGCCGCACGCTCCCAACTCTGTCGGGCACAAGCAACCCGTGCGGCGGCACCCACTTCATGAAGCGGCCGCCCCGGCAAGCGCAAACCGGTCGGCATCGCGCAGCGCCGGGAAGCGCTCGCGGTGGGCCAGCAGCTCTTCCGCCTGCAGCGTGGTGGTGCTCACCAGTTCGGTATCGCCGGCTTCGCTGAGCGGATGGCCGAGAAAATCGACCACCGCGCTGTCGCCGGAGTAGTGCAGCCCGTTGCCGTCGGTGCCGGTTCGGTTCACCCCGACCACGAAACAGACGTTCTCGATTGCCCGCGCCCGCAGCAGGGTCTTCCACGGATAGGCGCGCGCCGACGGCCAGTTGGCCACGTACAGCGCCAGATCGTAATCGGCGCCGGACGCGCGCGCGGCGTCGAAACGGTTGCGCGAAAATACCGGGAAACGCAGGTCGTAGCAGACCTGCAGCAAGATCCGCCACCCCTTCCAGTCGACCACGATGCGCTCGCTGCCCGGCGCATAGCGTTCGTTTTCCTTCGCATACGAAAACAGATGGCGCTTGTCGTAATGCTCGACGCGGCCGTCGGGCGTGGCCAGCAGCATCCGGTTGAATACGCCCGCCTCGGTGCGCAGTTGCACGCTGCCGGTGATCGCGGCATCCAGCGCCGCGGCCTGTTCCTTGAGCCAGGCCACGGTCGGGCCGTGCATGTCCTCGGCGCTGCCGATGGCGTCGTTGGAAAAGCCGCTGGTGAAGGTTTCCGGAAGCACGACCAGATCGGTCATGCCGCGCAGCGGTGCGATCAGCGCGCCGTAGTAGTCGCGGTTGGCGGCGGGGTCGTGCCAGCGGGTTTCACCTTGAACGATGGAAACACGAAGATCTTGCATTTCAACTCCAACAATCGTTGGCCCCTTCCGGGACAGGCCGGGTCAAGAGGCCGCGGCCGTCACCGGATCCGGGACGAATTTCAGGACATTGCCGTTGATGCAGTAGCGCTTGCCGGTCGGCGGCGGGCCGTCGTCGAAGACGTGGCCCAGGTGAATGCCGGAACTTGCGCTGCGCACCTCGATGCGGTGCATTCCAAGACTGTCGTCACGCAGAAACTCCAGCGCGCCGGCCATCGGTTCGAAGAAGCTCGGCCAGCCGCAGCTGCTGTCGAATTTGGCATCGCTACGGAACAGCGGCTTGCCGGTGATCGGATCGAAATAGGTGCCGGGCCGACGCTCGCTCAGGTTCGCGCCGGTGCCCGGCAGCTCGGTGCCGCTTTCGAATGCAATGCGCTGTTGCTCGGGCGTCAGCAGCTGCACGCCCAGCCAGTGCCAGAACGCTTTCGGATCGCCCGTGTAGCCGGTCCTGCGCGCCACTTCCATACCGTTTCGGAACAGCACCACGGTCGGCGTGCCCAGCAGCGGACCGGACAGCGACCAGCCGGTCGGCGCTTGCGCAACGCGGGTCTGTACGAACGGCAGCTCCGCCTTCCAGTCGTGCAGCACCTCGGCATCGAAGCGCTCGCAGTACGGGCAGTCTTCGGCCTCGAAAACGACCAGCTGCGCGTCACGCTGCAGGGCGGCGCCGTCGAGCCGCGCAAGCTCCGACTGCGGAGCGTCGAGCGCGTAGTTCACCCCGGTGCCGCCGAGGCCGCAGTAGCCGTTCGGATTCTTCAGCAGATAGTCCTGATGCGCTTCTTCGGCACGGTTGTAGTGGCGCAGCGGCAGGATCTCGGTGGTGATCGGCCCAAAGCCGGCGCGGGTCAACGCGCGTTGATAGATGTCGCGGCTCTGCTCGGCCAACGCCTTCTGTTCCGGCGCGGTGTAGTAGATCGCGCTGCGGTAGTTGCTGCCGAGGTCGTTGCCCTGCCCGCCGACCTGGGTCGGGTCGTGTCCTTCCCAGAACGCGGCCAGCAGTGCCGCCGGATCGGTGCGACCGGCGTCATAGCGCACCCGCACCACCTCGGCGTGATTGCGCGCGTGGCTGGCACCGGTGCGGATCCGGCCTTCTTCGTCCAGCACGTCCCGATAGCCCACGTGCGGCGCATCGCCGCCGGCGTAGCCAACTTCGATCTCGGCCACCCCGGGCACGGCGCGCAGGCGCTTTTCCGCGCCCCAGAAGCAGCCCATGCCGAAATAAATGTCGTTCAGACCCCGCGTCGTCACCGGCTTCGCCTCTTGCAGCGGACGCGTCTGCAGCGTCCTCCAGCCCAATCCAACCACAGCGGCCGTGACGACCAGGGCAAACAGCATCGCAAACAGGTTGGACAGGCGCATGCAAACCTCCCTTCGCTACAGTTTGGCCAACCGCTCGATGGCGCGCACCACCGTCGCATCGCTCTTGGCGAAGCACAGCCGCAGCAGGCGTTGGCCGGCGGGCGGCCTGGCATAAAACGGCGACAGCGGAATGCCGGTGACGCCGTGTTCGACGGTCAGCCAGCGCGCGAATTCCAGATCCGGCAGATCGCTGACCGCTGAATAGTCGACCAGTTGGAAATAGCCTCCCGGCACCGGCAGCGGCCGCAGCTTCGTCGATTCCAGCAGCGCGCGGAAGCGGTTGCGCTTGCCCTGATAGAACGCGCCCAGCGTTTCGTAGTGCTCCGGCTGCTTGTCCAGCATGGCGGCAAAGGCGTGCTGGGCCGGCGCAAACGTGCAGAACACGTTGTACTGGTGCACCTTGCGAAATTCCGCCGACAGCGCCGGCGGCGCGATGCAGTAGCCGATCTTCCAGCCGGTGCAGTGGTAGGTCTTGCCGAAGCTCGATATCACGAACGCGCGCTCGCGCAGCGTCGGATAGCGCAGCACCGACTCGTGGCGTGCGCCGTCGAACACGATGTGCTCGTAGACCTCGTCGCTGAGCAGCAAGATGTCGGTGCCTTCGAGGATCTCCTGCAGCGTGCGCAGATCGGCTGCGGTCAACGTCGCGCCGGACGGGTTGTGCGGGCTGTTGATCATCAGCAGCCGCGTCTTCGGCGTGATCGCGCGCCGCACGGCGTTCCAGTCGGGCGCGAAGCTTTCCGGATCCAGCGCGACGTGGACGGCCGTGGCACCGGCCAGGTCGATCGCCGGTTCGTAGCAGTCGTAGCAGGGATCGAGAACGATCACCTCATCGCCCGCCTGCGCCACCGCGTGGACCACGTCGAAAATGGCTTCGGTCGCACCGCTGGTGACCGTGATTTCAGTATCCACGTCCGGACGCCAACCGTAGCAGCGCTCGGTCTTGTCGGCGATGGCCTTGCGCAGTGAAGGGATGCCGCTCATCGGCGCGTACTGGTTGTGCCCCTCGCGCATCGCCCGGTCCAGCGCATCGATCAACCGCTGCGGCGGCGGAAAGTCCGGAAAGCCCTGTCCGAGGTTGACCGCGCCGTGCTCGACCGCGAGCTGCGACATCACGGTGAAAATGGTGGTGCCGACCTTCGGTAATTTGGTTTCGATGTGCATCGCCAAGGCTTCGTGAGTGGACACGGGCAGTTTACGAAATCACGGGGACATACTCCGTGATGTTGGGTCGTGCCGGTAGAATCGACAGTCCATGTCTTGTGCCCATTCGTCCAGCAGCCCCCTGCTCTCCGTGCGCGGACTCGCCTTCTCGCGCGACGAACTTCCGATTTTCGGACCGCTGGCGTTCACGTTGGCCGCCGGCGAGGCGCTGCTGGTGCAAGGTGGCAACGGCGCCGGCAAAACCACCCTGCTGCGAGTATTGGCCGGACTGTTGCGCGCCGATGCCGGCACCATCGAAATTGAATCCATGCCCGCCGATCCGTCGCTGCGCGCCCAGCGCATGGCCTATCTCGGTCATCTGCCCGGATTGAAGGCGGATTTGAGCGCGCTGCAGAACCTGCGCTGCCTGTGCGGGCTGCACGGCCAGCGTCCGGGCCAGTCGCGGGAAGCCGCGCTGGCGCTGGTCAGGCTGGCCGGCTTTGAAGACGCGCCGCTGCGGACGCTGTCGGCCGGACAGAAAAAACGCCTCGGCCTGGCCCGGCTGTGGCTGTCGCCGGCGCCGCTGTGGCTGCTCGACGAGCCTTATGCCAACCTCGACCTCGACGGAATCACGCTGGTCAACCGCATGGTGGAAGCCCATTTGCACGACGGTGGCGCCGCGCTGATCACCACCCACGGTGCCTATGCCGCGCCGCCGGTGCGCACCCGCCTGCTGGAACTGCCGGGGCGTACCGAATGATGCTGCAGGCCGCCCGCGCGCTGATGGTGCGCGACGCCCAACTGCTGTGGGCGCGCCGCGGCGACGCGCTGCAGCCGGCGCTGTTCGCATTGCTGACGGTGGTGCTGTTCGCGCTCGGCCTCGGCGGCGAAGCACGCGCGCTGGCGCCGGTGGCCGCCGCGGTGCTGTGGCTGGCGGTGCTGCTGGCCGGCCTGCTGGCGCTCGACAGCCTGTTCCGTGGCGACCTGGAGGACGGCTCGCTGGAACAGTGGATGTTGGCGCCGGTGCCGTTGTGGTGGCTGGTGCTGGTGCGCACATCGATGCACTGGCTGACCACCGCGCTGCCGGTGATCGTCGTTGTGCCGCTGCTGGGCGAGTTGCTGTATCTGCCGCACGAACAACTGCCGGTACTGCTGACCAGCCTGCTGCTGGGGACGCCGATTTTGAGTCTGCTCGGCGCCGTCGTCGCCGCGCTGACCGTCGGCATGCGCCGCGCCGGAATCCTGCTGGCGCTGCTGGCGCTGCCGCTGTACGTGCCGGTGCTGGTGTTCGGCGCCGGGGCGGTGGCCGCGCGCGCGCAGGGGCTGGACGTCAGCGGCGCGCTGCTGTTTTTGGGTGCCGGGCTGGCGCTGCTGCTGCCTCTGGCACCGCTGACCGCTGCCGCCGCCCTGCGCATCGCGCACTCCTGAGCAGCGTTTGGTTGCGCGATCGCGTCGGCAAAGCTGAATGCGCTTGCCCCAGATCAATGCCGCCTTAACAATCACACAGGGACAATACGCGCTCTGGCCAAAACGGCCGGTTCACCTATTCCACGGAGTATTCCCAATGAAGTTCCGCCAGATTCTCCTCACCAGCGCCGTCGTGCTGGCTCTGTCCGCCTGCGGTCAGTCCACCGCGCCGGCCGCCGACAGCGCCGCGCCTGCAGCCGAAGCTGCACCGGCCGTCGAAGCTCCCGCTGCCGAAGCCGCGCCTGCGCCGGAAGCTGCTGCCAGCAAGCCTGCAACTGTCGAAAATTGCGCCACGACGATCGAGGCCAACGACCAGATGCAGTACAACGCCGATTCGATCACCGTGCCGGCCAGCTGCACCCAGTTCACGGTCAATCTCAAGCACACCGGCACCATGACCGCCAACGTGATGGGCCACAACTTTGTCGTCACCGCGCAGTCCGACATGGAAGGCGTGGATCAGGATGGCGCCGGCGTGACGCCGGATCACGTCAAGGTCGACGACGCCCGCGTGATCGCCCACACCAAGGTCATCGGCGGCGGCGAGTCCACTTCGGTCACCTTCGACGTGGCGCGGATCAAGGACGGCGGTCCGTACAAGTTCTTCTGCAGCTTCCCGGGCCACATGGCGCTGATGCAGGGCAGCATCCAGGTTCAGTAATCCGGATGCGTGCGAAGCCGTCCGCTTCGCATCGCAAAACATCGACAGGGCCGCGCGCAAGCCGGCCCTGTCTTTTTATCGGCGTTTTCCCGCTGTTTCTTGACTTGCGCAGACGCGAACGGGAATCACGACTGGTATCCTTGCAGGATTGCCCACGGCGGCGCTTCCAGCCGCCCTTGTCCAGGCCACGATGTCCCCGCTGATCCGCTGGTTCCACCAACTCGGCTCGCCGCCGTACTTTGATCGCTTCGCCACCCGCTGGGCGCCTTGGGCGTACCTGACGGGCCTGCTTGCGATTGCGATCGGCGCCTACGGCGCGCTGCTGCAGGTGCCGGCCGACTACCAGCAGGGCGACAGCTTCCGCATCCTCTACATCCACGTGCCGTCGGCGTGGATGAGCATGGGCATCTTCGCGCTGATGGCGCTGTATTCGGCGATCGCGCTGATCTGGCGAATCAAGCTGTGCGAAATCCTGGCGATGGCCTGCGCGCCCACCGGCGCCGCCTTCACCGCCGTCACGCTGGCCACCGGATCGATCTGGGGCAAGCCGATGTGGGGCACCTGGTGGGACTGGGATCCGCGCCTGACCACCGAGCTCATCCTGCTGTTCCTGTATCTGGGGGTGATGGGCCTGTACGCGGCCATCGACGACCGCCGCAACGCCGCCCGCGCTGCCGGGCTGCTGGCGATCGTTGGCGTGGCCCTGCTGCCGGTCATCCGCTGGTCGGTGGTGTGGTGGAACTCGCTGCATCAGGGCCAGACCATCGTTTTGTTTGGCCAGTCGCATATGGATCCGAGCATGGCTCCGCCGCTGTGGTGGATGATCGTCGGCACCCACCTGTGGTTCGTCGGTTCGCTGCTGGCACGCGCCCGCGCCGACAATCTGCGCCGCGAGGCGGGCAAACAGTGGGCCACCCGACTGGCCTGCGGAGACGCGCCTGGAGAAGCGCCATGAACTATGCCAACTACGTGATCGCCGCCTACGTCGTCTTCGCGGCGATGCTGGCCTGGGACTACTTCATGCCCAAGCTGCTGGCGCGCTCGGCGCTGCGCGCGATCCGCCAGCGCCAGCACCGCGCGCAGGCCGCGCAAACCCCCGACCCCGCCGCGCCGCTGACGCGCGGATGAAATCGACATGCATCCCACCCGCAAACGCCGTTTGATTCTGGTCGTCGCCCTGCTCGCCGCAGGCGGCATCGCCACTGCGCTGGCCGCACTCGCCCTGCAGCACAACGCGGCCTACCTGTACACGCCGCACGAAGTGCTCGACGGCAGCGCCGGCAGCGGCGTCAGCAGCGGGCAGTCGCGCTTCCGCCTCGGCGGCATGGTCGCCGCCGGTTCGCTCCAGCGCGCGCCAGGCTCGATGGAAGCCCATTTCCTGGTGGACGACGGCGACGCCAAATTGCCGGTCGTCTACACCGGCATCCTTCCCGACCTGTTCCGCGAAAACCAGTCGGTGATCGCCACCGGGCGCATGCGCGGCAACCTGTTCGTGGCCGAGGAAGTGCTGGCCAAGCACGATGAAACCTACATGCCGCGCGAAGTGGCCGACAAGATGGCCCAGGCCCACCGCAAGCACAACGTGGCCGAACCGCCGGCCACCCCGGCCGAGGGACTGCAGTAATGCTTCCGGAGCTTGGACAGATCGCGCTGGCGCTGGCGCTGATGGTGGCCTTGATGCAATCGCTGCTGCCGCTGCTGGGCGCGCATCGCAACGACCACGCGCTGATGGCGGTCGCACGTCCCGCCGCCTATCTTCAGCTGCTCACCGTCGGTCTCGCCTTTGCGCTGTTGACCTACGCCTTCGTGGTCGGTGATTTCTCGGTCAAATACGTCGCCGACAATTCCAACTCGCTGCTGCCGACGCTGTACCGCTTCACCGCGGTCTGGGGTTCGCACGAAGGCTCGCTGTTGCTGTGGGCGCTGGTGCTGGCGATTTGGACCGCCGCAGTGGCGCGCTTCTCGCAGTCGCTGCCGGAAGCGGTGGTGGCGCGCGTGCTCGGCGTCATGGGCATCGTGGCGCTGGGCTTTCTCGCCTTCCTGGTGTTCACCAGCAACCCGTTCGCGCGGATCCTGCCCGGCGCCGCCGAGGGCCACGATCTCAACCCGCTGCTGCAGGATCCGGGGCTGATCATGCATCCGCCGATGCTCTACGCCGGCTACGTCGGATTCGCGGTGCCGTTCGCGTTTGCCATCGCCGCCCTGCTCGAACGCCGCATCGACGCCCAGTGGCTGCGCTGGACGCGGCCGTGGACCAATGCGGCCTGGGCGTTTTTGACCTTGGGCATCGCGATCGGCAGCTGGTGGGCCTATTACGAACTGGGCTGGGGCGGCTGGTGGTTCTGGGATCCGGTCGAAAACGCCAGCTTCATGCCGTGGCTGGTCGGCGCCGCGCTGATCCACTCGCAGGCCACCACCGAAAAGCGCGGCAGCTTCGGCGGTTGGACGCTGCTGCTGGCCATCGCTGCGTTCTCGCTGTCGCTGCTCGGCACCTTCCTCGTGCGCTCGGGCGTGCTGACTTCGGTGCATGCCTTTGCCGCCGATCCGTCGCGCGGACTGTTCATCCTGATTTTCCTCGGCATCGTCATCGGCGGCTCGCTGGTGCTGTACGCGCTGCGCGCGCCGGACACTGAAATCGACGCCAAACCCTTCGCCACCCGTTCACGCGAAACCCTGCTGTTGATCAACAACCTGCTGCTGACCACCGCCTGCGCGATGGTGCTGCTGGGCACGCTGTACCCGCTGCTGGCCGACGCGCTTGAGCTGGGCAAGATCTCGGTCGGTCCGCCCTATTTCGCGCTGATGTTCATGCTGCTGATGGCGCCGCTGGTGGCGCTGCTGCCGCTCGGTCCGCTGACCCGCTGGCAGCGCGACGATCTGCGCAAGCCGCTGCGGATGCTGGCGCCTTGGGCGGCATTGGCCGCAGCCGCTGGCCTGATCGCCTACTTCCTCGCCCCACAGGGGCAATGGAAGGCCGCGCTGGGCGTGCTCGGCGCAGTCTGGATCGGCGCCGGCACGCTGCGCTTCGTCTGGCAGCGGCTGACCGCCAGCGGCCGGCTGACGCGTGAAATGCTGGGCATGAGTCTGGCCCATTTGGGCGTCGCGGTGTTCCTGATCGGCGCCCTGCTGGTCGAAGGCCTGGGCCAGCAGCGTGAGCTGGCGGTGCGCGCGGGCAGCGCGCTGGAATTGGGCGGATACAGTTTTCACTTCGACGGCATCCAAGAGATGCGCGGTCCGAACTATGTCTCCGACTACGCCACCGTGCGCGTCTTCCACGACGGCACGCTGCAGACCACCCTGCATCCGGAAAAGCGCAAGTATCTGGCCGGCGGACAGGTCATGACCGAGTCAGGTATTTCCGCCGGAATTTTTGTCGACACCTACGTCGCCATTGGTGAAGCGCTGGGCAACGACACCTGGGCGATGCGGGTCTACGTCAAGCCGTTCGTGCGTTGGATCTGGGGCGGCGCGCTGCTGATGGCGCTGGGCGGCGCGGTGTCCGCAAGCGACAAGCGCTTCCGGGTGCGCGCTGCCGAAAGCAGGCACAGCGACACGCCCGCAACGGTCGGTTTCAGCCCACCGGCAGCGGCCGCACAACCGCAGGGAGCCAGCGCGTGAAGCCTTCGCGCTGGCTGCCGCTGGCCGGCTTCATCGTGCTCGCCGCGCTGCTCGCGGCCGGCGTGTGGATGAGCCGCAAGCCGAACCGCGAAGCCCTGCCCTCGGCGCTGCTGAACAAGCCGACCCCGGCGTTTACCCTGCCGGTGCTGCACGATCCGTCCTACACCGTCTCCCTGTCCGACCTGAAAGGCAAACCCTTTCTGCTCAACGTCTGGGGCAGCTGGTGCGTGGAGTGTCAGGCCGAGCACCCGGTGCTGACCCGCTTCGCCGAAACCAAGCGCCTGCGCGTGGTCGGCTACAACTGGAAGGACGAGCGCGCCGATGCGCTGCGCTGGCTGGAACAGTTCGGCAATCCGTACATGGTGGTCGTCGCCGACGAAGAAGGCCGCACGGCAATCGACTGGGGCGTGTACGGCGCGCCGGAAACGTTCCTCGTCGACGCCAGGGGCATCATCCGCTGGAAGCACGTCGGCCCGCTGACCGACGCCATCATCCAAAGCGAACTGCTGCCGACGCTGGCGCGGATCGAGGGATCGCGCTGATGCGCCTGCGTCCGATGCGCCACGTCGCCGGCACCGCGCTGGCGCTGCTGCTTGTTGCGACCACGGCGCCGCCCGTGTCCGCCCAGGCCAACCAGCAGGCCGATGCCGCGCCACTGCACTTTAACAATGCTGCTGAAGAAGCGCGCTTCCACGACCTGACGACGCAATTGCGCTGCGTGATGTGCCAGAACCAGTCGCTGGCCGACTCGCAGGCGATGATCGCGCTGCAGCTGCGCCGCGAAGTGCTCGACCTGATGCGGCGCGGCATGAACGACGACGAGATCAAGGCCTTCCTCGTCCAGCGCTACGGCGAATTCGTGCTCTACAAGCCGCCGCTGGAAGGCCGAACCTGGCTGCTCTGGGCCGGTCCCGCGGCGGTGCTGCTGATCGGCGCCGGTGCGTTGATCGCCATCGTGCGTCGGCGCAAGCCGACCGGTTCGACCGACCTCGACGACGGACAGGAGTGGTGATGCCCGCCTTTTTCGCGATTGCCGGCCTGCTCGGCGCGGTCGTGTTCGCGCTGATGCTGCGCCCGCTGTGGAAGGAGTCGCGCGCGGTCGCGCTCGGTCTGGGCGCGCTCGCCCTGCTTTCGGTCGGCCTGCTCTACCGCATCGTCGGCACCCCGCAGGCGCTGGATCCTTCAATCCTGCACGGCCCGCAAACGGTCGCGGAAGCCATCGTCCAGTTGGAGCAGGCGCAGCGCGAACACCCCGACCAGCTCGAAGGCTGGGTGCTGCTCGGCCAGATCTACCAGCGCGGCGGCGAGATGGCCAAGGCGCGCGATGCCTTCGCCAAGGCGGCGGCGCTGGCGCCCCGCAATCCCGACGTGCTCGCCGCGGCCGCGCAGTCGCGCGCGCAGGCCGATCCTTCGGGCAAGTTCGACGCGCAGGCCGTCGCACTGCTGCAAAACGCGCTCAAGCTCGACCCCCACCACCAGCGCGCGCGGCTGTTCCTCGGCATGGCGCAGCGGCTGGACGGCAAGCATGCCGAGGCAGCGGCCACCTGGGAGCCGCTGCTGGCGCAGGTCGATGCAGCGACCGCCGCACCGCTGCGCGAACAGATCAACCTCGCCCGCGCCGATGCCGGCCTGCCGCCGCTGGTGGAGCCGGCCGCGCCCGCGCCGCTGCTGACGGCCAGGGTGTCGCTGGAGCCGGCGCTGGCCGCGACGCTTCCGCCCGGCGCCAGCGTATTCGTGATTGCAAGGCAGATCGGCGGTGCCCCGATCCCGGTGGCCGCACAAAAGCACGCCGCGTCCGAACTGCCGTTCACCGCGCAGTTGAGCGATGCCGACAGCCCGATGCCCAATCTGAAGCTGTCGCAGGTCGGCAAAGTCGAACTCACTGCCCGCATTTCGCTGGACGGCACCGCCAATCCCGCGCCCGACGCGCCGTCCTCAACGCCGGTGCAAATCGAACTGCCGGCCAGCGCGCCGGTGGAACTGGTGATCGGCGCGCGCTGAACGCGCGGCAAACAGCGCTTGAACGCAGCCCAACCGGGCTATGCCGTCATGCCCAAACGGCATGACCCTGCGCGCGCGAAAGGACGATCATGGAGCATCGCTTGACGACGCGCCACCCATGTCCGAATTCATCCCGCCCGGTACCCGCTGGTTCGATTTGCCCGCATCGTTTCCGATGAAACGCGGCGGTGCGCTGCACGGCGCGCGGCTAGCCTATGAAACCTGGGGCACGCTCGATGCCGATCGCGGCAACGCAATCCTGATTCTGCCGGGCATGTCGCCCGACGCCCACGCTGCATCCAATGCGGGCAATCCGGCACCGGGTTGGTGGGAATGGATGATCGGCCCCGGCAAGCCGATCGACACCGACCGCTGGTTCGTGATCTGCGTGAACGCGCTGGGCAGCTGCAAGGGCAGCACCGGCCCGGCATCGCTCAATCCCGACACCGGCGAAACCTATCGCCTCGACTATCCGGACCTGTCGATCGAAGACGGCGCCGACGCCGCCGCGGCGCTGGTGCGCGGACTTGGCATCGAACAACTGGCCTGCCTGATCGGTACTTCGATGGGCGCGATGTCCGCGCTCGCATTCCTCAGCCGCCACCATGGCGTCGCCCGCAACCACATCAACATCTGCGGCGCCGCCCGCGCGCTGCCGTTTTCGATCGCGATCCGCTCGCTGCAGCGCGAGGCGATCCGCAACGATCCCGACTGGAACGGCGGCAATTACGACGAGCAGATTTATCCCGTGAACGGCATGGGGATGGCGCGCAAGCTCGGCGTCATCACCTACCGCTCGGCGCTGGAATGGGACGGCCGCTTCGGCCGCGTGCGGCTGGACTCCGAGCGTCGTGAAGACGACGAACCCTTCGCCGCCGAATTCGAGGTTGAAGGTTATCTGGAAGCCCACGCCCGGCGCTTCGTCCACCGCTACGATCCGAACAGCTACCTCTATCTGAGCCGTTCGATCGACTGGTTCGATCTCGGCGAGACCACCGATGGCGACGCCGTGCAGGCGCTGTCGCGCATCCGCGGCGTCGAACGCGCACTGGTGATCGGGGTCAAAACCGACATCCTGTTCCCGATCCAGCAGCAGGAAGAAATCGCCGCCGGCCTGCGCCGCGCCGGCATCGAAACCCGCTTCCTGCCGCTGCCCTCGCCGCAGGGCCACGACGCCTTCCTGGTCGATGTTGAGCGCTTCGCTCCAGCCGTCACCGGCTTCCTGCGCACGTTGGCACATGCGCAATTGATCGCCGACAAGGTCGCCTGAACTCCGCGCTCGGCTATACTGCGCTTCCGCGCCGGAGTGGCGGAATCGGTAGACGCAGCGGACTCAAAATCCGCCGCCCTTAAAAGCGTGTGGGTTCGAGTCCCACCTCCGGCACCAAGTCTTCACTGGATGTGCGCAAGACTCAAGGTCTTCGCAGAAGAGTTTCGAACTTCCATCCATGCCCGAAGGCCCCGAAATCCGCCGCGCCGCCGACCGGCTTGCTGCCGCAGTATTGAACGCGCCGCTGCGGCGCGTGCAGTTCGCATTTCCCCTGCTCAAGCCATTCGAGCGCAGGCTGCGCAGGCACTGCATCACATCGATCACGCCACGCGGCAAGGCGCTGCTGACCGCGTTCGACAACGGCTGGACGCTGTACACCCACAACCAGCTCTACGGGGTCTGGAAGGTGGCCGATGCCGGACACTGGCCGGACACCACGCGCAGTCTGCGGGTGGCGCTGGAAACCGCGCATAAAGCCATCCTGCTGTATTCCGCCTCCGATATCGAACTGTGGCGCAGCGACGAAATCGAATCGCATCCGTTCCTGCAAGGCTTGGGCCCGGACGTGCTCGATCCGGCGCTGGATGCCGCCACCGTCGCGCTGCGCCTGCGTTCGCCCGCCTTCCGCAATCGCGCGCTCGGCGGTCTGCTGCTCGATCAGGGCTTTCTCGCCGGTCTCGGCAATTATCTTCGCGCCGAAATTCTTTACGCCACCAAGCTGCACCCGACGCTGCGCCCAAGCGACCTGGGCAAGGCGCAAATCGGCAGTCTGGCCAGAGCGCTGCTGACCGTGCCGCGTCTGAGCTACGCGACGCGCGGCGTCGAGCCCAAGCCGGGCATGCGCAAGGACTATCAAGTGCACGAGGGCGACGCGTTTCGCTTCCACGTCTTCAAACGCGAAGGCGGGCCCTGCGAGCGCTGCGGCACGCCGATCATGCGAATTGCCTCGAACTCACGGCCATTGTTTCTCTGTCCGTATTGTCAGTCGACCGATGACCGCACAGGCACATAGACCCGCGTGCTGTAAAATCCGGGCATGAAGAGAGAACTGGAAGCCCTGCTGCGCAGCAACCGCGAGTGGGCCGACGGCATCACCCGCGACGACCCGACCTTCTTCGAACGGCTGTCGAAGCAGCAGGCGCCCAAGTACCTGTGGATCGGCTGTTCGGATTCTCGGGTGCCGTCGAACCAGATCCTCGGCTTGGATCCGGGCAAGGTGTTCGTGCATCGCAATATCGCCAACGTGATGGTGCACACCGACCTCAACTGCATGTCCACCATCCAGTACGCGGTCGATGTACTCAAGGTGCGGCACATCCTCGTCGCCGGCCACTACGGCTGCGGCGGCGTCGGCGCGGCCCTGCAGGGCGCGCGGATCGGTCTGTCCGACAACTGGATTCGCCATGTCGGCGACGTCGCGCAAAAACACGCCGCCCTGCTCGACACCCTGACGGAAGACCGTCGCTACGACGCCATGTGCGAACTCAACGCCATCGAGCAGGCGCGCAACGTCTGTCTGAGCACAGTCATCTGCGATGCCTGGACGCGCGACCAGCCGCTGGCCGTCCACGGCTGGGTCTACGGCCTGGACGACGGCAAGATCCACGAACTGGGGATGGACGTGCATGGCCCAGACGAACTCGATCCGGTCTATGCGCTGGCGGTCGCCGCAGTCGGGGAACGCCATCGCGCCAGCGCGGGCTGATTCCCTGCCATAGTTCTCCCCAAAAAAAAACGGGCCGCGCGGCCCGTTTTTTCACGTCGGTCGAAAGACAAAACGCTTACGCGCTTTCGCCCTCGGCCACGGCCTTGATCGACAACCGGATGCGGCCCTGCTTGTCCACTTCCAGCACCTTGACCTTGACCAGATCGCCTTCCTTGAGTACGTCGGAAACCTTCTCCACGCGCTCGTTGGAAATCTGCGAGACGTGCACCAGCCCGTCCTTGCCGGGGGCAATGGTGACGAAGGCGCCGAAGTCCATGATCTTGACAACCTTGCCCTCGTAGATATGGCCCGGCTCGACGTCGGAAGTAATCTGCTCGATCCGGTGCTTGGCGGCCTGGCCGGCAGCGGCGTTGACCGATGCAATCGTAATCGTGCCGTCGTCCTGGATGTCGATCTGGGTGCCGGTTTCCTTGGTGATCGCCTGGATGACCGAACCACCCTTGCCGATCACTTCGCGGATCTTGTCGGGATGGATCTTGATGGTGATCAGACGCGGCGCAAAGTCGGACAGCTCCGGGCGCGGCGCGGTCAGCGCATTGGCCATTTCGCCGAGGATATGCAGACGGCCGGCCTTGGCCTGCGCCAGTGCCACCTTCATGATTTCTTCGGTGATGCCCTGAATCTTGATGTCCATCTGCAGCGCGGACACGCCGTTGCTGGTGCCGGCGACCTTGAAGTCCATGTCTCCAAGATGATCCTCGTCGCCGAGGATGTCGGACAGCACCACGAAATTGTCGTCTTCCTTGACCAGACCCATGGCGATACCCGCCACCGGCGATTTCACCGGCACGCCGGCATCCATCAGCGCCAGCGAGCTGCCGCAGACCGAAGCCATCGACGAGGAGCCGTTCGACTCGGTGATTTCCGAGACCACGCGAATGGTGTACGGGAACGCTTCCATGCTCGGCATCACCGCCAGCACGCCGCGCTTGGCCAGACGGCCGTGGCCGATTTCGCGGCGCTTCGGGCCCATCATGCGGCCGGCTTCACCCACCGAGTAGGGGGGGAAGTTGTAATGGAACAGGAAGTGCTCCTTGTACTCGCCACCAACCGCATCGATGATCTGGCCATCGCGCGCGGTGCCCAAAGTGATCGCCACGATGGCCTGGGTCTCGCCACGAGTGAACAGCGCCGAGCCGTGCACGCGCGGCAGCACGCCGACCTTGGAGCTGATCGGGCGCACGGTGTCCAGTGCGCGGCCGTCGATACGCACCTTGGTGGCCAGCACCGAGCCGCGCATGGTCTGGTATTCCAACTCGCCGAATTCCTTGCCCAGCTCGGCCGACTTCCAGCCTTCGGCTTCGGCGCGGCCGGCGAGGCCCTGCATCACGTCCTTCTTGATCGCCGCAATGGCGTCGCGACGTTGCAGTTTGTCGCGCACCTGGAAAGCGTCCGTGAGCTGCCCGCCGACGGCTTCCTTCAGCGCGCCGATCAGCGCTTCGTTCCTGGCCGGTGGCTGCCAATCCCAGATCTTGTTGCCGACTTCGGTGACCAGTTCGTTGATCGTGTTGATCGCGATCTGCATGTGCTTGTGGCCGAACATCACCGCGCCCAGCATCACGTCTTCGGACAACTCGGCGGCTTCGGATTCCACCATCAGCACCGCATCGCTGGTACCGGCAACCACCAACTCCAGCTGCGACTCCTTCAGTTCGCTGACGGACGGGTTCAGCAGGTACTGGCCGTCCTTGTAGCCGACCTTGGCGGCGCCGATCGGGCCCTGGAACGGTGCGCCGGTCAGCGCGACGGCGGCGGAGCAGCCGATCAGCGCCAGGATGTCGCCATCCACTTCCGGGTTCAGCGACATGACGGTCGCAATGACCTGCACTTCGTTCCTGAAATCATCCGGGAACAGCGGGCGCAGCGGACGGTCGATCAAACGGCTGGTCAGCGTTTCCTTTTCGGTCGCGCGGCCTTCGCGCTTGAAGAAGCCACCGGGGATGCGACCGCCGGCGTAGAACTTCTCCTGGTAGTCCACGGTGAGCGGGAAGAAGTCCTGCCCTTCGCGCTGGGTCTTGGCCGCCACGGCGGTGCACAGCACCATGGTGCCGTCACACGACACCATCACCGCGCCGCCGGCCTGACGGGCGATTTCGCCGGTCTCAAGCGTGAACTGACGGTTGCCGTATTGGAAGGTCTTGCTGATCTTCGCCACTGTTCTGAATCCTTGGTAATTTCAACGTTGACGCCGGCGGCCCCTGCCGCGGGCGTTGCACTGCGGATGCGGTGCGAAAATGCGGACAAGCCGCAGCCTGAATTTCCGAGACCTGAAATCGATGCCGAAAACGCACCGCGGCGCATTCCTGCGCCGCGGGGTGTGTCTGGTTCAGCGGCGCAGACCGAGCTTGCCGATCAATGCCTTGTAGCGCTCGCCGTCCTTGCGCCGCAAATAGTCGAGCAGACTGCGGCGGCGATTGACCATCATCAGCAGGCCGCGCCGGCTGTGGTGATCTTGCTTGTGGATCTTGAAGTGTTCGGCGAGCTGCTCGATACGGGTGGTCAGCAGTGCAACCTGCACTTCCGGTGAGCCGGTGTCGTTGTCGCCGCGCTTGTGTTCGTTGATGACTTTCTGGGAGTCGATGGACATGGTTGCCTCGTAGTCGCGAAACCTGCAGAAACGGCTCGAAAAAGCCGGCACCGCCCGGTTCGTCGCAAAGTGGGATGAAAACGCTCGTCTGAGCCGGTCAAGTATAGCCTGCGTACCGCCGTTCGGGCAATTTGACTCAACCCGGCCCCGCAACCGCCGTCCAGCTGAACATGCGGCTGGGGCGCAGCGCGCCTTCGCCGTCCACTTCGCCCAACCCAAGCCCGCGTCCACCCTCGTCCAGCAGCGCCACCTGGTGCCCGCACGGCTGGTAGGGGCCGCGCAATCCTTGCCCATGGGCCAAACGCTGCGCCTGCGCCGCATTGACGCGCACGCTCGGCCACGATGCCATCCCCGCTTCCACCGGCAGCAGGCAAGATTCCAGCACGCGCTCGCCTGCCTGCTCCAGCAGCCGCTCCAGTTCCTCCAGCGTCCACATCCGCGGCTCGCGAAACGGATCAACCCACAGCCGCCGCAGCGCCGCCACGTGCGCACCGCAACCGAGCAGTTCACCCAGATCGCGCACGAGGCTGCGCACATACGTTCCCGATCCGCACTCGACGTGCAGCCGCAGCTGCGGCGTTCCCGCATCGAGCAAATCGGCGGCGTTGAGCAATTCGAAAGCGTGCACGTCGACTTCGCGCGGCTCGACCTCGATGGCCTCGCCGCGCCGCGCGCGCGCATACAACGGCTCGCCGCCGCGCTTGAGCGCGGAGAAAATCGGCGGCCGCTGTGCGATGCGTCCGGTCAGCCGCTGCAGCGCGGCATCAATCGAATCAACGGTCAGCGCGGGAACCGGCTGTTCGCGCAGAACTTGCCCATCGGCATCGTCGCTGTCGGTGACGATGCCCAGACGCGCCACCGTTTCATAGGCCTTGCGCGCCCCGAGCAAACCGCCGGCGATCTTGGTCGCCTCGCCGAAGCAGATCGGCAGCAGTCCGGTCGCCAGCGGATCGAGGCTGCCGGTGTGGCCGCCCTTCTCGGCGCGGAACAGATGACGCGCCCGCTGCAGCGCCTGATTCGACGACAGTCCCTGCGGCTTGTCCAGCAGCAAGAGGCCATCAAGCTTGCGAAATTCCGTGCGCGGGCGCTGGTTCATTCGCGGATTATGGGGGAACTGTCAGCGGTGCGCCGTCGAGCCTTCGCAGATCAATGCAGCGACAGCTCGGCGATTCCACACGCGCACCGGGACGGTCGTTACAGATCGCGCAACAGGCTGTCGATGCGTTCGCCGCGGTCCACCGATTCGTCATAGTGGAAATGCAGCTCTGGCACATGCCGCAGGCGCATGGCATGCGCCAGTTGATAGCGAATTTCGGGGGCCAGAGCCTTCAAGGCTTTCACGGTTTCCAGCGCACGTTCGGGCTGCAATACCGTCACAAACACTTTGGCGTGTGCCAAGTCGCGAGTGACCTCGACATCCGACACGCTGGACGATGCCAGCCCGTGCTCGCGCACGAAGGCATGTACCAGCGTGCCCAATTCACGCCGCAACTGGGCCGATACGCGGTCGGTGCGATGAAAAGATTTTTGTACCATGAGTAAGCGCGCGCCTTACAGCGTGCGCTGCACCTCGACGCGCTCGAAGCATTCGATCTTGTCGCCCGGCTTGACCTGGTCGTAGCCCTTCACGCCGATGCCGCATTCGGTGCCGTGCTTGACCTCGTCCACGTTGTCCTGGAAGCGCCGCAGCGAGTCCAGTTCGCCCGTGAAGACGACGGTGTCGTCGCGCAGCACGCGGATCGGCTTGCCCTTGCGGATGACGCCCTCCACCACCACCGAGCCGGCGATCGAGCCGAACTTGGAATGGCGGAACACCTGCTGCACTTCGGCGGTGCCGATGATCTCCTCGCGCACTTCCTTGCCGAGCACGTTGGAAGCCACCTGCTTCACCTGGTCGATTACATCGTAGATGATCGAGAAGTAGCGCAGATCGATGCCGTTGGATTCGATCACCTTGCGCGCCGAAGCGTCGGCACGCACGTTGAAGCCGATGACCGTCGCCTTCGAGGTCAACGCAAGCTGGGCGTCGGATTCGGTGATGCCGCCGACGCCGGAGCCGATCACGTTGATCCGGATCTGGTCGTTGGACAGCCCCTCCAGCGCCTCGCGCAACGCCTGCATGCTGCCGTGCACGTCGGCCTTGACCACGAGGTTCAAGGACTGCTGCGCGGCGCCCTCGCCCATCTGCGCCATGATGTCTTCCATGCGGTTGCCCGCGGACGCCACCAGCCGCAGTTCGCGGCGCTTGGCTTCGCGCTGCTGCGCCACGTCCTTGGCCAGTCGCTCGTCGGCGACCACCACGAAATCGTCGCCCGCTTCCGGCACGCCGGACAGGCCGAGCACCTGCACCGGGATCGACGGCCCGGCCGAAGGCGTCTGGCTGCCGGTCTCGTCGAACAGCGCGCGCACGCGGCCATATTGGATGCCGCACACCAGATAGTCGCCCTTCGACAGGCGGCCTTGCTGCACCAGCACCGTGGCCACCGGACCGCGCCCCTTGTCGAGCGCGGATTCGATCACCACGCCCGAGGCGCGCCCTTCCGCCGCCGCCTTCAGATCCAGCACTTCCGCCTGCAGGATGACCGCGTCGAGCAGCTCGTCCACGCCCTGCCCGGTCTTGGCCGACAGTTCGACCATCTGCACGTCGCCGCCGAATTCTTCGGCCACCACTTCGTGCGCCAGCAGGTCGTTCTTGACCCGCAAAGGATCGGCATCTGACTTGTCGATCTTGTTGATCGCCACGATCAAAGGCACGTTGCCGGCCTTCGCGTGTTTGATCGCTTCGATCGTCTGCGGCATCACGCCATCGTCGGCCGCAACCACCAGCACCACCACGTCGGTCAGACGGGCGCCGCGCTGGCGCATCTGGGTGAAGGCGGCATGGCCGGGGGTGTCGAGGAAGCTGATCGTACCCTTCGCGGTTTCGACGTGGTAGGCACCGATGTGCTGGGTGATGCCGCCCGCCTCGCCGACCGCCACCTTGGTGCGGCGGATGTAATCCAGCAGCGAAGTCTTGCCGTGATCGACGTGGCCCATGATGGTGACCACCGGCGGCCGCGGCGCCAGGTCGCGCTGGTCGCCTTCAACCCGTGCCAGCAGTTCCGATTCGGCATCGTTGGCATTGGCCGCCACTGCCTTGTGACCCAATTCCTCAGTAATCAGCACGGCCGTGTCGTGATCGATGGTCTGGGTGATGGTGGCCATCACGCCCATCTTGAACAGCGCCTTGACCACATCGCCGCCCTTCAGTGCCAGCTTCTGCGCCAGATCGGCGACGGTGATCGCCTCACCGATCGCCACCTCGCGCACCACCGGCGCGGTCGGCTTGTTGAACCCGGAACCGGTGCGCGACGGATCGACGCCGCGTTTCTGCAACTTACCCTTGGTCCGCACGTTGGTGCGGCGAGCCCGATCCCCGGCGGCCAGATGCAGCTTGCCGGCGAAACGTGCGGCATTGTCGTCGTCTTCGACGCCCGACACCATCGCATGCGAGCCGCGGTGCGCCTTGCCCTTCGCCGGGCTGGCCTTGTCCTTGTCGCCGACGCGCGGCGCAGGTGCCGACTTGACGTGGCCGTGATGCCGGGTCTTGCCGGGTTCGTCGCGCGTCGAATCCGCTTCCGCCGCTCCTGCCGCCCCTGCTGCCGCTGCCGCCGCCGTCGCCGTCGCCGCTTCCGCCACAGCGCGCTCGGCCTCCTCGCGTTCGCGGCGCACGATCTCGGCCAATTCTTCGGCACGCTGGCGGTCTTGTTCGGCCAGCGACTGCTGTTCGGCAAGATTGCGCGCGCGCGATTCTTCCAGCTTGCGCAACGCTTCGGCACGCTCGCTGTCCGGCGCCGACTCGGCCGCACCGGACTTGGCGCCGGGACGAAGGGTGATCTTCCTGCGGGTGACGACTTCGACCGTGCTGGCGCTGCGGTTGCCCTTGGCTCCGCCGGTGATGGTGATTTCCTGCTTGCGGGTGCGGCTGAGAGTGATCTTGGCCGGAGCCGCCGGCTCTTCCACCGGGCGCTCGTTCTTGCCGTGCGCACGCCGCAGGAAACCGTGCAGCCTGAGCTTTTCGGCGCTGGAGATGGCCTGGTCCGGATCGCTGAACGGCATGCCGGCTTCCGCCAGCTGTTCCAGCAGCTTATCGACCGGCGTGTTCACCAGTTCGGCCAGTTTGCGGATGGTGGTCTGTTGCGACATTCGGTTTCCGGAACCTTTGGCCGCAGCAAGTGCGGCCGAATTGGGCGATTGTAGGACGGGCGCGAGCCCGCCGGACAATCAGGTCGGCGGGCCGCGGCCCGCCAGTCGATCACTTCGATGGGCGTTTGCCCATCGCATCATTCGAACCAGTGCCGGCGCGCCTCCATGATCAGCGTCGCCGCGCGCTCCTCGTCCATGCCTTCGACATCGGCAATTTCGTCGGT
Source organism: Xanthomonas sp. (assembly GCA_018262705.1). Taxonomy (GTDB): domain Bacteria; phylum Pseudomonadota; class Gammaproteobacteria; order Xanthomonadales; family Xanthomonadaceae; genus Thermomonas. The sequence continues at coordinate 91,467 of JADFDQ010000006.1, forward strand.
CGCCATTTCCGCCAACTCCTCGCGCGTGTGCACGCCGCGTTCGGCCAGCGCATAGGCCGTGGCCTCGTCCATGCCCGGAAGCGCAAGCAGGTCTTCGGCCGGCTGGTTTTCCTCAAGCCCTTCTTCCACCGCCAGGGCATCGTGCAGCAGCGCATCGCGGGCGCGCGAACGCAGCTCCTCGACGATGCCCTCGTCGAAATCCTCGACCGCCAGCAATTCGGCCATCGGCACGTAAGCGATTTCCTCGACCGTGCTGAAGCCTTCGCCCACGAGGATGCCCGCGATCTCCTCATCCACTTCGAGCTTGTCGATGAACAGCGCTTTGGCCGCCGCCTGCTCGGACTCGGATTTGGCGCGCACCTGGTCGGCGGTCATCACGTTGAGCTGCCAGCCGGTCAGGCGACTGGCGAGGCGCACGTTCTGGCCGCCGCGACCGATCGCCTTGGCGAGGTTTTCCTCGGCCACCGCCAGATCCATCGAATGCTTGTCTTCATCGACCACGATCGACTGCACTTCGGCCGGCGCCATCGCGTTGATCACGAACTGCGCCGGATTGTCGCTCCACAGGATGATGTCCACGCGCTCGCCGTTGAGCTCGTTGGTCACCGCCTGCACGCGCGAACCGCGCATGCCGATGCAAGCGCCGATCGGATCGGTGCGGTTGTCGTGCGCCAGCACCGCAATCTTGGCGCGGTCGCCCGGATCGCGCGCGCAGGCCTTGATCGACACCAGCCCCTGGCCGACTTCCGGCACTTCCAGCTTGAACAGTTCCATCATGAATTCTGGCGCAGCGCGGCTGATGAACAGCTGCGGCCCGCGCTGCTCGCTGCGGACGTCGAACAGGTAGCCGCGCACGCGATCGCCGGTGCGCAGCACGTCGCGCGGAATGCCCTTGTCTTTCTGGATGATCGCCTCGGCATTGCCGCCCAGATCCACATAGACGTTGCCGCGCTCGACCCGCTTGACCACGCCGGTCACCAGCTCGCCGATGCGATCTTTCCACGCATCCACCACCTGCTGGCGTTCGGCCTCGCGCACGCGCTGCACGATCACCTGCTTGGCGGCCTGCGCGGAAATGCGCCCGAACTCTGGGTTGTCGATCTGCTCTTCGATGTAGTCGCCGACTTCGACGTCGTCGCTTTCATCGACCGCGTCCATCAACCGGATCTGGCGGTCGGGCGATTCCATCACCACGTCGTCGGCCACCACTTCCCAACGCTGGAAGGTCTCGTAGCTGCCGTCCTTGGGATCGATCTGGACGCGGATCAGCACGTCCTGATCCGCATAGCGCTTCTTGGCCGCCGACGCCAGCGCCGCTTCCATCGCCTCGAGGATCACCGCTTCGGGAACGCCCTTCTCGGCTGCCACCGCATCGATGACCAGCAACAGTTCCTTGCTCATGCCCGCTTACTCCGCCTCAGGCGACTTTCCGGCCGCCGTCTTGTTGTTGGGTGATTTTTTCCCCGCGGCGTTCTTTTCCGCAGGCGTCTTCTGCTTGCCCGGACGCAGATCGCGCCCGGATTTGTCGCGCGCCGGAGCCAGCCCAAGCGCCACCCAATCGGGCACCAGCTTGGCTTTCTCCACGTTGCTTGCCTCAACCACAAACTCGCCGGCGTCCAGCGCAAAAACGACCTTGCCGCCTTCCACACGCAGGATTTCGCCCTGCAGCCGGCGGCGCCCGTCCTGCGGCAGCTTCAACGCGGCCTTTGCGGCCTGCCCGACGAATCGCGCGAACTGCGCGGCCCCGAACAGCGGGCGTTCCAATCCGGGCGAAGACACTTCCAGCGTGTAGCTGTCGCTGATCGGATCTTCGACATCGAGTTGGGCCGACACCTCGCGGCTGACCGCCTCGCACTCTTCGATGCCGACGCTGCGCTCCTGCGCCTGCGCCTCGGGCACATCGATATACAGACGCAGCAGCGCGCCGCCCGGCGCGCTCAGGTATTCGGCGCCCAACAGCTCCAGCCCGAGGGCCGTCACCGTCGGCGTCAGCAGCGCAACGATTTGATCCGCCTTGTCCGTCACGTCCAGCCCGATCCTGCAGTGGCGCGACGCGCGAACGCCGCCCTGAAAAACAAAAAAGGACCCGATGGGCCCTTTTCCAATGACGCTGGATGCGAAGGCTTGGAGTAGCCTTCACGAGCCCGAGTCCGATGTTGAACATCCAACATAGAAACTTGGTAGCGGGGGCAGGATTTGAACCTGCGACCTTCGGGTTATGAGCCCGACGAGCTGCCAGACTGCTCCACCCCGCACCGGAGCCGGCCATTCTACATGGCGCGTTTTTGCAATGCAATAGCAACGGCCTGAAATGCTTGTGTGGCGCGGGTTTGGGGGGTTTCTTCGGCCCAGTCTGAGTTGCTCCCGTGCTGCAGATTGCCGTGTTGTCGAACACCTGCAGCCCCTTCGCAGATCGTGCCGTGCCCATCTCGTGCCCAAATCGTGCCCACGCGGTGCCCATGAAATTCTGGCAACGGTCGAATTTGACCTTCGGGCAACCTGAAAATCTTCCGATGACCCAAAAACGGTCTTAACGGGCCTTGTTTGACGACTTTTTAGGCGTGTCAGGCACGAATTCAACCAAATCTTCCAGCTTGCAGTGGAAGTACCGACACAGTGTGTCCAGCGTGTCCGTGCGCATCACCGCCCCAGGCTTGAGCATCCGCGACAGCGTGATCCGCCCAACACCAGTGACCTCGGAAATTTCCAGAAGGGTGATTCGGCGACTTTCGTGGAACTCCTTCTCTGCGATGCACTCTTTGAGCTTGAATCTGATCATTCTGCACCTCCATTCGTATCTACAAGTATATAGAAATAGCCGTTTTTTGGTTCTTTGATTCTCGTGTGATATAACGGTATTGAATCACGGATGATTCACACAATCGCATCAACCACACGACAGGAATCCAAGCATGAACCAGACGTACCTTACGACAGAAGAGCTCGCAGGCAAGATCAAGTACGACCCTCGCACGATCCGCGAGCGGCTGATGAACTCGGTGCTGCTCGAACACCGCCACTACATCCGTCCGTTCGGCGGCAGGAAGATCCTTTTCATCTGGGAAACGATTGAAGAGGACATGCGGGCGAGCAACGACGACGCCCCGCATACCAACATCCCGATGTCCAACGGACGCGTTTGCAATGGCTAACGTGCGGCAACGCGACGGCAAGTTGTTCTTTGACTTCCGTTATCAAGGTCATCGCTATCGCAAACAGACATGTCCAACGTGTTGTACCTGCCACAGGCCAACCGACTGTGTCCCGACTGCGGCTGCACGAAAGCCGTCAGTGACGCTGCGGCTTGGCGTGATGCCGTCTTGTGGCTGATGCCGGTGGAAACCTGCCTGTGCTGCGGCGATCGCGTGGAAGCCGATGCCCTCTATGCGTCGGATGCACCGGAGTCCGGCGTGCTGGGACCCTGCGAGATTTGCGGCGATCAAGACTTGTTGGTGGGTTGTCTGTTCGATCAGCCGGATGGCAAGCGCGACACCCGTCTGCTTCTGTGCGCCGATTGCGTGGATGACGTCTGCAACGATGCTGGAGAGATCCATTGAACTGGCGCGCCCTGTGCCTGATGTTCGCAGGCGACTTCTTCTTGTATTTCTGGCTGGTGCGGCAGACCGACTGGCTGTGCATGCTGCTGTTGACGCCCCAACGCTGGCCGGGTTTTCCCATCCAAGCCCATCTGCTCACCGCCTTGGTCGCAAGCCTCGCGGTGGTGCTGTTGTGCCACCGCAAACTTCGTCGCCTTGAGGAAGAGGAGCTGGAGCAAGACGGCAAACTCAAGCGCTTCTAGTGCGGCCACGGTCTGCGGAAGCTGCCCGGTATCGACACCTGACCGTCCTTTCCTTCCGGCCGCCCCGGCGCTCGGCGAATTAGTATTTATACTAACCGCCCGCTCACGTCGCAGTCCCTGCGACCGCGCTGCCCGAGGATCGCAGCCCATGGCCGTCATCCCGCTTCCCGCCGCGCCCACGCTGGCCCGTTTCCTCGGGCCGGTGCGCCCTGCCCCGCGCCTGCATCCATTGCCAGTTGGCGGGGTGCGGGTGGCGCTGGGGTTTCCGTCGCCGGCCGAGGATTTTCAGGACGATGGCATCGATCTGAATCAGCTTTTGGTGCGCAATCCGCCGGCCACCTTCCTGTACCGGGCCGAAGGCTGGTCGATGCTGCACGCCGGCATCTGCGATGGCGACATTCTGCTGGTGGATCGCAGCGTGGCGCCGCAGGACGGCGATGTGGTGATCGCCACCTGGGACGGCAATGCGCCCACCTGCAAGGTGCTGCGCGTCTGCATGGATCATCTGGAGCTGCACAGCCGCAACCCGCATGTGCCGCATATCGTGCTGCCGCCCGAGACCGAGGCCGAGGTCTTTGCCGTGGTCGGCGTGGTGCGGCAGATGCAGCGCAAGCACGGGAAAGTCGGACGCTAGATGTTTGCCCTGATCGACGGCAACAACTTCTACGCCAGCTGCGAACGGGTGTTTCAGCCGGCGCTACGCGGCAAGCCGCTGATCGTGCTGTCCAACAACGACGGTTGCGCGATTGCCCGAAGCGATGAAGCCAAGGCGCTGGGCATCACCATGGGCCAGCCGCTGCACGAGATTGCGCCGCGCATCCGCAAAGTGCTCGCCGTGCGTTCGGCCAATTTCACCCTGTACGGCGACATGAGCGCGCGGGTGGGCGCAGTGCTGCGCGAGTCGGTTGCCCGGATCGAGCCGTACAGCATCGACGAGTCTTTCCTCGACCTGTCGCCGATCCGGGATCGGTTGGAATTTTCCCGCGACCTGCGCGAGCGCGTGCAGCGCTGGATCGGGATTCCCAACTGCGTCGGCATCGGCCCGACCAAGACCCTGGCCAAGCTCGGCAACTTCGTGGCGAAAAATGCCATCCGCAAACCGGGCAGCTACCCCGCCGAACTGGGCGGCGTGGCGGATTTGTCGGCGCTGACCAAGGGCGCGTTGGAAGACATTCTGGAAGCCACGCCGGTCAATGAACTGTGGGGCGTGGGCCGCAAGTGGACGGCGCGCTTGCAGCAGATCGGCGTGCGCACCGCGCTGGATCTGCGCAATGCGCCGCGGGACCGAATTCTGGAACGCTTCGGGGTGGTGCTGGCCCGCACCCAGCGCGAGCTGATGGGGATTTCCTGCATCGCGCTGGAAGAGGTTGAAGCCGACCGCCAGCAGATTTTGGTCAGCCGTTCCTTCGGCAACCGCGTGGACGACCACGCCGCCGTCGGCCAAGCGCTGGCGACCTTCGCCCAGCGTGCCTGCGAAAAATTGCGCAAGCGCGATCTGGTGGCCGCGGCCGTGGGCGTGTTCGCCCACACCGACACCTTCAAGCCCAGCCTGCCGCAGCACTTCCCCAGCCACACGGCGATGCTGCCGCGTCCGACCGCGGACACGCGCCTTGTGCTGGAACGGGTGAGCGAGCTACGGCGCGGACTGCTGCGCCACGGCTGCGCCTACAAGAAGGCCGGCGTGTGGCTGTTCGACCTGGCCCGTCCCAGCGCGCTGCAGGGTGACCTGTTCACCCCGGCCACGCAGGGCAACCCGCGCCTGATGGCCACCGTCGACGCCATCAACCGCCGTTTCGGCCGCAACACGCTGGGCCTTGCCGCCACCGGCTGGCGTGAAGAACCTGATTGGGGCATGCGCCAGCTGCACCTGTCGCCGTGCTACACCACCAAGGCGAGCGAACTGCCGAAGGTGCGGTGTTGAGGCCCGGTACCAGTGAGCTGGCCGTGACATCTTTTCCTGTTTCCGTTCTCGCGGCTGGTGCACCTGGCGACGTTCCCGGTCTGGTATCTGTGGCGCCCCTACCAGCTCGTGATCCGCAACCGCTAGCCGCCCGGGGCGGTGCCGCGGTTTCCTGCCGGAGTTCCGATCCTTTCCGACAGTTTCCCGTGCCTGTTGGCCGGCGAAGTCAGCGCCTTGTCCACGGATTCCGGCACGCTCCAGAGTTCGATCGACCGTTTGGCGCGCGACAGCGCCGTGTAGAGCAGCTGGCGCAGCAGCAGGGGCGATGCCGGGTCCGGCGGCAGCAGAACCGCGACGTGGGCATATTCGGAGCCTTGGCTCTTGTGCACGGTCAGCGCGAAGGCGTCTTCGTGCGTCGGCAGGGTGATCGGGTCGAACAGGCGAACGCCCTGCTCCGTTTCGCCCGACGCCGCTGCTTGCAGCGCGTCGTCCGCGGCTGCATCGAAGGCGATCCGAAGCACCGTCCGCCCGGCTTCCTCGACCGCGATGCAGATGCCGACATCGCCGTTGTACAGCCGCGCGGCAGGGTCATTACGGGTCACGATGACGCAGCGGCCCGGATACCACGCACGCCCCTCCCATTCCGACAGGGCCGGCCAGCCGGCGCGCAACCGCGCGGCGATGGCGGCCCCCAGCTGCTGCGCGCCGAACGGCCCTTCACGCATCGCGCACAGCAATTGCTGGCCGCGCAGAGCGTCCAGCCGTGCCGTCAGCGTGGAGGCATCGGCCGCCACCGGCAGGTGCACCTGCGCCGCCTCCAGCGCGCGTTGCAGCCGGCGCGTCCAGTCGACGATTCTGGGACGCAGGCCGGCGCGTTCGCCCACCGCATGGACGACCGCAGCCGGTCGGCCATCGACCCGGGTCAGCGCCGCCGAGGCGATGGCGCGGTCGAACGCTTCCACGTCGCCCGACTGCACGGCGACATGGACGGGAACCAGCGCCACATCGGCGCGGAAGCAGTGCGTCAGCCGCACCAGATCGTCGCGTGGATCCGCTTCCAGCGCATTGACGATGTCCATCATGATCGAACCGGTGCCGACCGAAGTGAGCTGGTCGGCGTCGCCCACCAAAATCAGCACGGCGTCTTCCCGCAGCGCCTCCAGCAAGGCGCGCAGCAGGCCCAGGTCCAGCATCGAGGCTTCGTCGATCACCACGATGTCGGCGGGCAGCGGTTCTCCCGCATGAAAGCCGAAACCGCCGTGGCGACCGCGGCTGCCCAGCAACCGGTGCACGGTCGCCGCATCGGCCGCCAGCGCGGCCTGCAGAAACGGCTCCCAGGCTTCGCCAATGGGCCGCTCGCCGGTACGCAGCCGCTGCGCGCCGGCGCGCAACGCCTGGCTCAACCGCTGCGCCGCTTTTCCGGTGGGCGCGGCGATCCGCAGCTGCGGCAGGCTGCCGGTCCGGGCTCGATGGTCGCGCGCCAATCCCAGCAACATGCGCAGCACGGTGGTGGTCTTGCCGGTTCCCGGACCGCCGGTCAGCACCAGCAGTTTCTTGCCGACCCCCTGCACGACGGCGGCGCGCTGTTGCGCTTCTTCCTCGGTCCAGCTGCCGTTGAACAGGACGCGCAGATCGTCGTCGCTCAACGCGGCGGTCGGGCGCGTTCGGCTTCGGCGACGCTGCGCCAGACGCGCAGCCACGGCGACTTCCGCGCGGTAGTTGCGCAGCAGGTACAGGTATTCGCCATCCCGCACGAACGGGCGCGTCGGCGCCGGATCGATAGCGGCGTTTGCTACCAGCGGACTGGCTTCCAGCGCCTTGCGCTCGTCTTCGGTCAAAGCCGCACGGCCGTTTTCATCGACACGGGAAAACCGCCAGGCCGTGTCGCCGTGACCTTCGGCCAGGCTGGCCCAGCCACCGGCCAGCGCTGCGGCTTCTCCGCCGCCATGCGCGATTATCCAGCGGTGCACGGCGCGGTCGAGCTCACGCCAGGCTTCCGGGAGCGCCTTGGCGGAGGCGTCAACGCCGAACCCGAACCTTTCTCCGGCGACGCGCACGTTCATGCCGCCTCCCGCAGCGTCGGGCCCAGCACGGCCTGCACCGCATCCAGAACCTCGTCATTGAAGCGGTGGTGCCAGACGCCGCACGCCGTTCCGTCCGGCAATTGCAGGCCCACCGCGCGGATGAACAGATACCAGCAGTCGCCCAGATGCCGATCGCGCCGATACGCCACGCCCAGACGCTCGCGCAGGTAACGCTCGGTGGCGATGGTGTACAGCAATGCCTGGAAGCGGTAGCGGTCGCCGTGCATCGTTTCTTCCAACTGACCGCCCACATAGCGCCTGAGGTCAGGGCTATCCGCGCTGCCAAGTCGGTTCCCCTTGTAGTCCAGCACGTGGCATTTGCCTTCATGCTCGAACAACAGATCGATCTTGCCGTTCATCAGCCCTGCCAGGGTCTGGTTTCGCGTCGGCACCAACTGCGGCTCGCCATGCGCTTCACAGGCTGCGCGCAGCGCTTGCAAGGTGGCGCCATCGAGCAGGTAGTTGAACTCCATTTCGGCGCGCATCCGGTCGCCGGCCAGATCGATCAGCCGAGGACCATCCGGTTTCCCCAGGGGCGTTTCCACGACCGCCTGCAGACGCTGCGCCAGAAGATCCGGCAAGGGCCTCGCATCGAACCGCACGCCGTTGTCGCGCAGCGCCCGTTCGATCAGATCCTTCTGTTCAAGCAGGGAAACCCCGGGAAGGCGGTGCTCGAAAATGGCATGCACGGCGTTGCCGAACTCGCGCCCGGCGATCCACGCCAGACTCGTCAATTCCGGATGCACCAGCGGCTGCGTTGACGCCGGATCGAGGCGTTCGCCGGGTTCCCCGGTTGCAACGCCCGCGTCTTCAGGAAGATCCGCGTCCGACGATTCCAACGCCAGCTCATCGTCCGCCGCGCGCTCTTCCTCGCCGCCCGGCGCACGCCCGATGCCGAGCGTCGAGAAGCTGTGGCGCATCGGCAGCGGACCCGACGGTGCCGACGGCAGCGGCCGCGCCGAACGCGCTTCCCCGGTGCCGGTGTCGCCCGCCCAGCGCAGGCCTTCGTGCGCCTGCCAGCCGGGCTGGCGCAGGATGCCGGGCGTACCGCCATCGCCCTGCTGCCACAGTTTGGACAGCTCCAGCGTATTGAGCGGAACGTCATCATTCCACTTCTTCCCGATGCTCACCTGCGGCGACACGCTCCACACGTGGCAGGCATGCACCGCGCGGGTCAGCGCGACGTACAACATCCGGAAGCGTTCTTCGAATTCCTGCCGCTTCACGATCTGCCTGGCCTGGTTTTCGACGAGGTATTTGCCGCGACCGTCTTCCGTGGCGAGCAGGCAGACGCCGGTCTCCGCCGGCCTTGGCCTTTTGTGCTTCCACATCAGCGGCAGGAACACCACGCCGAATTCCAGCCCCTTGCTGACGTGCAGCGTCATCAGCTGCACCCGTTCAGCATCCGACTCCAGCCTCAGCGCGCGTGCATCGGCGGCATCCTCGTCGTCGGCAAAGCCCTGCATCTGGTCGGCAAACCACGCCATCAGCCGTTCGCCGCCCGCGCCACAATCCACCCAAGCCTGCTGCAGCAGTTCGCCGAGGTGGCGCAGGTCGGTCAGGATGCGTTCGCCCTGCACGGTTGCCAGCAGGCGCGGCGCGTGCAGCTCCAACAACCTGCCCACGACGGCCAGTGGTCCCCTGGACGCGAGCGCGGCGTGCAGTTCGTGAAAATGCCTGGCGCAGCCGTCCCAGGCGGCGGCATCGTGGCGCAACTGCTGAATGCCGGCCAGGCTCGCGCCCCACAGCCGGGTTGCCAGCGCGGCGCGAAGGCTGCGCGGATTGTCCGCATGCAGCGCCGCATGCAGGACGAGGCGCAGCTCGCGGGCGGCATCGGAATCGAACACGCTTTTCAGCGAAGTCACCGCGCAGGGCACGCCGCGGCGCCTGAGCAGATCCGACAATTTGGCGATGTGACCGTGATTGGGCAACAGGACGGCGATGTCGCCCGGCCTCAGCGGGGCATCGCCGATCCGGTAGCCGTCTTCGGAAAGCGCCGTGACGATCTGTCCGGCGCAGGCGCACAGCGCAAGATCTTCCAGATCGGTGGCGCCCTCGGGTGCATCCAGTTCGTGAAACACCAGCGGACGCTGCACCGGCTGCCCCGTCCTTGCCGAACGCAGCGGCTTGCCATCGCATCTGGAGCTGGCTTGTACGCGCTGGAATTCGATTCCGGCCCCTGCGTCCACGGGCCCCAGCCTGGTTCCGGTGATTTCATGGAAGCGGTTGACCGCTTCCACGTAGGCGCGGCTGGAACGGTAGTTGGTGTCCAGCGTCAGTCGCGCGTCCGGCGCCACCGTTTGCTTGGCGCGTTCGTAGGTCTGGATGTCGCCGCCGCGGAAACGATAGATCGCCTGTTTGGGATCGCCGATCAGCACCAGTCGTCCGCGCCGACCGCGGTCGGGTCCGGTGTAGATCTCATCGAGGATGCCGTACTGCAGCGGATCGGTGTCCTGGAATTCGTCCACCAGCGCCACCGGCCAGGCGGCATGCAGCGCATCGGCCAACGCGCGGCGACCGGAACCGTCCGGCTGCAGGGCGACGTGAACGGTTTGCAGAAGCTGATCGAACGTCGATTGATTGGCCGCGTTCAGCCGCGCCTGCATCGCCCGCTGGCACCAGCGCTGGGCGGCGACGAGGAAACGGCGAAACGCTGCGCGTCCGGCGCGATCGAGATCCAGCACAGGCAACGCCGTCGCGAGCCCCTCCGAGCACTCCAACAACCTCAGGACATCCGGATCGTTTTGTCCGTCCTTGTTGACGCCGGTCATCGGCCTGGCGTTGCCCAGCACGGCGTGGTGCATGCACAGGACATCGCCAAGTTCCCCGTCGGCCGATTCCAATGCATCGGCCAATGCGCTCCATGCTTTCCTGATATTCGATCTCGCGCCCAGCAAACCGGGCCGATTCAGGACCGAACGCAGCGTTTCCGCAAATGCGGACGGATCGCCAACGATGCGCCCAATGCCCGCCAGCACCGCTGCTCGCGGCAGGGCTTCCACCGCCACCTCGGGCCGCATCAGGACCGAGTTGTATTTTTCAAGATCCTTGCGCGTCAGACGCTCGGGCGCGCCATCCTTGTTGCAAATCGCGTGCGCCAGCACCACCAGCTCGTCTGCCGCATCGCCCTGGGTGACGACTCGCCACAGATCATCCACCAAAGCCCGCTCCAGCGACTTGACGTCGATCAGGCTCCGACCGCGAAACAGCGCGCCGGCAGCGAACGGATGCTCGGCCAGAATGCGCACGCACAGTGCGTGCAGGGTCGAGATCGGTGCGCTGTCGAACTCGGCCAGAGCGGCCTGCATCCGCGCCACGTCGGCGGATTTCCTTGCCTCGCCTTCCGCCCAGCGGCGGTGCAGCCATCCGCCGTCGGCGGCCGACTCTGCGCGCTCGCCGGGGGCGGTCGGCTTATCGGCTTGCGCCAGCGCCCACAGCAGTTTTCCGCGCAAGCGTTCCGACAGCTCCGCCGCCGCTGCCTTGGTGAACGTGCTCACGACGATCTGCCGCGGCGACAGCCCCTGCTCCAGCAACAGGCGCAGGTACAGCGCGGCAATGGTCCAGGTCTTGCCGGTGCCGGCGCTGGCCTCGACCAGGCTGCGGCCACCCGGCGCCAGAGGCAGGACGGACCAATCGCGGACCGTGGTCATGCCGCGTCCTCCACGCGTTCATCCATTGCGTCCATCAACATCAGCTCGTTGAGCAGTCGCGCATCTTCGAACAGCATCCCGAGCGCCTTGCCGTCCGGATCCATGGTGCGATCGCCGAACACGAAGTCGCCTTCCAGCAGGCGCGCGTAGCCGGGCGCGTAGTCGCGTTCGCCCGTCGATCCGAAACCGCCTTGCCACGCATTCCTGGCCGCATTGCCCATCGCCTCCGGCGCTTTGTCCGTTCCATCCGCCAGATCCTTGCCCTTCTGTTTTTCGTAGGCATGCAATGCCGCCCAGCCGCTCTTCGGATAAAAGCGCGAGAGGCCGGCGCGTCCCAACCGCCAAAGTTCGACCAGGATGCCGATGCGACGCCGCAGGTCGGCATCCATGCCTGCCCGAGCCTGTGCGTTGCTGGCGCAATAGCTCGCATCCCAAGCGTTGACCTTGTCGACAAACCCCGGCTCGCCTTCGGCCAGTACGGTCAGGCGCACCGGTGCAGGATCGCCCGCATCCGCACGCTGCAGGCGCAACAGCGCCCAGTGCAGAAAGGCCGGCACGCGATCCTTGAAGCCCAGGTCTCCGGATTTTTTCAAACGGTGTTTTTCATTTCCAGGATCGGGAAAAGCAAACACGATCTGCTCCCCGTGGCTTGCCCCATCGGATCCGGCCAGCGGAAATACGTTGCGCACGATCCCGGTGAGCCGGCCCCGAGATCGCGCCGCTGCCGTGGATCGATCATCGACGGAGAACGCAATATCGATGCGAACCGCCTGCCCGACGCCACAACGCACGAATCTTGCGCTGGCGCGAGCCATGCCTGAAAGCGCATCGACCGCTTCGGCCTGTTCGCGCCACGCCAGCTGCCCCGCTTCGCCCAGCGGCAGCAGGCCGCCCTGGCTGACCCACGCCGGTGGACTCCCATCCCACCGCCACAGCGGATCGGCGCAACTCGCGGGCAGGACGGTCTCGAAAAATACCCGCCTGGCAACCGTGTGGATGCGGGAAATGTCCTCCATCGGCTCGGCTTCCGGCAGCCGCTCGTTCTCGTCCAGCGCATCCAGCGAGAGCTGAAGACGGCTTTTGAGCAGCGCCTTGGCAGGATCCTTGAAAAAGCCTTCCAGCTCCGACAGCGGCAAAGGCTCCGGCAGCGGCTCCGTGTCGGGCAGATCGCCATCGCGCAGCGACGGCAACGGCAGACTGCCTTCGCCGTGCATGCTGGCAAAAGCGTCCGAATACGAAAACAGCGCCGGATGCGAGCCGTCGAAATAGCGCCCATCGAAGGGCTGCAGCGGGTGCCGCACCAGCCAGGGGCGCGGCTGGTCGTTTTCGTTGGCATCCGGCGCGACATCGGCGCCGCGATCCAGTTCGCCGAGCAGTTCGGACAGCGGCGCGGCCGGGTTGCGGTGCTTGCCGTCGCGCACGCCTTGGCCGATGAACGACAGGTGCAAGCGCTTGCGCGCCGACATCAGCGTTTCCAGGAACAGGTAGCGGTCGTCGCCCGCCACGTCGCGGTCGCCAACCCGGCGAATATGCGCCATCAAGTCGACGCCGCCGTCGGACGGCGTACGCGGGAAGGCGCCTTCGTTCAGGCCCAGCACGCAAACAACGTCGAACGGGATTGCCCGCTGCGGCACCATGCCGCAGAACGTGATGCCGCCCATCAGGAAACGCTGGCGTTCGGATGCCAAGGCCAGCGCATCGCGCAGGACGTCGCGAACCACGCACAGACGCAGCGCCGGATCCTGCCCGTTGCGCGCAGGATCGCTTGCCAGGCGTTCGATGGCGCGATGGATGACCGACAGCGCGCTGTGGGCATCGGCATCGGTCGGATCGATCCGCATCAGGGCGTCCACGCGTTCGCGGAGCTTGCCGGCCCAGACGCTGGAAGGATGCTCGCCATCGGCAAGCGCTCGCCATGCCTGAAGTTCGCGCAGCAGGCGATCCAGTCCGCCGAGCGCGGCGGCGCCCGGGCCGTCGATCCCGGTCAACGGCAGCAATCCGGTTCCGTCCGGGAGTTCGATGAAATCGGGCTGCGCCGATGCGGACGACTCGCCCATCAGATAACCGGAAAGCATCCGGTCAACCGCCCAGGCAAAGCTGAATTCCGGCCGCGGCGGCAGCGATAGCGCCTGCTTGTGCGCGCCGTCCAGCGCCCAGGCCACCCGGCTGTGGACAAGCCACTCGGTCAGCGTGTCGACAGCATCGGCATCCAGCGACAAAGCGCGACGCAGTTCGGCCGCCCCAAGCAGATCCACGACTTCGGCGGCGGTCAGTCGCGAAGCGCCGACCTCCAGCAGGGTTTCGAACAGGGTGAACAGCGGGTGGCTGCGCGCCTGCGGCAGGTCGGCGAGATGGTAGGGCAGTCGCCGTTCGCGCGCCGATCCCGGCTCACCGAAAACAGCGGGAATCAGCGGCAGATAGTGCTGGATATCCGGCGCCATCACCACGATGCCGCCGGCGCGCACCCCGTCATTTCCGATGGCGTCCAGCAGCGCGTCGCGCAACACTTCCAATTCCCGCTGCCGGGTGTGGCAGGCATGAACCCGCAGACTGGCATCAGTGGCCACGGATCCGTTCGTATCCTCACGCATCAACCCGGGCTGCAGCCTGCGGATACTTTCCTGCACCCGCTGCAATCGATTCTCCGGCGCCGTATCGGCCGTATCGGCGTGATGCCGAATGTCCTCACGCAGCTGATCGTCCACCAGGGATGCGAAGAAGTGCTGACCCATCCGCCCCCAGCGGGCAAGCAGCGGGTGCCCCTGTTCGCGCCAGTCGAGCGCGCTGGGGTCTTTCAGCCGATTCGACTCGGAATCGCGGAATGCCTGCCATTGCGCCAGATCCGGCCGGTTGGCTCCATCCTCACCTTGCAGCCCCGCATAGAGTCCGCCCCAATACTCGCGGCAGGGATCGGGCAGATACAGGAATACCGGCGCAAGGCGAGCGTAGGCGCGCAGCACCGCCAGTTCGGCAGGCGGCAGGTGGGACAGGCCAAACACGTGCAGCGGCGGCAGCTCGAATGCAGCGCCCTCCAGCGTTGCCACCAGCTTTCCCACGAGTCCGCCACGGTGCTCGCCACGGTGCTCGCCCAATGCCGCAACCGCCGCTTTCCACAGCGGCGCCAGGCATTGCGCTTCCAATGTCTGCAATGTTGCATCGGGAAACTTTGCCGCGGCAAAGTGCGACTGGCCGGCCTCCCAGGCCTGCAGCCAGTCGCTGCGATAGACCAGATATTGCGAAAATACCCGCGCCAGCCGATCGGCAAGCTGGAAGTGGCGCAGCGCACGCTCGTCCTCGCCGCTGCTCTTCTCAAGATAGTCCACGACCCGCGGATCGGTCACGCCACGGCGCGCCGGCTCGGCCAGCAGCCGATGCAACGTCCAGCGCAGATGCTCGCGGCGATACCTGGGCAAGGCCACCGCGGCCTCTCCTAGAAGCCGTCTGGACAAGCCGTCGATCCAGCGGCTGGGCAAAATCACATCGAGGTTGGCGACGATTCGGTCGGCGCCGACCTTTTCGGCCAAGGCCAGCGCCAGCCACTGCTTCATGCCGGGATGCGCCGCAATCACGGTCTGCGGCTCGAGCAGGTTGGCCGGCCGGGTACTTTCAAGCAGCGACAGCAGTGGGCCCAGCAAGGCCTCAAGACGGCTTGCGCGAAGCAGGGTCAGGCCTGTGTCAGGGGCAGCATCGTTCAACTCTTCTATTCCTTCCGCATCGGCGTTCGCAGCCGGGAAAGCCGATCAAGTCGGCCCTCAAAGCTTCGGACTCCAGCTCGCACTGCGCAGCAGCCAGTCGCCGCCGTCACGGTGCCAACCCGTTTCAACCTGATACACCTGCCCATCCTGCGGCAGCAGTCCGCCGCCTCCGCCGGTCGCGAGCACGGTGAATCTTGCAATTGCGTCTTCATCGCCGCGCAGTTCCACGCTGACCGGGCCGATGCGTGCGCTTACGTTTTTATATTGCAGGAACACGCCGGCGGCAAGCTGTTTCGCACCGCGTTTGTCCATGCCGTCATTGCCGACGAAATCGTCGGCCAGAAGATCGGCCAGCTTGCCTGCGCTGCGAGCGTCGATGGCCGCCTGCAGCGCTTCCACCTGCGCGCGCACGGCCTGTTCCGGCGGCGTTCCGCCGCAGGCCGAGACCAGGGCCAGCGCCAGCGCCAACATCAAGAATCCGCGAATCCGCGCCCACTGCGTCACGTTTTGCATCGTCGCCTCCCAAATCCGCCGCTATCGCCTTGTCACGCCCAAGAGGCTATGCTCAAATCGCTGGCAGTTCCATACGCATGCGCATCGTGCGCGCCGATCACGATCTAGGGGAGCGATCATGAGTTCCGAACGTCCTTGGCTGGCCAACTATCCTGCGGGCGTGCCCGCGGAGATCGACCTCGACGAATTCGCGTCGATCACCGACGTGTTCGATTCCGCGCTGAAGTCCTACCACAGCCGCGCGGCGTTCATGAACATGGGCAAGTCGATCACCTACGACCAGCTCGACATGCACAGCCGCGATTTCGCCGGCTATCTGCTGGGCGAACTCAAGCTCAAGAAGGGCGACCGCGTGGCGGTGATGATGCCCAACTGCCTGCAGTACCCGATCGCGGTGTTCGGCATCCTGCGCGCCGGCCTGATCGTGGTCAACGTCAATCCGATGTACACCGCGCGCGAGCTCAAGCACCAGTTGTCCGACGCTGGCGTCAGCGCTTTGCTGGTGCTGGACAACTTCGGCAACGTGGCTGCCGATGTGCTGGCGCAGATGCCGCAGGTGAAGGCGATCACGACGGGCCTTGGCGACATGCTGGGCTTCCCGAAAGCGATGATCGTCAACTTCGTGCTGCGTTACGTCAAAAAGATGGTCCCGGACTACGCCATCGCCGGTGCCGTGCGCTTCCGCGACACGCTCACGCTCGGACGCATGCACCCGCTGCCGGACATCCGCAACGCGCCTGAGGACATCGCCTTCCTGCAATACACCGGCGGCACCACCGGCGTGTCCAAAGGCGCGATGCTCACCCACCGCAACCTCGTCGCCAACATGCAGCAGGCCTCGGCCTGGGTCAAATCCAACGTGCGTCCGGGCGAGGAACTCATCGTCACCGCGCTGCCGCTGTATCACATCTTCGCGCTGACGGCGAACTGCCTGGTCTTCATGAAGCTGGGCGGCACCAACCTCATGATCACCAATCCGCGCGACATGCCAGGCTTCGTGAAGGAGATCAAGAACTCCGGCTTTACCGCCATCACCGGCGTCAACACCCTGTTCAACGGCCTGCTCAACACGCCCGGTTTCAATGAAATCGATTTTTCCAGCCTGCGGCTGACCCTCGGCGGCGGCATGGCGGTGCAGCGTGCGGTGGCCGAAAAGTGGAAAAGCCAGACCGGATCGACGTTGGCCGAGGCCTACGGGCTGACCGAAACCTCGCCGGCAGTGTGCATCAACCCGCTCGACCTGCGCGAATACAACGGTTCGATCGGCATGCCGGTGCCTTCGACCGACGTCTGCATCAAGGGCGATAACGGCGAAATCTTCGGCGTCGACGAAATCGGCGAACTGTGTGTCAAGGGCCCGCAGGTGATGAAGGGCTATTGGCAGCGCCCGGAGGAAACCGCCAAGGTCATCGACGCCGACGGCTGGCTGCACACCGGCGACATGGCCAAGATGGATGCGCAGGGCTACTTCTTCATCGTCGACCGCAAGAAGGACATGATTCTGGTGTCCGGCTTCAACGTCTATCCGAACGAAGTCGAGGACGTGATCGCGATGATGCCGCAGGTGCTGGAAGTGGCCGCGATCGGCGTGCCAGACGAGAAGTCCGGCGAAGCGGTCAAGGTGTTCATCGTCAAGAAGGATCCGGCCCTGACCGTCGACCAAGTCAAGGCGTTCTGCCGCGAAAACATGACCGGCTACAAGCAGCCGAAATTCGTGGATTTCCGTACCGACCTGCCCAAGAGCAACGTCGGCAAGATCCTGCGCAAGGATCTGCGGGATGAGGAGAAGCAGGCCTGATGCCGCATTTGCATGCCTGAAGGAAAAGGCCGGCAATGTCGGCCGCTCATGGATGGAACCGATCCGCGCCGTTCCGGGTAGATTCGTTGCGAATGACCTTCGAGAGAAGTTCTACCGTCCATTGGGTTCGGTTCAAGCCTCCGGACGCATGTACGGGAACAGCAGCACATCGCGGATCGAACTGCTGCCGGTCAGCAGCATCACGAAGCGGTCGATGCCCACGCCGAGCCCGCCGGTGGGCGGCAGCCCCACTTCCAACGCCCGGATGTAGTCGGCGTCGAAGTGCATGGCTTCGTCGTCGCCGGCATCCTTGGCCGCAACCTGCGCCTTGAATCGCGCCGCCTGGTCTTCCGGGTCGTTCAATTCCGAGAACCCATTGGCCAATTCCTTGCCGCCGATGAACAGCTCGAAGCGATCAGCGATGCCCGGCTCGCTGTCGGATTCACGCGCCAGCGGACTGACTTCCACCGGATGGTGGGTGATGAAGGTCGGCTGGATCAGGGTGGCTTCCACGGTCTTTTCGAAGATTTCCAGCAGCAGCTTGCCCCAGCCGTAGCCGGGTTTCACGTGTACGCCCAAGCGCGCGCAATGCGCGGCGAGCGCGTCGCGGTCGCGGCAATCGGCCAGCGAAATTTCCGGATTCAATTCGCGCACCGCTTCTTCCAATTTCCAGCGACGGAATGCGGGAGCAAGGTCGATACCATGGCCGTCCCACTCGAATGCGGTGGTGCCCATCGCCTCGCGCGCAACATCGCGCATCATGGATTCGGTCAAATCCATCACTTCGATGTAGGTGGCATAGGCTTCGTACAACTCGAGCATGGTGAATTCGGGGTTGTGACGGGTGGACACACCTTCGTTGCGGAAATTGCGGTTGATTTCATACACGCGCTCCAACCCGCCGACGACGAGTCGCTTGAGATAGAGCTCCGGCGCGACCCGCAAGTACAGGTCGAGATCAAGGGCGTTGTGATGGGTCGCGAACGGGCGCGCGGTGGCGCCGCCGGCGATGTAATGCATCATCGGCGTTTCCACTTCAAGGAAACGTCGTGCGTCCAACCAGCTGCGCATGGCGCGGACGATGCGCGAGCGGGCGATGAACACATCGCGCGCTTCCGGGGTCACGATCAAATCCACGTAGCGCTGGCGATAGCGCTGCTCCACATCACTCAACCCATG
Organism: Xanthomonas sp.; assembly: GCA_018262705.1. GTDB lineage: Bacteria > Pseudomonadota > Gammaproteobacteria > Xanthomonadales > Xanthomonadaceae > Thermomonas. The sequence goes on from JADFDQ010000006.1 coordinate 110,085, forward strand.
GAATTTGTCCGGCAGCGGGCGCAGCGACTTCACCAGCAGCCGCAATTTTTCGACGCGCACCGACAGTTCGCCGGTCCTAGTGCGCATCAGGCCACCTTCGGCGGCCACGATGTCGCCGATGTCCCAACCCTTGAACGCATCGTAGGCGTCGCCCAGCGCCGAACTTTGCAGGAACAACTGCACCCGCCCGCTCATGTCCTGCACGGTGGCGAATGCCGCCTTGCCCATCACCCGCTTGGCAAGCACGCGCCCGGCGATGGCGACGTTGCGACCGCCCGCCTCCAGCGCTTCGCTTGTCCAGTGCTCCGCATCCGCATACTCGGACTGCAGGGCGCCGGCAAAATCCGCGCGCCGGAAATCGTTCGGAAACGCGCTCCCCTGCTCGCGCAGCGCGGCCAACTTGCCGCGGCGCTCGGCGATGAGCTTGTTTTCGTCATGGCGGTGGTTGTCGGCGGGTTGGACGTTGCTATCAGTCATGTCTTGGCCATGGGCTCAGTAGGAGCGGCGCAAGCCGCGACCGCTCCGGTTGCGTAGGATCGCGGCTTGCGCTGCGCCTTCGGGGTTGCAGATCACGCCGCGTCGCTGCGTTTCGCTCCGGCCTCCAGCCCGGACTTCAGGCTGGCTTCCACAAACTCATCCAGATCACCGTCCAGCACTTTTTGCGTATCGCTACGCTCGATGCCCGTGCGCAGATCCTTGATCCGGCTTTGATCCAGCACGTAGTTGCGAATCTGGCTGCCCCAACCGATATCCGACTTGGTGGCTTCCAGCGCATCGCGCTCGACGTTGCGCTTTTGCACTTCCAGTTCGTACAGCTTGGCTTTGAGCATCTTCATCGCACGGTCGCGGTTGGCGTGCTGGCTGCGCTCGGTTTGGCAGGCCACCGCCACCCCGGTCGGCAAGTGGTGGATGCGCACCGCCGACTCGGTCTTGTTGACGTGCTGGCCGCCCGCGCCGGACGAACGGTAGACGTCGGTCTTCAGATCGGCAGGATTGATCTCGATGTCGATATCGTCATCCACTTCCGGCGACACGAACACCGAAGTAAAGCTGGTATGGCGGCGGTTGTCGGAATCGAACGGCGACTTGCGCACCAGCCGGTGCACGCCGATTTCGGTCTTCAGCCAGCCGTAGGCGTACTCGCCTTCCACGCGAAAGGTGGCCGACTTGATTCCGGCCACGTCGCCTCCGGAGACTTCCATCAGTTCGGCCTTCCAACCGCGCGATTCGGCCCAGCGCAGGTACATGCGCAGCAGCATTTCGGCCCAATCCTGGGCCTCGGTACCGCCGGCACCGGCCTGGATATCGACGAACGCATTGCAGCTGTCCATCTGCCCGGAGAACATGCGCTGGAACTCGATCTGTTCGACGCCCTTCTGGAAACGATCGACGTCGGCTTCCACCGACAGCGCGGTGTCCTCGTCGTCTTCCATTTCGGCCAGGTCGAGCAGTTCGCCGGATCCGGCCAGGCCTTCCTTCAGTTCGCGGATGCCGTTGACGACCTTGTCGAGCATGGCACGCTCGCGGCCGAGCGACTGCGCACGCGCAGGATCGTTCCAGACGTCCGGACTTTCCAGTTCGCGTTCAACCTCTTCCAGACGCTCGCGCTTGGCGTCGTAGTCAAAGATACCCCCGGAGCGCATCCAGCCGACCGATCAGGTCGGCGATGCGTGCTCGGGCGGGATTGAGTTCCAGCATGGGAAAACCGCATGTTCGTGGCAATTGCGTAGTCTAGCAGGCGCGCCACGCCGCTCACGCGGTCTTGGCGTTGTCTGCGGCACGCTTTGGCGACTGGTTGGAGGCCGATCATGACGAGCGAAGCGACATTCAAGATCGGCGACCACGTGCGCTGGAACTCCGAGGCCGGCTACGTCACCGGCCGCATCGTCAAAGTACACAGCGCCGACTTCGACTACAAAGGCCACACCCACCGCGCCAGCCCCGAAAGGCCGCAGTACGAGATCAAGAGCGACAAGTCCGACCACGTCGCTGCGCACTACGGCAAGGCGCTGGCGAGGATTGGCTGAAACTCAGAGGCTCAGGGATTCAGGGGCTCACGAGCGCAGCGGCAGCAGCCGAATTTCGACGCGGCGGTTCATCGACCGTCCCGACTCGGTGCCGTTGTCGGCAATTGGATAACGGCTGCCCATGCCCACGGTTTCGATCCGCGCCGGTTGCACGCCCTGCGCCGTCAAATAGCCGGCGACCGACCGCGCGCGCTGTTCGGAAATCCGCTGGTTGACCGCATCGCTGCCGATGTTGTCGGTGTGGCCGCTGACTTCGACGATGGTCTGGTCGTACTGACGCAGGGTTCCGGCGATGGAAGTGAGCGAGGGATAGAACTGCGGCTTGATGTCGGTGCGGTTGAAGTCGAAGGTGACGCCGTCCGGAAGGTTCAGGGTGATGACGTCGCCCTGACGACTGACGTCGATGCCGGTGCCGGCGGTTTCGCGGCGCAGCTCGGCCTCCTGACGGTCCTGATAGTTGCCGATCGCAGCGCCCGCCAGCGCACCGATGCCGGCGCCGACCATGGCGTGCTGGCGACGTTCGACCGCACTGTCGCCGCTGAGCAGGCCGGCAGCGGCTCCGATGGCCGCGCCGATCATGGCGTCGCGACGGGTGTTCCGGTTGTCGGGATTGCCCTGCGCATCGTAGGTTGCGCAGCCGACGAGGAACGCGGACAGACAAGCGCCGAGGACGGCGAATTTCAGCGATGAGACGTGCACGGCAACTCCTGATGTCGGATCGAACGGGAGTCAGCCTAGGCGCTGTCGCGTGGCCGCAGCATGAATGTCGTCGATGCCGGTTCAGGCGGCGTTGTCTTGAAGAATCCCGATGGCGGCATCGGCATCCAGCGGCTGTTCCCAGTTGCCCATCATGGCCAGATACAGCAATTTGTCGAATTCCTCGCCAAAACGGCGCGCGACCGCATCCGGATCGGGGATGAGTTTGGCATCGCTGATCAGCCCGAAGTGAACCTGGCCACGGTAGCTCAGGATCGACAGGCCAAGGCCAATCGAGCCGGTCTGCGGCACCCAGAACATGATGTCGCGCAGCGTGCAGCCGGCCATGTACAGCGGCTGCTGCGGTCCCGGCACATTGGTCGCCACTGCGCTGGCCTTGCGGCTGAACATTTCCAGCGCCAGTTCCTGCAGCGGCTGTGGTGCAATGCCGAGTGCCGCTAAAAGTCCATACGCAACAATTGCTTGCCTTGAATTCTTAAGATTGCACATGCAATCTGCGACGCGCTCAAGCCGGCGCAGCGGATTGTCTTCGCCCACCGGCAGATCGAGGAACACCAGCCCGAAGTGGTTGCCGAGTTTTTTGGCGTGTTCCAAGGGGCGCAGGTTGACCGGCACCGTGGCGCGCAGGGTCAGCCCGTCGGGATCGTCGCCGCGCTCGATCATGTAGCTGCGCAGTGCACCGGCGGCGGCGGCCATCAGTACGTCGTTGACGGTGCAGCCGCAGGCGCGGCCAACCGTCTTCACCTCTTCCAGATCCAGCGGCGTGGCCCAGGCCACGCGCTTGCTGACCCCGAGTTTGCCGCGCAGCAGCGACGGCGGATCGTCCGACAGCGACAGTGCGTGCACCAATTCCAGCGCGATATCCCCGCCCTCCTTGGCCAGCAGCGACGCCATCGACGGATCCTGCATCATCGCCATGCCCTGCTCCAGCGCCTTGCCGCCGAGCTTCATGTAGCGCTCCATCGCGCCCACTCGGCGCGCCACCGGCGCCGCCTGCTCCTTGAGCCAGGTCTTGTCGAGCCGCGATGCAGCGGAGGCCTCTTTCGACGTGTCGGTCAGCGACAGCAACACCTGCACCAGCGCGATCCCGTCGGCATAACAGTGGTGGATGCGCGCAACCACCGCCGAGCCGCCCTGATAGTTTTCGATCAGATGGAACTGCCACAGCGGTTTGCTCGAATCCAGCGGGCTGGACGCAAGCTGGCTGACGAAGCGTTCCAGCGACTTCTTCTCTGCCGCCTTGCCTGCCTTGCCGGGCAGCCCGGACAAGCGAACATGCCAATCAAGGTCGAAGTTTTCGTCTTCAACCCATTGCGCGCCGGTCGCGCCTTCCACGGGTTTCTGGCGAAAGCGCGCGTAGGCAAGGAAACGGCGTTCGATCACCTTCTTCAGATGCGCCAGCGACATCGGCTCGGCGAACATCAGCACGCCGGTGATCATCATCGGATTGGTCGGCCGTTCCATCCGCAGCCAGGCAGTGTCCACCCGCGACATCGGTTCGCGTTTCAGACGCGGCCTGGACGCTTCGGCGGTGCGCCGGGGGCGCGGTTTCGCTGTGGCCATTGCAACTCTCCTCATCCGCCTGCGAGTGAATCACCCGCCGCGGCCAAGGTCAACGCATTCAGCCCAGAGTTCGGGCGACCAGCGCTGATTCCACACGTTCGGCGCGAAACCGTCCCTTCTCATCCTTGCCCGCATAGGCCATGGCGTCGTCGGCGTCGTGGGTGAAGAACAGCCCGACGTCGCGCGCGCGCATGTCTTCGAGGAATGCGGTTTTCTCGTCGATCAGCTCCTCGGCACAGCGGTCGTAGCCCATCGTGATCGGCACGTGCACCCAGGGTTTGCCGGGAATCAGGTCGGCGCAGAACACCACGCCGCCGTGCGCCTTGCCATCCACCCTGCGCGGCCCGAGGATTTCAGCCAGCAGCAGCCCCGGCGTGTGGCCGTCGCTGTGGTGGAAGCGCACGGCCGCGCCCAACGCTGCGCAGTGATCGCCATCCACCAGCTCCAGCCGACCGCTGGCTTCCAACAGCGCCGGCACTTCCGGGATGAAGCTGGCGCGGTCGCGCGGATGCGGATGCCGCGCGCGCTGCCAATGTTTTCTTCCGACAACGAACGTGGCATTGGGAAACAGCAGCCGCGGCGGTTTGCCCTCTTCCCAGGCGGCGAGCAGCCCGCCAACGTGGTCGAAGTGCAGGTGCGAGAGCACCACGACGTCGATGTCTTCGTGATAGAAGCCTGCACTGGCCAGCGAATCCAGCAGGACATGGTGTTCTTCGACCACGCCGTAGCGTTCGCGCAGCTGCGGCGGGAAAAAGGCGCCGATGCCGGTATCGAACAGCACCTTCTTGCCGTTGATCTTCGAGGCCAGCAGCGCGCGGCAGGCCAGATCGATGCGGTTGCGCTCGTCCACCCGCACCCAGCGTTCCCACATGGCGCGCGGCGCATTGCCGAACATCGCGCCGCCGTCGAGCTTCTGCGTATTGCCTGCGATCGACCAGAGTTCCATGCGGGCGAGTTTAGGCGCGCCGACACGTTTGCGCACCTGCGTGCCTGTCCGCGCCATTAAAGCCAATGGCACCTGTAGGAGCGCACCGCAGGGGCGCGATGTTCTTCTCGACGGACACATGCGAACACGCGAACGCCATCGCGCCCCTGCGGTGCGCTCCTACGGGAAACAATATGGATGGAGGTACTTCGGGACTGTCAGCGCTCACGGCAACACCACCTCGGCCTTGCCGACCTCGTTGCGCGGGTCGCTGCCGCCGAGCAGGATATTCCGGCGGCGATCCCATTCGACCGTCTGCAGATTGCCCCAGACGTGGCTGGAACCGCGTCCGCCCGCGGCCTCGTCTGGCGGCAAGTCCAATGTATGTCCCATCGCCCGCAGCGCCTGCGCCGCCCATGCGGAAATCGCGCCCGGTTCGGCGTCGATCACGTCCGGCAACCACTGGTGGTGATAGCGCGGCAGCGCCGCCACCTGCTGTGCGTCGAGCCCGGCGTCGTAGCCGAGGATGCCAAGCAGCACCATGGTGATGATCCGGCTGCCGCCCGGCGTGCCCAGCACCACCACCTTGTCGGGGGATTCCATGAAGGTCGGCGTCATCGAACTGAGCATGCGTTTGCCCGGTTTGGGCGCGTTGGCCGCGTAGCCCATCACCCCGAATGCGTTGGGGGTGCCGGGCTTGAGCGCGAAGTCGTCCATCTCATCGTTGAGCAAGACGCCGGTGCCTGGCGCGACCAGACCTGAGCCGTACAGCAGGTTCACGGTCTGGGTGGCGCCGACGCGGTTGCCCTCGGCATCGATGATCGAAAAATGCGTGGTTTCCTCGTCCTCCAGCGGCGTCGGCTGGCCCGAGAGCAGGTCGCTGGGGGTGGCTTTATCGGGATTGATCGAAGCGCGCAGACCGGCCGCGTAGTCGGGACTGGTCAACAACTTCTGCGGCACCTGCACGAAATCCGGATCGCCCAGATAGAAAGTGCGGTCGCGGTAGGCGCGGCGCATCGACTCGACGATCAGATGCACGCGCTGCGCTTCCGGCAGCGCTTTGAGATCATAGGGTTCGAGGATCTGCAACATCTGCGCCAGCGCGATTCCGCCGGAGGATACCGGCGGCGAGGTCGTGATCTGCCAGTCGTGGTAGCGGAAGCGGATCGGCTCGCGTTCCTTCACCCGATAGCCGGCCAGCTCGGCCTGCGTCCACTGCCCGCCTTCGGCGTTGACCGCGGCCACCAGCTGGCGCGCAACCCGGCCGCGGTAGAACCCGTCGAAGCCCTGTTCGGCCAGCCGCTCCAGCGTTGCAGCCAGATCCGGCTGGCGGAACAGATCGCCTTCCGAGATTGGCTTGCCGTTCGGGGAAAACAGCGCGCGACTGCCCGGATAGCGGTCCATCACCGCACGCCGCGACTGGTAACCGCGCGCCATTCGCGCATACACGGGAAAGCCATCGCGGGCGAGGCGAATGGCCGGCGCCAGCGACTGCTTCAGCGGCAGTCGGCCGTAGCCTTGGGCAACGTGTACCAGCAGCGCTGGCAGGCCGGGAATCCCCGCCGACCACGGGCCGTTTTCGGAACGGTTGGGGTCGAGGTTGCCGTTGCCGTCGAGGAAGCGCTCGGGCGTGGCCGCCGCCGGTGAAGTTTCGCGTCCGTCGATGAACACGTCGCGACCGGTCTTGGCGTCGTGCAGCAGCCACAACCCGCCGCCGCCCAGACCCGAGCTGATCGGTTCGACCACCGACAGCACGGCCGACACCGCCACCGCCGCGTCGAAGGCATTGCCGCCTTCGCGGATGATCTGCGCGCCGGCATCGGTGGCGGCCGCATGCGCGCTGGCGATCGCCGCGCCCGGCGGATGCGCGGGAACCGCCTCGGGAACAACCGCTGCCGTTGCCAGCAGCGGCAGCAGCAAACCAAACGCCGCAGCCGCGCACCGCAGTGCGAACCGCTGCGCACCGCACCGGCGCCAAACCACAGCCATCACCGGCAGCAAGACGGCCGAGCGAGGATCGTCACTTGGCTTCCACGAAGATGTAGTTGGCCCCAGCCGGCGTCACCGCCGCCTTGACCCGGTCGCTCAGCGCCGATGGCCCGATGAAAACCACCTTGACGCCTTTCATCGTTCCCGGCGGCACCGTCGGGAAGGCGGCTTCGATCATTTCGGCTTCCTTGTCCGGCGCCGGCGACGCGAACACCAGCATGTTGCCTTCGATGATGCCGCGCCCAAGGTCTTCCTTGAGCTTGTCGAGCTGACGCCCGTACAGCCCATCGAAATCCTCGGTTTGCGCGGACGGCAGGAAGTACACGAACGGGCTGCTGGAAACTCCATCCATGTACGGCGTCAGCTTGTAGTTCAGATAAGCCACCCAGTCCTTCTGCTGGTTGCTGCTCGGCAGGGCGACCGCGACCGGCTCAGCGGCCTGGGGGGCTTCGTGCTTCTTGCAGGCCGCAAACGGCAGCACGAGACAGGCGATGACAAGCAGGCGAGTCAACGTGTTCATGGTTTTTCCTCAAGCTGGATGATGTCGAACGATTTGAAGCAATGAACGCGGCGGCTGCTCACGAGGGATCCTCCCGCCGCCGCTCTTCGAGCGCCGCCGCAACCGCACGGGGCACGAAGCCGGAGACATCGCCGCCGAGTCGCGAAATTTCCCGCACCAGCGACGATGAAATGAAACCGTATTGTTCGGCCGGGGTCAGAAACAGGGTTTCGACCTCCGGGATCAGATGGCGATTCATGCTTGCCATCTGGAACTCGTATTCGAAGTCAGAAACCGCGCGCAGACCGCGCAACAGCACGCCGCCGCCCACTTCGCGAACGAAATGCGCAAGCAGCGACGAAAACCCCCGCACGTCGACGTTGGCGTGCTGCGACAGCGCCTGCTTTGCCAGCGCAACCCGCAATTCCAGAGGCAACGCCGGTTGTTTCGTGGGGCTGTAGGCCACCCCGACGATCAGCCGCTCGAACAACGGCGCAGCCCGGTTCACGAGATCGATATGCCCGTTGGTCACCGGGTCGAAGGTCCCGGGGTACACCGCGATGCGGGTCGACGCACTCATGGGGCCAATCATGCACTCTGCTTCAGATACTCTTGAGTTTACCCCGCCTGAACAAGGCGTAGCGCACTTCGCGGGTACGATTTTCGCGATGCAATGCCCATTCCTGCCCCGGATCGGGCGCCAGATCGGCCGGACTTTCCAGATACAGCCACGCCGTTGCCGCCATTTTCGCCGGCAGCGCAGCCATGACTTCCGGCCACAAGTTCGATGCAAACGGCGGATCGATGAAGGCGATGTCGAATCCCGGCCCGCTCCAATCGGCAAGGAATCGCCTACCATCGCCACGGTGCACGTACACCCGGTCGGCGGCATCGAGGCGCTGCACCGACGCAGTCAGCGCGCCGGCCAGCGCGACATCCGATTCGACCAGGTGCACCTGAGCCGCGCCGCGCGAGGCCGCCTCGAAGCCAAGCGCTCCGCTGCCGGCGAACAAGTCGAGCACGTTGGCGCCGGCCAGTTCGAATTGCAGCCAGTTGAACAAGGTTTCGCGCACCCGATCCGACGTCGGCCGCAGCCCCGCGCTGTCGGCGACCGGCAGTCGCGTCCCGCGCCAGCGCCCGCCAATGATGCGAACCGCGCCCGCATTCCTGCGATTTTCGTGCCGATTGTTCATCCGATGTGTGGCTGTGCCGATGCTACGATGACGGCCATTTTCAGACACTTTCGAGATTCATGGTCAGCTGGTTCCAGCGCAAGTCCTCCGATCCCGCTCCGTCCAAGGCAAACGTGGAGCCCAGGGCCGGGGTCACGACGGCCGGCGTCGCGGCACCTGCGCCTGACGAATCCGGCCTGCCGCCCCCCGCCCCCGCCGGCAAATCCGGCTGGCGCCAGCGTATCGGCAGCATCCTGACCCGCGACATTGCCGAACTGTTCGGACGCAATCCGAAGCTGAACGAGGCGCTGTTGGAGGACATCGAAACCGCGCTGATCAGCGCCGACGTCGGCGTAACCGCCAGCACCGCGCTGGTGGCGGCGTTGCGCAAGCGCATGGATGCGCGCGAATTCGCCGATTCGAAAGCGCTGCTTGGAGCATTGCGCGCCGAATTGATCGCGCTGCTGGCGCCGGTCGCAAAACCGCTGCAGATCGATGCGTCGAAAAAGCCATTCGTCCTGCTGACGGTCGGCGTCAACGGCGCCGGCAAGACCACCACGATCGGCAAACTTGCGCGCCGTTACAAGGACGAAGGCCGGAGCCTGATGCTGGCCGCGGGCGACACCTTTCGCGCCGCCGCGGTGGCGCAGCTGCAGGCCTGGGGGGAGCGCAACGGGGTTGCCGTGGTGGCGCAGGGACAAAATGCCGATGCCGCTTCGGTCGCATTCGACGCGCTGCAGGCGGCGAAAGCGCGCGGCATCGACCTGCTGATCGCCGACACCGCCGGTCGCCTGCACACCCAGGGCGGGTTGATGGATGAACTGGCCAAAGTCGCGCGCGTGCTGCGCAAGCTTGATCCGGACGCGCCGCACGAAGTGCTGATGGTGATCGACGGCACCACCGGCCAGAACGCGATCAACCAGGTGCGCAAGTTCGGCGAAAAACTCCCGGTCACCGGCCTCGTGGTGACCAAACTCGACGGCACCGCCAAGGGCGGCGTGGTGTTTGCGCTGGCGCGCGAGTTCGGCATCCCGATCCGCTTCGCCGGGATCGGCGAGCGTCCGGAAGACCTGCGGGTGTTCGACGCCGAAGCCTTTGTCGATGCCCTGTTGCCCGAAACGCTGGGCGGATGATTTGTCACGGCCAGAGCCGCGCTGCAAGGACGCGACCGGCGCAAGCCGCATCCAGCCATGACCGCGCGTGAAGCGATCCCGCCAAGCCCCCGCCGCTGGCCGCGTCGGCTTGTCCGTGTGGCGTTGGTTTTACTCGCGCTGGCGCTGGCAGCAAGCTGGCTGCTGCAGCCTGTGCGTCTGGGGCCGTTCTTGCTGAAACGGATTGGCGCTTCGCTCGATCTGCAGATTTCGGCGCGGGATTTCGACTACAGCCTGCGCGGCACACCATGGTTGGTCATGCACGACGTCAGCGTCAAACGGCCCGGTCACCCGGAGACGCTGCTGAGCGCGACGCGCGTCCGGATTGCGTTGCCATGGCGCAGCCTGCGCGCACGCGGCGCAGAGCTTGCCATGGATCGAATCGAACTGGACACGCCGCGGCTGAACCTGCCTGCCGTCCTGCGCTGGCAAGCCGCACGTCCACCGTCGCCGCCGGCGCGCATCCCGCCGATCCAACGCGGCGTCCATATCGCCAATGGCCGCATCGATGGCGAGGGATGGCAATTCGACGGCATCGATATCGACATCGCAAGCCTGCACCCACGGCAACCGCTGCGTGCGCAAGTCCACGGGCGGTATGCGGATACGGGCTTGACGATGCCGTTCCGACTGTCGGCCAGACTCGAGGCGCCACAGGCCCTGCTCGACTATCAGACCAGCTCGGCCGCAGTTCGAGGAACCTTGACTCTGAAGGGCAGCGACTGGTCGCTGCCGGCGCAGGTGGTTCTGTCCGGACCGCTGCGGCTGGCCGACGCGGCAATACGGCTGATCCCGGCCAAATTTGGCTTCGCTGGCGCATACCGCTCCGGTGACACCCGCGTTCCTCTCAGGTTCGGCGCGTACGGCCCGCTCGAACTCGTCGGATCCCGCTTGAACACCGAGCCGTTGACCGTCGTTTTGAACGGCGCGGGAGCGGTTCCCGGAGTCCACGCACGCGGCAGCGCAACGCTGGATTCAACGCTGAAGCTGGATCTGGGCGGCAGCTTGGACGGCTGGCCCGCGGACTGGCCAGCGCTGCCCCTGCCCTTGTCGTCATCCAAGGCGCCGCTGCAGTTTGCGCTGGAGTATTTCGGAGCGCCGTCGTTCGACGATGAAGCGAGGCTGCGCATCAACCGCGACGCCACCCGCTTCGACGCACGCTTTCGTCGCCCCGAGGTGCTGCGCTGGCTGGATGCCGGCGCCTCCGGATCGCCGCTGCCGCCGCTGACCGGCAGCCTGAGCACGCCGCGACTGCAACTGCCCGGCGCAACGCTGGAAGGCGTGCAGATCGAACTGGACGATCCGGCTTCCGCATCCAGCTCGCCATGAGCGCCGCCACGGCCCGATTCGCGCAGCGTCTGCTGGCCTGGTTCGACCACCACGGTCGCCACGACCTGCCCTGGCAACATCCACGCACGCCCTACCGCGTCTGGCTCAGCGAAATCATGCTGCAGCAGACGCAAGTGTCGGTGGCAACCGGCTACTTCCAGCGCTTCGTCCAAGCCCTACCCGATTTGCCGACGCTCGCCAACGCTGAGCTGGATCAGGTGCTCGCACTGTGGTCGGGACTGGGCTACTACGCCCGCGCCCGCAACCTGCATGCCGCAGCAAAGCTGTGCATGACGCATCACGATGGCAATCTGCCGAACACGCCAGAGGCGCTGATGGCGCTGCCCGGCATCGGCCGCAGCACCGCCGGCGCGATCCTTGCACTGGCGCACGGGCAGCGGCAGCCGATCCTCGACGGCAATGCCAAGCGCGTGTTCTGTCGGGCGTTTGCAACCGAAGGCTGGCCGGGCAAGTCGAGCGTCGAAACCAGCCTGTGGCAGCTTGCGCAAGAGTTGTTGCCGACATCGCGGCTGGCCGACTACACGCAGGCGCTGATGGATCTTGGCGCCACGCTGTGTACGCGCGCCAACCCCTCCTGCGAGCGCTGCCCGTTGCGCAAGACCTGCATCGCGCACTTGCAGAACCGCTCTTCGGAACTGCCCGCGCCGCGCCCCGCAAAGGCGCTGCCGACGCGCGAGACCTGCATGCTCGTCATCGAGGATCGGCACGGCCGGATCCTGCTGGAGCGCCGTCCGCCGGTCGGCCTGTGGGCCGCGCTGTGGTCATTGCCCGAACAGCCGGATCGCGTTCTGGCCGAGGACTGGCTCCGGCGCCACTTACACGGCGGCCTTGATCGCGCCACGGCAATGCAAACGCTGCTGCACGGTTTCAGCCACTATCGACTGCGGATTCACCCACTCTTGATCGCCGTCAACGGCGAAAAATGCGCCATCGCCGATAATGAACGCATGCGCTGGGTTTCCCGCACTGAATTGCCCGACCTTGGACTGCCAGCTCCCGTGCGAAAACTGCTTCAGGATCCCGGCACATGACGCGCAGGATCCACTGCGTCATCGACGACATCGACACCGAAGGCCTGGATTTTCCGCCATGGCCGAGCGAAGCCGGCGCGCGCGTCTTCAATGAAGTCGGCAAGCCGGCCTGGCAACGCTGGCTTGCGCACCAGACCATCCTGATCAACGAATACCGGATCTCGCCGATGAACCCCGATCAGCGCGCATTTCTCGAACGGGAAATGCTGAAGTTCCTGTTCGAGAAAAGCGTGCACATGCCGCCCGGCTACGTCCCGAAAGACGCGTGATCGGCAACAACCGGGCGCTCCGGATCAATCCTTGTCGCGCAACGCTTTTTCTGCGGCACGAAACGCCTGGACGTCGACCGGCCTGATTTCTTCGATCCGGCAGCTCATCGGCGATCCCGATACGTGGATCTGGTCGAATTTCGAAACGACCATTGCGCCGCTCGGAGACAATCTCAATGAAGACGCGCCATCCCCCAGCGACAGGCACGGCCCCGTTACCGTCATCAACCAACGTTCACGCGGACGCATGTCGATCGCCACGTGCTGGTCATCGACGCGGATCCAGCCCATGGGCGTCACATAATTGATCCGCTGAACCGGGGCGCCGGCGTGAGCCTCGTACAGCGCCAGTCGCTCGCTGTCGCTGAGGTTGTAGCTGGCGCAAGAAGCCAGACCAAAAGCAACCACTGCAGAGCTGAGCAAGACCTTCATCGGACACCTCGATACTGGGCAGCCGAAGCAATCTTGCATGAAGCAACCCAAACGCCAGCTTAGCAACGATGCCGTCAATGCATTCCGGATTCGTTTCATTCATTGGCTACAACCACATTCCACAACCCAGTCCTTGCCGGCAGCCCCGCAGCGACGTATCATTCGTGGCTTGCCTGGCCCGGTAGCTCAGTTGGTAGAGCAGCGGATTGAAAATCCGCGTGTCGGTGGTTCGATTCCGCCCCGGGCCACCAATACACAACGCCCAACCATTCTCAGTTGGGTATCCTGCGAGCTGCTGCAACAAGTCATGCACTTCGCGGTTCAAGCTGCAAGCGGTCGCCCACGCATGGCCAATCAATCCGCAGCCAGACTCTGGTAGATCTCTTCTTCCTGTGCGAAATGCAGCCGCAAAATGGCATCCAGCGCGTGCAGGATGCGCTGCAGCTCATGTCTGGCATCGTCATCTTCCGGATGCGCGCGAAACCGCTTGAGGCTGGCGCCGAACCGCCGGTGCAACTGGAAAATCTCGCGATGGGTCTGGCTCATCGCCGCCAGCGGATCGTCGCCTCCGAGCAGGTCGGCGATGACCGGATAAATGTCGCGATCGTCGGCGGCCTCGTGGGGCAACAACTGCTCTCGCAGGATTGCGTCGAGCTTGTCCAGCGCCGGCAGCGCTTCGGTCGCGGTCATTGCCGGCAAACGGCCGATGACGGTGCCAAGGCGATCCAGAACCGGCGCAAGCTGTTGATGTTCATCGCGTAGTCGTTCGAGTTCCTCGGGCGCCATCCGGTAGCGGAAGCTTCGCAGCGGGCGGATGCGCAACACCCGCAGAGCGTTGACGATCACCGCGACATCGATGGCCTCCTGCAGCACGGCACCGTACAGCGGCGCCAGGAAACCAGCGGCCGCGACCAGCATCGCCAGCAGCGACAGACCCATCCCGGCCATCACGCTCTGGATGGCGATATGGCGCGTGCGACGTGCGATGTACAGCGCCTCGGCCAGCCGATCGAGACGATCGGCCAACAGCACGATGTCGGCGGCCTCGGCCGATGCGGTGGCACCGCGCGCACCCATTGCAACGCCAACGGTCGCAGCCGCCAGCGCAGGCGCGTCGTTCACCCCGTCGCCAACCATCACCGTCGACCCGAAACGACTGGCCTCCTTGATCGATTCGAGTTTGCCCCCGGGGTCCTGCCCGGCCAGCACTTCATCGACGCCCAGGCCAACGGCAACGGTTTCGGCAACCTCGCGACGGTCTCCGGTGAGCATCACGATGCGCTGGATGCCGGCGCGCCGCAGCAACCGCAGAGCGCGCGGCGTTTCCACCCGTAGCTGGTCGGCAAGCAGGAGCGCGCCCGCATAACCGCCATCGATTGCGATCAGGACAATCGCCGTGCCGTCGATGCTGGTGCGATCGAGCAATTCGTACGCTGCCGAAGGAAGCACGGCCGCAGCCTCGACGTAGTCGCGTGACCCGACCACAAGTTGCCGGCCGTCAACCGTTCCTCGCACTCCCGCACCGGGAATTTCGCTGACATCGGCAGGAACCCGAAGCGGAATGGATCGCGAGCGCGCGGCGGCCACCACGGCCCCGGCGATGACGTGGTGAGAGGCCTGTTCCAGCGACGCAGCAAGTCCGAGCAAAGCGTCGTCATCGACAACTCCGGCATTGCTGATTCCGATCAGTTGCGCCTGTCCGGCGGTCAGCGTGCCGGTCTTGTCGAAGAACAAAGTGCGCGCCGCAGCCAGCGCCTCCAGCGCACCGCCGCCTTTGACCAGGATGCCACGCTGGGCGCAGCGTGAGATCGCCGACACGACCGCCACCGGCACCGCGAGAATGAGGGGGCATGGCGTGGCCACGACCACGACTGCCAGAGCCCGCAGCGGATCGCCGCTCAGGAGCCAGGCGATTGCGGCAACTGCGAGTGAGAGCGGCACGAACCTCGCCGCATACCGATCCGCAAGACGCGTCGACGGCGATTTCGAGCGCTGCGCAGCGCCGACCAGTTTCACGATCCCGGCATAGGTGCTGTCCGCGGCGGCGGCGGTCGCCAGCATCTCGAAAGCATCGCCGGCATTCACGCTGCCGCTGCGCAAGCCCGCGTCGCGTCGATAGGTCGCCGGAAGCGATTCGCCGGTGAGCGCCGACTCATCCAGCACTGCCCGTTCCGCCAATAGCGTGCCATCGGTGGCGACGATATCGCCCTGCCGCACCAACAAGCGGTCCCCGACCACGAGCGCATCCAGCGGCACTTCCACCAGCGTTCCGTCGCGGTAGCAATGGGCACTGCGCGGAGCGCGCTCCAGCAAGGCCGTCATCTCGCGCCCGGCGCGCCGCTCGGCGTAGCTTTCAAGCAGACGCCCACTGGCAAGCATCACCGCAATCAGCGCCGCTGTAAGTTCCTGTTGCAAGAGCAACGCGCCGGCAATCGACACCAGCGCCAGCACGTCCACGCCGGTCTCGCGGCGCCGCAATGCGACAACCAACCCTTGCAGGAGCGCAATGACCGCCGGCACGCTTCCAATCACCCACGCCCACGCAGCCGGCCCGCGCAAACCTGCCAGCCACAGGATTGCACCGACCAGCAGGCCGGCCAGGCACACAAGGAAAATCACGAGATCGAAAAGCCAGCGGTTTTTCACGGTTTTGACCGTAGTGCAGGCAGCCAGTTTGCATCGACTTCGTCCCGATATGTCCATGGCAGCGATTTGTCGTATCGATCGCAACGCCCATGTTCCGACTCGGGACGGGTTCAGCCCGTTTGAAACCGCAGGCTGATTCCGTCCATTCGACGACCAGCGCACCGATGCGCCTGCGATGTGAGCGAGCTCTCCAGCGCAAATTGAAGGCTTGCTGCCGACTCGCGGCGCTGGCTCGGCGCGGCCATTGGTGGTTCAATAGCAGCCGAAGCGGGGGTGCCCGGCGTGGCCGGGCTGAGAGAAACCCTTGGAACCTGATCCGGTTTGCACCGGCGTAGGGAGCTTGAACACGGCGGCCGATTCTTTCGAGGATCGCCCCGTGCAGAACAATTCTTCATGGATTGTTCCGCATGGATCGCTGCCGGCTTTCGCTTCGCCCTCTCCACCATTGGCGTTGCGAACATGATCCTCCGGTTGTCCCTGCTCCTGCTTGGCCTGCTGCCGCTGCTGGCCCACGCCCAGTCCACCGCTTCCCCTTCGCCACAAGAAAAAACCACGACCCTTCCCGGCGTAAAGGTGACCGGCGAGCGCCGCGAAGCGACGCGCAAGGACGGGCTCGACGCCTGGGGCAAGGCCGAGTTGCACGACACGCCGGCCGCGGTCAGCGTGGTCGGACGCGAACGGATCGAGGCCCGACAGATCCGCACCCTGAGCGAACTGGGGCACGAGGACGCCGCGCTCGGCGACAACTACGCGCCGGTCGGCTATTACCAGAACCTGTCGATTCGCGGCTATGCGCTGGATTACGGCACTGGCTACCGGAACAACAATCTTGCGATGACCGGCGAGCAACCGATTGCGCTGGAAGACAAGCAGCAGGTTGAAATCCTCAAGGGGCTGGCGGGCCTGACCGCAGGCGTGATGGAGCCGGGCGGCGTGATCAATTTCGTCAGCAAGCGACCTGCCGATGTGCGCACGCTGACCCTGGGCGCGGATTCGCGCGGTTCGCTGTACGCCGCGCTGGACGCGGGACGCTGGCTGACGCCGCGCTTCGGGCTGCGCGTCAATCTGGCCTGGGAAACCCTGCACACTTTCGTCAACCATGCCAACGGACGCCGCGCCTTCGGCGCGCTGGCGATGGACTGGAATCCGAGCGAGCGCACGTCGCTGCAACTGGACATCAATCAGCTCGACAGCAGCCAGCGTTCGGCCTCCGGCTACATGCTGCTGGACGGCACCCGCTTCCCGGAGCACGTCGATCGCTCGCGGATGCTCGGCTATCAGCCCTGGCAGCAACCGGTCGCGATCCGCGCCACCAACGCCAGCGCGCGCCTGCAGCACGCCTTCAACGACGACTGGACCCTGCGGCTGGCACTGGGCCGCAGCCGCAGCGTGATCGACGACTATGTCGCCTTCGCCTACGGCTGCTGGTACGTCGCCGCGTGTTCGGCCGGCAGTCCGCCCAACTACTTCGCGCCGGACGGCAGCTACGACATCTACGACTACCGCAACCCCGGCGACACCCGCATCGGCGACGAGGCGCGGGCCACGCTTGAAGGTCGCTTCACGACCGGCCGCGTCAGCCACGACCTCACGCTGGGCGTGGGGACCTTCCACCGCGGCATCAATCGCCACTGGCACGTCAATGACTACATCGGCACCGCCGATATCGACGACCCCACTGTCCCGGTCTTCAACCCATCCCCCAAGCAGGTCGGCCCGCGCGTCCAGCGCCTGAACAGCTGGCAGCGCTCGCTGTTCGCGCTCGATCGGCTGTCACTGGGCGAACACTGGCAGCTGCTGCTCGGCGCCCGCCACGTCCGTCTGAGCGAACAGGCGCGCAGCAAGAAGAACGTGCTCGAACGCGACAGCCACTTGTCGCGCACGCTGTCGCAGGTGGCGCTGCTGTGGCTGCCGGATGACGCCCTTACTCTTTACGCCAGCTATGGCGAAGGGCTGTCGCTGGGCTTGCAGGCGCCGTCGTGGACCAGCAACGACGGCGATTTGCTCGGCCCGCGGCTGTCGCGCCAGATCGAGGCCGGACTCAAGTACCGCTGGACCCCGCGGCTGGATCTCGAAGCCGCGCTTTACCGGATCCACCAGCCCTACCAGTACGCGCAGCCCGACAATTCCTGGGCCGGCTTCAGCTTCGTCCAGCAGGGCGAAGAAGTGCATACCGGGCTGGAAGTTTCGGCCAACGGGCGATTGACCGACGCCACCGGTCTGCACGCCAGCCTCGCGCTGCTGCGCGCCCGCGCCCAGGGCACCGGCACTGCCGCCTATGACGGCCACCAGGTCGTGAACGTGCCGCGCTTGCGCGCCACGATCCAGATCGAACATCGTCTGAACGCCTTGCCCGGTGTCACCGTGCAGGGCGGCTGGCGCTACGCATCCAGCAACCCGGCCACGGCCGACGGCGCGCTCAGCGTTTCGGCCTACAGCGTGTTCGATCTCGGACTGCGCCATGACGGCCGCTGGAACGGTCGCGAGGTCAGCACGCAATTGGGCATGGACAACCTGTTCAACCGCTTCTACTGGCGCGACACCGGCAGTTCGCAGGGCGACAACTACCTGTTCCCCGGCGCACCGCGGCTGCTGCGCCTGAGCTTCCGGATCGCGCTGTGAGTTTTCCCCTGCACGAACTCATCGCCGCCACCCTCAGCGCCACCAGCGTATGGCTGGGCACGCGCCGCAGCCCGTGGTGCTATCCAGCCGGGCTGGTCTCGGTCAGTGTCTATATCTGGGTCTACTTCGGCGCACGGCTGTATTCGGAAGTGTTGCTGCAGTGCATCTGGATCGGCATGCTGGCGCTGGGCTGGTGGCGCTGGCGACAGCACCTGGACGGCAGCGGCCACGTCCGAATTGCGCCGCTGCGCGGATCGCACGGCGCGACGCATCTCGGCATCGGCATCGCCTGCGGGCTGGCGCTGGGCTATGTCATGGCCCACCACACGCCGGCCGCCCTGCCCTGGCTCGACGCCATGCTCACCACGCTGAGCCTGGTTGCGCAGTTCTGGCAGAACCGCCGCCATATCGCAGCCTGGGCCATGTGGATTGCGGTGGATCTGGCCTACATCGGCATGTTCGTGAACAAGCACCTGTTCATCACCTCGGTGCTGTACGCGGGCTTCGTCGGACTGGCGATCAAGGGATTCCGCGACTGGCGGCGGGCAGCGCAAATGCAGGTTCGGGAAAGCGCGGCCGGCTGAACGTCAGAACGGATCGGCGGAAGGATCCCAGGGATCGGACTGCACCAGCAGTTCGCGCAGCGCGTCCTCGTTGGCCGCAGCGATCCAATCCAGGCCTTCGGAAAGATTCACCACCTGCAGCTGCGCGCGGCGGATACCCTCGCCCGGCAGCGGGCTAAGCACCAGCAGGATCACGCCGTAGGAGGCATCCAGCACTGCCGCCTGCCAGCGCCGGCCATCGGAATCGTCGAATGTGCGCATGCCTGTTGCCTGCCGGAAAACTTGATGAAGCCAAACTCCAAAATGCTGGAATCGATCTGACGCTCATCAGCAATCGGTTCGGTTTTCCGCCTCGTGAATACCTCTGTTCGGGCTGCTTCCCGGCTTCGCACGATGCCCCCAAAAATGCCCCCAAACGTTCAGGATTGCAAGGGATGCCCCCGGAATGCATCGGACAAGAAAAAGGCCGGAAGCCTTGATTTTATTGACTTTCCGGCCATTAATGGACTTGCTTGGAGTGTCTAATGGTGCCAAGGGGGGACTCGAAAAACCGGCTACGCGCTAATCCCTGAGCGGCTAACAGCTTTCACCGATTCCGAAGTACCCCCTAAAGTACCCCCAGACAGCGCCTGCTAGCCTCTGTCCCCTCGCGCGCGCGACCTACGTGCGAAGCGAAGCGCCAGACTGCGCCGCGCGGCTTGAAACCGAATCAAGAGGAACTCTGTCCACTTGATCCGACTTCCGGTCTCCGCCGTGCGGCTGCGCCTTCGCCCAATCCTGCGCGCTCGCCACAATCGCGGCTTGCTGGCCTGCTGTCAGTTGGCGTCGATTCGGGACAATCAGCCTTTCCGCTTGCTGCAATGGGCCGATTCTGCCGCAGGTTCGCCAGCGCACGGGCCTTGCCATCGGGAGTTCGCGGGCCGGTGCTACGGCCACCGTGGAACCGGCAGCGACGTTTGCCCGGCTCGCTCTTGGCTTGGCAGGGTTGTCCATCCCGATGGCGACGTGCGCCGCAGGTGACTCGACGGGTGGCCTTCTGCTTCGCCCGTTGCACTTCCAGTGCGGCCAATTTCCGCGCCATCCAATCGGACTCATACGCGCCCGCGGAACGCTCGGCATCCGGACTCATACGCGCATGCGCGTACTGGTCGCTTAATTCCGGCGCTTTGGCCGAAGTCATGGGCTTTCGCACTTCGTTCCACTTTATTCCGGTCAGTGCGGCCCATTCCGCCACGATGGCATCCAGCACGGCGCTATTGGTCGCCGCTGCGCTTCCCGGTCGCTGCATTGCCCGCATCGCTTCGATGATCGCCAGCGCGTCCCGGTTCGGCATGTAGTCGACCCGCGTCATGCGCGCGCGCCGTTCGCGTTGCTGGCGTGCTAGGTGTTGCCGGTCGCGGCTCAGGTAGCCATCGGCGTCGGTCATGCCAGCGCCCGTGCGTGCGATGCCTGCGCGTCCCGTTCCATCCGGCGATAGGCCCATGCGCGGGCCGGGACGACGTACAGGGTGCAGTCCAGCCCATAGCGGCCAATCTCGAAACGGCGGATCGCAGGATTGCGGTTGTTCCAGCCCGGCGTGCGCTGCGCGTTTGCCAGCGCCTTCATCACGTCATCGGCAAGTGTCGGTTTCATCATGCCGCCCTCGATTTCTCGTCGCGCCGTTTGCCTGTCTGCCCCTCTTGTACGCCTTCAACGCCCAAGAGCTGTTTATCTATATAGGGGTGTCGATTTTGCACCCGGGGCAAGGTGTCATTTTTACACTCGGCGAAAATGGGCAGCCAACAGTCGGCGATGGCGTACAGGTCTGGCGTGCGTCCTGTTTGTCTGTTCCGGCCTTGCTTCACCAATCGCAGAATGCCGGATGCCAGCGCGCGCCTGCGGTGTCCCTTGAACGTCTTTGGCGTCATTCCGGGCAAGCCCTCGAAGTCCGCCGGGGTCAACGCGATGTTGCCATTGTTGCTGCCATCAAATCGCCGGAATGCAGTCACGATCACGTCATGCGCAGGCGGCGGCAGCGCCTTCCACTGCGGCGAGTCCAGCAGCTTGTGCGGCAGCTTCACGAACCCATCGGAGCCGTAGCCAACAGCACGCGCCGCGATGGTGTCCACTTCGGAAGCGCATAGCGGCGGCTGGCAACGTTCGGCATTGATCCGTTGCAGCCGGTCATTCACGGCCTGCGCGTCGTGGCCTTTCCGCACAAGCCCGCCGGCCAGCGATAGCAGCGTGCCGTTGCGGTCGCCATCGGGGATCGCATCGGGTAGCGTGCGCCGCTTGCGTACCGGCAAGGCCACGGGCGCGGGGTGCAGGTCGAATGCCTGCACAAGCTCAGCCAACCGGTACGGCACGCGGTCGGCGTCCAGCGTCACAACCCGCGATGCAAACGGCTCGCCCTTGCGATGATCGAAACCCGGCAACCGCATCACGCGTGGCAGATCGCACACTTTGCGATCAGCGTCGAAGCGTTCGGCCATTGCCTGCTGCAACGGCTTGAACCGGTCTAGCGGGCAATCGGATAGCAGCCAGTACGCGTGCCAGCGCCCCGGCGATGATTCCACAATGCAATGCGGCGGCAGCGTGGCCGCTTGCACGGGTGCCAGTGGCGAGCCGTCCAGGTCGACGAATAGCGCCCGCACTCGCTGGACATTGCCCGCCTTGCGGCCATTGCCATCACCTGCGTTCACCATGAAAAACACGCCCGCGCCTCTTTCGTTCAATCCGGCGAGCGTGGCCGCATGTTCCCGCAACGCCCCTTGCAGGATGCGTGACAAGACCGGCGACTTTTGCGGCGAATCGTCAAACGTCTGGAACGTGAAGCGGTCGCCGAACAGCGAAAGGAAGCGGGCCGTGGTCATGCCGCTACCACCCTAGCGGCCACCTGCTGCATGGTCTGAAACGGGCCTGTTTTGGGGGCATCCACAAGCCTAGCGGCGATGTCCTGCGGCAAGTCTCCCCAACCTTCCGGCAGGTCGGCAGGGTTGCGGCTTCGCAGCCAATCGGCAGCATTGCCCGGCAGTGGCCGGAACGCCCACAGTGGGCAGTCGGTGCAATGGCAGGTCGCCACCTGCGTTCGCCATGTTCCGGCGGCGTGGCGGTCATGGATGCAGTCGCGGCACTTTGCAGCGATGGCCGCGCCGCGTGTTCTCGGGCCGGTCATGCCACACCGTCCAGCGCATCACGCGCGGCGTCCAGCAGGTCGGCGGCGTCCACTGCGCCAGGTATCGGGTTATCGGTTTCGTCTGCATAGCGGTGCAGGCGGTCGCGAGCGCGGTCAATGTCGGCAAGCGCCGATTGCAGTGGGTCTGGCGAAGTCATGCCGCCGCCTTTGCATCGCGCGCTGCGATGCGGGCCGCGATCCATGCGGCTACTTCATGCTCGGGCCATGCGCTTGCGCGTTCGCCCAGCTTCACGGGTTGCGGGAAGTCGCCAGCCGCGATGCGCCGATAAATCTCGGTGCGGCTTTTGCATGTACGCCGACAGACTTCGCGCAGGCGCAGCAGGGTCAGGGGTTCGCCGGATGCGGTCGGGGCTAGCAGCCCACCGGTACCGCGGAATTGATCGTAGATGCTCGCTCGGGGTTTGCTACTCGACATTGATCGGCCTCCCACGATGCGCGCCGTTGCGATATGCAGCGGGCCTATACGCGCCGTGTCGGGTTATCTATGTACTACTAAATTCTGGATGTTGGCCGGCAAAATTTTTGGGCAAGACGCTTGTATTCCCAGAGAAAGGCGCAGCGCCCGCTGTGAAGCGGGTTTCACGTCATTTCCGTAAGGCGAAATTGTCGGCCTTTTTAACAACTTCACCCCGACGTTTCACAGCGCGATGTTTCACGCCTTGCGCTTGATCGGCACTACGTTGGCATTTGTTCGCAGGCCATCCAAGTAATCGGCCCAGCCCTGCATCATCTTGCGCCGCTCGGCTAGGTGCGCGGTGCGGTTGTAGGCGCGTCCGTTGGGATCGCGTACCGCGAAGGGCATCGGCAGCGATTCGCCCCATGCCCGAAACTCTGGAAGGCTCACACCGGACGCGTGGCGATCATAGTAGCGGTCAGATTCGGTCGCGTAAGCGTTCAGCTTTATTCCTAGGTGCGATTTGGCGATGACCTCGCGCCGCAAAAATTCGACGTGCGCACTGTGCGACCGCGCGCCGGACTCATCGGGCGATAGATTGAGTGACAGCAGGCAGGCGTCGCGAACATCTACCGTGCTGATGTTCGCCCAGAGACTCCAGTCGATGCGTCTGCCGTCGAAAGCGGCACTCATTGCCACGAGTTTTCTAGCGTCCATCGCCCACCCTCACGCCCCTGAAAGAACCCGCACCAGCGCCGCAGGGTGAACGGCGTTTTCGCCCCGTCGGGCTAGGTGCGGATGTTCGGTTATGCGGTCGCCTGCGCGGCAATCGGGCGCACCTTCGCGCGGAAGGTCTTGCGCGCCTGCCACATGTCGTAATTGGCCTGCATCCCGTACCAGCTTCCCGGCGTGGTGCCCAGCGCCTTGGACAGCCTCAAGTCCATTTCCGGACTGATACCCGCGCCACCATTCAACACGCGCGACAAGGCCGCACGAGTGACGCCTAGGCGCTCGGCAGCATCGGTCACGGTCACGCCTTCCAGCCATTCGCGTAGGACTTCGCCCGGATGCGGCGGGTTATGCATGGTGTTCATTAGTGGTAATCCTGATAGTCCAACAATTCGGCGTCGCCATCAGTAAACGTGAAGGTCAGCCGCCAATTACCGCTCACCCATATCGACCAATGCCCGGCCAGCGATCCTTGCAGCGGGTGCAGTTTCCAGCCCGGCGCATTCATATCGTTCGGCCCACTGGACATTTCCAGCCTTGCCAATTGCAGGCGCAACCGCTTGGCGTGTTTGGCCTGAATCCCGGCAGTGCTACCCGTTCGGTAGAACCGTTCCAGTCCCTTGTGACGGAAGCTGCGGATCATTGGCAGACTGTATAGCGATACGTTGCAGGATGCAATGGTACGGCATTGGACACTCAGCCCGCCTTGCGCTTGATCGGTACCACGTTGGCATTGGTACGCAATGCGTCCAGATAGTCCGCCCATGCCTGCATCATCGTGCGGCGTTCGGCCATGTACTGCGCGCGGTTGTAGGCGGCCCGTACCTTGTTGCGCTCCGCGTGGGCTAGCTGGCGTTCGATCACGTCCGGTTTCCAGCCCAGCTCATTCAAACGCGTGGATGCCATCGCGCGGAAGCCGTGCCCGGTCATGGTGTCGCCATCGAAGCCCAAGCGGCGCAGCGCAGCGGTGACCGTGTTTTCAGACATGGGCCGGTCGGCGGTGCGCAGGCTCGGGAAGCAATAGCGGCTGCGCCCGGTCAACGGTTGCAGCTCGCGCAGGATCGCCACGGCCTGCGGAGCCAGCGGCACGATATGTTCATCGCGCATTTTCATCTTCGCCGCAGGGATGCGCCATTCGCTGCCGTCCAGATCAAGTTCCGCCCATTCCATCCGGCGCAGTTCACCCGGGCGCACGAACAGCAGCGGCCCTAGCTTCAGCGCGGCTGCGGTCGTGGGTTGCCCGACGTAGCCATGCAGCGCGCGCAACAGGTCGCCCACCTTCGCCGGGTCGGTAATCGCGGCGTGCGACTTCGATACAACCGGGGACAGCGCCCCGCGCAGGTCGGCGGTCGGGTCACGCTGCGCCCGTCCATGCGCTACGGCGTAGCGGAACACTTGCCCGATGCGTTGTTTCACGCGGCGCGCGGTTTCGTGCCTGCCGCCTGCTTCCACCTTCCGAAGCGCCGCCAGAATGTCCGGGGCCGTGATGTCGGAAAGCGGCAACGGATCAATGGACGGCACAAGGGACAGCAGCCATTCCGCCTTGGTCGCCGTCACGTCGGCCAACGCGTGCCGTTGCCTGTCCAGCCATTCCGCCGCCACGGCCTTGAAACTGTCCGCCGCCGCCAGCTTGCCCGCTGCCTTGTCCGCCCGCTTGATTGCCGCTGGGTCGCCACCGTCGCGCAATACCGTGCGCGCTTCATTCCGGTAGCGCCGGGCTTCGACCAGCGAGACTTCGGGGAAGGTGCCAAAGGCCAGCAGCTTTTCCTTGCCGGCATGGCGATACTTCATTCGCCATAGCTGCGCCCCGGTGTCTTTGGTCAACAGGAACAGGCCGCCGCCCACACCCAGCTTGCCGGGCTTGGCCGCGCGCAACTGCGCCACCGTCACGGCTTCCCCGGTTCCCGCCTTGCCCGGCTCGGACTTTGCCATCTCGATACCCCCAATTCCCGTACCCCCTGCACGGATACCCCCGACGATACCCCCGCATGGGACGCGCTGCAATGGGACGCCACGGGATGGCTAGGCAACAAAAAACCCCGCAGGAGCGGGGTTTCAGGGGATATTCGGGTCTGTGTGGAACCGCCCGAAACTCTCTTATGGTGCCCAAGGGGGGACTCGAACCCCCACGACCTAAGCCGCTACCACCTCAAGGTAGTGCGTCTACCAATTCCGCCACCTGGGCAATTCTTTGCGATGCGCGCAGCACGATGCGTGCATCTTAAATCAGTCTCCGGCTCTCAGTCTCAAGTATCAGTTGCCCTGCGCGGGTGCTGCGGGCGTCGGTGCCGCAGGCGCCGCAGGCGTGGGCGTGGCGGCTGGAGCCGCATTCGAGGCTGCGGCGGGAGCCGCCGTTGCCGGGGCGGCAGGTTGCGCCGGTGCGGTCGGAATCTGCGGGCCCGCCGCAGGCGCGGCGGGCGCTGGCGTCGGAGCCTGATGAGCCATGATGCCAAGATCCGGCGCGGTCGCCGGCCCGTCGCGGCGTGCCTGCCTGCTGGCATACATCGCCATGCCGAGGCTGATCACGAAGAATGCAACGGCCAGCCATTTCGTGCTTTTGCTCATGAAGTTGGTTGAACCACGAGCGCCGAACACGGTGGCCGATGCGCCGCCGCCGAAGCCGGAACCCGCCGTGGCTCCATCGCCCTGCTGCAGCAGCACCAGCGCGATGATTGCAATCGCGATCAGCACGAACAGAATATTTACCAATTGGATCAACATCAAAGGATTCCTCGGGTCAGGCTGCCCGTCCGATAGCCAGAAAATCGGCGGCAACCAGCGCGGCGCCACCGATCAATCCGCCGTCGACATCGGCCTGTGAAAACAAACTGGCCGCATTGCCGGGCTTGACGCTGCCGCCGTAAAGAATCGGCAGCGAGCCGCCAATTGTAGCATCACGGCTGGCGATCTGATCGCGAATGAAGGCGTGCACATCCTGAGCCTGCTCCGGGCTCGCGGTGCGTCCGGTGCCGATCGCCCAGACCGGCTCGTAGGCCACAACGGCGTTGGCAAACGCGGCAACGCCCGCCTGTCCCAGCACCGGCGCCAGCTGCCCGGCGATCACGGACTGCGTCTGTCCAGCTTCGCGCTCGGCAAGACTTTCGCCAACGCACAGGATCGGAGTCAATCCGGCCGCCTGCGCCGCCTTGAACTTGCGTGCGACCAGTTCACTGCTTTCGGCGTGGTATTGACGGCGCTCGGAGTGTCCGACCAGCGCATAGCGCGCGCCGACGTCGATCAGCATGGACGCAGACACTTCGCCGGTGTAGGCACCTTCGTCGTACTCGCTCAGGTCCTGCGCCCCGAATGCAAGTCCGGAATCAGCGAACTGGACAGCCAGTTCGCCGATATAGGGAAACGGCGGCAAGATGATGAACTCGATGCCGGCAACAGCCTGCGCGACGATATCCTTCACCAGCGCAGCGGAGAACGCCCGCGATCCGTTCAACTTCCAGTTTCCGGCAACGATTTTGCGGCGCATGCGGCGCTCCGGCACGTGATGGAACGCGCATGTTAGCAACAGCGAACGCGCAAGTCGTATAGTCGCGCCATGAACCGCCCCTTGCCGATGCTGCGCACCCTGCCCTATCGCAAACCCACCGAAGGCCGCGACTTCTGGGTGTTCGACAACGTGCTGGACAATGCCGAAGCCGTGCGCCTGCGCTGTCTTGGCAAGCCCGATTGGGCGTTGGGTTTTCCGTACACCAACGAAAGCTGGCCTGGCCGCCGCGCGATCCCGGCGCTCGAAACAAACGAACTGGCCACAGTGGAAGACAAAGTCCGGCAAGCGACCGGCATGAAGAAGCTTTGGGTGCAAAAGCACCCCGGAAGGCAAGACCCTGAACCACAACTGCGTGCAGGTCGTCGGTTCGAAGGAAGCGGGTTCCAAGCCGCACACCGACTCGCGCGCCCTGTGCCGCTTCGCTGGCGTGTTGTACCTGACGCCGGATGCTCCGGAAAACTGCGGCACCAGTTTCTACCGACAACGCATGCCGATGGGGCAACTCGGCGGCAACACCGTGGTAAAGCCGCACAACTCGCTGGTTGAAGCGCTGGGCACGCGCTTCGTGCCTCCGGGCTCTTTTGTCGAAGACGTGCGCGTCGCCAACCGGTTCAACCGCCTGCTGGTCTACAGCGCCGTCTTGATCCACAGCGCCAGCTCCTACTTCGGCAGCATCCTCGAAGACGAGCGGATGACGTCCGTGTTC
Source organism: Xanthomonas sp. (assembly GCA_018262705.1). GTDB lineage: Bacteria > Pseudomonadota > Gammaproteobacteria > Xanthomonadales > Xanthomonadaceae > Thermomonas. The sequence goes on from JADFDQ010000006.1 coordinate 137,547, forward strand.
TTCTGGATGGGCGCCTGAGTCTGATCCGGGCTTGCACAGCCCACACCTCTTTCGCCTGCCGAGTGCGTGACGCCGTCCGTCACATCAGCTTGATTTCGCGCAGGCGTTCTTCGAGATAGCCCTGCGCGGTGATCGGCTCGGGGTAGCGGTTGGGATTGTCCGGCGTGACGCAGGACGGCAGCACATCGATCAGGAAGTCCGGATTCGGGTGCAGGAAGAACGGCACCGAGTAGCGCGGCTGGCGCGCCTTCGGCCCCGGCGGATTGACCACGCGGTGGGTGGTGGACGGGTAGACGTGATTGGTCAGCCGCTGCAACATGTCGCCGATATTCACCACGATGGTGTCGGCGTCGGCGGTAAACGGCAGCCAGTCGCCCTTGCGCGAAAGCACCTGCAGGCCTTCGGCGCTGGCGCCGACCAGCAGGGTGATCAGGTTGATGTCTTCGTGCGCGCCGGAGCGGATGTTGGGCACATCGCCTTCGGGGATCGGCGGGTAGTGCAGCGGCCGCAGGATCGAATTGCCGCTGTCGGTCTTGTCGGCGAACCAGTCCTCGGGCAGGTTGATGTGCAGCGCCAGCGCCGAGAGCACCTGCGAGCCCAGCGCATCCAGCGCCTGATAGAGGCCGTAGCCGGCCGCATGGAACGCCGGGACTTCTTCGGGCCAGAGGTTCGGCGCCATCACGTTGCGGTGGTTCGAATCGTCCGGAATTTCACGGCCGATGTGCCAGAACTCCTTGAGATCGAAGAATTGCGAGCCTTTCGCGGTTTCGATCCCGAACGGCGTGTAGCCGCGCGCACCGCCGCCGCCGGGGACGTGGTAGCGCATCTTGGTTTCGTTCGGCAGCGCGAAGAGGTGGCGAAAGGCGGCATAGGCCGCGTCGATCTGCGACTGCGGGATGCCGTGGTTGCGGATGCCGGCAAAGCCCCACTCGCGGTAGGCCGCACCGAGTTCATCGACAAAGGATTGGCGATCGGCCGGGCTGGACGGCTCGGTGAAGCGGCGGATGTCGAAGCTGGGAATCGCGGACGTCATGGTGTTCTCCTGTTCCCTGTTGCCGCCATCAGCAGGCGGCCTGCACTGCCGCGGACAGCCGATCCAGCGTGGATTGCATCAACGCTTCCTCGTCGGCCTCGACCGTCACCCGCACCACCGGCTCGGTGCCGGACGGGCGCAGGAAAGCGCGGCCACGGCCAGACACGGCCTGTTGCGCCGCGGCCAGCGCGGTCTTGACGCTGTCCGCTTCGGTGGGGCGCGTGCCGGTCGCGTAATGAACGTTGATGGTCTTCTGCGGCACCTTGCGCAGCTCGGCTAGAGCCGCATCCAGCGCAATGCCGCGACGTCGCAGCACTTCCAGCACCTGCAGCGCGCTGACGATGCCGTCGCCGGTGTTGGTGCGATCCAGGCACAGGATGTGTCCGCTGGCCTCGCCGCCCAGCACGCCGTCGTGTTCGAGCAATTGCTGGTGGACGTGGCGGTCGCCGACCCTGGCACGTACGAATGCAATACCCCGCGCCGCCAGCGCCTGTTCCAGCCCGAAATTGGTCATCAGTGTGCCAACCACCGGCCCGCGCAGGCGTCCGCTGTCCTGCCAGTCGCAGGCAAGCAGGTAGAGGATGCCGTCGCCGTCGCGCAGATCGCCTTTGGCATCGACAAACAGCACGCGGTCGCCGTCGCCGTCGAAGGCGATCCCCAGATCGGCACCCGTCTCCAAGACGCGTTGGACAAGCCCCTCGGGATGGGTGGAACCCACGCCCTCGTTGATGTTCAATCCGTTGGGTTCGATCCCGATCGCATCGACCTGCGCGCCCAGCTCGCGCAACACCAGCGGCGCCAGTTGATAGGTCGCGCCGTTGGCGCAATCGACCACGACGCGCAGGCCGTTGAGGTTGAAACCCTTGGGCACCGAGTTCTTGCAGGCTTCGACGTAGCGGCCGATCGCATCGCGGGTGCGCACCGCCTTGCCCAGTTCGTTCGAGGCCACGGTCCGGAACGGTTGATCCAGTGCGGCTTCAATGGCCAGTTCGGTGGCATCGTCGAGCTTCTCGCCGCTGGCCGAGAAGAACTTGATGCCATTGTCGAAATGCGGATTGTGTGACGCGGAAATCACGATGCCGCCATCGGCGCGCATCGAATGAGTGAGGTGCGCCACCGCCGGAGTCGGCATCGGCCCCATCAGCTGCACGTCGACGCCAGCCGCCACCAGCCCGGCTTCCAGCGCAGCTTCAAACATGTAGTTGGATATCCGCGTGTCCTTGCCAATCACCACCATCGGCTTGCGCCATTCCTTGCGCGCACGCGCGGCATCCGCCAGCGCATGCCCGTAGGCATTGCCAAGCCGCAGCACGAAATCGGCGGAAATCGGCGCCTGACCTACGCGTCCGCGAATGCCGTCGGTGCCGAAGTATTTGCGCTGGTTCATGCGGCGCTGCTCTCAGCCATCGCCGCCGGCCGCTTCATCAGCAATGCCAGCACGCGCGCGAGGCGATTGCGCAGTTCGCGGCGATCGACAATCTGGTCGACGGTGCCGTGCTGGAGCAGAAATTCGCTGCGCTGGAACCCTTCCGGCAATTTTTCACGCACGGTCTGCTCGATCACGCGTTGGCCGGCAAAGCCGATCAACGCACCGGGCTCGGCGATGTTCAGGTCACCGAGCATGGCAAAGCTCGCCGACACGCCGCCGGTGGTCGGGTGCGCAAGGACCGAGATGAACGGCAAACCAGCCGCACGCAGGCGCCCCAGTGCGGCCGAGGTCTTGGCCATCTGCAGCAGCGACAGCAGGCTCTCCTGCATGCGCGCGCCGCCGCTGGCGGTAAAACACACGAACGGGCAGCGCAGTTCCAGCGCGCGCTCGGCGCCGAGGGTGAAGCGCTCGCCCACCACCGAACCCATCGAGCCGCCCATGAAGGCGAAGTCGAAGGCGGCGGCGACCAGGGCGTGCCCCGCCAACTGGCCTTCGAGAACCACGAGCGCATCGCGTTCGCCGGTTTTCTTTTGTGCCGCCTTGATGCGATCCGAGTATTTTTTCTGATCCTTGAACTTGAGCACGTCGGTCGGACCAAGTTCTGCGCCGATTTCCCGCCCTGCCCCGGCGTCGAGCAGCGCCGCCAGCCGCGCACGGGCGCGGATCGGCATATGGAAGCCGCATTTTGGGCAGACTTCCAGATTTTCTTCCAGTTCGGGCCGGTACAGCGCGGCACCGCAGTCGGCGCACTTCTCCCAGAGTCCTTCGGGAACATTGCGCTTGCGCTCGCCGCCGGAATCGGTGCGGATGCCGGCGCCAGGTATCAATTTCTTGAGCCAACTCATCTTTTTCGACCCATCTCGTTTGCGGCCTGGCGGGCGGAAGTCTAACGCGTGACGGCATCCAGCGCCGCGCGCAGCGGTCGCAGGAAGGCTTCGGCTTGCGTTGCCGGGTTGTGTTCGGATTGCGTCATCGTAGCGACCAGCGCGCTGCCGACCACCACCCCATCCGCGTGTCTTGCGACTGCCGCAGCGCTTTCGGCATCGCGAATTCCGAAGCCCGCGAACACCGGCACTCGGGCCACTGCCCGCACCTGCTCAAGATGCCGTTGCACATCGTCGATATCCAGCTGCGTCGCGCCGGTGACCCCAGCGTAGCTGACGTAATACAGGTAACCGTCGGCCTGCGCGCACAGGCGCTCCAGTCGCTCCAGTGATGTGGTTGGGGCAGCAAGAGAAATCAGCACCAGCCCGTTGGCAGCGAATGCGCTGCGGTAATCAGCCGCCTCTTCCGGCGGCAGATCGACCAGCAGCATGCCGTCGACGCCAGCCTGCGCAGCCCTATCGACAAAGACATCGATGCCGAGGATTTCGACCGGGTTGAGATAGCCCATCAAGACCACCGGCGTCTCGGCGTCGTCAACACGGAATCGACGCACGCAGTCCAGCACGAAGCGCAGGCCGGCTCCGCGCGCAAGCGCACGCTCCGAACTGCGTTGAATCACCGGGCCATCGGCCATCGGATCCGAAAACGGCACGCCCAGTTCGATCGCGTCGGCACCGGCCTGCACCAAGGCGTGCATGACCGGCACCGTGGCTTCTAGCGAGGGATCGCCCGCCGTGATGAATGGAACCAGCCCCTTGCGGCCGGATGCGCGCAGCGCCTCCAGCCGCTGATCGAGTCGGGTCATTCCGCGTTGGCGGCCGGCGGCGTCGGCTGGGCGGCGGCGACGTAACCCTCGGCCGGGGTCTGGCCAGCGTCTTTCATGCGTCCGATCTTGACGCCGGCGGCAAGATATTCATCCGCCAACTCCGAGTCGCCGACATCAATACCGCGCTCTTCACCGATTCCGTCAAGGTGCTGATTGAGCATCTTGCGAAACATTTCCGTTATCTGATCAAGAAAATTCTTGCGCTCCTGAGCCGCAAACATCGGCTTGACGGAAAGCAGGAAATTGTGCGCGTTGAAGCGCGCAGCCGCGAACTGAATCGCCATGGCCGGACCGCCCGGGCCAACTTTCTGGGTCTGTTTGTCGGCAACGGCCAGGTAATCGTTGACGGCTTCCACGAAAGCCGGATCGAGTTGATTCGACTGCTGGGCAGCCTGCTCCGCGTTGGCAAACTGCGACTGTGTTTCCTCGGCCATGGCCGACTCCTGAATTAAACGAAGGGTCAATTGATTATTGTCGCGCAAATCCTGCCAGTCACCAAATACGCAGCGTCGGCCGGTATCTGAATGCGCGGATCAAAGCTCCAGGCCTTCACGTGCCGCGATGGTGTGCACATCCTTGTCGCCACGGCCAGACAGGTTGCACAGCACGATGGTGTCTTTGGGCATGTCTGCCGCCAATTTGATCGCCTGCGCCACCGCATGACTGGACTCCAGCGCCGGCAGAATGCCTTCGGTGCGGGTCAGCCGATGAAAGGCGGCCATCGCCTCGGCATCGGTGATGCCCACGTATTCCGCACGGCCCATGTCCTTCAGGAAGGCGTGTTCGGGGCCGACGCCGGGGTAATCCAATCCGGCGGAAATCGAATGGGTTTCGGTGATCTGGCCGTCGTCATCGCAAATCACATAGGTGCGGTTGCCGTGCAATACGCCCACCCGCCCTGCCGCCAGCGATGCCGCATGCCGCCCGGTCTCGATGCCATCGCCCGCCGCCTCGGCACCAACAATACGCACCGTGGGGTCATTCAAGAATGCGTGAAAAATACCAATCGCATTGCTGCCGCCGCCCACGCAGGCGGTGACGGCATCGGGCAGGCGGCCGTATTCGGCCAGCATCTGCTGGCGGGCTTCGCGCCCGACCACGGAATTGAAATCACGCACCATGCGCGGGTACGGGTCGGGGCCGGCCACGGTGCCGATGATGTAGAAGGTGTCCTGCACATTCGTCACCCAATCGCGCATGGCTTCGTTCAGTGCGTCTTTCAGGGTGGCGCTGCCACTGGTGACCGGCACCACGGTGGCACCCAGCAGCTTCATCCGATAGACATTGATTTTTTGCCGCTCGATATCGGTGGCACCCATGTAGACCACGCACTCCAGACCCAAGCGCGTGGCCACGGTGGCACTGGCCACGCCGTGCTGGCCGGCACCGGTCTCGGCGATGATCCGGGTCTTGCCCATGCGCGACGCCAGCAGCGCTTGGCCGATGGTGTTGTTGATCTTGTGTGCGCCGGTGTGGTTCAGGTCTTCGCGCTTGAACAAAATGCTCGCGCCGCCGACTTCGCGGCTGAGCCGCTCGGCGTGGTAGATCGGGCTGGGACGGCCGACGTAGTACGCCAGATCGTCTTCGAAGGCCGCAATGAAGGCCGGATCGACGCGGGCGGCGTCGTAGGCGGCAGCCAGCTCCTCAAGCGGGCCAATCAGGGTTTCAGCGACAAAGCGCCCGCCGTGACAGCCGAAATGGCCGTTGGCATCAGGAAATGCGTAGTAGTCGATGACGGCATCAGAAGCCGCCAGGATGTCGGAAGTTGTCACGCGGGATCTCCAATCTGGCTGCTGCGCAAACCGGCAAGCGCCGCGCGCAAAAGAAAAAACAGGACTTCAGGGCAACGCTGATCAAGTCAGCGATGCCGCGCGCCGCGGATGGCGCACCCGCGGATCAGGCACATGGGTGCTTGATCCGGCGTGAGCCGAGTCCGGACATGTGCCGGACTTGGCGGCGCGTTATCGCACTGCCGCAGCAGGCACGCGCCGCCAGCGGCGCAGGGAGCGGCCGAAGGGTGCAGGCGTGCGGTTGGAAACGGTCATGGCTTCAGCCTAACCCAAGCCGCGTGCGGCCGCCACGAACGCGCGCATGGCGTGCGGATCCTTGACCCCCGGCGCGGATTCGATGCCGCTGGAAACATCCACGCCCCACGGTTGCGCAGTTCGGATCGCCTCTCCCACATTCTCCGCGGTCAATCCACCGGCAAGCAGGATCGGTGTGTTCGCGGCTGTCGGCAGCTGGGCCCAGTCGAAGCGGCGACCGCTGCCGCCCGCTTCGCCCGCAGCGTGACCATCCAGAACGAAACCGTACGCTGAAGGAAACCGTGCCATGGCTTCGACCGGATCGGTGCCGCCGCCCATTGCGATGGACTTGAAAAACGGCAATCCGGAACTGGCGCAGAACGCATCGTCCTCGGCGCCGTGGAACTGTAGAAAATCCGGGCGCACGGCCTCGACAATGCGCACCACCGCATCCGCTGCATCGTCCATCACCAACGCCACCACGCGAATGTCTGCGCCTGCAAGCGCGCGCAGCGCAGCGGCGCGTTCAAGCGACAGCCGGCGGGGACTGCGCCGGGCAAAAATCAGGCCGATGATATCCACGCCCAACCCGACCGCAAGCCGTACGTCTTCAGCGCGCGTCATGCCGCACAGCTTGATGCGCGTGCGATACGAAGTCGCGGTTTCACTGGTCAAGACAGGCTTCCTCCGGCAGGCCCCAGCAGCGCGGATAGCGAGGCCCGAGAAACAGGAGGCCAGCGGACGGCGCGGTTGGGCCGGCCAGCGTGCGGTCGCAGCCAGCCAGCAGTTCGGCAATCCATTCCGGCGCACGCTCGCCGCGGCCGACCATCAGCAGCGAACCAACGATGTTGCGCACCATGTGGTGCAGAAAGGCGTTGGCCTGCACTTCCACCGTGACTTCGTCGCCGCATCGCATGACGGAAATATCCTGCAGATTGCGCCGCGCGTGCGTCGCCTGGCACTGCGCGCTGCGAAATGCGGAAAAATCGCGCTCGCCCAGCAGCGCCTGCGCCGCCGCGTGCATCGCGCCGGCGTCCAGAGGGCGTAGCTCCCAGCCAAGATACTGGCGTTCCAGCGCCGGACGCATACGCCGATTGAGGATGCGGTAGCGGTAGCGACGTGCGCGCGCCGAAAAGCGGGCGCTGAAATCGCCGGGAACCGGAACGCACCAGCGCACGGCCATGGCCGGCGGCAAATTCGACGTTGTGCCAAGCATCCATCCGCGGGCGTCGCGCACGGCTTCGGTATCGAAATGTGCGACCTGACAGAGCGCGTGCACGCCGGCATCGGTGCGACCTGCGCACACGGTTGCGATCGGCGCATCGGCCACCCGCGACAGTGCAGACTCGAGCATGGCTTGCAGACTGCCATCGAAGCCGAAGGCACCGGGTTGGCTCAAGCGCTGCCAACCCGAAAATCCGCTGCCGTCGTATTCGATTCCCAGCGCGTACCGCATCGTTCCGCGCGCGGCCTCAGCCCATGATTCTGGCCAACATTTTGCCGGCCTTCTCGCTGACCGCGTCGTCTTCGTCATTGAGCAACTCCGCCAACAATTGTTGCGCGGAAGTCTTGTCGCCCATGTCGAGGAAAGCGTCGACCAGTTTGAACCGCTGCTCGGCGCTGGCGCGTGCCGGAGGTTCGCTGGCGCTGTCTGCGGAAGCCGACGGTGATGCGGGCGCAGCAGTCTGCGATCCATCCGCTTCCGTCGTCGGCTGCGGCTGCGTCTCCTGCACCTGCGCATCGGAGCGAGTGACGGATTCCTTCACGACCCAGCCGGAGTGCCACGCCGGAACGTCTCCGCGTCCGTTCCCGGCAGACGGCGCCGGCACCTCTTTGGAAGCGTCTGGCTTGTCGGTCGGGGCCGCTGGAACTGCCGCCGGAGTACCCGAATCCGCGCGCTTGCGATCGACCTGCCGCATGCTGGCTGCCAGCGCATCATGGTCGAAAGCGCGCCGGCGCGCCGGCGCTTCGTCCTTGCGACGTTTGCTCGCAAACCAAACAAGCAAGCCGATCAGCAGGACGCCAAGACCTCCGCCCAGGTAATACAGCCCCTTGCCGGTGTGGGCAGGCTGCGCCACTTCGGCAGCGGCTGCGGGCGTTGCCGCGGGCTGGGTGGCCGCCCGATTGGCTTCGGCCAGCCGATGCTGCGCTGCGGCCAGCTCGGTGTCCTTCATGTTCAACAGCTGCTGCTGTTCGCTGCGAAGCCGTTCCAGTTCCGCAACGCGCTCCTTGAGTTCGCCGACTTCCGCACTTTTCGAGGCAATTTCCTCGTCGCGCTGCCTTACCTCCTGTTGCAACATGCTGCCCCCGCGACCGTTGCCGGTTCCCGTTTCTGTTCCCGTTGCCCGCCCGGTTCCGGTCGCTGGAGCGATTTCCAGACGCGCCTCGGAGCGCCGCGAGCCGGCGCTGGCCGCAGTTCCAGCGGACGGCATGACTGCCGCACCTGGACGCAAGGCCATGGATACTCCCTCGGGCCGCAGCGCGCGCGTACCGCCGCTGGCCGCCGCAGTCTGCGGTTGCAGCACCGGGCGCTGCGCCTGACGCCAGTCCTGCATCTGCTGCCGAACCACCGCACTGGCTTCGGCGGCATCAATCTGCGCCGCCTGTCCGCTTTCCGGCACCCGCAGCACGGAACCTTGGCGCAGGCGGTTGATGTTGTCGTTGATGAACGCGTCCGGATTGGCGTGCAGCAGAGCCAGCATGGTCTGATCGAGGCTGAAGCTGTTGCGCAGATCAAGTCCGTGCGCAATGGTCGACAAGGTTTCACCGCGTCTGACCGGGCCGTACTGGCCAGCCTCCGTGGGAGCCACCGCAGACGGCGCTGGCGTTGCATCCGCAACCGGCGCAGGAGAAAGCGGAGCGGAAGTCGGAGGCGGCGCCACGGCGACGGCTGTATCGACTTCGGCGATTTCGGGAACAGGCGCAGCAGGCATCGATGTCGGTGCCGATTCCGGCGCGGGCGCCAGCGGCTCCGAGGTGATCGTTTCTGCCGGCGCAGGCGCGGCCGGCAACTCCGGCCGCCGCACCAAGTTCGGAGCGGGCGTCGCCGGCGTCTGGATACCCGCCTGCACGGGCGCGCTGGCGGTGTTCGGCGACTCGATCAACGCCGAATATTCGCGCACCAGCTTGCCTTCGCCCCAGTCGACCTCGATCAGGAAGTTGACCATCGCCTGATCGACCGGCCGTACGCTGGTGACGCGAATCACCGGACGACCGCGGGCATCGCTGCCAAGGCTGAACTGGAGATCGGCGGCGGCGCCGGTCGGCGGCGTCAGCCCAATGCGGCGGAAGGTTTCCGGCGAGGCCATGCGCGCGCGCAGCGCAGCCAACTCGCCCGGCGCAGTCGAAACAATCGGGATTTCCGCCAGCAGCGGCTCGTTGAGCTTCGACTTGACCTTGATCTGGCCCAGCCCGAGTGCCCATGCATTCCCCACCGCCAGCAACAGAGCGGCGATCGCTGCTTTGCGCAAGATTCCGATCACATGGGCTCCAGACGTTTTCTGCGCGCTGACTCTAGCAGATTGTCCCGGTTTTGCTGCAAGACCCTGCGCACACTATCGGGGATTGCAGGGATCACGATACGAGCCAAACGGCTCGGGTCAATCACCTGCTGCTGCTTTCGGACACAGCCCATCAGCCACCAGCAACTCGGCAATCTGAACCGCATTGAGCGCGGCGCCCTTGCGGATATTGTCGGCCACCACCCACAGGTTCAGCCCACGCGGGTGCGAGAAATCCTCGCGAATGCGGCCGACGAACACCGGATCCTTGCCCGAGGCATGGGTCACCGGGGTCGGATAACCGCCGGCTTTATGCTCATCGACCACTTCCACGCCCGGTGCAGCGCGCAGCAGCTCGCGCGCCTGTTCTGGCGTGATCTTGCGCTTGGTTTCGATATTGACCGCTTCGGAATGGCCGTAGAACACCGGCACCCGCACCGCGGTCGGGTTCACCTGGATGGACGCGTCGCCGAGGATCTTCTGCGTTTCCCAGACCAGCTTCATCTCTTCCTTGGTGTAGCCGTTGGGCTGGAATTCGTCGATCTGCGGAATCAGGTTGAAGGCGATCTGGACCGGGAACTTGTTCGGCTTGATGTCCTGGAAACTCAGCAGCTGCGCGGTCTGGCGGCCCAGCTCCTCCATCGCTCTGCGACCGCCACCGGATACCGACTGATAGGTCGCCACGTTGACGCGCTCGATGCCGTACTGGCGGTGGATCGGCGCCAGCACCGGCATCAGTTGCATGGTGGAGCAATTGGGATTGGCAATAATCCCGCGCGGGCGGTGCTTCGCCGCCTCCGGATTCACCTCGGAGACCA
>JADFDQ010000007.1 GCA_018262705.1 Xanthomonas sp.
CAGGGGACAGGGGACAGGGGGCAGGGGACAGGGGACAGGGGACAGGGGACAGGGGACAGGGGACAGGGGACAGGGGACAGGGGACAGGGGACAGGGGACAGGGGACAAGGGACAGGGGACAGGGGACAGGGGACAGAATTTGGTGGCTGAATCACTCAATGCATCTTTCGTGCCAACTTGCAATTTATTGATACGTAAAGGATTATGTGATCTCATTTGTTAAAAATGCACAAAATAGATTCTTCTGTTTCTCTTAATGCACAAAATTCATGCATCGAGAATCCGTTAGTCTTGCGTCTTCCGCTTTTCCCCTGTCCTCCGGCCCCAGCCCCCTGCCCCCTGCATGAACAACCTCCTCGCCGCCCTGCTGCTCGGCATCATCGAAGGCATCACCGAATTTCTGCCGATCTCCAGCACCGGCCATCTGTTGATCGCCGAACACTGGCTGGGTGCGCGCAGCGAGTTGTTCAACATCGCCATTCAGGCCGGCGCCATCGTTGCGGTGGTGCTGATCTATCGGGAACGGCTGTGGACGATGCTGTTGGCGTTTATCGGTCGTGGCGTTCCGGGTACGGATGTCGGAGCATCGACCGCGGATTCGCCAGCGCATGCGCGCGGCTATGCGTGGAAGCTGATCGTGGCGTTTGTGGTCACGGCGGTTCTCGGTCTCGGGGTCAAAAAGCTGGGCTGGGAGTTGCCGGACAAGGTGCATCCGATCGCCTGGGCGCTGGTGCTGGGTGCCGCGTGGATGCTTGTCGCCGAATACTTCGCGGCGCGCCGCGCGGCGCGCGAGGGCGAACGCACATCGATCGGTTGGACCGTGGCGATCCTCGTCGGCATCGCCCAGGTTGTGGCCGGCGTGTTTCCGGGCACCTCGCGCAGCGCGACCACCATCTTCATTGCGCTGCTGGCTGGCACCACCAGCCGGGTTGCGGCCACCGAATTCGCGTTTCTGGTCGGGATTCCGACCATGTTCGTCGCCACCGGCTATGAATTGCTGTCCCTGCTGCGCCACGGCGGCATCGGCAGTGAAGATTGGGCTGCGCTCGGGGTTGCGTTTGTGGCGGCGCTGGTGACCGCGTTCGTGTCCGTGAAGTGGCTGTTGCACTACATCCAGAGTCATCGCTTCACCTGGTTTGCGGTGTACCGCATCGCACTGGGCGTGGTGCTGCTGCTGTGGTTGCCGACCGGCAGCTGACGATGGCCAAGCTTGGCGCCGCCCTGCTCTACCTCCTGGCATGGCTGGCGGCGCGCCTGCCTTGGGCGCTGCAGGGCTGGATTGCCGATGCGATGGCGTGGCTGTGGATCGCGCGCGATGCACGCGAAGCGCGGGTGACGCGGCGCAATATGGAATTGATCCGCCCGGATCTGGACGCAGGCGGACGCGAGTCGTTGCTGCGCGACATTCTGCGCACGACCCTGCGGCAGACGCTGGAGACGCTGCGGTTCTGGACGCGGCCGGCGGCGCGCAACCTGGGCGATATCGTCGAGATCCACGGCGAGCCACTGTTCGACGCGGCAGTGCAGGATCGGCGCGGGCTGATCGTTGCCGCGCCGCATATGGGCAATTGGGAATTGCTAAACCAGTGGCTGGCGCAGAAAACGCCATTGGCCATTTTGTACCGGCCGCCGGAATCGGCCGTGGGCGAAGCCTTCCTGCGCCGCGTGCGCGCCAATGCCGGTGGCGATGTCGAGCAGGTGCGCGCCGAGGCATCGGGCGTGCGCAGCTTGCTCAAACGCCTGCAAAAAGGCGGAGTGATCGGCATCCTGCCGGATCAGCAACCCAAGGCCGGCGAAGGCGAATTCGCGCCGTTCTTCGGCAAGCCGGCGTTGACGATGACGTTGCTCGGGCGCTTGGCCAATCGCAGTGGCGCGCGGGTGCTGCTGTGCTGGTGCCAGCGCTTGCCGGGAACGGGTGCGCCAACGTTCGCGCTGCATATCGAAGCCGCGCCCGAGGGCGTGGCCGCTGCCGATCCGAAGTTGGCGGTGGCGGCGCTCAATGCCGGTGTGGAAGCGGTGGCGCGCCGCGATTTCGTCCAGTACCAGTGGACCTACAAGCGCTATTCGATGCAGCCGCCCGATTGCAGCGACGCGGTCAATCCGTACATCGACCTGTATCGCTGAACCGGCAGCGTTGTCCCAAGCGGGAAATGCCGCCGATCAGTGTGTTCCAGACGTCGGGCCACCTTGGCTGGCCAGTTCAAGGAACAGGGCTGCGTAGCGTTGGCGCATCAGTTCGCGGCCATGGCACTCGAACGCTGTGGCGCGCGCATTCGCGGCCATCCGCGCGGCGTCTTCCGGATGCTCCAGCAGGCGCGCCAACGCATCGGCCAGCGCATTGGCATCGCCTTCCGCCACCAACAAGCCGTCTTCGCCGTCGTGAAGGACTTCGCGCACCCCCGGCACGGCGCTGCCGATGACGGCGCAGCCTGCCGCCATGCCCTCCAGCAGCGCCAGCGGCATGCCTTCGTAATGGGTGGCAAGCACGCAGACCTTATGCGTCATGAGGCGCTGCGGCACGTCGCGCACCACGCCGAGAAATTGCACCAGATCGGCGATGCCGAGTTTCGCCGCCAGCAGTTCCAGCGGCGCACGGTGCAGCGCCTTGCCACCGCCGGCCAGCTGCAGCGGCACGTCCAGCCCGCGCTGGCGAAGCAGGGCGATCGCGCGCAGCAAGCTGGCGTGGTCTTTCTGTCTGGAGAACCGCGCCACCATCACCACGCCGGGAATGCGCTCGGCAAACGGACGCGCGTTGGCTTCGGAAAACGGCGCAAGATTGATGCCGTTCGGAATCGCGATGGTGCGCTCGGGCGGCATACCCATGGCCAGCAACACGTGCCGCACGCCTTCCGAGCAGCCGACGATGCGGTCGGTGCGCTCGGCCAGCCAGCGGGTTTGGGCAAGCCGCAGCCGGGTGTAGCGCTCGCGGGTGTTGTGTTCGACGTGGACCAGGTGCGGCACCCCGGCCAGCAGGCCGGCGTAGCGGCCCCAGAGGTGTTCGGAAAATCCGTGCGCCACCAGCACGTCGGGGCGGAATTGCCGGCACACGCTCGCCAGCGCCGGAATCGTGGCCAGATGCGACCAGCCAGGAACCAGCCGCAGCGGCACGCCGTCGCGTTGCAATTCCTCGATGCGCGCCTTCGGGGTGTGGCGTTTCTTGCGCAGCACCAGCAGCGACTCGATGGCGTCGCTGTGACGCGCGGCGTTGACCAGTTGCAGCGCGACCTGGGTGGCGCCACCGGAGAACCCGCCGGTGACGAAGTGCAGGACGCGCACGCGGCTCATCGGCAGCTTGCCGTCGTGGGCGCATCCATCAGCCACCAGCGCCGACCGTTGGCGATGCCCATGTCGCGCGCTTCCGGCTTGTCCACGCAGGCGGGCAGGCCGTCGCCTTCTTCGACCAGCAGCCAGCGCGTGGCGGGCTGTTGCAGTTGCCAGCGCACGCCATCGACAAATTGCTGCGCAGGGTCGCGCTTGAAGCCGAAATCGGTGGCGGGGCGGTCGGCCATCAGCAGTTGTTGTTCACGCCAGCCGACCAGTCCCAGTTGGGCGCCGGGGCCGATGGCCTGGCCGACGCTTCGCATCAGGCCGCGCGATGAGCTGCCGTCGTTGAGCAGTGGCGTACCGACCAGCGAATACAGCAGCCATAACGCGGTCAGCATCGCGATCAGTGCGTAATGCGCACGCTTGCGGCCGAACCACAGGCACGCGCCCAGCCCGAAGCCGCCGCTGGCGATAAACATCCACGCCAACCCGAGCGCGACATGGGCATCGCGTCCATCCATGAAGCGGCGCTCAAACTTGGGATCGCCGGCGAGCATGGCGATCCCGGCGCCCAGCGCAGCCAGTGAAAACACCGCCACGAAGCCCAGCAGCAAGCGCTGCGCATTGGGCTTGCGCAGCAGGCCGGGTAGTAGCGGTGCCAGCGCCAGACACAGCATCGGCAGCGCCGGCAAAATGTACATATCGCGCTTGCCGGAGGGGATGCTGAAGAACACGAACACTAGCAGCACCCAACCCAGCAGCACGGCATAGCGCGCATCCCGCCGTTGCAAGCGGTGCTTCCACGCGAAGATCGCCCACGGCAACGCCAGCACCGTGGGCAGCCAGTTGCTGAGCGCCACTTCGATGAAGTACCACGGCGGCTGGCCGTGGTGCCAGGAATTGGCGTAGCGGGTGACGGTCTGCCGCAGCAAAATGTCATCGACATACGCGCGGTAGGCATCGCCGCCATTGCCCAGCGCGGCCATCAACATCGGCAGCAACCACACGCCGCAGGCGACGAAAAAGGCCAGCGGACCAATCCAGAACTTGGGATTGCTGGCATCCACGCGCACATGCGCCCAGCCGCGTAGCGAGGCAATCCCGGCCGGGATCAGCAACAGCAGCGCGATTACGCCCACGCCCTTGGTAATCGTGCCCAAGCCTGCCGCTGCCCAGCCCAGCGCCCACATGCGCCAGTCGGGGCCCTTCCACACATGCCGCAGCAGGCCGTAGCAGGACAGGGTGATCCAGAACACCACCGTCGGATCGATCTGCGCTTTCTTGGACTGCCAGGTGAACTGGATGGTCAGCAGCACCGCCCAGCCGGCGTAGATGCCCACCCGTGGCGTCCACAGCCGCTTGCCCAGGTCGACCACACACCACAACGTGCCCAGCGCCGCCAATAGCGAGGGCAGCAAAAACGCGATACGCAGATTGCCGGTCAGCCACAGCAGGCTGGCCTGCATCCACATGAACAGCGGCGGCTTGTCCGAATAGAGTTCGATGCCGCGGTGGGGAAACAGCCAGTTGCCGCTTTCCACCATGTGTTTGGCCACCAGCGCGAAGCGCGGCTCGTCGGCCGGCCACGGGTCACGCAGACCAAGGCCGGTGGCGAGGATCAACAGGGCAAACAGCCAAAACAGCCAGAGGTCGCGGCGAGTGCGAGTCATGCCGATAGTGTGGCCGACAGGCATCAGGTTTTGATCAGCCGCGCACAGAAAAACCCGTCCATGCCGCCTTCGCCGGGCAGGCGCTGGTGCCCAAAGCCGGTGTCATGGCCGAAGTGGGCGTCCAGCGGTGCGAGCGCGGCATCGGCGGTACGGGCAAGGAAGGCTTCGATTTGCGCGCTGTTTTCGGCGCGCACGATTGAGCAGGTGGCGTACACCAGCGTGCCGCCGGGGGCCAGCAGCGGCCACAGCGCATCCAGTAATTGCGCTTGGATGATGGCCAGTGCCACCACATCGGTTTCGCGCCGATGCAGCAGCACATCGGGCTGCCGGCGCACGATGCCGCTGGCGCTGCACGGGGCGTCGATCAGGATCGCGTCGAATGGCGTGCCGCCCCACCACGCTTGGGTGTGCGTGGCATCGGCGATGTGCACGTCGATACCCAGTTGCAGCCGCGTGAAGGTCTCGCGCATCCGCCGAACGCGGCGGGCATCCACATCGAGTGCGGTGATGTGCAAGCTGGCATCACGTTCGGCCAGATGCGCGGCTTTGCCGCCGGGGGCGGCGCAGGCATCCAGCACGCGCGCATGCGCCGCAGGCGCCAACGCATCGGCCACCGCTTGCGCCGCGCCGTCCTGCACCGAGACCGCGCCATTCTTGAAGTCGGGCAGTTGCTGCACCGGCAGCGAGGCCTCCAGCCGCAGTGCGTCGGCCAAATCCGGGGCGGTCTGCGCGGTGATGCCGGCCGCGTGCAGGGCTGCCAAATAGGCATCGCGCGCGTGCATGCGGCGGTTCACGCGCAGCCACAGCGGCGCTTCCTGCGCGCTGGCGGCAAAAATCGCATCGGCCTGTTGCGGCCAGTCGGCGCGCACTTGCTGCGCCAGCCAGTGCGGCCACGCGGCATCGGCCGCCGCCTGCGGCAGGCCTTCGCGCTGCGCACGCCGCAACAAGGCATTGACCATGCCGGCTTGATGCACACGTTTCATCGCGCGCGCAGCCTCCACCGTGGCGTCCACAGCGGCATGCGCGGGCAGGCCGAGTTCCAATTGCGCAAACCCGGTCAGCAGCAAGGCGTGCAGGTCGTGGTCGCGCACGCCGAAGGGTTCTTGCAACCACTGCGCCAGCGCTGTATCCATGCGTGCGCGCTGGCGCAGCGCCGTCATCACGATGGCCTCGACCAAGGCGCGGTCGCGCGGGTCGGGCAGCGTTGGCAGTGCGCTGCCCAATGCAGCCTTCAGTGAGCGCCCGTGATGCAGCACGTCTTCCAGCACCTTGGCCGCGGTCACGCGGCTGGCAACGCCGAGCCCTGCGTTCATCGAGGGCTCCCGACGGTCGTCATCCCGGCGAAAGCCGGGACCCAGCTTCTGCTTTTTTCGACAGACGCAATGACAAGGGCAACATGAAGGGCTGGATCCCGGCTTTTGCCGGGATGACGGGTAAGCGGCGCCGCGTATGTTCCGTGGGCGTTGGCATGATGTGCAAAGGAAGCAGCGCGCATCGAGCTACGATCCCAGAAGATCGCGACGGGCATTGCGGTAATCCTGTGCGCTGATCGGTTTGCCGCCGTCGCGCTGCAAGCTGAGCAGGCGCAGCACGCCTTGCCCGCAGGCGATGTCGATGCCCTCGCGCCCTGCGCCCAGCACGCGCCCCGGGGCGGCGTTGTGGGTTTCGTCCAGCGCACGTGCGGCATGGATGCGCACGCGCTCGTCGAGCAGCTGCGCTTCGGCCACCGGCCACGGGTTGAATGCGCGCACTTTGTTGGCCAGCGTGATCGCCGATTGTGACCAATCCAGCTTGGCTTCGGCTTTGTCCAGCTTGTGCGCGTAGGTCACGCCCTCGGTGGATTGCGGCTTGGGCGGCAGCACGATCGTGGCGCGCAGCAGACCCAGTGCATCGGCCAGCACGCGCGCGCCGAGTTCGGCCAGGCGGTCGTGCAGCTGGCCGCCGGTGTCATCGGGGCCGATGTCGATCGCCTGCGCGAGCAGCACCGGGCCGGTGTCGAGCCCTTTTTCCATTTGCATCAGGCACACGCCGGTTTGGCGGTCGCCGGCTTCGATCGCGCGCTGGATCGGCGCCGCGCCGCGCCAACGCGGCAGCAAGGATGCATGCACGTTCCAGCAACCGTATTCGGGAATATCCAGCACCGACTGCGGCAGCAGCAGGCCGTAGGCCACCACCACCATCAGGTCGGGCTTGAGGGCGCGCAGCGTGCGTCTGGACTCGGCGCTGCGGAAATTGTCCGGCTGGAATACCGGAATGCCGCGCTGCACGGCTTCCAGTTTGACCGGCGAAGCCGTTAGCCCGCGTCCGCGCCCGGCCGGGCGGTCGGGTTGGGTGTACACGCCCACCACTTCGCCGCGCAAGGCCGCGGCGCGCAGGCAGGGCACGGCGAAGTCGGGCGTGCCCGCAAAGACGATACGCATTGGTTCAGGCCGCGCTGCGCTTGGCCTTCAGCAACTTCTTGCGGACCATTTCACGTTTGAGCGGGGTGAGGTAGTCGACGAACAACTTGCCTTCCAGATGGTCCATTTCGTGCTGGATGCACACCGCCAGCAGGCCGTCGGCGTCGAGCGTGAACGGTTGGCCGTGGCGATCCAGCGCTTCGACAGTGATCGTCGCGGCGCGGGTGACGTCGGCGAAGATATTCGGGATCGACAGGCAGCCTTCCTGATAGACCTGCTCGCCGTCGCGGGCGGTGATCTTCGGGTTCACGAACACCCGCGGCGCATCGTGTTCATCGCTCACGTCCATCACCATGAAGCGCTTGTGCACGTCGACCTGACTGGCGGCAAGGCCAATCCCGGGGGCTTCGTACATGGTTTCGAACATGTTGTCGAACAGGGTCTGGAAGGCCGGCGTGGCCAGTTCGGCCGGGTCGACCTCGGCCGCGCGGGTGCGCAGGCGAGGGTCGGGAAATTCGAGGATCGGAAGCAGTGCCATGGGTGGAAATCCGCAAATCAGGGCCGATTTTTGCCGTCGACCGGGGATTGTAACGAGGCCAACCTGCATGCAGGCTTGCCAGATGCGTCGAAATGTGAGCTATATTGGCGCAGCTTGGGGGCTTTTGCGAATCGCAGCGGGGAGATAGCGACCATGTTTGAACGGGTTTCCAACTTGGCGCGTGCCAATGCACCGCGTCTACGCGGCTTGCGCACGGTGTTGGTGGCGGCGATGCTGACCGTGGCCACTTTGGCCACTGCGGTCGAAGTGCGCGGCGACCATCCTGACCATTACGTCGTCAAACGCGGCGACACGCTCTGGGACATCGCCTGGCGCTTCCTGCAGAAGCCTTGGCTGTGGCCGGAGATCTGGCAGGCCAATCCACAGATTCGCAATCCGCACCTGATCTATCCGGGCGACGTGATCAGCCTGGCCTATCTGGATCGGGTGGCCGTCCAGGAAGGGCCGCGCGACGAAGCGCCGGTCAATGCGGTGCCGCTGTCCGAGGTTGAGCCGTTCCTCAAGGATCTGCGGGTGGTTCCGGCCATCGATGATTTGCCCTACGTGGTCGGTCTGGAAGACAACCGCCTGCGCGGCGTGCGCGGGCATGTCGCCTACATCCGCGGCATGGAAAGCGCCCAACCCGGACAGCGCTATCTGGTGGTGCGCGCGCAGAAGCGCTATCGGATGATCAACAACAACGGTTCGTGCTGCGACCAGTTCGATACCCGCGACCTCGATTCGCGCGGGCGGATCGCATTCGGCATGAGCGACGGTTCGTTGTGGGATGCGCCGATCTACGTCAATCACGGCACCGATTTCCTCGGCTACGAGTTGATGACCCAGACCACCGCCACCGTGACCCGCGGCGCGACCGGCAACGACCATCTGGTCACCTTGCTGATGGACGAAGAAGGGCGCGACGTGCGCGTCGGCGATCGGGTGATTCCGGTCGAAACGCAAACTTACGACCTGCAGTTCTTCCCGCATCCGCCCAAGCAGCAGGCGAACTACGGGCGTTTGCAGGTCATGTCGATCGCCGACGGCTACCGTTACGGCGGCACCCATGACGTGATCGCTGTATCCGGCGGCGCACGCGAAGGGATCGACAACGGCACCGTATTCTCGATCTGGCGTCGCGGCGACCGCGTGGTCGATCGCGTCCGCGCCAATCTGGATCAGAATCCCGGCATGACGGCTGCGGATTCCAAGGTGCGCCTGCCGGACGAGTTCGCCGGCCATGCGATGGTGTTCAGGACGTTTGACAACGTGAGCTACGCGTTGGTCATGAGCAGCGTCAAACCGGCCAAGGTGGGTTACGAGCTCAAGCATCCGGACGCGACTGAATAAGTTTCGGAAAAATCCGATGTGGTTTTGCAGCGGCGCCCGAGGGCGCCGCTGCCGTTTGCGCGCGATGCTGGCGTCATGGCCAGCGCGTCCGATCACGAATCCCTGCTACGGCTTCTGCTCAGCGGAGCCGGCACCGGCACCCTGCGGCGTCTGCTTGAAACCTACGCCGATCCGGCGGTGGCGGTGGCTTCGGGCAGTGCCGGCTGGCGCGCGCACGGGATGGACGATTCAGCCCGTGCGGCCATGCACAGGCCGGATCGGGAAGCGCTGGCGCGCAGCCTGCGCTGGCTCAATGGCGACGCGCATCGCCTGATCGGATGGGGCGACCCGGACTACCCGCCCCTGCTGCGGGAAACGCCTTCGCCGCCGGTCGCGCTGTTCGTGGCAGGCGATCCAGCTCTGCTCTGGCGCCCTTCGGTTGCGGTGGTTGGAAGCCGGGCCGCCACTGCCGGCGGTCGTGGCCATGCCGCCGCGTTCGCCACGACGCTGGCGAACGCCGGACTGTGCGTGGTCAGCGGGCTGGCGGCGGGCATCGACGCCAGCGCCCATGCGGCGACGCTGGCGTGCGGCGGCGCCACCGTTGCCGTGCTGGGCACCGGCCCGGACATCGTCTATCCGCGCCGCAACCTGCAACTGATGGTGGACATCGCCGGCGTCGGTGCCGTGGTGTCCGAACACCTGCCGGGCACGCCTGCGCTGCCTTCGCATTTCCCCGGCCGCAACCGGATCGTGGCCGGGCTGGGGCTGGCGACGCTGGTGGTCGAAGCGGCCCATCGCTCCGGTGCGCTGATTACCGCGCGGCTGGCCGCGGAGTTCGGACGTGAGGTGTTCGCCATCCCGGGTTCAATCCTCAATCCGATGGCGCGTGGCTGCCACCGGCTGATCCGCGATGGCGCAACGCTGGTGGAAAGCCCCGAAGAGATCCTCGCGGCACTGGCGCCGCAGGTGGCCACGCTGGCCGGCAATTTGCGCGGAGCGCTGCAGCCCGAAGGAACGGATGCAGCTGTTTGTGATGTCTTGATTGAAGATCCGGACTACAAGATATTGTGGGAAGCCATCGGGCATGACCCCATCTGTATGGATGAACTGGTCGTTCGCACCGGATTGACGGCTGCCCGAGCCTCGTCCATGCTGCTGGCGCTGGAGTTGGACAGGCGGGTTGTCGCCGAACACGGCCGCTACAGTCGGGTGGTGGATCTATGGTAAGCACGGCGCCAGTGCGCGCGTCGGTTCGGTTTTTGGCTGGCAGGAGAGGGACGATGAAAGAAAGCATCCTCGATGTCCTGCTCTACCTGTTCGAACACTATTTCGCTGTCGGCGAAGGCCCGGCGGTCGATCTGGGGGCTCCGGCCAAGGACGATCCGCTGGTCGCCGAACTGCAACATGCGGGATTTTCGCCTGCTGAAATTCGCAATGCGTTCGCCTGGCTGGACGCGCTGGCGCGCCAGCGGCCGACGGCGCAGGCGGGAGGAGCGCAGGGCCCGACCCGGGTGTTCCACTCCAGCGAGCTGGAAAAGCTCGACGTCGAGGCGCGTGGATTTTTGCTCTACCTCGAACAGCAGGGCGTGCTGGGCGCCGAGCAGCGCGAACTGGTGCTCGATCGCGCGCTGGCGCTGGATCTCGACGACGTCGGGCTGGACGATCTGAAATGGGTGGTGCTGATGGTGCTGTTCAACCAGCCCGGCAGCGAGGCCGCCTATGCCTGGATGGAAACCCAGATGTATCTGGACGAGCCCGAACCGGTGCACTGAAACCGGCGGACGGCATGCTGCCTGTTGCCCGCGTTCGCACGCCGCGAAATGTGCAAGGATGGGCGGGGAGCGCGGCGGAGGGATCGTCTCCGGCATCCGTGCTGGCGACGAAAACGCCGGTAGCATCAGGCGCTTGTGCAGCAAGGGAGGGTGAAGCGTGACGGATTGGTTCCATGCCGCGAATGGCACGCAGCAGGTTGGCCCGGTGTCTGCCGAACAACTGGCGGCGTTGTTCGGCTCGGGTGAAATCACGGCAGCGACCCTTGTCTGGCGCGAGGGGCTGGACAACTGGCTGCCGCTGCGGCGGGTCTTCGACGAACTGGGCCTGCGCGAGGCGCCGGCTGCGGCGGTCGTGACGGAGCCGGAGTTCGAGCCGGCAGCGGTCGACCCGGAACCGCCGCCGGTGCCGCCCGCGCCCAGGGCGGCAGTGGCCGCATCGCCATTCCCTTCAGCGGAAACACCGACCGCATCCGTGCCGGCGCCCAGGCCGAAAGGCATGTCCGGCTGCCTGATCGCGGTGATCGTGGTCGCGGTGCTGGCGGTGCCGATGATCGCCATTCTCGCCGCGATCGCCATTCCCGCCTACCACGATTACTTGCAGCGTTCGCAGGCCGGGGCTGCCGTTGCCGAAGCACGGGCCGCAGTTGGCCTGCTCGAACCGGAGATTGTCGATTTCAAAAGCAGCAACGGAACCTGCCCAGAAAACGCCAGCGACGGCTTCAAGCCCGCCGAAGACTATGCCGGTGTGCATGTTGCATCGATCAAGATCGGGCATTTCGAAAACGGCAACTGCGGAGTCGAAGTGGCTCTGCGCGGCAGCGGCAGTGCGACCGTCGACGGCAAGAAGCTGTGGATGGAGCGCGTCGGCGACGGCTGGAAGTGCACGTCGGAAATCGAGAACAAACTGCTGCCTGCAAACTGTCGCGGCGATTGATTCAGTTGCGTATATTTCCCCAGCATTCCCGCAATCACACGAGACGCGCCCATGGCCCAATGGCATTACGCTGACCGCGACCGACTGCAGAAAGGCCCGATCGACGATGCCGAGCTGGTGCGTCTGTTTCGCAGCGGCGAGATCGGTCCGGACACCTTGGTCTGGCGCCCGGATCTGAGCGAGTGGCAGGCGCTGTCGGCGTTTGCGGCGCAGCTGGGTTTGCAGGATGCCGCCTCGCCCTACGCGCCACCGACCAGTGCGGTGCTTGCCGAGGAGCCCGTCGTGGCCGGCGGCGAGGTGGTTTACGCGGGGTTTTGGAAGCGGGTGGCGGCTTACACCATCGACACCTTCGCCGCCGGCATGGTCGGCGGGCTGATCGGCGGGCTGCTGGGCGGCGTGCTGGGCGCGATGCTGCTCCGTTCGGGCAATGCCTCCGACAGCGCGTCTGCCATGCTGGTCATTCAGGGCGTTGCCAATCTCATTGGGCTGATACTGGGCGTGGCCTATTTTGCGGGTTTTCATTCCTCCAGATCGATGGCCACGCTGGGCAAGATGGCGGTCGGCATCAAGGTGGTTCGCCCCAACGGCGAACGCATCTCCTTCCTGCGCGGCGTGGGCCGCTATTTCGCGCTGTTCGTCAGCACGATCACGCTGATGATCGGTTTTGCGATGGCCGGTTTCACCGAGCGCAAGCGCGCCCTGCATGACATGCTGTGCGACACCGTCGTGGTCGACAAATGGGCGTTTACCGCGCACCCGGAATGGCAGCGCAGGGAGCTGGGCGCGGTGACCATCGTGGTGCTGGTGCTGTTTGCGATAATGCTGGCGATCTTCTTCATCGCCATGGCGGTTGCCGTCTATGCGGCGTCGCAGAACTGGCGCTGAAACAGCGGTTATCGCGCCTGACGCTTGACACGGAGCCCGCATCCGTGATTCCACTATAAAAGCGCCCGGGGCAGTCGCCTCGGGCGTTAGCTTCTGAAAACACCGGGCCGCGGACCGCCGCGACCAACTGGAATCCGCGCTGCCATGGCCAAGAACCTGCTCATCGTCGAATCGCCTGCCAAGGCCAAGACGATCAATAAATACCTCGGCAAGGACTTCATCGTCCTGGCCAGCTACGGCCACGTGCGCGATCTGGTGCCCAAGGAAGGTGCGGTCGATCCCGAGCGCGGCTTTGCCATGCGCTACGAAACCATTGAGAAGAACGAGCGCCACGTCGATGCGATCGCCAAGGCGGCGCGCTCGGCCGAACACATTTATCTCGCGACCGACCCGGACCGCGAAGGCGAGGCGATCAGCTGGCACATCGCTGAACTGCTGCGCGAGCGCGGGCTGGCCGACAAGCCGCTGGATCGGGTGGTGTTCACCGAAATCACCCCGCGCGCAATCCAGGCGGCGATGGCGCAGCCGCGCCGGATCGCCTCGGATCTGGTGGACGCGCAGCAGGCGCGGCGCGCGCTGGACTATCTGGTCGGCTTCAACCTTTCGCCGGTGCTGTGGCGCAAGATCAAGGCCGGGCTGTCGGCCGGGCGCGTGCAGTCGCCGGCGCTGCGCATGATCGTCGAGCGCGAGGAGGAAATCGAAGCCTTCATCGCACGCGAATACTGGACGATCGAAGCCGAGTGCGCGCATCCCTCGCAGTCGTTCACCGCCAAACTGGCGAAGCTGGACGGAAAAAAATTTGAGCAGTTCACCATCACCGACGGCGACACCGCGCACGCCGCGCAGCAGCGCATCCAGGGCGTGGCGCAGGGTTTTCTGCAGGTCACAGACGTCGCCAGCAAGGAGCGCAAGCGGCGCCCGGCGCCGCCGTTCACCACCTCGACCCTGCAGCAGGAAGCTTCGCGCAAGCTCGGTTTCACCACCCGCCGAACCATGCAGGTGGCGCAGAAATTGTATGAAGGCGTGGCGATCGGCGAGGAAGGCACGGTCGGCCTGATCAGCTACATGCGTACCGACTCGGTGCACCTGTCGCAGGAGGCGCTGGCCGAACTGCGCGACGTGATCGCGCGCGATTTCGGCACCGACTCGCTGCCGGACCGCCCCAATTTCTACCAGACCAAATCCAAGAATGCGCAGGAAGCGCACGAGGCGATCCGGCCGACCTCGGCGCTGCGCACGCCGGCGCAGGTGGCGCGCAATCTGAGCGACGACGAGCGCCGGCTGTACGAGTTGATCTGGAAACGCGCGGTGGCCTGCCAGATGATTCCGGCCACGCTCAACACCGTTACCGTCGATCTGGCCGCCGGCGGCGAGCACGGCTTCCGCGCCAGCGGCACCACGGTGGTGGTGTCCGGCTTCCTCGCCGTCTACGAAGAAGGCAAGGACGGCAAGGCCAAGGACGACGAGGACGAAGGCCGCAAGCTGCCGGCGATGAAGCTGGGCGACCGGGTGCCGCTGGACCGCATCCACGCCGACCAGCACTTCACCCAGCCGCCGCCGCGCTTCACCGAAGCGGCGCTGGTCAAGGCGCTGGAGGAATACGGGATCGGCCGTCCTTCGACCTATGCCGCGATCATCCAGACCCTGCTCGGCAAGCAATACGCGGTGCTGGAAGGCCGCGCGTTCAGGCCCACCGACATCGGCCGCGCGGTCAGCAAGTTCCTGTCCAGCCACTTCACCAATTACGTTGATTACGACTTCACCGCGCGCCTTGAAGACGAGCTGGATGCGGTCAGCCGCGGCGAACAGCGCTGGATTCCGCTACTGGAAAAATTCTGGGCGCCGTTCAAGGCGCTGGTCGACGAAAAGCGAACCTCGCTGGACAAGGCCGAAGCCGGCAGCGTGCGCGTGTTGGGCGCAGATCCCGACAGCGGCAAACCGGTCAGCGCGCGGATCGGCCGGTTCGGCCCGTTGGTGCAGATCGGCACCGCCGAAGACGAGGACAAGCCGCGTTTCGCTTCGTTGCGGCCGGGGCAGAGCATCTACAGCATCACCCTGCCCGAGGCGCTCAAGCTGTTCGAGATGCCGCGCAATCTGGGCGTCGACGGCAACGGCGAAGAGGTCAGCGTCGGCATCGGCCGCTTCGGTCCGTTCGCCAAACGCGGCAGCACCTATGCCTCGCTGACCAAGGACGATGATCCCTACGCAGTCGATCTGGCGCGGGCGATTTTCCTGATCGAACAAAAGGAAGAAATCGCCCGCAACCGGATCATCAAGCAGTGGCCGGGGCAGGACGTGCAGGTGCTCAACGGGCGCTTCGGGCCGTATCTGTCAGACGGCAAACTCAACGGCAAAATTCCCAAGGATCGTGAGCCAGCGTCGCTGACGCTGGAAGAAGCCCTGAAATTCCTCGAAGAGACCGGCAAGCCGGCGCGCAAGGGCTTCGGCGCGAAGAAGGTGGCGAAGAAAACGGTTGCCCGGAAAACGGCGACGAAAATATCAACCACCGAGAAGCCGGCGAAAAAGAGCGCGGTCAGAAAATCCGCCGCGAAGAAAACGCCCAAGGCCAAGTCGCCGCGACCGCTGTCTGGCGATGCCGAACCCGCCAAATCGCTGCTGACCTCGACGCAGGTGACGCCCGGCAAAAAGCGCGTGGTGAAAAAGGCTTCCGCGACCTGACTGCCCGGGGCGCGGGACACATGCCTCATCGACGCGGGTCTAGGGGGTATCCGGCGCACGCCGGGAAGCGGAGCCTTCGCTTGAGGGTGCCGGGCCCGGGACGCAATCGGATCGGAACCGCATCGCGGATCGAAAACGAGGAGTTGTCATGACATATGCCGAACAAACCGGATTTGGCCTCGGCATTTTTCAGCTCACCGCGCTGCCGATTGCCCAGCTCCTCCTCGCTTGGATCGTGCGTCCGTCAGGACGCGAGGTGGAGGCGGCCCGGAGCGCGCTGGCGCGAAAAAAGATCGCACGGTCTCAATGGGTGTCGCGGATGCTACTGATCCCGCCGCTGGGCTACTTCGTTTCCGGCGGGCTGTCGGTCGCATTTCCCAGATATGGCATGACTTTGCTGGGGATCACCACATTCGCGGAGATGTGGTTTTTCATCTTTCTCATTGCGTTCAACCGGAAATTCGCGCAGGAAAATCTGGTCGAGTGATGACGTGGTTTTCGGGTGCGCCGTGTCCGAAACGCCGACGTGGAACCGTGACACGGATCATGTCCTTTGGAATCCTTTCGCATGACTGACCTTGCCACTGTGCTGGATGTGCTCCGAAGCGGTGGCGTCATCGCCTATCCCACCGAGGGCGTGTGGGGGCTGGGCTGCGATCCGCGTGACGAGGCGGCGGTGCTGCGCCTGCTGGCGCTCAAGCGGCGCGACGTTGGCAAGGGGCTGATCCTGATTGCGTCAAGCGCGGCGCAGCTTGCGCCCTTCATCGACACGGCGCCGCTCACCGCCACTCGGCTGGCCGAGGTGCATGCAAGCTGGCCGGGGCCGAACACCTGGATCCTGCCGTCGTCCGGCACGGCACCACGCTGGATCACCGGCGACCACGACGGCATCGCGGTGCGGGTCACGGCGCACCCGGTTGTCATCGAACTGTGCGATGCATTCGGCGGCGCGCTGGTGTCGACCAGCGCCAACATCGCCAGCGAACCTTCGCCGTGCACGCGCGACGCGCTTGATCCGCGCATCGTTGCCGGCGTCGCTGCGGTCGTCGCCGGCGAAACGCTCGGCCGCCTGCAGCCCAGCACGATTCGCGATGCCCGCAGCGGCCGCACCCTGCGCTGAGCTTGCCGCGCGTTTGACTCTGCGGTGAACGAATCGGGCACTTGGGGTTTCCATGCGCGGACTTGCGCTCCAAGATAGGGCCATGCGTGCGCGCCTTGTCCCTGCGACCGTGCTGTTCCTGTTCGCCTGTGCCGGCGCCTGGGTGGTACCGTCGCGTGCGCTCGCGCAGGAAACGATTTTCTACAAATGCACCGATGCGCAGGGCAACATGACGGTGCAGAACGGGACCCCCTGCGGTCCGGGAATGAAGCAGGAGATTCGCCGTGTGGGATCGGCGCCGACGGTGCCGGTGCCGGCGCGGCGTGCGCCTGCGCCCGAGCCGGAACCCACGCGTCCGGCCTACGGCGAGTTCGTGCTGGTGGCCGGACCAAACACGGCGCGCCGACCGGCACCGGAAGCCGCCGCGCTGCCGCTCCCTCCGCCGTTGTTCCAGTGCGCGACCTGGGACGGCAACACTTATTACGGCGAAACCGACAAGCCCGAACCGCGCTGCGCGCCGCTGCAGGTGGTGGGGATCGACGGCAGCAATGCCTCGGGCATGGGGCAGGCCTGCGAGATGCGTCAGGACACCTGCACGGCAATTCCGGACGCGCAGCTGTGCGCGGCCTGGTACCGGCGGCTGGACGAGGCCGAATTCAAGCTGCGCTATGCCGGCTCCGGCGATCGCCAGCAGCACGAGCGCGCGCGTGCGGACATCGAGGCGAAGATTCGCGGCAGCCGCTGTTCGCCGGTGGCGCCGGATGCGAAGCCCGCAGCGACAGCGCCGGCGTCCGTGCCTTAAGCTGCGATCTGGATGAATCTTCAGGATTTCGATGGATAGCGGCGGTCTGGAGCTGGCGTTGGTCTTCCTGCTGGCGGCGGTGCTGGCGGTGCCGCTGTTCAAGCGTTTTGGCTTCGGCGCGATCCTCGCGTATCTCGCCACCGGCGTTTTGCTCGGCCCGCACGAGCTGGCGCTGGTGCGCGACCCGGGGCGGGTGCTGGCGGCCAGCGAGATCGGCGTGGTCATGCTGCTGTTCGTGATCGGGCTGGAGCTGTCGCTGCCGCGCCTGACCCTGATGCGACGCCCGATCTTCGTGGTGGGCGGCTTGCAGGTGCTGCTGTGTGGGGCCGCGCTGGGCGGACTGGCGTCGTTGGCCGGGCTGGGCTGGAAAGCTGCGCTGGTGGTCGGGCTGGGGCTGGCGCTGTCGTCCACGGCGGTCGGGCTGCAGCTCTTGTCCGAGCGCAAGGAACTGGCGACCGAGCACGGACGGCTGGCGTTCGCCATCCTGCTGTTTCAGGATTTGGCGGCGATCCCGCTGCTGGCGGCGATTCCGTTGCTGGGCAAAGCCAAAAGCGTCGGCTTGGGCTGGGACGATGTCGTGCGTGCGGTGGCGGCAATCGCCGCGCTGGTGGTCGGCGGTCGCTACCTGCTGCGGCATCTGTTCCGGGTGATTGCACGCACCGACCTGCCCGAGGTGTTCACCGGCGCGGCGCTGCTGGTGGTGCTGGGCAGCGCGTGGCTGATGCAGAAGGTGGGCCTGAGTGCAGGCCTGGGCGCATTCCTGGCCGGCGTGTTGCTGGCGGACTCCGAGTACCGGCACGAGCTGGAGGCGCAGATCAAGCCGTTCGAGGGACTGTTGTTGGGCCTGTTCTTCATGGCCGTGGGCATGGGCATCGATGTGCACAGGATCATTGCCGAACCGCTGCTAATTGCGGCTGGGGTGGGCACGTTGCTGGCGGTAAAGACGCTGCTGGTGTTCGGACTGGGCCTGCGCCCCGGACGGCTGCACTCGCGCAGCGCCTTCCTGCTGGCCGGCGTGCTGGCGCTGGGCGGGGAATTCGCGTTCGTGGTGTTTGGCGAAGCAACGCGGGTGAAGCTGCTGGATGCCGCGACCAATGATCGTCTGGTCGCGATCGTCGGCCTGTCGATGGCGCTGACGCCGCTGCTGCTGATGTTCGCCAACAAGCTGCTGCCGTCCGATCGCGTCGAGGTGCGGCCGTTTGACGCCATCCCGGCGGAACGCCAGCCGCAGGTGCTGGTGGCCGGGTTCGGACGTTTCGGCCAGATCGTTGCCCGGTTGCTGCGCGCGCAGGGCATTCCGTTTATTGCCGTCGATCCGGACATCGAACAGGTCAACCTGTCGCGCAGCATGAGCAGCGACCAGATCTATTACGGCGATCCGACCCGGATGTCGCTGCTACGCTCGGCGGGGGCGGAGCGGATCAAGGTCTTCGTGGTGGCCATCAACAATGTCGAAGCCAGCCTGCGGATGGTGCGGCTGGTGCGCAAGCACTACCCGAAGGCGCGGGTGTTCGCGCGCGCGCGCAACCGCCGGCACGCCTGGCAACTGGTGGATCTGGGCGCCGAGGCGCTGCGTGAGACCTACGGCAGCAGTTTGGAAATGGGCTGCGAGGTGCTGGTTGCGCTGGGAATGGAGCGCACACAGGCGCAGCAGCGCACGCGCCTGTTCCGAACTTGGGACGAGGCGCTACTGGAACAGCAGCGCATGTTGCAGGACGACGAGGATGCGCTGCTGCAGGCGACCCGCGATGCCCGCAAGGAACTCGACGGGCTGTTCGAGGAGGATGCCGCGGTGGCGCATCCGCAGGGCAACGGCTGAGAAGGTCGGTCGCGGCGGCTCAGTCGCGCAGGAAACGCGCCAGCGGGACGTCCGTTGTCAGACTGCGGGCGCTGGCCGGTGCCAGTTCGGCCGCCACTTCGACGTAGCCGCGCAGCAACGCCAGTTCGCGCGGGGTGCGGTCGAGGCTGTCGCGCTGGTCGGGGTCGGCGCCGGCGCGCAGCAGCGCACGCGCCACCCGCAGCAGCCCGTGCAGTCCGGCCAGATGCAGCGGGCCGTAGCCGCGCGGGTCGCGCACGTCCAGGCTCACCTCTTCGTCCAGCAGCCGCTCCAGTCCGGCCAGCAGCACGTCTTCGCTGCTTGGCGTGCCGGGCTCGGCGCGCGCGCCCAGCAACAGCAGCAGCGGCGTGGTGCCGTCGTGCGCCGCCAGGCTTGCGTTTGCGCCGGCCAGCAGCAGGCCGTCGAGCAGGGCCAGCAGGCGGCTGCGGTCGCGTTCGGTGAAGCCGTACAGCGCCGCGCAGTGCAGCGCGGTCAGGCCTTGGGCGTCGCTGGCGTGGAGGTTGGCGCCGGCGTGGAGCAGACGCGCCACCACGTCCGGAAGCCCCAGCGCGGACGCCAGCATCAGCACGGTCACTTCGCCGGGCAGGCGTTGTTCCAGATTGCAGTCGGCCTTGAGCAGGCGTTCGACGATGGCGATGTGGCGGCGGCTGACCGCGGCGGACAGCGCCGTGGCGCCGGTGCGTGCGGCGATCCGCGCGTTGGCGCCGCGCGCCAGCAGGTAATCGACCAGCGCGCCGTGGCCGTCGCCGGCGGCGCGAAGCAGCGCGGTGCAGCCCTGGCCGTCGGTGGCGTCGATCGGGAAGCCGAGTTCGAGCAGGCGTTCGACCGCCGGCTGGTCGCCGGCGATGGCCGCCGCTGGAAGATCGGTGGCCGCCAGCGCCCGCCGCGGCAGCCGCCAGCCGTGCCAGTCCAGCCACGCGGCCAGGTCGCTGCGGCCGTTGCCCAGCGCGATCCCGAGCGGCGTCTGGCCATCGCTGGCGCGCCGCTCGGGCGAGGCGCCGGCGGCGATCAGCAGTTTGACGGCGGCGAGGTTGCCGCGCGTGGCCGCCGCGTGCAGGGGGCCGTGGCCGCGCACATCGCAGCCGTCAGCGGCAACGCCGAGATCCAGCAGGCTGCGGGCCAGCGTCAGCCAGCCCAGTTCCACCGCCAGCAGCAGCGACGGTTCGCCGGCAGTGCTATTGCCGAACGGGTCGGCACCCCGCTGCAGCAGATCGATTGCGAACGCTTCGCCGCGCGCGCTGGCTGCGGTGGCGCGGCAGGCCGCGAGAAAGCGCGCCAGATTGGAGGCCCCGGCCGGCGACGCGCCGTGGGCGAACAGCAAATTCAGCGCCTCGATGCCGGCTTCGCCGCGGGCCAGATGCGCGGGCACCAGCGGACGATCCAGCAGTCGCTGCGCTTCAGGATTTGCGCCGTGGCGCAGCAGCCAGCCGAGGGTGGCTGGCGGTTCGATCAGCGCCGGCTCGGCCAGCAGGGTGTCGATCTCGCCGGGCAGCAGACGTGCAACCAGGGCCGCCAGCGTGGCGGCGGGGGCGTTTTCCAGCAGCGCTTCGTGCAACAGCGCCAGCGGCGGACGCTCGGGTTCGACCGGTTCGGGCTCGGCTGCAGACGCCGGTGTTTCCGGTTCCGGCTGCTTCGGATCCAGCAGCGCCACCAGCCGCCAGCGGCCGGCGGCCTGCGCCAGCGCGATCGCGCTGTGGCCTTCGGCATTCGGACGCGCCGGATCCAGACCCAGCGCAAGCAGCCGCTGCACCAGATCGGAAGACGCCGTTTCCGCCATGCAGGCGTGGTGCAACGCGTCCGCGCCGGCGGCATCGTCCGCAGCGGGATCGGCGCCGGCGGCAAGCAGGGCTTCGAGCACCGGCAGCGCGCCGGCGCGCGCGGCATCGTGCAGCGGCGTGCGGCCGTCGTGGTCGCGCGGGTCGGTCTGCGCCCCGGCATCCAGCAGCGCGCGGCTGATGGCGGCATGTCCGGCGGCGGCGGCTTCATGCAGCGCGGTGCGGCCCTGCGCATCGGCCGCATTGACGCGCGCCTTGCTGCGCAGCAGGAGCTGCACCCCGGCCGGATCGTCGTCCTCGCAGCCGGCGGCCGACAGCAGCGCCGGCTGGCCGCCCGTCGGTTCCGGTTTGGCGCCGCGTTCGAGCAGGAACTTGGCCAAGCGCCAGTTGCCGCACGCGCAGGCGCTGCCCAGTGGCGAACTGCCGTCGCCGTTGAGGGCGTTGAGATCGGCTCCGGCGTCGCGCAGCAGCGCGGCGACGCCCGGGTCGGAACTGCGTGCGGCGTGGTGCAGGGGGGTGTTGCCTTCGACATCGGCGATGTGCACGTCGGCGCCGTTGGCCAGCAGGGTCATCACTGCTTCCGGCCTGCCGTGCCAGCTGTCGCGGGTGGCGGCGAGCAGCGGGTTCAGTCCGCCTTCCAGCGCGTTCACGTCGACGCCGTGCGAAATCAGCGCACGCAGCAGGCGCAAATCGGGCAGCACCGCCGCCAGCACGGCGAGGCTGCGGCGGTCGCGCGCCTCGGCTTCCGGCGCGGCATTCGGGTCGGCGCCGGCCTCCAGCAGTTCCAATGCGAGCTCGACCCGTCCGCGGCGCGCGGCCACATACAATTCGCACACACCTTGTTCGCCCAAGGTCGCGACCTCGGCAGCCGTTGCCGGCATTGGCGCGGCTTCGACCTGCGCGGCCGCGCCGTCGATTTTCGGTGTGGCCAATTCGACCACCGGCAGGGCGACGGGTTTGCTTTCGACCGGGAGCGGCTCCGGCAGGCGGACGGCGGGTGCGGATTGCAGCGCGAAATGCAGCAACGGCGCCAGCGCGGCATAAAAGGCGCTGCCGCCGGCGCGCGTTGCGCCGGTCAACAGCTCGGGCCAGGCCAGCAGCAGACCACCGACAAGCAGCAGAAAGGCCGGCACCGCCACCTGCAGCAGCCCGCTCCAGGCGTCGCGCCGCTGCGCCTGTTGCTGCCGATGGCGCGCCGCCGCGTTGCCGCCGCGCTGCTCCAGCGCGAGCCAGCGCGGCCAGCCGATCCACAGCAGCACCAGCGTCACGCCGGCCAGGCCGCTCAGGGTGAGCGTTGCGACCAGCGAAGGCGAGGCATGCAGTTGCAGCAGCGGCCAAGCCAGCAACGCGCCGG
This sequence comes from Xanthomonas sp., assembly GCA_018262705.1. Lineage (GTDB taxonomy): Bacteria > Pseudomonadota > Gammaproteobacteria > Xanthomonadales > Xanthomonadaceae > Thermomonas. The sequence goes on from JADFDQ010000007.1 coordinate 22,338, forward strand.
TCAGCAGAAAGCCGCCGCCCCACAGCAGCGCCAGCCGCCCGGCGTCTTTCCCCAGTTCCTTGTGCGTGCGCGTTCGACGCAGCAGCGCGATGCCCAGCGCGGCCGGGATCTGCGCCAGCCAGACCAGCGGCAAGGTTGCGCGCGCGTCGAACCAGCAGGCGCCGATCAGCGCCAGCGCCAACACGATCAGTGCCGATCCGACCAGCGCGGGCGAACGCTCAGGCATCGGTGCCCCAGTCGTCCGTCATCGGATCGGCCACCGTCGGTGGAAACTGGATATGAAAGCCGCGGCTGGCGAGATTTTCGCGCACAACGGCGGGATTCTCCCTGGCCAGCGTCCGCTCCGGGGTCAGCTCGACTGCAAGCACGAACTGCAGCGGGCCGAGCTGGGTCCGCAGCGGTTCGGGCAATCGGGTGAAACCGTCGTGCTCGGCCAGATACACGTAGGTATCGGGCTTGCGCAGACATGTGTAGACGTGGGCGAGCATCGCGATCCGGGGGAAGGCCGCTTCGAGCATTCAATGACGAATTGTGCGGGAAAGCGCGCCGCATGGGTACCGCCGTGGAAAAAGCCGACACCGCATTCGGGACCTCCGGCACGGGCAGCGCGCGCGGCGGCTGCTACCCTGCGCGGCTTGTGGAAGCGTTGGAGCCGGTCATGCGATGTGTCCCGTTTGCCCTTGCCCTGCTGGCTGCGCTGTCCTCGGCGCAGGCGGCCCAGCCTGCCCAGCCGCGCGTCACGCTGGAGCAGGCGATGGCCGATCCGGACTGGATCGGGCCGCCGGTGGACGTCGCGTGGTGGCGTTGGGACGGCGGTTCGGCCTATTACCTGCTCAAGCGCAAGGGTTCGAACGTGCGCGATATCTGGCAGGTCGCAACCGCTGGCGGCGCGCCGCATTTGCTGGACGATGCCGGGCGTACGGAGATGGATGCCGGCGATGCCGTGATCGAAGCCGGCGGTGCGCGCAGCGCGTTCGTCCGCAATGGAAATGTGTTCGTGCGCGATTTGCGCAGCGGCGCGCTGACCCAGCTCACCCGCGAGAATCAGGCCGCCCAGCGGTTGCAGTGGAACGGCAGCGGCGGATTGATCTGGCGGATGGGCGCGGACTGGTACCGCTGGGATGGACGCAACGTTTCGGTGGCGGCGCAGCCGCGCATGGACGACGCGCCGGATGCCGCGCCCGCCCCCGACGCCCTGCGCGAACACCAGCTGCGCCTGCTGCGCACGCTTGCCGAGATCAAGACGCAGCGTGAAGCCACCCGCACGCAGATGGACGATTGGCGGCGCAGCGACCCGACCCGTCCGCCGGCACCGATCCATCTCGGCAAGGACGCGACTCTGGTCGATTCGGCGCTGTCGCCGGATGGACGCTGGCTGCTGGCGGTGACCACCGCCAAGGGTGCCGACGCCGGGCGCGGCGAGAAGCTGCCGGTGCCGGTCACCGAGTCGGGCTACGAAGAATTGGAGGACGCACGCACCCTGGTTGGGCGCAACGATCCCCTGCCGCACCGGCTGTGGCTGGTCGAAGTCGCCACCGGCACCGTGCGCGAACTCAAGTTCGATGCACTTCCCGGCATCAAGGACGATCCGCTGGCGGCGCAGCGCCGCGCTGCGGGCAAGGACGCGCTGAAGGGCAATCGGCCGGTACAGGTTGGCAGCGGTGACGACGTTCCGGCGCCGCGCTGGATGGCCGATGGCCGCAGCGTGGCGCTGATGCTGCGCGCGGTCGACAACAAGGACCGCTGGCTGGCCACGGTCGAGCTGGACAGCGCCACCCTGCAGCCGCGCCATCGCCTGCACGACGACGCCTGGATCAACTGGAGCTTCAACGATTTCGGCTGGCTGCCGGACAACCGCACGCTCTGGTATTTGAGCGAGGAAAGCGGCTACGCGCACCTGTACACGCAAGACGGCGCGCGCCGCACTCAGCTCACCGATGGCCGTTGGGAAACCTCGCAGGTCGCGGTCTCGCGCGACGGATCCACCTTCTACTTCCTGTGCAACCGCGCCGCGCCGATCGACTACGAAGTCTGCGCGGTGCCATCCGCCGGAGGCGCGGTGCGCGAAGTGACGGCACTGGATGGCGTCGAAGATTTCACGCTGTCTCCGGACGGCGGCAAGCTGCTGGTGCGGCATTCGGCGGCCTATCTGCCACCGCAGCTGTCGGCCGTTCCGGTCGAAGGCGGTGCGTCGCATCAACTCACCGACACCCGCAGCGAAGCGTTCCGCGCGGTGTCCTGGATCCAGCCGCAATACGTGCAGGTGCCCAGCAGTCACGGCGCCGGCGCGATCTGGGGCAAGTACTACGGCCCGGAAACGATGGAGCCGGGGCGCAGGTATCCGGTCGTGATGTTCGTGCACGGCGCCGGCTATCTGCAGAACGCCGACAAGCACTGGCCGGACTATTTCCGCGAGCAAATGTTCCACAACCTGCTGGTCGATGAAGGCTACATCGTCCTCGACCTCGACTACCGCGCCAGCCAAGGCTATGGCCGCGACTGGCGCACCGCGATCTACCGCTGGATGGGCAAGCCCGAGCTGGAGGACTACCGCGACGGCCTCGACTGGCTGGTGGCCAACCATCAAGGCGCCCGCGCCCGCGCCGGCATCTACGGCGGCAGCTACGGCGGCTTCATGACACTGACCGCACTGTTTCAAGCGCCCGGCGTGTTCAAGGCCGGCGCTGCGCTGCGTCCGGTCAGCGACTGGATGCAATACAACCACAAGTACACATCGAACATCCTCAACGCCCCGGAGCTCGATCCTGAAGCCTACCGGCGCTCCTCGCCGATCGAATATGCCGACGGCTTGCAAGACCGCCTGCTCATTGCCCACGGCATGATCGACGACAACGTGTTTTTTCGCGACTCGGTGCTGCTGACCCAGCGCCTGATCGAACTGCACAAGGACCACTGGTCGATCGCGCCGTATCCGATGGAACGCCACGGCTTCGTCCACCCCGACAGCTGGCTGGACGAATACCGCCGCATCCACGACTTGTTCGAGAGCACGCTCAAGCACTGAGGAACGGAAAACTCAGAGCAACTGCGCGATGTTCGCCAGATCGACGTTGCCGCCGGACAGGATCAGGCCCACGCGCTTGCCTGCGAACAGTTCGCGGTGTGCCAGCACCGCGGCCAGCACGATGGCGGAGGATGGCTCCACCAACTGCTTCATGCGCGTCCAGATCAGGCGCAGCGCGGCCAGCGTGTCGGCATCGTCCACGGTCAGCACCCGCGCGCCGTGCTTGCGCAGGATCTCGAAATCGATCGCGCCCAGCGTGCCGCGCAGGCCGTCGCAGACGGTGTCCGGCACGAAGTCGTGAGCAAGCGCGCCGCTTGCGAACGCGCGTGCGCCGTCGGCGGCACCGGAAGGTTCGGCCAGATACAACCGGCAGTGCGACTGCAATGCGGCGATCGCCAGCGCGCTGCCCGCGCCCAACCCGCCGCCGCCCAGCGGCACCACCAGCGCATCGAGTTCGGGCCGTGCGTTCAGCAGTTCCAGCGCCGCCGTGCCCTGACCTGCAATGACGCGCGGATCGGTGTACGGATGGACGAGAGACGCAGCGGTGTCGGCCTGCACCTGTGCGCAGGCGGATTCGCGCGCCTGGATGGTCGGCGCGCAGCGGTGCAACGTCGCGCCCTGTCTGGCGATGGCTTCGACCTTGGCGGCCACCGCGCCTTCGGGCACAACGACGTGGCAGGGGATGCCGCGTAGCTTTGCCGCCAGCGCCAGCGCCGCGCCGTGGTTGCCGGAGGAATGCGTGACCACGCCGCGCGCGGCTTCCTTTGCATCCAGCGAAAACACCGCATTGCAGGCGCCGCGAAACTTGAACGCGCCGCCGCGCTGCAGGTGTTCGGCCTTGAACGCTAGCATCGCGCCTGCATCTGCATCTAGCGTGCGCGCGGTCAGCACTGGCGTCACGTTGGCGAACGGTGCGATCCGGGCGGCGGCGTTTTGCACTTCGACGGGTTCAATCACGGGAAAATCGCTCATGCGTCCATGCTAGCGCGACGAGGTCGGTTGGGTTTGCTCGGCTGAATTCGGCAGAAAAGTGATGGCCGTCACAGCCTGAACCGCAGCTTGTCGAAAGCATGACAAACCGCGTCACATCGCGCCGAAACGCGCTAATCTTGGCGCGTCGGTGCCCGACGGGACATCCCGGATCCCCCCTGTTCCGCACGTCCTGCGGGCACCGGCACCCCTCCGGGAGTTACGTCAGGAGTCCCGCGCGGCGGGCATTGCAAATAAAATGAGGGCCGGCTGTCCCCCGACAACCGGCCCTCGTCGCTTTCCCGGCGTGCGCAGAATCGGCCCCTGTTCAGTCCGACCATCGCCCTGCAGGCGTGCCACGTCGAGCGCTGTCTGGATAAGTGCAGAAAGCGTGCCAACTATGCGCGAAAATCGCGCATCCACATTGCAGCGGTTCCAAACAGTGACCCGCATCGCGAATTCAAAGTGATGAGCGACTCGTTCTACAACTACGATGTTATCGTGATCGGTGGCGGCCACGCCGGCACCGAAGCCGCCCTCGCTTCCGCCCGCGTCGGTGCGCGCACGCTGCTGCTCACCCATTCCATCGAAACCGTGGGCGCGATGAGCTGCAATCCGGCCATCGGCGGCATCGGCAAGGGCCATCTGGTCAAGGAAATCGATGCGCTCGGCGGCGTCATGGCCAAGGCCGCGGACGCGGCCGGCATCCAGTGGCGCACGCTCAACGCCAGCAAGGGGCCGGCGGTGCGGGCCACCCGCGCCCAGGCCGATCGCGCGCTGTACCGCGCGTTCATCCGCCGCGCGGTGGAAACCCAGCCCGGGCTGACCGTGTTCCAGTCGGCGGTCGATGCGCTGCTGATCGAAAACGAGGTCGTGCGCGGCGCGATCACCCAGACCGGGCTGACCTTCCGCGCGCCGGCGGTGGTGCTGACCGCCGGCACCTTCCTCGCCGGAAAAATTCACGTCGGCCAGACCCAGTATGCGGGCGGACGCATGGGCGATCCGCCGTCCACCGCGCTGGCGCACACGCTGCGCGACGGCCGCTTTCAGGTCGATCGGCTGAAAACCGGCACGCCGCCGCGGATCGACGGCCGCACGCTCGATTATTCGGTGATGCAGGTACAGCCCGGCGATATCCCGCGACCGGTGTTTTCGTACCTGGGATCGGCGGCCGACCATCCGCCGCAGGTGAACTGCTGGATCACCCGCACCAGTGCGCGCACCCACGACATCATCCGCGCGTCGCTGCACCGCAGCCCGTTGTATTCCGGCCAGATCGAAGGCATCGGCCCGCGTTATTGCCCGTCGATCGAAGACAAGGTGGTGCGTTTTGCGGAAAAAGAGTCGCACCAGATCTTCGTCGAACCGGAAGGACTGAACGTCACCGAAATCTACCCCAACGGCATCTCCACCTCGCTTCCGTTCGACGTCCAGCTCGATCTGGTGCATTCGATCGCCGGTTTCGAAAACGCCCACATCACCCGTCCAGGCTACGCCATCGAATACGATTTCTTCGATCCGCGCGGGCTGAAGGCGTCGCTGGAAACCAAGGCGGTGACGGGGCTGTTTTTCGCCGGCCAGATCAACGGCACCACCGGCTATGAAGAGGCCGCCGCGCAGGGGTTGTTGGCTGGCGTGAACGCCGCGCGTTTCGTGCGGCGGCAAGACGCGTGGACGGTGCGCCGCGATGAAGCCTATCTGGGCGTGCTGGTCGACGATCTGATTACCCACGGCACCTCCGAGCCGTACCGCATGTTCACCAGCCGCGCCGAATACCGGCTGCAGCTGCGCGAGGACAATGCCGACGCACGGCTGACGCCGGCCGGGCGCGAGCTGGGACTGGTGGATGAGGCGCGCTGGGCAGCGTTCAGCCGCAAGTGCGAAGCGGTCGCGGCGGAAACCGCGCGGTTGTCCGGCGTCTGGGCGGCGCCGAACAACGCGCTGGGCGGCGCCATCGCGCGCCATCTTGGCATCGAGCTGAGCCGCGAGAACAACGCGCTGGATCTGCTGCGCCGTCCCGAGATCGACTACGCCGCGCTGATGCGTCTGCCGGAGTTGGGGCCGGGCGTGGATGACGCAATCGTCATCGAGCAGATCGAAATCGAAACCAAGTACGCCGGCTACCTCGACCGCCAGCGCGAGGAGATCGCCCGCCAGCGCCGGCACGAGTCCGCTGCGATTCCGGACGCTTTTGATTTTGAAGTCGTGCGTGGCCTGTCGACGGAAGTCCTGCAGAAACTTCAGCGCGTGCGCCCGCAGACCGTGGGCCAGGCCCAGCGCATCCCCGGCGTGACGCCGGCGGCGATTTCGCTGCTGCTGGTGCATTTGGAGCGCGCGCGGCGCGAACGCGCGGCGTAGGGGCGAACCGGCAGTCCCTCACCCGGCGCTGTGCGCAACCCTTTCCCCGCGAAAGGGACAAGCAGGCACCGTACGACGATTTACTTCTCCATTACGGCAAAGCGTGCGCCAGGCAAACCCTGCACTACACGCCTTGCACGCACATTCGGCGACAATACGAGCCTTGGTTTCACGGAGTCGCCATGAACCTTCGAAACACCATTGCGCTTGCCGTGACGGCCGCTGCGCTGGTCGCCTGCAGCAGCAAAGCCCCGCCACCGAAGCCGGCGACCGGCGATTTTTCGGCGCAGGTGTGGGTGCTTCCGGCCGAGGCCGGTTCGCTGGCGCCGGATCTGGTGCGTACGCCGGACGGACGCATTCTGCTGAGCTGGATCAACCGCCGCGAAGGGCGGCGCAACGTCCTGCAGTTTTCGTCGTACACCGAAGCCGACGGCTGGCAGAGCCAGCCGCGCACGATTGCGATCGGCAATTCGTTGATGGCCAGCGCCGCCGACACGCCGCATTTGCTGGCCACGCGCGGTGGGGCGCTGTGGGCGCAGTGGCTGCAATCGCAGCCGAACCGTCTGTCCGGGTTCGACGTGGTGCTGGCGCGCTCGCGCGACGGCGGCATGACCTGGACGCAGTTGACCCGTGTCAACGACGATGGCGTGGCTGCCGAGCACGGCTTTGCCTCGCTGTGGCCCAGCGGCGGCGACTCGATCGGGATCGCATGGCTGGACGGACGCGATCAAGGTGGCGAACACGCCATGCCCGAAGGCGACGCCGGCGGACATGCGATGCCGGGGATGAACCACGGCGGACATCCGGCCTCTGCCGTCACCCAACTGCGCGCCAATGCCTTCGACATGAATCTGGCGCGCGGTGCCGATAGCGTGCTCGATCCACACAGCTGCGACTGCTGCCAAACCGCGGTCGCGCTGACCGCCAGCGGCCCGCTGCTGGCCTACCGCGCGCGCAGCGTGGATGACGTGCGCGACATCGCCACGCTGCGCTTCCGGAACGGTGCGTGGACCGCGCCAAAGACAGTGCATGCGGACGGTTGGAAAATTGACGCTTGTCCAGTCGCCGGTCCGGCGCTGGCCGCGCAAGGGAACAACGTGATCGTGGCGTGGTACAGCGAGCGCGACGGCAAGCCGCTGCTGCAGATGGCGCGCAGCACGGACGCCGGGGACAGCTTCGGCGCGCCGGTCGAATTGGACGCTGGTGAAGCCGTGCTCGGTCGCGTGGGCTTGGCATTCGACGGCCAACAGGTGTGGGTGGCGTGGCTGCGTGAAAACGCGCAGGGGCAAACCCTGATGCTGGCGCGCTATGCGCCGGATCTGGGCAAACGCCTGCAGACGATTGAAGTGGCCAAGCTCGGCGCGCGCGGGATGGCCAGCGGCTATCCGAAACTGCTTGCGGGCGACGGCATGGCGTGGCTGGTGTGGACCGACAGCGAGGGCGGCGCGGCGCGTTTGAAAGGCGTGCGGATCACGCGTTGACAGGAAAATCCCTATCGCGTCCAGTCGTGACTCTCACATGTGCCGCAGATCGGTGCGCAGGCGCCGGAAGAATGCCTTGGCGTAGTCGGATTCTTGTTCCGGAAAGGGAAGCAGCGTGCGCAGAACGTCCTGCTCCAGCGCAGCGAGCGCAGCGAGCGCGTCGGGTGCGTCTTTGACACGATCACGGTAGAGCTGCGCGACCAGCACGGTCAAAAGGTGCAAGCGTGCGTCGAGGGTATTGAGGCTGAGCGCGGGCATCGAAACGTCCTTGCGGGGTTATTGACGTGCGTAGTGTTCGACCACGCGCTTGCTTTCCAGCAGCCCCAGATCGGTTTCCATACGGTAGGCCTTGGCCGCTTCGACCGTCTTGCCTTCCCGGATCAGCTGCAGAACCTCATCGGATGGACGCGGCAGGTGTTGCGGTGCGTGGGGATCGGCGGCGTTTGGCGGTGTTTTGCTGCTCGGATCGCGGGCGGAACTGGGCTGGTCGGAGGGCTGTCGGTTCAAATGACGCACGTACAAAATCAGGCCGGCGATGAGGCTGATGGGGATCAGGGCTGCGATGAGTGCGGCGATTGTCATGTCGGTGTCGTGGCTTTGGAAGGTGGGGATCAAGCCAAGGTGGCTCTATAAATCCTTCAGGATTTCCGCTTTCCGTGTTTCGTATTCGCTGTTGGTGATGAGACCTTTGGCGTGCAGTTCGGTGAGCTTTTGCAAGCGCGTGGCGATATCGTCGCTGCCGTGCATTCCGAACTGAGATTTGAGTTGATCCGTGCTGAAAATCTGGGCGTTCCCGGAAGAGCTGAAATTCGACAAAACGGAGGCCACCTCGGAATTTATGCGGGTTGCACGGTCGGCGGCACTTCTCGGCTTGATCAGCAGGCTCAACCCCCACAGCGCCGGCAGCAGGAACACCAGCACGGCAGCCGAATACAGCAGGGTGGCGGCGCCGATCATTTTGAGCGTGACGTCTTTCTTCTGTCCCTGCGTATCGGTGCAGGTGAAGCTGATTGAGGTTCCCTGCTGGCCGGGCTTGTAGGAATAGCCGCGGCTGTCGATTTGGGTGGGCGTGTCGCAGACGAGGGATTCAGCGACTTGGGTGATTTTCGGCTGAATGGCACCGCCGACCGAAACGATCATCAACCCGATGAACAGCGCGATGGGCAGCGCGGCAAATCGAATGGCCCAGCGGATGATGCCAAGACAGCCGCGTTTGGTCTCATCGGCGGTAGCAGGCTGCGCGGCACGGTTGAAGCAGACCTTCGTCACCAACAGAACGGCTGCAATGATGATGATCGGTCCGATCAGGCCGGCCAGCGCGTTGACGGCGATGACGAAGATGCCGAGGCTGCTCACGTGCGATCCGCATTCGAAGCGAAGGGCTGGGTCGTCGGTTCGGCCTGCGCGTCCATCGCCGCTATTGTCGGTCGTGTCGGCGGGTTGCGCTACTTTTCGATCCGCCAGTTGATCGAAGCGCGGTTTTGCAGCGTGCTCGATTCGATCTGGATGTCGAAACCTTTCTTCAGCAGATATTTGAGCGTCACCACCTGGCCGGTGCCCAGCAGCGAAACGCCGTAGCCGACGTACAGGCGCGGCGAAAGATATTTGCCGACGCCGAGCACTTCGCCGCCGAGCGCGTGCGAATTGCCCACGCCGGCATCGTCGAGCCCGATGCGGGCGCCGAGTTCGGCGGCCAGAAACCCGGCGCCAGCGTTGAGCGCCGAACGCGCCATGCCGACTTGCTGCGCCTCGCGGCCGTTCAAGGTGGATAGCGAACGGCCCAGCGTGAGGTAGGCAATGGCTTCCGACTGACTCATCGCCGGATCGGAATACACCCTGGCCTGAGGATTGGCGGCACGTCCGCTGACGGCGATGCCGGCCGTCACGTCGCCGGCGCGTCGTTCGGCGCGGATGTCGAGCTGGGGATTGCCGATCTCGGCATTGGACCACAGCATTCGGCCGCGGGCGATCTGCAGGTTCTGGCCGTAGGCGCGGTAGTGGCCGCCGACGTCGAGCGTGCCGGTGGCGCGCGCTTCGCGGCCCGGCGGCTGGCGCACGCGCAGGCTGCCGGCCAGGGTGCCGGTCAGGCCGTAGCCGTCGATGCGCACCTTGTCGCCGACGCGCAGGCCGAGGTCGATATCAACGGTGATGGGTGCCGATGCCGAGATCGGTTTGGCCGGATCGAGCACCACCACGTCGGGCGAAGGTGACACGCCCATGTCGAGTTTTTCGAGGTGGATGTCGGCCTCGGGAATCGTCACGTCGCCGCGCACCTGCACCGGCGTACCGGCGCGCCATTGCACGGACAAATCGGGCGAAGCCAGCAGGCGCAGCTGGCGGGTGTCGGCCAACAGCACGTCGTTGCCGCGAATGGCAAGATGCAGCGGCGTTTCCTCGCCCTGCCAGCCCAGCGTGCCGGCAACCGTCAGGGCGCCCTTTCCAGTACTCAGCACGCCGTTGATTTTTGCGCTGCCGTCTTCGCGCGCTTCCAGCGCGACGCTGCCGCTGTCGATGCCGATGCCCAGCGCCGGCAGTTCCGCGCTGAAGTCGCGCAACTGCGCGCTGCCGCCGAGCCCGGGATGACTGCGTGTGCCTTCCACGCGCAGATCCATCGTGAGCTGGCCGCTCGGTTCGGCGAGGTCGGGCGAAAGCAGTTCCAGCCAGGTCAGCGCGCGGGTGTTGGCGCGCAAGGTTGCGGACAGCGCTGCGTTGTCGCTCCAGCCGGTTTGCAGCGTGGCTTCAAGTCGCCCATCGCCGGACAGTGCGGTTGTCACGCTGGCCTCAAGGCGCTGCGGATTGGCTTTCAGCGCAAGTTCCAGATCGCGATAGCCGAACAGATCGCGGCGCGCGCGCTGGCGGTCGCGCAGGCCGCCGCTGGCCGATGCGAGCTTGGCATCCAGCGACCAGCCGCCTGCGGCGGAGAGCTGCGCGTCCAGGTTCGCGCTGCCGACCAGCACCCAGGGCCGGCCGTTTTCGCGCTTGGGCATGAAGTCAGACGCCAGCGCCAGCGGCAGGCCGCGCCCTTCCAGCGCAAGGCCCGGCCCCGGCCAGCCGCCGTTCGCGCACAGCGCGCCACCGGCAGCTGCTTGCAGACAAGCACGGGTGACGTTGATGTTGCGTCCATCCCAAGCCCAATCTGCCGGTGCCTGCAGTGTCCATGCACCGGTTTGTGGCTGCGTCAGCTGCAACCGGGAGAGTTGGCCGCTCCAGCGTGCGCCTTGATTGTTTGCGCTGCCTGCAACCGCAATCGCGCCTTGCGATCCGCGCGCTTCGGCATCCAGACGCAGGTGCGACAGCGCGCCGCGCAGCGTGGCGTGCACGGTGTCGATATCGGTTCCGGCCTGCAGTCCGCTGGCGTTGATTTGCAGCGCGCCTTCGCCCTTGTCCCACGGTAGTCTGCCGTTGACGCTCAGACGCGACGCGCGCAGATCGCCCCACGCGATGCCACTGCCGGTCAGTTCCACGGCGGTCAGATCCGGTGCGTTTGGCGTGCCGCGCAGCGTGAGTTTTCCCTGCACGTGGCCGCGCGCGTTCGGCAACAGGTCGTCGAGTTGCAGCGGCGTGAAGCTGGCGTCGATCGCAAGCGTCGTATCGATTTTGCCCTTGGCTTCGATCCGGCTGCCGCCCAGCGACAGCGCCAGATCGCCGCTGTAATGTTCGCCGTCGATGGCCAGCTGCGCGTGGCCCGACAATGCGCGTCCGCGCAGCTGTCCGCCGAGATCGCGGGCGTCGAACCGTGCGCTCAATGTGTTGCTCTGCTGCCGGCCTTCGCTGTGAATCGTTCCACGCAGCGCGCCAGGCCAGTCCGGCGCGAAATGGCCGGGATTGAAGTCGGTAAGGGTGGCGTCCGCCGTCCACTGCAACTGCGGCGACCACGCCAGCGTGCCGTTGGCCTTGAAACTGCCGGCGCGGGTGCCGGCATCAAGGCGTTCGATGCGAGCGCCGTTGCGGTCGCCGCTGCCGGCCAGCTCCACCCGCGCCTGTTCGCCGCTGCGGGCAAGCGTCGCCTGGCCGCGCAGGGTCCAGCGGTCGAGGCGGCCGGCAAGCGTGAGGTCGGCATCGGCGGCGACGGCGGCATTGGCACCGCTGCCTTGCCAGCGCAGCCCGCGCGCACCCAGCGCAAGATCGACGCTGGCCGCATCGGTGTTTCCAAAATCGATGTGTCCGTTTCCGGTGACACGGCCGCCGAGCAGATCCACGACGAGCGGCTGCAGTTCCAGCCGCTGATCGTGGATTCGCAGTTTCGAGGGGTGCACCGTCGCCGTGAAATCGTCGCGCGTCAGCGTACCGCGCAGTTCGCCCGTTCCGCCGTTGCCGCTGGCGTCGAGCTTGAAACGCAGCGGCGTACCGGCATTGCGATTGCCGAGAAACACATCGGGATCCAGGCCGTCGCTGCTGGCCAGAAGCTGCCAGCGCGGCGCGTCGGCGTTGCCCGCCAGCGTCAGCTGCATCCGGGTCGCATCGGGCAGACGTCCTTCGGCGTTGGCTTCGAGTTTCGACAGATTGCCGCGGATCGTCAGATCGAGCGTGGGTGCGGGCTTGCCGAGGGCGGCGGGAAACGCCGCGGACGCAACCAGATCGGTTCGGTAGTGGTCGCGCGGCGCGTAATCGCCGTGCGCGCTGAAGCTGCCGAGATCGCTGTCCACGCGCAGGTGTTCGAGATGCAGCCGACCGTCGCCGACGCGCATGCCGCCGCGCGCTTGCCGAATGGCGATCATCGCTTCGCCTGCGCGCGCGATGCGGACATCGTCTATCTGCAAAGCGTCGGCTTGCAGAGTTAGCGGCAGGTCGAGCGTGGGCAGCACGTCCGGCCAGTTCGGCAGTTCAAGCGGCGTATCGTCGCGCGGCAGGTCGAGGCGTGCACCGCGAATCGTCAGGGTGTCCAGCCGCAGCCGCCGCGCCAGCAGCGGCAGCAGGGCGGGGTCCAGCGTGGCCTGCGCCACGTCCAGACGCAGCGTGCTGGTGGCGCAGGGCGCGGCTGGTTTTGGCATGCAGCGGCTGTCGCGTTGCACCGGCAGCGCAAGCTGCACGCCTTGCAAAATCAGCGGCCCGGCCAGCGTGCCCTGCGCGTCCTGCCACGACAGCGCGCTGTGTGCCGGCAGCGTGGCAAGCGTTCTGCGTAGGATGAAGTCGCGGCCGCTGGCGGTGTGAAGCAGCCACAGCAAAATGGCAGCGGCGCACAGCCCCAGCGTGATGCCGACCCAGGCCAGACGTCGCCAGCGCCGTCCCGGTGGCTTGGGTCTCGCCTTTGCTTCGGCCTTGGCGCTTGCGGAGTCGCGCTGATTCACAGGTCGGCCCCGATATTCAGATGCAGCATCACCGGCGAACTCGGGTCGTTGAGTCCGTGCGCGAAGTCGATTCGCACCGGACCGATCGGCGAGCGCCAGCGCAGGCCGATGCCGACGCCGGTGCGCATGTCGGCGTGACGTCCTTCGAACGCGCTGCCGCTGTCCACGAACACCGCCGCGCCCCAGGGGCCGTTGAAATAGCGTTCGTATTCGAGGCTGGCGGTCACAAGATTGGGCGCGCCGGTGTAGTAGACGCCGCCGCTGGTGTCGATGCGCGGGCCGATCTCGTGCCAGCCGTAGCCGCGCACGCTGCGGTCGCCGCCGGCGTAGAAGCGCAGGCTCGGCGGCAGGTCGAGCACGTCGTCGGTGAAGGTGTGTCCGACCTCGCCGCGCGCGATCACGCGACTGTCGGCATCGAAACCGTGGAACCACTGCGCGCTGAGATAGGCCTGAGCAAACGTCGCACGCCCCTCGCTGCCACCCACGCCGCCGCGCAACACCAGGTTTGCGCCGAAACCGCGGCGCGGCGCCATGCGGTCGTCGACGTCGATGTAGTCGGCCTGCAGCGCCGGAAACAGGAAACTGGCGAAACGAAATTCCTCGGTCGGCTTGAGCACGCTGCGCCAAGCCCAGCGTTCGCGCAGCAAGTGCAGCGAAACGGCGAGATTGAGGCGGTTGTCGTATTGCCCGCTGCGGCTGGCCACCAATTCCAGCCGGCGGCTGTTGACGTAGTCGGTCAGCTCGTCGCTGGCCTGCAAGCTGGCGGTGTACCAGCCGTCCAGCCATGCAAAAGCGGGAATCCGGTATTGCAGGGTGGCGGCTTTGCGGCGGCTGGCCCAGTCGATCCGTGCCAGCGCCTTGTGGCCGCGTGCGTTGAGATAGCGGCGTTCGACGCCGGCGCTGATGCCGGGGCCGTCGAGCGTGCCGTAGCTGGCGCCGAGCGTGTAGATGCTGCGCTTGGCCGGACTCAGCTCGACCGCAATCGGCGTGCTGCGATCATTGGCCTCCTCCGGCCTGGCCTGCACGTCGACCAGCGCGAAGTAGTCGAGCGCCACCAGCGAGGCGCGCAGGCGATCGACCTCGGTTTCGTCATACGGCGCGCCCGGCTGCCACGGCACCAGCTTGCGCAACAGTTCTTCGCGCAGGAACGGCTGCGGCGTCTGGGTGAAACGCACCTCGCCGAGCGTGTAGCGCTGCCCGCTGTTCCAGCGCAGCGCGATGTCGGCCGCGTGTTCGGCGCGGGTGACTTCCACGCGATGCGCGACGGGCGCCGCGTCGAACCAGCCGTGTGCGGAAAGCGCGCGGTCGATCCGGGTTTTTCCGTCTTCATAGCGCGTGTGATCGAGCACTTCGCCGGTGCCCGGATGGAATTGCGTGATGGCGTCTACGACCGATTGATCGCCGCTGGCAGCTCCGTCAACGCCCAGATCGAAGCCGCGCACGCGCACCGGCTGCCCGGGATTGATGCGGAGCGTGACGGTCAGGGTGCGGGATGCGCGGCGCGCGCCATTGGCTTCGCCAGCGGGCGCAGTGTCGCCATCGTCATCGTCTGCGTCGGACTCTGCCGTCGCTGCCTCTGTGGTCTGCGCGCCGTCGCTGCGCGTAATCGTGATGTCCGGCGAGTAATAGCCGAACGGCTCCAGCGCCCTGCGCGCTTCGTCCGGTGCCACCCGCAGCAGATAGCCGAGACGGCGCCGGCGCAGATCCTTGTCCAGTTCGTTCTGCAGCGACAGCGCGCTGCGCACGTTGGCACGCATCGCCTCATCGGCCAGACCCTCGATTCGAAGCTCGCTTACCTTGTCGGCCAGCGCCGGCGTGTTGGCCAGCAGACAGGCGCCGGCGAAAACGAGTCGGAAGGGTAGAGACGGCATCGGCTCAGGATAGCTGGAGGCAAGGGAGACAGGCATGCCTTGCGCTGAACGAAGTGCGGGCCAGGGCGACGTTCATGCGCGAAGGTTGGAAACATGCGCTCGCGCCGAAAAACAAAAACCCGCCAGTTGGCGGGTTTTGTTGGGAAAGCGAGATCCCCGCCTGCGCGGGGATGACGTTCCGGCAAAGGCATTCGCGTGAACGCGAACGCGCCGTCACGTCACTTGATCTTGCCTTCCTTGTACATGACGTGCTTGCGAACGACGGGGTCGTACTTGCTGACTTCCATCTTGTTCGGGGTGTTCTTCTTGTTCTTGTCGGTCGTGTAGAAATGACCGGTACCGGCCGACGAGATCAGACGGATTTTATCGCGCTTGGTAGCCATGATTGAGTTTCCTTCAGACCTTCTCGCCCTGCTTGCGCAGGTCGGCGAGGACGGCATCGATACCGTTCTTGTCGATGGTGCGCAGCGCGGCATTGGAAATACGGAGCTTGACCCAACGGTTTTCCGAAGCGACCCAAAAGCGACGCTCGTGGAGGTTGGGCTGGAAGCGGCGACGGGTCTTGCGATTGGAATGCGAGACGTTGTTGCCGGTCGTCGTACGCTTGCCAGTCACTTGGCAGACTTTGGACACTGTGCACCTCGATGGTGTGTGGTTGTCGCCCGTAGCCCGGGAGACGGCGGCCCCGCTGATGACAACGGGAAGGCGCTGCAAGACGCAGCGAGCCGTGCATTATGTCGCGTTTTTCATTTCTATGCAAACACTTGGCGGAAGGACTGCTGAGGCGGCGGGCTGTGCATGGGGAGACCGGGCGTGCATGTGTCCGCAACCGCGCTTGCACGAATTCGGTTCAGGCGATGGTGCTTTCGGCCTTTGGGAACGGCGTTGCAGGGTCTTTCGAGCCGGCCCACCCAACAATGATCGCAAAGATCGCCAAATGCACGGCCGCCGAGACCAGCCGGCCACTGGCGGCGTCCGCCAGCGTGGTGGGCCAGGCTTGCGAAAGCGCAGCGCCGGCAAAATTCCAGCCCCAATGCAGGCCCGCGGCCGCCCACAGCGAGCGGAAACGGTAGGCTGCGGCGGCGTAGGCCAAGCCGAGACAGAACAGGCGCAGTTGTTCGGTCAGACCCCAGTCGAAGCGCCACAGATGATTGGCGGTGTAGAGCAGCGCCGAAGCCAGCACATAGGCCCAGAAGCCCAGCGGTTTGGGCGTGAAGCGCAGCAGAAAGCCGCGGGTGAGGATGTCTTCGGCCAGTGACGGGATAAAGGTGGTCAGCGCCAGCAGGCCCAAGGCCGAAACCGGCAACGCGACCATCGGTGCGAACGTCTCGATGCCCAGCCCCAGCGCCCATGCTTCGGCGGCAAACTTCGCCAGAATCGCCAGCAGCAGCCCGCCGCCCAGCAGCCCCAGCCAGCGCGGGCGCAACAGTCCGAATGCGCGCCAGCCGCTGCCGTCGATCCAGCGCCCCACCGGCCATGCCAGCGCCAGCGCCAGCAGCATCAATGCCGGCCCCAGCGGATTGCCGGGTGCAACCACGGTTTGCAGGCCTTCCGAGGCCTGGTAGACCACCAGCAGCAACAAGAATCCGAGTACGACGCGCTTGTTCATGGGCGTTGCCTTGCGCTCACTTCGCCTGCTGCGCTGCCACCCACGCCCGCACTTGGATTTCCAGCACCGGCAGCGGCACCGAGCCTTGCGACAGAATTACGTCGTGGAAAGCGCGCTCGTCGAAATTGCTGCCCAGTGCGGTTTCCGCTTCGCTGCGCAGGCGGCGGATGGTCAGCTCGCCCAGTTTGTAGGACAGCGCCTGCCCCGGCCAACTGATGTAGCGGTCAACTTCGGTGGTCACCTCGTGTTCGGACAGCGCGGTGTTGTCGCGCAGGTAGGCCAGCGCTTGCGCCCGCGTCCAGCCCATGTGGTGCACGCCGGTGTCGATCACCAGCCGGCAGGCGCGCCACATGGCATAGGTCAGCCGTCCGAAGTCTTCGTACGGGGTCTGGTAGATGCCCATTTCCTTGCCCAGCCATTCGGCGTACAGGCCCCAGCCTTCGCCGTAGGCGCTGATGTATTCGCGCCGGAAGCCGGGCAGGTTGCCGCTCTGTTCGTTCACCAGCGAGAGCTGAAGGGAGTGGCCGGGTGAGGACTCGTGCAGGGTCAGCGCCGGCAGGTTGTACAGCGGCCGCGACGGCAGGGCGTAGGTGTTGACCCAATAGACGTCCGGACCGCCGCGGCCTGCGGTCCAGAACGGTGCGATCGACGGCGGCACCGGCAGGATGGTGAAGCGCCCGCGCGGCAGGGTGCCGATGATCTTGCCGATCTGCCCATCCACGCGCTTGCTGATCCACGCGGCATCGTTGAGCAGCTCTTGCGGGGTCTTGGCGTAGAACTGCGGATCGCTGCGCAGGAAGCTGAGGAAGTCGGAAAAACGCGTTTGCGGCGAGCGGCCGGTGAAGCCGACCTGGGCGATGATCGCGTCCATTTCGGCGCGGATCGAGGCCACTTCCTGCAAGCCGATGGCGTGGATTTCATCGGGAGACAAATCCAGGGTGGTGTAGGCGCGGATTTGTTCGCGGTACCACGCCGTGCCATTGGGCATGGCTTCGGCGGCCAGCGTGGTGCGTGCCTTGGGCGTGTATTCGTCGCGAAAGAAAACGAGCAGTTTGGCGAAAGCGGGAATCACCGCATCACGGATCGCGGCGCGACCCTCATCGCGCAGTGCGGCTTGTTCGTCGGCGGGAATCGTGGCCGGCATCCGCTTGTAGGGTGCCCACAGCGAGGCAGCTTCGGGGTCTTTCACGTTCGCGGTCATCGCGATCGATTCGTCGCGTCCGGCCAGCACCGCGCGCGGCACCGAGAATCCGCGCGCAATGCCGGCGCGCATGTTGGCGATCTGCTGGTCGAAAAATCGCGGCACGTCGCGCAACCGCGCCGCGTAGGCGCGGTAGTCGGCGATCGTGCGCAGGTCGGCGCGGGCCATGAAGTCGAGGTTCGACCAGAACGCGCTGTCCGAATTGAACGGCATCTCGAAGTCGCGAAATCGAATCGATGCGGCCTTGTGTTCGATCTGCGGGCGGTAAATGGCGTAGTTGATCTGCTCCGAAGGCGACAGTTTCGAGGGGTCGATGGCGTCGAGCCGCTTGAGTACGCCTTCCAGATAGGCCAGCCGTTGTTCCTGCGCCTGCGGGCCGACGTCGGGCAAGCGGGTCGCGGGGCCGGTCTGGCCGCTGTCGCTGTCTTCGTCCCACTCCGAAGGCTGCGCGGTGCGCCATGCCCATTCGTCCTGATAGATCGTCATGAACGCGGCATCGGTCGGATTGACGGGCGGCGTCTGGGCGTGGGCAAGCGCAGGCAAGAGCGCGAGGGCGCAGGCGAACAGGGCGGTGCGAAACAGGACAGGCACGGGCGGAATCCGGGAAAAGGAAAGGAAAAGGGACCTTTTTCCGGAATCAGTGGCCGGCACGGTCGCGGTTCCAGCCGCGGTGGCGGATGTCCAGATACAGGCTGTAGCAGGCGGTGAAACTGGGGAAGAGATTCTGCAGGATGCCGACCGCGTCGTTCTTGCCGAACACGAAGTAGCTCAGCGTCATCAGACTGCCGAGGATGCTCATGTACCAGAACAGGCGCGGAATCACCGGTTTGCCCTGGCGTTTGCTGGCGATGAACTGCACCAGCCAGCGGCCGCCGAACATCATCGCGCCGACCAGGCCGATCAGCTTCCACGGGCTCATGTGGATGCCGGTCCACGCCAATGCGGCGATCGGCGTGTCCATGAAGCCGATGGGTTCGAGCATCATGGCTGCAGCTCTTCGGTGGCGGTGCGGCGGCTGCGTGCGATCAGCCAGGACACGCCGAGCAGGTCGCGGATGCCGACCAGCGCGCGGCCGAGGTTGTTGTATTTGGACACGCCGCTGGTGCGCGGGCGGTGGTTGACCGGCACGCTCAACGTCTGCCAGCCGGCGCGCTGCATCAGCGCCGGCAGGTAGCGGTGCATGTGGTCGAAATAGGGCAGGTCGAGGAAGGCGTCGCGCTCGAACAGTTTGATGCCGCAGCCGGTGTCCGGGGTGGCGTCGTGCAGCATCCGGCTGCGGATCGCGTTGGCGAATTTTGACGCCCAGCGCTTGCTGCCGGAATCCTGGCGGTTGACCCGCCAACCGGCGAACAGTTTGACCTCCGGGGCGGCGGTGGCGCGCTGGTCGAGCAGTGTCGGAATGTCGGCCGGATCGTTCTGGCCGTCGCCGTCGAGGGTGGCGATCCACGGCGCACGCGCAGCTTTCACGCCGCTGCGGATCGCCGTGCTCTGGCCGGAATTCTTGAGGTGACGGATCACGCGCAGTTCGGGGGTGCTCGCTTGCGCTTCTTGCAAGCGCTGCAGGGTGGCATCGCGCGAGGCGTCGTCGACATAGACGATTTCGAACGCCAGACGCCCGCGCAGAACGCCGACGATTTCATCGATCAGCGGCGCGACGTTGTCTTCTTCGGTGCAGACCGGAACCACGACCGCAAGCTGGACGTCGGTGCTCATGCCGTGCGTTCGCTCACGGCTTCCCGCGCAGCCGCTCCAGCACGCCGTCGAGGGCGTCGAGGCTGGCGTAGTGGATGACCAGCTTGCCCTTGTTGCCGCGTCCGTTGACGACGTCCACGCGACTGCCCAGCGTGTCGGTCAACTCACGCTCCAGCGCGACGATGTCGGCCTGCGCGGTGCGCGACTTGGGCGGCGTGCGCTTGCTGGTTTCCGGCAGCTTGCCGGCGCCGAGCTGCTGCACGCGGTATTCGACCTGGCGCACCGACCAGCCTTCTGCGGCGGCCTGTTTGGCCAGCGAGATGGCCATCGGCGCGGCCAGCGGCAGCAAGGCGCGGGCGTGGCCCATTTCGATCGCGCCCTCGCGCACCAGCGTGCGCACCGGCTCCGGCAGTTCGAGCAGGCGCAGCAGGTTGCTGACCGCAGCGCGCGAGCGACCGACGGTTTCGGCAGCGGCGGCGTGGGTGAGGTCGAATTCGTCGATCAGCCGCTGCAGCGCCTGCGCTTCTTCCAGCGGGTTGAGGTCTTCACGCTGGATGTTCTCGATCAAAGCGATCGCGACCACGGTGCGGTCGTCGACATCGCGCACCACCGCCGGCACTTCGCGCAATCCGGCACGCTGCGAGGCGCGCCAGCGGCGTTCGCCGGCGATGATTTCATAAGTGCGTTTGCCCTTGCCGTCGGCGCCGCGGCGTTCGCGCACGACGATCGGCTGGATCACGCCCTGTGCCTTGATCGAAGCCGCCAGTTCTTCCAGCTTGGCCTCGTCCATGGTGCGACGCGGCTGGTAGGTGCCCGGCACCATGGCGTCCACCGGCAGGGTGCGCAGGGTGTCGCCCGGCTGCGCTTCCAGCGCCGGCGCCGTCGCCTTGCTGCCCAGCAGCGCTTCCAGCCCGCGCCCGAGCCCACGCTTCTTCGCCGCGCCCTTTCCCTGCGCCGTTTCGGCCGTCATGCCGTCTTCTCCTTCGATCGGTTCGTGCGCTCGCGCTGGCGGCGCAAGACTTCCCCCGCCAGCCCAAGATACGCGATTCCGCCGCGGCTGGATTTGTCGTAACCCACAATGCTGCGGCCGTGGCTGGGCGCTTCGGCCAACCGCACGTTGCGAGGGATGATCGTGCGGAAGACCAGCTCGCCGAAATGGTTGGTCAATTCCGCCGATACCGCGTTGGCGAGGTTGTTGCGCACGTCGAACATGGTGCGCAGCACGCCTTCGATTTCCAGCTGCGGATTGATCTTTCCCTTGAGTGCATCGATGGTCTGCAGCAGCGCGCTCAGGCCTTCCAGCGCGTAGTACTCGCACTGCATCGGCACCAGCACCGAGTCGGCCGCGGTCAGCGCGTTCAGCGTCAGCAGCGACAGCGCCGGCGGGCAGTCGATCAGGATGAAGTCGTACTTGCTGCGCGAAATTTCCAGCGCGTGCTTCAGCCGCAGCTCGCGGTTGTCGAGATCCATCAGCTGGAGCTCGGCGGCGGTCAGGTCGATATTGCAGGGCAGCAGGTCGAAGCCTTCCCCGGTCGGGACGATGGTCGAGGCAATCGCGGCTTCGCCCAGCAGGACCTCGGTGGTGGAGGCGCTCAACTCGCGCTTGTCGATCCCGCTGCCCATGGTGGCGTTGCCCTGCGGGTCGAGGTCGACCAGCAGCACGCGCTGCGGCGTGCGCGCCAGCGCCGCGGCGAGATTGACGGCGGTGGTGGTCTTGCCGACCCCGCCTTTCTGGTTGGCGATGGCGATGATGCGGGCCATGCGGCGTGCGCTTCCTGGGGATGGCCGCAGCCGGAACGGCGCGGGAACCGCTGATTATGCCGCAACCCCGGCCCGGGCGATTTCGACCAGGTGGCGCTGGCCATCCAGCCCCGGCACGTGCAGCGGATGCACGGCCAGGACGCGCCAGCCTTCCGGCAGCGCGGCGATCTCCGCCGCGAAGTCGGCGCCCTTCATCGCCAGCAGCCGGCCTTCGGGTTTGAGTAGGTAGCCGCCCAGTTCCAGGATCAAAGGCAGCGTTGCCAGCGCGCGCGCGGTGATCGCATCGAACCCCTGCGCCGGCTTGCACGCTTCGATCCGGCCTTCGCACACGGCGGCGTTGTCCAATCCGAGTTTGCGCACCGCTTCGCGCAGGAAGCGCGCCTTCTTGCCGTTGCTTTCGACCAGCGTGACCTGCAGCGACGGCAACGCGATCGCCAGCGGGATGCCGGGCAGGCCGGGACCGGTGCCGAGATCGGCGAGGGTTGCAGTGCTGCGCATGAACGGCGCGATCGTCAGCGAATCGAGCAGGTGCTTGGTCAGCATCTCGCGCGGATCGCGGATCGCGGTCAGGTTGTAGGTTGCATTCCAGCGCGCCAGCAGCGCGAGGTAGTCCAGCAGTGGTACGACCAGCTCTAAGTTCAGCGCAAGCTGTTTAAGTCCCGATTCGAGCTGCGGGCGAAGGCTGGCGATGGCGTCGGACATGCGGGAAGTATGACCGCTTCGCCTTGTGTACATGGCGTCTTGCTGCGGCAGATGGAGCATCCACATTGCGTTCAGGCCGTCTTTGGCAGTATGAAAAGCACGACAAGCGGTTCGCGCAAATGCGGAGCTTGTTGACGACATCTATCGCAGCAGGAGGTGAAGCCATGCACATCATCATCTGGTTGATCATCGGCGGCATCATCGGCTGGCTGGCCAGCATCGTCATGAAGACGAACGCCCAGCAGGGCCTGATCCTCAATATCGTGGTCGGCATCGTCGGCTCGTGGCTTGGCGGCTGGCTGATCGCGCCGGTCATCGGCGGCAGCGGCATGATGGGCTATTTGTCGGCGTTTCTCGGTGCGGTTGTCCTGCTTGGGATCGCCAACCTGTTCCGGCGCGGCAAGGTGCGCTGAGGGCGGTTGCAGCACCCGCTGATAAAGGCTGGCGGACGTTGTCCGGAGCCACGAGTCGTCCTCAAGCCGGGACGAGGCTTGCCGAAGAGCGGGGCCCCGGCGTTCGCCGGGACGACGGTTCAAGGCAGTTGTTCGCCATGTTGCCGTTGTTCCGCACGCTGAAAGAGCGGATCGTTTTCGTTCTGCAAATCCGTAGTCTTCCGCGTTGATCCGAGTCCAAAAAATGCTTGTGTTTTTACGGCACCGGCACGTCTACGCCGGAGCAATCTCCACGAATACCGGCGTGTGGTCGCTGGGGCGTTCCCACTGGCGCGGCGAGCGGTCGATGCCGGCGTCGATGACGTTATCTTTCAGCGCGTCGGACACCAGCGTCAGGTCGATGCGCAGCCCGAGGTTGCGGCGGAAGGCCGCCTGCCGGTAATCCCACCAGCTGAACACGTTGGCTTCGTCGCTGCGCAGCCGCAGCCCGTCGTGCAAACCCAGTGCCAGCAAGCGTTGATAGGCCATGCGCTCGGCGGTCGAGGTCAGGATGTGGTCCTCGTTCCACGTGGCCGGATCGTGCACGTCGCGGTCGTCCGGCGCGATATTGAAATCGCCCAGCACCACCAGCTTCGGGTGCGTCTTGATCTCGTCGGCCAGCCAGCCGTGCACCGCGTCCAGCCAGCGCAGTTTGTAGCCGTATTTGTCGGTGCCAATGTCCTGGCCGTTGACCACGTAGAGGTTGACGATGCGGATGCCGTTGACCGTGGCGGCGATGGCGCGCGCCTGCGGGTCGTCGAAGCCGGGAATGCCGGCCTGCACGTCGGTTGGCGCATGCCCGCGGGTGATGAGTGCCACGCCGTTGTAGGTCTTCTGACCGTGGAACACGCTGCGGTAGCCCAGTTCGGCCAGCGCGGTGTCGGGAAAACGGTGGTCTTCGAGCTTGGTTTCCTGCAGCCCCACCGCGTCCGGCTGGAATTCCTTTAGCCACTGAAGAACGTGCGGCAGCCGCGCATTGAGGGAGTTGACGTTCCAGCTGGCGATTTTCATGGGCTGTTTTCCTGATCGGCGGCGCATTTCCCTTCCTGCCGCGCCAGCGCCCATGCCACGTGTT
The DNA here is from genome assembly GCA_018262705.1 of Xanthomonas sp. GTDB lineage: Bacteria > Pseudomonadota > Gammaproteobacteria > Xanthomonadales > Xanthomonadaceae > Thermomonas. Next base: position 45,801 of record JADFDQ010000007.1, read on the forward strand.
CGCGCACGATCTCGGAAGGGTGGTCGGCGCGTGACTGCAGCGCAGACACGACTTCGGGCGTGTGCTTGGCGTTGCCCAGCGCAATGGCGATGTTGCGCAACCAGCTTTCGAAGCCGGCGCGACGGATCGCCATGCCTTCGGTCTTTTCGAGATAGGTGGCTTCATTCCACGCAAACAGCTCGACCAGCTTGACGTGGCCGAGGCGGTGGCGCGGGGCGAAGTCGGCCTCGATGGTCACCTTGGCGAACTTGTTCCACGGGCAGACCAGCTGGCAATCGTCGCAGCCGAAGATGCGGTTGCCCATCAGCGGGCGCAGATCGGCGTCGATCGAGCCCTTGTGTTCGATGGTGAGGTAGGTGATGCAGCGGCGGGCGTCGAGCTTGTAGGGCGCGACGATGGCGCCGGTCGGACAGACGTCGATGCAGCGGGTGCAGGTGCCGCAGTAGTCTTCGACCGGCGCATCGACCGGCAGCGGCAGGTCGGTAAGGATTTCGCCGAGAAAGAAATAGGAACCGCCGCTGCGCGACAGGGTGATCGTGTGCTTGCCGCGCCAGCCGACCCCGGCCTTCTGCGCCAGCGGCTTTTCCATGATCGGGGCGGAATCGCAGAACACGCGGTAGCCGAACGGGCCGACCTCGGACTGGATGCGTTCGACGAATTTCTGCAGTCGCTTGCGAATCACCTTGTGGTAGTCGCGGCCCAGCGCGTAGCGCGAGATGTAGGCCAGGCTGTCGTCGCGCAGCACGTCCCAGCTGTCCTTGATATCGGGCTGGGCGTAGTCCATGCGCACGCTGATGACGCGCAGGGTGCCGGGATGGAGTTCGTCGGGATGGGTGCGCATGCGGGCGCGGTCGGCCATCCAGCGCATGTCGCCATGGTGACCGGCGTCGAGGTATTCCTGCAGCCCTTCGGCGGCTTCGCTCAGATCGATGTCGGTGATGCCGGCGTCGGCAAAACCGAAGTCGTGCGCCCAGCGCTTAATGTCGGCGGCGAGCTGCGCATAGTCGATCGGGGCCGGTGCATCGGACATGCGCGTATTTTAGAGAAGATGTCGAATCGCCATCGTTATCCCCGCGAAGGCGAGGATGCATGGACGTTAACCTGTTGAAACGAAGTCCACGGGATCCCGCCTTTGCGGGGGTGATGGGCAAAGCAAAACCATGCTCGGAGGTAAGCGGAGGCGCGTTCGGCGTGCGCCCCGGCTTGCCGGTGGTTGCTCAGCGCACGATCAGATCGATCAGCCACTTCGCCTTCGAATACGGCGGCTTGAGCATGTCGCCGCCGGTGAATCCGGACTGCCAGAACACCGGCAGGCGCTTGCTCAGGGCGTCGAAGCCGGCGCGGGCGTGGTAGGCGCCCATGCCGCTGGCGCCGACGCCGCCGAACGGCAGCGAGGTGATCGCGAAGTGGAACAGGGTGTCGTTGACCGACACGCCGCCGGCGAGGGTTTCGTTGAGCACGCGCTCGACCGTGGCGCGGCTGTTGCTGAACGGGTACAGCGCCAGCGGACGGTCGTGCGCGTTGATGTAGGCGATGGCGTCGTCGAGCGTGCGGTAGCCCTTGATCGGCAGGATCGGGCCGAATATTTCATCGCGCATCGCCAGCGCGTCGTCCGGCGGATCCAGCAGCAGGGTCGGCGGCAGCAGGCGCTGGTTGGGATCGGGCAGGCCGGCCAGCGTCACCCGTTCGACCTTTCGGTCGCGGGCGTCGTCGAGATAGCCGCGCAGACGCGCGTACTGGCCGGCGTTGATGATGCGGGTGTAGTCGTCGAGGTTGTCGAATTTTTCGCCGTAGCGCGCGTGGACTTCCTTGCGCAGCGCCGCCACCAGCGCGTCGCGCTTGGGCTTGGGCACCAGCACGTAGTCGGGCGCGATGCAAGTCTGGCCGCAATTGAACCATTTGCCGGTGGCGATGCGCGCGGCGGCCTTTTCGATCGGATAGTCGTCGCAGATCAGCGCCGGCGACTTGCCGCCCAGTTCCAGCGTCACCGGCGTCAGGTGCACCGCCGCCGCCGCCATCACCTTGCGGCCGACCGCGGTCGATCCGGTGAAAACGAGGTGGTCGAACGGCAGCGCCGAAAACGCCGCGCCGATATTGGCGTCGCCGATGGCGACGGAAACGCGGTCTTCCGGAAACACGCCGTTCAGCAAGTCGCGCAGGAAGGCGCTGGTGCGCGGGGTGTGTTCGGACGGCTTGAGATAGACGTGGTTGCCGGCGGCGATCGCGGTGGCCAGCGGAATCAGCGCCAGGTTCACCGGGTAATTCCACGGCGAGATGACCCCGACCACGCCCAGCGGCACCGCGCGCACTTGCGCGCTGCCGGGCCAGAACCGCCAGCCCACGCCGGCCCGCTGCGGGCGCATCCAGTGCTTGAGATGCTTGAGCAGGTGGTCGATGTCGCTGAGCGCGGTCATGCCGTCGGCGATCCGGGTTTCGTCCAGCGAGCGGTGGCCAAAGTCGCTGGCCACGATCCGCGCCATTTCGTCGAGCCGGCGCCTGAGGTTGGCGCGCAGCCGGCTCAGGTCGTCGTGGCGCTGACGATAATCGGGTTTGCGCGCCTGCCAGGCCGCACGCAGGCGGTCGAGGGTGGGTTGCAGGTCGGCAATCCGGGTGGCGTTGACTTGATTCATACGACGCAGTTTAGTGGTCTGCAGGCTAGAATCCAGTGATGTCGACAAGACTATATCGCGACCAGCGTCCAACCCTCGGGCAGCGCGTTTACATCGACCCGCTGGCGCTGGTCGTTGGCGACGTGGTGCTGGGCGAGGACGTGTCGGTCTGGCCGTTTACCGTGATCCGTGGCGATGTCAATTTCATCCGCATCGGCGACCGCAGCAACGTGCAGGACGGTACCGTGATCCACGTCAGCCACGATGGCCCGCACGCCAAACGGGGAGGCTTTGCCACCCGCATCGGCAGTGACGTCACCATCGGCCACAAGGCGATCATCCACGCCTGCACCCTCGAGGACGCGGTGCTGATCGGCATGGGCGCGGTCGTGCTGGACGGTGCGGTGGTGAAAAAGCACGGGTTCGTCGGCGCCGGCGCGCTGGTGCCGCCGGGCAAGGTGGTGGGCGAAGGCGAGCTGTGGGTGGGCAACCCGGCGAAGAAAGTGCGGGTATTGAGCGACGCCGAAATCGAAGCCCTGTACTACAGCGCCGGCCATTACGTGCGACTGAAAGACGATTATCTGGCCGGCGTTGCCGCGCGCGGATGCTAGACACCGTCCGTACCGTCGATACCCCCGAAGGGATCGCCCTGCGTCTGCCCGCCGCCGGGCCGATGCCGCGCGCGCTGGCCTGGGGCATCGATCTGGCGATCCGGCTGGCCGTGCTTTGGGTGTTTTCGATGTTCCTCGCCTTTGCTGGAAAGTCCGGCATGGGGCTGTATCTGGTGCTGCTGTTTATCGTGTTCTGGGGCTACCCGATCCTGTGCGAGGGACTGTTCAACGGGCAGACGCCCGGCAAGCGCGCGCTCGGGCTGCGGGTGGTGGCCGGCGACGGCGCGCCGATCGGCTGGATCGCCTCGATCGTGCGCAACCTGATGCGCACCGTGGACATGCTGCCCTTCGGCTACGCCTGCGGGCTGGTGTCCTGCCTGGCCGACCCATACGGGCGGCGGCTGGGCGATCTGGTGGCGGGCACCTTGGTCGTGCACGTGCATCCGATCCAAGCGCTGCCGGCCATGGCCGTGGGCGAGCTGCAGGCGCCGCAGGTCGCCCTGCGCCCCGTGGATCAGGTGGCGGTGCTCGCCTTTTTCGAACGCGCGCCGCGGCTGACGCCCGAACGGCAGATGGAGCTGGCCGATCTGGTGGCGCCGGTGACCGGCGCGCGGCGCGAAGCCGGGGTGGCGCGGCTGTTTGGCATCGCGCGCTGGATGCTTGGGCAGGACTGAGGGCACGATGCGACAGGAACAGTTCATCGCGCAGCACCAGACGGAATGGGCCGAGCTTGAGCGCTGGCTGGACGCCCGCGCCGCGCGGCCGCGCAAGGCGCGCGCCGACATTCACTGGCGCGGCCTGGCCGATGCCGAGTTGCCGGCCAGGTACCGGCGGCTGGCGCGCCAGCTCGGGTTGGCGCGACGGCGCGGCTACAGCCCGTACCTGCAAGAACGCCTGCAAACGCTGGTGCAGCGTGGCCACGACGTCTTCTATCGGCCGCCGCTGCCGCGCTGGCAGCGCGTCTTCGAGTTTTTTCTCGCCGACTTCCCGCGTCTGGTGCGCGCCGAGGCGGGCGTGATGTGGGCCTCGCTGCTGCTGTTCGTGGTGCCGCTGGCGGCCAGCTTCGTGGCTTTGCAATTTCATCCGGAGCTCATCCACACCCTGATGCCGCCGCAGCAGGTGGCGCAGTGGGAGGAAATGTATTCCAAGGCCGCTGAAAAGCTGGGCCGCGATTCCGGCAGCGATCTGGCGATGTTCGGTTTCTACATCTTCAACAACATCGGCATCGGGCTGCGCACCTATGCCAGCGGGCTGCTGGCCGGGATCGGTCCGGTGCTGACCATCGCGTTCAATGGGGTGATGATCGGGATGGTGGCCGGCCATCTGCAGAACGTCGGGCTGGGCGATCCGTTCTGGCGCTTCGCGTGCGGGCACGCGGCGTTCGAGCTGACGGCCATTGTCATTTCGGGGGGCGCTGGTTTGAGGTTGAGTCTCGCGCTGCTGGCACCGGGACGGCGTGGCCGGGTCAATGCGCTGATCGAAGACGGCCGCCGCGGCGCGCAGCTGTGCTTGGGCGTGTTCGTGATGCTGGTGATCGCGGCCTTCATCGAAGCGTTCTGGTCGTCGCTCGGCTGGATGCCCGCCGGGGTGAAATACGGTGTCGCCGCGGTGCTGTGGGTGCTGGTGCTGACGTGGCTGGCGCTGGGCGGGAGGGATCGCGATGCGCCTCGATGAGCTGAGCGTCGAGCTGCGCCCGCGCACGCCGTGGGAGGCGGTGGAGCTGGGCACGGCGCTGGTGCGCAGCCACGCCGGAGCGATCTGGCGGCCGTGGCTGGCGCTGACGTTTGCCGTGTTTGCGGTCATCAACGCGGTGCTGTGGCCGCTGGATGCGCTGTGGCTCGCGCCGTTCGTCCTGTGGTGGCTCAAACCACTGTTCGACCGGATCCCGCTGTACGTCATTTCGCGCGCGGTGTTCGGGCCGGCGCCCAAGCCGCGGGAAACGCTGCGGGCCACCCACGGCTGGGGGCTGAAGACGATGGCCGGCCATCTGCTGTGGCGGCGGCTGAGCCCGGTACGGTCGTTGAATCTGCCGATTGATCTGCTCGAAGGCGGCGACCGTGCAGCAGAGCGCCGACGCGTGGTTGGCGGCGGCGTGCGCGGCACCGCGGCGCTGGTGACGCTGGTGTGCGCGAATTTCGAAGCGGTGCTGGTGTTTGCCGCCTATGTGCTGGCGATGCTGTTCGTTCCGGTCGAACTGTTTTCGGAAGCCATGCGCGCGGCGTGGGAGCTGTTGTCGCAGGATCCGCCGCGCTGGGTGCAATTGCTCGGCAATCTGGTGCTGTGGGCGGCGATGAGCGTGATCGAACCGTTCTACGTCGGCGCCGGATTTGGGCTGTATCTGGATCGGCGCACGCGGATTGAAGCCTGGGACGTCGAAATCGCGTTCCGCCGTCTCGGCGCGCGCCTGCGCAAGGCCAGCGTGTTGCTGCTGTGCGTGGTGATGCTGGCGTTGAGCGCGCCGACGCTGGCGCAGGACGCATCGCCCCCCGGGGATGACGACGCCCCGGAACCGGCGCAGGTGCAGGCCCAGCCCGCGCCGAAGTTGTCCGACGTGTTCGGCACGGTCGACGACGACCCGGGATTTGTCGATGCGGCCAGACGCGCGGCGCAGGATCCGCAGCTCAATCCGACGCAGACCGTGACCGAGTGGGTGCCGAACAAGCTCGGCGAAATAAGTTCGCAAGCGACGCCGGAGTGGCTGCTCAATCTGGCCAAAGAGCTGTCGAAAATCATCGGCTTGATCGCCGAGTACGGCCTGTGGATCCTCGTTGCCGCATTGGTTGTCGTCCTTGTCCTGACCCGTCGCAGCTGGCTGCCGTGGCTGCGGGATTTGCGGGTGCCTCGGATCGATCGGCCCTCGCCCATCGAACGCGAAGCGCAGGTCGAAGCCGAGCCGCTGCCTTTGGACGTCATGGCCCGCGCCCGCGCGCTGTGGACGCAAGGTCAGTCGCGACAGGCGCTGTCGCTGCTGTACCGCGCCAGCGTCGCGGCGATGACGGATCAGACCGGCGCATTGCTGGTGCCCGGCGCCACCGAATCGGAATGCCTGCGCGCCTCGCGCGCGCTGGCCGATGCTGAAGACCGCGCCGCGTTTGCGCGCATGGTGCGCATCTGGCAGTACGCCGCTTACGCCGAGCGGCTGCCGGGTGCCGAGGATTTCGAATCGCTGCTGGTGCTGCTGGGCCGGCGCTTCGGGTGGGCGGCATGAATCGCGCAGGAAAAATCGCGGTGTGGTTGGGCTCCGGCCTGCTGGTGGCGCTGGTGGTGGCGTGGTTCCTGCTCAGCTTCCACCGCGAGTCGCGTACGGTGGATCTGCCGCCGCGCGGCGAGGCCGGCTTCAATCCGCTGTATGCGTTGAAAATTGCGCTGCGCGAGGACGGCCAGACGGTGGTTTCGCGCCAGCGTCTGTCGCTGGATTCGGTGGCGCTGGGGCGGCGCGATACGGTGGTGCTCAACGGCGATCCGCGCACGCTGTCGGCCCACGATCTGGATCGGTTGTTCGCGTTTGTCGAAAACGGCGGCCATCTGATCTTGCAGTTGCCGGAATGGGCCGAGGCGAGCAAGGCGTCCGCCGCGCAGGATCTGTCCGAACACCTTCCGATCCGGCCGGCGCTCGTCGAGCCTGATTGCATGCGCCTGCGGTGGCCCGGGGATGAACACGACGCCCTGCAGTTCTGCGGCGATCCGCGCTTTGCACTGAAGGACGCCCCGAAGCTGCTGGCGCGCTGGCAAGACGCGAGGGGCGGCTACGTCTATGCGCGATTCCCGGTCGGGGAAGGCAGCGTGGACCTGCTGTCGAGCTTCGAGATGCTGGACAACCGCGGCATGCAGACTCCGCGCAACGTGCCGTTCGTGCGCCAGTTGCTCGCACCGAACTGGAATGCAGGCAGCGTGCACCTGGTCTATTCGGCCGATGTGCCGCCGCTGTGGCGCTGGCTGCTGGAGCACGGCTGGCGCGCATTGCTGCCCGCCTTCCTGGGCCTACTGCTGTGGCTGTGGCTGCGTGCGCAGCGCTTCGGTCCGCTGCTGCCGGCGCCGCTCAAACCGCGCCGCGCCCTGCTCGAACACGTTGAGGCCAGCGGCGAACACCTGCTGCGCTACGGCCAGCTCGGCGTATTGCACCGCGCCTTGCTGGGCAACGTGCAGGAGCGCTTGCGTCGCCGCGATCCACTGGCCGCCGCCCAGGAAGGCGACACCCAAGCCAGCCTGATCGCCGCCCGCAGCGGCCTGCCTGCCGCTGAAGTTCGCGCGGCGCTGGACACCCGCCCGCCGCGCGACCCGCACGACTTCCGCCACCGCATCGCCCGATTGCTTGAACTGAGGAAACGACTATGAGCCCCAATACCATGCCGCCCATTCCCCCGCTGGTCGGGGAGGCGCTGGGCGAACGCGCCAGCGCGATCCGCGATTCCGTCGGCAAGGCCTTCATCGGCCAGGCCGAGGTGCTCGACCAGATCCTGATCGCCCTGCTTGCCGGCGGCCACGTCCTGCTCGAAGGCGTGCCCGGCCTCGGCAAGACCCTGCTGGTGCGCGCACTGGGCCGTGCGATGGACTGTCAGCATGCGCGCGTCCAGTTCACCCCGGACCTGATGCCCAGCGATATCAGCGGCCACGCCGTGTTCGACCCCAAGACCGAGCGCTTCGAAGTGCGCAAGGGTCCGGTGTTCACCAATATGCTGCTGGCCGACGAGATCAACCGCGCGCCGGCCAAGACCCAGTCGGCGCTGCTGGAGGCGATGCAGGAACAGCAGGTGACGATCGAGGGCGAAAGCTTTCCGCTGCCGTCGCCGTTCCTGTGTCTGGCCACCCAGAACCCGCTGGAACTGGAAGGCACCTACCCGCTGCCCGAAGCCCAGCTCGACCGCTTCCTGCTCAAGATCTTGATCGGGTATCCCGGCATCGAGGACGAAAAGCGCATGGTCGCCGCGGTCAGCGAGGGTCGCACCGCAGCCGATTTCGACCTGTCGCAGGTGACCCGCGTGATCGCCAGCGAGGACGTGCGGGCGATGCAGATCGGCACCGCGCTGGTGCGGGTCGATCCAGCGGTGCTGGATTACGCAGTGCGCATCGCCTCGGCCACCCGTAAATGGCCGGGCATCGCGCTGGGCGCCGGCCCGCGCGGCAGCATCGCGCTGGTGCGCGCCGCGCGTGCGCAGGCGGTGCTGGCGGGGCGCGATTTCGTCACTCCAGACGACATCCGCGACATCGCGCTGCCGGCGCTGCGCCACCGCATCCAGCTGGCACCGGAGCTGCACATCGAAGGCCAGTCGCCGGACGAGGCGTTGCGCGCGCTGCTGGCCAAGGTGGACGCGCCGCGCCAGTGAGACCGGCACCGGCCCTGATCTGGCTGCTGGCGGGCTGGGCATTGCTCGGCCTGCTGGTCAGCTTTGCTTTGCTTCCGGCATCTGCTTGGCTGCTGGCCGGCGCGCTGCTGGCGCTGGCGGTGCTGGTCGATGCGCATCGGCTGCGGCGGCTACCGCTGCCCGAGGTGCGCCGCAGCCTGCCCGATGCGCTGGCGGTCGGGGTCGAGCGCGAGGTCGAGCTGGTCGTTGCCGGCGGCGCGCACGCGCAGCGGGTGGACGTGTTCGATCTGCATCCGGTGGGTTGGGAAGTCAGCGGGTTGCCGCGTCAGCTGGATCTTGAACCCGGAACCGATGCCCGGGTGAGCTACCGGCTGCGCCCGACCGAACGCGGGAATGCCGATTTCACTGGCGTCCACCTGCGCCTGCACGCGCCGTGGCGGCTGTGGCGGCGTCTCGCAACCGCTGCGCCGGAGCGGAAGGTGCGGGTGTTTCCCAACTTTGCGCCGCTGGCCAAGCTGGCCCTGCTCGGCGCCGAGCAAGCCTCGCGCGCGGTCGGCGCGCACGTGCGCCGGCGTCGCGGCGAAGGCACCGATTTCCACCAGATGCGCGACTACCGGATTGGCGACAGCCTGCGCCAGATCGACTGGAAAGCGACCGCACGCATGCGCCGACTGATTTCGCGCGAATATCAGGACGAGCGCAACCAGCACCTGGTGATGCTGATCGATACCGGCCAGCGCATGCTTGCCCGCGACGGCACGCTCTCGCACTTCGATCAGACCCTCGACGCCGCGCTGGTGGTGTCGTGGCTGGCGCTGCGGCAGGGCGATGCGGTCGGCCTGCTGGCGCACGGCGGGCCGCGCCGCTGGGTACCCACCCAGCGCGGCGCCGGTGCGATCGACGTGCTGCTGCGCGAAACCTTCGACCTGCAGCCGCAGCCGGTCGCCACCGATTATCTTGCCGCCGCGACCGAACTGGCCCTGCGCCAGCGCCGCCGCAGCTTGGTCATGCTGGTCACCAACCTGCGCGACGAAGACAGCGAAGACCTGCTGGCTGCTGTGCGCTTGCTGCGCCAGCGCCACCACGTCGTCGTTGCCAGCCTGCGCGAAGCGGCGCTTGATCAGGCGCTCGACGATCCGGCGCACGACCTGCGCGGCGCCCTGCGCGCAGCTTCAACCGCCCGCTATCTGCAACAACGCGCTGCCGCCCACGACGCCCTGCGCGCCCACCGCGTCGCCGTACTCGACGTCACCTGTGCCCAGCTCCCCGGCGCACTGGTCGAGCACTATTTGATGGTCAAGCGCGAGGGCTTGCTGTAGCACATATCGCGGTACGGGCGTGACATACACGCAAGTGGGATCAGACAATGGTCGTTAGCGATGGGAATCGACACCGTGAAGCGCGTCCTGTTCGGCATCCTGCTGGCCATGTCCAGCGTCCAGGCCGCCGCTGCATCGGCGCGTGTGCCCGTGGCCACGCCGGCGAGCGGCGAAAACGTGCTGACCATGCGTGTGGATGGCGAACTCACCATCGGCACCGAAGGCCAGGTATTGACGTACAAGATCCGCAGCAAGCTCGATCCGCAGCTGCAGACACTGCTGGACAAGGCGATCCCGCGATGGCGGTTGTCGCCGGTGCGACAAGGTGGCAAGCCGGTCAATGCGCGAACGCCGATGCGGATTACCTTGGCGGCCACCCAGGTTCCGCAAGGTTATGAAGTCCGGCTCGACAACGTGGTGTTCAAGCCGATCAGCAAGGAAGATTATGAGGCCCAAGAGGCCGCGGTGCGGGCGCGGTTGGCGAGCGGTGAGAGCTTGACCGTGGGCGAGGAACCGCCATCACAGACGGTGGTGTTTGAACGCCGGCAAATGCAGCCGCCGGGTTATCCGTTCGGATTGATGCGAGCCGGCGTGGAAGGGATGGTGTTGCTGCGCTTGCGGCTGAATCCCGACGGCACGGTGGCCGATGCGATGGCATCGCAATCCAGCCTGTTCAATATCAAAGGATCCAATCAGACTCTCGACCGAGCGCGCGGCCTGCGGGAAAAAGAATCCTTGCGCGCCGCACGGCATTGGGCCTGGACCGTGACCGCCGCCCACCCGGAGCGGTTGACGGCCGAGGATCTCACCATCAGTGTGCCGGTCGAATTTCGAATGGGGTCTTCCCGCGACCAGACTGACAACCGCACCGGTGGTTGGCGGCAAGAGTTCCGCGGTCCGACCCTGCCGGTGCCATGGTTGATGGGCAAAGACGGGCAGCAACTGGTGGGCGTATCGGATCTGAACAACGGGGAACAGGTGACGGGCGGCTCGGTGTTTCAGCTGAACGACCGCAGCGTGTTGGGCCGAGCACTTTGAGCCTGCACGCACGAAGCGCGCCCTGCGCGAGATCGCAACCCGTGGCCTAATCTGCGGTGAACAGCGCCACCGAGCGCGCCGACAGTTCGGCGTAGACCGCATCGGTCTGCGGACGCACGCCGTGCCAGAGCTTGAAGCTTTCAGCAGCCTGTTCGACCAGCATGCCTAGCCCGTCCACTGCTTTCAGGCAACCGGCGGCGCGGGCCCAGGCGAGGAAGGCAACGGCGGCTTCGCCGTAGCTCAAGTCCACGGCGTCGCTGCGTGATTCGGCCAGCGCCATCGGCAAGGCCAGCAGCGCGCCGCTGCGCGAGGCGGCGGTGGCGTTGATCAGCAGGTCGAAGCTGCCCAGCGATGTCAGCGCGTCCCAGCCGCGGGCGTGCACACGGTCGGGTTCGCCCAGCGCGTCGGCCAGCTGCTCGGCGCGCGCCACGGTGCGGTTGACGATCACCATCTCGCGCACGCCGGCATCCAGCAGCGCCGGCGCCACGCCGTGCGCTGCGCCGCCTGCGCCCAGCATCAGCACGCGGCGCTGGCGCAGATCGAGGCCGTGGCGTTCAGTGAGATTGCGCACGAGGCCGATGCCGTCGGTGTTGTCGCCGTGCCAGCCGTCGCCGTCGCGAATCAGCGTGTTGACGGCGCGGGCGCGGCTGGCGCGCGATGAAGTTGTTTTGCACAGCGCGAAGGCATCCTGCTTGAGCGGCAGGGTGACGTTGGCGCCGGCCACGCCGCTGGCGGCGAGCTTGTCGCGGAAGTCGTCGTGGCTGGCTTCAATCGCCACATAGTCCATCGCGATGCCGGTTTGCTTGGCGAACGCGGCATGGATACGCGGCGATTGCGAATGGGTGATGGGGGAGCCGAATACAGCGTAATGCTTCATGTGTCTCTCCCGGCCTGTTGCGCCATTGCCAATTTCGTAGGAGCGTACCGCAGGGGCGCGATGTTCTTTGCAGGAATCTCGCAAAAGCAATCGCGCTCCTGCGGTGCGCTCCTACGGTGTCACGCTCGCAGCCATCTTGCCGCATCCAGCGCGAAATACGTGAGAAGAATTTCGCGCTCCTGCGGAACACCTGCCTGCGCACCGGGGCCACTTGTTGTAGGAGCGCATCGAGGCCGCGGGCCTAGAGGCGCGATGTGGGCGACACCAACGCCGTTCGCGCCCCTGCGGTGCGCTCCTACGGTGTCACGCTCGCAGCCATCTTGCTGCATCCAGCGCGAAATACGTGAGAACGCCGTCGGCGCCGGCGCGTTTGAAGGCAGTCAGCGCTTCCATCGCCACCATTTTTTCGTCCAGCCAACCGTTGCCGGCGGCGGCCTTGATCATCGCGTACTCGCCGCTGACCTGATACGCGTAGGTCGGACGTTTGAACTGTTGCTTCACGCGATACAGCACATCCAGATACGGCAGGCCGGGTTTGACCATCACCATGTCGGCGCCTTCGGCCAGATCCAGCGCGACCTCGTGCAGCGCTTCATCGGAATTGGCTGGATCCATTTGGTAGGTGTATTTGTTGCCTTTGCCCAGATTGCCGGCGCTGCCCACCGCGCTGCGGAACGGGCCATAGAAGCTGCTGGCGTACTTGGCGCTGTAGGCCATGATGCGGGTGTGGATGAAGCCGTTGGCCTCCAGTGCATTGCGGATGGCACCGATGCGGCCGTCCATCATGTCGCTGGGCGAAAGCACATCCACGCCGGCAGCGGCATGCGCCAGAGACTGCTTGATCAGTGCCTCGATGGTTTCATCATTGAGGATGTAGCCGGCCTCGTCGATCAAGCCATCCTGGCCGTGCGTGGTGTACGGATCCAGCGCTTGGTCGCTCATCACGCCGAGTTCGGGAAAGCGCGATTTCAGCGCACGAATCGCACGCGGGATGATGCCGTTCTCGTCCCACGCCACTCGCCCATCGGCGGTCTTGGCGGCGGGATCGGGCACACCAAACAGGTCGAGCACGGGCACGCCCAATTCCAAGGCTTGCTCGCCCACGCGCAGCAGCTCGTCGATGGACAGCCGTTCCACCCCCGGCATCGACGCCACCGGCGCGCGGCCGTTGGCTTCGTGCACGAAGACCGGGTAGATCAGGTCATTGGTGGTGAATGTGGTTTCGCGCATCATGCGGCGCGAAAAATCGTCATGACGCATGCGCCGCGGGCGCACCGGGAAGTGGTTGTTCATGCCGGCAGTTTACGCCGGCAGGTGCAGCGTCAGATAACGCCGCCACCCAGCAGCAGCCGGATGGCGCCGACCACAATGGCGATCCCGTTGAGAATCAGTCCGGCCTTGGCGCGTGTGTTGTGGCTGGAGCGGGTGACCGCCATGCCGATGGCGGCGAGGATCGCGCCCACCGCGGCGAACGGGATCAGCAGCCAGTTGGCCCAGCCCACCAGCGGAATCAGGGCCAGCACCATCCAGACGATGGCGACGATGCCCCAGAGCAGGCTGATGATTCCCATGGCGTCTTGACTCCGTGCAGGCTGCGGTTGCACAGGATATGCGGGTGCCGGGGCGTCAATGCAAGGGTGGCGGCGTTGCGCGCGCATCCGGCCCCCACCATCGGCACGGGCACGCCTGCTCCGGTCGCGCTAGCATCGGGATCAAGGCGCGCAATGCGCGGAGTTTGCGATGGGGATGTCATGGCAGGAAACACGAGCGCGGTCTGGCTGCTGGGGGCGGTGCTGATGTCGGGCGCGGCCTTCGGGCAAACGGTGACGACAGCGGATTATCAGCGCGCGGCGAGCATGTTGGCCGACCGCACCCTGGAGCTGATCGACCATGCGGTGAGCGGCGCCAACTGGCTGGACGACGGCAGTCTGATCTATCGCGAGCAAACCGGCGGCAAGACCGCCGTGCTGCGCTTCGATCCGGCCACCGGAAAGACCGTGCCGGCGTTTGACCCGCAGGCGTTGGCCGATGCAATGAACCTCGCAGCCGGCGGCAAAGGCCGCCCGGTCAACAAGGACAAGCTGCCGCCGCTGACCATCACCCGCAGCGCCGATGGCAGCCTGTTGCTCACCGGCATGGCCGGGCAGTTTCGCTGCGATGCGCACGGCTGTGGCGCGGTGAACAAGCCGGCTTCCGGCAACGAGCCCGGCAATGCCTCGCCAGACGGCAGCCGCGAAGCCTTCGTGCGCGACTGGAACCTGTGGCTGCGCGATCTTTCCAGCGGCAAGGAAACCCAGCTCACCTTCGACGGCAAGCCGGACTACGGCTACGCCACCGACAACGCCGGCTGGAAGCACACCGGCGATGCGGTCGTGGTGTGGTCGCCGGACGGCAGGAAGATCGCCACGTTCCGCCAGGATCAGCGCAAGACCAGCCTGATGACTTTGGTGGAGACCAACGTCGGTGAGCCGCGCGTGCAGCAGTGGCGCTATCCGTTCGTCGGCGACAAGGACATCACCCTGATCGAGCGGGTGATCGTTGATCTGTCCGGCGCTGCGCCTCGAATCGTCCGCCTGCAGATGGCGCCCGACCAGCACCGTTCCACCTGCGCCGACGACCTGCTGTGCGCCGACGGCTGGGAAGACGTGCAGTGGGCCAAGGACGGCAAGACGCTGGCCTTCGTCAGCACCGACCGTGGCCACAAATCGGCCACGCTGCGGGTGGCCGATGCCGCCACCGGCACGGTGCGCGATGTTTACACCGAAACCGTGGCGACCCAGTACCAGAGCGCACCGGCGCTGGATTCGGTGAACTGGCGCTACCTGCCGGAGAGCAACGAGTTCCTCTGGTTCAGCCAGAAATCCGACTGGGGCCATCTGTACCTGTACGACCTGACCAGCGGCAAGCTCAAGCGCCAGATCACCAGCGGGCCGTGGAACGTGGCGCAGATCGATCGGCTGGATCCGGCGAGCCGCACACTCTGGTTCCGCGGCGTCGGTCGCGAGGCTGGGCGCGATCCGTATTTCGTCCATTTCTACAAGGTCGGCATGGACGGCGGCGAGGTGCAACTGCTGACGCCGGAAGACGCCAACCACGCGATCACGCTGGCAGACGACGGCAGGTATTTTCTCGATGTCTATTCGACCATTGCCACCGCGCCGGTGGCGGTGGTGCGCGCTGCCGACGGCACCCAGGTGTCGGAGCTGGCGCGCGTGGATCTGACCCGTCTACGCGCGGCCGGCTGGGTGGCGCCGGAGGCGTTCACGGTCAAGGCGCGCGACGGCAAAACCGACCTGTACGGCCAGATGTTCAAGCCGTCCAACTTCGATCCGAACAAGAAGTACCCGATCGTCACCTACATCTACCCCGGCCCGCAGGTCGGTTCGGTGCGCAGCCGCAGCTTCCAGCCGGCGCACGGCGACCATCAGGCGCTGGCCGAACTCGGCTTTATCGTGATAGCGCTCGACGGCTTGGGCACGCCGATGCGCAGCAAGTCGTTCCAGGACGCCTGGTACGGCAACATGGCCGACAACACGCTGCCGGATCAGGTCGCTGCGCTGAAACAGCTGGGCGAGCGCTATCCGTGGATCGACACCGGCCGCGCCGGCATGTGGGGCCACTCCGGCGGCGGCAACGCCACCGCAGCAGCGATATTCCGCTACCCGGAGGTGTACAAGGTCGGCATCGCCGAATCCGGCAACCACGAAAACCTGAGCTACGAAGACGACTGGGGCGAGCGCTATCAGGGCCTTCTGGTGCGCAAGCCGGACAGCACCACCAGCTACACCGGGCAGGACAACGCCGCGCAGGCGGAGCACCTGAAAGGCAAGCTGCTGCTGATCCACGGCATGATGGACGACAACGTGCCGCCGCAGAACACCTTGCTGGTGGTCGATGCGCTGATCAAGGCCAACAAGGACTTCGACCTGCTGCTGCTGCCGCACGCCCGCCACGGCTACGGCATGGACAGCTACTACGTCATGCGCCGGCGCTGGGACTATTTCGTGAAGAACCTGCTCGGCGTCGAGCCGCCGCAGGAATTCGAGCTGAAGATGCAGTTCTGAGTCTGGGGCGCTCCCATGCCGGCGTCCGGAAATGATGCCGAATGACGTTGTTCCCGGAAGGACAAAGTTGGAACGACGGTGGACAATCAACTCTATTCCGCACTGGCCAACCGCGCGTCCGCTCTGGTCGAGGCGGGGGATCGGTCGGCGGCGATCGAAATTCTGGAGCAACTGGTTAGCAGCGACCTGCCCGACTTCCAGCGGGCTATGATGTGCATGAACATCGCGATCGTTCAAGTCCAGCTGGGCGAGACCGAAAAGGCGCTGCAAACCTATGCCGCAGCGGTCGATCTGGAGCGGCAGACGGAATCCTGTTTCGTGGCGGAAAGTCGGGCCGCCTATTGCGCAAAACTCGGTCTGTACGATGAAAGCAGCCGGTATTACGACGATCTGCTCAGGCATCCGCATCTGAAGCCCGGGGACCGGGATCGGTTGCTGCAGAACATTGCGACGCTGAGCAAGTTGAGGTCATAGCGAAGGCGGTCGCGCTGGATGCCGAATTTCCTGCAGCGTCCGCCGCCGCTGCTTGATTTTGTTTCAAAGCAACGAATGAGTCGGGGAGATTGCCGTGAAGCTTGCGATGAAGGGATGGGTCGTTTTCGCGCTGCTGCTTTCAGGCAGCGTGCTGGCCGGCGGTCTTCCGGTGCAGGAACGCAAGATCGAATCGAAGACGGCGCAGGTCGAGATTTCGGTGGCCTATCCGCGCACCGGCAATGCCGCGATCGACGCGCGGTTGAGCCAATGGGCCAGGGAACAGGCCGACGATTTTCGCAATGTCGACGCGGAGGACGTCGGTTCGGGCTCGCCGTGGTCGCTCGACATTGGCTACAGGGTCGAACGCAATGACGGCAAGCTGTTTTCGGTGGTGTTCGGAATCTACAGCTATGCCGGCGGCGCCCACCCCAACCAAAACTCCGCGGCGTTCAATTTCCTGCTGCCCGAAGGTACGCAGGTGGACATCGAGCAAGTCATTGATGGCCGCAAGGGTCTGCAGCGGCTGAGCGCGCTGACCGTCGCCAAGCTCGATCGCGAGCTCCTGCCCGATGAACTTTCCATTCCCGAAATGATCCGGCAGGGCGCCAGCCCCGAGTGGGACAATTTCCAGACCTTTGTTCTTTTGCCGGACAAGCTGCAGATCCTGTTCGACCCCTACGCCGTGGGCCCGTATTCCTCCGGTCCGCAGGAAGTCGAGTTCCCGCTCTCCGCCTTGAAGGGAATTTTGCGCAGCAACCTGCGCACGCCGGTGCCGTCGTTCGATTGCGGCAAAGCGGGCACCCCGATCGAACATGCGATTTGCGCCCACATCGGGCTGGCGCAGCTGGACATGCGGGTGGCGCTGGTTTACCGACAGCGATCCACCACCGGCGATTCCGACAACGATGCCCGGGTGCGCTCCGCTCAGCGCGCCTTTGTCGGCAAGCGCAACGCCCGCTGCGGCGCGCAACAGGGCGCGGCGCTGGAAAGCTGCCTGACGCAGATGTATCAGGCGCGGCTGGCGGAGCTGAACCACGGCCCGCAGTAAACGCGGGCGTCGTCAGGTCATTCGAGCGCCCTGTCCGAACAGGATCTTCTTTTCCGCGTCCGACATCGATTTGCCGGCGTCCGGATTGACCCGTTCGGCCAGCGCGTAGGCACGCTGCGTGGCCGGACGTGCGGCAATGCTTTCCTTCCAGCGGCGCAGGTTGGCAAACGGCATCAAATCAATTGGTGCCTTGTTGTAGGCGCCCACCCACGGATAGCAGGCCATGTCGGCGATGCTGTAGTTGTCGCCGGCGATGAAGGCGCGACCCTCCAGCCGTTTGTTGAGCACGCCGAGCAGGCGTTCGACTTCCTTGCGGTAGCGCTCGCGCGCATAGGGGATGACCTCGGGCGCATAGACGTGGAAGTGGCCGTACTGGCCGTACATCGGCCCGAGCCCCGCCATCTGCCAGAACAGCCATTCGTCGACCTCGATGGCCTGCCGCAGTCCGGCGCGCGGATCGGCCTCTGCATCGACGCCGGTGAAACGCCCGGTCTTGTCGGACAGGTAGCGCAGGATGGCGCCGGATTCGAACACCGAAATCGGCGCGCCGCCGTCGAGCGGGCTGGCATCGACGATCGCCGGCATCTTGTTGTTCGGTGAAATTTTCAGATATTCGGCCGCGAACTGCTCACCCTTGCCGATATTCACCGGGCGGATCTGATACGGCACGCCGGCCTCTTCCAGAAACAGGGCGACCTTGTGGCCGTTGGGGGTTGTCCAGTAGTAGAAATCGATCATGGCGTGGGTCCGAAGCAATGCCCGAGTCTGACTGTAGCGGCCAACGTTTGAACGCAATGTGTTTTTGCCGGGATCGCGCGCTCGACCGCCGTATCGCCATCCCGGCCTTGCGACGACGGCCGAACTGCAGCGCAATGGGTTGACGGCACCCCGGTTTGCACGTTGCAATGCACTATCTCCCTTTCAAAGGGTCGCCGATGACGCCTGAACCGACGCCACGCCTGACGCCTTTGTCCGCGCTGATTTTTTCCTCGCGCTGGCTGCAGTTGCCGCTGTATCTGGGCCTGATCGTGGCCCAGGGCGTGTATGTGTTCCTGTTCGTCAAGGAGCTGTGGCACCTGATCCACGACGTCGTCAGCCTGAACGAGCAGGGCATCATGCTGATCGTGCTGGGCCTGATCGACGTGGTGATGATCTCCAACCTGCTGGTGATGGTGATCGTGGGCGGCTACGAAACCTTCGTTTCCAGGCTCAATCTTGAAGGCCATCCCGACCAGCCGGAATGGCTGTCGCACGTCAACGCCAGCGTGCTGAAGGTCAAACTGGCGATGGCGATCATCGGCATCTCCTCAATCCACCTGCTCAAGTCGTTTATTGAAGCCGGCCAGTTGGGCTTGCCCTTGTGCACCAACGAGCTGCTGGCGGCCAGGACGCTGTGTACTCGAGCCACTGCGGAAGGCGTGATGTGGCAGACCATCATCCACATCGTGTTCATCCTGTCCGCGATTGGCATCGCCTGGACCGACAAGTTGATGACCGGCAACGCCAGCAGGCGCGAACACGCGGCGCATTGAGCGGCGCGGCGGCTCTGGCACTGCGGATCAAATCAGCGTTGCTCTAAAATGCATGGATGGACGTCACCCACCTCCTCGACTGGCTGAACCCGGCCCAGCGCGAGGCCGTCAGCGCGCCGCCCGGCAATGTCCTGGTGCTGGCCGGTGCCGGCAGCGGCAAGACCCGCGTGTTGACCCACCGCATCGCCTGGCTGCACGAGGTGTACGGGGTTCCGATGCACGGCATCCTCGCCGTGACGTTCACCAACAAGGCGGCGGGCGAGATGCGTTCGCGGATCGCCGCGCAGTTGGGTCAGGCCCCGCGCGGTGCGTGGATCGGCACGTTCCATGGCCTCGCCCACCGCCTGCTGCGGCTGCACTGGCAGGAGGCGAAGTTGCCGGAAGGGTTCCAGATCCTCGATTCCGACGACCAGCTGCGGCTGGTCAAGCGCGTGGTCAAGCAGCTCGATCTCGATGAAGGCCGCTATCCGCCGCGCCAGATCGCGTGGTGGATCAACGCGCAGAAAGACGAAGGCCGCCGCCCGCAGCACATCCAACCGCTGGGTGACGAATGGAGCGACGTGCTGCTGCGCGCCTACGTCGCCTATCAGGAACGCTGCGAGCGCGCGGGGCTGGTGGACTTCGCCGAGCTGCTGCTGCGCGCGCACGAACTGTTGCGCGACACCCCGGCGCTGCTGGCGCACTACCGCCACCGTTTCGTGCAGATTCTGGTGGACGAATTCCAGGACACCAACGCCATCCAGTACGGCTTCATCCGCTTGCTGGCCGGCGACACCGGACAGGTGTTCGTGGTCGGCGACGACGACCAGTCGATCTACGGCTGGCGCGGGGCGAAAGTCGAGAACATGCAGCGCTTCCTGCGCGATTTTTCTTCGCCTGAGAGCGGCGACGTGCGCACCATCCGGCTGGAGCAGAACTACCGTTCCAGCAGCACGATTCTGGATGCCGCCAATGCGGTGATTTCCCACAACGGCGACCGCCTAGGCAAGAAGCTGTGGACCGACGCCGGCGCCGGCGAGCCGATCGACCTGTTCGCCGCCTACAGCGAAATCGACGAGGCCGACTACGTGATCGACCGCATCGCGCAATGGGTGCGCGACGGCGGGCAGTATGGCGAAGCGGCGATCCTCTACCGCAGCAATGCGCAATCGCGCGCGTTCGAAGAGGCGCTGGTGGCGCGGCAGGTTCCCTATCGCGTTTATGGCGGTGTGCGCTTCTTCGAGCGCGCCGAAATCAAGGACGCGCTGGCCTACCTGCGGCTGATCGCCAATCGCGACGATGATGCCGCGTTCGAGCGCGCGGTCAACACGCCCACCCGCGGGATCGGCGAACGCACGCTCGATGAAGTGCGGCGCGGTGCCCGTTCGCACGCCGAATCGCTGTGGCGCTCGGCGCGGCGGCTGTGTGGCGACAACACGCTGGCGGCGCGTGCCCGCAATGCGATCCACGGATTTTTAATCTTGATCGATACGCTGGCCGAGGAAACCGCAGCCATGCCGCTGGCGGAAAAAATCGACCACGCGCTGGCGCGTTCGGGCCTGCGTGAACACTACGACAAGGAATCGCGCGGACAGGTCGATTCACGCACCGACAACCTCGACGAACTGGTCTCGGTCGCCAGCCGCTTCGTGCGCGGCGACGAGGACGAGATGGCGGCGCTGCCGGAGCTGGCCGCCTTTTTATCCTACGCCGCACTGGAGGCCGGCGAAGGCCAGACCCAGGCCGGCGAAGACGGCGTGCAGCTGATGACCCTGCACAGCGCCAAGGGACTGGAATTCCCGCTGGTGTTTCTGGTCGGGATGGAGGAAGGGCTGTTTCCCAACGCGCGCTCGGTGGACGAACCGGGACGGCTGGACGAGGAGCGCCGGCTGGCCTACGTCGGCATCACCCGCGCCCGCCGGCAACTGGTGCTCTCGCACGCCGAATGCCGACGCATCCACGGCAGCGATCTGTACGGCATCCCCTCGCGTTTCCTGCGCGAAATTCCGAAGACCCTGCTGCGCGAAGTGCGCCCGAAAGTGGCACAGTCGCGCACTCAAAAAGCGACGATCGACGGCATCTTCCGCAACGCCGGCCACGCCGCCCTCGACGCCCCCGCCTTCCGCGTCGGTCAGGACGTGCTCCATCCCAGCTATGGCCGCGGCACCATCACCGATTTCGTCGGCGACGGCCGCTACCTCAACGTCCAGGTCAACTTCGAATCCGTGGGCAGCAAATGGCTCAAGCTCGCCTCGGCGAATTTGAGCGCGGCGTAGGCCACTACAACTGAAACCCCAGCGCGCGCACCAGCCCTTCGCCGACGTCGCGCAGCCAGCCGGGGCGGGTGGGAATGTAGGCGGAGGTTTCGCGGAGCTGGGCTTCGAACCAGCCGCCGAAGATTTCGATCTGCGCCGGTTCGAAGAACAGCGCGTTGAGTTCGTAGTTGAGAAACAGGCTGCGGCCGTCGAGGTTGGTCGAGCCGCAGCTGGCGAAGCGGTCGTTGACGATGGCGAGCTTGGCGTGCAGCATCATTGGCAGTAGATGGATGCGCACGCCGGCAGCGGCCAGTTCGCGCAGGCTGCGTTCGCGGGCGATGTCGGCCATGCGGTGATTGCTGCGCGCCGGGATCAGGATGCGCACGTCGACGCCGCGGCGCGCGGCCAGCACCAGCGCTTGTTGCAGCGCGTCGTCCGGTACGAAGTAAGGCGTGGCCAGCCACACCCGCGCATCGCTGCGGTGGATGGCGTTCAGATACAGCGCATAAGCGGTGTCATCGCGGCGATCGGGGCCGCTGGGCAAAAGTTGTGCGAGTGGGCCCGTCACGGGCGCGACCACTTCAACGCCATCCGTCTGCGGCGTGCCGCCTGCCAGCGCCCAGTCACGCTCGAACCCGGTTTGCGCATCCAGCGCCACGCCGCCTTCGATGATGAAGCTCAGATCACACCACGCCGGTGCGTCATCGGCATCGAGAAAATATTCGGTGGCGAGATTGCGCCCGCCGCTCCACAGCGCGCGCCCATCGACCAGAATGCGCTTGCGGTGGTTGCGCAGATTTTCGCGTCCGAACTGCGGGCGCAGCCGCAGCCGCACCGGTGAGAACCAGCGGAATTGGGCGCTGGCCGAATGCAGGCGCTGACGCAATCCGCGATGGCCTTGCAGCGAACCGAGCCCATCGAGCAGAACGCGCACCGCGACACCGCGCGTGCCGGCGCGTTCCAGCGCGGCGATGATCTGCCCACCGACGTCATCAATGCGCAGGATGAACATCTCCACGTCGATGGACTGGTGGGCACCATCAAGCAAATTCAGCAGCGCCTCCAGCGCCTGCCTGCCTTCGGTGTGGATGGCGGTCGACGCGCAGCGACGTGGCGGCGGCAGGTCGAGGCCGCGTGCGCTGGCTTCCACATTGGCTATGGCAGCATCGGCTGCAGTCGCCAGCGTCGCCTGCGGGTGCGCCAGCTTGCGCGTGCCCAGCAGCAGATAGATCGGCAGCGCCAGATAGGGGAAAGCAACCAGCGCAAGCACCCAGGCCATCGCCGCCGAAGGCGTCCGTCGCTGGCGTCCGGAATGGGTGAGTGCGACATAGAGCAGCAAACCGCACGCAACCGCGGCGATGTGGATCAGCGTCAGGCCGTGCCAAGTCTGGAAGTGCAGCATGCGCGGCGTCGCCGGTGATGCGCGCTGGAAGACTTACCAGCTGAACAATTTGTAATAGACCAGCGGGCCGCGTTTGGCGTCGTGCTCGTCAACCAGCCCGTCGCCGTTGCGGTCGTAGATGTAGTAGGTGACGCCGCGGAACGGCACCACCTTGACCACCTTCAGCTGGCCGCCGAGGCGGTATTCGGTGATGACATCGCCGTTGGATTCGGTGTGGGTCGCCGGCATTGCGCCTTCCGGAATCGGCGGTTCGGGCTCCGGCGCCACGCTGGCGCAGGCGGCGAGGGCAAGAGCGGCGGCGAGCGTCAGTGCAAGGCGCATGGCGGAACTCCGATTCCAGATGGCGTGAGTATGCCGGATGCGTCGCGAAGGTTGCATGATGCGGATGCAACGAAAATTCACGTCTGCAGGAAGCCGCCCGACTGCCGCTGCCACAATTGCGCGTACAGCCCGCCGCTTGCCAGCAACTGCGCGTGCGTGCCCTGTTCGACGATGCGGCCCTTGTCCATCACGATCAACCGATCCATCGCGGCGATGGTGGACAGCCGGTGCGCAATGGCGATGACCGTCTTGCCGCACATCAGCCGGTACAGATTTTCCTGGATCACCGCCTCGACTTCCGAATCCAGCGCCGAGGTGGCCTCGTCCAGCACCAGAATCGGCGCGTTCTTGAGCAGCACGCGGGCGATGGCGATGCGCTGGCGCTGGCCGCCGGACAGTTTCACGCCGCGCTCGCCCACCTGAGCGTCCAGCCCGCGCCCGCCGCGTGAATCGATCAACTCGGCAATGAAACCATCGGCATTGGCCTGGCGTACCGCGTCCAGCAGATCGTCTTCGCCGGCGTCGGGACGCCCGTAGAGGATGTTCTCGCGCACCGTGCGGTGCAGCAGCGAGGTGTCCTGGGTGACGACGCCAATCTGCGCGCGCAGCGAATCCTGCTGCACGCTGGCAATATCGATGCCGTCCACGGTGATGCGCCCGGCTTCGACGTCGTGGAAGCGCATCAGCAGGTTGACCAGGGTGGACTTGCCGGCGCCGCTGCGACCGACCACGCCGATCTTTTCGCCCGGTGCGATGGTGAGATCGAGATGTTCGATCACGCCGCTGCCCTTGCCGTAGTGGAAGGCCACGTTCTCGAAGCGGATCGCGCCGCGCACCGTGGGCAGCTTCGGCGCACCCGGCGCATCGTCCACGGTTGGTGGCAGTGCAATCGAGCTGATTCCGTCACGCACGGTGCCGATGTTCTCGAACAGCGCCGACAGTTCCCACATGATCCAGTGCGACATGCCCAGCAGCCGCAGCGCCAGCGCGCCGGAGACGGCAATCGCGCCGGTCGTCATCGCGCCCTGCAGCCACAGCCGGATGCCCAGCGCCGCCACCGCAAACAGCAACGCCATGTTCAGCGCATACAGCAGGCTGTAAACGGTGGTGACCAGCCGCATCTGCCGGTAGGTGGTGACCAGAAACCCGTCCATCGCCTCGCGCGCGTAGGCTTGCTCGCGCCTGGAGTGCGAAAACAATTTGACCGTGGCGATGTTGGTGTAGCTGTCCACGATCCGCCCGGTCATGGTCGAACGCGCATCGGCCTGTGCGCTGGACACCGTGCCCATGCGCGGCACGAACCAGCGCATCAACAGCCCATAGCCAAGCAACCACGCCGCGAACGGCAGCAGCATCCGCAGGTCGGCGCTGGCGGCCACCACCAGCATGCCGCCGAAATACACCAGCACGTAGTTGCCGATGTCGAGCAGCTTGATGACGGTTTCGCGCACCGCCAGCGAGGTCTGCATCAGCTTGGTGGCGATGCGACCGGCGAATTCGTCCTGGAAATAGCCCATCGACTGCCGCAGCAGATAGCGGTGGACGTACCAGCGGATCCGCATCGGGAAGTTGCCGAGCAGGGTCTGGTGCTGCACCGCCGAGTTCAGCCACACCAGCAGCGGCAGGCACACCAGCACCAGTGCCGCCATCCACGCCAGGCGCGGGCCTTCCTCGGCCAAAAAGCGCGTGACGCCCAGTGCCGTCATCCGATCCACCAGCGCGCCGACGTAGGCGTACAGGGCGACCTCGGAAACGGCGATCGCGGCGGTGGTGGCCGCCATCAGCGCCAGCCACGGTTCCGCGCCGCGGGTGAAATGGCGACAAAACGCGTACACCCCGGCCGGCGGCTGCGCCGGCGGCGCTTCCGGGAACGGATCGAGCCGGGTTTCGAACCAGCGCAGCATGGCAAGCTCTCGCGACGAGACGTTATTGTGCCAGCGCGCCGCCGCGTAGAATCAAGCCATGCCCCGCCTTGTCCTGATCGACGGATCCTCCTACCTCTACCGCGCCTTCCACGCGCTGCCGCCGCTGACCGGCCCGCAGGGCGAACCGACCGGCGCGCTGTTCGGCGTGGTCAACATGCTGCGCGCGCATCTGAAGGAAGCGCCCGAGCACATCGCTTTCGTGATCGATGCGCCCGGCAAAACTTTTCGCGACGCGCTGTTTCCGCAGTACAAGGCCAACCGCCCGCCGATGCCGGACGATCTGCGCGCGCAGGTCGAGCCGATGCAGCGCTTCGTCGAGGCGCTGGGCATTCCGATCCTGCGGGTGCCACAGGTCGAGGCCGACGACGTGATCGGCACATTGGCGCTGCAGGGCGCGGCGCAGGGCATCGATGTCACCATTTCCACCGGGGACAAGGATTTCGCGCAGCTGGTGCGCCCCGGCGTGAAGCTGGTCAACACCATGACCGGCAGCCACCTGAAAACCGATGCCGAAGTGATGGCGAAATTCGGCGTACGCGCCGACCAGATCGTCGATTACCTGTCGCTGATGGGTGACGCCGTGGACAACGTGCCCGGCGTGGACAAGTGCGGGCCGAAAACGGCGGCGAAGTGGCTGGCCGAGTACGACACGCTCGAAGCCGTGATCGCCCACGCCGACGACTTCAAGGGCAAGATCGGCGAGCACCTGCGCGCTGCGCTGCCGCGCTTGGCGCTGAACCAGACGCTGGTGACGATCAAGACCGACGTGGCGCTGGAGCAGGGGCCGGCGGAACTGACGCTGCGCGCGGTCGATGTGGACGCGCTGCGCGAACTCTACGCGCGCTACGGTTTCCATCAAGCGCTGAAGGAACTGGACAACCGCGGTGCGTCCGCCGTCACCGGGCGTCCGCCACAGGCCGCTGCAACGCACGCGGCGGCCGTCGATCCCGCGTTGTCCGCACCGGGGCAGTACGAGACCGTGCTGACCGAAGCGCAGCTCGATACGTGGATCGAAAAACTGCACGCGGCCGAGGAATTTGCGTTCGACACCGAAACCGATTCGCTGGATGCGTTGCGCGCGAATCTGGTCGGCATCTCGCTGAGCGTCGAACCGGGCCGCGCCTGCTACATCCCGCTGGCCCATGCCTATCCCGACGCACCGCGCCAGCTCGACCGCGATCGGGTTTTGAGCGCGCTGCGGCCGCTGCTGCAAGATCCGCACAAACGCAAGCTGGCGCAGAACGGCAAGTACGACATGCACGTGCTGCACCGCTGCGGCATCCACGTCGAAGGCTATGCCGACGACACCATGCTGGAAGGCTTCGTGCTCGATGCCGGTCTGACCCGCAACGACATGGATTCGCTGGCCAAGCGCCATCTGGATTACGACACGCTGCGCTACGAAGCCGTGGTTGGCAAAGGCGCGAAAGCGATTCCGTTTGCCGGCGTGCCGGTCGAGCTGGCCACCCGCTATTCCGGCGAAGATGCCGACATCGCGCTGCGCCTGCACCGCGCGATGCTGCCCCGGTTGCAAGCGGAACCCGCGCTGCAGTCGGTCTATCGCGACATCGAAATGCCGCTGGTGCCGGTGCTGACAAGGGTGGAGGAAAACGGCGTGCTGATCGACGCGGTCGAATTGCGCCGGCAGTCGGCCGACCTCGCCCGGCGGATGCTTTCGGCGCAGCAGCAGGCCTACGCGCTGGCCGGACGCGCGTTCAATCTCGATTCGCCCAAGCAGCTCGGCGCGCTGCTGTTCGACGAACTCAAGCTGCCGGTTCGGGTCAAGACCCCGGGCTGTGCGCCGTCCACCAACGAGGAAGCGCTGGAGGCCATCGCCGACCAGCACGAATTGCCGCGGCAGATCCTCGACTATCGCGGCCTCGCCAAGCTGCGCAGCACTTACACCGACAAGCTGCCGGAGATGGTGAATCCGGACACCGGGCGCGTGCACACCAGCTACCACCAGGTCGGCGCCGCGACCGGGCGGCTGTCGTCCTCGGATCCCAATCTGCAGAACATCCCCACCCGCAGCGAGGACGGCCGCCGCATCCGCACCGCGTTCATCGCGCCCGCTGGTCGCAAGCTGGTCGCGTTCGACTATTCGCAGGTCGAACTGCGGATCATGGCGCACCTGTCGGGCGATGCGACACTGCTGCGCGCGTTCGAACACGGCGACGACATCCACCGCGCCACCGCGGCCGAGGTGTTCGGCAAGACCATCGCCGAAGTCAGCGGCAGCGAGCGCCGCGCCGCCAAGGCGATCAACTTCGGGCTGATGTACGGCATGGGCGCGTTCGGGCTGGCGCGCCAGATCGGGGTCCCGCGCGGGCAGGCGCAGGATTACATCGCGCTGTATTTCAGCCGCTATCCGGGCGTCCACGATTTCATGGAGCGCACCCGAAAGCTTGCGCGCGAGCGCGGGTATGTCGAAACCGCGTTCGGGCGCCGCCTGAATCTGGACGCCATCCATTCGCGCAGCGCCGCCCAGCGCGCCGGCGCCGAGCGCGCCGCGATCAATGCGCCGATGCAGGGCACCGCCGCCGACATCATCAAGCGCGCGATGGTTGCGGTGGATCTCTGGCTGGAGCCGCACCGTGCGCGCGCCCTGATGATCATGCAGGTGCACGACGAACTGGTGTTCGAGGTGGACGCTGACTTCGTTCCGGCGCTGCTGGAGGCGGTGAAAACGCGGATGGAAAATGCGGGAAAATTGCGGGTGCCGCTGGTGGTGGATGCCGGCGTCGGCGACAACTGGGACGAGGCGCATTAGCGCGTGTGACCGGCATCACGGAACGAAAAACCGGGACGCAAGTCACGAAAGTCACGCTCGGCGCGCCGTCATGCGGCTTGTGGTTCGGATGGGCATGAACGAACCCTAAACTGAACGGTTCAAAAGGCGAAAATTTCACGAACCATCCATGCTTCGCGTGGTCTCATTGGCCGTAACAGGTGCAACGCCTGTTGCTGAAGGTCACTACCCCTCCCCTGGTGTGATCGTCTGGAAAGGTCAGGTCATCCCCAACCTGCCTTCCCCCCCCAGCCCCACGGCCCACCCCTGGTCGTGGGGCTTTTTATTGGCTCCGAAGTTGCGGCGGCCTTTACCGGAAGCGCCACTGCGCCGAAAGTAGACGCCATCGCCTGCCCCGGAGACTTCGATGGATGCGCTGTTCCAACTGTCCGCCCCGTGGTGGATCTTCGTGCTGCGCGCCGGCGTGATCTACCTGCTGGTGATGCTGCTGGTGCGCGCCTCGGGGAAGCGTGCGATCGGCCAGATGACGCCGCTGGATCTGGTGCTGTTGATCCTGATCGGCAACGCCGTGCAAAACGGCATCAACGGCGGCGACAACTCGCTCAGCGGTGCGGGGATCATGGCCACAACGCTGATCGTACTCAATTACGCCGTGGCCTTCGCGATTTCACGCAGCCGCCGGGTCGAGCGGCTGGTGGAGGGTGAGCCGGTGGTGCTGGCCCGAGACGGCCAGGTATTCGTGGGTGTTCTCAAGCGTGAACTGGTCAGCGAGCGCGATTTCCACGAAGCGCTGCGAATGGGCAACGTCACCCGGGTGGACGACGTCGGGATCGCGCTGCTGGAAACCAATGGCCACATCACCGTCATTCCGCGTCGGCGCAGCGGCGCTGACACCGGCGGTTCAGCCGACTGAATTACCATGTCGGGAGTCAATGCCGCCGGTGAAGCGGCGGCGCACCCGGCAGATGAGGATCGATGCATGAAACAACTGGCAAAGATGGTGGTAATCGCGCTGATGTGCATGGGCTTTCTGGCCGCTTGCAACACGATTGCCGGCGCCGGCAAGGACATCAAGCGGGCCGGCGAAAAGATCGAAGGCGCGGCCAAGTAGGCCGCGCGCGGTTCAGGGCATCGCCGAACCAACTTGTCACCCCGGCTTTCGCCGGGATGACGGTTCAGGGCCTGATTGGCGTTGTCCGGGCCCGCTCACCAGCGCGGCGGGTCGGGCACGAAACCGTTCGGAAACGGGTTCGGGCCGCGGCGGTCGTGGCGCCAGTCGCCGCGCGGGATCACGCCCAGTGCGACCAGCGCGCGGGTGCTGTCGTAGCGCAGCTGGCTGACCTGCGCCGGGTGAACGCTGGCGCGTTCGAACGTGGTCTGACCGATCGGCGACCATTCGCGCTGGCCATGGCCGGTGCCCAGCCGCTGCGGCGCGGCGGATTCTGCAGCCATCGCACGACCGCTTGCGGTGGAAGCTGGTGACGGCGCTTGGGCCGCAGGCCGCGCGCGCCGCATGCTGTCCTCGGCCATCGGCGGCGCGTAGGGCATGGGCCGCGGTTGGATCACGCGCTCTTGGAACACCGCGATCCCGACCACACCGACGTTGTCCGGGCGCCCGGTGCGGGCGGCGTAGCTGTCCTGCAAATCGGTGAACACGAATTGGGCGATGTCGTCGAGCGACTTGCGCCAGCCGGCAATTTCGGTGGATTCCCACGGATCGAGCACATAGCCGGCCTGCGAGGGCGCGGCGGTCTGGCCGCTGACGGCGTTGACGCCGTCGACCGAGAGCACGATCAGCACCCGCGATCCGGTGGTGTTGGTCAACCGCACCGCGTAGCGGTTGCCGGGCGTTCCCGGTACCCAGTCCTGGCCGCGATGGCGGTATTCGGGAAGGGTCTGGCCGCTGTCGCGATCGACGATGTCCATCTGGACGAGTTGCATCGAACGCGCCGGCAGCGGACGGCAGCCGCCGCGGTAGGGGGCGCCTTCGCGGCACAAGGTGTCGGCGTGGGTGGGTGCCGGCAGCGCGATCGCGGCGACAACGGCAAGGGCAAGTGCGGACAGGGCGGTGCGGATCATGGCGTTCTCCCGGCGCGGTCATCGCGCTGCATTCTTGTCAACGCACCGGGGAGAAAAACGGGGTTGTGCGTCGAGATGGCTAAAATGGCGTTTATCCGAGAGTTGGAAACCCGCGCCTTGTCCCAGTCCAGAACCCGCGTCCTCACCGGCATCACCACCTCCGGCACGCCGCACCTCGGCAACTACGTCGGCGCCATCCGTCCGGCGCTGGCCAGCGCGCGCGGCGCAGACGAGGAGAACTTCTATTTCCTCGCCGATCTGCACGCGCTGGTGAAGTGCGGCGATCCGGCGCGGGTGCAGCGCAGCACGCTGGAGATCGCCGCCACCTGGCTGGCCTGCGGGCTGGACGCCGACAAAATCTGGTTCTACCGGCAAAGCGACATCCCCGAGATTCCGGAGCTGACCTGGTTGCTGACCTGCGTGGCCGGCAAGGGCCTGCTCAACCGCGCCCACGCTTACAAGGCGGCGGTGGATCGCAACCGCGCCGAGGGCGAGGACGACGACGCCGGCATCAACGCCGGGCTGTTCATGTACCCGGTGCTGATGGCGGCCGACATCCTGATCTTCAACGCCAACAAGGTGCCGGTCGGGCGCGATCAGGTCCAGCACATCGAAATGGCGCGCGACTTCGCGCAGCGCTTCAACCACCTGTACGGCGAACCGGCTGCAACAGTGCACTTCGCGCTGCCCGAAGCGGTGATCGACGAAAACGTTTCGACCTTGCCGGGCCTCGACGGCCGCAAGATGAGCAAGAGCTACGACAACACCATCCCGCTGTTCGCGCCGCGCGATGAAATGAAGAAGCTGATCGCCGGCATCGTCACCGATTCGCGCGCGCCCGGCGAGCCCAAGGACACCGAGGACAGCGCGCTGTTCCAGATCTATCAAGCCTTCGCCACGACTGCGGAAACCCGCGCCTTTGCGCAGGCTTTCGCGGACGGCATCGGCTGGGGCGAAGCCAAGCAGACCCTGTTCGAGCGCATCGACCGCGAGGTGGCGCCGCTGCGCGAAAAATACGAGGCGCTGATGGCCAATCCGGCGGCGATCGAGGCGACGCTGCGCGACGGGGCGGCGAGGCTGCGCGCGGCCCACGCCACGCCGACGCTGGCGCGCCTGCGGCAGGCGGTGGGGCTGCGCGATCTGTCCACGGTTGCTGCGGCGTTCAAAGTGGCGGCGAAAAAGGACACCGCGCTGCTGCCCAGCTTCAAGCAGTACCGCGAGGCCGACGGCAAGTTCTACTTCAAGCTGGTGCAGGGCGAGCGCGTGCTGCTGCAGAGCGTGGGCTTCGATTCGCCGCGCGATGCCGGGGTGCGGGTGGCGGCGATCAAGCACGGCGAGATCGGCGATGCCGGCAGCGATTTTCGGCTCGGCGAGGGCGTCACCGCCGACGAGGTCAACGCTGCGCTGGCGGCGTTCGTCGACGCGCAGCTGGCCGACGGTGGCAGCAACTAGGCGCGCACCGCAGGGGCGCGATTTGTTTTGTGCAAGGGCCGCCGATCGCGCCTCTCGGCCTGCGGCCTCGATGCGCTCCTACAGGCGCGATGTCCCCGTAGGAGCGCACCGCAGGGGCGCGATCTGCGTTTGCCTCAGTTCGGCCGCGCCAGATCGTCGAGCAGCGCCTTCAGGAAGCGCGCCGCTTCGCCGCCGGTGATGCAGCGGTGGTCGAAGGTCAGCGAGATCGGCATGCGCCGGTGCACCTCCACCCCGCCCATCACCGCGACCACGTCGTGGGTGAGCTTGCCGACGCCGACGATCGCCACGCACGGCGGCACCACGACCACGGTGCCGTAGCGGCCGGCGAACATGCCGAAGTTGGACAGCGAGATGGTGTAGCCGGTCAATTCCGACGCCGGAATCGAACGGTCTTCCACCTGCGCGCGCAGGCGGTTGATGCCGGCGCGCAGGCCGGCGCCGTCGAGCAGGTGCGCGTTGCGCAGCGCCGGCACGAACAGGCCGTCGGGCGTGTCCACCGCCATGCCGAGATCGACGTGCGGGTGGCGGGTGAGGGCGAGGTTTTCGTCGTCGAACCAGGCGTTGAGCGACGGCTCGGCCTTGCAGGCAACGACAATGGCGCGGATCGTGCGCGCGGTGATGTCCTGCTTGCCGGCCCAGGCGTGCAGATCGGCATCGTCGACGATGGTCGTTTGCACCACGCGATCGCGGGCGTCGGCCATGACGCGTGCCATGTTGCGGCGCACGCCCTTGAGCTGCTCCGGCTGGCCGCTGACCGACACGGTCGGTGGCTGGGTGCGCATCGGCTTGCCCGACTGCGACAGCGTGCTGCGGGCCGCCGTTGCAACGGCGGCTGCGGCCGCAGAGACAAGGGTGGCCGCAGCGGCCGGCGCGGCCTGCTGCGCCATTGCGCCGGGATTCGCTGCCGCCTGCTTGACGTCGTTCATGGTGACGGTGCCGTCCGGCCCGGTCGCGCGCACGCGCGCCAGCTCCACGCCGAGCTTGCGCGCTATCGCGCGCACGGCCGGCACCGCCTTGACGCCGCCAACGGCGACGGCCGCTTCGCTGACCACCGTATTGCCGACCTGCATCGCGCCGACCACGGTGCCGGCGTCCTCACGCTCGCCGGAGGCCGGCTTGGCAGCGGCGGCAGGGGCCGGCGCGGGCGCCGGTTCCGGCTCCGGCTCGTCGTGGGCGGCACCGTGGTGGTGGCCGGTGTCCTGGCCTTCCGCGCGCTGCGGCAGACTCGGGTCGATTTCGAACTCGGCCAGCAGTTTGCCGGTCACGATCACGTCGCCGGCGCCACCGGCGAGCTTGATCACCTTGCCGGACACCGGCGAGGGCACTTCGACCACCGCCTTGGCGGTTTCCATCGAGACCAGGTCTTCGTCGAGGCGGATGGTGTCGCCGACCCTGACGTGCCATTCGACGATGGTGGCGTCCGGCAGGCCTTCGCCGAGGTCGGGGAGGAAGAATTTCTTGCTCATGGACGTTCTCGCTACGTTCGTGGTTCGACAGGCTCACCACGAACGGGCGGCCGTTCGCCGGAAAACCTATCCCGTTCGTCCTGAGCCTGTCGAAGGATGAACGGGTGGAGAGGGGTCAGGAATAGGCCATCGCGCGCTTGGCGGCGGCGACGATCTTGTCCACGCTCGGCAGGTACTTCATTTCGAGGCGGAACAGCGGGATGTGGGTGTCGTAGCCGGTGACGCGCTCGACCGGGGCAAGCAGGTCGAACAGGCATTCGTGGGCGATCCGTGCGGCGATTTCGCCGCCGAAGCCGGCCGTGCGCGGGGCCTCGTGCACGATCACGCAGCGGTGGGTCTTGTGCACCGATTCGGCGATGGTCGGGAAATCCAGCGGGGTCAGCGTGGCGACGTCGATCACTTCGGCGCTGATGCCTTCTTTTGCCAGCGCGTCGGCGGCCTCCATCGTTTCCTTGACCTGCGCGCCCCAGGTGACCAGCGTGATGTCGCTGCCGTCGCGCAGCACGTAGCACACGTCCAGCGGCAGCGCTTCGCCGTCGTCCGGCACCAGTTCCTTGTACTGCCGGTAGATGCGCTTGGGCTCCATGAAAATCACCGGATCCGGATCGCGGATCGCCGCCAGCAGCAGGCCGTAGGCGCGCTGCGGGCTGGACGGCATCACCACGCGCAGGCCGGGGACGTTGGTGAAGATCGCCTCGTTGGCCTCGCTGTGGCACTCCGGCGCGCGGATGCCGCCGCCCCACGGCACCCGCAGCACCATCGGACAGGTCAGCCGGCCGCGGGTGCGGTAGCGCATGCGCGCGGCGTGGCTGATCAGGAAGTCGACCATCGGATAGACGAAGCCGTCGAACTGCGCCTCGGCCACCGGCAGCATGCCCTGCGAGGCCATGCCCACGGTCAGGCCGGCGATGCTGGTTTCATCCAGCGGGGTGTCGAGAATGCGTTCGCGGCCGAATTCGGCGGACAGCCCGGCGGTGGCGCGGAACACGCCGCCGTTGACGCCGACGTCCTCGCCGAGCACGATCACGCGCTCGTCGTGACGCAGTTCATAGGCCAGCGCCTGGGTGATCGCCTCGATCAAGGTGATGGGTTGCGCGCTCATGCCCGACCCTCCCGCGCCAACACTTCCGCCCGCTGCCCCTTCAGATCCTCGGGCAACTCGGCGTACAGATAATCGAACATGGCTTCGACCGGCTGCACCGGCGTGTTCAGATAGATATTGATTTCCTCGTCCACGCGCTTGCCGCACTCCTCAAGCCAGGCCTTCTCCTCGGCTTCGCTCCAGACCTTCTTGCCGATCAGGAACTTGCGCAGGCGAATGAACGGCTCCTTCAGCCACGCCGCTTTCACTTCGTCATCCTTGCGGTAGCGGCGGGCGTCGTCGGCGGTGGTGTGGTCGTGCAGGCGGTAGGTCATGAACTCGATCACGCTGCCGCCTTTGCCGCTGCGCGCGCGCTCCATGGCGCGGCGCATCGCTTCCAGCACGGCGATGAAATCGTTGCCGTCCACCTGCAGGCAATACAGCCCGCCGGCCAGGCCCTTCTGCGCCAGCGTTTCAGCGCCGGTCTGGGCGCTGCGCGGCACGCTGATCGCCCAGCCGTTGTTGACCACGCACAGCACCAGCGGCGAGGTGAACGCGCCGGCGGTATTGAGCGCGGCGTAAAAATCGGTCTTGGAGCTGCCGCCGTCGCCGCACACCGCCACCGCCACGCGCTTTTGCTTGCGCAGCTTGAATGAAAGCGCCGCGCCGGAGGCCATCAGGCACTGGGTGGAGATCGGCACGCACCACGGATAGTCGTTCTTCGGGACTTCGTAAACATTGCCGCGCTCGTCGCCGCCCCAGTACAGCAGCACGCTGCGCGGCAGCACGCCGCGCGCGAACTGGGCGCCGTATTCGCGGTAGCTCGGCGCGAACACGTCCTCCGGCAGCATCGATGCGCCGATGCCGACGTGGGTGGCCTCGTGGCCGAGGCAGGCGGCGTAGGTGCCGAGCTTGCCGGTGCGCTGCAGGGCGATGGCCTTGGCGTCGAAGGTGCGCAGGAACAGCATCTGCTTGAACCACGGCACCAGTTGCCTGGCGTCTTTCACCGCGGGCGGGAGTTTGCCGACCAGCTTGCCGTCGGGCGTGAGGTATTGCAGGTATTCGATTTCGAAACTGGCGGCGATGGCCATGGGCATCCATCCGATTGGAGCAATACCTCTATTGTAGCCGCTGACAGGCGCCCGCTCTTTGTTGCATTGCCGCAATACACCGGCGTGCGGCGCGCCGTGGTGCAGGATTTGCGGTCTGCAAGCCGTTCGCCTGAATGCGCGACGTTTGACGTTGCCCGCATCGTTCGGTGATGCTTCGGCGGTTGCGCCCGGGCTGGTCACGGCCCGCGCGTCGTCAATCCACCGCAGTTTCGATGGGAGAAACGCATGAGCGCAGCCGCGCCAAACACGCCGGGACAGTTGCCGGAATTCAGGCAAGTCATGGGGCATCCACGTCCGCTGTGGATGCTGTTCATGACCGAATTCTGGGAACGCTTCGCCTTCTACGGCATGCGCTGGGCACTGGCGCTCTACATCGTGGCGGAATTCTTCGGTGGCGACAGCTCCGGCGAAGCACACGCCAGTCGCCTTTACGGCGCTTACCTGGCGCTGGTGTACGCGGCCGCACTGTTTGGTGGCTATGTGGCTGACCGGGTGATCGGCTACCAGCGCTCGATCCTGATCGGGGCGGTGGTGATGGCCGCGGGCCTGTTCATGGTGGTCATGCCGAACGAGACCGTGTTCCGCATTGGGCTGGCCACGATCATTGCCGGCAATGGCCTGTTCAAGCCGAACATTTCCACCATGGTGGGTCAACTCTACGCGCCCGGCGACGAGCGCCGCGATTCCGGGTTCACCCTGTTTTACATGGGCATCAATGCGGGTGCCTTCATCGCGCCGATCCTGACCGGCTACCTGGCCGAGAACATGTTCGGCGGCTCCTCCGAGATGCCGGCTTACAAAGCCGTGTTCATTGCTTCCGGTATCGGCATGCTGGTCAGCCTGGTGTGGTTCTGGTTCGGCCGCGTGCGGTTGCACGGCATCGGCAAGCCGGTCGCCGGCAGCGAAGGGCTTGCCAAGCCGCTGATGGTGGCTGCGGGCGTGGTGCTAGCGATCCCGCTGATCTTCTTCCTGCTGACCATCGAGGCCAGCATGTTGGCGTGGATCCTCGGCATTTTGTTCCTGGCGCTGTGCGTGCTGATCCTGCGCGAAGGGTTTCAGGATGGTGCGGTCGCCCGCGACAAGGCACTGGCGATGCTGATCATCTTCGCCTTCAACGTGCTGTTCTGGATGTTCTTCGAGCAGGCCGGCAGTTCGTTCAACTTCCTGGCCCAGAACATCGTGCAGCGTGATCTCGGCGGTTGGACCTTCCCGGTGGGTTGGTTCCAGTCGGTGAATTCGCTGGCCATCATCACTCTGGCTCCGATCATCGCGTGGATCTGGGTGCGACTGGGTCGCGCCAATCCGTCGATCCCGCGCAAATTCGGGCTGGGCATCATCTTCAACGGTCTGGCTTTCCTGCTGCTGATGGTGGCGCTGTCGAGCATGGTCGATCCGCAGACGATGAAGATCCCGTTCTGGACCTTGTTCATGGTGTACGTGATCCAGTCGGTGGGCGAGCTGTGCCTGTCCCCGATCGGGCTGTCGATGGTGACCAAGCTGGCGCCGGTGCGGCTGGTCGGTTTCGGCATGGGCGGTTGGTTTCTGTCAACGGCCATCGGCAACAACCTGTCCGGCATCTTCGCCGGCGTGATCAGCGGCGAAGGCGGCATGACCGTCGCTTCGGCGCATTCCGGCTACACCTTCGGGTTCTGGGTGCTGATCGGGGCAGGCGTGCTGTTGTTCCTGATCGCGCCCTTGATCCAGAAGCTGATGCACGGGGTGAAGTGACGCTTCGCGCGGATGCTTGCAAGCACGACAAACGGCGGCTTCGGCCGCCGTTTGCATTTGCGACGATCGCGGCCAGCGTCTTTTGACGGGGATCAGTCGCGCTCGACGGCTTCCGTCCGCAGTTCCAGTTCGTCCAGCCGATTCAGCAGCCGAAACACCCGCGCGCGGTCGCTTGCGGTCATGCCGTCCAGCAGCTGGCGTTCGAAATCCAGCGCGATCGGCACGATCTGCGCGTAGATCGCCTGCCCTGCGCGCGACAGCCGCAGCAGGGTGCGCCGGCGGTCGCTGCGGTCGGGTTTGCGCTGCAGTCGCCCGGCGCCCTGCAGCCTGGCCAGCGTGCGGCTGACCGCGACCTTGTCCATCGCCGTGCGCCGCACAACTTCATTGGCGGTGAGCCCCGGACAGGGGCCGAGCACCGCCATCACCCGCCATTCCGTCACGCCCAGCGCGAACCGCTGCGAGTATTCGCGCGCCAGCGCGTCCGAGGCGCGGTTGGCCAGCACGCTCAGCCGGTAGGGCAGGAAGTCTTCCAGCGCCAGCACGCCGTCGCTGACGGCCGGGCAAGGTTTGCCGCGCTTGTCGTTCGCATTCGTTTTCATGCTGCAGCGCGCCTTGATATTGGTTTCATATGAAACTATAAAGGCAGGCCAAGCAACAATCCAGCAAGGAGCCCGCCATGTCCGTGCAGCGCACCGCCGCCGATTTCAGCCTCGGGATGACCCCGACCACCTTCGACAATCCGATGGGCATTGCCGGTTTCGAATTCGTCGAATTCGCCGCACCCAAGGGCGAAGGCGCGGCGATGCGCGCCTACCTCGAGCGCATGGGCTTTGCCGCCATCGCCCGCCACAAGGACCGCGCGATCACGCTGTTCCGCCAGGGCGACATCAACTTCCTGCTCAACGAAACCGAAAATTCGTTCGCCTCCGATTTCGCCGAGCGCCACGGCCAGTCGGCTTGCGGCTTCGCGATCAATTTCCGCAAGCCCTCCGCCGAGGTGCTGGCGCACGTGCTGGCCAACGGCGGTGAGACGATGGAATTTCGCGCCGACAGCAAGGCGGTCGATGCGCCGGTGATCAAGGGCATCGGCGACTGCATGCTGTATCTGGTCGATGCCGACGACGCGAACCTGTATGCCGATTTCGTTCCTCTTGACGGTGCCGACACCCAGCACAAGGGCTTCGGGCTGACCTTCATCGACCACCTGACCCACAACCTGTTCCTCGGCAACATGGCCAAGTGGTCGCAGTACTACGAAAAGCTGTTCAACTTCCGCGAAATCCGTTACTTCGACATCAAAGGCGCCAAGACCGGCCTGCTGTCCAAGGCGATGACCGCGCCGGACGGGGTCGTGCGCATTCCGCTGAACGAATCCTCGGACGAGAAGTCGCAGATCAACGAATACCTGCGCGACTACCACGGCGAGGGCATCCAGCACATCGCGCTGTTCACCAACGACATCTATGCCACGGTGGAAGCGATGCACGCCGCCGGCGTGGCCTTCCTCGACACCCCGGACACCTACTACGACGTGGTCGATATCCGCGTGCCCGACAACGGCGAGGACGTGCCGCGCCTGCGCAGGAATTCGATCCTGATCGACGCCGATGTGCAGACCCACAAGCAAAAATTGCTGCAGATCTTCACCCAAAACGCATTCGGGCCGATCTTCTTCGAGATCATCCAGCGCAAGGGCAACGAGGGCTTTGGCGAAGGCAACTTCCAGGCCCTGTTCGAGAGCATCGAGCGCGACCAGATGCGCCGCGGCGTGCTGTAAGCAAGACGGCCGTTCGCCCTGAGCCTGTCGAAGGGCGTGCGGCCGTTCATGGTTCGACAGGCTCACCACGAACGGTTCAACGCATGAGCATCCACAGCACCGGCTACCAGACCGGATTCGGCAACTGGTTCGAAACCGAAGCGGTACCCGGCACCCTGCCGCAGGGCCGCAACTCCCCGCAGAAGGTCGCCCACGGCCTGTATGCCGAGCAGCTGACCGGCACCGCGTTCACCGCGCCGCGCCACGCCAACCGCCACGCCTGGCTGTACCGGATCCGTCCGGGCGCCGTGCACGGGCGTTTCGAAGCCTTCGACGTGCCGGCGTTCCACAACGATTTCAGCGGCCGCGCCACGCCGGAAAAGCTGCGCTGGAATCCGCTGCCGATGCCGAACGCGCCGGCCGATTTCATCGAAGGCCTGTTCACCATGGGCGGCAACGGTGGGCCCGAAGCCGGCACCGGCATTGGCGTGCACCTGTACGCGGCCAACCGCGACATGCAGGGCCGCTATTTCTACAACGCCGACGGCGAGCTGCTGGTCGTGCCGCAGTTGGGCCGGCTGCATATCGAAACCGACATGGGCGTGGTCGACGTCGAACCGCAGGAAATCGCGGTGATCCCGCGCGGCGTGCGCTTTCGCGTGGCGTTGCCGGACGGCTCCGCGCGCGGCTATGTCTGCGAGAATTTCGGCGCCCTGCTGCAGCTGCCCGACCTTGGCCCGATCGGCAGCAACGGGCTGGCCAACACCCGCGATTTCCTCGCTCCCAACGCGGCGTTCGAAGACATCGACGGCAACTTCGAATTGATCGCCAAGTTCCAAGGCCACCTGTGGCGCGCGCCGATCGGGCATTCTCCGCTCGACGTGGTCGGCTGGCACGGCAACTACGCGCCGTACAAATACGACCTGCGCCGCTTCAACGTGATTGGTTCGATCAGCTTCGACCACCCGGATCCGTCGATCTTCCTCGTGCTGCACTCGCCCAGCGATACGCCCGGCACCAGCAACATCGACTTCGCGATCTTCCCACCGCGCATCCTCGCGATGCAGGACACCTTCCGCCCGGCGTGGTTCCACCGCAACATCGCCAGCGAGTTCATGGGCCTGGTGCACGGCATCTACGATGCCAAGGCCGACGGGTTCACCCCGGGCGGCTGCTCGCTGCACAACTGCATGACCGGGCACGGGCCGGACGCGGCGACCTTCGAGAAGGCCAGCGCGATCGACACCAGCAAACCGGATTACGTTGCCGACACCATGGCGATCATGTTCGAAACCCGCGGCGTGATTCGGCCGGCGGCGCAGGCCATGGGTGCGACGCATCGGCAGATCGACTATCCCGACGTGTGGATGGGCCTGAAGCGGCACTTCAACCCGAACGCCTAGTCAATCCGAGTGTCCGTTCGCCCTGAGCTTGTCGAAGGGCGGGTGGCGCGTATTGCGGTTCGTTTCTTGGCGTTGCAGTGCTTTCGTATACTTGCGCGCGATGAACGTCTTTCCGACTGTCTTGGCGCGCGCGCAGCATGCGCTGGGCGAATTCTTCCGGCTCGAATCCTCCGCCGGCATGGTGCTGGTGGTGGCGGCGGCGCTGGCGCTGGGCGTTGCCAACTCGCCGCTGGCGGGCTGGTACGACATCGTGCGCGATGCGCCGCTGGGCGAAGGGATCTGGGCGCATTCGCTGCACTGGTGGACGAACGATGCCCTGATGGCGCTGTTCTTCCTGCTGGTGTCGCTGGAGATCAAGCGCGAGGTCGTCTCCGGCCAGCTCTCCAGCCGCGCCCAGCTGATGCAGCCGGTGGTCTGCGCCTGCGCCGGCGTGGCGGTGCCGGCGTTGATCTTTGTCGCTTTCAACCACGGCAACGCCGAGACCCTGCGCGGCTGGGCGGTGCCGACCGCGACCGACATCGCCTTCAGCCTCGGCGTGCTGGCCCTGCTCGGCGCGCGCGTGCCGCTGGGCATGAAGGTGATGCTGTCGACCATTGCCGTGGCCGACGACCTGATCGCGATCGTCATCATCGCCGTGTTCTATTCGAACGATCTGCGCGGCCTGCTGCTGCTGGCGGCGCTGGGCGTGGCGCTGTTGATGTACGTGCTGAACCGCAAAAAGGTGCGCGCGCTGACGCCCTACCTGCTGCTCGGGCTGCTGCTGTGGGCGCTGGTGCTGCAATCGGGCGTGCACGCCACGCTGGCCGGCGTCGTCACCGGGTTGATGATTCCCCACGTCGATCCCGACAACGCCATCGACGATGCCGCCGAGTACTCACCGCTCGAATCGCTGGAGCACGCGCTGCATCCGTGGGTGGCCTGGGGCATCCTGCCGCTGTTCGCGTTCCTCAACGCCGGACTGGAACTGTGCGGATTGCGCATGGCCGATCTCACCGCGGCACTGCCGGCAGGCATTGCGCTTGGATTGATCGTCGGCAAACCAGTCGGCATCGTCGGCGCCGCGGTGCTGCTGCGCAGCTTCAAGATCGCACAGTTTCCCGACGGCATGGATTTTCGCGCCATGCTCGGGCTCGGGCTACTGTGTGGCATCGGCTTCACCATGAGCCTGTTCGTCGGCTCGCTGGCCTACGCGCGGCTGCCGCTGGACTACACCGAAAGCGTGCTCGGCGTGCTCGGCGGCTCGCTGGTGTCGGCCGTGCTCGGGCTGGTCTGGCTGTATTTCGTTCTGCCCAAGCGGCAGAACCGGTAGCGCTGGTCGAAAGCGCTTGTGAACGCGAGCCCTCAGCGTGCCGGCGGCACCACCAGCAGGTCGGTCCCCGTGGTTTCCAGCAGGCGCTCGGCCACGCTGCCGATCAGGCGGCTGAGCAACGCGCCGCGGCCATGGGTGGCGATCACCGTCAGGTCGGTGCCGGCGCTGCGCGCATGTTCGCGCAGCAACCGGATCGGATTGCCGGGCCGAACCCGCGTCGACCACCGGGAGGCGGCCTCGCCCAGCGATTGCGCAAGGAACGCGCCGGCATCGTTTTCGACCTCAAGCTGCAGCGCGGCCAGCGCCTCGCGACGCGGAGCGTCGTTGAGCGCGAGCGTGGCCAGCGGCGTGTCGTAGCCATGCAGCAGGTTGCGCTCGGTGGCATCGTCGAACCACTGCGCCGCCAGCTGCAGCGCGTGCGCGGAGGGCGGCGAGAAATCGCTGGCCACGGCCAGCTGGCGATACGGGCCGCGCACACGATCGTGCACGGCCAGCACCGGCAGTTTGGCGTGGCGGGTCAGCCAGCGCAGGGTGGAGCCGGGATCCATGCGCATGGCCACGTCGCTGCGTGAGGTGCCGGTGACGATCAGGCCGCAACTGGCGTCGTGGGCAATGCCGGCGACCACCGGGCCGGGAGCGCCGACCGCGATCCGGATGTCCACCTCCACACCGGCATCAGCCAATGCCTGCGCCGCCATTTGCCCGATCCAGCTGGTCGGGGATTCTGTAGTCGGCGCATCCTCGGCGGCGTTCGGATCCTGAAACGCATTCGGCAGGCTGAAGTTGGCGTCGGTCTGAAGCGCGATCGCGACCACCAGTCGCGCCCGCCACTGCCGAGCCAGCTGCACTGCGCGCGCATGGGCGCGATCCGATCGCGCGGTCAGGTCGGTCGACAGCAGGATGGCGGCGGGTTTGGCGAAATCGGTCATGGCGCTGCCGGAAGGCCGGGATGGATGCAGTCTAGCGTCTACCAGCGCGCGTTGCCTCGGGACGCCTGCCGGTTTGATCGGCGTTGTCTCAGTCGACGTGAAGCCCCGCCAGCTTCTCCAGCGCCTCGGCGTATTTGGCGCGGGTTTTGGCGATGACCTCAGCCGGCAGCGTCGGCCCCGGCGCGGTCTTGTCCCAGTCCAGCGTTTCCAGATAGTCGCGCACGAACTGCTTGTCGTAGCTGGGCGGGCTGATGCCGACCTGATACTGCTCGGCCGGCCAATAGCGGCTGGAATCGGGGGTGAGCATTTCGTCCATCACATAGAGCGTGCCGTCGGCATCGGTACCGAATTCGAATTTGGTATCGGCCAAAATAATCCCGCGCTGCGCCGCGAAGTCGCGGGCAAAGCCGTACAGCGCCAAGGTCGCAGCGCGCACCTGTTCGGCGCGTTCGCGGCCAACCAGATTCACCGCGCGGGCAAAGTCGATGTTCTCGTCATGGTCGCCCACCGCCGCCTTGGTGGAGGGCGTGAAAACGGGCTCCGGCAAGGCTTGCGCCTGTTGCAGGCCGGCGGGCAGGGCAATCCCGCTGATCGCGCCGCTGCGCTGGTAGTCCTTCCAGCCGCTGCCGATGATGTAGCCACGCGCAATGCATTCCACCGGCACCGGCGTGAGTTTCTTGGTCACCACCGCGCGCCTGGCGTAGAGCGCGGCATCCACGCCTGCCGGCAGCACGCTGGCCACGTCGATCCCGGTCAGGTGGTTGGCGATGATGTGGCGGGTGTGATCGAACCAGAAATTGCTGATCTGGCACAGCATCTCGCCCTTGCCTGGGATCGGGTCGGGCAGCACCACGTCGAACGCAGACAGGCGGTCGGTGGCCACCATCAGCAGGTGCCCATCGCCCAAGTCGAACACATCGCGCACCTTGCCGCGATGAATCAGGTTGAGGCCGGGCAGGTCGGAGTGCAGCAACGTGGTGGCCATGGGCGCGGATCGGGTGGGGAACGGGCATTTTAAGCCGTGATGGGCGATGCGGCCTGTAAACTTGCCCCTGCGCCCGCCGCATTCCTCAGTCCGTGGAAGTCCGCCATGCAGCCGACCGTCATCGCGCCGTCGATCCTTTCCGCCGATTTCGCCCGCTTGGGCGAAGAGGTGGATGCCGTGCTCGCCGCCGGCGCCGACTGGATCCACTTCGACGTGATGGACAACCACTACGTCCCCAACCTCACCATCGGCCCGCTGGTGTGTCAGGCGCTGCGCAAGCACGGCGTCACCGCGCCGATCGACGTGCACCTGATGGTGGAACCGGTGGACGGTTTGATCCCGATGTTCGCCGAGGCCGGCGCCTCCAGCATCAGCTTCCATCCCGAAGCCAGCAAA
Source organism: Xanthomonas sp. (assembly GCA_018262705.1). GTDB lineage: Bacteria > Pseudomonadota > Gammaproteobacteria > Xanthomonadales > Xanthomonadaceae > Thermomonas. The sequence continues at coordinate 89,024 of JADFDQ010000007.1, forward strand.
CACGTCCACCGCAGCGTCCAGCTGATCAAGTCGCTGGGCTGCCGGGCCGGGCTGGTGTTCAATCCGGCCGCCTCGCTGGACGTGCTGGACACCCTGCTGGACGAAATTGATTACGTGCTGCTGATGTCGGTCAACCCCGGCTTCGGCGGCCAGTCGTTCATCCCCTCGGCGCTCAAGCAATTGCGCACAGTGCGCGCGCTGATCGACGCCAGCGGACGCCCGATCCGTCTGGAAATCGACGGCGGCGTGAAGCCCGACAACATCGCCGAAATCGCGCGCGCCGGCGCCGACACCTTCGTCGCCGGCAGCGCCATCTTTGGCAAAACGGACTATGCCGCCGTAATCGCGCAGATGAAGCAGGCGGTGGCAGCGGTGCGCTGAGCGGCGCAGGTGACGCCTTGCATCGCTTATGCTGCAAGGCGGAGGAAGCCGCATGGCCCTGAGCCTCAACGAAATCCGCGAACGTGCCCGCGCTTTTGCCCGCGAATGGGCCACTGAGACCAGCGAGCGCGCCGAAGCGCAAAGTTTCTGGAACGAATTTTTCAACGTGTTCGGCGTGCAGCGCCGCCGCGTGGCGGTGTTCGAGCAAAAAGCGCAGCGCTTCAACGGCAGCGTGCACGGCCGCATCGACATGTTCTGGCCCGGCGTGCTGCTGGCCGAGCACAAAAGCGCGGGCGTGGATTTGGAGGCCGCCTTCGGGCAGGCCACCGATTACTTTGCCGGCCTGAAAGATGCCGAGTTGCCGCGCCATGTGCTGGTCTCGGATTTCCAGCGCTTCGTGCTGCACGATCTGGAAACCGGCGAGCGCAGCGACTTCCCACTGAATGATCTGCCCAAAGAAATCGGCCGCTTCGGGTTTATCAGCGGCTACCAGACCCGCAGCTACAAGGAAGAAGACCCCGTCAACGTGCAGGCCGCCGAGCGCATGGGCCGCCTGCACGATGCGCTGAAGGCGGCGGGCTTCGACGGGCACGCGCTGGAGCTGCTGCTGGTGCGGCTGCTGTTCTGCCTGTTTGCCGACGATACCGGCATCTTCCCGCGCCAGAGTTTTCACGAACTCATCAGCCAGCGCACCCGCGAGGATGGCAGTGATTTGGGGATGTGGGTGGGGCGCATTTTCCAGGTGCTCAACACCGCGCCGGACAAACGCCAAACCACGCTGGACGAACAACTGGCCGAGCTGCCATATGTCAACGGCAAGCTGTTTGACGAACTCATTCCGCTGGCCGATTTCAACGCCCAGTTGCGCGGCCTGTTGCTGGACGCCAGCGCACTGGACTGGAGCCGCATCAGCCCGGCCATTTTCGGCTCGATGTTCCAGTCGGTGATGGACGCCAAAGCGCGCCGCAACCTGGGCGCGCACTACACCAGCGAGAAGAACATCCTCAAACTCATCGGTCCGTTGTTTTTGGATGCACTGAAAGAGGCGTTGCACAAAGCCGGCACCGATGAAAAAAAGCTGGCGCAGTTGCACCGCACATTGGCCACCCTGAAATTCCTGGATCCGGCCTGCGGCTGCGGCAATTTTTTGGTGATTGCCTACCGCGAATTGCGCCTGCTGGAACTGGAGGTGCTCAAGCGCCAGTTTGCCAAGCAGCAGTCGGTGCTGGCGCATGTGCAAGACCATGTGTTGCTGGATGTGGATCAGTTTTACGGGATCGAAATCGAAGAGTTCCCGGCGCAGATTGCGCAGGTGGCGATGTGGTTGATGGATCACCAGATGAATCTGCGCGTGTCCGAGCAGTTCGGCGAAAACGTGGTGCGCCTGCCGCTGCGCAAGTCGGCCACGATTGTGCATGGCAATGCGTTGCGGCTGGATTGGAATGACGTGGTGCCGGCGGCGCAGCTGGGTTTTATGTTGGGGAATCCGCCGTTTGTGGGCTCCAAGTTGATGAGCGCCGAACAGCGCGAGGATTTGCTGGCTGTGGCGGGCCCGCTGAAAGGCGCGGGCGTGCTGGATTTTGTGAGCGCGTGGTATTTGAAGGCGGCGCATTACCTTGCTATGGACGACATGCAGCCTGCTTTTGCTCGTCATTCCCGCGAAGGCGGGAATCCAGCTCTTGAAAGCCAACGCCAGAATCAAATGCTGGATCCCCGCCTGCGCGGGGATGACGAGAAAAGGCGCGGGAATCAGGGCATTCGTGTCGCCTTTGTCTCCACCAATTCCATCACCCAAGGCGAGCAGGTGGGTGTGCTGTGGGGCGCGATGTTGAATATGGGCATGCGCATTTTTTTCGCCCATCGTACGTTTCGCTGGAACAACGAAGCCAAGGGCGTGGCGGCGGTGCATTGCGTGATCGTGGGCTTTGCGCAGGGCGATGTGCAGCCCAAGCAGTTGTTTGATTACGAGGACATTGCCGGTGAGCCGCATCGGTTGTTGGCGGACAATATCAATCCGTATCTGGTGGATGCGGCGGATGTGGTGCTGCCCAATCGCAGCAAGCCCGTTTGCGATGTTCCGACCATCGGCATCGGCAACAAGCCCATCGACGGCGGCAATTATTTGTTCACCACCGAAGATCGCGATGCGTTCATCGCCAAAGAACCCGCCTCGGCAAACTGGTTCCGGCGTTGGCTGGGGTCGGATGAATTCATCAACGGCTGGGAGCGCTGGTGCCTGTGGTTGGGTGACTGCCCGCCAGCACAGCTGCGCGCCATGCCGGAATGCCTGAAGCGTGTGGAAGCGGTGCGCAAATTGCGACTGGAAAGCAAGAGCGCGCCCACGCAGAAATTGGCGGCCACGCCGACGCGGTTTCATGTGGAGAACATTCCCGACGACAGCTATCTGGTGATCCCGGAAGTGTCATCCGAGCGGCGCAACTTCATTCCCATCGGCTTCATGTCTCCGGAAACCTTGTGCAGCAATCTTGTGAAAATCGTGCCGCATGCCACGCTGTTTCACTTCGGCATCGTCACATCCACCATGCACATGGCATGGACGCGCGCAGTCTGTGGTCGGCTGGAAAGCCGCTACCGCTACTCCGCCGGCATCGTCTACAACAACTTCCCCTGGCCCGAACTGACCGACCCCGCCACCGTAGGAGCGCACCGCAGGGGCGCGACCGACAACAACGCCACCCCAATCGCGCCCCTGCGGTGCGCTCCTACGGGCAGCGTGCAAGGCGGCGCGGCCGGCAACAACGCCAACCCCATCGCGCCCCTGCGGTGCGCTCCTACGGGCGGCGCGCAAGGCGACGCGGCAGGCAACAACGCCACCCCAATCGCGCCCCTGCGGTGCGCTCCTACGGGCAGCGTGCAAGGCGGCGCGACCGACGACAACGCCACCCCAATCGCGCCCCTGCGGTGCGCTCCTACGGGCAGCGTGCAAGGTGATGACAACAAACACCGCGCTGCCATCGAGACCGCCGCACAAGCCGTCCTAAACGCCCGCGCCCAATTCCCAGACGCCACCCTGGCCGACCTCTACGACCCCCTCACCATGCCGGCGGCGCTGGTCAAAGCCCACGCCGCCCTCGACAAAGCCGTGGACGCCGCCTACACCGCTGCTGAAAAAACCGCCGGCCGCAAACCCCCCAAACTCACCACCGACGCCGAGCGCGTGGCCTTCCTGTTCGAACGCTACCAAGCCCTCACCAGCTTGCTGCCAGCGACAAAAGCGAAGGCGGTGCGTAAGCGCAAGGGGGCTTCCGAATGAACTATTTCGGATCGTGGTTACTTGCGTGTGTACTGCCATGGCTAACTGCCTGCACCCAGCAACCCTCCGCGCCGCAACCGCAGCGTGCCAAACCACTGGATCCGGCAACCACGGCCGCACGCATGGCGGCACTGCAAGGCGCGGCGATTGCCGGCGATCAAGGCGCCGTGCGCGCCCAGATGGATGCAATGTCGGACGATATGCGCCGCAGTATGCGCATCCCGGACCCGGCGCGCCGCATCCCGGCGGAGCCAGCGCGTGAAGCGGCGAAAACGGTTGCCGGTGTCAGTTCCGCTGCTTGGGTGGATGCCGAAAATTTGTTGGTGATGGTGGACGGTGCTGGCTATCGCAGCAACGCCATGATCGACCAGATTTGCATGCAGCTAGAGCCGCTGAGCGATACCTTGTGGGTGACAGTGCATCTACAAAATCGCCGCGCAAAAACGGGCGAAGACTTGGAAATCATCAGCCGTAATTGCCAACTGGCGGCAGGCGAGCGCACGTTTATGGGAAGCCAGCGTCAGTTGAATGTGGTGGATCCGTCCGTGCGTGCCCAGCAGCAAGCAAACCAAGCGTGGGCGCGGCAGGCGCAAGCACGCAAAGCCGCCGATGACCGCGCCAACGCCGAGACATTGCGTAATATTCCCGAGATGTGATTACGTAAGGGGTCACACGGCCCACTTTCATTGGCTGCGACGCGGCTAAAAGGGCGCAAACGCCTCCAGCACAATCTATTCGGAGCCACGTCATGACCACCCCACTGATGTCGGCCGTATTTTTGGGCCACGGCAGCCCGATGAACGCGTTGGAGCACAACCGCTATACCGAAGCGTGGCGGGCGTTCGGGGAATCGGTGCCCGCGCCGCGTGCAATCCTGGCAGTGTCGGCGCATTGGTATGTGGATGGCTTGGCGCTGACAGCGATGCCGCAGCCGCGCACGATCCATGATTTCGGTGGGTTTCCGCAGGCCTTGTTCGATGTGCAATACCCCGCGCCGGGGTTGCCGGCGTTGGCCGAAGAAGTGGCCGATCTGGTGGCGCCGGATTACATCGCTGGGCTTGATCGCACGCAGTGGGGGCTGGATCACGGCACCTGGTCGGTGTTGGTGCATGCCTTTCCCAAGGCCGATATCCCGGTGGTGCAACTGTCCCTGGATGCGCGCAAATCATTGGACTGGCATCTGGCCTTGGGCGCGAAGCTGGCGGCGCTGCGCGAGCGCGGCGTGTTGATCGTGGGCAGCGGCAATGTGGTGCACAACCTGCGCGCGATGGATTGGCACACCCCTGATGGTGCATTCGATTGGGCGCAGCGTTTCAATACCGATGCGATGGCGTTGCTGCAAGCGCGCCCGGAGGACATCCCTACGCTGGACAGCCATCGCGACTACCGCATGGCGGTGCCCACGCCCGACCACTTCCTGCCGCTGCTGTACATCGCCGGCCTGGCCGCGGCCGCCAGCAGCAAGCCGCAAGTGCTGGTGGATGGCTACACCTATGGCGCGTTGTCGATGACGGCGTATGCGGTGCGGTAAAAGGAGGCAGAGAACATTTCCGTTTGAAATGCGCCGCGAACGGGGTGCGCCCGGGAAATGTTCTCCGTCCCTTGGGGCGGACGTCTTACGCCGCCAGCCGCACGATCTTCCGGGTGAGCTTGCCCAAGGCGTGATGCGCCACTTCAAGGTCGTAATCGGCTTGCAGGCCAAGCCAGAACCGTTCGCTGCTGCCCAATGCCGCCGCCAGCCGCACGGCGCTGTCGGCGCTGATGCCGCGCTTGCCCAAAACAATTTCGTTGATCCGGCGCGGCGGCACGCCCATCGTTCGCGCCAGCGCGTTTTGGCTGATTCCCAGCGGCGCCAGGAATTATTCCTGCAGCACTTCGCCGGGATGGATGTTGGCAAGTTTGACCATGAGTTGTCTCCGGCGGTCAGTGGTAGTCAACGATCGTGGCGTTGTGTGCATCGCCTTGGTTCCAGACAAAACAAATGCGCCATTGATCGTTGATGCGAATGCTGTGCTGCCCTTTGCGGTTGCCCTTGAGCGCTTCCAGCCGGTTGGCCGGTGGGATGCTCAGATCGTCAAGTGACACCGCCGCGTTGAGCATGCGCAACTTGCGGCGTGCCACCTGCGAGATCGCAGCGGGCAGCCGTCGCGAGGCGGTGCCTTGCCACGGCAATTCGGCTTCCTTGTCGGAAAAACTGCGGATATGGGGTGGCTATAACGGAATACGTTATAACCCGCGATGCGGATGGTTCATTTTGTTGGCTGTGCTTGTGAAGTGTCAGGGCAGAGCGCGGCGGCTTCGGCCGGCGTTCGGATTCGGCAATGGCGGCGCGCAGACTATGGTAGCGGCGCTTGCAGTGTCCATCGCCACCGTCTCACGTCCTGCGACGCGCAGTCGCTACGCTGCGGCGACGACAAGCAGCCGGAGCAAAACCCATGGACGACGATGCTGTATTCGATATCGACGACCCGTGTATACCGATTGAAATCCGCGAGCACGCGGCACTGTTCCGAACCCCGGTACGCTACGTGGGGCTGGACGGGGCGGACTTCTATCTGTTTGCCGAAGACGGGGAGTTGGTGGACATCGGTTATCTGAAATGAACTCGTGGATGCGCCGTCGCAGTCTATGAGACGGCGACAGGAAATGCTTGCGCTTAATGACCACGATTGGGTTTTGATCCATGCACGCTCTTGCACTCAGCGCGCCACAAACGAGCCACAACCGGATGATGGTGCGTGCGCACGTCTGGGTGCCGGTGCAATGCTTTTACGATCGGGCCGAAACGCAGCGGTATTGCTGGCTGTGGCTGCTGCGCGGCGACGGGCAGGTGTGCGCACTGCAACTTGCAGCGCATCATCTCGGCTGTGACGCGCTGTTGCCGGAGGTGTTGCAGTGGGTGGATGGTGATGCTGCTGCCAAGGCATCGCATCCGGCACTGCGCGAGGCCGCCGTGCTACCCAATGCGCCCATCGTCCCGACCCTGCGCTGGTCGTTGTCGTGGGGGCATCCGGTGCAGCGCGCCATTCGCGTATTCGCCCACAGCCTGCAAGCCGATATCATGGAGGCGTTGGGATCGCTGGAATTTCCGCACACCTTTTTCGGAACCGTCCAGAACTACAACCGCCTTGCTTGCGAGCCGGCGCGGGATCGCCGCATGCAGGCGTTGGCCGAGTTTCCGGCGTGGCTGGCAACAGTGCTGCTGGAGCCCGTCGGGGGGCCGAAACTGCTCGACAACGATGACGATGAGGATCGCTATTCGCGGCGCTCACAGACTGCGTTCTCTGGCCTGCTGGTATCTCGCAATCCGCGCCGCCAACCACGGCAGGCGATGGAAGATTTGTTCGACGCCATCGACCATGGCCGGGATTTGATCGGCGCGATTGCCGATTATTACAAGGTCGATCGTGCGTTGGTGCGCTCGCCCTGGGGTCGTGAGCCGTGGCAGCACGGGGCGATTCCCGGCGTTGTGGTGTCGCTGCTGCATGCACTGCCGGCGCACGTTCGGCCCAGCAAGCGCGAGGATGTGCAGCGGCGCTTGCCCGCACTGGATGCGTTGCCGGTGCGGCTGCAGTCACAGGCCGATACGCTGCGCTTGGCGATGCCGTTCAAGCGCGACTGGAACACGGTCTGGCGCACGTTGGAGCGCGAGTTTCCCAATCTGCCGCAGGCGTTGCGGGATTGCCGAGATTTTCTGAATACCGCGCTGGAGACGACGCTGCTGCCCGCCAGGCTCATCGAAATCGACAGCCATCGACTGGCATTGGCGTGGGTGGCGCGACGTGGCCTGCGTGCGCTGCTGAACGCTTCGCGCCATTGGCACGCATTGCCGCTGGTGGAGCGGCCGCCTGACACGACGCTCTCCGCAACGCCCAAAGCGCCCCTGATCCCGATGTTCGGCGAAATGAAGCTGGATTCAGGTCGCGCCTGGGAGCTGTCGACTCACAGCGCGCTCGTCGAAGAGGGCAAGACCATGTCGCATTGCGTGGGTAGTTATTGGAACGATTGCGTGCGCGAAGGCATCCGCATCGTCCATTTGGAAACCACACAAGGCGAGCAGGCGACGTTGCAGTTGGGGTTTGCTGTCGGTGCGCCAGAACCAAGACTGCATCAACAACAATTGTCGGGGATCGCGAACGCCGCGCCATCCGAAGAAATGGAGGCACTGGCCGATGCGGTGGTGGCCCAGTTGCTGCGCATGGGGCAAACGGTGCGTACCCAGCTCAACCGGATCTCCGAGCAAGTGCAGCGCGAACAGAAAGCGTCGTCATTCCAGCACGCGCCCAGCATGCGCCCGCTGGATGCGCGGCTGCGCACGCAACTGGCGCAGGTGTTGGACTATGCCCAGGCGCAGGAGGATTGGTGCGTGCCGGACAATGCGCTGCTGTTGGGCGAGGTGGCGGGATTTCAGCATGGGCATGCGACGGATCTCATCTCCCAACTGTGCGTGGGCGATACGCTTGAACTGGTGCGAGAGCCGGACAATCCGCATGACCCGCTGGCGATTCGCATCGACTGGAACGGCATCAAGCTGGGCTATGTGCGCCGCGCGGACAATTCGCCGATTGCGCGTCTGCTCGACCATGGCGAGTCGCTGGCGGCGCGAATCCTGACCCTGGCGGACAATGGCTGGGCGCCGGTGGGGTTCGTGGTGATGTCGGCTTGACCCGTGAGGCGGGACGGGCCGAACAGCATGGGGTGAAGCAGGAAGCACGCTGCACGCGGCGTTTGTCGCACGTGCGGACTTCCGGATAAGCTAGCCGCATGAACCGGGCGAATTCTTCTTGTGTGCAAAGCTGGGACGGATGGCGACTGTGGCGTGGCAACGCCGCCGCACTCGCCTATCTGCCTGCTTTGAAGGACGCCGCACATGATGACGCACGCCCAGTTCCAACAATTTTCCGCTGACGGTTTCAACCTGATCCCGGTGGTGCGCGAGGTGCTGTCCGACCTCGACACGCCGCTGTCGGTGTACCTGAAACTGGCCGATGGCCCGCATACCTATTTGTTCGAATCGGTGGAAGGCGGCGAGCGCTTTGGGCGCTACTCCATCATCGGTTTGCCGGCGCGCACCGCGTACGAATTTCGCGGGCACACGCTGGCGGTGCGCGAGCATGGCGAGGTGATCGAAACCCGCGAAGTCATCGATCCGCTGGCGGAAGTGGAGCGCCTACGGGCGCAGCATCATGTGCCGCAGATCGACGGCCTGCCTGGGTTTACCGGTGGGCTGGTGGGTTGGTTTGGCTTTGAGTGCATCGAATACATCGAGCCGCGCCTGAAAGCCAATGCCAAGCCCGATGAACTGGGCACGCCCGACATTTTGCTGATGCGCAGCGATGAGTTGGCGGTGTTCGATAATCTGAAAGGCCGGCTGTATTTGATCGTGCACGCCGACCCGCGTGCGCCGCAGGCGTGGGCGCAGGCCAACCGGCGGCTGGACGCGCTCAGTCATCGGCTGCGCCACGGCGGCGGGCCGTATCCGGAAACGCTGCGCCCGGCGGCGCTGGATGAAGCCGATTTCGTCAGCGGCTTCACCCATGAAGGCTTTATCGACGCGGTGCAAAAAGCGCAGGACTACATCCGCGCCGGCGATGCCTTCCAAGTGGTGCTCAGCCAGCGCATGAGCGTGCCGTTCCAGGCGCGGCCGGTGGATGTGTACCGCGCGCTGCGTGCGCTCAATCCCTCGCCCTATATGTATTTTTTGGATACCGGCGACACCCAGGTGGTGGGCTCCTCGCCCGAAATTCTGGTGCGCCAGCAAGCCGGCAAAGTGACGGTGCGGCCGATTGCCGGCACCCGACCGCGCGGCAAAACGCCAGAGGACGATCTCGCGCTGGAAGCGGAACTGCTGGCCGACCCGAAGGAGCGCGCCGAACACCTGATGTTGATTGATTTGGGCCGCAACGATGCCGGCCGCGTGTCGGTGGCCGGCAGCGTGCACGTGGGCGAGCAATTCGTGATCGAACGTTACAGCCACGTCATGCACATCGTCAGCGAAGTGACCGGGCGCTTGCAGCCGGGGCTGAGCTATACCGACGTGCTGCGCGCCACCTTCCCAGCCGGCACGGTATCCGGCGCGCCCAAGATTCGCGCGCTGGAAATCATCCGTGAGCTTGAACCGATCAAGCGCAATGTGTATGCCGGCGCGATTGGCTATATCGGCTGGCATGGCGATGCCGACACCGCGATTGCCATCCGCACCGCCGTGATCCAAGACGGCCGCCTGCATGTGCAAGCAGGGGCGGGAATCGTGTTCGATTCCGACCCGCAAAAAGAGTGGGAAGAAACCATGAACAAAGGCCGCGCATTGTTCCGTGCGGTGGCGCAGGCGGCCAAGGGGTTGTAGCGGCTCCGTAGGAGCGCACCGCAGGGGCGCGACTGGCAGTGCGGCGGCGCAGAGGTTGTAGCCACAGTCAGCGCAGCACATCGGATTCATGAACAATTCTTCATCTTGCGGACACCGGCCTGAGAAGTGGGCAAGCGCAATCTGCACGGGCGATGGGGCGCACCCCACCGAGTACCCCAACAACCACGGATTGCGAGGAACACCATGAACACCATTCGCCAGACCCTGTTTGCCGCCGCCTTGTCCGCCGTTGCCGGCGTTGCCATGGCCGCCGCTCCGGCCACCCCCGCCACGCCGGCGACCCCGGCCGCCAGCCAGGCCAAGCCGGCTGCGCAGGCACCGAAGACCCACAAGTCGGTCAAGCACCAGGCCAAGACTGCGAAGTCGGCGACCCCGGTGCCGGTGGCTTCCACGGCTCCGGCCAGCAAGTAAGCAAGACCGCCCGCGATGCGGACGTTCACCCTCCCTGGGCGTTCGCGTCGTTCCGATCCGCATGCATGCCCCGCAGGTTCACGCCTGCGGGGTATGCTTTTTAGACGGGGGGAATCCCATGCGCATCCTGCTGGTCGAAGACGACGCTCACACCGCCGCGTTCATCTGCAAGGGGCTGCGCGAAGGCGGCCATGCGGTGGATCACGCTGCGGACGGCAAGCAGGGGTTGTTTTTCGGCACCACCGAGCCGTTCGATGCGATCGTTCTGGATCGCATGCTGCCCGGTCTGGACGGGTTGACCGTATTGCGCACGCTGCGTGGGGCCGGCAATCGCGTGCCGGTGCTGCTGCTGACGGCGCTGGGCGAGGTTGAACATCGCGTGGAAGGGCTGCGTGCCGGCGCCGACGACTATCTTGTCAAACCGTTCGCATTCGCCGAACTGAGCGCGCGTCTGGACGGCATCGTCCGCCGCAATCAGGCCGGCGACGCCCTCCAGCCCACGCGGATTGTCGTGGACGATCTGGAACTGGATCTGCTGTCGCGCGAAGCCAAACGCACTGGCAGGCGGATCGAATTGCAGCCGCGCGAATTCAGCCTGCTGGAATTCTTGATGCGCCATGCAGGCCAGGTGGTCACCCGGACGATGCTGCTGGAAGCGGTCTGGGATTACCACTTCGATCCGCAGACCAACGTCATCGACGTCCACATCAGCCGGCTGCGTCAAAAGATCGATCACGGTTTCGACAAGCCGCTGCTGCACACCGTGCGCGGCGCCGGCTACCGGTTGTCGACATGAAGCGGCAGTTTCCCTCCACCAGCGCGCGGCTTGCGCTGGTCGTGATGGGGTTTTTCCTTGCCGCGTTCGTCGTGATCGGTGGCGGCGTGTATTTTGCGGTGTCCACCCTGCTGCTGGACGATGCGCGCGGATTGGTGCGCGCCGATGCCAGCGATCTGATGGACATCTATCGCGACGATGGGCCGGACGGGCTGAAGATGGAATTGCATGCGCGCATCGAGGACGGCAGCGACGATCCGAATGCCGTCTATGCGCTGACCGGCCCGCAGGGCAGTGCGCTGCTCGGCAGGATGCCGGCCGCCTTGCGCAGCGGCGAGCGTTCGCGTTGGATCGAATTCAACGAGCGCGATCCCGGCGGCGGCAATCTGCGCGTGGTCGCGGTCGAGCGCGTCATGCCGGGCGGCGAAACCCTGCTGGTGGGCCAGGAGCTGGCGGCGCAGGATCGGCTGTTGGCCTTGATGCAGCGCACTGCTCTGCTCGCGCTGTTGGCGGCGGTGGTGCTGGGCGCGCTGGTGGGCTGTCTGATCTCGCGCTGGGTGGCGCGCCGGCTGCGCAGCCTCGACGCCACGGTCGGGCGCGTCGGTGAAGGGCAGCTGGATTTGCGCGCTGCGGTCGATCACAGCGGCGATGCGTTCGATCAGGTAGCGCTGCGCTTCAACACGATGCTCGACCGCATCGAAGACCTGCTGAACGGAGTGCGCCACGCCACCGACCACATCGCCCACGACCTACGCACTCCCCTGACGCGCCTGCACAACCGGCTGGAGCGACTGCGGCAAACGGACGAGGCCGAGGCGGTGCACGCGGGGTTGGGGCGGGCATTGGCGGAAACCGACCAGTTGCTGCAATCCTTTGCCGCGCTGCTGCGGCTGTCGCGGATCGAAGCGCAGCCGCCGGATGTGCAGGCGCCGGAAATCGCGATGCAGGCGCTGGTCGAAGATGCGATCGAAATGTACGAGCCGGTTGCGGCCAAACGCGAGATCCGGATCGAGGCGAATTTGCACGCGGCCAGCGCGCGCGGCGATCGCGACCAGTTGTTCCAACTGCTGGTGAACCTGCTCGACAACGCGCTGAAATATGCGCCGGAAGCCAGCGCGGTTGCGGTGCTGCTGGCGGATTCCGGCGCGGGTGCGGTTGTGGAAATTGCCGACAACGGCGCCGGCATCCCCGAATCCGAGCGCGCGCGCGTGTTCGACCGCTTCCAGCGCCTGGAAGCGCATCGCGGCACGCCCGGCGTCGGGCTGGGCCTGAGCCTGGTGCGCGCGATCGTGCATCACCACGGCGGCCGCGTGCTTCTGCTCGACAATGCGCCCGGCCTGCGGGTGCGGGTGCTGTTGCCACCGCCATGACGCCGCGAGCCGGAACTTGGCCTTGCGTTATCCTGCACAGCCCCCCGCACGCCGCCCAATCGGGCGCACACCGCCATGTTGCTGATGCTCGACAACTACGACAGTTTCACCTTCAACCTCGTGCAGTACTTGCAGGAACTGGGCGCCGAGGTGCGGGTGGAGCGCAACGATGCGCTGAGCGTGGCGCAGATCAAGGCGCTGGCCCCGGAGCGGATCGTGATTTCCCCCGGGCCGTGCACGCCCAACGAGGCCGGCGTGTCGCTGGACGTCATCCGCGAACTGGGGCCGCAGATTCCGATTTTCGGCGTCTGCCTTGGCTATCAGGCGCTGGGGCAGGTGTACGGCGGCAGCGTGGTGCGCGCCGGACGGATCATGCATGGCAAAACCTCCGCGATCCATCACCAGGGCAAGGGCGTGTTCGCCAACCTGCCCGATCCGTTCGAGGCCACCCGCTACCACTCGCTGGTGGTCGATAAAAACAGCGTGCCGGAGTGCCTCGAAGTGACCGCATGGACGGAAAACGACGACGGTTCGGTCGAGGAACTGATGGGACTGCGCCACCGCACGTTTCCGGTGGAAGGCGTGCAGTTTCACCCCGAGTCCATCCTCACCCAGCACGGCCACGCGCTGCTGAAGAATTTTCTGGAACGCACGGCATGACCCTCACCCCGCAAGACGCCCTGCAGCGCGCGATCGAACACCGCGAGATCTTTTTCGACGAAATGGTCGAGCTGATGCGGCAGATCATGCGCGGCGAAGTCAGTCCGGCGATGACCTCGGCGATCCTCACCGGGCTGCGAGTGAAGAAGGAAACCGTGGGCGAAATCGCGGCGGCGGCCACGGTGCTGCGCGAGTTCGCGCTGCCGGTGACGGTGGACGCGCCCGCACATCTGGTCGATATCGTCGGCACCGGCGGCGACGGCGCGCACACCTTCAACATTTCCACCGCATCGATGTTCGTGGTCGCCGCGGCCGGGGCGAAGGTGGCCAAGCACGGCAACCGCAGCGTCTCGTCGAAATCCGGCAGCGCCGATGTGCTGGAGGCGCTGGGCGCGCGGATCGACCTGCAGCCGGCGCAGGTGGCGCAGTGCATCGACCGCACCGGGATCGGCTTCATGTTCGCGCCGATCCACCATCCGGCGATGAAAGCGGTGGCGCCGGTGCGGCGCGAGATGGGTGTGCGCACGATCTTCAACATCCTCGGGCCGCTGATCAACCCGGCCGGCGCGCCGAACACCCTGATGGGCGTGTTCCATCCGGATCTGGTCGGCATCCAAGTGCGCGTGCTGCAGGAATTGGGCGCGCAGCGTGCGCTGGTGGTCTGGGGCCGCGACGGCATGGACGAACTGTCGCTGGGCGCCGGCACCCTGGTCGGCGAACTGCGCGACGGCAAGGTGCGCGAATACGAACTGCACCCGGAAGATTTCGGCATCGCCATGGCGCACAGCCGCAACCTGAAAGTGAAGGACGCGACCGAATCGAAGGCGATGCTGTTGGACGCGCTGGAGAACCGCGACGGCCTGCCGCGCGAGATCGTGGCCTACAACGCCGGCGCCGCGCTGTACGTGGCCGGGATTGCTGAGGACGTGATGGACGGCATCGCCCGCGCGCGCAAGGCGCTGGCCGACGGCTCGGCGCGGGCGAAGCTCGATGCCTTCGTGACGACGACCCGGGAACTGGCCGGCGCTTGACGCGCCCGCGGGCCGGCCGCAGTCTGCGCCGATGCATTCACGACTCACCCTGCTGCGCAACGCCAACGTCCATGCGCCCGAGCCGCTGGGCCATCGCCATCTGCTGCTCGGTGGCGGGAGCGTGCTGTGGATGGGAGCCGGCGATCCCGGATTGCCGGCATCGCTGGCTGCGAACATTGTCGATCTGGAAGGGCGGCGGCTGGTGCCCGGTTTCATCGACGCCCACGTCCACGTGACCGGCGGCGGCGGTGAAGCGGGGCACGCCACCCGAGTCCCGGCGCCGGGCCTGAGCCGCTACACCCGCGCCGGCGTGACCACCGTGGTCGGCCTGCTGGGCACCGACGATCTGGCGCGCGGCATGAAGGATCTGCTGGCCCACGTGTACGGGCTGCGCGAGGAAGGGCTGTCGGCGTTCGCGTGGTGCGGTGGCTACCACCTGCCGCCGGCGACGCTGACCGGCAGCGTGCGCGGCGATATTGCACTGGTCGAGCCGATTCTCGGTGTCGGCGAATTGGCGCTGAGCGACCACCGTTCCAGCCAGCCGACGCTGGACGATCTGCTGCGCGTGGCGTCCGAGGCCCACGTCGGCGGATTGATGAGCGGCAAGGCCGGCGTCGTCCATCTGCATTTGGGGGATGGCGCGCGCGGGCTGGATCTGGTGCGGCAGGCGCTGAATATCAGCGAGCTGCCGGCGCGGGTGTTTCAGCCGACCCACGTCAACCGCAAGAAGGCGCTGTTTGAAGAAGCGCTGGATCTGGCGCGACGCGGCTGCCACATCGACGTCACCGCGTTCCCGGTCGCAGAAGGCGAGGATGCCTGGTTGGCCGAGGACGCGCTGCTGCGCTATTTCGACAGCGACGCGCCGCCGCAGCGGATCAGCGTCAGTTCCGACGGCGGCGGTTGTTTGCCCAGCTTCGATGCCGAAGGGCGGGTGACGCACATGGACGTGGGCGATTCATTCGCTTTGGCGCAAACGCTGAAGATGCTGCTGGCGCGCGGGCTGCCGCTGGAACGCGCGCTGCCGGCGTTCACCAGCAATCCGGCAACCCTGCTGCGGCTTGCAGACAAGGGCAGGATTGCGGTCGGAGCCGACGCCGATCTGGTGGCGCTGGATGCCGGCGGCGGCATCGACGCGGTCTGGGCGCGCGGCGTGGTACAGGTTGCAGGCGGCGCGGTGCTGCGCCGTGGTACGTTCGAGAATGCGTGATTGAGGTCTGAACAACGCCATCCCGGCGTTGTCAGCCTGCGCCGAGTCCGGGACATGCCCGATTTCGGCACGAACGAGGAAATTCGCAAACGATGTGTCCAAGCAAAGTGGCCGACGGCGAAGCGCGCGGCTGGATCGTCCCGATCGGTGGGGCGGAAGACAAACAAACCCATCCCGACGTGCTGTCCCGCTTCGTCGCCCTGTGCGGCGGCAAGGACGCGCGGATCGCGGTCATCCCGACTGCCAGTGTGTTGGCGGAAACCGGCGCGCAGTACCAGCGGTTGTTCCCCGAGCTCGGTGCCGGTCGGGTCGATGTGCTCGATTTCGACACCCGCCGCGACGCCAGCGAGAAGAATCGGCTGGAGATCCTCGAACAGGCCACCGGCGTGTTCTTTACCGGCGGCAACCAGTTGCGCATTTCGACCCTGCTCGGTGGCACCCCGGTCGCCAAGCTGATCCGCATCATGAGCGCGCGCGGGGTGACGGTGGGCGGCACCAGCGCCGGTGCCAGCATCCTGTCCGAGCACATGATCGCCTACGGCAGCGAGGGCGCCTCGCCGCGCGCCAGCAGCGTGCGCCTGGCGCCGGGGCTGGGGCTGACCAACCGCTTCGTCATCGACCAGCACTTCCGTCAACGCGACCGCCTCGGCCGGCTGACCGCGGCGATGGCCTACAACCCGTTCGCGGTCGGCATTGGTCTGGACGAAGACACCGCCGCCTTCATCGCCCCCGACAACACGCTGGAAGTGGAAGGCAGCGGCGCGATCACCGTGGTCGACGCCAGTTCGATGAGTTTTTCCTCGATGTCGGAAGTCGGCCAGAACGATGCGGTGTGCATGCTGGGCTTGACCGTGCATATCCTGACCGCAGGGGCGACTTTCAACCTGAGCACGCGCAAGGCCAGCGCCGGCAAGTTGGCGCACAGCAAGGACTGAGGGCGCGGCGCGGTCGTCGAAAAAGCAAACGATCATTGAAACAACGGGGGATGGCTCGATGCGGATTCTCAATCGCAATGTCTACATGGGGCCTTCGCAGTACGCGAAGTTTCCGGTCATCCGGCTCGAGCTCGATCTCGGCGAACTGGAACAGTGGCCCACCGCAAAGCTGGGCGAAGGTTTCATCGAGGCGCTGCTGGCCGCGCTGCCGGGGCTTGCCGAACACGGCTGCTCCTACCGCGAGCCGGGTGGTTTCCTACGCCGCATGCGCGAGGGCGAAGGCACCTGGCTCGGCCATGTGCTCGAACACGTCGCCATCGAACTGCAGAACGAGGCCGGCGAGGACGTCACCTTCGGCAAAACCCGCAGCGTCGATGACGGTCGTGCCGGCGTCTATTCGGTGGTCTACGAATACGAGCAGCGCGAGGAAGGCATCGCCGCCGGCGATCTGGCGCTGCGCCTGATCGATTCGCTGCTGCCGGCGCAGCTGCGCACCGTCACCGATGCCGAATGGAACTGGGACAGCGAGCGCGACGCCTTCATCCGCTACGCCCAGCGCCGCGCGCTCGGGCCGTCCACCGCTTCGCTGGTGCGCGCAGCGCAGGAACGCGGGATTCCGTGGATGCGCCTGAACGACCAGTCGTTGGTCCAGCTTGGCTATGGCAAATACCAGCAACGCATCCAGGCCACCGTCACCGGCCGCACCTCGCACATCGCTGTGGAACTGGCCGGCGACAAGGAAGAAACCAACAAGATTCTCGGCGCGCTTGGCCTGCCGGTGCCGCGCCAGGAGCTGGCGCAGTCGGCCGACGCGGCGTGGCGCGCCGCGCGCCGGCTCGATGGCCCGGTGGTGGTCAAGCCCTATAACGGCAACCACGGCCGCGGCATCACCATCAACATCACCGAAGAAGCCGACGTGCGCGCCGCCTTCGAAACCGCGCGCGAGCATTCGCGCTCGGTTATCGTCGAAACCTATCTGTCCGGCAACGATCACCGACTGCTGGTGGTCAACGGCGAATTGGTGGCCGCGACCCTGCGCACGCCCGGCCACGTGGTCGGCGATGGCCATTCGACCGTCGAACAATTGGTCGAAGTGGTCAACGCCGATCCGCGCCGCGGCGTTGGCCACGAAAAAGTGCTGACCCGGATCAAGCTCGACCGCGAAGCCGAGTTGATGCTGGAACGCAAGGGCTACACCAAGGAGTCGGTGCCGGCCGAAGGCGAAACCGTCTACCTGCGCTCGACCGCCAACCTGTCCACCGGCGGCACTGCGACCGATGTGACGGACATCATCCATCCGGACAACCGCGCCATGGCCGAGCGCGCGGTGCGCGCGATCGGTCTAGACGTGGGCGGCGTGGACTTCCTGTCCACCGATATCGCCGAAAGCTACAAGTCCAGCGGTGGCGGCATTTGCGAAATCAACGCCGCGCCGGGTTTTCGCATGCACATCGCGCCGAGCGAAGGCAAACCGCGCGATGCGGCCGGGCCGGTGATCGACCTGCTGTTCCCACCGGGCGCACCAACGCGAGTGCCGATCGCCGCCGTCACCGGCACCAACGGCAAGACCACCACCGCGCGCATGCTCGCCCATATCGTCAAGATGGCCGGCTACACGCCGGGCCTGACCACCACCGACGGCGTCTACATCGATGGCCAGCGCACGGTCGAAGGCGACATGACCGGGCCGGTCTCGGCACGGATGGTGCTGGCCGATCCGCAGATCGATCTGGCGGTGCTGGAAACCGCGCGCGGCGGGCTGGTGCGCGCCGGCATGGGCGTGGCCGAAGTGGACGTGGGCGCGGTGCTCAACGTCGCCTCCGATCACCTCGGCATGAAGGGGGTCGACACCCTCGAACAGCTGGCCGAAATCAAGCGCATCGTGGTTGAAGCGGCGACCGGTTGCGCGGTGCTCAACGCCGACGACGCAAACGTGTTGAAGATGTCGGCCTACACCGATGCCAAGGTCATTTGCTACGTCACCATGAACCCCTCGCACCCGCTGGTACGCGAACACATCCGCGCCGGCGCGCGCGCCTGCGCGCTGGAAAACGGCGTCAACGGGCACATGATCACGCTCTACGACAAAGGCAGCCACATTCCGCTGCTGTGGACGCACCTGATCCCGGCGACCATGGAAGGCCGCGCCATGCACAACGTGCAGAACGCGATGTTCGCCGCGGCGATGGCGTTCTCGCTCGGGATCAAGCTCGACGCGATCCGCCACGGCCTGCGCACCTTCGACACCACCTTCTTCCAGGCCCCGGGCCGGATGAACGTGTTCGACGAGCATCCGTTCAAGGTGCTGATGGACTACGGCCACAACGCCCATGCGGTCGGGGTGATGGCCGACCTCGCCCAGCGTCTGGAAGTGAGCGGGCGCCGAATCGCGGTGGTGGCCGGACCGGGCGATCGCCGCAACGAAGATTTGCGCGAGATTGCCGCCGCGGTGGCCGGACGCTTCGACCACTACATCTGCCGCCGCGACGATTCCCTGCGTGGGCGCGACGGCGACGAGGTGCCGCAGATCATTGCCAGGGCACTCATCGAGCACGGCGTACCGGAGTCCGCGATCGAGCAGATCCCCGACGAGCAGCACGCGGTCGACGCCGCCCTGCGGATGGCGCAAGCAGGCGATCTGGTGCTGGTGTTCGCCGATGCGCTCACCCGGACGTGGAAACAGATCATTCGCTTCCAGCCGGAAGGCGCGACGCCGACGCCGGTCAAGGCAGCACCAAAGGCCGCCACGCTGGACGTGCCGCTCGACGAGCAGCTGGTGGCGGCGATGGAAGGCGTGGTGCGCGACGAGCGC
Source organism: Xanthomonas sp. (assembly GCA_018262705.1). Lineage (GTDB taxonomy): Bacteria > Pseudomonadota > Gammaproteobacteria > Xanthomonadales > Xanthomonadaceae > Thermomonas. The sequence goes on from JADFDQ010000007.1 coordinate 108,247, forward strand.
GGGCTGCGCTTTGAGCGCGAGGAAAGCGATTGAGCGCGCAATCCGTACCCATTGCATTTCCGTTCGACGATTCGCGCCGGCTGACCGGCGCGAACCTGTATTTCGACGGCCCGGGTGCGGTGCTGGAGGTCGTCGCCACGGTTGCGCTTGACGCCGCTGCACAGGCGCGCTGGCGGCAGCGCATCGCACAGGCGCGCGCGGCGCTGGGCTGGTCCGAGGCGGCGTCTGCGATTGTCCGCAACCACGAAAATGGCGCAACGCTGGCGATCGAAGCGCTCGTGGATGGACTGTTCACCGCAACCGAAGTCAACGAATGGGCGCTATGCGCGGCGCTGGGACTGCGGCTTGGCTCGGAGTCGATGGATGGCGACAGCCAGCCGCCGCGCCCGCATCCGGCGCATTTCGACGGGTCCGAAGCGCTGCGACAGCTCGCGGAATCGGCGCGCGCGGAAGCGGCGCGCAACGCACCGTTGCTGGCGCTGTTGACGGCAGCGAACGCGCGCAGCGTTCCGGCCCACGCCGACGAAGAACTGCTGTCGCTGGGCGAAGGCACTTGTTCGCAGCAGTGGCCGCTGGCTGCGCTGCCCGCGCCGGCCGACGTGCCGTGGGAGACACTGCGCCGGGTGCCCAAGGCGCTCGTCACCGGCTCCAACGGCAAGACCACCACGGTGCGCCTGCTGGCCGCGCTGCTGGCCGACGGCGGCCGCTGCGTGGGCTACAGCAGCACCGATGGCGTGGTGGTCACTGGCAAGAGCCTTGAAGGCGGTGACTACTCGGGCCCGGCCGGCGCGCGCGCCGTCTTGCGCGGCTCCGGCGTGCAGGCGGCGGTGCTGGAAACCGCGCGCGGCGGCCTGCTGCGGCGCGGACTGGCGGTGGACGATGCCGACACGGCGATCGTCACCAATGTCAGCGTCGATCATTTCGGCGAATACGGCATCGACGATCTCGACGCGCTGGCCGAGGTCAAGCTGGTGGTCGCCAAAGCCCTGCTGCCGAAGGGTCTGCTGGTGCTCAATGCCGGCGATTCGACGCTGGTGGCGCGCGCAGCGCAGCTTCAGGACAAGCATATCGGCTGGTTTGCGCTGAATCTGGAGATCGCCGCGGCGCACGGCCTGCCCGCCTGCGGCGCGCGCGCGCGGCGGCTGGTTTTGGCTACGGACACTGCGGAATTCGATCTCGGCGCGATTGCCGACATGCCGCTGACGGTGGGCGGCGCCGCTCGCTACAACATCGAGAACAGCGCCGCCGCGGCGCTGGCGGCGTGGACGATGGGCGTCGCGCCGGATCGCATCGCGGGGGTGTTGACCCGGTTCGGAGCAAGCAATGCCGACAATCCCGGTCGGCTGCAGCGCTGGCAGTTGGGCGATGCCAAGGTCGTGCTCGACTACGCCCATAACCCGGAGGGGCTGCAGGGCCTGTTTGAACTTGCTGCCGCGCTTCCGCATCAGCGGATGGCGCTGCTGCTCGGCCACGCCGGCAACCGCCGCGATGAAGACTACCGCGCGGTGGCCGACGTCGTGGCGCGGGCCAAGCCGGATCGGGTCTGGCTCAAGGACATCGGCGGCGGCTATCTGCGCGGACGTGCCTCGGGCGATGTCGCCCATATCCTGCGCGAGGAATTGCACGCGCTGGGCCTGGCGTTGGACGCGCTGCCGGTCTGCCTTGACGAAGTGCAGGCCACCCGCGAGGCGCTGGCGTGGGCGCAGTCCGGCGACCTGCTGCTGCTGCCGGTGCACGAACCGGGCAAGCGCGCCGCCGTGGTGGCGCTGCTGGATCGGCTGCAGGCGGAAGACTGGCGACCGGGATCGCCCTTCTTCTGACTGCATCAGGCGCGTACCGGGGGTTTTGTAGGAGCGCATCGAGGCCGCAGGCCGAGAGGCGCGACAGGCAAATTTCGCGCCGATCGCGCCCCTGCGGTGCGCTCCTACGGACGCCAATGCGCGCTGCCGGCAGATTCGCCGAACAGATTTCGTATCCAGGCGTGATTCGCGGGCAGGCCGTCTACCGTTTATTTGAGACAGGCCGAACCTCTCAAACCTGTTGCCGTATAAATTCAATGTCGTCGCCTCACCCCGGTCCCCGGCCCCCGGTTTCGTAAAATGCCATCCCATGCAGACGCCCAGTCCAATGCACGACGTGCTCCAGCGCATCCTTGCGCGCAAACGCGATGAAATTGCGGAACGCAAGGTGCGCGTGCCGCAGCATGAGCTGCAAGCGCGCGCCGCCGCCGCGCCGCCGCCGCGCGGGTTTGCCGACGCCATCGCCGCAAAAATCGCCGCCGGCCATCCGGCGGTGATCGCCGAGGTCAAGAAGGCCAGCCCCAGCCAAGGCGTGATCCGCGCCGATTTCGATCCCTCGGCCATCGCCCGCAGCTATGCGGACAACGGCGCGGCCTGCTTGTCGGTGCTCACCGACGTCGATTTCTTTCAAGGCAGCGATGCCTATCTGCAGCAAGCGCATGCCGCTTGCGCGCTGCCGGTGCTGCGCAAGGACTTCATCGTCGATGACTATCAAATCCACGAGGCGCGTGCGCTGGGCGCCGACTGCGTGCTGTTGATCGCCGCCGCGCTGGATGACGGCCAGTTGTCGGAGTTTGCTTTCCTTGCTTCCGAGCTGGGGATGGACGCGCTGATCGAGGTGCACGATCTCGACGAGCTGGAGCGCGCGCTGCCGGTTCCGGCGCGGCTGCTGGGCGTCAACAACCGCAACCTGCGCAGCTTCGAGGTCTCGCTCGATGTCACGCTGGCGCTCAGGGACGCGGTGCCGACCGATCGCGTGCTGGTGACCGAAAGCGGCATCAAGACCCGCGATGACGTGGCGCGGATGCGCGCGGCCGGAGTGCACGCCTTTCTCGTCGGCGAAACCTTCATGCGCCAGCCCAATCCGGGCGCCGCGCTGCGCGGTCTGTTCGGATGAGCGAACCCTTTCCGCAGCCGGCCGCAGATGCGCCGCTGGTGGTGTTCGACTTCGACCACACCCTGTGCGACGGCGATGCCGGCACCAAGCTGTACCGCTGGCTGATCGGACGCGCCTGGTGGCGCGGCCTGCTGGCGCTGCTGGTGGCGCCGCTGGCCGGTCCGATGCTGGCGTTCCTGCCCACCCGTCGCTTCGGGATTTCCGCCTTCGTCTGGGCCGGCACGCTGGGCGCGGGCGATACCGAAGCGCTGGATGCGCTGATCGATCAATTTGTTGTCGACCGCGAAGCGCAGTTGCGCGCCAGCGCCCTGCCGATCGCGCTGACCGTGTTCGCCGAACACCGCCGCGCCGGCGATCGCGTGGTGGTGGCCACCGGCGCACCGCCGCGGCTGGCGCAGGCGATCCTTGCCCTGGTTGCGGATGCGGATCTGCCGATCCTCGGCACCGAGCTTGGCCCCGGCTGCGGCGGCATGGTCGTGCGCCGGCACTGCCACCACGCGATGAAGATGGCGATGCTGCGCGATGCCGGTTTCGCCGCGCCGATCGCGGCGGCCTACAGCGACTCCAGCGCTGATCTGCCGCTGCTGCAGGCGGCGCGGCGGCCGGTGGTGGTCAATCCGAAACCCGCGCGGGTGGCACTGTTCCGGCGCGTGTTGCCGGCGGGCACGCCGATTCTGGATTGGGGTTGTCCGGGACGGGTTGGGGACCGGCAAGCGGAGTGACGGACTGCTGTGGTTGTAGGAGCACATCGAGGCCGCAGGCCGAGAGGTGCGATGTTCGCAATCGCGTCCCGGCGGTGGGCGTGCATGCGGTTCGACCGTGCGTCAAGCCGATCCCAGCGGTTTGACGAAGCGCATCGAGCTGTCGCGGTAGCCGCAGGCGCGGTAGAACGCATGCGCTTCGCTGCGCTGCACGCCGGAGGTCAGTTCGATGCGCGCTGCCCCACCGGCGCGGGCGCGGCGTTCGGCGTCCAGCAGCAGGTGCCGGCCCACGCCACAGCCGCGGGCGTCGGGCAACACCACCAGCGCGGTGATCCGGCAGGTCGTGGTGCCCAGCGGCAGGTAGTACATGAAATCCAGCGCGACCAGCCCGCACACCGCGCCGCCACGGCGCGCCACCACCAGCGCCTGGCGGTCGTTGTCGAGGATGGCGGCGATCCGGTCGGCGGCATCGCGTAAATCGCAGGGGTAGCCGAGTTCGCCCAGCAACTGCGCGACGTCGTCGGCGTCGGCCAGCACTGCATTGCGCAGATCGAGGTCGGCGGCATGTGCGGTGGGTGAGAACGCGCGGCTCATGCGTTCGCTCCCGGCTCAGCGGGTGCCGTACACCACGATGGTCTTGCCGCGCGCGTGCAGCTTGCCGTCGATCTGCAGCTTCTTGAGCACGCGCCCGGCCATCTCGCGCGAGCAGCCCACCAGCCGCGCCAATTCCTGGCGCGACACCCGCAGCTGGGTGCCCATCGGGTGGCTCATGGCCTCGGGTTCCTTGGCCAGATCGAACAGGGTGCGGTAGATCCGGTCGGACACGTCGAGGAAGGCCAGTCGCCCGGCTTTGCGGCTGGTGTCGAGCAGACGCTTGCTGATCTGCGCACCGATCGAATACAACAGCCGCGCAGCGTCGCCGGGTTGCGCCAGCATCAGCGCCTGCAGCCGCTCGTAGCCGATCTCGGCCAGATCGCAGGCGGTGCGCGTACGCAGCGCCACGTCGCGATGCGAGCTTTCCACGAACAGGCCCATCTCGCCGACAAACTCGCCGGGGCCGCTGTAGCCCAGCACCAGTTCGCGGTCGTTGTCTTCGGTGGCAATGATGCTGACCGAACCGGAAATGATGTAGTAAAGCGTGTCGGCCGGATCGCCGGGATGGAACACGTCGATCCGCGCCGGATAGCGGCGGCGGTGGCAGTGGGCGATGAAACGATCGATGGTCGCGGTATCCGCAAGCAGCGGATTCAGGGCTCGCGGCATCGCAGGCCTGCTGTAGGGTTCGAGGCTCATTCGGTCCCACCTTGGGTGAATCTTCGAAGCTTAGGCGGAACTGTGACGGCGGGCAAACTTTTCGCTCGGCGGTGGCGACGGGGGGGCGCCGATCCAGTGCAACGGTCGGGCCGGCATGCCGCATAATGCGCGGTCTGCGTCCACTAAACCGGGTTTCGATGCCGTGGTCAAACCGTTGCCGCGCCTGAGGCTGCAAGGCTTCAACAACCTCACCAAATCGCTGAGCTTCAACATCTATGACGTGTGCTACGCCGCGTCGGAGGACGAGCGTCGGCGTTACATCGAATACATCGACGAGGAATACAACGCCGACCGACTGACCCAGATCCTGACCGACGTGGCCGAGATCATCGGCGCCAACATCCTCAACGTCGCCCGCCAGGACTACGACCCGCAGGGTGCCTCGGTGACGATCCTGATCTCCGAGCAGCCGGTGATCGACAAGGCCGACGCCAAGGGCGTGATTTCCGACGCGGTGGTCGCCCACCTCGACAAGTCGCACATCACCGTGCACACCTATCCGGAAACCCACCCGGACAACGGCATCGCCACGTTCCGCTGCGACATCGACGTGTCCACCTGCGGCGTGATCTCGCCGCTGAAGGCACTGAACTACCTGATCGAATCGCTGGAGTCCGACATCGTGGTGATGGATTACCGCGTGCGCGGCTTCACCCGCGACGTGCGCGGCAAGAAGTACTTCATCGACCACAAGATCAACTCGATCCAGGACTACCTGGCCAAGAACATCCGTGCCCGCTACGAGATGATCGACGTCAACGTCTACCAGGAAAACCTGTTCCACACCAAGATGCACGTGAAAGACTTCGACCTCGACGATTACCTGTTCGAGGAGAAGGCGCGCAACCTGTCGTTCAAGGAACGGATGAAGATCGAGGCCCGGCTCAAGCGCGAGATCGAAGAGCTCTACCACGGCCGCAACCTCATCGATTGAGCGCGACGGCATCGGTGTTTGCACGAATTATCGGAACGCCCTATAATTCCGCTTCTGTCGCGCCCCGGTTCAAGGCTGGGCGCGGGTCACAAAACGCGAGGCGCCGTTCCAGCCGCTGGAACCAGCCCGACCAGCTACCCCGGAAGAGTTTCCCATGAAGACATTCATTGCCAAGAACGAGACCGTCCAGCGTGACTGGTACGTCGTCGATGCCGAGGGCAAGACCCTCGGTCGTCTGGCCGCAGCACTGGCCTATCGCCTGCGCGGCAAGCACAAGCCCGTGTTCACCCCGCACGTCGATACCGGCGACTATCTGGTCGTGGTCAACGCCGACAAGGTCGCGGTGACCGGCAACAAGCTGAACGACAAGCTCTACCACCGCTTCACCGGCTACGTCGGCAACCTCAAGACCGAAACGCTGGCGCAGGCGCTGTCGCGCCATCCCGAGCGCGTGCTCGAAATCGCGGTCAAGGGCATGCTGCCGAAAGGCCCGCTGGGCCGCGACATGTACCGCAAGCTCAAGGTTTACGCCGGCGCCGAACATCCGCACGCCGCCCAGCAGCCGCAGCCGCTCGACATCTAAGGTCTGACTATCATGGCTATCACCCAGAATTACGGCACCGGCCGCCGCAAGTCCTCCACCGCCCGCGTGTTCCTGCGCAAGGGCAGCGGCAACATCACCGTCAACGACCGTCCGATCGACGAGTTCTTCGGCCGCGAGACCGCGCGCATGATCGTGCGCCAGCCGCTTGAGCTGACCAAGAGCACCGACAAGTTCGACATCAAGGTCACGGCGACCGGCGGCGGCACCACCGGCCAGGCCGGCGCCATCCGTCTGGGCATCGCCCGCGCGCTGGTGGAGTACGACGAAACCCTGAAGTCCGAGCTGCGCAAGGCCGGGTTCATGACCCGCGATGCGCGCGAGGTGGAGCGCAAGAAGGTCGGTCTGCATAAGGCCCGCCGCGCAACCCAGTTCTCCAAGCGCTAAGCCCATCGCCCCGTGGGGGTGTCGTGGCAGCTTGCCCGTACCAAAGTACGGGCGGCGCTACCACTCCTACCCACGGAACGATGCGCTACGCGCTTGATTGTTTCACCCGTCTTCATGGCTGCGGCTTAGCCATGAGAACGATTCGCTACGCGCTTGATTGGTTCACCTGACTTTTTGCGGCTGCGGTTTGGCCAGAAAACGATTCGCAACGCGCTTGATCGGTTTGCCCGGTCTTTCGGCTGCGGCTTGGCCAGAGAACGGTTCTCTACGCGCTTGCTGGGGGCATTCATCCTGCAAGCGCGTTTGGATTTACAATCAGCTCCATAGCCCCGTCGCCAAGCGGTAAGGCACCTGACTCTGACTCAGGCATTCGGAGGTTCGAATCCTTCCGGGGCTGCCACATTCGAAACGGTTTGATCGAAACAACCCGCTGCACGGCGGGTTGTTTCGTTTCGGGGCGGGCGCGGTGGGACAATGCGGGCCTGTTTCCGAGGAAACCGCAATGTCTCCCGTTGCCGTGTTCGCGCCGTCGGCCATTCCCCTGTCCGCGCTGGACGCCACGCTGCGCGAGCGCGGCTACGCCGTGCTGGCGGCGGCCGATGTGGCCGCGCTGGCTGGCGTGGCGCTCAAGGATCTGATGTCGCTGGCGCCAAGCTGGGACGACCTGCCGCTCGACAACCACCTCAAGGATGGCGGGCGCTACCGCCGGCGCCGGCATTCCTGCTTCATTGCCGAAGGCGAGGAACTCGGACAGGTGCCGCACCGGATGCACTGGCAGCCGGTCGAATACAACGCGCTGCACGGAGGGATGGTGCGCTGGTTCGAGCCGGTCAATCGGGAAACGCTTGCAAAGCCCGCATGGCCGGCGCTGATCCTCGCGCTGGCGAAAGCCTGCTGGAAACAAGCCCCCGGCCCGCGCTGGCACGTCGAGGCCCACCAATTCCGGATCGACACCACCGATGGCGTCGGCCGGCCCACGCCGGAAGGCGCGCACCGCGACGGCGTGGATTTCGTCGCGGTTTTTCTGGTGGCGTGGCAAGGCATTTGCGGCGGCGAGACGCGGGTATTCGCTGCCGATCGCCGCGAAGGCGAGCGCTTCACCTTGTCCGAGCCGTGGTCATTGCTGTTGATGGAGGATGCGCGGGTGATCCATGAATCGACCCCGATCCTGCCGCTGGATCCGCAGCAGCCCGGGCACCGCGATACGCTGGTGCTGACCTTTCGCGCGTCGGCGTTTCTCGGCGAGGATTGATCGGGTCGCGTCGATCGAACGCGCACCGATACAATAGGCAGCTCACGAAACGGATGGCGGAAGCGCGATGAAACTGGGTTCTCTCAAGGAAGGCGGCCGCGATGGCACGCTGATCGTGGTTTCGCGCGATCTTGCGAAGGCGGTGCGCGCCGATGGCATCGCGCCGACGTTGCAGCGCGCGCTGGAAGACTGGGACGCTGCCGCGCCGCGGCTGAACGCGCTGTACGAGGATCTGTGCGAAGGCCGGGCCGCCGGTGGGTTCGATCTCGACATGCACATGCTGGCGGCGCCGCTGCCGCGCGCCTACGAATTCGTCGACGGCAGCGCCTATCTGCCGCACGTCGAGCGCGTGCGCCGCGCCCGCGGCGCCCAGGTGCCGGAAAGTTTTTACGTCGATCCGCTGATGTACCAGGCCACCAGCGCCGGCTTCCTCGGTCCGCGCGATCCGGTGCGGGTGGTCAGCGAGGATTACGGGATCGACCTGGAAGCCGAGGTGCTCGTCGTCACCGACGACGTGCCGATGGCGGTGACGCCCGAACAGGCGGCAGAACATATCCAGCTGATCGGACTGGTCAACGACGTGTCCTTGCGCAATCTGATTCCGCCGGAACTCGCCAAGGGGTTCGGCTTCCTGCAATCCAAGCCGCGCAGCGCGCTCAGCCCGGTGTTCGTCACCCCCGACGAACTGGGCGAAGCGTGGCAGGGCAACAAGGTGCATCTGGCGATGCGCACCCACATCAACGACGCATGGTTCGGCGCGCCCGAGGCCGGCGTGGACATGCAGTTCGATTTCGCCCAGCTCATCGCGCACGCGGCCAAGACCCGCCCACTGTCGGCCGGGACGCTGGTCGGTTCCGGCACGGTGGCCAACGAAGACACCACGCTGGGCGCGTCCTGCTTTGCCGAGCAGCGCACGGTGGAAACGCTGCGCGACGGCAAACCAAGCACGCCGTTCATGGCGTTTGGCGACCGGATTCGGATCGAAATGCTCGGTGTCGACGGTCAGAGCGTGTTCGGCGCGATCGAGCAGACCATGGAGCGCCAGCCGCGATCTTGATCGCGGACGCGGATTGCGGTCACACTGCGTCGACCAGCGGCATCGCCCGGATGCCGCATCCGGACGGGGGCGCGCGATGGGCGACAAGCTGCAGCTGTATTCCTACTGGCGTTCGAGCGCGTCCTACCGCGTGCGCATCGGCCTGAATCTCAAGGGACTCGAATACGAGATCGCCCCGGTGCACCTGCTGCACGACGGCGGCCAGCAGCACGCGGAAGGCTATCGCGAGCTCAACCCGCAGGAGCTGGTTCCGACCCTGCTGCACGGCCAGCGCCGGCTCTGGCAGTCGCTGTCGATCCTGGAATACCTCGACGAGGTGTGGCCGGATCGACCGCTGCTGCCGGCCACGGCGCGCGAACGCCAGCGCGCGCGGGCGCTGAGTCTGCTGATCGCCTGCGATATCCATCCGCTCAACAACCTGCGCGTGCTGCAGTATTTCGAACAGCAGTGGAACGTCGCGCAGCCGCAGCGCGAGAACTGGATGCGGCACTGGATCGAATCCGGATTCCGCGTTCTCGAATCGCAGCTGGCCGACCACCCTTCGACCGGCTATTACTGCGATGGCGACACGCCGGGACTTTCCGACTGCTGCCTGATCCCGCAGGTCTACAACGCGCGCCGCTGCGGAATCGACATGACCGGCTATCCCGCGATCTCGCGGATCGAGGCCGAGTGTCTGGCGCTGCCCGAGTTCGACGCAGCGCGCCCGGAAAACCAGCCGGACGCGCCCTGATCGCGCGGCAAACGATGGCTCAGGCGTTGGCGCTGAACACGTCCGCGTAGGGATCGTGTTCGCCGCTGGCGCCTTCCGACAGGCGGAACTTGAGCGCCAGACCGTCGCGCGAGTCGGCCGCCTTGAGCGCCTCTTCCATGTCGACCCGTCCTTCCTTGTAGAGGCGGAACAGGCACTGGTCGAAGCTGTGCATGCCGTCCTGCAGCGATTCTTCCATCGCCTGCTTGATCTTGTGCACCTCGCCGCGGCGCATCAGGTCGCGGATCATCGGGGTGTTGATCAGCACCTCGGTCGCCGGCATGCGGCGACCGTCCAGACCGACCACGAGGCGCTGGCTGATCACCGCCTTCAGGTTCAGCGCGAGATTCATCAGCACGTTTTTGTGCGCGCCTTCGGGGAAGAAGTTGAGGATGCGTTCGATGGTCTGGTCGGCGTTGTTGGAGTGCAGTGTCGCCAGACAGATGTGGCCGGTTTCGGCGAAGGCGATCGCCGCTTCCATGGTCGCCTCGTCGCGGATCTCGCCGATCAGGATCACATCGGGCGCTTCGCGCATCGCGTTCTTCAGCGCGGCGTGGAAGCTGTGGGTGTCGAGCCCGACCTCGCGCTGGTTGACCACCGACTTCTTGTGTCGGTGCAGGTATTCGATCGGATCTTCGATGGTGAGGATGTGGCCGGTGCTGGTCGTGTTGCGGTGATCGATCATCGAGGCCAGCGTGGTCGACTTGCCCGAGCCGGTGGAGCCGACAATCAGCACCAGCCCGCGCGGCGCCATGATGATGTCCTTCAACACCGTCGGCAGCTGCAGATCCTCGATGCTGGGGATATCGCTGCGGATCGCGCGGATCACCAGACCCACCTCGCCGCGCTGCTGGAAGATGTTGACGCGGAAGCGGCCGCTGCCCGGCACCGAGATCGCCATGTTCAACTCTTTCTCGCGCTCGAACTCGGAGATTTGCGCCTCGTCCATCATCGAGTAGGCGATCGCCTTGCACTCGCCGGGCACCAGCGGCGACTCGGTCATCGGCACCAGTTCGCCTTCGAACTTGATGTTCACCGGCGAGCCGGTGGACAGAAACATGTCCGACGCGTTGCGATCCGACATGGTTTTGAAAAAGGGGCCGATATCCATGCTGTCTCCCTTGGCCGCGGCTGCATCGTTGCATCGCCGGCGGCGGCTTCCCACAATGGACGCTGGCCCATCCGACCGGCGACCTCCCATGCATCCAAGCTTCGCACAAATTCGCCGCAGTCTGCAGGCCCTGCCGGTTGCGGGGGTGCTGATGATTGTCGGCTGCGCGACGCTGCCGCCGCCGACCGCCGAGCTGGATGCCGCGCGACAGGCGGTGGCGGGCGCCGAAGCGGCCGACGCCGATCAGTATGCGCCCACGGCGCTGGATTCGGCGCGGCGCGAGCTGCAGGCGGCGCAGGCCGCAATGGAGCGCAAGCGAAGCAGCGACGCGCGCGCGCTGGCGCTGGCGGCAGCGACCGACGGCGATCTGGCGCGGGTGCGCAGCCGCGCGCAGACCACGCGGGCCGCGCTGCTGCAGCTGCAGGCCGAGGTCGATCGTCTGCGCAGCCAGCTGCGGATGGACGGCGTGCCTGTGGCGCTGGATCCGCTGGACGCGCCGCCGGCGACCGGCGCGCCGGCGCAACGGCTGCAGATGCTGGACGCCGATCCGCAGCTCGGCGCGCTGGCCCAATACGAGCGCCTGCAGGCGCGGCAGGCTGTTGCCGCGCAGGTCAGCGCCAGCCGCAGCGCCCAGCAGGCCGCAGCGCAGCGGGCCGAGCAGCGCGTTGCCATTGCCGAACAGGCGGCGCGAATCGAAGCCGCGCGTCGGCTGGTGGATCAGCTGGAGCGCGAACGCAGCGATCTGCGGGTCGAAGCCAGCCGCCGTGACGCCGAGCGCGCCCGCGCCGAGGCCGAGCAGCTGCGCCTGCAGGCGCAATTGCAGGCCGAGGAAGCGCAGCGGTTGCAGGAGCGCACCCAACAGGCCGAGGCGGCGCTGGATGGCGCGGTGGCGACCCAGCAGGGCAAAGTCGAGGCGGCGCGCGCGCGCGAAGCGCAGCTGGCGCGCAAGGAGGCCGAACTGACGGCTGGAGCGTCATTGCCGCCGCAGCGTAGTGACGTGCGCGGCGATGTGTTCACGCTGGCCGGCAGTGCCTTTGCCAGCGGGCAGGCCGAGCTGACGCCGGAAGCGGCTGCCAGCATTCGCGCGCTGGGGATTTACCTTGCGGCGATTCCGGGCGGCGCGATCCAGGTCGTGGGTCACACCGACAGTCAAGGCGCGGCAGCCGCCAACCAGAGCCTGTCCGAACGTCGCGCCCAGCAGGTGCGGGCCACACTGGTTGCGGCCGGCGTCGAGCGCAGTCGGGTCAGCTCCAGCGGCGTCGGCGCGGCCCGGCCGGTGGCGGACAACGCGACCGCGGCCGGGCGGGCGAAGAACCGCCGGGTCGAAATCGTTGTTTCTTCAACAAATTGATTTTGCAGAAGATATTCGTGATTTATTTCCTCTTGCCGAATTGTTCAGGAAAGGGGCTTGCAGCCTGCTGCCGGTCGGCGTAGGGTCGAATACCCAGATGGTTCGATAGTTCCAGCATCCATCTGGCCGGAGACCGGCCGATGCGTGACCCGTTCGATAACCCGGAGGTTGCACCCGCACCCTGGAAGTGCGGGGGACGCCGGGTGGTGATGAACGACGATCCCCGTTTCCTTGTACAGAAAGGCGCCTCGCCCGTTGTTGTGGCGGGGCGTTTTCATTTTTGGCCCCGGTCTGGAGCCGGGGCGCTCGCTTCGGGCCCGATTGCCATCGGGCCGTTTGTCGTGCCGGCAGCCGCAGCTGCCGTTTCCCACGCAATGCCCGCCCATCCGGGCGCGCGTTGCATCGTTGAGTCAGGAGGTCTCCATGTTTGAAGGGCAATCGCAGGAAGAGATCGAAGCGCTGATGAAGGCCAACACCGAGTTCCGCCAGCTGTATTTCCGCCATCGTGAACTGGATCAGCAGGTCAACGATGCGGAACTGGGTGTGTTGCCGGTGGATGATGTGCGCTTGGGCCAGATGAAGCGCGAGAAGCTGCAGGCCAAGCAGCGCCTGCTTGAGATGTACGAACGCGCGAACTGACGGCGTTTCCGGCCCGGGCTTGCAGATCCGGGCCGGGTGCCGACGCTCCCGACGCGGCGAGGTTGCATTGCACGCGCATGCTAGGCTGTGCGCGGCTGCGGATGGTCGATGGCGAGGCTGCGGATGAGCGAGCAACGGGGGGCGCCTGCAACGGGCAGGCCGACACACGGCGATCTGCGTGATCTGATCCGGCGCCCGTTCGCGCAGCGCGACACGGTGACGGTGGCGCCCGATGAAACCTTGAGCAGCGCCTGGCAGTTGATGCGGCGCGAGGGCATCTCGCAGTTGCCGGTGATGGAGGGCGAGCGCATTGTCGGCATTCTCGACGAATCCGATGTGCTGCTGCACGTCTATGGCGACGAAGCGCGTTTCAACGATCCCGCACGCGCGGCCATGGTGCAGCGGCTCGACAAGGTGGAGCTGCGGGCGCCGATCGAAGCCCTGCTGCCGGTGTTCGACCGCGGCCATGTCGCCATCGTGATGGATGGCGATAACTTCCTCGGCCTGATCACCCGGATCGACCTGCTCGACTACCTGCGCGCGAAGGTCGGCTGATTCATTTGCTGTCGCTTTGCTGCGTGGCGCAAGGATTAAAGCCGTCATCCCCGTGCAGGCGGGCAGCCTTTCACAGACGAATGTCCGTGTATCCATGGCCGTTGGCGGGTTGAAATCCAAAGGTCATAGGTTCTCGCGCTCGCGGGAACGACTAATGACTCTTGGTGAAGGGTCAGGGGCGAACGCCCCGCGCAATTCAGCCCAGCGCTTTTTCCAGCTCCGGCAAGATCTGGAACAGGTCGCCGACCAATCCGAAATCGGCGATCTCGAAGATCGGCGCGTCGCCGTCCTTGTTGATCGCGACGATGGTGCCGGCGTCCTTGATGCCGGTCAGGTGCTGGATCGCGCCGGAAATGCCGACCGCGATGTACAGATCCGGGGCGATGATCTTGCCGGTCTGGCCGACCTGAAGGTCGCTGGGCACGTAGCCGGCATCGACCGCCGCGCGCGAAGCGCCGACCGCCGCGCCGAGCTTGTCGGCGAGCTGGTAGATGATCCTGAAGTTGTCCTCGGAGCCGACGCCGCGACCGCCGGAGACCACCTTGCGCGCCGACTGCAGGTCGGGGCGGTCGGAGCTGGCGCCGGCCAGTGCGATGAAACGGGTGTGGCCCGGCGGCTCGACCGCAACGCTGGCCGCTTCGACCGCGGCATTGCCGCCGCCCGCCGCTTCCGGCCACGACGCGGTGCGCACGGTGGCCACGACCGTCGTGCCGGTGGGCATTTCGACGGTGACGATGGCGTTGCCGGCATAGATCGGACGCTTGAAGCTGTGGCTGCCTTCGACCGTCATCAGATCGGACACTTGATCGACGCCGAGCAGCGCGGCCACGCACGGCATCAAGTCCTTGCCGTAGGTGGTGGAAGGACCGAACACGTGGCTGTAGCCGGCGGCCAGCGCGGCGATCTGCGGCGCCTGCACCTGGGCGATCGCGTGGGCGTTGGCCGGATCGGCCAGGGTGAGCACCTTGCGCACGCCGGCGATCTGCGCGGCTTGCGCGGCGACGGCCGCTGGATCGGCGGCCAGCACCGCGATGTCGATCGCCGCGGGCGCGAGCGCGGCGGCGGCGGACACGCAGCGCGCGGTGGACGCGTTGAGCTTGCCATTCAGATGTTCGGCAATGATCAGAACGGTGGACATGAAGCAGTTCCTCGACTCTCTGTAGTAGCGCACCGCAGGGGCGCGATGCGTTGCGTGGACAGACCCTGCCGACTCAGACCAGACCCTTGGCCTTGAGCGCGGCGACCAGTTCGGCCGCGTCCTTGACCATCACGCCGCGGCTGCGGCCGGCGGGCGGCGCGTGGTGGGTGATGGTCGGCGCCGGGCCGGTTTCGATGCCCAGTTCGGCCAGCGCAATGGTCTGCAGCGGCTTGCTCTTGGCCTTCATGATGTCGGGCAGTTTGATGAAGCGCGGCTCGTTCAGGCGCAGGTCGGCGGTGACCACCGCCGGCAGATCGACTTCCAGCGTTTCGAGGCCGGCATCGACCTCGCGCACCACGGTGGCCTTGCCGCCTTCGACCGTCAACTGGCTGGCGAAGGTGGCCTGTGGGCGGCCCCACAGCGTGGCCAACATCTGTCCGGTCTGGTTGGCGTCGTCGTCGATCGCCTGCTTGCCCAGCAACACCAGATCGGGCTGTTCGCGTTCGACCAGCTTGTGCAGGGCGCGAGCGGCGGCCAGTGGCGACAGCGGCTGCTCGGAAACGACGTGGATGGCGCGGTTGGCGCCCATCGCAAGGCCATTGCGCAGGTGCGGCTGGGCGTCGGCCGGGGCAATCGTTGCGACCACCACCTCGGTGGCAATGCCTTTGTCGCGCAGCCGCAGCGCCTCTTCGAGGGCGATGTCGTCGAACGGATTGGGCGACAGTTTGACGCCGTCGGTGACCACGCCGGAGCCGTCCGGCTTGACCTGGATGCGGACGTTGAAGTCCACCACGCGCTTGTATCCGACGAGGATCTTCATCGAGCAGAAATCCGTTTGGGGAAGAAGGGCTGCGCCGTGCGCGCCCAAACCGCAATTGTACCGAACGCCGGCGTATGTCGCCGTTGATCCGGCTCACGCCGGGTCAAGCCGTTGCGTGCTTGAATCTGCGGGCGCGCCATCCGTGGCGTGCGGCAACGCTGACCCGGTCTGCGTTGCCCGGGCCGACTGCCCGAAGGTACGCTGGGCGTTGACACCGCGCACGTTAGAATCGACAGCGAAATTTCTTGCGGGAGCCGTCCGTGACATCCAAGAGCAAGCTCTATCCCAGCGCCGCTGCCGCCCTCGACGGGCTGGTGGCCGACGGCCAGACCGTGGCGGTCGGCGGTTTTGGCCTGTGTGGCATCCCCGAGGCGCTGATCGCTGCGCTGCACGATTCCGGCGTCAAGGGGCTGACCGTGATTTCCAACAACGCCGGCGTCGATGGCTTCGGCCTCGGCCAGCTGCTGGGCACGCGCCAGATCAAGAAGATGATTTCCTCCTACGTCGGCGAGAACAAGGAATTCGAGCGCCAGTTCCTCGCCCACGAGCTGGAGTTGGAGTTCAATCCGCAGGGCACGCTGGCCGAGCGCCTGCGCGCCGGCGGCGCCGGAATTCCGGCCTTTTTCACCGCCACCGGCTACGGCACCGTGGTCGCCGAGGGCAAGGAAACCCGCGAGTTCAACGGCCGCATGTACGTCATGGAAACCGCGCTGACCGCCGATGTGGCGCTGGTCAAGGCGTGGAAGGCCGATCCGTCCGGCAATCTGGTGTTCCGCAAGACCGCGCGCAATTTCAATCCGGCCTGCGCGATGGCCGGCAAGACCTGCGTCGTCGAGGTCGAGGAGATGGTCGGGCTGGGCGACATCGAACCCGATCACGTCCATCTTCCGGGCATCTACGTGCAGCGGATCGTGGTCAACGCGAATCCCGAGAAGCGCATCGAGCAGCGCACCCTTCGCCCGGAGTGATGCTTTTCCTTCTCCCTCCGGGAGAAGGTGCCTGAAGCGCGGATGAGGGTTCGGCGAAGCCGCTGGAACCCGGATCCCGTCGCTTCTTCGAACCCTCACCCCAACTCCTCTTCCGGAGGGAGAGGGGCCAACAAGGAGCAGAGCAACATGGCATGGAACCGTGAACAGATGGCGCGCCGCGCCGCGCTGGAACTCACAGATGGCGCCTATGTAAACCTTGGCATCGGCTTGCCGACGATGGTCGCCAACTACCTGCCCGAAGGCGTGAACGTGTGGCTGCAGAGCGAGAACGGCTTGCTCGGCATCGGCCCGTTCCCGACCGAGGCCGAACTCGACGCCGACCTGATCAACGCCGGCAAGCAGACCGTCACCGCGCTGCCTGGCTCCAGCTTCTTCGGCAGCCACGACTCGTTCGCGATGATCCGCGGCGGCCATATCGACATCGCCATCCTCGGCGCGATGGAAGTGACCGACACCGGCGATCTGGCGAACTGGATGGTGCCCGGCAAGATGGTCAAGGGCATGGGCGGCGCGATGGATCTGGTGGCCGGCGTGCGCCGGGTGGTGGTGCTGATGGAGCACTGCACCAAGGACGGCACTCCAAAAATTCTGCCGCAATGCACCTTGCCGCTGACCGGCGTCGGCGTGGTCAGCCGCGTCATCACCGAGCTGGGCGTGTTCGACGTCACGCCGGAAGGCTTGAAGTTGGTGGAACTGGCCGAAGGCGTCAGCCGTGAGGACGCAGCAGCCAAAACGGGGGTGCCGCTGCACTGAGTGCGCAGCGCTTCGGGCCGGTTGCGCAAGTGATGGATGCCTGCTTCCGGGCTTGAATCAAACTTGGCTCAGCGCCGATAAACCCAGTGTCGCGACAGCAGGAAGCCCAGCCCGGCAGTCACTGCGTCTGCGGGTGGTTTCAACAACAGGGCGGTGCGTAAATCGAACGCGTGGGCAATCGCCGCGACCCAGAGCGTATTGATCGCGGTCTGCAGTCCCCAGGCCAATGCAAAGCGCCGCGCTGCACGCGGGCCGCTTTGATAAGCAGCGCCCGTGAACGTCCAGCGGCCATTGAGCCAGAAGCCGAACAGTGCGCCACTGACGCGGCCGACGACGTTGGCCGGAGCGATCGGCAGCAGCCACTGGCTGAGCGCAAGCACGACCGCGTATTCGACAATCCACTGCAAGAGGCCGCTGACTGTGTATCGCCCGAGGTGCCGTTTCAGCGTCATCGCGCCATTGTCGCCGAAGCGGAGGCCGCATCGGTAGAATCGCAGGTTCCTGAAGGAGCTTTGCATGGATCGCCCGCTGCACGTCGTCATTCTGGCCGCCGGGGAAGGCAAGCGGATGCGCTCGGCGCTGCCCAAGGTGCTGCAGCGCATCGCCGGGCAGCCGATGCTCGCGCATGTGCTGGACGCGGCGCGGGCGCTGGCGCCGGCTGGAATCCATCTGGTGTACGGGCACGGGGGCGACGCGGTGCGTGCCGCCTTTGCCGATCATTTCGGCTTGCAGTGGGCGCAGCAGACGCAGCAGCTCGGGACCGGCCATGCGGTGCTGCAGGCGCTGCCGGGGGTCCCCGACGGCGCCCGCGTCCTCGTGCTTTACGGCGATGTGCCGCTGGTGACGCCGGAGACGTTGCGCACGTTGCTCGGCAGCACGCGCAGTCTGGCGGTTCTGGCTGCGGAGCTGGACGACCCGACCGGGTACGGGCGAATCGTGCGCAATTCCGAGGGCCACGCGGCGGCCATCGTTGAACAACGCGACGCCGATGATCAACAGCGAAGGATCCGGCTGGTGAACACCGGAATGATCGCCGCCGATGCGGCTTCGCTGCGGCGCTGGCTGTCCGGCGTGCGTGCCGACAATGCCCAAAGCGAGATCTATCTGACCGACGTGTTCGCCGCCGCGGCACACGAGTTTGCGGCGGCGGAGATTGTCGTCATCGACGATCCGATCGAGGTCGAAGGTGCGAACGATCCGTGGCAGCTCGCGCAGCTCGAACGTGCGTATCAAACGCGGCAGGCCAAGGCGCTGTGCGCCGCCGGCGCGCGGCTGGCCGATCCGGCGCGACTGGACGTGCGCGGCAGCGTGAGCGTGGGCCGCGACGTCGAGATCGACGTCGATGTGGTGTTCGAGGGTGAAGTGACCTTGGGCGACGACGTGCGCATCGGGCCGTTCTGCCGGATCAAGGATTCGGTGATTGGCGCCGGCACCGAAGTGCGCGCCCATTGCGACATCGAGGGCGCCAATGTCGATGGCGCGGCGCATATTGGTCCCTTCGCGCGTCTGCGTCCGGGCACGGTGCTGGCCGATGGCGTGCACATCGGCAATTTCGTCGAAGCCAAGAACGCCACGCTGGGCCAAGGCAGCAAGGCGAACCATTTGAGTTATCTGGGCGATGCGGTGATCGGCAGCAAGGTCAATATTGGTGCCGGTACGATTACCTGCAATTACGACGGCGTGAACAAGTTCGCCACCACCATTGGCGATGACGTATTCATCGGTTCCAACAGCGCGCTGGTGGCACCGGTGACGGTGGGGGATGGGGCCACCATCGGTGCCGGCTCCACCATCAGCAAGGATGCACCACCGCACAAGCTGACGGTAGCGCGCGCACGCCAAGTGACGCTGGATGGCTGGCATCGGCCGGTCAGGAAACCCGCATGAATCCGGCCCGGGTCAGGCGCGAAGCCGTGCGCACGCTGACCGACCTGCCCAATGTCGGGCCGTCGGTGGCCGCAGATCTGCGCGTGCTTGGCATTGAGCAGCCGCAACAGCTTGTGGGGCATGATGCGTGGGACATGTACACGGAGTTATGCGTCCTGACGCAGCAACAACATGACCCCTGCGTGATCGATGTGTTCCTGTCGCTCACCGATTTCATCCACGGCGGCGAGCCGCGACCCTGGTGGCATTACA
Source organism: Xanthomonas sp. (assembly GCA_018262705.1). Taxonomy (GTDB): domain Bacteria; phylum Pseudomonadota; class Gammaproteobacteria; order Xanthomonadales; family Xanthomonadaceae; genus Thermomonas. Next base: position 127,655 of record JADFDQ010000007.1, read on the forward strand.
CCGCGCAGCGCAAGGCGCATCTCGGGGTGAAGGCCTTGGACTCGCCCAGAACCGCGCCTGCCGGGCGAATGGTCAACCCGGCAGTACCATCGACACGCACAGCCCGCCGCCTTCGCGGTTGAGCAGGGCGATGCGGCCGCCGTGGGCTTCGGCGATTTCACGGGTCAGTGCCAGTCCCAGTCCGGTGCCGTGGCGTTTGGTAGAATAGAACGGCAGCAGGGCGTTCGCCAGCACCGCATCGTTCATGCCGCTGCCGCGATCGAGCACGTCGATGCGCCAACCATCGGAAATGCGGCGCACCGACAGTCGCACCGCGTCGGGCGGTGAGCCGGATTCGTGCGCGTTTTTCAGCAAATTGATCAAAGCTTGTTCAATTTGCGCGACATCGAAGCGGGCCACGCCGTCCTCCGGCTGAAGTGCATCGGTGAACCGCACTTGTGCGTGCAGCTGTGCGATGAAGCGGCGCCACGGCACCGGCTCTGCGTGTGGCGCGGGCAATTTGGCGAAGCGGGCGTAATCGCGAATGAAGCCTTCCAAATGGCGGGCGCGTTCTTCAATCGTGGCAAGCGCTGCGGGCAGGCGCTGGTATTGCTCGCGGCGCAGCAGCTCAGCACCCGAGTGCGCCAGCGAGGCGATCGGTGCCAGCGAGTTGTTGAGCTCGTGACTAATCACACGAATCACTTTCTTCCACGTTTGCACTTCCTGCCGGCGCAATTCGGCGGTGAGCTGGCGTAGCAATAGCAATTCATGCACACGGCCATTGAGGCGAAAGCTGCGGCGCGACAGATGATAAATGTCCTCGTCGTCTTCCTTGCCGACGGTGAACATGCCATCGCCGCCACGCGCAAAAGCGTCCTGCACGGCAGGGTCGGCATGCGCCAAGATGTCATCGAAGTGATGGCCCTCCAGCCGTTTGCCTTCGCCCAGCAGTTTGCGTGCGGCAAGGTTACCCAGCACGATGCGTTGCGCGGGGTCGATCAGAATCATCGCAACCGGTGTGTTTTGCACCATGGTGTTGAGTAGCAATTCGCGTTGCACCAGCGCCAGCCGTTGCTCGCGCAGCGTATCGCCCAGCGCATTGTGCGCCGCAACCAAGTCGCCGAGATCGCCGCCGCTGTCCCAATGGATGCCGAAACTGAAGTCGCCGTCGCGGTAGCTGGCCACGGTGCCGGCCAAGGCGCGAAACAGCGCACGATTAGGGGCCAAGATTCGCTGAACTACCAATAGGCAAGCGGCACCAACCAACACGCAAGGCAGGCCAATAGCGGCCCAGGGTTGCCACCAATGCAGCAACTGCACACTGCTGACGGCAACCAAGATCACGGCCACGCACACCAGTGCGCTGAACTTGCTGGCAATGGTGAGTCTGCGAAGGGCTCGCATATCAGTTGCGCGCAATACCAAGGCGGTCGAGTCTGCGATACAGGGCTTGGCGCGACATGCCGAGTTCTGCTGCAGCCTGCGCCAATACGCCACCACAGCGTGTCAGGGAGGCTTCGATGCTGGCGCGGTCAGGCTCATCGCCGCTGTTGGCAGGCAGGGGCGTGGTTGCAGTGGGCAGCGCAAGATCAGGGGTTTCGATGCGCTCACCACGCGCCAGCAGCGCGGCGCGTTGCATCACATTGCGCAGCTCGCGCACATTGCCCGGCCAAGCGTGGCGTTGCAGTGTGCGTTCGGCGTCTTCACTCAAACGATTTCCGGCAGGCAAAAAGTGCTGCGCCAAAGGCAGAATGTCGCGCGGGCGCTGTGCCAATGGCAGCACGCGCAGTTCAATGCCGTTGAGGCGATAGAACAAGTCTTCGCGAAATTTTCCTTCGGCAATCAGCGCGGCAAGATCGGCATTGGTGGCGCTGACGATGCGCACCTTCACCGTGCGTTCGCGGTTGCTGCCAAGGCGTTCGAAACGGCCGGTTTCCAGTACGCGCAGCAACTTCACTTGCCCGGCCAGCGGCAAGGTGCCGATTTCATCCAAAAATAGTGTGCCGCCATCCGCCGCTTCAAACTTGCCCTCGCGGGATTTGCTGGCGCCGGTGTAGGCACCGGCATCGGCACCAAACAATTCGGCTTCGATCAATTCACTGGGCAATGCGCCGCAATTGAGGGCGACGAATGGCCCGGACTTCACCGCGCTGTTGAAGTGCAAGATTTCGGCATAGCGTTCTTTGCCGGCACCGTTGGGGCCGGTGATCAGCACGGGGATGTCGGCGCGCGCCACTTGGCAGGCAAGTGTCAACGCCGCTTCGCTGGCAGGGTCTGCATACACGGTGCCACGCAAATCAAAATCGCGTTCGAGTGCGTTGCGGCGTTGGCGCTCGCTGCGATTGATTTGCACCAACTGCCGTCGGCTTTCGCCCAACTCCAGCAGGTTGTTGATGGTGGCCAGCAGCTTCATGTCGTCCCAGGGCTTGGCCAGATAGTCGGCGGCGCCGGCTTTGATCAACTCCACCGCCGCTTCCAGATGCGTCCATGCGGTGAGCAAAATCACCGGCAAATCCGGATGCGCTGCACGAATGTGTTGAAACAACGCCACGCCTTCTTCCCCCGAGGTGGTGTCGGCGTGGAAGTTCATGTCCTGAATCACCAGATCTATCTGTGTTTGCGCCAGTACCGCAAGACCGGCCTGCGGCGAGTCTGCATACACACTGCGAATATCGTGCAGTGACAGCAGCACCTCCAGCGCGGCGGCTACGGCAGCGTTGTCATCGATGATTAGGATGGTGGGCATAGGTGGAAGTGTAGTGTGGACGCTTAGGCCGAGCGCGTGGCAATGGCCGGCGGCACCATCGCCGCACGCCGGGCGGGGCCCAGCACCGCAAGCTGGCCCAGCAGCCACAAGATCAACGCGCCGGCAGGCAAGTACAGCAATGGCAAGCGTGGCAGCTCGTATTTACTCATCAACAATTGGTTGAGGGCGAACGCCAGCAACAGGCCGATGGCGATGCCGAGGCTGGCGATCAGGAAGTTTTCCATCTGGAAATACCGCTGGATTTGTGTTCGGGTGGCACCCAGCGCGCGGCGGATGCCGATCTGGCGGGTGCGCTGCCCGACCCAGAAGCTGGTCAGGCCGACGATGCCGGCCGCGGTGACGGCAAGCAGGATCAGGCAGATCGCGCCCATCAAGAGGGCCATGCCGACATCGCCGCGATAGGCCTCCTGGCGCATCTGGGCGAAAGACTTGACGCCGTCGTCGTCGATGACGCGCTGCGGATTGACCTTGTACAGGGCCGGAGACACCGCGCGCATGACCGCGTCCAACTGTCCGGGCTGGGTGCGGATGGCATAGCGGCTGAACGTGGAGTTCAGGCGCATCGGGATCAGGGTGGAGTTGTAGGCGAACTCGTTCGCCCAGCTCGAGGTTCCGGGCGACTGCAAGCGCTCCATCACGCCGATGATGGTGGTGGGGATGCTGCTGCCGTTCATGTACATCGGCTTGCCGACCGCATTGCCTTGCGGATAGAGCTGGTTCGCCAGTTTCTGAGTGATGATGGCGATGGGCGTGTCGCGCTGGTCGCGAAACCCCATGTGTTCGATGTCAGCTGCCGTGAATGCGCGCCCGGCGACCAGCTTCAGCCCCAGCGTCGCCAGCGCCTGATCGTCGCCGAAGTAGTAGGTGGATCGGATGATGCCCTGCAGCCTGTCCCCGGGATGGGTGGAGACGCCGCCGTTCCAGGACGAGTTGGCCAGCGGCAGCGAGTTGATCGTGGCCGCCGATGCAACGCCGGGCAGGGCGCGCAGCGCGGCCAGGTCTTCCTGCAGCATGGCATCGAGCTTGTCGGCCGCGCCGGGGTCGGCATCGCCGGGCGCACCGACCCACATCTGGGTGACGGTCAGCAGATCGCTTTCGTCGAGGCCGGTGGGACGGTTCACCCGTTCCACGCGCTGGCCGATGATGAAGATGGCGTTGCACACGATGGCCAGGGTCAGCGCGATCTGCAGCGCGATCAACGTCACGCCGGCCTTGTGCTTGCGCAGCGCGGAAATCATGGGATGCAGGGTCATGACATCATCCTTCAATTGGATTTGAGCTGCCACGCCGGCTGCACCTGTGCGGCGCGCCAGGTGGGATACAGGCCGGCCAGTACGGTGGCCGCAATCGAGACCAGCAGGGTCAGCGCCAGCAGCGGCAGATCCAGTCGTGCCAGCGGCGCGATCTCGGGCGGCATCACCCAGCCAACGCCGGCCACGCCCAATGCGGTCAGCAGCACGCCGAGCACGCCGCCGGCGACGCCGATCGCGCCGGCTTCGATCAAGAACTGCTGGTAGATCTGCCGTTTGGGCGCACCGAGCGCGCGGCGAATGCCGATTTCGCCGCTGCGGCGAAGGAACTTGGCGAGCAGCAGGCCGATGGTGTTCACCAGACACACCAGCAGCAGGCCGAATGCGACGAGGAGCGACACCCGGGTGTCATCCGGAACCACATGCCGCGCCAACAGCCAGTCGTGCAGGTTGCGCAGGCGGTTGTTCGGCGGCCAACTGAATCGACCGGAGGCTTTCTGGGCAGCGGCATAGCTGTCCAGATAGCTGCGGTAGCTGGCAACCGCAGCGGCATCGTCGAGCTGCGCCATGTAGGCGATCCAGACGCATTCGGATTGCTGCAGGCCGACGAACCCGCTGCCGGTGGGCGTGGCGTTGCAGTTGGTGTTGCCCTGGTTTTCGATGCCGTTGGCAATGGCGGTGGTAAACGGCAGGAAAACGTCGTCTTGCTCCGAGTCGAAGCCGCCGCTGTTGACCACGTCGTAGAAGATCGGCTGCGGGTTCCATTGGGCCAGCACGCCGACGATGCGGTAGTTGCGCCCTTCGACGTTGAGGTCGCGGCCGACACCGACGTCGGTGCCGAACAGCTTTTCGCTCAGCCTGCGGCTGATCACGGCCACCGGCGCGCGGTTGGCGTCGTCGGCTGCAGTCCAGCCGTGGCCGTGCGCGAACGGCACGTCGAGCATCGGAAAGAATTCGTTGAAAATCGCACGTCCGCGCACGTTGACCGGATGGCGGGACGCATCCGGCGGAACGATGGACGGCGCGATCTGGTAGATCGCCGATTGCAGCGTTGCCTTGTGGTCGCGCATCAGCGCGGTGGCATCGATGTAGCTCATCGCCGGCGGCGGCTCGTTATCGGAATTGCGGGCGTCGGGCTCCCAGCTGCCGATCTGCGGAACGAACAGCTGCGCCGATTTCCACGGAATCGGATCGCCGGAGACGGCGCGGAACACCGACCACGCGGTCATCGATGCGGCCACGCCGAAGGCGATCGTGAGCACCATCAGCGCGGTGATGGCGCGGTTGCGCTTGAAGCTGCGCAGGGCGAGGTTGAGGTAGTAGCCGAACATGGCGGTGCCCTCAGGCGGTGGCGGGGCTGGCGCTGTCGGTATGCAGCGAGCGTTGCAGGGCGGATGTGACAGACAAGTTGGTAGCCATGCCATCCACGATGTGCACATTGCGTTGCGCACGCGCCGCCAGTTCCGGGTCGTGGGTCACCATCACAATCGTGGTGCCTTGTTCGTTGATGTCTTCCAGCAGCTCCAACACACTGCGCGCCATCTGCGAATCCAGGTTGCCGGTGGGCTCGTCGGCCAGCAATAGCTTGGGGCTGCCGGCCAGCGCGCGGGCAATGGCAGCGCGTTGCTGCTGGCCGCCTGACAGTTCCGCAGGGTAGTGCTTCATGCGCGAGCCGAGTCCGACCAGACCCAGCGCGTCTTCGATGCGCAGCTTGCGTTCGCTCGCCGGCTTGCCGCGGTAGCGCAGCGGTACGTCGCAATTGTCGAACAGGTTCAAATCGGGAATCAGGTTGAAGCTCTGGAAAATGAAACCGATTTTTTCATTGCGCAGTCGGCTGCGGGCGTTGTCGTTCAGGCCCTTCACGTTCACGCCATCAAGCGAGTATTCACCGCCGGTGAACTCTTCGAGCAGGCCGGCGATGTTGAGGAAGGTGGTCTTGCCCGAACCCGATGGCCCGGTGACGGCGACAAATTCGCCATCGGCAACGTGCAGGTCGAGGGCGCGCAGGGCGTGGGTCTCGACCAGTTCGGTGCGGTACACCTTGGTGATTTGGCGCATGTCCAACATGGCGGGGGTCCTTGCGGTTAAGGTCAGGAGACGCGGAACGGGGCGGGTGCGCTGGTGTCGGCGAGGTAGCTGGCGGCACGTTTGCCGTGGCGTGGCGCGTTGGCGGCGCGTGCGTTTGGCGCTTCGAAGCGGAACACTTCGGACAGGCGCAGCGGCACTGCATCGGCAAGCTGCTCCGGAGTCCAGCGAAAGCGCGGTGGGTACAGGGGGAACGTGTTCATTGCGTTGCTCCTTCAGTTGCCGGTGATGCGGACTTGATCCGCGTTGTTGAACTGATCGCTACCGGAGACGACGATACGGTCGCCGGCCTTCAGTCCAGAAAGAATTTCCACGCTGGCCATGCTGCTGGTGCCGGCGGAGATCGGGCGGCGCACGGCGGTATGGCCGTCGACGACATAGGCGAAGTGACCGCCGTCCTGATCGAGGAACGGACCGCGTTCCACCATCAGCACGTTGCGCCGAGTGTCCATCACGATGCGCACGGTCAGGCGCTGATTTTGGCGCAGGCCGGGCGGCTGCTTGCCGCTTGCGAAACGCACGCGGGCGGTCACTTCGCCGTTCACCACTTCCGGCGAAACGGCGGCGATTTCGCCGGCGGAGTTGGCGTTGTTAACGCCGATCTGCGCCGGCATGCCGAGACCGAGGTCGCGCGCGAAACTCTCCGGAACCTTGATTTCGACCTCGAACTTGCTCAGATCCACCACGCTGAGCACCGCACCGTTGGCGGCGACGCTGGTGCCTTGCGGAACCTGGATCTGGCCGACCTGGCCATCGAACGGAGCACGCAAGGTGAGCGCTTCGACCTGCCGCCGCGCCTCGTCGACCACCGCACGCTGGCGCTGCGCCAGCATTTGCCGATTGCGCACGTCGAGACCGGCGCCGGCACCCTGCAGCGAAGACTCGCGCCGGGTGGCGACCAGTCCGATCTCGGCCTTCTTCAGCATGTCCTGGGCGCGCGCCAAATCGTTTTGCGCAACGGCGCCGCCTTCGTAGGCGCGCTGGTAGCGTTCCAGATCGCGCATGGCGGCGGTGCGATCAATGCCGGCCTGATCGAGCGCGCGCTGGGCGTTGGCGCGCACGATCTGGGCGTCGAGTTGGGCGCGATTGGCCTCGGCGTCCATGCTGGCGAGGGTGGATTCTTCCTGCACCAGACGGCTGCGCAATTCGGGGCTGTCGATCACGGCCAGCGCCTGCCCTTTGGCCACCTTGTCGCCAGCCACCACGCTCAAGGTGACGGTGCCGGCGGCGATGGCATACAGGGTCGGACTGTTGGCGGCAATCACCCGGCCTTCGGCGCTGAGGTCGTGCACCAGATCGCCGCGCGTCACCGGCGCGATGCGCAGGCGCGCAGCATCGAACGAGTGGGCGCCGGCCAGCCAGCCGCTGGCGGTCCAGCCGATCAGACCCACGGCGACTGCGGCGGCGATGCCGGGGAGAATCCAGCGCCGCTTGCTGGATGGCGTGGCAGCGCGCTGATCCTGCGCCGACGTGTCGCGGATGCCGGGGCGGCCGGTGGCGTTGCTGCGGGAGGAAGGGCTGTCCATGCTTCCCATGTCGCAATTTGCGTGCCAACTCCAACACATTGATATTGAAAGAATTTATATTTCACGTCGGCGTCCGTCCGGACAGGCGGCCCGTCCGCGCGGACGCTTGCGCCGCGGCAGCGACTACACTTGCCTTTTCGCGAACGGAAAACGCCTGCATGTGCGGAATCGTCGGCGCCATTGCCCACCGTGACGTCGTGGCGCAGCTGGTGGATGGGCTGAAGCGGCTGGAATATCGCGGCTACGATTCGGCCGGCGTTGCCGTGGTCGACGGCGGGCAGATCCGGCGCGTACGCCGCACCGGCCGGGTCGCGGAAATGGAGGCTGCGGCACAGGCGGAAGGCGTCCACGCCACGCTCGGCATCGGCCACACGCGCTGGGCCACCCACGGCGGCGTGACGGAATGCAACGCGCATCCGCACGTCAGTCACGGCGATCTGGCGCTGGTCCATAACGGCATCATCGAGAACCACGAAGCGCAGCGCGCGCGCCTGCAGGCGCTGGGCTACGCATTCGAATCACAAACCGATACCGAGGTCGTCGCGCACCTGATTCACCACCACCGCGCGCAGGGCAAGGACTTACTGACGGCGCTGCAGGCGGCGGTGAAGGAACTGCACGGCGCCTACGCGCTGGCGGTGATCGACCGCCGCGATCCGGACACGCTGGTGGCGGCGCGGATGGGCTGTCCGCTGCTGATCGGGTTGGGCGAAGGCGAGAACTTCGTCGCCTCCGACGTATCGGCGATTGTCTCTGCCACGCGGCGGGTGATCTTTCTCGAAGAAGGCGATACCGCGCGGATCACCCGCGAGGTCGTGCAGGTGTTCGATGCCGATGACGCGCCGGTCGAACGCGATGTGCACGTCTCCGACGTGTCGCTGGCCTCGCTGGAACTGGGGCCGTACAGCCACTTCATGCAGAAGGAAATCCACGAGCAGCCGCGGGCGATTTCCGACACGCTGGAAGGCATCGTCGCGGCGGGCGGCTTCGATCCGGCGTTGTTCGGATCGGATGCGGAACAACTGTTCGCCGACGTCGATGCGGTGCAAATCCTCGCCTGTGGCACCAGCTACTACGCCGGGCTGGCGGCGCGCTACTGGATCGAAGCCATGGTCGGCATTCCCTGCGCGGTGGACATCGCCAGCGAGTACCGCTACCGCAGCGTGGTCGTCAATCCGCGCCAGCTGGTCGTCACCATCTCGCAGTCCGGGGAAACCCTCGACACCATGGAGGCGCTCAAGCACGCCAAGGCGAACGGGCACGCCAAGACCCTGTCGATCTGCAACGTGCCGGAAAGCGCCATTCCGCGCGCCAGTCGGCTGCTGTTCCTGACCCGCGCAGGTGCGGAAATCGGCGTGGCTTCAACCAAGGCGTTCACCACACAATTGGTGGCGCTGTTTGCGCTGGCCGGCGTGCTGGGCAAGCTGCGCGGTCGGATCGACGCCACGCGCGAAGACGAGTTGTTGGAAGAACTGCGCCACCTTCCGGGCAGCGTGCAGCACGCGCTCAATCTGGAACCGCAGATTGCGGCGTGGGCGGCGCGCTTCGCTTCGCGCCAGCACGCGCTGTTCCTCGGCCGCGGGGTGCATTATCCGATCGCGCTGGAAGGCGCGCTCAAGCTCAAGGAAATTTCCTACATCCACGCCGAGGGCTATCCGGCCGGCGAGCTCAAGCACGGGCCGCTGGCGCTGGTGGACGAGGCAATGCCGGTGGTGGTGATCGCGCCCAACGATGCGCTGCTGGAAAAGGTGAAGTCGAACATCCAGGAAGTGCGCGCGCGCGGCGGCGAAATGTTCGTGTTCGCCGATGCCGATTCGAGCTTCGAGGCCTCCGACGCGGTGCACGTGATCCGCACGCCGCGCCACGTCGGCGAACTGTCGCCGATCGTGCACGCCATCCCGGTGCAGCTGCTGGCCTACCACGTCGCGCTGGCGCGCGGCACCGACGTCGACAAGCCGCGCAACCTCGCCAAATCGGTGACGGTGGAATAGGGCATGACGAACGGGTCGACCACGGCGCTGCTGCGTATCAAACGCGAAGGCGGGCGGCTGTCCGCCGAGCAACTGCACGAGATCGCGCAGGGCATCGGCAGCGGCCGCTGGAGCGAAGGCCAAGTGGGCGCGTTTGCGATGGCGGTGGCGCTGCGCGGAATGGACGCGCAGGAGTGCGGTGATTTCACCGTGGCGCTGCGCGATTCCGGACGCAGCCTCGATTGGCGCGATCTGCCCGGTCCGGCGCTGGACAAACATTCGACCGGCGGCGTCGGCGATTGCGTGAGCCTCGCACTGGCGCCGCTGGTTGCCGCCTGCGGCGGCTATGTGCCGATGCTGTCCGGACGCGGGCTGGGGCACACCGGCGGCACCCTCGACAAGCTGGAAAGCCTGCCCGGTTACGACGCCTACCCGACGCCCGAGCGCATGCGTCAGGTGGTCGCCGGCGTGGGCTGCGCGATCATCGGCCAGACCGATGATCTGGCGCCGGCCGACCGGCGCCTGTACGCGGTGCGCGATGTGACGGCCACGGTCGACGTGCAGGCGCTGATCGTGGCGTCGATTTTGTCGAAAAAGCTTGCCGGCGGCGCACAGGCGCTGGTGCTCGACGTCAAGGTCGGCAACGGTGCGCAAACGCCGGAGCTTGCCGATGCCCGAGCGCTTGCCGCAGCGATGCAATCGGTGGCGAAAGCCAGCGGGCTGCGGCTCTCAGCGCTGCTGTCCGACATGGGGCAGGTGCTGGGGCGCGATGCCGGCAACGCGCTGGAAGTGCGTGCAATCATTGATTTGCTGATCGGCGGGCCGGCCTGTCCGCGTCTGCGCGCGCTGGTGCTGGTGGAATCGGCGCGGATGCTGCAGTTGGGTGGATTGGCAGCGAACGAGACTGAGGCCATGTCCAAGCTCGAACGGGCATTGGTCAGCGGCGCGGCGGCCGAACGCTTCGAGCGAATGGTGGCCGCGCTGGGCGGCCCGAGCGATCTGCTGGATGACACCACCCGGCAGCTGCCGCAGGCGCCGGTGCAGGTTGCGGTCGAATCGCAGCGTGCCGGTTTCGTGCAGGCGATCAACGTGCGCGCGCTGGGCGAATGCGTGATCGATCTGGGCGGCGGACGTCGCCGACCGGATGTGGGCATCGACCACGCGGTGGGTTTGGCCGAAATTGCCGAACGCGGGCAGCGCATCGAACGCGGTGATGCGTTGGCCATGATCCATGCGCGCACGCAATCCGATGCCGAACGCGCGCTGGCGCAGGTGCGCGCCGCGTACACGCTGGGCGAGGCGCCGCCTGCGGTCGTGCCGCTGCACGAATGGTTGGATGCCTGACGCGGCTTATCGCTGCGGGAACGCGAACCGGTAGGGCAACAGCGCGTCGGCGCCGACTTCAATCCATGTCCCGTCCGGCTGACGAAAACTCACCTGTGCCTGCGGTCCGAATTCGACCAGCGCCTGCCGGCAGGCGCCGCAGGGGGTGATAGGCAGTTCCTTGTCGTCCTGCGCGAACGCCGCAACCGCAATGGCGGCAAGTTGGAATGTGCTGCCTTCGGCCTGCACTGCCGTGGCGATCGCCGCACGTTCGGCACAGCCGCCAATCGAGAACGAGGCGTTCTCGACGTTGCAGCCGGTGTAGGTGTGGCCGTTGGTCGAGCGCAGCGCGGCGCCGACGCGCAGCTTCGAATACGGCGCGTAGGCGGACTGCGCGGCTTCGATGGCGAGTGCGCGCAGCGCTTCGTTGGGCGTTTGCTGGCTCATTCGGCAAGGATCGCACAGACGGCCAAGGGCGTGGATGGCGTGGTTGCGTCGTGCTTCCAAGGTTCTGCGAGGAATGCATCAAGGCGTGGGGTCGCCGCAGTTTCAGCGAAGTAAAGGTGGAGATGGCGACGTTCAGTCGCCATCGGAGGACATTCGCTGAAACCGCGGCGACTCCACGACTAAGTCAAATCAGAGCGGCTTGGATGCGTGTCGCAATCGCGTCGGCAAAGCCGCTGGTGCTCATGTCCCCCGATGTCGGCCTGCGGCCGCCATTTCCTCCTTGACTTCACCCCAGCGGCTTTGCCGACGCGATTGCAGCAACACCTTCGCACTTTCCATCGACAAAAACGCCTGAAAAAAAGCCCAACATCTCTGCCGGGCTTTGCGTTCTTCCACCGTGCTTCTTATTCCGGCTGCCAGCGCAAGCTGAGCAGGAATTCACGGCCCGGCTGGTTGTAGAAGGCGCTGGTTTCATAGCGCTTGTCGAAGGCATTGGTCAGATTGCCTTGCAGCGTCCATCCCGGCGCAAAGCGCCACGCCACGCGCGCGCTTAGCGTGCCGTAGCCGCCCACGCGCAGGGTGTTGGCAACGTCGTCCCAGCGAGCGCCTTCGCCCACGACTGACACGCCGACGCTCCAGTCGCCCAGCTTGCGGTCAATGTCGATCCGCGCGCTGTGGTTCGGACGCCGCGCCAGCCGCAGCCCATGCGCAAAACCGGCGCTGGCGTTGCGTGCGTTCAGCCAGCCGATCTGGCCGTGCACCGACCAGTCGCCCAACTGCGCATCGCCGGTCAGTTCCAGCCCGCGGATATGGGCCAGATCCACGTTGCCGGGCTTGAAGATGCTGGCATCCCAGGCGATCAGGTTGCGGATGCGGGTGTCGTAAGCGTTGGCCTGCACGCGCCAGTTCGCGCCGCTGCGGATCAGGGACAGTTCCGTGCTGCGTGAGCGCTCCGGTCGTAGCAGCGGATTGGAGAAGCCGGGGTAATAGAGTTCGTTGAAGCTGGGCGCCTTGAACGCGGTGCCGTGGCTGGCGGTGAAGCGCCAGCCGGGAGCGAAGTCGATCCCCCAGGCGAGGCTGCCGGTGGTGGCGCCGCCAAACTGGTTGTCGCGATCGTGACGCAGCGAGGCCTGCAGATCCTGCGTGCCGAAGTCGCCCTGATAGAGCAGGTAATCGGCGCGGTTGTGGCGCACGGCTGCGAACGGCGACCATGGATCGGTCACGCGGGCGTCGTCGCGCAGCCAGTCGAGACCGGCAGTCAACACTTGGCCCTTGGACACGGTGAAATCGGCCTGAAGATTGGCGCTGGCGCGGTGGGTGAGGTATCGGTTCATGAGCGTGCTGGCGAAGAAGTTCTTTGAGTCATCGGTGCTGCGGCCGATGCCAAGCGCGAGCTGCACGTTCTGCGAGGGTGCAAAACGCACATGGCCGCCGACCACCTCTTGCACGATGTCCGAATTGTCGGTGTAGTCGCCGTCGTAATCGTTGTGGCCGGTGGCGCGAAACGCACGTGCGTCGAATGTCCACTGGTCGTTCGGCGCGTAATCGGCGCGCAGCGTGACGCTGTTGTTGCGGTAACCGTCGCGGTCGAGCTGGGTGCCGGGAATGATGAAGCAGCCGGCGCCGGCAAAGGTCACCGGATCGAAATAGCCGCGGCAGGCGGTGATGCCATCGGTGGACTGGTGGGCAAGGTCAACGCCGATGCCGCCGCGCACGCCGCGCAGATCGACGCCGGCAGAGGCTTCGCGACGCCCATGGCTGCCCACGGCAAGGCGGACGTGGCCATGGGTTCCGGGCGTGGTGCTGCGGCGGGTGAAAATCTGGATCACACCGCCGATCGCGTCGGCGCCGTACAGCGACGAGCGTGGGCCGCGCACGATTTCGATGCGTTCGATCTGGTCGAGCGGGATGTCCTGCAGCGCGGCAAAGCCCGACGTGGTCGAACCGATCCGCACGCCGTCGATCAGATACAAGGTGTGGTCGGATTCGGCGCCGCGCAGCGACAGCGTGCTGAGCTTGCCGGCGCCGCCCTGATTGACGACGGTGATCCCGGCGCGGCCGCGCAGCAACTCCGGCAGCGACTGCGCGCCGCTGGCGTCGATCTGGCTGCGATCAATGACTTCGACCGCGGCCAGCGCGGCATCGACCGTGGTGGGCGTTCGGGTGGCGGTGACGACGACGCCATCGAGCTGTTTGGTGTCGCTTTCCTGTGCGTTGGCAAGGCTGGAAGCAACCAGCGCGGCTGCGATGGCAGTGAGGTGGAACAGGGAGGTGCCGTGGTGCATGTGGGGTCTCCGGCGCGCACGCCCGCGCGCCCTTGTGGGGAAGGACGGCTGCAAAGCGGCGGATGTACGGATCGGCGCAGGCAGGCGCACGCGCGGACTCGCACGATGCCCGCCGCATCGCAACCAGACGTGCTTCGGGCCGGTCTCCGGGCTTGCGGGCGGAACGCATGACGCCGCGTTCCCGCTCGACGCCTTCCCGTGCATGCACAGTGGCCGTTGTCGAGCTTGTCTCGCTTACCGTTGCGGGGGCAGCGCCGGCATGGATACGCGCAGGGCGCATCGTCACCGGCTTCCCGTTTCAATCCCGCAGCGGGCTATCGCCGTGGGATCACCTGAAGCGGCGCCAGTTTATCGGGTTTGCGTGCTTCGCGCAGTGGCTGCAACTGCGCTGAGGAAGCTCTGAGCAATTCAGACCATCCCTGAAGGCATGTCAGGATTCGGAACCGGAGTCGGGCGCATCGTCGAGCAGATCCAGCGCGGGAGCTGGATCGGCGTCATGGTGGGTGGTATGGACTGGCGCCGCGACAGGTCGATTGCGGGGTGGGGGCAATGCCGCCAGTCCCGCTTCGGCGATGCGCGTCAATTCACTGCGGCGCGCTTCCGGAATCTCTTGCCAGTGGCAGTCCTGCAGCGCGCCTTCCAGCGCGTAGAGCAGATTCAGACTGGGCTTGAATCCGGCGCGACGCACCTTGACGAAGGCATTTGCGGCGCCGATGGCGATCAGGTCTTCGCGCGTGCGCAGCCCGACCTGACGCAGCCACGCCGCCGATTTCGGTCCGATGTTGCGAAGTTTGGCGTTCACCGGATCGACTCCATCCAGACTTCAGCGATCGCTTCCAGCCCGCGCTGGTCGTCGGCATCGAAACGTGCCAGCGTCGGACTGTCGAGATCGAACACGCCGATCAACGACTCGCCGTCGTACAGCGGCACCACCAGTTCGGAACGGCTGGCCGAATCGCAGGCCACATGGCCGACGAACGCAGTCACGTCCTCGACCCATTGGGTCTGCCGCGTGCGCGCCGCCGCCCCGCACACGCCCTTGCTCAATGGGATGCGCACACAGGCCGGCAGCCCCTGGAACGGCCCAACCACCAGCTCGCTGCCGTCGAAGAAATAGAAGCCGGCCCAGTTCAAGTCCGGCAGCGCGTGATACACCAGCGCCGACAGGTTGGCGGCGTTGGCGATGCGGTCGCGCTCGCCGTGCAGCAGCGCACGCGCCTGCTGCAACAGCTGTGCGAATTGTTCCGGCTTGCTGCCGGTCAGGGCGTGGGCGATAAAACTCATGCGGGGAGTGTAGCAGTCCGCGTAACGCATAGCGGATAAGACGGCGGGGTGTTCTTGTTGGTTTTTTTCGTGCACGCCATCGTTGGCTTCGAATACAAATTAAGCACCGATGCCATGAACTCAAAAATAAAGAATGAAACGCGCGTGAGCTGCTGAAGCATCGTACTGATTATTTTATCTGAGATGCGAGTGCTTGAACGATTTTCTTGTCGACGTTGAATTGACTGAGTGCGTAGGCTGACCAAATGGATGCAGGAATGGTAATCCCCCCGCAAATTAGCAGGCGTCAGAAGTGGAATTTTCTCGTACGCTTTCCCGAGGAGGTTCCATGAAGACATCCCGATTCACCGACAGTCAAATCATCGCCGTGCTCAGGCAGGCTCAGGCCGGCACCTCTGTTCCGGAGCTATGCCGCGAGCACGGCATCAGTTCGGCGACCTTCTACAAGTGGCGCAGCAAGTTCGGCGGCATGGATGCGTCGATGATCTCCCGGCTCAAGGAGTTGGAGGACGAAAACCGGCGGCTGAAGAAGCTGTATGCCGAGGCTCAGCTCAGTGCCGACCTATTGAAGGAGGCGATGGCAAAAAAATGGTGAGGCCATCTCAACGCCGGGAGATGGCCCGAAGTGCGGTAGAGCATAGGCGCACGAGCATTCGGCA
>JADFDQ010000008.1 GCA_018262705.1 Xanthomonas sp.
TTCTTGATCATCTGTCTCACCTCGGGTTGCGATATTGAATCGCTTAACCGGGTGTCCGTGAAACAGGGGCAAGATCAGTCTGGCGCAAGGCGCTGGCGCAATTGGCCGCATGGCCCACCAGCAGGCGGCCATATCCATGCCCTTGTGCATAGGCTGCAACGGCCAGCCTGGCAATGCGCACGGCAGGCACTGGATAGGCGGGCAGGCGCTTGCGGTCGGACGGTTGCAGTTCGTCCAGATTCAACTGCGCGGCGGCCAGGCTGCAATAGCCAAGGATCCGTGCCGGGTCGCTGCCATCGGCCAGGACATGGGTGGTAGCAATGCCGTCGCGCTGATACTGCCCGGCCTGCTGGAGCAGGTAGTGGTTGAGCGCGGGCTCGCCGCAGGCAAAGTCGGCGCGGTCGTGCAGGCGCCCGTTGAGCGGGGTGATATGCAGTGCCACGCGGCGAAGTCAGCGTGCTTTGGCCAAACCGGCGGCCTCGGCCATCGCCTTCTTCAGCTTGGCATTCGGCTTGAATGGCTTATCCAGCGCATCCAAGAAGCGCCGCGATTCTTCCACCGACAAGGTGACGGTCAATTCAGCCGCCATCACGTTGTCAGCCTCGCGCAACACTGCATCGCGCACGAATGCGGACAGCGGCACGCCACGCAGATCGGCGGCGCGAGAAATGCGCGCTTTATCGGAAGCGTTCAAACGCAGGTCGAGACGGGCAGCGGTAGCGGTCATGGCGGTTCTCTTTGTACGGAATCATACCGTACAAAAAGACATGCGGCAGGCACGCACGGATTTGGCAATCGGCGGCAGGTGACGGTTTGGCGCTGCTGAAATGAAAAACGCCACCCGAAGGATGGCGCTAAGTCATTGAAAAATATGGCGCCCGAAGTTGGACTCGAACCAACGACCCCCTGATTAACAGTCAAGTGCTCTAACCGGCTGAGCTATTCGGGCGGGGACGCGCATTGTAGTCGGGCGATCTGCTGCTGGGCAAGCGGGCTGCGGGACTGATTGGGCGATCGACCGGATCTGCCCCGTTCAGGCCGGGCAGGGGGTCGGCGTCTTGGGCCGCTGGCTACGCGGGCGGCCGATGTTGTTGACGATGACCTGACCCAGAAGGTCGCCGCCGTTGTTGCAGATCGAGAGCGTCAGGTTGGTGCCGGCGCTGGAGCCGTCCGTGTGGTAGACCAGCCGTTTGCGACCGTTGCTGCTGGCAATGCGCAGAGGCCGGCCGCCTTCGCGCACGTCCATGCGCAAAACTTCCTCGTTTGGGTCGCGCAGACGGTTGCGGTTCTCGTCCACGAACAGCATCCAGCCGCTGCTCCAGTCGCTGCTGTTGGCGCAGCCGACAGCGTCGGACGTCGGGCACAGGACGGTCGCACGGTTGCGCGAAATGGCCGCCGTTCGCGCCAGCGCCATGTGCGTTTGCAGCGATTCGATGGTGCTGGATGCGCGCTGGTGCTCGACCAGTCGCTGCATCGGAACCAACGCAACGCTGGACAGAATGCCCAGCACGGCGGTGGTCACGGACAGTTCGATGAGGGTGAATCCGGCGTGACGAAGGCGCATGGCGTGGCTCCCGATGGCGTGTGAACAGGTTAGGGAGCGACGCTTGCGTTGCCGATCGGCGGATACCGCATCCGATCATCGGAATTCATGCCGCAGGCGACTCGGACGTTGCCGCGGCGGCGTCGGGTTGGAGCGACGCGCTAAACTGCGCTGTTGCGTACAGACACACGAAAATGACCACGGCCGTTCCCACCGACGTCGATCTGGCGATCCATTCCGACCGCTTCGAACTGACCGCGCCCTATCAGCCGGCGGGCGACCAGCCGCAGGCGATCGAAAAGCTGGTGGCCAGCTTCGGGAACGGACTGGCCAAACAGGTGCTGCTCGGCGTCACCGGCTCCGGCAAGACCTACACCGTAGCCAACCTGATCCAGCGGGTGCAAAAGCCGACGCTGGTGATGGCGCCGAACAAGACGCTGGCGGCGCAGCTGTACGGCGAATTCAAGGCGTTCTTCCCGCACAACGCGGTCGAATATTTCGTCAGCTACTACGACTACTACCAGCCCGAAGCCTACGTTCCGGCCAGCGACACCTTCATCGAGAAAGACAGTTCGATCAACGACCACATCGAGCAGATGCGGCTGGCGGCGACCAAGGCGCTGCTGTCGCGTCGCGACACGATCGTCGTCGCTTCGGTGTCGGCGATCTACGGCCTCGGCGCGCCGGAAGACTATCTGGCGATGCGGCTGATTCTTTCGCGCGGCGAGCGCATCGACCAGCGCGAATTGCTACGTCATCTGACCACCCTGCAATACAGCCGCAACGAAATGGTGCTCGACCGCGGCACCTTCCGCGTGCGCGGCGAAACCGTCGATGTGTTTCCGGCCGAATCCGATCTAGAAGCGCTGCGGATCGAATTGTTCGACGGCGAGGTCGAGCAGTTGTCGATGTTCGACCCGTTGACCGGGCAAATTTTGCGCCGGCTGCCGCGCTACGTGGTCTATCCAAAGACCCACTATGCGACGCCGCGCGAACGTATCCTGGCCGCGGTTGGGACGATCAAGACGGAGCTGCGCGAGCGGTTGGAATACCTGTACGCGAACAACAAACTGGTCGAGGCGCAGCGCTTGCAGCAGCGCACCCAGTTCGATCTGGAAATGATGGCCGAAGTCGGCTACTGCAGCGGGATCGAAAACTACTCTCGGCACCTGACCAGGCGCGCGCCCGGCGAGCCGCCGCCGACCCTGTTCGATTACCTGCCGACCGATTCCCTGCTGGTGGTCGACGAATCGCACGTGACCATTCCGCAGATCGGCGCGATGTACAAGGGCGACCGCTCGCGCAAGGAAACGCTGGTGGAATTCGGCTTCCGGCTGCCCTCGGCGCTCGATAACCGGCCGCTTCGGTTCGAGGAGTGGGAAGCGCGCGCGCCGCGCAGCGTCTATGTTTCGGCAACGCCGGGGCCGTATGAGCTGCGCGAGGCCGGCGGCGAGATTACCGAACTGGTGGTGCGCCCGACCGGGCTGGTCGATCCCGCGGTCGAGATCCGCCCGGTGGCGACCCAGGTCGACGATCTGCTCGGCGAAATCAAGGAACGCGTCGCGCTGGGCGATCGTGTCCTGGTCACGGTGCTGACCAAGCGCATGGCCGAGAACCTGACCGAATATCTGGGCGAACACGGCGCCAAGGTGCGCTACCTGCACTCCGATGTTGACACTGTCGAACGGGTGGAAATCATCCGCGATCTGCGGCTGGGCGTGTTTGACGTGCTGGTCGGCATCAACCTGCTGCGCGAGGGGCTGGACATGCCTGAGGTGTCGCTGGTGGCGATTCTAGATGCCGACAAGGAAGGGTTCCTGCGCAGCAGCGGCTCGCTGATCCAGACCATCGGCCGCGCCGCGCGCAACCTGCGCGGCAAGGCGATCCTGTACGCCGACAGCATCACCCGTTCGATGCGGGTGGCCATCGACGAAACAGACCGCCGTCGCAGCCGGCAGGTTGCCTACAACGTCGAACATGGAATCACCCCGCAGTCGGTGCAGCGGGCGGTGCGCGACGTGATGGAAGGCGCGCGCGCCGAACCGGGCGAGCTGAAGGGGCGCGGCAAGACCCGGCGGGTGGCCGAACCGGAGCAGGAATACCTGCGTCTGAGCCCGACCCAGCAGGAAGCGCGGATCAAGGCGTTGGAGCAGGAAATGCACCAGCACGCGCGCGACCTGGAGTTCGAGGACGCGGCGCGGGTGCGCGACCTGATCCATCGGCTGCGCGAGGCCAGCCTTTAGGGAAGGTCTGAACAATCCCGCTTGTACTCGTCATTCCCGCGAAGGCGGGAATCCAGCTTTTTGTAATTCAATGACTTGAAGAGCTGGATCCCCGCCTTCGCGGGGATGACGGCAGTTATTCAGAGCATCCTTAGCAGGCATTGCTCCGGTTGGGAAAAATTGCAAGAGCGAGCGGGTTCGCGCCCGTTGCCGCAGGCCGGCTACGTCTGTGCCAGCGCCTCGGCGAGGATTCCGACCATCCTGTGGTTGGTGTCCGGATCCTTGACCGCGATACGGAACGTGTAGGGATCGATCCGGCTGCCGAAATTTTCGAGGCTGCGCAGGAACAGTTTTTTGCTTCGGCAATCGTCGATCAGGTGGCGTGCGGTGACCGCCCCGTCGCGCAGCGAGCACAGCAGGAAATTCGCCTGTGAACCGAGGGTCGTGATGCCGATGTCGTCCAGCATGACGGACAGTTGTTCGCGCAGCAGGCGGGTTCTGGCCCACTGCTTCTCGTAGTAGCGCGGATTGTTCAGAGCGCTGATGACGGCGATCTGGGTCGGCAGTCCCAGCACCCACGGCGGTGTCACCTTCCGCACCTGCGCCATCGCGGATTCGGAGCCGCACAGATAAGCCGCGCGCAGTCCGGACAGGGCGTAGCACTTCGACAGCGATTTGCAGACCACGACGCGTTCATGCGCGGCAGCCTGCGGTTCCAACGTCGCCTTGGAATCGACATAGTCGATGTAGGTTTCGTCCAGCCACAGGCGGGTCCTGGGATGCATGGCGTCGAGCAGGGAGACCAGCTGCGCATGGGTCAGAACCGAACCCGTCGGGCTGTTCGGATTGACCAGGAAGATCCAGTCGTAGCCCTTGGCGAAGGCGGCGTGCAGCGCGTCGACGTCGATGGCGTATCCGGTCTCCTTGGTAAGTGCGAATCGGTCCGGCGTGCAGCCGATGACGTTTTCGAGGATGTGCGCGTATTCGCCGTAGGTGGGGTCGAGCAGCAGCACGCGGCTGTGCGGCGTCACCCAAAGACGGATTGCCCGGAACATCAAATCCGACGAGCCGGCGCCGAGCACGAAATGCGTTTCCGGCAGGCCGCGACATTCGGACAGGGTGGACAAGACGCCCTCGGCGTGGGTCGGGGGCGAGGTCTTGCAGCTCCATTCGATGTGCCGGGCGATGGTGTCGGTCACTTCCGGCGCCGGATCGAACCAGGCATCGAGAACGTCGGCGCTGATGACCGCGTCTTTGTCATCGAGCGCATCGAAGCGTGGACCGATGGCCTCGAAAAACGCGCCGCCGTGGTAGGCGATCGCATGGGATTCGGCATCGTCGAGCGCTGATTTCGCGTCCGACGACTCCGTGGCGGAGGAAGCGGCGCGCAGGAATTTCGCGCCATGCCGGCGGAAACCGTCCTCGTCGATCCGCATCAGCTCATAGCTCACGCGCCCGGAGCGGGTGGTCAGGCCGAGTCGTTTGAAGCCGATGCTCTCGTACATCCTGAGGATGTCGCTGCGGCCAATCGCGATCGCCTCGGTCGCGCCGCGAGCGTGCAGGTAGCCGAAGGTGGCACGAACCAGCAGCGGCAGGACGGCCGAATGCCGGTACTCGGGCAGCACGGTCAACAGCCGCAGTTCGTACAGGGCGTCGTGAAACTGAACCTGGAGATCCGCCCGAGGAAAATACTTGTCGATCGAGAATCTGCTGGCGGCTGGCGGTGTGATCGCGATGAAGGCGGCCACCTTGTCGTGCTCCAGCACCACCAGATAGTCGTTTTCGGCGTCCAGCGGATCGCGCAACGCGCCTTCGGCGTTGCTTGCATGCTGGCCCAGTTCATCCGCATAGACGGCGTGGCGGATCCGGTAGATCTGCTCCCGGTCCGGCGAGGTGGCAAGGCGAGTATTGAATCGTGGTCCCATGGGCGTTGCCTTTCAACTGGGCGGATTGCCGATGACGCAACAGCAGGCGGCTTGATCGACGGGTCATCGTATAACGGCGGCCGAATATGGCGCGTCGCAGGTGCCAAAGCTGTTCACGCGCCGCCCGCCGGCTGTTTCTCCGCGAGGGCGGCGTCGAAGGGCCAGCCGAGGGAGCGGTGGGCTGCCGGTTGTCCGGATCCGCGCCGGCAGGCTACAATTCGCGACCCGATGCAGGAAAGCGGGCGGTTAGCTCAGCGGTAGAGCACTACCTTGACATGGTAGGGGTCACAGGTTCGAACCCTGTACCGCCCACCACGCCAGCTCTCAAACAAGAGCATTGGCGTGGCAACGAACGAGACAAGGTGGCCCGCAGCAACGCCGGCCGAGCGTGCGACATGGACACTACCCACCGCCACGATTGATACCTGCCGACGCATTCGCGCCCGTTGACTGCGGGCACTCGAAAAGCGCTTCGGCGCTTTTTTGTTTTTATTCAACTGAAAACGCAAAACAGCTTGCTCTATCGCAAGTCTTTCAAATCACAATCTCCCCGGTCCCCGGTCCCCGGTCCCCGGTCCCCGGTCCCCGGTCCCCGGTCCCCGGTCCCCGGTCCCCGGTCCCTGTACCCTGAATCATCATGATCAACATCACTCTCCCCGACGGCTCCGTTCGCCAATACGACCATCCCCAGACCGTGGCCGACGTGGCCGCTTCGATCGGCGCCGGCCTCGCCAAGGCCGCGCTGGCGGGCAAGGTCGATGGCCAACTGGTCGATGCCAGTTTCCGCATCGACCACGATGCCTCGCTTGCCATCGTTACCGACAAATCGCCGGAAGCGCTCGACATCCTGCGCCATTCCACCGCACACCTGCTGGCGCAGGCCGTGCAGCGCCTGTTTCCCGGCGCGCAGGTGACGATCGGTCCGGTGATCGACAACGGCTTCTACTACGACTTCGCCTACCAGCGCCCGTTTACGCCGGAAGACCTGCCGGCGATCGAGGCGGAGATGCACAAGATCGTCAAGGAAGCGCTGCCGCTGAGCCGCAGCGTGAAGTCGCGCGACGACGCCATCACTTTCTTCAAGGGCATCGGCGAGAACTACAAGGCCGAAATCATCGAAGGCATCCCGGCCGACCAGACCCTGTCGCTGTATACGCAGGGCGAATTCACCGACCTCTGCCGCGGCCCGCACGTGCCCAGCACCGACAAGCTGCGCGCGTTCAAATTGATGAAGGTGGCCGGCGCCTACTGGCGCGGCGACCACCACAACGCGATGCTCAGCCGCATCTACGGCACCGCCTGGATCAACGACAAGGACCTCAAGGCCTACGTCCACATGCTGGAAGAGGCCGAAAAGCGCGACCACCGCCGGATCGGCAAGCAGCAGGATCTGTTCCACCTGCAGGAAGAAGCGCCGGGTCTGGTGTTCTGGCACCCCAAGGGCTGGAGCGTGTGGCAGGCGGTCGAGCAATACATGCGCAAGGTCTACCGCGACACCGGCTACGGCGAGGTGCGCTGCCCGCAGATTCTCGATGTCGAGCTGTGGAAGAAGTCCGGGCACTGGGACAACTACAAGGAGAACATGTTCTTCACCGAGTCCGAGAAGCGCACCTACGCGGTCAAGCCGATGAACTGCCCGGGCCATGTGCAGGTGTTCAAGCAGGGCCTGCGCAGCTACCGCGAGCTGCCGATCCGCTACGGCGAATTCGGCAGCTGCCACCGCAACGAGCCCTCCGGCGCGCTGCACGGCATCCTGCGCGTGCGCGGCTTCACCCAGGACGACGGCCACATCTTCTGCACCGAAAGCCAGATCGAATCGGAAGTGACCGCTTTCCACGCGCAGGCGATGCAGGTGTATGCCGATTTCGGCTTTTCCGACGTGCAAATCAAGCTGGCGCTGCGTCCGGAGCCGCGGCTGGGCGACGATGCGGTCTGGGACAAGGCCGAGGAATCCCTGCGCGGCGCGCTGCGCGCGGCCGGCGTGGAGTGGGAGGAGCTGCCGGGCGAGGGCGCGTTCTACGGCCCGAAGATCGAATACCACCTGAAGGACGCGATCGGCCGCACCTGGCAGCTGGGCACCATGCAGGTCGATTTCATGATGCCGGGCCGGCTCGGCGCCGAATACGTCGACGAACACAGCCAGAAACGCCATCCGGTGATGCTGCACCGGGCCATCGTCGGTTCGATGGAGCGTTTCATCGGGATTCTGATCGAACACCACGCCGGCCTGCTGCCGGCGTGGCTGGCGCCGGTGCAGGCGGTGGCGATGAATATCACCGATGCCCAGGCCGATACCGCCGAATCCGTCCGGAAAATCCTTTCTGATCAAGGATTCCGCGTTGTTTCCGATTTGCGGAACGAAAAGATCGGCTATAAAATCCGCGAGCACACGCTGCAGCGCGTTCCGTACCTGCTGGTGATCGGGGATCGCGAGAAGGAAAACGGCACGCTGTCGGTGCGCACGCGGGGTGGGGAAGACCTCGGCAGCCTGTCAGTCGATGCCTTCGTCGCGCGTTTGCGTGAAGAGAGCGTCGGTTAAGCCGCGCAGGAAGAACACCGGCCGTCGATTCCGGAATCGGCGGCCAATTTGCCCGCAAGGGCCCACGTTTGGAGACAGCCACAATCAGTACCACCGACTCG
Source organism: Xanthomonas sp. (assembly GCA_018262705.1). Taxonomy (GTDB): domain Bacteria; phylum Pseudomonadota; class Gammaproteobacteria; order Xanthomonadales; family Xanthomonadaceae; genus Thermomonas. The sequence goes on from JADFDQ010000008.1 coordinate 8,331, forward strand.
AAGCAAAATCGCCGCAACCAGGAAATCCGTGTCCCGCGCGTGCGGGTGATCGGCAGTGACGGCGAGATGATCGGCGTACTTACGCGAGACGAAGCCCTGCGCATGGCGGAGGAAGAGGCGTTGGATCTGGTCGAAATCCAGCCCAACGCCGACCCGCCGGTGTGCAAGATCATGGACTTCGGCAAGTTCAAGTTCGAGATGCAGAAGAAGGCCAACGAGGCCAAGAAGAAGACCCGGCAGGTCGAGATCAAGGAAGTCAAGTTCCGTCCGGTGACGGATATCGGCGACTACCAGATCAAGATGCGCAAGATGCGCGAATTCCTCGCCGAGGGCGACAAGATCAAGGTCAACATCCGCTTCCGCGGCCGCGAGATGAGCCATCAGGAGCTCGGTCGCGAAATGGCCGCGCGCATCGAGGCAGACCTTGGCGAGGAGATCGTCATCGAGTCCCGGCCGCGCCTGGAAGGCCGGCAGATGGTGATGATGCTCGCCCCGAAGAAGAAATAATCGCGGACGCAGCCGGCGGTGCCGACCGTTCGCCTCGCCCCGCAACGCGCGGGGGAGAGCGGGGCTTTCGAGCGGCGTCGCAGCGAGCCCGAGAACGTCAGCAGGCAGGCCGGCTGGCCGGAATGGGCAAAGGGAGAGGGGGCTTTGCTGTTGGCATTTGCCCATCGTCCGCGCTGCGACACGTTGACTCGCCACATCCAAGTGGCTCGCCTACGGCGACTCCGTCGTCCCAATCGGCAATCCTTGCCGATTGGTCTCCCCGCAAGGCAGGGGGAAGGAAAACCGCCGCAGTTTGCAAGGTTCCACCGATTCAGCGCATAATGCTCAGCCCGGTTCGCTGGGGAGTGTCACCTTGAACCCGCCTTGATCCCACCGGATCAAAGGCTTATCGCCGGTCGGGCAGGATGGAAAGCGTGGCGCGCCGCAAGGCCAACGTCGCCGCCTCGACCAGTTCAGTAGATTTCGCAAGGATTCCCAATGCCCAAGATCAAGACCAATCGGGCGGCGGCCAAGCGCTTCCGGAAGACCGCTTCCGGCAAGTACAAGTGCGGCCACGCCAACAAGAGCCACATCCTCACCAAGAAAGCGACCAAACGGAAGCGCAACCTGCGGCAGACGAACCACGTTCGTGCCGAAGACGCAGGCCGTCTGGACCGCATGCTTCCGTATTTGTGAGGAGATAAGACATGGCACGAGTCAAACGTGGTGTGACGGCACGCGCCCGTCACAAGAAAATCCTGAAGCAGGCCAAGGGCTATTACAACGCCCGCCGCAAGGTCTTCCGCGCCGCCAAGCAGGCGGTGACGAAGGCCCTACAGTACGCCTACATCGGTCGCAAGCAGAAGAAGCGTCAGTTCCGCTCGCTGTGGATCGCGCGCATCAATGCTGCGTCGCGCGCCAATGGTCTGAGCTACAGCCGTTTCATGAACGGTCTGCTGAAGGCCGGCATTACCTTGGATCGCAAAGTGCTGGCGGACATCGCCGTGCACGATGCGGCGGGCTTTACCGCCCTGACCGAAAAGGCCAAGGGCGCTCTGGCGGCGTAAGCCGTCACTCCACAGTAAAGTTATAGCGGCGGCGTTAAGTCGCCACCACGTGGGGAAGGGCGCAAGTCCTTCCCCATTTGTTTTTGGAGCTTGATGCCGTCATACACAGCCATACGGCTGTGAAAGATGCCGGCGAACGCCGGAATCCAGTTCTTCAAGACATTACAAAGGCTAGATCCCGGCTTTCGCCGGGATGACGAGCACGGTTGTAGGAGTCACTTGCCAATGAGCGATATCGAATCCTTGTCCACCCGGGCCTTGGCTGACATCAGCGAAGCCACCACACCCGATGCGCTGGAAGCCCTGCGCGTGGCCCTGCTCGGCAAGAGCGGCAGCATCACGGCGCAGCTCAAGGCGCTGGGTGCGTTGCCCGGTGACCAACGCAAGGTCGCAGGCGAGGCCATCAACCGCGCGCGTGATGCCATCGGCGAGGCGCTCTCAGCGCGCAAAACCAGTCTGGATGCGGCGGCATTGGATGCGCGGCTGGCCTTGGAAACGGTGGATGTGACGCTGCCGGGGCGCGATGGCGCGCGCGGCGGCGTGCATCCGGTCAGCCGCACGCTGGAGCGCATCACCGATATCTTCGGTCGGCTGGGCTATGAGCTGGCCGACGGCCCGGAAATTGAAGACGATTGGCACAACTTCGAAGCACTGAATTTCCCGCCGCACCATCCGGCGCGGGCGATGCACGATACGTTCTATTTTCCCGATGGCCGCCTGCTGCGCACGCATACCTCGGGCGTGCAGATCCGCTACATGCAGGACTTGTTGGCCCAGGGCGGCACCCCGCCGCTGCGCATGATCGCCGCCGGCAAGGTGTATCGCAGCGATTCCGACCAGACCCACACGCCGATGTTCCATCAAGTGGAAGGCTTGTTGCTGGACGAGCACGCCAGCTTTGCCGACCTCAAAGGCACCTTGGCGGAATTCGTGCGCGCGTTTTTCGAGCGCGATTTCGATATGCGGTTTCGGCCCAGCTATTTTCCGTTCACCGAGCCGTCGGCGGAAGTGGATATTGCCTGGCAGCAGCCCGATGGCAGCCAGCGCTGGCTGGAAGTGTTGGGCTGCGGGATGGTGCATCCGAATGTGCTGAAAAGCGTGGGCATCGATCCGGAAAAATACACCGGCTTTGCATTTGGCTTGGGCGTGGAACGCTTTGCGATGCTGCGTTATGGCGTCAACGATCTACGTGCGTTTTTCGATAACGATGTGCGGTTTTTGCGGCAATTCGCTTGATGACGGGGGCCGGGAACCGGGGGCCGGGGACCGGGTGAAGCAACAGCGGGAACCCACTGGCTCAGACGGACTCCCGATCACGAATCACTCATATTGGCTCGAACATGAAATTTTCCGAAAACTGGCTGCGCCAGCACGTCAAGACTTCCGCCGGCCGCGAAGCGCTTGCGGCCACCTTGACCGCGATTGGCCTGGAAGTGGAAGCGCTCACGCCGCTTGGTGAGCAGCTCGATGGCGTGGTGGTGGGCAAAATTTTATCGGCCGAAAAACACCCCGAGGCCGACAAGTTGCAGGTCTGCCAAGTGGACGTGGGCGGCGCGGCACCGTTGCAAATCGTCTGCGGCGCGCCCAATGCGCGCGCCGGTTTGCTGGCGCCACTGGCCACCATCGGCACGCAAGTGGGCAGTTTGACCATCAAGGCCGCCAAACTGCGCGGTGTCGAGTCCAACGGAATGCTGTGCTCAGCCAAAGAGTTGGGTATCGACGCCGATGCCTCGGGCTTGTTAGAACTGCCAGGCGATGCACCGGTCGGCAAGCCGCTGGCCGACTACTTGGGCCTGCCCGATGCCAGCATTGAATTGAAACTCACGCCCAATCGCGCCGACTGCTTCGGCGTGCGCGGGATTGCCTTCGACGTTGCCGCCGCGACCGGCTGCGAGGTGGAACCGCTTGACGCCGAAGCGGTGCCGGCCGTCGTCGATAACACGCTGTCGGTGGAGTTGAACGCCGGCAGCGATGCGCCGCGCTTCGTCGGGCGTGTCATCGAAGGCGTGGACGCCAAAGCAAAGACGCCGCTGTGGATGGCGCAGCGCCTGATTCGCAGTGGCGTGCGCCCGGTCAGCTTCCTGGTCGACGTCACCCAGTATCTGATGCTGGAACTCGGTCAGCCGATGCATGCGTATGACCGCGATTTGCTCAAAGGCCCGCTGGGTGTGCGCCATGCGCGCGCTGGCGAAACCCTGAAATTGCTCAATGGCGACACTGCTGAATTGGACGCGCAATTTCTGGTCATCACCGACGCCGACCGCGTGGTGGGATTGGCCGGGGTCATGGGTGGCGATGACACCAAAGTGGGTGATGGCACCCGCAACGTGTTCCTCGAAGCCGCGCATTTTGCGCCGGCAGCGATCATCGGCCGCAGCCGCAAACTGGGACTGCACACCGACGCCGCGCACCGCTTCGAGCGCGGCGTGGATCCGGAGCTTCCGCAAATTGCGATCGAGCGTGCGACCCGGCTCGTTCTCGACATCGCCGGCGGCCGTCCCGGCCCGTTACGGATCACCGAATTGCGCGAACACCTGCCGCAGCCGCAGGCAATCGTCTTGCGCCGCTCGCGGCTGGCGCGCGTGCTTGGCACGCAAGTCGACGATGCCGAAGTGGATCGCATCCTCACCGCGCTGGGGCTGGGCGTTGCGTCCACCGCTGACGGCTGGCGGGTGACGCCGCCGGCGCGCCGCTTCGATCTGGCCATCGAAGAAGACCTCATCGAGGAAATCGCGCGCATCCACGGCTACGACGCGATCCCGATCATGCTGCCGGGCGGATCGACCCGCCTGGTGGCGCCCGGCGAAACCCGCGTGAGCGAGTACGACTTGCGCCGACAGCTGGTGGCGTGCGACTACGTCGAGGCGATCAACTTTGCCTTTGTCGACGCCGCAATGCTGCAAGCGTGGGGTCTGGAGGCAGGCGGCGTAACGCTGGCCAACCCGCTCAGCGCGGAGCTTGGGGTGATGCGCACCCGCCTGCTGCCGGGGTTGGCATCGGCGCTGGCGCGCAACAGCGCACGCCAGCAGACCCGCGTGCGCCTGTTCGAGATCGGCCGCACCTTTGCCGCCGCGACCGGGGCGCCGGTCGAAACCGGCCGCATTGCCGCGGTGGCCTGTGGCGATGCCGCCAGCGAACAATGGGGCGTGGCCGCGCGCAAACTCGACTTCCACGATCTCAAGGGCGATCTGGACAGCCTTGCGGCATTGGCGGGTGCGACGCTGGAGTACCGCGCGTCCAGCCAGCCGTACGCGCACCCGGGTCGCAGCGCCGATGTGTATCGACTGAATGAAGCGGGGGAAGGGGTGTGCATCGGTTGGATCGGCCAGTTGCACCCGCGCCTGCAGCAGGCGATGGACATCGGTACCGAGGTCTACGGCTTCGAACTCGAACTCGATGCCCTTGTCGCGCGCGCGTTGCCGCGTGCGGCTTCGCTGTCGCGTTTCCCCTCGGTGCGCCGCGATTTGGCGTTCGTGGTGTCGGAGGCGGTGACTTGGGCGCAGCTGCGCGCCACCGCCGTTGCCGCCGGCGGCGACCTGCTGCGTGAGGTCGGGCTGTTCGACCGTTATGTCGGAAAAGGCATGGAAGCAGATCACAAAAGTCTCGCCATGCGCTTGATTTTGCAGGACGAATCGCGCACTCTCACCGATCAGGATGCGGACGCCGTGGTGGCGCGCGTCACGGCGGCACTGGGTGAGTGCCACGGCGCGGTCATTCGCGGCTGACAGGGGAGAGGCATGGCGTTGACCAAGGCAGAGATGGCCGACCGGCTGTATGAAGAAGTCGGCTTGAACAAACGCGAGGCGAAAGAATTCGTCGACGCGTTTTTCGATGGACTGCGCGGAGCGCTGGAGCAGGGCAATCAGGTCAAGCTGTCCGGTTTCGGCAATTTCGAACTGCGTCGCAAGAACCAGCGTCCGGGGCGCAATCCCAAGACCGGGCAGGAAATCCCGATCACCGCGCGCACGGTGGTCACCTTCCGCTCCGGACAAAAATTGAAGGGCCAGGTCGAGGCGTTCGCCGGAGTCGAACATGCTTGATCCGGGCAGCAATCGCGAACTGCCGCCGATCCCCGCCAAGCGTTACTTCACCATCGGCGAGGTCAGCGAGCTGTGCGACGTCAAGCCGCACGTGCTGCGCTACTGGGAAACCGAGTTCCCGAGTCTGGAGCCGTCCAAGCGTCGCGGCAACCGCCGCTACTATCAGCGCCACGACGTGCTGATGGTGCGCCAGATCCGCAGCCTGTTGTACGAACAGGGCTACACCATCAGCGGCGCGCGGCTGCGGCTGGAGGGCAACGACGCCAGGCAGGAGTCGGCGATGAGCGCGCAGATCGTGCGCCAGGTGCGCGGCGAACTGGAAGAAGTGCTGCAGATCCTGCGCCGCTGAGCGGACGCGAATCATTCGTCACCGAGCCGGAAAGCCAGCGCGCATCGGCTATAATTGCTTTGATATCGGGGTATAGCGCAGCCTGGTAGCGCACTTGTCTGGGGGACAAGTGGTCGTCGGTTCAAATCCGGCTACCCCGACCATTTCGACGGTTGATCGAGCGGCCCAAGCCTGATGGTTCGGGCCGTTTTTGTTGCCGTCACGCCTGCGCTTCAAACCGCCAGTGCCACGGCTCGTAGACGATGCCGTGCGGGTTGTCGCGCGGGTAGCTCATCGCAAAGCCGTGTTCGCCGGCGTGTGCTTGCAGCCAGGTGAGCGCGGACGTGTTCTCGAAGCTTTCTTCGGCCGGCGGTTCGCCTGGCGTGCCGATGTCCAGCGCCAGCCCGCTGTGGTGTTCGGAAAATCCCGGCGCGGCGTTGACTTCGAGAATCTGCGCAACGGTTTGGCTGCGCGCCAGCTTGCGTTCGAAAATGCCGAGCTGATAGTCGTGGCTGCGGTAGCCGGAGATGCCTTCCAGCACGACACCGCCCGTGAGCGCAGCGTCGCGCATGTTCAGCCAGGCGCGGGCGGCGTCGAGGCCCATCCACAACGCGCGCTGCCAGCGATCGAAGCCGGCGAAGGCCAAGCGCGCCGGTTCCGGCACCAGGGTCAGCCCGGTGCGCACCGCGTAGCCGGCGGCATCCAGGCCAAGCGCCTCCAGGCGATCCTGCAGGCGGTGCAGCGGCAGCGTGCCGGGGCGGTCGATGCCGGTGCGGCGCGGCGCGTGGAAAGCTTCCAGCGCGCGTTGCGCGGCGGCAAGCCCCGGCTGGCGCGCAAGGTTCGGCACCAGCGGCTGCAGGCCGTCATCACCGACGGCTGCGGCGAGGTATCGGCCGTCGCGTTTGCGCCGCAGCACGCAGCGTGCGCGTGCGAGCAGGCGCGCGTGGGCGTTGCTGCGCGCCTGCAACGTGCCGCCCGGCCACAGTTCGATGTCCGGCGTGTTGATCAAGAAGGATTTCAGGGGGACGAGGCCGGCGCGCATCGGGCAAGGATAGAACGTCGGCAGCGCCGCGTCAGGCGGCCTGCGCGCGCAGCGCGTCGAGCAGCGCCTGCGGCCGTTCAAGGCTGAGCAGCACGCTGCTGTCGTCGCGCAGCGGAAGTATCAGCGTGCGCTCATGCTGGGTGAGCAGACAGAACGCCTTGCTCTTGTTGCGCAGTCGAAAGTGGCCGGCTTGAAAGCCTGGCAGGGCGTAGCCGTTGGTCTTGATCCACGGCCGATAGTCGGTGTGCTCGTCGAGGCTGGCGATCCGCGCGCGGTCAAGATCGAGCATGGCCGCCGGCACTTTCTTGGTATAGATCGTGGCGGCGACCACCAGCACGCCGTCGCGCAGTTCGATCCGGCGGCGCTTGAAAGACAGCAACGAGCCGCCGCAGACAACGATGACCAGCGCAGGGGCAACCAGCATCGGAGCCCCCGGCATGGGATGCGACTGCGGAACCACAAGCAGGGCCATCACGAAGACGACCGGAAGCACGCCGAGGAACAGTGCCGCCATCCAGACGGAGATCGTCCGTAGCGGTGCGAGTTCGAACCTGCGTGCTTCGGTTGCCATGGCCGTTTTGCCCCTCAGTGCGCCTTGACCCACTGGGCCACGTCGTCGATCAACTTCGGATCGACGTGACCGGCGACCTGATAGTCCTGGAGCGTGCCCTCGCCCTGGATGCCCAGATGGTTCAGTCCGTCGTACAGCTTGAACGTCGCCTTGGGATTGTCGTGGAAGGCCTCGCGCCAGTTTTGCCAGTCGGCGTCCACCACCTGGATGTCGTTGGTGCCCTGCAGCAGCAACATCGACAGCTTGACGTTTTCGGCCTCGGTCACGGCATTGACCGCATCGACGCTGCGCCAGTAGCCGGCGGGTTGGCCCATGACGGTGGCCGTGGTCGCCGGCGTCAGCGGGTCGCGGGTGGCGCGCACCTGCTCGGTCAGCGCGTTGATGGCCGCACGCTCGGTGTCGTCGATCTTGCCGTCGTTCAACGCGGCCAGCCGGCGGTTCTGTTCGATCAGGATATCGAGCAATGAGCGCGACGGCGCCGCCATCAGGATCAGCCCGTCGACGTGGCCGGACACGGCGGCGATGCGCGGTGCCATCATTCCGCCTTGGCTGTGGCCGAGGACGAAGATGCGGGCCGGGTCGATGCCGTCGGTCTTGCGCAGGGCGTCCACCGCCAGCACCGCATCGTTGGTGGTTTCGTCATCCACCGTGAATTCTCCGCTGGCGAAATCCTGCGGGCGCGCCTTGGTTCGCTTCTCATAACGCAGAACGGCAATGCCCTGCGCGGCCAGCCCGCGGGCGATGTCGAGGAACGGACGGTTGGCGCCGATGGTTTCGTTGCGGTCTTGCGGGCCGGAACCGTGTACCAGCACCATGGCAGGGAAAGGGCCGTCGCCCTTGGGCATGGCCAGGGTGCCGGGCAGAGCGCGCTCGCCTTCGCCGACGCTGAAATCCTGTTCCGTGTAGGGGGCATCGGCGGCGACTTCGGGGATGGGTTCGGCCGTGGGCGCGGGTTGGACCAGGAAGCCGACGATCTTGCCTTCGCCGTCGAAGGCGAATTTGGCGAGCATTTCGCCTTTTTCGAAATGCAGCGGGATCATGACCAAAGTGGCGCCATTTTGCTCGGTCGTCTGCGCCTCGCCGCGACCGGTGGCTGCGCCCACCATTCCGGGCAGCGATTCCCACACCGATTTCAGCTTGTCCTCGGGCACCGCCGCGGCCATCTGCGCGCCGAACAACTGCTCGACCTGCGCGTACTGGCCGGCGTCGAGGTGATCCAGCGCCTGGGATGCGAGCGCGGACGGGGACGCCGGAGCGTTGGCATCCTGCGCCCATGCACCGGAAGTCGCGGCGAGGCAGGCGGTCAGGATGATGGAAAGCAGGGTGCGGCGCATGTCAGGCTTCCTTTTTCAGATATAGGGTGATGGATGCACCGAGCTGCACCACCGAGACCAACTCCCAGCCTTGTTGGCCAAGAGATACCAGCGTAGTTTCGATAACTTCAGGCTTTAACCCAAGGAATTGCGGTTTTACCTGCACCACTTTGTACAGCCAGCGCTGGCTCATGCTTTATTCTCCGGCTCTGTTTTCGGCGCAGGCAGCCGCCCGGCCTTGCGCAGCGCGTCGCGCAACACGTATTCGATCTGGGCGTTGAGGCTGCGCAGTTCGTCGTCCGCCCAGCGCTGTACCGCTGCCAAGACATCGGCATTGATGCGCAGCGGATAGGCTTTCTTCTCGGCCATGGCTCAGTAGATCGTGCCGGCATTGACGATCGGCTGGGTCGCGCGCTCGCCGCACAGCACCACCAGCAGGTTGCTGACCATCTGCGCCTTGCGCTCTTCGTCGAGATCCACCACGCCGTTCTTCTTGAGTTCGTTGAGCGCCATTTCGACCATCCCCACCGCGCCGGCTACGATCCGCGTGCGCGCGGCGATGATGGCGTCGGCCTGTTGGCGCTGGAGCATGGCCTGGGCGATTTCCGGCGCATAGGCGAGGTGGCTGATGCGCGCGTCCAGCACTTCCACGCCGGCATCGGTGAGGCGCTCCTGCAGCTCCTCCTTCAGATGCTGGCTGATCTCGGCGGCATGGCTGCGCAGCGAGAGCTGGCCATCCTCGTGCTGGTCGTAGGGATAGCTGGTGGCCATTGCGCGCAGCGCCGATTCCGACTGGATGGTCACGAAGCTTTCGTAGTCGTCCACGTTGTAGACCGCCTCGGCGCTGTCCATGACCTGCCAGACGATCACCGAAGCGATTTCGATCGGGCTGCCGCCCAGTTCGTTGACCTTGAGCTTGCCGGACTCGAAGTTGCGCACTCGCTGCGAGACTTTTCTCTTGCTGAAAAACGGATTGTTCCAACGCAGGCCGTTGGCCTTGACCGTGCCGACGTATTTCCCGAACAGGCTCAGCACCGCGGCCTGGTTCGGTTCGACCTTGTACAGCCCGATTAGGCTGAGGAAGGCGATCAACAGCACCAACAGACCGCCGAGGATCATGCCACCCGAGGCCGGCCCGTTGGGGCCGTCCACGTCGGGACCAATGCCGGCAATGAACATCCAGCCGCCAAGGACGGCGATCAGGAACACCGCGATCAGGAACGGGATGCCGGGCAGGGATTGGACGGAATTTTCTTTCATGGCGAGGTCTCACGGGTTGGATGGCATATAGATATCAAATTAATATCAAACAAGCAAGAATTTCCCGACGGACGGTCAGCGCGCACCGCTCACTGCTGGGGAACGAGGTAGAAGATCGGCGCCGGGCTGAACTCGCCGGTGGCGTACAGGCCGGCGCCTCCGGCACTCCAAGACAGCGCTTCCGCCTGCGGAATGGGCGGCACGTCGTGCGCTTCGGGGAGCTGGGCGACGGCGTCCGCCCAGTCCTGGCCTTCGCTGCGGCGGTAGAACAGCACGCTGCCGTAGGTCAGCACCGCCAGCGTGCTGCGATCCGGAGAAAGGTCGGCAGCGGTCACCTGGGAATACAGCGTGGCTAGCTTCGGGTCTTTGGCCTGAAGATCGGAACTGGCCTGCGGTACGCCGGCAAGTCGACCGACGCGGCGCGCTTCGAGCACGGCGCCGTGCGGATCGTCCAGCGGCAGGGTGAACAGTTCCGGCGGTACGCGCTTTTTCGAGATCAGCAGGATCTGGCCTGACGTGGCATCGACGGCCACCGCCTCGCAGTCGCGCGGACCGTCGGGCCAGCGTGCGTGGATGCTCCAGGCCGGGCGCAGCGTGCCGTCTTCCAGCGTCGCCGGTTCTTCGAACACGTACAGCACGAAATCGCGGCGGTGACCGCCGTTGTCGCCGGTGTCGGCCAGCAGCAGATAGTGGCGGCCGTTGCGCTCGAAGCTGGCGATGTCTTCCCAATCGACGTTTTTCGCGCCGATGACCTTGAAACTCGCGAGCAACCGTCCGCGCCGGCTGATGGCATACAGTCGCGCCGGGTTGCCGCTGTCGTTGTGGGCCCAGAGCACGCCGTCGTGGGCGTGGGAGGCCGCAAGGCCGCTGATTTCCGTGAGTTGCCGGTTGGTGACCAACCCCGCCAGCCGTGCGAACGGCAGGCTGGGCGCGGAGCAGGAGGCGCAGACCAGCGTCAGCAGGGTCAACAAGACGAATGGCAGGAAAAGTTGCCTTGGCATGGTGCCAAGGATCGCACGCGGTGCCGGGTTGGCGAAGCGTTGTTCGCGTGTTCGTGCGCCGAGGATCGGGCTGCAGGTGCGGCTTTGGCCTGCGCCGCGCTGGCGACGTAGACGTGCGGTGTGCGAGGATGGCTCATGGCCGAATCATCCGGGTACGCCGTGTTCCTGTTCCCGCCTGCGCTCGAAGCGCTGGGCGACGCCGTCAAGCCCTACCTGCAGATGGGGCCGGCTGGGCCATTCGTTCCCTGCAGGGAAGTGGATACCGGCGGCACCTTTGTCGAAATGACGCTGGAAGGGCGCTCGCCCGACGGTCGCACCATCGAACTGGAATTGATGGTGCCTGGCAATATGGTGCGGATGGTCGTTTCGGCGCGCGCCGACGCCGAGTTCGGTTTCTATGATCGCAAGCGGCAGCAGGCCGCGTTGGCGAATGAAGCGGCTGCGCCGCAAACCGCCGCGGACGATGTGGCTGGCGGAAAAGCCCCGGCGTAGAACTGCGGCAGGCCCGCGCCAGGGCTGGGCAGACTCCCCGCCCCTGGACTAGACTTGTTGCATTGCGGGATAGGACAGGGCCAATCGGCATTCGGGGGAGTGCGTGTTTCGAGGATTCGATCTCACTGCTGCCGTCGCGGCATTCCTCATCACGGCGCTGGCGCTATGGCTGCTGCAGCCCGTGGCGACTCGAATCGGACTGCTGGATCATCCGGCCGGGCGCAAGGACCACGACGCGCCGACGCCGGTCACCGGCGGCGTGGCCATCTTGATCGGCTGTTTGACGGCATTTTTCGTTATCCAGTCCGAAAGCCCCGGCATGCTGGCGTTTTGCACGGCGGCGGTGATGGTGGTGGCGGTGGGCCTGTACGACGACCTGTTCGACCTGCGCTGGTACTGGCGGATCTTCGTGCAGATGGCGGCTGCCGTGGTGATCGTGCGCTGGGGCGGGGTGCAGATTCAACATCTTGGCTCGGCGTTCGGCATGCCGTCGATGTCGCTGGGCTGGTTCGCGTTGCCGCTGACGGTGTTCATCACCGTTGGCGTCATCAACGCGATGAACATGATCGACGGGATCGACGGGCTGGCCGGTCTGCTCGGGCTGGCGGCGTTGATGATGCTGGCGGTGGCCGCGGTCTATGCCGGCAACGGGTTGCTCGCTGCCCGCACCGCGGTGCTGAGCGGCGCCTTGGCCGGTTTCCTGTTCTGGAACGTCCGCCTGCCGTGGCGGCCGCGGGCGAAAGTTTTCCTTGGCGATGCCGGCAGCGGCCTGTTGGGGTTGGTGATCGTCTGGGTGTGTCTGCGCCTGACCCAAAATCCGCAACATCCGGTCGACCCGGTGCTGGCGCTGTGGGTGCTGCCGGTGCCGGTCATGGACTGCCTGGCGCTGATCGTGCGCCGGTTGCAGGCGAGGAAATCGCCGTTCGCGGCGGGGCGCGAGCACATCCATCATTTGATGTGCGATGCCGGCTTCGGTCCGACCCGCGCGGCGCTGTATTTGATGATGTTCAGCTTTGCACTCGGACTGACGGCCGCCGTCGCCCTGCGGTTCAAGGTTCCGCCGCCGCTGTTGTTGACCGCGTACTTGCTGCTATGCGTGGGTTGGTATCTGCTCAGCCTACGCTCGGAGCGCGCCATTGCCTTCTTCCGGAGCATCCGTGGCAAGGTGGCCTCACCTGCTTTGAGCGGCGCTGACGCGTCCGCGTCCGATTCCTCCGATCGCCGGCGATGAGGCGGTTCGCGACTGCCCGGTGGGCAGAACACGTGCGGGGCGGCTTCAGGGTGTGTTCGTGAAGCGCCAATCCACGGGATTGAAAGCGTGAGCTGGGTTGCGATCGTCCTGTTCGTGATTGGCGTGTGGCTGGCGATCAAGGTCGTCGACGCCCTGCTCAAGCTGGCGTTCTGGGGCGTGGCGCTGGTGGCCGGCTATTGGTTCTTTGCTCCGCTGATGGACTGGCCGTGGCCGTTTTGAGCCATTGGCCGACGCCGAATGCGGCGACGGACACTGCGCTCCGGGGCTAGCCTCGGCGCGGCTTGCGCGGAGGGGATGGGGCCGGGTGCCGTTTGCCCTTCGGGGCGACGCGATCCTCATCGCTGGCGAGCCGAATGCGCAGCGGCTGCCCGACCACGCGCACTTTTTTCAGATAGGTGAGCAGTTCCGGCGGCATGCCTTCGGGCAGATCGACCAAGGTGTGGTCGTCGCGAATGTCGATCCGACCGATGTGGCGGCTGTCCAGTTCGGCCTCGTTGGCGATCGCGCCGACGATGTTGCCGGGCTGGACGCCGTGGTCGTGGCCGATCTCGATGCGGTAGGTCCGCATCGGAAATTCCGGGGTGGGGCGGTCGCGCGGTGGGCGCGGCGGCGCCCCGCGCTCGTCGTGTCCGCGCGGATGGGCGCCGGCAGGCGTGTCCGCAGAGGCTGTCCTTGGGCTCACGCCATCCTGGGAACGACGGCGGGGATACGTTTCGGATGCAGCTTCGCGGGATCGGCGGTGCGGGCGTGTTTCCGCCGCGTCATCGCGGGAACGACGGTGAATGTCGGACTCGAACGCCCGTTCCGGCTTGGCAGGCTGCGCCAGCAGCAGCGGCGTCTTGCCCTGCACCAGCTTGGCCAGCGCCGCGGCGATCTCGACCATCGGCACGTTTTTCTCGCGTTCGAAACGTTCCACCAGATCGCGGAACACCGCCAGGTTTTCGCTTTCAAGCGCCGCATCGATCTTGTCGATGAACTTGGCGACCCGGCGCTCGTTGACCGCATCGACGCTGGGCAAGGACATCGGTTCGATGGTCTGGCGGGTGGCGCGTTCGATCGCATGCAGCATGCCGCGTTCGCGTGGTGCCACGAACAGGATCGCATCGCCGCTGCGGCCGGCGCGTCCGGTGCGGCCGATGCGGTGGACGTAGCTTTCGGTGTCGTAGGGGATGTCGTAGTTCAGCACGTGGCTGATGCGCTCCACGTCCAGCCCGCGTGCGGCCACGTCGGTAGCGACCAGCACGTCGATGCTGCCGTCCTTGAGCTTGCCGATGGTGCGTTCGCGGATTTTCTGTTCGACGTCGCCGTTGATCGCCGCTGCCGCAAAACCGCGTGCGGCCAGTTTCTCGGCCAGTTCCTCGGTCGCCAACTTGGTGCGGGCGAACACGATCATCGCCTCGAACGGCTCGGCCTCCATGATCCGGGTCAGCGCGTCGAGCTTGTTGATGCCGCTGACCATCCAGTAGCGCTGGCGGATGCTGGCTGCGGTCGTGGTCTGCGACTTGATCGCCACTTCCACCGGTTCGCGCAGGTGGGATTTGGCGATGCGCCGGATCGGCGGCGGCATGGTGGCCGAGAACAGCGCGATTTGACGGGTTTCCGGCGTACTTTTCAGCACCGTCTCGACATCGTCGATGAAGCCCATGCGCAGCATCTCATCGGCTTCGTCGAGCACCAGTATCTTCAGCTGCGACAGATCCAGCGTGCCGCGCTGCAGGTGGTCGATGACGCGGCCCGGCGTGCCGACCACGACGTGGACGCCACGACGCAGCGCGTGCAGCTGCGGGCCGTAGCCCTGGCCGCCGTAGATCGGCAGGATCTGGAAGCCGGGGATGTGCCGGGCGTAGGTCTGGAACGCCTCGGCGACCTGGATGGCGAGCTCGCGGGTGGGCGCCAGCACCAGCACCTGCGGTTTGCCCGGCGTCGGATCGAGGTGCGCCAGCGCGGGCAGGGCGAACGCCGCGGTCTTGCCGGTGCCGGTCTGGGCCTGACCGATCACGTCATGGCCGGCCATCAGCGGCGGGATGGTGGCGGCCTGGATCGGGCTGGGCGACTCATAGCCGACGTCGCGTAGCGCGGCCAGCAGTGACTCGGGCAGGCCGAAGGCGGTGAACGGGGGAAGCGGGTCGTGATCGGCGCTCATGGTGCCTTGGGGCGAAGTCGCCGAAGTCAAACGTGGGCGCATTCTACGCGGGTTGCGGTGGACGGTTCGTGACCTGGCGTCAGGAAGAGCATTTTGATGCGTATGAGTTGATCGCTCGGTTGCAGCGTCGTCATGCCGGCTCAAGCCGGCACAAGCCGGCATCCATTGCCATGAGTCATTGCTGATTTCGAGGCCTGCCGCGACCAGCGGGCCTTCGGGGCAAATGTCCCCCGGCATCCGCCTTCGGCGAATGCCTCCGCCTTTACTTTGCCTCGAAGGTCCACTGGCCGCGGCAGTCGACACTGGCCGAAGACAGACGGTGCTGCGCAATCCGGAAGGCAGGTGCGGACGCCCTTGGTCGCGAATGTGCTCCGGCGTCGGCCCGCGACCGACGCCTCCCCCCTGATTTCGCGCCCAAGGGCGTCCGAACCTGCCCAGGCAACAAAATCCCGATGTCCACTTCGGGGCTGTCAGTCCATGTAGGGCTTCAACGGCGGCGGTCAATCCGCGAATTCCGCCTCCATCCGCGTCCAAGCATCCAGAAGCGGAGACGTGCAGGGGCGTGCTCGGCCGATCAGCCCTGCTTGCCGGCCACCGCGTGCTCGGCGATCACCCGCGCCACGCAGCCGGTCACCGCCTTGCCCATCGGAATGTGCAGGAACTCGTTCGGACCGTGGGCGTTCGAATGCGGGCCGAGTACGCCGGTGATCATGAACTGCGCGGCCGGATATTTCTCGCCGAGCATGCCCATGAACGGGATCGTGCCGCCTTCGCCCATGTACATCGCCGACTTGCCGAAGAAATCCACGCTCGATTGTTCGATCGCGCTTTCCAGCCACGGCGTCATGCTCGGCGCATTCCAGCCGGTGCTGGCTTTTTCCAGATGCAGGGTGATTTTTGCGCCGTAGGGTGGATCCTTGAGTAGCGCCTCCTGCAACAAATCGCCGCCGCGTTTGCCGTCGAGCGTCGGCGGCAGGCGCAGGCTGAGCTTGAGCGATGTGGCGGGGCGCAGCACGTTGCCGGCCGAGGCCAGCGGCGGCAGGCCGTCGGCACCGGTGATCGACAGGGCCGGGCGCCAGGTGCGGTTGAGCACCAGTTCGGTGCGATCGGTTCCCATCGGCCGCATGCCGGGCAGAAACGGGAATTTGCTGAAGACCTCGTCGCCCAGCGCATCGACCATGCGCTTGGCCTGTTCCAGACGATCGGCGGGAATCTCGACGTGCATGCCATCGATCAGGATCTTGCCCGAGCCGGCATCTTCGATGCGCGACAGCAGCTCGCGCAGGATCCGGAAGCTGGATGGCACGATCCCGGAGGCATCCCCGGAGTGGACGCCTTCCGACAACACCTCGACGGTGAGATTGCCGCCGGCCATGCCGCGCAAGGACGTCGTGCACCACAACTGATCGTAGTTGCCGCAGCCGGAATCGAGGCAGACCACCAGCGAGGTCGCGCCGATGCGGTCGGAGAGATGTTCGACGTAGGCCGGCAAGTCGTAGCTGCCGGACTCCTCGCAGGCTTCGATCAGCGCCACGCAGCGCGCGTGCGGCGTGCCCTGCGCCTGCAGCGCCATGATCGCGGTCAGCGCGCCAAAGATCGCATAGCCGTCGTCGGCACCGCCGCGCCCATAGAGCCGGTCGCCTTCCAGCACGGGGATCCACGGACCCTTGCCCGCATCCCAGCCGGTCATTTCCGGCTGTTTGTCGAGATGGCCGTACAACAGCACGCATTCGTCCGCCGAGCCGCCGTTGAACGCCGGCACTTCGATGCAAATCAACGGCGTGCGCCCTTCCATGCGCACCACTTCGATCTGCATGCCGGCGACCTGCTGGGATTTTGCCCAACCGAAAAGCAGTTCGACCGCGCGCTCCATGTGGCCGTTCTTGACCCAATCGACGTCGAACAGCGGCGATTTGTTGGGAATGCGAATGTAGTCGACCAGCATCGGGACGATTTCCTTGTCCCACTTCGATGCGATGAATTCCTTGGCCTTGATGGCGTCGAATCGGCTGCTGTGCATGGCATTCCTTCGTTTGGTTGCTGCAACTGCGCATTGTAGCGCGTGCTGAATACAAGCCCGTAGCGCCGAATGGCGACAGATCAGATTTTTCCTACCCAAGATCGGGACAAACTCCGATGCAAGCATGGGAGCAACCCGATAGCCTGCGTTTGTCACGGACGGCAATCTGCACACACCGGATCGCACGAGGCGATCCGGATCAACCACGCAAGGAGCCCGTCATGAAATCCATTTCCACATTCCTGTCTTCGCTGGTGCTGATGTTCGCCCTGTTTGGCAGCGCCGTTGCCGGTGAAACCGTCAATATCAACACCGCCGATGCAGCAACCCTGGATCGCGTACTGGTCAATGTCGGCCCCGCCAAGGCCCAGGCCATCGTCGAATATCGCCGCGCCAACGGCGCGTTCCGCAGCCCGGAACAGTTGGCCATGGTCAAGGGCATTGGCCTGAAGACGGTCGAGCGCAATCGCGACCGGATTGTCATCGGCACGCCGCGTCCGGCCGTGCAGCCGGCAGCGCAGACGGCTCCGGCGCGGGCTCCGCAAGCGGTCGCACGGCGATGAACGCGCTGGCGGCCGACGCTGTGGGCGCGGGGAGCAGGCCGTTTGCCGGCGCCGGGGAAGGCGCTGCGCTGCAGGCGTCCCGGATCGTTCGTGCCGACGCGTACCGCCGGATGCCGTGGAAAAACGGCGCCGGCCAGACCTCGGAAATCCACTGCGAACCGACCGCCGACGACTGGCGCTGGCGGCTATCGATCGCACAGATCGAAGTCGCCGCGCCGTTTTCCAGCTACCCCGGCATCGAACGCGAGCTGGTACTGCTGACCGGAAATGGCCTGCGCCTGCACTTCGACGACGGGCAGGTGAGCGAATTGCATCCCCCTTGCGGGGGGTTGCGTTTTCCTGGCGAGCGTCGGGTCGTGGGTGAGCCGATCGAGGGGCCAAGCTGCGATTTCAACCTGATGTGGAAGCGCGGCGAGGTCAACGCCTGCCTGTGGCGTCGGCCGCTGGCCGGAACCATGGTGCTGTTCGTGGCGCCCGGTGAGACCTGGGTGGTGCACCTGCTGACCGGGAAAGGGCGCTTTGCCGACGATTCTGGGCTCGGCCAACTGGAGATGGGAGACACCGCGCTCCTGTGCGCCAATGGGAATGAGCGTGGGCGCTATGCGCTGGCTGCCAGCGGCGAAGCGCTGATGGTGCACCTGCAGGACACGCAGAGCATTCAGGGAACCCGATCCGCCACCGGCTGATCGGGCTCCGGAGTCAACGCGGCGTCGAAGGAACCGACGCTGCGGCGGCACAGGGACGTGCCGCACCCGTTGCTGACGTGGATCGGCCGGAACGGAATCCGGTCGGCCTGGGGCGTTTCGCGACGTCACGTCGAGGAGCTTGGTCTGCTTGCGCACGGACTTGGCCGCGTGGTCGGCGAGGGTGCGTGCGCGGCGCGATCAGCGTGCTGGCTTCGAATCAGTATTTGTAGTTGACTGATACCCACGCACTGCGCGGTGCGCCCGGGCTGATGTTGTTGTTGCTGTTGGCGCTGGCGAAGTAGCGCACGTTGCCGAGGTTTTCCACGTTGAGCTGGATTTCCATCTCCGGCGTCACGCTCCAGAACAGCGCGGCATCGAGGCGGGTGAAGGCGGGTAGGGTCACGAGGTTGTCGACGTTTGCGAACAGCGCGCCGCGGTGGACGATGCCCAGGCCGACGCCAAAGTGTTGGGAGAAGTCGTAGCGGTTCCACAGCGAGGCGGTCAGGCGCGGCAATTGCGCCAGCCGGTTGCCTTTCACGATCGTCGCCGACTGGGTTTCCGTGATTTCTCCGGTCTGCCAAGCCAGCCCGCCCATCACTTGCCAGGCGTCGGTGATGCGCCCGGCCAGGCCCAGTTCGACGCCGCGCGTGTACTGGCCGTCGACCAGCAGCATGCGCGTGACGTCATCGGGGTCGACGATCGCCACGTTGCCGCGATCCAGCCGATACACCGCGATGCTGGCCTGCAGGTCGCGGCGGATGTCCCACTTGGCGCCGATTTCGCGATTGCGGAAGCTCTCCGGCTTCAGCGCCGCATTGCTCGCGGTCAGCGATGCGAGCTGGTCGCCCGAGCGCGGCTGGAAGGCGCGGCTGTAGCTGGCGTAGATCGACACGTTGTCGGCCGGCTTGAAGATCAACCCGGCGCGCGGCGAGAGCATGTGGTCGGCGCTGCTGAAACTTTGACCGTTGCGGTTATTCCGCAGGTCGACCCGGAAGTCGTCGTAGCGCAGCCCGACGATGGCCTGCCACTGCGGTGAGAACTCGATCTGATCCTGCAGATAGACGGCGGCGATCCGCGCCGTAGTGCGATTGTCGGCATCGGTCGCGCTCTGGCGGAAATCGACGGCCACATCGACATTGGGCGATGCCAGCGGGACCACATCGGTTCCGGGCGCGAAATAGCCGGTCATGCGGAAATTGTCGTTTGCCTGGTGTCCGAACTCACCGCCAAGAAGCACGGTATGGCGCAGCCCTGCGCCCGAGGTTTCCCACACCAGATCGGTCTGATTGAAGAAATTGGTTCTCCGGGTCGCATCGTTGTAGGCCGACAGGGTCACCAGGGTGCCGGAGGCGTCCACCGCGCGAGGAAAGACGTTCTGGTAGAACTTGTCGTAATCGGCCCAGCGCAGGTGGTTGCGCAGGCTGAGGTTTTCGGTGAAGGCGTGCTCGAGGGTGGCGTCGAAGGCGTTGACGTCAGCCGCGGCGAAGCTGGCGTCGGGATCGCCGAAGAAGGTCGACGGATCGGTGGCGACCGGACGGCCATGGAACGATGGCACGCCGCGGTCGGCGGTGCGGTTGTCGTGGAAGCGTTCGTAGGACAGCAGCAGCGCGGTCGAGGCACTAAAATCGAGGCTGAAGGTCGGGTTGATGCCGTAGCGCCGGAGCCGGGTGTCGTCGCGGAAGCTGTCGGAGTTTTCGTACATCGCATTGACGCGGAAACCCGCGGAATCACCGATGCCGGTGCCGTAATCGAGCGTTCCGCGCCGTCGCATGCCCGATCCGAATTGCGCGGTGCCGCTGTGGTGCTCCATGCCGTCGGCCATGCGGGTGATGCGGTTGATGACGCCGCCGCTGCCGCCGCGTCCGAAGGTCAGCGCGTTCGGCCCTTTGAGCGCCTCGACCCGGTCGAGGTTGTACATGTCGCGGAAGTACTGGACGTCGTCGCGGATGCCGTCGACGAAGAAGTCGCCGGTGCTGCTGATGCCGCGCAGGACCGGCGTGTCGCGGTTGCCTTCGCCCTGCGCCGTGCCGATGCCGGGCATGTAGCGGAAGGCGTCGCCGAAACTGGTGATGGCCTGATCGGCGACCAGCTTGTCGGTGATCACGGTGGCGGCCTGCGGCACGTTGAGCAAAGCGGTATTGGTGCGGGTGGCGCTGCGCGTCGTGCGCACGCTGTAGTCGGGCAGGTAGCGCTGGCCGATCACGGTGACGCCGTTGAGCTGTGTGGGCGTGTCGTCCTGCGTTGCAGCTGCCGTCGGCTGCGCGCTGTCGGTTGCCGGCGCCGTGCGGTCTTTATCCGGGAGCGTGGCTGTCGTGTTGCTGTTCGAGTGTGCAGCGACGGCGGCGAAGGCGGGCGCACTCAGGGCAAGTCCGATGGCAAGGGCAAGGCTGGCGCTGGCCATCGTCGGCAGGCGCTGGATTGAATGGGACGGCATGGGTTTCCTCGGAAATTGGAGTCGGGCGGTGGATCGCCGCTGGCGCGTACATGATAATGAGACTGATTCGCATGTGCAATAAATGGCTACACGCTCGCCGCCGACGGCGGCAATGCGGGATGCAGCAAAATGGGAAGAACAGATCGCGGCGCGTGTGAATCGGCCGGCGTCCGCTCGGAAGATCGACGTGAGGGGTTGCTCCGGATCCGCGGGCGCGCCATCCGCGGTGCGCGGCAACGCTGATTTAATCAGCGCTGCGTCAGGCGTCGTTCGCGTCCGCTCCGCCCACGGGTGAACGGAGATTGCCGACTTCCACGCTCACCACGCCTTCGATCCTGCGCAGTGCATCGGCTTTTGCGAGCAATTCGGCGCGCGGCTTGGGGGGATCGCATTCCAGTTCGACCACGTCCAGACCTTCGCCGTCGCGGCGCAGGGTGACGGTGGCCATTTCCAGTCCGACTTCGGCCACGGCCGCTTCGACCTGGGCCAGCGAGGTTCCGCCAACCAGACGCATGTGCACATGGTTGTTGCGGAAATTGCGGCGCAGGTAGCGGCGTTCGAACGGTTTGATGACGGCAAGGATGATCCACATCAGCGTGGTGGCCATGGCGGCAGCGAGGTACATGCCCGCGCCCGCGCCCAACCCCACGGCGGCCACGGCCCATAGCCCGGCGGCGGTGGTCAGGCCGCGGATCACCTGCTCGCGCTGCAGGAACAAAATGGTGCCGGCGCCGAGGAATCCGATGCCGCTGATCACCTGCGCGGCGATGCGCGAAGGATCCAGTACGACTGCGGGACGGCCAAGCACGTCGGAGAAACCGAATGTCGAAACCAGAATGGCCATCGCCGAGCCGACGCAGACCAGCATATGGGTGCGCAGTCCCGCCGCCCATTCGTGGTGCTCGCGGTTGATGCCGATGATCCCGCCAAGCAGCGCCGCCAGCAGCAGACGCAGGCCCATTTCCCACCATGCAATCATCGCCGTCGCTCCTGTTCAGCCGTCGCGGTCGTCGCGCACGTACACCTTGCCGTCTTCAATCCTGACCGGAAACTTGACGACCGGCTCGTGGGCCGGGGCGCACAGGGCGCGGCCGTCGTGCACGTCGAAACGGGCGCCGTGCAGGACGCATTCGATTTCTCCGCTGGCGGGGTCGAAATGCCCCGCCGACAGTTCGAAATCCTCGTGCGAGCAGCGGTCTTCCAACGCGTACAGGTCGCCGTCGAAGTTGAACACGGCGATCGGCACGCTGGTCGCCTCGTCGAAGGCCACCTGCATCTCGCCGGGCAGCAGTTCGGCGGTGGTGCACACATAGGTCCAAAATTCGCTCACGCGGCGGTCTCCGGGAGCAGGGACTTTTCCAACACGGCAAAGCGCAGGTCGTCGCGCTTGGGCAGGCCGAAGCGCGGATCGCCATAGGGGAAAGGCTGGAATTCGCCGGTGGCGCGGTAGCCGCGGCGCTGGTACCAGGCGATGAGTTCGATGCGCTGTTCGATCACCGTCATTCGCAGCGCGGGCAAGCGCCATTCCCCTGCGACGATGCGCTCGCATTTTTCGAGAATGAGCGAGCCAAGTCCGCTTCCCTGCAGGTTCGGGTCGACCGCAAACATGCCGAAATAGCCGGCATGCCCCTCGCGGCAGATGTGCGCGCAGGCCAGCGGGCGGCCGTCGATTTCAGCCACCAGAACGCGGCTGAGAGGGCGTTCGATGTCGGCGCGCAGGACTTCGGGATCGATCCGCTCGCCGTCGAGCAGGTCGGCTTCGGTGGTCCAGCCGACGCGACTGGTCTCGCCGCGGTAGCAGCGCGTCACCAGCGCGACCAGAGCGGGAATGTCTGCGAGCGTTGCGATGCGCAGCGCCTGCGCCGCCGTGGGGAATGTCATGGACGCCATGCTAACGCGGCTTGAGTGAATTGCCCTGCAGCGCAGGCTGTGCGGCCATCGGCGCAATCAGCGACCGCAATGGAGGTTCTTGCTCCTGCCAGTAGTGGCTGGCGACGGCGAGTATTTCCAGCAGGATGGCGAAGTCGGCGGGGGCGTTTCGGGCAAATCCGTCGGCGTGGGCGAACAGCAGCAGCCGGCCGCGCGTTTGTGGCAGCCAGCCCAGATCGCGCAGCTGGTCGGCCAGTGCGTCCCAGTTGCGTCCCAGCTCGGCGGGCGTATCCAGCGCACGGGCGATGCGCCGCAGGAGTTCGGATTTGTCGCAGCATCCGCGCAGATCGATGCGCGCGACCTGCAGGCCGTTCGCTGTTGATTCACGTTCGGCAACGGCAAGCGCCGCGCCGGTGGAAAACGCCACGCCGCTGCACGAAGCGGTCTCGAATGTGCGCGCAGCGTCGGTCATGGCGTCGATCCTGAAACGTCGAAGCGTCTGAAGCTCCGGTAATGGTCGGCGCTGTAGAACCAGTCCCGCGGCGGCTGCCCGCCGGTGACGATGCGGCGCGTGCCGCGATGCGAAAGGCCGGGCGTGGGGACGGTGTATTCGCGGTACCAGCCGCGCGGCTGGCGCGGCAGGTGGCCTTCGAAGTTGCCGAACGTGCTGCCGTCCTGCGGATGAGGAAAAGGACCGCCGCGCTGGATGCGGCCGATGACGACGCCGGCTTCGGGGGGCAAAAAGGCAGGCAGTGCGGTTTGCCTGGCACCGGCGGCGGGCGCGGCTTCCGGTGCGATTTCTGGTTCTAGCGACGTTGGCTCGACCGATGTCGGCTCTGCGGGCGCGGCTTCGGACGCTGCGGTCGTCGGGAGTTCGGCGGTGTGTGCCGCAGGCGCAGACGCCGGATTCGCCGCCGGGTGCAACTGCCGCCAGCCCAGAAACAGGGCCACGAAAATGACGAACCAGAGCAGGGCAGAAGATTGGCGCATCGGGGTGGCGGTTCCACGCGTGGCGGGTTTGGCAAGGATAGCCTTGCCAAGCTTGTTCTTGCAGCGCATCACTTGCCGTGCGTGGTTCGAAGGACACACTGCGAGCGGAACAAACAGCCTGCCTGCACATGCACTTGCACTTGCTCTTGCTCTTGACTCTTGCAATTGCCTTTCCCCGGCCCCCGGCCCCCGGCCCCCGGCCCCTGTCCCCTGCCCCCGGCCCCCGGCCCCCGGCCCCTGTCCCCCGTCCATGCGAACATGTTCGCAACCTTTTCAGCGAAACCACCATGCGCACCGTGCTGTATTACGCCCCAGGTTCGGCCAGCTTCCTCGTGCACTGGCTGCTGATCGAGTTCGACATGGACTACGAGCTGCGGCGGGTGGATTTCGACAGCAATGCGCAGAAGTCGCCGGAGTATTTGGCGCTCAATCCCAACGGCGTGGTGCCGACCCTGGTGGTGGACGGCAAGCCGCTGCACGAGGCGCCGGCGCTGGCGCTGTGGCTGGCGGAGAGCCGCCCGGAATTCGAGTTTGCGCCGGGTTCCGACGACCCGCGCCGGTTCCAACTGCTGCAGTGGATGTTCGATCTGGCCAACGAGGTGCAGCCGCTGGTGCGGCAGTGGTGGTTTCCTGACGCTGTGGCCGGAGCCGAACAGCGCGAAGCGGTGAAGACACACAGCGGCAAGCGCATGGCGGCGCACTGGGCGCGGATTGATGCGCATCTGGCGGAGCATGGGCCGTTTCTTTTAGGCGCGGAGCCGACGCTGCCGGATTTCTTTCTGGTGTTGCTGATGCGGATTGGTCGCAAGATGGAATCGTCGGCGCTGCAGTTTCCGCATCTGGCCGAACTGGCGCAGCGGATGACGCAGCGGCCAAGCTTCAAGATCCTGTATGCGCGCGAGGGCTTGAGCGAATGGCCGTGATTTGGACGCAGGCGCCGGAGGGCTGACGTGCCGGTATCGGTCACGATCATCTTCGTGCTGGTCACCTCGCTGGTGTCGTGGCGTGCGTTTCATGACCGCGCGCTGCTGGAGCGGTTGCTGCTGTGGCCGCCGGCGATCCAGCGCAAGCGCCAGTACGACCGCCTGTTGACCTATGGCTTCGTCCATGCCGACTGGAGCCATCTGCTGTTCAACATGATCACGCTGTGGTCGTTCGGAAGTGCGGTGGAGCGGGTGTTTTCGGCGTGGATTACGCCGCTGGGGTATGCGCTGTTCTATCTGTCGGCGATTGTCGTTTCGATCCTGCCGACATTCATCATGCAGCGCAACAATCCGCGCTACCGCAGTCTCGGCGCCTCCGGCGGCGTGTCGGCAGTGCTGTTTACCTTCATTTTGTTCGATCCGTGGTCGAAGCTGATCATCTTCCCGCTGCCGATCTCGATCCCGGCGATCATGTTTGCGGTCTTATACGTCGGCTACAGCGTCTGGATGGATCGCCGCGGCGGCGACAACGTCAACCACAGCGCCCACCTGTGGGGCGCAGCCTACGGGGTGTTGTTCACCCTTGCGCTGCAGCCGCAGGTTTTGGGGCTGTTTCTGCAGCGCCTGACCGGCTGAAGGACGCTCGCCTCGGGTGTTTGAACCATGGGCGTCCGGATCGAAAAAATGAGGCGCGTGAGTGCACACTTCCGCCCGAAAACAGGTTAATGTTCGCGCACTGTTTCAAGCGGGATCACGGTACATCGTGACCCGATTCGGTAGATCGGGTGCGATCCGCTACATCGTGTGCGTTACCCCTTGCTCGACAGTCGCGGTTCGAAATTCCGGGCCGTGTTTTCATTGACCACTGTTTCAGGAGCAGCACCATGTCAGATCGTCAGTCCGGAACCGTCAAATGGTTCAACGATGCCAAGGGCTTCGGTTTCATCACCCCGGAGTCCGGCCCGGACGTTTTCGTCCACTTCCGCTCGATCGTCGGCAACGGCTTCCGTTCGCTGCAAGAAGGCCAGAAGGTGACCTTCAAGGTCGTGCAGGGCCAGAAGGGCCTGCAGGCCGATGAAGTGCAGGCGGCGTAAGCTTCCGCAGCGCGTGACCTCGAAGCCCGGCTCCGGCCGGGCTTCTTCTTTCTGGTCGGCGTGCGAAAATACCGCGGCAGGTTCCCGGTTTTCACCCTTCTGGAGTTGCGTCGTGTCCGTCGTATCCGTTCGTTCCCGCTCGTGGGCAAGCGCGTTGCCGCTGGCGCTGGCGCTGCTGGTCGGGTGCAATCGCGATGGCTCGAACGCCCCGCCCGCGCCTGTCGCCACAGATGCCGCAGCCACGGGCAGCGCCGCTCAGGCGCCGGTGGAACCGGTGACGCTGAAGGACAGCATCGAAACCACGTCGGCCTACATCATCGGCATCAGTTATCCGCAGGCGGCTTCGAAATATCAGCCGCTGGCGCGAGCCTTGCGCGATTATGCGGAAGCCTCGCGTATGCGCTTGATGCAGGCCGTCGATGGCCTGCACGGCGCCAAGCCGGAGGCGCCGTTCGATCTGAGCCTGCCGTTTGCCACGCTGGTGGATACGCCGCGGGTGGTGGCGGTGGGCGTTGACGGCAGCAGCTACACCGGCGGTGCGCACGGCACGCCGCTGGTCGAGCGCTTCGTCTGGTTGCCGCAGATGCAGCAGATGCTGGCCGCCGAGCAGTTGGTTCCCGATGCTGCCAACTGGAAGCCGATTTCCGATGCTGCGCGCGAGCAGCTGATGACCCAGCTGTCGCAGCGGTTGGACGAGGACGAGGTGCCGCCGGACGCACGGGCGCAGAAAATGCGGCGTGCCAGCGCTTTGATCAGCGCCGGAACCCGGCCCGAGGTCCGGAACTTTTCGCGCTTCGAGCCGGTGATGAATGCCGATGGCAGCGTTCGCGCCCTGCGCTTCGTATTCCCGCCGGAGCAGGTCGCGCCCTATGACGATGGCGCGCAGAGCGTCGAGGTGCCGGCCAGCCTGCTGCGGCCATTGGTGGCGGAGGCGTACCGACCGCTGTTTCGCGCCGAGTGAGGCGTCGCGACTTGGGTGTCAGGGCGATTGTGAACCAGTCGTCATCCCGGCTTTCGCCGGGATGACGGATCAAAGGTCTGCGCGCCGCTCTCAGTTCGCATCCAGCCCGCGCCGTTCCAGCAGCGGTCCGATCGTGGCTTCGTGGCCGGCCAGGTTCGGGAACAGCTTGGCCGGATCGATTTCGCCGCCCGGAGCCAGCACCTTGGCGCGCAGTTGGTCGCCGTTCTCCCGGGTCAGCCCACCATTGTCCTTGATCCACTGGGTGGTGTTGGCTGCCAGCACTTCCGACCAGATGTAGGCGTAGTAGCCGGCCGCGTAGCCGCCCATGATGTGGCTGAAGTAGGGCGTGCGATAGCGCGGCGGCACCGGCGCGTAGTCGAAGCCGTCGGCCTTGAGCGCCTGCGCTTCGAACGCCATCACGCCGGCGGCGTCGGGGATCTGTTCCAGCGGCAGCTGGTGCCAGTTCTGGTCGAGCATCGCCGCTTCCAGGTACTCGGTGGTGGCAAACCCCTGATTGAACTTGGAGGCGGCGATCACCTTGTCCAGCAGTGCCTTGGGCATCGCAGCACCGGTCTGGTAGTGGTGGGCGTAGTGCGCCAGCACGGACGGCCAGTCGGCCCACATTTCATTGAATTGCGAGGGGTATTCGACGAAGTCGCGCGGCACGTTCATTGAGTAGTACGGATAGCGCACGTCCTGGAAGAAGCCGTGCAGGGCGTGGCCGAATTCGTGGAACGCGGTGGTCACCTCGTCCCAGGTCAGCAGGGTCGGCTTGCCGGCCTCGGGCTTGGGGATGTTGAGGTTGTTGGTGACGACCGGTTTTTCGCCGGTCAGCGCCGACTGCGCGACGTAGGTATCCATCCACGCGCCGCCCTGCTTGGTGGAGCGTGCGTAGGGATCGAAGATGAACAACGCCAGCGGACTGCCGTCCTTGTCGTAGACCTCGTAGATCCAGCTGTCCGGATGGTATTTCGGCAGGTCGGTGCGTTCCTTGAAAGTGATTCCGTAGAGCTGGGTGGCCGCGTAGAACACGCCGTTTTCCAGCACGCTTTTCATCTCGAAGTAAGGCTTGAGCTGGCTTTCGTCGAAGTTGTAGCGCGCTTGCCGCACTTTTTCGCTGTAGTAGGCCCAATCCCAGGGCTGCAACAGGAAGCCGGGCTGGCCGGCGCGCTGCTGGTCGGCAGCGATCATCGCCTGCAGGTCGGCGCCCTCGCGGCGGGCGTTGGCCAGCGCCTTGGGCGCGAGCTGGCCGAGCATGCGGTTGACGTTGTCCTGGTTGCCCGCGGTTTCATCGGCGAGGATGAAGTTGGCGTAGCTGTCGTAGCCCAGCAGCCGGGCGCGTTCGGCGCGCAGCTTGAGGATGCGCGAAACCACGCCGGTGTTGTCCCACGCATTGCCGCGGCTGCCGCGGGCGATCGAAGCGGCGTGGATGCGCTCGCGCAGGGCACGGTCGCGCAGCTGGGCCCCGGCCGGCTGGCCGGTGGTGTTGACCAGTGCGATCAGGTATTTGCCTGGCAGGTTGCGTGCGCGGGCGGTTTCGGCCGCTGCCGCAATCTGTTCGTCGCTCATCCCGGCGAGCTGGTCGCGGCTGTCGACCACAACCGCGGAGTCATTGACTTCGTCGAGCACGTTCTGGTCGAAGCTGGTGCCCAGCTGCGACAGTTCGGTGTTGATCTCGCGGATGCGCGCCTGTTGCGCCGGTTCCAGCGCGGCGCCTGCGCGCACGAAATCCTGATAGCGCTTTTCCAGCAGACGCAGATCGATGGCGTCGAGGCCAAGGCCGGCACGGGCTTCGTAGAGCGCCTTGATCCGTGCGAACAGCTTGGGATAGAGCGTGATCGCGTCGCGATGGGCGGCGAACTTCGGCGCATATTCGACTTCGAGCGCCGCGCGCGCCGGCGTCTTGTCGGTTTCGACCAGATTGGTGAACACGTTGTTGGCACGGTTGAGGAGCCGCCCGCTGCGTTCCATCGCGACGATGGTGTTCTGGAAGGTCGGCGTCTCCGGATTGTTTGCGATCGCTTCGATCTCGCGCAGCTGCAAAGCCATGCCGGCGTCGAAGGCGGGCGCGAAGTCGCTGTCCTTGATGCGGTCGAACTGCGGGTAGTTCAGGTCGAGCGGACTGGGTGCGGCGAACGGACCGACGTAGGCCGGAACGCTCTCAATTGTGGCATGGTGCGTCTGTGCGTTGCTGGTCATCGGGGTGCTGCCCAGCGCAACGGCCAGCGCGCAGGCGAGAAGTCCTAGGAAGTGAAGATTCATGGAAGCGTGGAATGGTTGCAGCGAAGCGTCTAGGGTAGCGCATCGCGGTTTTTTTCGCGGTCAAGTCCGGATTTGCGCGCTTGTTGCGTAAAACAGGACGCAGGCTGCGAATTTTCGTCCGGGGAGGGACTGAAGTGGCAACAACGGCATACGACTTCACCGCGCAGTCCCTCGACGGAAAGCCGCGAGCGCTGAGCCATTGGCGCGGCAAGCCGCTGCTGGTCGTCAACGTGGCCAGTCGCTGCGGGTTCACCCCGCAATACGCGGGGCTGGAAGCACTGTGGCGCGATTACGGCAAGCGCGGGCTGGTGGTTCTTGGATTCCCCTGCGACCAGTTCGGCCACCAGGAGCCGGGGGACGCCGACGAAATCCGCAATTTCTGTTCGCTGACCTACGACGTGAGCTTCCCGATGTTCGCCAAGGTCGAGGTCAACGGCACCGACGCGCATCCGCTGTGGAAGTGGTTGAAGGCGCAAAAAGGCGGGCTGCTTGGGATCGCTGCGATCAAGTGGAATTTCACCAAGTTCCTGATCGGTCGCGACGGCTTGGCGGTTGAACGCTACGCCCCGGCCACCGCACCTGACGCCCTGCGCAAGGACATTGAGGCGGTGCTGGCGTGAACCCAGTGGCGGCTTCGGATGCCGGCGTGCAGCTGGAATTCGCATACGCGGCTCCGCGGCTGACGGTGCGGCTGCTCGGCAATGTGAAGGCCAGCCTTGCGGCCAGCAGCGCGTGCTGGCTGGACATTGCCGACGAGGCGCGCAAACGTGGCGCCAGCCAGTTGCTGGTGCTCGACGAACTGCCCTGCGATGTTCTTGGCGACGAGGATTTGCCGAAACTGTTCGAGGCGATCCGCGGCACGGGGCTGCTCGACCTGCAGATCGCCTACGTTGAAGGACGCGCCGACCAGATGCCGCGGATCGAAGCGGTGGAGCAGATGGGGCGCGAGCGTGGCTATCGGGTGCGGGTGTTCAGCGATGCGCCGGAAGCGCAACTGTGGTTGCGCTACGGTGAAGACGGCTGACGCTCATTTCTCGACGAACGCCCGCTCGAATACGTATTCGCCGGCGGAACCGATCTTCGCCGAGGCGTTGAAGCCGCGTCCGTCGAGGATGCGGCGAAAATCGCCCAGCATCTGCGGGCTGCCGCAGACCATCGCGCGGTCGTGGGCGGCATCGAGGGCGTCGAGTCCGAGCGATTCCGCGATCCGGCCCCGTTCTAGGTGGTCGGTGATCCGACCGCGGTGGTCGTGACCGTTGTATCCGAAGTCCTCGCGCGAGACGGCGGGGTAATACAGCAGACGGTCGCGAATGAGATCGCCCAGCAATTCGTGGCGCGGCAGTTCGCGTTCGATGTAGTCGCGGTAGGCCAGGTCATTGGCTTCGCGCACGCCGTGGCAGAGGATCACGCGCTCGAAGCGCTCGTAGGTGGCCGGATCCTTGATGATCGCCAGCCACGGCGCCAGCCCGGTTCCGGTGCCGAGCAGGTACAGGTTGCGGCCCGGATGCACGTCCGAGATCAGCAGCGTGCCGGTGGGCTTGCGTCCGATCAACAGGGTGTCGCCCGGCTGGATGTGCTGCAAGCGCGAGGTCAGCGGCCCGTTTTGCACCTTGATGCTGAAGAACTCCAGCTCCTCTTCCCAGTTGGCGCTGGCGATGGAGTAGGCGCGCATCAGCGGCTTGCCGTCCACTTCCAGCCCGATCATCACGAACTGCCCGTTGTCGAAACGGAAGCCGTCGTCGCGACTGAGGGTGAAGCTGAAGTAGGAGTCGGTCCAATGACGGACGTCGAGCACCGTCTCGGTACTGAATGGGGCGGCCATGCGATGGGGGCGTTGGAGGGTCTTCAACAGCCATTTTACGTCGCAGCGCAGCATGAATATTGACCGAGGGCAAATTCGTTGCGGCGTGAGGCCATGGTCGACGGTCTCCGGCGCATGCTGTCGGCATGGACGGTTCCGTGCCAACGCTGTGGACGATCGGACACTCGACCCGTACGCTCGAAGGTTTCGTCACGCTGCTGCGAGGCGCGGAAATCGAACTGCTGGTCGACGTGCGCCGGTTTGCCGGCTCGCGCCGCAATCCGCAGTACGGACATGACGTGCTGCCGCAGGCGCTCGCGGCTGTCGGCATCACCTACCGTGCGTTGCCGGGATTGGGTGGAAGGCGCAAAGCCACGCCGGGACCGCGCAATGCCGGGTGGCGGGTCGCAGCCTTTCGCGCCTACGCCGACCATCTGGCCAGCGCCGAGTATCGGGAGGCGCGGGCGCAGCTGATGGCATTGGCGCAACGGCAGCGCACCTGCATGATGTGCGCCGAGGCGGTGTGGTGGCGCTGTCACCGCCGCATCATCGCCGATGACTTCACTGCCCGCGGCTGGACGGTCGTGCACCTGCTGGCACCGGGCAAAAGCACGCGCCACGCCCTGCAATCGGGCGCGGTGCTGGATGGCGATGTCCTGTGCTATCCCGGCGTCGGGCCGGTCAGCGCTTGATGGTGTACAGCGCCAGCTTGTTGTCGACCGCCGTGACCGGCAGTCCGAGGCTCCTGGCGATGCTCTTGAGCGCTTCGAATTCGCGCTCGTGCAGGCGCCCGTCGGCGGCCGCCAACCGTACCAGAATGTCGAACAGGCGGTCGATCTGCTCGGCGCCTGGCTTGTAGGTGTCGGTGAAACGCAGCAATTCCGCGTTGGAATTGATGTTCCGACTCATGCCGCGGTCAAATGCCATCGAGGCGATTTCACGCTCCGCCAGCGACAGGTCGATTTCGTCCATCACGGCGTTGGCGACGTTCGACTCGTGGCTGCTGACCAAACGGTCGGTCTTGGCGACGTAGCCCATCATTCCGAAGAAAACTTCGATCGTCATTTTTCGCTCGGCATCGGGTTTCCCCAGGCCCAGCATGTCGCTCAGCAGCAGGCGGATGTCGCCGAGGACGCCGCGAAAGCCCGAGTGCTTGTCGGAAGACTTGTCGTTCTCACCCATGATCCCCGTTCCCGTATTGGCCTGATGCCATCCTGCTCTAAATGCGCGTCCATGAGAAGGGGGGCAGGCAGGATCGTCGATCCGGGGCCGGTCAGGGCAGGGGCGACGCGGTTGGATCGAGCAGGTTGCCGCCGTCCTCGTTTTGCCGGGCGCGCCCGACCTGAGCGTCCAGGGAACGGTCGACCGAAGTGTCGCGGATCCGGCCGGATTCGACGGGAAGTTCGCTCGGGGCGTCGCTGCGCACCAGCACCACCCGACTGCGCGCTTCCGAGGTGGGGATTCCGGCATACCGCAGCGCCCGCCGCACGCGACGCATTGCCTCGCTGCGGGTGCGCGTCGGATCGTTGCGGGCTTGGTCGATCCATCCGGTGAAGTGCAAGCGGATGCCGTCGTTGTCGAGTGAAAGGACGCACCCGTTCGGCAATGGGTCGGGGAGCACGCCAGCGATATCGGCAATGGCGGCGATCCCGGAATCCAGCGCGACGTGCAGCGCAGCTCCGTGTCCGACCGTGAGCTCGAAATCGAACCGGCGCAGCGGATTGCGCGAATAATTGAGCAGCACCGAATTGAACACGAGCGCGTTGGGCAGCTGCAGATGGCTGCCCTCGGCGGTCATCAGCACGGTGGCGCGCGAATTGAGCGCGATGACCTTGCCCTCGTAGACGTCGATGCGCACGCTGTCGCCGGGGGAAAACGGCCGGCGGATGCTGAGCAGCACGCCGGCCACGTAGTTCTCGGCGATGTTCTTGAAGGCGAAGCCGAGAACCAGACCGACCACGCCGGCCGAACCGAGCACCGCGCCCAGCAGCGACGTCGCGCCGAGCAGATCCAGCGCGACCAGCACGCCAGCCAGCCCGATCAGAATCTGCACCGTGTTGCGCAGCAGCCCTTCCATGTAGGGATTGCTCCGGCTGATGCGCCGGACCACGCGCATGTGCCGGCCAAGCCGTCCGCCGAGCCAGATCGAGGCGAACACGATCAGGATCGCCACCAGCAGCAGCGGCGCATTGGCCAGCAGATGCAGCAGCTTGTCCTGCATCTGGTCGAAGGCGCCCTGAAAGCGTTCGGAGAGCGGGGCGTGGGCGGCGGTGGGCGTCATGGCATGAATGAATGGTGGGTGCGGCGCTTGGCGGATCCGGGAGGCTGTGCAGGCGGACTGGACTACAGCCACCAGGCGAGAGCGAACAGGCCGAGCATGGCGAAGGCCAGCGCAAATTTGAGGGCGATGCCGAGCAGGATACCGAACCAGGTGCCGAAGCCGACCTTGGTGGCGTGGCCGAGCGCTTGGGTGCGCAGGTCGCGCAAGTGCACAAGCTCACCGATCAGTGCGCCGATGAACGGCCCCAGCGCAAGGCCGGGCAGGCCGAAGAACAGCCCGACGAGGGTTCCGATTGCGGCCCCCAGCATCGCCAGTCGGCTGGCGCCCACGCGCCCGGCACCGTGTGCGGTGGCCCAGAAGTCTAGCGCCAGCGACACCAGCGTCAGCGTGCCCAGCACGATCAGCGTGCCTGCGCCCACCCGCTCGAAGTCGTCGACCCAGGCCGCCAGCAGCATCCCGACGAAAATCAGCGGAACGCCGGGCAGCGCCGGCAGCAGGGTGCCGGCGAGCCCAATCAGGATCAGCAGCGCGGCCAGCGCATAGAGCAGCAAGTGCCAGTCCACGCGATCAGCCCTCGGAATGTCTGGACAGCGCGCTCAGTCGCGGAAGTCCCGATGGCAGCCGCGGCAGGTGTCGTTCACCGATTTGAGGGTCGCCGCCAGCGCCGGACAGCTCAGCGGCGGCGCGGCGATGGCCTTGTCGGCGGCGGCGCGCAACGCGGCCGCGGCATCGCTGAAGCGGGTGTCGTCGCGCAGGCCGGGGAAGGCGTCTTCGAGATTGTTGGCGGTCATCCGCAGCGCCTGCAGATGCGGCAGGGCGTCGGTGGCGGCGCAATGGTTGCCTTTCAGCTCGGCGTCGAGCTGCGCCATATGCCAACCCTGCACGTGCATCAGCGCGTCGGGAAAGGGATCTTGGCGCGCCTGCAGTGCGCGCATGCCCATCACCGCGGCGATGGCGCCGACCACGAAGCCGAGGATCAGGAGGAACAGATAGCGGTTGGCCATCGGTCGGCGCG
Organism: Xanthomonas sp.; assembly: GCA_018262705.1. GTDB lineage: Bacteria > Pseudomonadota > Gammaproteobacteria > Xanthomonadales > Xanthomonadaceae > Thermomonas. The sequence goes on from JADFDQ010000008.1 coordinate 42,225, forward strand.
GTGCGGTTTCCTGGGGATTGGTTTCGGGATTGGCCATGGGGGCTCCGAGGGCGGCGATGAAAAGCAGCGCCGGTTGCAGGCGCTGCCGGTGCGTGATGTTGCGGCCGCTACCTTACCAGCCCATGTGGTGGCCGCCGTTGATGTCGAGGTTGGAGCCGGTGATCCAGCCCGCGCGCTCGTCGGCGAGAAAGCCGACGCCGTAGGCGATTTCCTGGGGCGTTCCCAGACGGCCGGTCGGAATGTCGGCGATGATCTTGGCGCGCACTTCTTCCGGCACCGCCATCACCATGTCGGTGGCGATATAGCCCGGCGAGATCGTGTTCACGGTGACCCCGTTGCGCGCGTTTTCGCGTGCCAGCGAGATGGTGAAGCCGTGCATGCCGGCTTTGGCCGCGGCGTAGTTGGCCTGGCCGTACTGGCCCTTGAGGCCGTTGATCGAGCTGATCTGGATGATGCGGCCCCACTTGCGTTCGCGCATGCTCTCGATGACCGGGCGGGTGACGTTGAAGCAGGAATTGAGGTTGGTGTTGATGACGTCCGTCCACTGGTCGGCCTTCATCCGGTGGAAGGTGCCGTCGCGGGTAATGCCGGCGTTGTTGACCAGAATCTCGACCGGGCCGAGCTGTTCTTCGATCTCGCGCACCATGTGCTGTGCGTCTTCCGGCGTGCTGACATCGCCGCGGGCGATCACGACCTCGTAGCCTTCCGCACGCAGCTTTTCCTGCCAGTCCCTGGCTTTGGCCTCGTTGCGGTAGTTGGTGGCGACGCGGTGGCCTTTGCTGGCCAGCTCCTTGACGATCGCGGTGCCGATGCCGCCGGTTCCGCCGGTGACCAGTGCGACTCTGGATGTCATGTCTTGCTCCTTGCTGCGGGTGCGATACGGATATGGGCTGGGATTCTAGGCGCGAGTCGCTGAATCGGCGTTGTGCGCTGCGGCGTGAAACGGAGGCAGCGACTTCGGCACCCGCTCCAGCCGGAACGCCGGCAGCGCCCGCGCGAGGAATTCGGCGACGGTCGCCGTTGCTTCGATCGGCGGTTGGCCGAGCAGCGCCCACAGACGCCGCAGCGTGTCCGGCGGATGCGCGGCATCCACCGGCAGCGCCGCGTCGGATTTCGACAGCTTGCGTCCCAGCGCATCGCACAGCAACGGCAGATGGGCATACGTCGGCGTCGAAAATCCCAGCGCGCGTTGCAGCAGGATCTGACGCGGCGTGGAATCGAGCAGATCGGCGCCGCGCACGATTTCGGTGATGCCATGCTCGGCGTCGTCAACCACCACCGCCAGCTGGTAGGCCCACAGGCCGTCGGCCCGGCGCAGCACGAAGTCACCGACGTCAAGATCCACGCGCTGGGCAACGTCCCCCTGAATGGCATCGTCGAAGCCAATGCGGCAGTCATCCGGAACGCGCAGCCGGATCGCCGGATCCGGGCGGCGCTTGCGCGCCACGCAGCGGCGGTGGATGCCCCCGGACGCGGCCAGGTCGCTGCGGCTGCAGCGGCATTCAAAGGCCTGTCCGGTGGCCAGCAGGCGATCCAGCGCGGCCTGATACAGGTCGCCGCGTCGGCTCTGGCATTCGATGGGAGCGTCGGAATGCAGGCCGAACGCCGCGAGCGTGCGCAACTGGCCTGCGGCCGCGCCGCGCCGTTCGCGCGGTGGATCGATGTCTTCGATCCGGATCAGCCACTGCCCGCCGCGTTGGCGTGCGATCAGCCAGCTGCCCAGCGCCGCCAGCATGGAACCCGCGTGCAACGGGCCGGTGGGCGAGGGGGCAAAGCGTCCGCGCGGCAGGGATCGGGCTGGCATGGGCGCGGTTCGCTGCCGAACGAGCGCGCGATCAGCTCTCGAAGTCGTAATTCATCTCGAGCCCGGACCGCGCGAGGAAGTCGCCTTCCACGTAGTCGATGCCGCTGGAGAACAGCGCAGTCATGCTGCCGGCATCCTGCACGCCTTCGGCAATGCCGAGGATGCCCAGTTCGTGCGCTTTCTGCACCAGATCGTGCGCCTTGTTCTGGTTCTGCGTGTTTTTCGCCAGATCTTCCATGAGGCTGGGGTCGAGCTTGACCAGTCCGGGCTTGAAATGGGTCAGCAGCTGGAACGAATCGAGGCCGGCGCCGAAGTGCTCGAGCACGATCTGGCAGCCGTGTTTGCCGATTGCGGTCGCCAGGGCCTGCGCGTCGGCCAGACTGGTGAACACGGTCGACTCGGGAATCTGCAGCAGCAGGCAGGAGCCGTTCACGCCATGCTGCGAGAGCAGCCCTTCAACGAACCCCGGCAGGCTCTCGTCGGTCAGCGAGGCTTGGGTGATCCCGACCAGCAGCCGCACCGGCTTGGGGCCCTTGGCGCGGCTGGCCGCGATCTCGATGGCACGTTCGATCGACCAGCGATCGATCTCGCCCATCAGGCCGTGCTCTTCGGCGATCTGCAGGAAGCTCATGTCGGCGACGCTTTCGCCGCCTTCGCCTTCCAGCCGCAGGAACGTTTCGTAGATGCCGCCGGGCGCGCCGAGCAGCGGAATCACCGGCTGGTAATGGAACAGGAAGCGGTCGTTTTCCAGCGCATCGCGCAGGCGGTTGACCCAGGCCTGGATGCGCTCGGCCTCGGCGCGGTCCACCGCGCCCGGATCGAAGAGTTCGATACGGTTGCCGCCGGTGCTGGCCGAAGACTGCATGCCGTGGCTGGCGCGGCTGAGCACCTGGCTGACGCTGGCGGTTTTTTCGCTGATCTGGACGCCGCCGATGCTGACCGAGAATGTGCTGGAGCCGTCGCCGACGGTGAACACCCGCGCCGGGAAGGCGGCGAGGATGCGCTCGGCCAGTGCCTGGGTCTGGGCATGGTCGCCGGGGGCCAGCACTGCGAAACCGTGGTCGGAGAAGCGGCCGATGCGGATCTTGCTGTCTTCCCCGGGATTGCCAAGGGTATCGCGCAGACAGTCGGCCATTGCCTTGAGCAGCTGGTCGGCGCTGTCCAGCCCCACGCCCTGCAGGGTGCGCTGCCAGCTGTCCGGTTCCAGCAGCAGGAAGCCGTATTGCGCCTGATTCTGGCCGGCGTCGACTACGGCGTCTTCGAGGTGCTTGAGGAAGGTCTGGCGATTGAGCAGGCCGGTGGCCTGGTCGCGTTCGCGCAGCTGCGCCAGCTCGCGTTCGAGCTCGGGATCGGTTTCGATCGCCTGATGCCGGAAGATGACCTGCAAACAGGCCTCGCCCTGATACTCGGCGGCGGAAAATTCCATCACCGCGGGGAAGTCCTCGCCTTCGCTGTTGATGGCGGTCAGCTCGTAGCGTTCCGGCGGCGATTCGCCCTTGGACAGGCTCTTGAGCAGGGTGCGGAAGCCGGCCACGTCGCCGGAGGCGACCAGATCCAGCAGCGACATGCCTTCGATGTCCTCGAAGGACTCGAAGCCGAACATTTCCAGATACGCCTGATTGGCGCGGATGTGCATGCCTTCGTGGATGTAGGCGATCGGCTCGCGCGAGGTGTCGATCAGCATGTCGCAGCGGCGCTGGGTTTCGCGCATCTGCGCTTCCAGCCGGCGCTGCGAACGCCGTGATTCCAGATCGTTCCACTCGGTCTGGACGCTTTTCAGGAACTGCCCCTGACGCTCGCGCAGTGCGACCGCCTGCGCGCCCAGCGACTGCACGTGTTCGAGAACGTCGTCGGTGACCCCGTCGAGAACGGCCAGCAGCGGGATGTCCTTGCCGCAGCCCATGACCGACTTGGCGACCGGTTCGAACGGCATCGACTCGGATTTGTAATCGGCCAACACCATGTCGACCGGCTGCTGGGACAACATTTGCGCCAGTTCGTCCAGAGACTCGGGCCGCAGCGGGCGAACCGCGATCCCGGAATTGCGCAATCGACTGACCATGGCCTCGGCTTCATTGACCAGATCGGTCACGAGGATGAGTCGAAAAGCGATGTCCTTGGCTGTAGCCATGCGTCGGGGGCCGTGGCAGTTGACGGGTAAAGGCTACATCATACGGCGCGATGAAGGACGGCGGCGGCCTGTGCCAGCGGCGTCTTGCCGGGCTCCCCCGGGATTTCGCGCACCAGACGCGGCACCAGATAGCCCGACAGCCGCGCCGCCAGCTGCGCCTGCAGTTCCAGCGCGCGCGCATCGTCGACCTCGAAATGGGCGGTGCCGGCGACGCGGTCGAGCTGGTGCAGGTAGTAGGGCAGCACGCCGGCGGCGAGCCCGCGCTCGCACAGCGCGGCCAGCGCGTCGACCGAATCGTTGACCCCGCGCAGCAGCACGGCCTGATTGAGCAGAGTGACGCCGATGCCGCGCAGTTTCGCCAGAGCGGCATCGACGCTGGCGTCGAACTCGTTGGCGTGGTTGGCGTGCACCACCAGCACCTTCGGCCACGGCAGCGGGGCGAGCCAGTCGAGGAAGCCGTCGTCGATGCGTTCTGGCAGCACGATAGGCAGCCGGCTGTGGATGCGCAGGCGGCGGAGGTGCGGAACCTCGCGCAGGGCGTCGGTCAGCTCGGCCAGCTTGTGGTCGGCCAACGCCAGCGGGTCGCCGCCGGACAGGATCACTTCGTGGATCGAGCTGTCCTCGCGCAGCGTCGCAACGGCCGCGCGCCAGCCGGCCGCCGCCGCGGTGTGCTGCGCGTAGGGGTAGTGGCGGCGAAAGCAGTAGCGGCAGTTGACCGCGCAGCTACCGGTGGCGATCAGCAGCGCGCGTCCGGCGTATTTCTGGATCACGCCGCCGCCGCGCCGCGCCGCGCCGTCGCCCACGGCATCGAATTCGAAGCCGGGCACCGCGCGCTCCTCGTCGAGCACCGGCAGCACCTGCCGCAGCAGCGGGTCGTCCGGATCGCCGCGGCGCATGCGCTGGATGAAACCGCGCGGAACGCGCAGCGGGAACTGCCGGGCCGCCGCTTCGGAAATGCGCTGTGCCTGGGCGTCCAGCCCGAGCAGAACCAGCAGCTCGCGCGGATCCCGCACCGCCTCCCGCCACGCCGCCTGCCAGCGCCGGGGGCGCGCGTGCTGCACTGGGGTTGGGCCTGCAGGTATCATGTACGACCGTTTCGGCGCGCGCCGTCGAAGCAGCGCACGCATGCAAACCCCTATTCTATCGCTGTCCTGACGGACGGCCCCAAGGAGCACCCATGGCCAGCCTGGGCATGAACGACGTCAAGACCGGACAGAAGATTCTGGTCAACAACGAGCCTTCCGTGATCACCGAAACCGATTACGTCAAACCCGGCAAGGGGCAGGCGTTCACCCGCGTGCGCTACCGCCAGATCCGTACCGGCCGGGTGCAGGAAGTCACCATGAAGTCCACCGATTCGGTCGAAGCGGCCGATGTCGTGGATCTGGACATGCAGTACCTGTACGCCGACGGCGAATACTGGCATTTCATGAACCCCGAATCCTTCGAGCAGGTGCAGGCCGACAAGGCCGGCGTCGGCGATGCCGCCAAGTGGCTCAAGGGCGAGGAAATCTGCGTCGTCACCCTGTACAACGGCAGTCCGATCCAGGTGACGCCGCCGAACTTCGTCGAACTCAGGATCACCGAGACCGATCCCGGCGTGAAAGGCGACACCGCCGGCACCGGCGGCAAGCCGGCCACGCTGGAAACCGGCGCGGTGGTGCGGGTGCCGCTGTTCGTCGGCCAGGACGAGATCATCAAGGTCGATACCCGCAGCGGCGAATACGTCTCGCGCGTGAAGTGACGCCAGACCATGCTTGAGAACGCCCAACCCGAGTCCTGCGATCTGCTGATCGAAGCCGGCTGGGTCGTGCCGGTCGTGCCCGAAGGCGTGGTGCTGGAAAATCACGCCGTGGCGGTTTCCGGCGGCAACATCATTGCCGTGCTGCCGGTGGCCGAAGCGCGGGCGCGCTTCGCGGCAGCCGAGGTCGTGCAGCGGCCGCAGGCCGCGCTGATCCCGGGGCTGGTCAACGCCCACGCCCACAATCCGATGACCCTGCTGCGCGGCGTGGCCGACGACCTGCCGCTGAAGGTGTGGCTGCAGCAGCATATCTGGCCGATCGAAGGCGCCGTCATCAGTCCGACGTTCGTCGCCGACGGCGTCACCCTGTCCATCGTCGAAATGCTGCGCGGCGGCACCACCTGCTGCAACGAAAACTACTTCTTCCCCGATGTGCAGGCGGCGACCTATGCCAAGCACGGGTTCCGCGCCCTGGTCGGGCTGCCGGTGATCGATTTTCCGACCGCGTGGGCGACCGGCGACGACGAATATTTCGAGCGCGCCGGACAGGTCCACGACGATTGGCGCGGGCATGGGCTGGTGTCCACCGCGTTCGCGCCACATGCGCCGTACACGGTCAGCGATGCCAACTTCGAGCGGATCCGGATGCTGTCCGACCAGCTCGACATTCCGGTCCATCTGCATCTGCACGAAACCGCGCAGGAAGTGCAGCAGTCGATCGAAAAACACGGCCAGCGGCCGATCGCCAGGATCGATCGGCTGGGATTGTTCAACGACCGCCTGATCGCGGTGCATATGACCCAGCTCACGCCAGCCGAGATCGCGCAGTGCGCGCAGCGCGGCGTGAGCGTGGTGCACTGTCCGGAATCCAACCTCAAGCTGGCCTCCGGCTTCTGCCCGGTGTGCGCGCTGCTCAGCGCCGGGGTGAATCTGGCCATCGGCACCGACGGCTGCGCCTCCAACAACGATCTGGACATGTTCGGGGAAACCCGCACCGCGGCGCTGCTGGCCAAAGCGGTGGCCGAGGATGCCGCCGGATTCACCGCCCACGAGGCGCTGCGTGCGGCGACCTTGGGCGGTGCGCGTGCGCTCGGCCTGGGCGAGCGCGCCGGCAGCATCGAATCAGGCAAGGCCGCCGATCTGGTTTGCGTCGATCTGTCGGCGCCGGAAACCCAGCCGCTGCATCACGTCGTGTCGCAGCTGGTGTATGCGGCCGGACGCCAGCAGGTCAGCGATGTGTGGATCGATGGCGTGCGCAAGCTCGATGGCGGGGCGGTCGTCGCGATCGATCTCGACGCGGTGCTCGCCAACGCGCGCCAGTGGCGCGAGCGGATTGCGCAGGTGCAGCTGGCGTGAGCGCAGCGCGCCGTTTTCCGGAGTTGGCGCTGTTCGATCTCGACGGCACCTTGCTCGACAGCGCGCCGGACATGCTGGCCACCGTCAACCGGATGCGCGGCTTGCGCGCTGTCGAGCCGATGACGCTGGCGCAGCTGCGCCCGCATGTCTCCAAAGGCTCGCGGGCGATGAGCGCGACAGCCTTTCCGGAGCTGGGCGGCGAGCTGCCGGAAGCGCTGATTCGCGAATTTCTCGACACCTACCAGCAGGAACTGGGGCGGCACGGCGAACCGTTCCCCGGCGTAGCTGAACTGCTGGAAGCCATCGAAACGTCCGCCGGTCGCTGGGGCATCGTCACCAACAAACCGGAATACCTGGCGCGTCAAGTCGTGCGCGATCTGGGCTGGGACACGCGCTGCGCGATCCTGATCGGCGGCGACAGTTTGGCCAAGCGCAAGCCCGATCCGCTGCCGCTGCTGCACGCGGCGCAAAGCCTCGGGGTTGCGATCGAACACTGCGCCTACGTCGGTGACGACGAGCGCGACATCCAGGCCGCGCGCGCCGCCAACATGCGCGGGATCGTGGCGCTGTGGGGCTACCGCCTTGACGGCGACGATCCGCAGGCGTGGGGCGGTGACGCGCTGGTTGCACGCGTCGAAGACCTGCTGACTCCCGCGCCCTGGGGACTGCTGGCGTGAGCGATCCCGAGGAGCTTCGTCACTTTTTCGACAAGTGGCGCGCGCGCTGGCCGGAATGGCCGGTCGCCGAGGCCTTCATTCCGCAGGAACAGCGCGAACTGGCGATGGCGTGGTTGGCGCTGCGCAGCGAACTTGCCGACGCAGCCTGGAGCGGCAGCGATCCGACCCCGGGCGCGGCCAAGCTGGGCTGGTGGACGGAAGAACTGTTCGGCTGGGCGCAGGGCGCGCGCCGGCATCCGCTGGGAATAGCGCTGCAAAAACACCCCGTGCACTGGGACGCGCTGGCGTCCGGGATTCCTGCGCTGCGTTCCAGCCGGACGCTGGTCGGCGAGGTGGCGCCGGCGGTGAAATGCCTGGAACCGTTCGCGACAGGGCTGGCGCAGGTCTCGGCAGGATTGTTCGGGGCAGCGGCCGAAGCCTCGGTGTGGACGACCACAATCGTTCTGCTCGGCGAACGCGCGCTGCGCCAGCCGCCCAGCGGAACGTCCGGCGAAGTCAGCGCGCGCGGCCTGCTGCTGCAGCCGCGCTTCGACGGCCGCAGCCGCCCCGAGCGCATCCACGCAGCGCTGGTGCGCGGCCGATTGCAGCGCACGGTTGCGGGCAAGCCGCCGGCGCTGACGCGCTGGAGCGCACTGCTGACCGCGTGGCGTGCCGCGCGCGGCTGAATCCGGGGCAGGGCGTTCCGGTGGCCGTCACCTTCGCTGTGGGCGCAGCCGCTACAATGCCGTGATGCACAACGCTGACACCGACCTGGGTTTGCCGGATGTCGCCTTCGATGCGGTCGCGCTGGCGCGGCCGCTGGATTGGGTCGGCATGGACGGCATGGCGCTTCCGATCCGGGTCGGCGGCAGCGAGGGAACCCCGATGCTGGTTCCGGCTACGGTCGACGTGGCGGTCAACCTGCGCGACCCGTCGGCGCGCGGCATCCACATGTCGCGGCTGTACCTGCGCTTGCAGCAGACGCTGGCCACGGAAACGCTGGGCGCGCCGTCGCTGCGGCGCCTGCTCGATGAGTGCGTTGTCTCGCAGAACGGACTGGCCGATCGCGCGCGGCTGCGGCTGTCCTTCGACCGGCTGCTGCTGCGCAAGGCGCTGCGCAGCGACAACGCCGGCTGGAAGCGCTACCCGGTCGAGATCGAGGCCGAACTGGCCGACGCCCATCTGCGCCTGAAGCTGGGTTTTTTGATCGACTATTCCAGCACCTGTCCAGCGTCTGCGGCGCTTTCGCGGCAGGCCAACGCGCAGCATTTCGCCGAGACCTTTCCGGAGGGGCAGGCGCTGGATGCCGAAACCGTGCGCGACTGGCTGCAAAGCGAAGCCGGCGTGGTGGCGACACCGCACGCACAGCGCAGCCGCGCGCAGGTGCACGTGGAGCTGCGCCCGACCTTCGACGAACTGCCGCTGGAAGCGCTGATCGACGCCGTGGAAGCTGCGCTAGGCACGCCGGTGCAGACCGCGGTCAAGCGCGAGGACGAACAGGCGTTCGCGCTGGCCAACGGCGCCAATCTGATGTTCTGCGAGGACGCAGCGCGGCGAATTGCCTCGGTGCTGGCGCAGCATCCGGGAATTGCCAAATGGAGCGTGCGCGCCGCGCATCTGGAAAGCCTGCACCCGCACGATGCGGTGGCCTCGGTGAGTGGGCGCAGCCCTTAGGAGCGCACCGTAGGGGCGCGACGGATCCTGCGTGAGATTCTGTAGGAGCGCACCAAAGGGGCGCGACGGACGTCGCGGGATCGATCGCGCCTTTCGGCCTGCGGCCTCGATGCGCTCCTACAAGCGGCGCTCCAGCACCAGCTGCGGGTCGAGCCGCACGTCGAACCAGTTCATGCCCCAATGCAGGTGCGGGCCGGTGGCGCGGCCGGTGCTGCCAACGGCGGCCATGACGTCGCCCTGGTTCACCGTATCGCCCACCTTCACATCGATCCGCGACAGGTGCAGGAAGGTGCTGCTGATGCCGTGGCCGTGGTCGATGACCAGGGTGCCGCCGGTCAAGTACAAATCCGGTGCCGCGAAGATCACGATTCCCGAAGCCGGCGCCTTGACCGGCGTCCCGCTGGCTGCGGCGATGTCCATCCCCGAATGCGGCGCGCCGGGCTGGCCGTTGTAGCTGCGGGCGCGGCCGAAGCGCCCGCTGATGCGGCCTTCGACTGGACGGATGAACGTCTGCGCAAACCCGAGTTCCTGGCCGTCGCGGCTGCGCGTGGCGGCCACCGCCGCCTGTTCGCGCGCGATCCGCTCGGCGATGGCCTTGGGCGGATTCACGGTGGCCGGTGGTACGCCGTTGACGGCTTCGATCGGCCAGTCGCGCGGGATGATCTGGATTCGGCGCTCGATCCAGCCGGTGGCCGGCTGCTTGATCCGTACCACCACTTCGCCGCTGGCATCGCGTCCGACGCCGAACACGAAGCTGCCGTAGGGCGTGACCCGCAGCGTGCGCCCGGCATATTCCACGATGGCGGCCGGATCGGTGTTGCCGAGCACCATGCTGCCCTGTGGAACGGATTTGGGCAGGCGCGTGGTTCGCATCGGAATCGCATCGCCACCGCCGATGACAGAATCGGTTCGCTGTGGCGTCGACGGTGTTGCGGGTACAGTCTGCTGCGCGCCGGCGCAGGCCGCCGCCAGCAGGCACCCCAGCAGCCAACGGCCCCTCATCGGTCGAACCGCAGGCGCTGGCCCTGCGGGCCGTTGATCAGCTGCCTGCCGTCCCAGACCTGAATTCCATTCACCCAGGTCGAGGCGATCCGCGAGCGGAAGGTCTTGCCCTCGAACGGCGACCAGCCGCATTTGCTCAGCACGTCCTCGCGGCGCACGGTGAGCGGCGCGTCTTCGATCAGAACAAGGTCCGCGGCGTAGCCTTCGCGCAGGAAACCGCGCCCGGCGACGTCGAACAGCTGCGCCGGCGCGTGGGCACAGTTTTGAACCACCTGCGCCGTGGTCAATTTGCCGTCGTGCACCATTTCCAGCGCCAGCAGCAGCGCGTGTTGCACCAGCGGCAGGCCGCTCGGCGCTTCGGCGTAGGGCTTGGATTTTTCTTCCAGCGTGTGCGGCGCATGGTCGGTGGCCAGCACGTCGAGGCGGCCTTCGGCCAGCCCGCGGATGATGGCAGCGCGGTCGGATTCCTCCTTGATCGCTGGGTTGCACTTGATGAAATTGCCAAGGAGCGCGTAGTCGGGGCGCGCATACAGCAGGTAATGCACGCAGGTTTCGCTGGTGATTTGCTTGCGGCTGCCGTCCGCGCGCAGCAGCGGGCCCGGTTCGAACATCGCCACTTCGTCGGCGGTGCTGATGTGCAGGATGTGCAGGCGGGTGCCGTGCCTGCGCGCCAGCGACATCGCCAGTCGGCTCGATTTGACGCAGGCCTCGCGCGAGCGGATGTCGGGATGGCATTGCACCGGAATGTTCTCGCCGTACTTCGCCTTGAACGCGGCGAGATTGGCGTCGATCATCGGGGTGTCTTCGCAGTGGGTGATGATCGGCGTCGGCGCCTCGCGGAAGATGGCGTCGAGGGTGTCCGGATCGTTCACCAGCATGTTGCCGGTCGACGAGCCCATGAACACCTTGATCCCCGGCGCGGATTTCGGGTCGAGCGTGCGGATCGCGTCGAGATTGTCGTTGCTGGCGCCCAGATAGAAGCCGTAATTGCCCCAGGCGCGGCCAGCGGCGCGCCGGTACTTGTCCGCCAGCGCTGCGGCATCCAGCGTCGGCGGACGGGTGTTGGGCATGTCCATGAAGCTGGTCAGCCCGCCGGCCACCGCGGCTGCGGATTCGGTGGCGATGTCGGCCTTGTATTCCATGCCCGGTTCGCGGAAATGCACCTGATCGTCGATCATGCCGGGCAGCAGGCGCCGGCCGCCGGCATCGATCACGGTTTCGCCCGGTTTGGCGGCAAGTCCGCTGCCGATGGCCTCAATACGGCCGTCGGCACCGTTCTCGTTCGAGAACCGCAGGTCGCCGTCGAATTCGAGGCCTTCGTTGACGAGGCGGGCGTTGACGATCAGGGTGGAAGCCATGGGGAATCCTTGCGGTGAGGGCCGCCGCGGAGGATTCCGGGCAGCGGGATGCGGAGGGCGGGTCGGTCAGGCCGGTGGCACCGGATCATGGCCGCCCGGATGCAGCGGATGGCAGCGCAGAATGCGGCGCAGTGCCAGCCAGCCGCCCTTGATCGCGCCGAACCGGGCAACGGCTTCCATGGCGTATTCGGAGCAGGTCGGCACGAACCGGCAGCGCGGTCCCAGCAGCGGGCTGATCCAGCGCTTGTAGCCGCGCAACACGACGATGAGGAGCTTTGCGATCACTGACCCGGTCATTCAGGCGGCGTGCGCGGTTGCCGCCCCGTGCTGGGCAGGTTATAACAGCGCGCCGTATTGGCTCAAGGGAAACCCGAGGAATACTCCGACGTGGCTGCGAAGAAACCTGCGAAAAAAACCGGCGCCAAGAGCGTCCCCGCCAAACCGGCCAAGAAACCGGCGGCACCCAAGAAAGCTGCCCCTGCCGCTAAGGGATCCGCTCCGAAGAAGGCCGTGACCAAGGCCGCTTCGGCGGTCAAGAAGGCCGTGGCTGCGGTGAAGAGGCTGGCTGCGGGCAAGAAGCCGGCTGTTGCGAAGAAGCCGGTCGCCGCGAAAAAGCCCGTTGCAGCGAAAAAACCGGTGGCTGCCAAAAAGCCCGTTGCGGCGAAGAAACCGGTGCCTGCCAAAAAGCCGGTGGCTGCCAGGAAGCCCGCTGCGGCCAAAAAGGCCGCGGCCGTCAAGAAGCCGGCCGCGCTCAAAAAGCCGCTAGCGGCCAAGAAGCCCGCCGCCGCAAAGACGCCGGCAGCGGCCAAAAAGCCGGTTGCCACGAAGAAGTCTGCGCCGCTGAAAAAGCCGGTCGTCGCCAAGACCGCCGCGGCGACAAGAAAGCCGAGCGCTGCCAAGCAGGTCGTTCCAGCGAAGACGGTCGCGCCGGCAAAGAAGGCCGCAGACCGGAAAGCGCCAGCCGCAGCGCCGCTGCCCGCTACCGTCATCAAGCGTCCCGTGCCGCCGCCCCGTGCCATAGGCAAAGTCGCGGTCGCCGTGCTCAAGCCTGCGGAGTCGCGGCCCGCGCCAAAGATGAAATTCAAAGTCGTCGCCTATCGAACCGATGAAAACACCGGCCGCCCGATCCTGCCTGCAGGCTACAAGCCCGCGGCGGATGAGGAGTACATGAGTCCGCTGCAGCTCGAATACTTCCGCCAGCGCCTGCTCGGATGGCGCGCGAACCTGGTGGAAGAATCCAAGCAGACGATCGAAAACCTCAAGGAAGAAGTGCGCGATGTCGGCGACGAGGCCGAGCGCGCGACCCGCGAAACCGAAAATTCGCTGGAGCTGCGCACCCGCGACCGCTACCGCAAGCTGATCGGCAAAATCGACAGCACGCTCAAGCGGTTGGACAACGGCGAGTACGGGTTCTGCGTCGATACCGGCGAAGAAATCGGCCTTGAGCGCCTCGAAGCGCGGCTGACGGCAGAGCGGACGCTGGATGCGCAGGAGCGCTGGGAGCACCTGCAAAAGCAGATGGGCGATTAAGCCGGCTGCGCGTCGCCGTGGCGGGCGCGTGCGGTGCTCGGAATGCTCATGTACGCGTGAGTACACTCCGCTTCCTGCGCGCCGCGCGCACCCGCCACAGCTTAGCTCGCTCGGCTTAATGCCTTGTATGGCTGTGCGTCGCTTGGTGCGTGGTCGAACGTGTTTTATCGCGATCCCGGTTCCCGGTCCCCGGTACCGGCTCCTACTGCAGCTCGCGCAGATCCAGCCGGCGCAGGCGTGGAGCGAGTTTTGCCGTGGCAGCCACCACGCCGAAGGTGACGATTCCGCCGACGATCATGGCGGGCACGAGGCCGAGCAGGTGCGCCATCACGCCGTCGTAAAACGCGCCCAGTTCATTCGACGAGCTGACGAAGATACCGTTGATCGACGAGACCCGACCGCGCATGTCGTCCGGCGTGACCAGCTGCATGATGGTCGAGCGCAACACCACCGACACCCCGTCGCACATGCCGTAGAACACCAGCAGCGCGCCCGACAGCCAGAGATTGCGCGACAGGGCAAAAGCAATCGTGCACAGGCCGAAACCGGTGACCGCCCACATCAGTACCGGCCCGGCGTGGCGTTCCAGCGGTTTGCGGGTCAGCCAGAGCGCGACCGCGATCGAGCCGATCCCGGGCATGGCGCGCAGCACGCCGAAGGCCTCGGGCCCGGCGTGCAGGATGTCCTTGATGAAGGCCGGCAGCATCGACATCGCGCCGCCAAGCAGCACAGAAAACATGTCCAGCGCCATCGCCCCGAGCATGATCTGGTTGCCGGCGACGAAGCGCGCGCCCTCCGCAATGCTGGCGAACACCGGCCCGCGCTGCATGCGCAACGCCGGTTCCGTCACCGGCGTCACCAGCAGGGTGATTGCGGCGACGACAGCGACGACGGTTGCAGCCGCATAGGAAAATGATTTTCCAAGCATTCCGACCAGCAACCCGCCCAGCGCCGGCCCAAGCACCAGCCCGAGTTGGAACACCACGCTGCCCATGCTGGCGCCGGTCGGAAACTGTTCGCGGCGCAGGACGCGGGCGAACAGCGCGTTGTAGACCGGGCCGAGGAAGGAACGGCCGATCCCGCCCACGGCCACGGCAAGGTAGATAGGCCAGGTGCCGTGGGTGTGCAGAACAATGTTCGCGGCCACCAGCGTCAGCGCGCCGGCGTTGATCGCAAGCAGGGTGCAGGCGGCGGCGCCGAGCTTGCGCCGCGGCAGATGGTCGACGAGGTAGCCGGAAAACGGCGCTACGCAGAAATACGGAATCACTTCCGCCAGCCCGATCAGGCCCAGTGCCAGCGTGCTGTGGGTGAGCTCGTAGATGTGCCATCCCACGGTCACCGAGACGATCTGGTAGGACAACAGGGTGCAGATGCGATACAGCATCAGCCAGCGGAAGCCGACGCTGTGCAGCGGCGAGGCCGGCCGGCTCATTCGTTGATGGCGGCCTGCGCGCGTTCGCGGATGAAGGCCAGCAGCGCGGCCATGCCGTTGCTGCGGGTGGGCGACAGGTGCTTGGACAGGCCGATCGCGGAAATATAGTCGGGCGCGGTGGCGAGGATCTCCTGCGCGCTGCGGCCGGAATACACGCGCAGTGCCAGATAGATCAGGCCGGAGACGATCACCGAGTCGCTGATCGAATGGAAGGTCAGTGCGTCAGCATCGCCTTCGCCAACGATCCACACCAGCGAGGTGCAGCCGTGCAGACGGTGCTCGTCGGTTTTCCAGTCTTCCGGAAACACCGGCAGCTTGTGGCCGAGGTCGATCAGATACTGGTAGCGCTCCGACCAGTCGCCGAAGAAACCGAATTCATCGGCAATCGCGGCCTGGGCGTCGGCGGCGGTGGGTTCGAGGGGGAAGGGGGTAGCGGTCATGTCAGGCGGCTGTAAAGAGTTTTGTAGGAGCGCACCGCAGGGGCGCGAATGCGTTTTGCGGGAGCGCTCGCGCCCCTGCGGTGCGCTCCTACGGTCGATGGTCAAACGCGTTTTCTTACCCAGCGCACGCCCTGCGGCGTGTCCTCCAGCAAAATGCCTTCATCGGCCAATTGCTGACGCAGGGCATCGGCGCGGGCGAAATCGCGGGCTTGCTTGGCGGCGGCGCGTTCGTCCACCAACGCCTGGATACGCGCATCGTCATCAGCCGACACGCCGCGCGCGAACCATTCGGCAGGCGCTTGCTGCAACAAGCCCAGCACCTTGCCGGCGCCCAGCAATTGCGCTTTCAGCGTGGCTTTGTCTTCGGACGATGTCGCTTTGCGTGCCTCCCCGGCAATCCGCGCGATCTCCGCCAGCGCGGTCGGCGTGTTGAGGTCATCGTCCAAAGCGGCGTCAATGCTGGCGGGGATCACCGCATCGGCCTGCACATCGACCAGATCGCGCAGGGTGCCGTACAGGCGGTCCAGTGTGCGCACGCATTGTTCGATCAACCCATCCGACCACTCCAGCGGTTGCCGGTAGTGCGCCGACAGCAGCGCATAGCGCAGCGCTTCCGGCGGGTGCTGCCGCACCAGATCATGCACGCGTTGGATATTGCCCACCGACTTGGCCATTTTGGCGCCGCCGAAATTGAGCATGCCGTTGTGCAGCCACCAGCGCGCGAACGGTGCGCCGCCGTGCGCGCACTCGCTTTGCGCCACTTCGTTTTCGTGGTGCGGGAACTGCAGGTCGATGCCTCCGGCGTGGATGTCGATGGTCGGGCCAAGATGCGCTTCGGCCATCGCCGAACATTCGATGTGCCAACCGGGGCGGCCGCGTCCCCAGGGCGACTCCCAACCCGGCAGATCGTCGCTGGAAGGCTTCCACAGCACGAAATCGCCGGGGTCGCGCTTGTAGGGCGCCACTTCGACCCGTGCGCCGGCCAGCAGGTCGTCGGTGTCGCGGCGCGACAGCTTGCCGTAGCCGTCGAAACTGCCCACTGCAAACAACACATGGTTTTCGGCGGCGTAGGCGTGGCCGTTTGCGATCAGGCGCTCGATCATCGCGATGATCTGGGCGATATGCTGCGTTGCTTCCGGTTCGATGTCCGGCGCGAACTCGCCGGTGACGCCCAGTGCGGCCATGTCGTCACGGTACGCGGCGGCGAATTTGTCGGTGATGGCGGTGATCGGCGTGCCCGACTCTTTGGCGGCCGCGTTGATCTTGTCGTCCACGTCGGTGATGTTGCGGGCATAGCGCAATCCGCCGAAGCGCCGGCGCAGCAGCGCCGCCAGCACGCCAAACGCCACCGGACCGCGGGCGTTGCCGATGTGGACGTAGTTGTAGACGGTCGGCCCGCACACGTACATCGTCGGGCAGGCCGGGCTCAGCGGAACGAAGGGTTCGACGCGGCGGGTCAGGGTGTTGTAGAGGGACAGGCGCATGGCGGCATCGGCGTGAGATGCGACATTGTAGCGATGCGAGCTTCGGCTTCTCCGCCGACAGCGCGGGTTCAGCCGCAAATGTGCGGGCGTCGCTAGACTCGCGACATGTCGAAGCGACGTCCGATTTCCGTTTTTGCCGCGATGGCGATGCTGCTGCCCGGCGCGGCCGCGTTTGCGCAGGCGGCGCCGCAGCGCGAGGTTGTTTTGCCGATCGAGAACGTGCGCTTCGATTATGCGCAGGTTCTGGCCGTGCGTCCGATCAGTCAAGTGCTGCGCACGACCAACATGGAGCGCGTTTGTCGCGACCCCGCGCACCCGGAACGGATGATTCCGGATGCGCCAGCGAATTCGTCGGCTGGCCGTTCTGGACGTCAGCCGCAGTCGGGGATGCGCAACTGCAAAATGGCGCCGGTGGTGCGTGAGTTCCGGCGCACGATTTCCTACGAGGTCGATTACATCTACCGCGGCGCCCGCTTCCGGACCCGGATGGACCGCGATCCCGGCAACCGCCTGCGCATCCGTATATCGATCATGCCGGCGCCGCTGGATTGAGGCTTGCGCGTTGCCGCCGCTCGTGAGAGCATGCCCGCCGCAATGAACGCCCACTTCGCCACCCGCCACGCCGACGCCGCCCGGATCGCTTCCGGCATGACCTCGCGTGCGCGCCGACCGGAAACGCCATTTCCAGCTGGGTAATCCGGATCGCGTTCATGCGTCACTTTTCCGAAAACCCAGCCCAGCGGCTGGGTTTTTTGCGTTTCAGCCTCCCACTTTCCTTCCGTCCACATCGAACATTACTCATGAAGCACTTTCTCAATACCCAGGACTGGAGCCGCGCCGACCTCGACGCATTGTTGATGCAGGCCGCCGAGTTCAAGCGCAGCAAGTTGGGCGATGCGCTGAAAGGCAAGTCCATCGCGCTGGTGTTTTTCAACCCGTCGATGCGCACCCGCACCAGTTTCGAGTTGGGCGCATTCCAACTGGGCGGCCATGCCATCGTGCTGCAACCGGGCAAGGATGCGTGGCCGATCGAATTCAACCTGGGCACGGTGATGGATGGCGACACCGAGGAGCACATCGCCGAAGTGGCGCGGGTCTTGGCGCGCTATGTGGATTTGATCGGCGTGCGCGCGTTTCCGAAGTTTGTGGATTGGCAGTACGACCGCCAGGACAGCGTGCTCAAGAGTTTCGCCAAATACGCCACGGTGCCGGTGATCAATATGGAAACGATTACCCACCCCTGCCAGGAATTGGCGCATGCGCTGGCGTTGCAAGAGCACTTTGGCAGCAGTGATTTGCGCGGCAAAAAATATGTGCTGACCTGGACCTACCACCCCAAACCGCTGAACACCGCGGTGGCCAATTCGGCGCTGACCATTGCCACGCGCATGGGGATGGATGTGACGTTGCTATGCCCCACCGAACAATATGTATTGGATGAGCGCTACATGGGCTGGGCGCGCGACAACGTGGCCGAAAGCGGCGGCTCGCTTACCGTGAGTCACGATATTCAAAGTGCGTATGCCGATGCGGATGTGGTGTATGCCAAGAGCTGGGGCGCGCTGCCGTACTTTGGCAACTGGGCACCGGAAAAACCGATCCGCGATCAATACCGGCACTTCATCGTGGATGAAGCCAAGATGGCGCTGACCAACGATGGCGTGTTCTCGCACTGCCTGCCGCTGCGCCGCAATGTCAAAGCCACCGATGCGGTGATGGATTCGCCGCGCTGCATTGCCATCAACGAAGCCGAAAATCGCCTGCATGTGCAGAAAGCGGTGATGGCGGCGTTGGTCTAGCGGCGGGGACCGGGAACCGGGAACCGGAACGAGCGGATTGATTCCGCGAGATACGCATTTTTTCGCTTTGCCAGGAGTCTCCAAAATGTCCCAATCCGACGCCTCTCCCGGTTCCCGGTTCCCGGTACCCGGTTCCCGCTCCAAAGACATCATCCTCGCCTTCAGCGGCGGCCTCGACACCAGTTTTTGCGTGCCCTATCTGAAAGAGCAGGGTTGGCAGGTGCACACCGTGTTTGCCGATACCGGCGGCGTCAGCGCCGAGGAGCGCGCCACCATCGAAGCGCGTGCGGCCGAACTGGACGTGGCTTCGCATCTCACCGTGGACGGCGGCCCGGCGCTTTGGCGCGACTTCGTGCGGCCCTTCTTGTGGGCCGGCGAGGGCTATCAGGGCCAGTACCCCCTGCTGGTGTCGGATCGCTATTTAATCGTGGATGCCGCGCTGGCGCGGGCGAAGGAATTGGGCACCAATGCGATTGCACATGGCTGCACCGGCATGGGCAACGATCAGGTGCGCTTCGACCTTGCGGTCAAGTCCAGCGGCGACTATCGCATCGTGGCGCCGATCCGCGAGATCCAGAAGCAGCACACCCAGACCCGCGCCTATGAACTGGCCTATCTGCAGGAGCTTGGCTTCACCGTGCGTGCCAAGCAGATGGCCTACACCATCAACGAAAACCTGCTGGGCGTGACCATGTCCGGAGGCGAAATCGACGCCTGGGACGCGCCGGGCGAGGGCGCCCGCGGCTGGTGTGCGCGCCGCGAACAGTGGCCGTCGGAGCCGATGGAAGTCGCCCTGCGCTTCGAGAATGGCGAGGCGGTGGCGCTGGACGGCAATGAACTTCCGGGCGATAGGATTCTTGCCAAGCTCAATGTGATGTTCGCCCAGTACGGCGTCGGCCGCGGCATGTACACCGGCGACACCACGATTGGGCTGAAAGGCCGCATCGTGTTTGAGGCGCCGGGTTTAATCGCACTGCTCACCGCACATCGCGCACTGGAAGAAGCGGTGCTGTCCAAACAGCAAAACCGCTTCAAGCCGGAGGTGGCGCGCAAGTGGGTGGAGTTGGTCTATGAGGGCTTCTTCCACGACCCGCTAAAAGCCGATTTGGAAGCGTTTCTGAAGTCGTCGCAAGCCACGGTCAGTGGCGAAGTCGTGCTGCGCACCAACGGCGGCCGCGTGGACGCCATCGCGGTGCGATCAAAGCACATCCTGCAATCCGGCGGCGCGACCTATGCGCAGTCGGCCGATTGGGGCGTGGAGGAAGCCGAGGGCTTCATCAAGTTGTTCGGAATGAGCAGCACGCTGTGGGCGCAGGTGAATCGCTAACCGGCATTGTCTTCCCGGCGCAAGCCGGGATCCAGCCCTTCAAATGTCATTAAAAACTGGATCCCGGTTTGCGCCGGGATGACAAGCAAAAGGTAATCATCATGCTTGATACCGTTCTCAACCACCTCAAAGCCCTGGTGTTGTTCGACACCCGCAACCCGCCGCGCCTGATTGGCACCGGCGGAATCTTCGACTACATCCGCGCGCAGCTTCCCGGATTCCGGATCAAGGTCGAAGACCACGGCGACGGCGCGGTGTCGCTGCTGGCAATCCGCGGCGCGCCGCAGTGCGTGTTCAACGTGCATTTGGACACGGTGCCTTCGTCAGGCGCGTGGACGGCCGATCCGATGAAACTGCGGGTCAGGAAAGATCGCGCGATCGGCTTGGGAGTCTGCGACATCAAGGGCGCGGCGGCCGGTCTGCTGGCCGCGGCGCAGGCGACAAAAGGCGCTGCGGCTTTCCTGTTCAGCAGCGACGAGGAAGCCAACGATCCGCGCTGTATTTCCGCATTCCTGGGGCGTGACCACGGTTTCCATGAGGCGATCGTCGCCGAGCCCACGCGCTGCGAAGCGGTGTTGGCGCATCGCGGGATCAGCTCGGTGCTGCTGAAATTCAAGGGCGAGGCGGGGCATGCCTCGGCCGCCAACGCGCTGCAGTCCAATGCCCTGCATCAGGCGATGCGCTGGGGCGCCAATGCGCTGGAGCTGGTCGAAGCAGAGGCGGCCAGCCGCTTTGGCGAGCTGAGCGGACTGCGTTTCAACATCGGCAAGGTCGAAGGCGGGATCAAGGCGAACGTGATCGCGCCCAGCGCCGAGGTGCGCTTCGGGTTCCGACCGCTGCCGTCGCAGGATATCGACACACTCCACAAGCGCTTTGGCGCCTGTGCGCAGACCGGCGTTCTGGATCGCTATGAAGAATCTTTCCGCGGCCCGTCGCTGCCGGCCGGCGATCCCGCCCACGCGCAGCAGCGTGCACAGGAGGCGCGCGCACTGGCGCAGTCGCTGCAGCTGCCGGTCGGTGTGGCGGTCGATTTCTGGACCGAAGCGGCGCTGTTTTCGCAGGCCGGCCTGACCACCTTCGTCTACGGGCCGGGCGATATCGCCCAGGCCCATGCCGCCGACGAATGGGTGGCGCTCGACCAGCTGCAGCGCTACACCAAATCCATTGCCCGCATCCTCGGAAACTGAGCCGTGACCCCCGTCCTCGATCCTTGCGCCGTGCACGATCCCCAGACCCGCCAGACCATCGTGCGGTTGCTGTCCAGCATGGGCAGCGCCAAGGAAATTTCGCAGTACTTGAAGCGCTTCTCGCAGCTCGATGCCGCGCGCTTTGCCGTGGTCAAGGTCGGCGGCGCGGTGCTGCGTGATGACCTCGACGCGCTGGTGTCCTCGCTGGCCTTCCTGCAGGACGTGGGCCTGACCCCGATCGTGTTGCACGGTGCCGGTCCGCAGCTCGATGCCGAACTGTCCGCGGCCGGCATCGTCAAGCAGACCGTCGATGGGCTGCGCGCTACCTCGCCGCAGGCGCTTGCCATCGTGCGCAAGGTGTTCCATGCCCAGAACCTGAAGCTGGTGCGCGCGCTGCAGGCCGCCGACGCGCGCGCCACCTCGATCGTGTCCGGGGTCTTCGAGGCCGATTATCTGGACCGCGAGCGCTACGGTCTGGTCGGCGGCATCGAGCAGGTGCACACCGCGCCGATCATCGACAGCTTGCAGGCCGGTTCGATTCCGGTGATCGCCTCGCTCGGCGAAACCGAGGGCGGGCAGATTCTCAACGTCAACGCCGATTTTGCCGCCAACGCGCTGGTGCAGGCGCTGCAGCCCTACAAAATCGTCTTCCTCACCGGCACCGGCGGCCTGCTCGATGCGCGCGGTCGGATCATCGACTCGATCAACCTGACCACCGAATACGAGCACCTGATGCAGCAGCCGTGGATCGACGGCGGAATGCGGGTCAAGATCGAACAGATCAAGGCGCTGCTGGACGGACTGCCGCGGGCTTCGTCGGTGTCGATCACGCGGCCGTCCGAGCTGGCCAAGGAGCTGTTCACCCACAAGGGCTCGGGCACGTTGGTGCGGCGCGGCGAGCGTGTGCTGGAAGCATCGTGCTGGAATGAACTCGATGTGCCGCGGCTGCGGCAGCTGGTCGAATCGGCGTTCGGGCGGCGTCTGGTGACGGACTATTTCGAGCGCACTCGGCTGCATCGCGCCTACGTCAGCGAGAGCTATCGTGCGGCGGTCGTGCTCACGCAGGAGGATGCGGGTCTGTACCTCGACAAGTTCGCCGTGCTCGACGACGCCCAGGGCGAAGGACTGGGCCGCGCGGTCTGGCAGGTGATGCGCGAGCAAAACCCGTCCCTGTTCTGGCGTTCGCGCCACGGCAATCCGGTCAACGCGTTCTATTACGCGGAATCGGACGGCTGTATCCGTCAGGAAAAGTGGCGGACCTTCTGGTATGGAGACGCGGACTTCGCGCGGCTTGAGCGCTATCTGCAGCAGTGCGCAAGCCGGCCTGCGACGCTGGAGGAGGAGTCGGACACAGGCGAGATGCGTTGAAGCGCATCACGCCCAGGAAAGTGCCCGAGGCAGAAGCGAAGGGTGAGCCTGGACGCATGGAGAGTGAAGTGGAAAAAATGAGAACAGGAATTGTCGGCGCACGCGGCCATACCGGCGCGGAATTGATTGGCTTGATCGCAGCGCACCCGCGCTTCGAATTGGCGTTTGTCACCTCACGCGAATGGGACGGCCAGCGCCTGGCTGACCACAACGCTGCCTACACGGGGCAATTGCGCTATAGCAATCCCGCGCACGAAGACTTGCCAACCCTCGGTGCCGATGTGGTGATTCTGGCGCTGCCCAATGGCAAGGCCTCCGCCATCGTGCAGGCATTCGACGCGGCCGGCGTGGACCCGGTCATCATTGATCTATCGGCCGACTACCGTTTCGACCCCAGTTGGTATTACGGCCTGCCGGAGTTGACCCGCCATCTCTACACAGGCCAGCGCCGGATCAGCAATCCTGGCTGCTATGCCACCGCGATGCAGCTGGCCATCGCGCCGATGTGCAATGTATTGGAAGGCGCGGTGCAATGCTTTGGGGTGTCTGGCTGTTCCGGCGCCGGCACCACGCCCAGCGACAAAAACAATGTGGAATTGCTGCGCGACAACCTGATGCCCTATGCACTCACCGGGCATGTCCATGAGCGCGAAGTCTCCCGTCAGTTGGGGCATGCGGTGGAGTTCATGCCGCATGTGGCAGCGCATTTTCGTGGCATCGCCTTGACTGCGAATTTGCACCTGTCTATCGCTTTTGATTTGGATGAAGTGCTGGCGCGCTATCGCAATCGCTATGCGGGCGAGCGCTTGGTGCATGTGCAAGAGGCCGCGCCGTGGGTCAGCCGGATTGCAGGCCGCCACCATGTCGAAATTGGCGGTTTTACCTTGAGTGGCGATGGCCGGCGTTTGGTAGTGGTGGCGACCGAAGACAATTTGTTGAAAGGCGCGGCCACGCAAGCGATGCAGAACATCAACATGGCGTTTGGTTTGGACGAATTTGCAGGCATTCCCCTGTAGGAGCGCACATCGGGGCGCGACCTCGGGATGCCAGTCGCGCCCAAACGTGCGCTCCTACAAATTAAGACAATCAGGACCAGGTGACGATATGTCCGATCTACTTTGGCAAAAACCCGGTGTGGCGGTGGATGCACAAATCCAGCGTTTTCTTGCGGGCGATGACGTGATTCTGGATCGCGAATTCTTCCTGCACGACATCACCGCCAGCACCGCGCATGCCGAGGGCTTGCAGCACGTCGGCATCCTCAGCGTTGACGAGTTGGCTGCGCTCAAGCGTGAATTGGCGCAGCTCGCCGAGGACTTCAGCAGCGGTGCATTCGTGCTGGATGCACAGTACGAAGATTGCCATTCCGCCATCGAAGCGCGGCTCACCGAACGCTTGGGCGATGCCGGCCGCAAGATCCACACCGGGCGCAGCCGCAACGACCAGATTCTGGTGGCCACACGGTTGTGGCTGAAGGAAAAATTGGCGCGTGTTGCCGAATTGTCGCGTGACATCGCCAAGGTGGCATTGGACCGCGCGTCTGCCGAAGCGATGTTGCCGATTCCCGGTTATACCCATATCCAGCGTGCGGTGGTGTCATCCGCTGGCATGTGGTGGGCGGGCTGGGCAGAGGCGTTCATCGATAACGCCATTCGTGCGCGCAGCACGGTTGCCTTGGTCGACTGCAACCCGTTGGGCACGGCGGCCGGCTACGGCGTCAACCTGACATTGGATCGCGAACACACCACGCAGGCGCTGGGTTTTGCGCGCATGCAGATTTCGCCGATCTACGCGCAACTGTCGCGTGGCAAATTCGAGCTGGCCGCATTGGAAGCACTGGGCAGCGCCACCCTGGATTTGCGTCGCATTGCATGGGATCTGTCGCTGTTCACCAGTGGCGAATATGCCTTCGTGGCGTTGCCGGCGCAGTACACCACCGGCAGCTCGATCATGCCCAACAAGCGCAACCCCGACGTGATCGAATTGATGCGCGCCACCCATGCCAGCGTGGCGGCGGCGCGGACCGAAATCGAACAATTGTTGTCGTTGCCGTCGGGCTATCACCGTGACCTGCAAAACAGCAAGCCCGCCATCGTGCATGGCTTTGGGCGTGGCTTGGCGGCATTGGAATTGTTGCCGGCGTTATTGGCCAATCTGGAATGGCGGCCTGACAAGCTGCGCGCCGCGATGGATTCGGGCATGTACGCCACCGACGTGGCCGTAGAGGCCGCCATTGCCGGGGTGCCGTTCCGCGAAGCCTACAAAGCCGCAGCGGCGGCGGCCGACAGCGCGGGCTTGGGGCGCACGCCGGAGGGTTCCCTGCAGGTGCGCACATCTCCGGGCGCGGCGGCGGATTTGCGGCTAGGGATCCTGAATACGCGGTGGCGCGCTTTGGCCTGAAATTGCCGTGCCGCGCGTTTTATTGATCGGAGCGGCATGGGGCGATGCAGGGCGGTGGTTTCCAGGTGCTTGCTGGCAATTGCTTGCCGGGGAAGTCGCATGGTGGCTAAAGCTGGGCTAGAGTCAATGCATTGGGGTAATACGCGGGCTGGATTCGGGGTCGGGGGCCGGACGCCACAGCATCAAGGCGTGGGATCGTGATCCCGGATTCATCCCGAACTGTCGGGATGTGGGCGTGTTGTTGCCGATTCGCGAAGCCAGGGGGATAGCCTTCGATGCGAAAACTGACTGTACGACTTCGGGAGCGCCGCACCGCGCTGGCCGTGGCTCTGGCGGGGCTACTCGTCTGCGGATCGGCCTTTGCCGATTGTGCGCCCACGGCAATGGCGCTTGCGACGGCCGGCTCGGCCGCCCCCTTGCCAGCGCCGCCGTCACCGCAGACTGTCGCCCCCCGGGTAGCGGTTGCCGGCAACCCGACGCGGGAAGCGCTGGAGGCCATGAGTCGGCTGCAGGATGCCGATACCGCCTTGTCGCTCGCCGCCGAAGGCGCCGCCCTGTACGCGCAGGAACGGGTCAAGCTGGGCGGCTACGCCTACTGCAGTCAGGCCGTGGAACTGGCGGATCTGGGCGAGCTGCGCGAAAGCGCGCGGGCGGCAAGCAAGGCCCTCCATGTGGCGCTGGAAACCGGCAATCCGGATCTGCTCGGCAAGGCCTACCGCGATCTGGCGATCGCTTTCAGCTACGCCGGCCAGTTGGAACGTGCCGAACAATTTGCAACCCTAGCGCTGAAATATCCGGGCGTGGATCCGACCCAGGTGCTGGGGCCGGCGCACAAGATCCTTGGCGACGTGCGCGCACGGCAAGGGCGCTATGCCGAAGCGATCGCCCTGTACGACCAAGCCAATGGCGAAAGTTCACCGCGCTTCCAGCCGCTGGTAGCGGCTTCGCTGGCCAACGCCTTGATTCAGTCCGGCGATCTGGTTCGCGCCCGCAACACGCTGGACGCCCTGCCGGAGCCGGCCGACGGCGCCCTGCGTGCCCAGCTTGCTCGCACGCGTGGCAAGCTGCTGCTGGCCGAAAATCAACCCGATCAAGCGCTGACGGTGTACCGCCAGCTGGCCGAACTCCCGATCAATGCCGCCGGCGGTGACGGCGTGTTCTACCGCGCTTGGGCGTTGGACGGTGTTTCCCGTAGCCAAGCTGCCCTGGGCGACGAGGCGGGCGCCGCGCGGTCGCTGGATGAAGCGCTGACCGAGTTCGAACGTGCCCGCGTGCAGTTCCGCAGCGACGAGTTCAAGATGGGGCTGTTCTCCGACGCGCAAGACGTATTCGAACGCGCGATCGCCCTGCACGACAAGCTCGGCCAGACCGATCAGGCCTTCGACATCAGCGAACGCAGCCGCGCCCGCGCGCTGCTCGATTCGATCGCCGGCCGTGCCGACCTGAATGCCAACGAGACCACCGCGCTCGACGTCCAGGCCCTGCGTGCCGGACTGGCGCCCGATGAGGCGGTGGTGGCTTTCCACACCCTGCCGGATCATCTGGTGGCCTGGGTGTTGACCCGCGACGGGGTGCGCGAGGTGCGCTTCCCGACCGCGCTGCCGCGCGCCGATCTGGTCAAGCTGGTGGAAGCCTATCGAACGGCCTTGATCGGCCGCAACGCGGGGATTGGCACGGCCGCCGACCAGATCGGTCGCTTGCTGCTGGCGCCGCTGCAGATTCCGGCCGGCAAGCGCATGATCATCGTGCCGCACGGCCCGCTGCACTATCTGCCGTTCCAAGCGCTGCGGCTGGACGGCAAATACCTGATCGAACGCAACCCGGTGTCGCTGGCGCCTTCGGTCAGCATCGCCGCAAGGCTGGCTGCGCACGCACCGACGGCGCAGGCGCAGCTGTTGGGCTTCGGCAATCCCACCGTCGATGCCAGCGTGGCCGCGCCGCTGCCCGGCGCCGAGCGTGAGGTGCGATCGCTGGCCGCGGATTTCTCCGACGCCCGGCTGTTCTTCGGCGCCCAGGCCACCCGCGACAATTTCGACGAGTACGCCCCGCAGTCGCAGCTGGTGCACGTGGCGTCCCACGCGATGGTGGACACCCTCGATCCGCTGCACTCGAAAGTCCTGTTCACCGACGGCAACGGCCAACCGGTCTACCTCGAAGCCAAGGACGTGATGGCCCTGAAGCTGGACGGGGTCTCCCTGCTCACGCTGTCGGCCTGCGAATCCGGTCTGGGTCGGGTGGAAAATGGCGACGAAGTGCTGGGCTTCACCCGCGCCTTCCTGTCGGCCGGCACCTCCAGCCTGCTGGCCTCGCTGTGGCCGGTGTCCGACGCCGCGACCGAAAAACTGATGACCACGTTCTACGGCGATCTGGCCAAGGGCAGCAACGCGCAGGACGCCATGCGCGACGCCCAGCGCGCCGTGCTGGCCAATCCGGCCACCGCGCATCCGTATTACTGGGCGCCGTTCAATCTGATCGGCAACTGGCGGCTGCGGGTGGCGCGGTGAGCGCCGCAACGGGACGAGACGAGGACGTGATGATGGAACACCACAACGACTGCCCGCCGCGCCGCCCGGCTCGCCTGCGACCGGCCCGCCTGCGCCTGACCATGCTGGCGGTCGCGCTGGGCCTGGGGCTGCCGGCCACGCCGGCGCTGGCCGTCGATGCCGCTCCGCAGGACACGCCGCAGCAGGCCCAGTCTCTGCCCGAGCCGCAGATGGCGCGGCAGGCGCAGGCCAGCTTCGTGCTGCAGGGTGTCGAATTCGTCGGCGTGACCCTGGTGCCGGAATCGGAGCTGCAGGCTGCGGTCGCCGACCTGATCGGTCAAAGTGTCACTTTCGCCGACCTGCAGCAGCTCACCGTCAAGGCGGCGGCGGTGTACGCGCGGCACGGCTACGGGCTGGCGCAGGTATTCGTGCCGGTGCAGGAGGTGGTGGAGGGTCGGATCAAATTGAGCGTGCTGGAAGGCAAACTGGGCGAGGTGTCGATCGAGATCGCCGAAGGCGCGCCGATCCACCGCGAACGCGTGGCCGGGATGCTCTCCGTGCTCAAGTCAGGCGAGCCGCTGAGCACGAACGAATACGAGCGGGCGATGCTGCTGCTGTCCGATCTGCCCGGCATCAAGCCGCAGTCAACCGTCACGGTGGGCTCGTCTTCTCAGACCAACGATCTGCGCGTCCAGGTCGATGCCCGCGACCGCTTCCAGTTCGCGTTGGGGCTGGACAACAACGGCACCCGCGATTCCGGTCGATTGCGGCTGACCGGCAGCCTGCGCTGGGCCAGCCCATTCGAGCGCGGTGACAACCTCGACCTGCGGATCATGGCCGCGCAGGGCATGCACACCGCGTTCGGCCGGATTTCCTACGAAACCCCGGTCGGCTATGCCGGGTTGCGCATCGGCGGCGGGCTGGCGCGGGTGCAATACGAGTTGGGCGGGCCGTTCGCGCCGCTCAAGCCCACCGGCGTGGGCAATGTCGCCGACCTGTCGTTCAACTACCCGCTGATCCGCCAGCGCACCACCAACCTGTTCCTGCGCGGTGCGGTGGAACGCAAGTCGCTGACCGACCGCTACGAAGCAGTGGGCCTGGAAAGCCGCAAACGCATCAACGGCGCCAGCCTTGGGCTGGCGCTGGAGCACCGCGACCGCTGGGGCGGAGGCGGCTACAACAGCGCCAATGCGCAACTCTATCGCGGCACGCTGCAGCTGCTCGACCCGATGGCCAAGCTGCTCGACAAGCCGCCGTTTGGCTATGCCACCGAGGGCAGTTTCACCAAGTTCACCCTGCAGGCGGCGCGGTTGCAGTATCTGGCGCCGCGCTGGAGCCTGTACGCGAGCGTCGGCTTCCAGTCCGCCAGCCGCAACCTCGATCCCTACGAAAAACTGTCGCTGGGTGGGCCCAAGGCGGTGCGCGCCTATGCCACCGGCGAGGTGCTGGTCGATGACGGTTGGCTGGGTTCGTTGGAACTGCGTTTCTCACCGCGACCGGAAACCACGCTGTATGCGTTCTACGACGCGGCGCACGGTGACATGTACCACCGTCGTCGCAGCTTCGATCCGGACCTCGGCCGCAGCCTGCGCGGCTACGGCCTCGGCTTCAGCTGGAGCAAACCCGGCAACGTGAGCATGAATCTGAGCGTGGCCTGGCGGGCCACCGGCCCCGGCCTGACCGACGGCGGCGACCGCAATCCGCGTATTTACTGGTCGATCCAGAAGGCGTTCTGAGGAGCAAAGTCATGAGCGCGAACAGCAACAACCGCAAACACACCCAGCGTCGGCCGCGTCGCGGTCGCTTGGCCCTGGCATTGGCGATGGCGCTGCTGGCGCCGGCGGCGTGGAGCCAGTCGCTGCCGGATACCGGCACGGTGGCATCCGGTGCCGCCACCTCCAATCTCGACGTCGGCGGCATCATGAATCCCGGCGGCGCCGGCACGGCGATGACGATCACCCAGACCTCGTCGTCGGCGATCATCAATTGGGAATCCTTCAACGTCGATACGGCCGCCACGCTCACCTTCGTCCAGCCGGATGCCGGCAGCGTCCTGCTCAATCGCGTGATCGGCAACATTTCCGGGATCATCACGCCCTCGATCATCAATGGGACCATCGCGTCGAACGGCAATATCTTCCTCGTCAATCCGATGGGCATCCTGTTCGGGGCTGGTTCGTCCGTCAACGTCGGCGGGCTGGTGGCCTCGACCCTGGACATCACCGACGCCGATTTCCTCACCGGTGCCGGCATGGCCAATCCGCATTACGTGTTCACGGCCGGCAATCCGTTCGTGGGGTACGCCATCGTGAACCAGGGCGCACTGAGCACGGTTGCGGGTTCGCAAGGCACCATCGCGCTGCTGGCCGCGCGGATCGAAAATCAGGCGGGAGGCACGATTTCGGCGCCCGGCGGCAGCGTGGTGTTTGGCGCCGCCAGCGGCGCGAACCTGGATTTCTTCGGCGATGGTCTGACCACGGTGACGCTGACCGGCAACGGGTTGGAGCTGGACGTCTACTGCAACATCAGCCCGGTACCTACGTCCTCCTGCCTCGGCGGCATCGAGAGCATCGGCAACATCGCCGCGGTCGGCGGTCACGTCGAAATGCGCACCCAGACCCAGGATGGCAATCCGCAGCCAATCGGCACCGGCCTGTTCACCGAGCCGTCGAACGGTGGCCGGATCTGGATTGGTGGCAGGATCGACGCCCGCGCATCCGCGACCGATGTCGGCTCGATCATCCTCGATGCCGGGCAGGGCAACGTCGATATCGGCGGCGTTGCCGGACAAACCGCCTGGATCAACGTCAATTCAACCGCGGCCGGGCAAAATGCGGGCACCATCTTCGTCCGCGGCAACCAGATCTTCACCTATCTGTGCGTCGGTCCAGGTGGGGTCTGCGCGGGCAATGATTCGCTGGGCTGGCTCGACGCCACCGCCTACGGCGCCGGCGCCAACGGCGGCCAGATCACCATCGACGCCGGCAACCTTTTCTACCACACGGGCGTTGTCCAAGCGGCCGCCGCGTCCGGTGCGGGTGGCACCATTCAGATCAATGCCGGTGACGCGCAGATCTACAACTGGATCACCGCCGAAGGATTGGGGGGCAATGGTGGCACCATCAACCTCACCGCGCCCAACATCCTCCTGCATCGCGGCCAGTTGCTCTGGCTTGGCGGCCCCGGGATCCTGTATTCACAGGCGGTGCTGTCGGCCTACGGCTCCACCAATGGCGGCACGGTCAATCTGACCGGCGACCTGAACGTGGTGGATCTGGGCAATGTCATACCTGCCGATCCCGAGTACCAAGCGGTCATCAACGTGCGCGGCATGAACGGCAACGGTGGTGCGGTGGACGTGCAGGGCGGCACCACCGTCGACATCGACGCCACTTGGTTCGTGAATGCCGATGGCACGGCCAATGGTGGCTCCGTCAACCTGTCCGCCATGTACATGTACGTCCACGGTGACATGACCGCCAATGGTGACGTGACCGGCGGCAGCATCGACCTTTATGCCAATTACAACCTGGATGTCAGTGGTAATTTGACTGCCAACGGCGATGTCGATGGCGGTTCGATCACGTTGTATGGCTCTGCCGATGTGACGGTTTCCGGCACGCTGACCGCCAATGGCGGCATGACGCCTCTCCCGGCCAACAGCATCGGCAATGGCGGCACGATCAACGTGACCGGCAGCGATGTCGACGTGAGCGGCAATCTCTACGCCAGGGGCGGCAGCCAGCAATACATCGATCCCAACAATTCCAGCCTGAATCGGTACAGCTTCGGCGGCCATGTCTACGTCTACGGCGATTCCGTCAACCTGAGTGGCCTGTTCGACACCACCGCCCTGAATGACTGGGGCACGGTCCAGACCGATGCGTATACCTACCTGTTTGCGGCTGCGACGACCAATGTGACTTCGGGCGCGTGGTTCATCGACAGCAACGAGGTCTGGGTGACCACGGCAGCCGGCGCCAGCGCACATAATTTGGGAGCTGTACTCGTCGATCAAACCTTGGCGCAGTCATTGGACAACGGCACCAGCATCTATCTGAATGCAGACAACACGGTATACAGCGCATCGGGTAGCGGCGCGGTAAACATCGACTCCGGGGCATCGATCACATCCAGTTACGGTTTGCTGAACCTGCTGGCGCTCAACGGGATCTTCGGCAGCGGTTTCACCATGAACGCCGGCTGGGGGGTGTTCCTGGATGCGACGGGATCGGATATCCAACTTGACAACTTCACGATGGGCGGCGGTACCGTCAAGATGCAGGGCAACTCCGTTTCCCTGACTTCAGGACACATCAACACATCCGGAGGGGGGTTCGAAGCCACCGCAACCACCAACGGCATCAGATTCTATTCGACGTGGATCGACGATTCCGGTGACGGCGACATCCACCTGGATGCGTCGGGTTCCTTGTACGGCATCAATGCACGGTATGCCTACCTCGACACCGACGGCGGTGACATTTCGATCGATGCCGGCGGCAACGGCGTTTTCCTTGCCAACGGCGCAATTTTGAGCGGGGGCGGTGCGATCACGGTCACCGGGACGGCAATCGGCACTGACTACTATGCCGTCACGGTGCGCGATACGACCCTCGACAGCGGCGGTGGTGACATTGCGATTATCGGCAACCACCTCGGCTATCAGGGCGGTGTGTTGATCCAGAACTCCGTTGTCGAAAGCACGGGGGGCGACATCAGCATTGATGGCGATACCGCTGGCGGCAGCTCCAGGAATGGCGTAGTCATGTATGCAGCCCAGATCGACAGCGGTGCCGGCGCGGTTGCCATCACCGGAGGCGGTGATGGCAATGTCTCGGTTTCCATCTATGGCGGAACGATTGACGGCACCGGCATCTCCATTTTTGGTGACGGAGCGTCGTACGCCGGGGTCATGATTTCCGGATACGCCGAAATCACTGGCTTGGGCGGCGACATCCATATCTCCGGCCAGGGCTACACCACTGGCGTGCTCTTGTCCGAGGTACAGATAAACAACTGCTGCGGGAAAATCGTGCTCGAGGGAGACGGCGGCGAAGGCGGCCTTCTTGTTTACGACACGACCATCAGCGGCAGCAGCGACATCACGTTGACCGGCACGGGTGGCGGTTCCACCGGGATGGGTGTACGCGTCGAGACATCCAGCGTGAGCAACACCGGCGGCAACATCAGCATCGAGGGCGATGCCGGCGGCGGCGACATGTCCGTGTATCTGAACGCGGCCCAGCTCTACAGCACGACCGGCACGATTTCGATCACTGGCAGCGGAGTATCCAATACTGCAGTCAACGTCCAAGGCGGATCGGTTGACGGTGGCTCCATCTCCATTCTCGGTGATGGCGCGAGAAATTTCGGGGTCATGATCGAAGGATCTGCTCAGGTCACCAGCGCCGGCGGCGACATCCATATCACTGGCCAGGGCGACAACGCTGGCGTGATGTTGTACACGGCGCAGATAGCCAGTGGCGGCGGAAACATCCTGTTCGATGCGGACGGCGGCATAGACGGCCTCCTTGTTGACGGTACGACCATCGCCAGCAGCGGCGGCAGCATCGAAATCGGCGGGCACGGCGGCAGCGGCGCGGGCGTCGACCTGGACGCCGACTCGAGCGTGGATGCGGGCGCGGGAATGGTCATCGTGCGCGCCGCCAATGATGGGATCAGCGATGCGATCGTGCTCCACGGCAGCATCACCAGCACGACGGCAGTGAACCTGCGCCCGCTCGACGAAACCGACGCCATCTATCTCGGCAGCGGCAACGGCTTCGTGCTGGACAACGCCGAGCTGGCCAATATCACCTCGCTGTGGCTGGTGATCGGCAGTGCCCAGCAGCAGGGCGCGATCCAGGTCATGAGCAACATCCTCTATGGCGGCAACCTGACGCTGCAGAACCAGGGGGGCAACGCCAGCATCTTGCTGAATGCCATGCTGGATGTCTCCGGCTACACCCTGGGCCTGTTCAGCGGCGGCAGCATCGTCCAGACCAGCGCCGGCGCCATCCATGCCGAAAGCCTGCTCGCGATGGCCAAGGACGACGTACTGCTGAACGATGCCCAGAACGATGTGACGGGCAATACCCTGGCCGGCAGCGCGGGCGGGCAATTCCTCTATCTCGACGCCAATGGGCTGGCCATTGGCAATGTCTCGGCCTACGGCTTCAATGTCAGCACGGGATCGACGACATCCATCGGAAGCTTGGGCATCTCCGCCACCGACATCCTGGTGCAGACGCTGACCGGCGATCTGACCCTGAACGGCAACGTGCAGGGCGACAATGTTGATCTGGTCGCGGCTGGGGTGTTCCTCAACCCGGGCGGCGCGACCATCACCGCCAGCAATGCCTGGCGGGTCTGGGCCAGCACCTGGATCGGCGAGGATCGAGGTGGATTGGTGGGCAGCGGATCGCTTCCGAACCTGTACAACTGCACCTACGGCGGTTCCTGCGGCGTCACCGTGGGCAGCGGCAACCACTTCATCTACACCCAGCAGCCGACCCTGACCGTGACCGGCGATGACTTCAGCCGCGAGTATGGCGACGCCAATCCCGTGTTCACGTTTACGGCAAACGGACTGATTCTTGGTGACACGCTGGCCAATGTGCTGTTCGGTTCGGTGGGCAGTTCCACCAGCAGCGGCAGCAACGTCGGTCTCTACCTGATCGGCGGCAGCTTCACTTCACCTGCGGGCTATGCGATCAACTTCCTGCCGGGATCCCTGACCATCACCCCGGCGACCTTGGTGTTCACGTCCGATCCGCTGACCTGGTACATGGGGATGCCGTTCCCGGCATTCACCGGTACGGTCACCGGTTTCAAGAATGGGGAAACACTGGCGCAGGTCTTCCCCAATGGCTTGCTCTGGGAAGCCATCATCGGCCCAACAGGACAACTGATGCCCGGGTATTACCCGATCTTCGGGATGGGCAATGCGCTGAACTACGTGATCGTGCAAGCGCCGTCCAACCAGACGGCCTTGTATCTGTTGCCGCCGCCGGAATCATCGAGCCGGCCGCTGGATTTCATCTCCGAGCCGGTGGAAACCTTCGTCTATGAAACCAATTTCGAGACGGTGGCCATGTGCCCGCTGACGCTTACCGGCGATGACAAGGAACTGGCCGGCGGCGATCCGCTGGGCAACGAATGGTCGAAGGTGCGCAAGCGCCTGAACCTGGTGAACTGCTTCAGCAACGACCGTCGCGGCGGCTGCGGCAGCTTCTGAGTGGAAGGAGCCGTCCGCGACCGGTGGCGGACGGCTCCGGGATGGTTGGAACCCTTCCGGGGTGGATTGGGGATGAATCGAGCCTGACTCACTCGATCCGGTTTTGCGGGGTTTTCGGCGTTTCCAAGGGGGCGAGACTGCGTCGGAATTATTCAATACAATCAATAATTTGATGCATATCGTCGGGCGGTTCGCAAATCCGGATACTGCGCTGCAAGGCTTTTTCAAATTGCGAGTGCAGGTCAAACGAACGCGCGCGTTGTCCGGTTGTCTCCGTCCAAGGCGTATTGATGGACAAGCGGGCGAACAATGTTTGGACGCCCCCCCAAGTGGCCGGATGGCCACGGTGTCAGGAGAATGGAAAATGAGTGTCAAGACCTGGATCCGCGGCACGCTGGCGATCGCCCTGCTGGCGAGTTCCGGTGCCGTGTTTGCGCAAAGTACCCAAGACAGCGAGCCGACCGTCGATTCGATCGTCAACGCGCTGAAATCGAACAACAACCAGGCCCAGGATGAGCAGACCCGCGCGCTGCGCCCGGGTGCGGCTTCGATGGCGACCACCGCGCCGGCGGCGGCCCCGGAGGCCGAGTCGGCACCCGCAGCGGCTGCGGCCCCGAAGCCGAAACCGAGGCCGACCGTGAGTCGCCCGCACCGCCCCAGCGTTGCGGCATCGGCGAATCGCGCTTCGACCAGCATGACGATCAACTTCGAGTTCAACTCGGATCAGATCGCGGGTGACTCGCAGCACGTCATGGCCACACTGGCCGAGGCATTGGCTTCGCCGCAGTTGGCCGATCGCCAATTCGCCGTGGTCGGTCATACCGATGCCAAGGGGGCGCAGACCTACAACATGTCTTTGTCCGAGCGCCGCGCCGCTGCGGTGCGTGCCTATCTGGTCGCGCACGGCATCGACGCCAGTCGCCTGACTGCGGAGGGCAAGGGCGAGAGCCAGCTGCTCAATGCGCGCAATCCGGGCGCCGCCGAAAACCGTCGCGTCGAAATCATCGCGACCGGCAAGTAAGCATCGAAAGCCAGCTTCCCTCGACCGCCACGACTGTCGGGAGGGGGACTGGCGGCAGGGCCCGGGGACGGCAGGATGGACGGCCGGTGCCATCGCATTGCTGCGGTGGGCCGGCCGGGTGTACTAAAGAAGAGGGCTGAACAACTCCATCCTGCAGTTGTCAGACCTCGCTAAGTCCGGCACATGCCCGGACTCGGCTCACACGAACCAATCACTTGCGTGATCGATTCGTGGTCGGCCATCCTTGGTCGACATGAAGTTCTGAATGATTCAGGGCTTTCTTAACGAAGGTCCGACGCGCGGTGCATGGATGCAAGCAGTCGTTGGGGATAACGAGTGCCGGGATCATGACGCGATTCGCGATCGACGACTGCAGGTTGCCCACAGCATGGCGTGGGCGTCGCACGCCAGGCCGCGTGCGCAAATGCTTGCTGGCCCTGTTGGCTCTCGCCGTCGGCGCGGCGTTTGCAGGGCAACCGCAGGATCCGCCGCAGCAACAGCAAACGCCGCAGCAACCCGATGCCACTCGCAGCCTGAGCGCCCCCGCGGCCACCCGCGCCGCCGCCGGTTCCCGCCTGCGGCCGGGCGTTCCCGATGTGCGTGGCGTGCTGTTCCGGGTCACCGCGCCGAAGGCCGCCGTTCGTGGTCGGCGAGCAGGATCCGATGCACCGCGAGCCGGTGTTGGCTACCTGTTCGGAACAATCCATTTCGGCACCCCGGAAGAGCAAGGGATCGATTACGGCAAGCTCGGCAAGCTGATCGAAGGCGTCACCGTGTTCGCCAATGAAGCGGACGCCGACGCTCGCTGGGATCCCGCGTTCAACGCGCTGATGTACCTGTCGCCGCAAACGCCGCTGTCCAGCTTGATCGATGCCGAGGGCATGGCGCAGGCCAGACAGTTGTTGCCGGAGGTCAAGGAAGCCGATCTGCAGCGGATGAAGCCGTGGACCGTGCTGACCCTGCTGGAAGCGCGCGGGGAGGGCACCACCTACGCGAGCCTTGATACCCGGATGCAGAAGATGGCGCGCGCCGCCGGCAAGCGGTTGGTGCATCTGGAGTCGGTGGAAGACCAGCTGCGGGCGCTGGATTGCGTCCCGACCCGGGAACAGGCGCAGGTGCTCGCCGAACGCCTGCGCCGCCCGTGGTTCCTGCAGGCCGATTCGGCCGAAGCCATGGCTGCGTATCGGGGACGTGACCTCGGCGCCTGGCTGGCCAACGTCGACCGCATGGACGGTCTCGACGATGCCGCCAAGGCAATCGAACAACGCTCGCGCCTGTGCCTGCTGGAAAACCGCAACACCCGCTGGATCGAACAAATCGAAGCGCTGTACCGCGGCGAACCGACGCTAATCGCCGTCGGCGCCCTGCACCTGGCCGGTCCGAACGGACTGATCGCCCGCCTGCGCAAGGACGGCTTTACGGTCGAAGAAGTGCCGTTTTAGCGGCGGCGCGGCTTGCACGCAGGCACAAAAAAACCGCCGGATGGCGGTTTGCTTGCGTGACACTGACCGGATTGGTCGGGGAGACAGGATTTGAACCTGCGACTTCTACGTCCCGAACGTAGCGCTCTACCAGGCTGAGCTACACCCCGACAGCCAGAGCCCGCCATTCTATAGAGAATGCGCCTGCCACGGCAAGAGCAAGGGCAGCGCATGCCACGATTGCCACATGGCAAAACCCCGTAGGAGCGCACCGCAGGGGCGCGATTGGCGTCGGCGCCTGCCCCATCGCGCCTCTCGGCCTGCGGCCTCGATGCGCTCCTACAGCCGCGATCTCGATGTGATCCTGCGGCCCCCGGTCCCCGCCAACCCAACCGCCCATCCCCATCATCGGCCCGCCCATCGGTCTTCGGTGGCATAGTTGCGAACTCACGCATAATGTGTGCAGTGCCTGAAACCGGGGGCGGTATGTCGCAACGCAGTAAAAATTCAGGATGTTGCTCCAGTCGCGGCTTCACGCTGGTGGAGCTGATGATCACGGTGGCGGTGATCGCGGTGATTGGTGCCATCGCCATTCCCGGCATGAGCACGATCATCAAGCGGAACCGCCTCAAGAGCCAGGCCGAAGACGTGGTGGGTACCATGCAGCTGGCGCGCTCGGAGGCAATCCGGACCAATGCCCGCATCACCGCCTGCGTCTCTGCGGCGGGCGTCACCTGCAGCACGAGTGCGCAGCGTTTCGTCGTTTTCAATGGGGCAAATGAAGTTCTGCGTGAAGTTTCCCTGCCGGCGGATGTGCAGGTCAGCGGACCGGCGGCGGGCATCGTGTTTCGTTCCTCCGGGCGGATCGATTCCAGCCTGCCCGCAGCGGATCGCGTCTTTGTAGTCTGCATTCCCGATGCCGATCTTGGCGAAAATCAGCGGGAAATCACCGTGGCCCTGGGTGGTGCCTCCACGAGTGAGTCCAAGAACGGCGGGGGGAGCTGCCCATGAAGAAGCCCATGAAGGAACCGATCTCCTTCCCGCGGACGCAGCGCGGTCTGAGCATGATCGAAGTGCTGATCTCCGTGCTGGTGCTCGCTCTCGGTCTGATGGGCATGGCGGCGATGCAGGCGCTGGCGCTGCGTGGTGGCCAAAGCTCGCTGGAAAATTCACAGGCAGTCATGGCCAGCAATTCCATCATCGAAGCCATGCGCGCCAATCGTGCCAATGCCGCCGGTTATGCCTTTGACGGCACGGCTTCCTGCGGCACGGTTCCTGCGGCCGGGCTGACGCTGGCGTCCTGGGACGTTCGCCAATGGACGCTCCAGCTCAAGACCGCCATCGGCAATGATCCCGCGGATCCGGGAACCTGCGGAAAGATCGTCAACAAGGGGGGCGGTGTTTTTGCGATTACCGTGCAATGGGACGATCGGCGTTCCGGCGGCAGCCAGACCCGGCAGGTGACCACGGAGGCCGCCATATGAAGCAGTTGCATGTCCGATATTCTGCGCAGGGCTTCAGCCTGATCGAAATGATGATTGCCCTGCTGCTGGGCCTGATCGTCCTTGGTGCGGCCTTCGTCCTGTTCGTGGGGAACCTGCGAACCTTCAATTCCAACGACGGGCAAAATCGCGTGCAGGAAAATGCGCGGGTGGCCTATGAGATGTTGGCGGGTGATGTGCGTTCCGTCGGAACCACGGCGTGCACCCGGGAATCGTCGGTACGCGGGCAGGATGCCAACAGCGACACGTTCCGTGCGCCGCTGGGCGGAACTGCCAGCAGCCTCACGACGGTCGGCGTTGACGAGATGGCCTACCGCGTCGATCCGGACAACAGCAATGCCAGCCATGTTACCTTGCTGGACAGCACGCCCTCGGCCTCGGATATCTTCAACGACGGCGACGTCGTGATGATCTGCAACGGTTCGATGACCGGTTTTGCCACCATTGATTCCATCAGCGGTCAGCAGATCAACTTCGACACCCCGCTGGAATTCAACCCGGTCGATACGGTGGGCGCCTCTCGGGCCAGCATTTCGATCGGTCGCCTGCGCACGACCACCTGGTCGGTGGCGCCCAACGGTGGCCCGACCGGGAGCTCGCTGTACGTGAACCTCAATGACGGCGCGGGCAACCAGGAAGCCGCGGTCGGCATCCAGCCGTGGACGCTGCTGTTTCATCAGGCGCAAGGCGGCAATGCCAACGTGTATGCGCCGGCGACGGGCGCATCGTTCAGTTATCAGAATGTGGATGCCGTGAACATGGTCATGCCCATTCGCGCCATCATCCCCGGGAATACGCCGGGTGAATCCAACCAGGTGAACCGGAATCTTGCCGCCACGATTGCCATCCGCAACCGCGCGCGCTGACCAAGCAGGAAGGCCATGAACAAATCACCCAAAACACAACGCGGTGTCTCCCTGCTGGTCGTGCTGATCCTGCTGGTGGTGATGTCCGTACTCGGTATTGCCGTCATGCGCAGTTCGGTCATGCAAGAACGCATGGCCGCCAATCTGCGTGACCGCAGCGTCACGACGCAAGCGGTTGAAAATGCGTTGGCGCAGGCCATGAATGTCACATTGCCGAGCGATCCTCAAAATGGCGTGACGAGCGACCCGCCCGACAGTTCCACCGATTGCCCGATCTCCGGCTCCAAGGTCTGCGGCCCGCTTGCGCAGTCGCCGGCAGAGGGGGGGGCAGCGTGGATCGCGGGCCCCACCTTGAATGGCGTCAGGACGGAATACTGGATCCAGTATCTGGGGCGGAACCAGGCTTTCCAGGAAAGCGGTGGCGTGGTTCCCAATCCGGGCAGCCAGCAGACCGGCCCGCTGTTCCGGATCACCGCGCAGCGGCACCACGACCAGCCGGAACGTGCACAAGTGACGCTGCAAACCGATGTCATCTACAGCCTGCCACGCCTGTGAGCCCGTCATGAAGACCAAGAACATGGCCCATATCAATGTCCGCAGCCGCCGTTCCTGGTGGAGTCTGCCGCTCGCTTGCCTGGCGACCGTCCTCTCGCTGCCGGTATCGGCCGCCACCCTCGCGGTGGATATCCCGGGCGACCCACTGACGGCAGGTGCGCGCGTGCCGCCGAACATCCTGTTCGTGCTGGATGATTCCGGGTCGATGGCGTTCAATTACATGCCGGATTCGGTGCCATCGGTCAGTGTCATCAGCAATAGGCTTGCATACACGCGCAATTCGCTGGCCTACAACCCTTACATGACCTACCTGCCTTGGACCAAGCCCGACGGCACCCGAATGACCGGAGGTACCAGCTACAGCGCCGTATATGGCAGCTTCAACATGGCAGGTACCAACACGATCGATCTTGCGAATACATCCAGTTGCAGAAACTACAACTACAACGACGGGGGAACGTGGGACGAAGGATCCGGTGGCACCAGTGTCTGCGGCGGAGTACAGACGTTCTATGTGCCCAAAGACCCAAGCGATACCAGCGAGACCTATCTGTCCAATGGCTACAACTACTACCGCTTCCAGATCTTCACCGACGGCGTCATCGTGCGAAGCTGGTACGGTGCCCGTACCGGCACCAGTTCCCCCTACAACCGGGGCTTGAACGGCCGGAATTGCAGCACGAATACCGGCAACAACTGGCGCGACTGCACCCAGGTGACGCCGACGGGACGAACCGAAGCGCAAGAACGCGAGAACTATGCCACCTGGTTCTCCTACCACCGGACCCGCATCAAGGCGGCGAAGGCGGGCGCCAGCGAGGCGTTTTCGCCGCTGACGCGCGACGTGCGCGTGGGCTTTCGCACCATCTGGCAACGCGGGCCGAACCACAGCGCCCCGATTCCGGTCACCAAGGACGAAGGGCGCTTTGCCAATGACGGTGGATCAACCAACCGCGACGATTGGTACGCGGCATTGTTTGGCGCAATGGCCTACAACGGCACGCCGCTGAAGGGCGCTCTGCAGAATGCCGGCAAGTATTTTTCGGATGACGATGCCACCGGGGCCTACGGACCCGAGGCAGTAGCCAACCAGATCAGCTGCCGCCAGAATTTCACCATCCTGACCACCGACGGCTATTGGAACAACGATTCCAACTATTCCGCCGTCAATGAGCAGGACAATAATTCGGGCACGACCATCACCGGACCCGGCGGACGCACGTACAAATACACGGCGAAAGCGCCATACAGCAGCAGCAACAGCAACAACCTGGCCGACGTCGCGATGTACTACTGGAAGCGCGACCTGCGCTCGGACCTGGACAACAACGTACCCACCAGCACCACCGACGACAGCCATCCCAGATTGGGCGATCCGGCGTTCTGGCAGCACATGGTGACCTTCAGCATCTCGATCGGCCTCGAGGGCACCACGGGCTGGGGTTCGATCGACGATGTGCCAAACAACGCGAGCTGGCCTTCGGTAACGAGTGATTCGCAAGCGACGATCGACGACCTGTTGCACGCAGCGGTCAATAGCCACGGCACCTTCGTGGCCGCCACCAACCCGCAAGCCTTCACCCAGGGCCTGCAGGCGGCCTTGGCCACGATCGCACAGCGCACCAGCGCGGCGTCGAACGTCGCGACCAGCGCCTTCCAGATCCGCTCCGGCGGCAAGGTCTTCAACGCCGCCTACATCACCGGTCGGTGGACCGGCACGATCAATGCCTGGAATCTGGATTCCAGCAACGTCCCGTCCTCGCTGGCCTGGGCCAGTTCGGTGCCGTCGTATGCGTCGCGCAAGGTGTTCACCCGCGAAGCCGGCACCGGCAGAACCTTCCCGACCTCGACCCAGACGTCGGCGCTGGCGCGCACCGGTGGCCCGGTCAACTTCGAGGTCACCGGAGCGAACAACGCCAATTACATCAAGGGCGATTCCAGTCAGGAAAAGCGCAATGGTGGACTGCTGCGCGATCGTCCCAACAACGCGCTGGGCGATATCGTCAACTCCTCGCCGTTCTACGTGAACGACACCAGCACCCTCTACGTCGGAGCCAACGACGGCATGCTGCATGCGTTTGACGTGGCCAATGGCAAGGAATTGTTTGCCTACGTGCCTGGCCTGA
This sequence comes from Xanthomonas sp., assembly GCA_018262705.1. Taxonomy (GTDB): domain Bacteria; phylum Pseudomonadota; class Gammaproteobacteria; order Xanthomonadales; family Xanthomonadaceae; genus Thermomonas. The sequence continues at coordinate 84,128 of JADFDQ010000008.1, forward strand.
TCAAGATGTCCGAACTTTCCATGATCAGCCGAGGGGATTACGAAAATGCCCACCGTTGGTATGTGGATGGCCCGGTGGCTGTGACCGATCGCCAGCTGACGCCGGGTGCGAATTATCTGGTGGGCTCCCTCGGCCGCGGCGGCAAGGGGATGTATGGACTGAACGTCACCACCCCAGCTTCCTTCGGGGTTGCCGATGTCAAGTGGGAGATTGCAGAAACGCCGCTCAGCAACATGGGCATGGTGACCGGGCGTCCGGCATTGGCGCTGGTCAATACGTCGGCTACGGTCAAGACCGCGGCGGCCGTGGTCGGCAACGGCGTCAACAGCACCAACAACAAGGCGGTGCTTCTCGTCGTCAATGTCCAGACCGGCGCGGTGATTCGTGAAATCGATACCGGTGCGGGCAGTGCTGCCCAGCCCAATGGGCTGTTTGCCCCGACGGCGATTCTCGGCGCGGATGGCAAATCGATCGCCTATGTGTATGCCGGCGACCTTCTGGGCAATGTCTGGAAGTTCGATCTGACTGCCACCAATCCGGCAAGCTGGACCGTCAAGCGGCTGTTCCAGGCGAAGTCCGCCGATGGCACTGGCGTTCCGCAGCCGATCACCGGCGGTGTCACGATCGCCACCAATCCGGTGACGTTCAAGCGCTGGGTGTTCTTCGGCACGGGCTCGTTCATGACGGTGGCTGATACCAACGACAAGACGCCGCTGAAACAGGGGATCTACGGCTTCGAAGATACCGATGCGCAGCTGCAGTACACCGATCTCGTCAAGCGCACCATGATCAATACCGGTGCAACCCAGAGCGGCTATCCGGTGCGGACCTTCGAAGCCAAGGCGGATCTCAACCCGGGGGCCAAGGGCTGGTATGTCAGCCTGCCCGCCAACGGCGAGCGCATCGTCCAGGATGCGCAGTTGCTCGCCAATGCCTTGGTGACGGCCAGCATGATTCCGGCAACCAACATCTGCGATGCAACGGGCACCGGCTACATCAATGCCGTGGACGCGTTCACGGGAACCAGCCTGGGAACCTCGCTGTTCGACCTGAACAACGACGGCAGCACGGCGGACAACAACATCGGCGGCATCGCGGTCGGATCCGTGGATGTGGGAGTCGGCGTGCCGACGCTTCCGGTGTTCATCGACGGGCAGATGATCGTCACCGGTTCGGCGGGCAATCTGGCAACCACTCGCACCCACGGCAGCATCTGGCGCACGGTTTCGTGGCGCGAATTCAGGAAGGATTGAAGGACATGACGAAGCGGAATCCGACCTTGAAGCGTAGCGCTGGTTTCACCCTGATCGAGCTGCTGGTGGTGGTGGCGATCATTGGCGTCCTTTCTTCGATTGCCTATCCGTCCTACGTGGATCACGTGCGCAAGACCCGCAGGGTGGCGGCGGAAGCCTGTCTCTCCGCCCTGGCCCAGCAATTGGAGCGCTGGTACACGACCAACATGACATATGTCGGCTTTGCCCCGAGTTTTGCCGCCTGCGATCCGAAAATCAGGAATGAGTTCTACAACATCCCCACGCCAGCGCCAACGGCGCGGGCATATACCCTGACGGCGACGCCGAAAGGGTCGCAGTCCGGCGATTCCTGCGGAACCTTGACTCTCGACCAGGCGGGAACCAAGAACCCGTCAACCGGAGGCTGCTGGTAAAGAGCCAAGGAAGGATCTTCGCGCCTCTCGGCCTGCGGCCTCAATGCGCTCCTACAACAGCCGCTTCGATGCGCTGACGGCTGCCATGTAGCAGCGCACCGCAGGGGCGCGATCGGCGTGCGATACGGCGCACCATCTGATGCGAAATCTGACGCTCAATCCGGCGCAGCACTGGCCGGCAGCGCATCGCGGCGGGTAGAATAGGCGGCTGTCGGCTGACGATCTTTCTTCGTCGGCACCTCACCCCGCAAGAGGCACGCGTGCTGGCCGAGTATCTGCCCCCTCTGCTGTTCCTGATCGTCGCCACCGGGATCGGCATCGCGCTGATCGTCATCGGCAACGTGCTGGGCACCAAACGCCCGAGTCCCGAGAAGCTCTCGCCCTACGAGTGCGGCTTCGATGCGTTCGAGAACGCGCGCATGCCGTTCGATGTGCGCTACTACCTGATCGCGATCCTGTTCATTGTGTTCGATCTGGAAATCGCTTTCGTGTTTCCATGGGCGGTCGTGTTCCGCGATCTGGGCGTGTTCGGGCTCATCGAGATGGGCACCTTCCTGGTGCTGCTGGTGATCAGTTTCGCGTACGTGTGGAAGCGCGGCGCGCTGGAGTGGGAATGAGCAACCTCGTTCAAAGCGTTCTCGATGTCGCCAACAACCCGCTGCCGGACGGGCGGCTGGACGACATCCTTCGCGCCGACGGCGGCGCCGAACACCTGCGTCAGAACGGCTATTTCACGACCTCGCTGGACGCGCTGTGGAATTGGGCGCGCACCGGCTCGATGTGGCCGATGACCTTCGGTCTGGCCTGCTGCGCGGTGGAAATGATGCACGCCGGCGCGGCGCGCTTGGATCTTGACCGCTACGGCGTGGTGTTTCGCCCGTCTCCGCGCCAGTCCGACGTGATGATCGTGGCCGGCACCCTGGTCAACAAGATGGCACCGGCGCTGCGCAAGGTCTACGACCAGATGCCCGATCCCAAGTGGGTGATCTCGATGGGCAGCTGCGCCAACGGCGGCGGCTATTACCATTATTCCTATTCGGTGGTGCGCGGCTGCGACCGCATCGTGCCGGTGGACGTCTACGTCCCGGGCTGTCCGCCGACCGCCGAGGCGCTGGTGTACGGCATCTTGCAGCTGCAGAAGAAAATCCGTCGGCTGGAACAGAATCCGTTCTCCAGGGCGCCGAAGGCCGAGGGCGCGCGCGCATGAGCCAGCCGCTGATCGAAGCGCTCGCCGCCCGTTTCGGCGCGGATGCGGTCAAGGTCGCGCAGCCGCGCGGCGAGGTGACGCTGGAACTGACACCGGATACCTGGCTGTCGGCGGCGACCGACCTGCGCGACAACTTTGGTTTCGACACCTTCATCGATCTGTGCGGCGTCGATTACCTCGGCTACGGCGGCGACGAGTGGGACGGCGTCGAAGCGTCGTGGCACGGCTTCGGCCGCGGTGCCGAAGGTTACGGCCCGGGCCGTTTCAACTGGGGCGAAGAGCCCAGCCATCAGGTGCCGACGCCGGAAGGCATCACGCCCGATGTCCGCCCGACGCAGCGCTTCGCGGTGGTCATGCACCTGCTGTCGATCCTTCACAACCAGCGCGTGGCGCTGCGCTGCTACGCGCCCGACGACGGCTTGCCGGTGGTGCCTTCGGTCACCGGTGTCTGGCGTGGCGCCGATTGGTACGAGCGCGAGGCGTTCGATCTGTACGGCGTGATTTTCGACGGCCATCCGGATCTGCGCCGCATCCTGACCGACTACGGTTTCGTCGGCCATCCGTTCCGCAAGGATTTCCCGCTGATCGGCAACGTCGAAGTGCGCTACGACCCCGAACGCAAGCGCGTGGTCTATGAGCCGGTCACCAGCGTCGTCCCGCGCGTCGGCGTGGCGCGCGTGATCCGCGACGACAGCCGCTTTGCGACCGCCGAGGAAGAAACCGAGCACCGCATCCTCGACCGCGAGGCCCGCCGATGAACGCGCACGTGCAGCCCAGCCCGGAACCGTTCGCGAGCAATCCGGCCGAAGCCCGGCAGGAGATTCGCAACTACACGCTGAATTTCGGGCCGCAGCATCCCGCCGCGCACGGCGTGCTGCGCCTGATTCTGGAAATGGACGGCGAAGTGGTGCGGCGCGCCGATCCGCACGTCGGCCTGCTCCATCGCGGCACCGAAAAACTCGCCGAATCCAAGCCGTTCAACCAGTCGATCCCGTACATGGACCGGCTGGATTACGTCTCGATGATGTGCAACGAGCACGCCTACGTGCGCGCCATCGAAACCCTGATGGGGATCGAGGTGCCCGAGCGCGGGCAGTGGATTCGCACCTTGTTTGACGAGGTCACCCGCGTCCTCAACCACCTGATGTGGCTGGGCTCGAACGCGCTCGACCTGGGCGCGATGGCGGTGTTCCTGTACAGCTTCCGCGAGCGCGAAGAGCTGATGGACTGCTACGAGGCGGTTTCCGGCGCGCGCATGCACGCGGCCTACTACCGTCCGGGCGGCGTCTACCGCGACCTGCCGGATGTGATGCCCAAGTACAAGGAATCGCCCTGGCACAAGGGCAGCAAACTCAAGCGCTTCAACGAGGCCCGCGAGGGGTCGCTGCTCGACTATCTCGAACACTTCACCCGGACATTCCCGAGCCGCATCGACGAATACGAGACCCTGCTGACCGAAAACCGGATCTGGAAGCAGCGCACCGTCAGCATTGGCGTGGTCACTCCGGAACAGGCCAAGGCTTGGGGCATGAGCGGCGCGATGTTGCGCGGTTCTGGCATCGAGTGGGATCTGCGCAAGAAGCAGCCCTACGCCAAGTACGCCGAGGTCGATTTCGACATCCCGGTCGGCGTCAACGGCGACTGCTACGACCGCTATCTGGTGCGGATGGCCGAGATGCGCCAGTCCAACCGCATCATCGCCCAGTGCGTGCAGTGGCTGAAGGCCAATCCCGGCCCGGTGATGGTCAACAACTACAAAGTCGCGCCGCCCAGCCGTAGCGAGATGAAGCACAGCATGGAAGCGCTGATCCACCACTTCAAGCTGTTCTCGGAAGGCTATTGCGTGCCCGCCGGCGAAACCTACGCCGCGGTGGAAGCGCCCAAGGGCGAGTTCGGCTGCTACCTCGTCAGCGACGGCGCCAACAAACCGTTCCGCGTCCACCTGCGCGCGCCCGGCTTCGCGCATCTGTCGTCGATGGATGAAATCACCAAGGGCCACATGCTCTCGGACGTGGTGGCGATGATCGGCACCTACGATCTGGTGTTCGGCGAGGTGGATCGATGAGCGGCCGGGGACCGGGCACCGGGCACCGGGTGCCGGATATTGTCGTTTCGCGCGCCATGCGTTTTGGTGCGCGCGGGGCAGCCTCCGCGCACTTTGGCGTGCGCCACACCCTGTCGCTAACCGCCGGTCCCCGGTCCCCGGTTCCCGGTCCCCAACGACCTGTTCCCGGTTCCCGGTTCCCGGTCCCGGAGTTCCACGCATGAAAGTCACTGGCAATTTCGAAGCCTGCCGCAACGTCGATCCGATGGTCGCGCTGGCGGAGACGACCCGCGGCCACATCGACCACTGGCTGACCAAGTTCCCCGCGCTGCAGCGGCGTTCGGCCGTGCTGCAGGGCCTGCACGCGGCGCAGGAGCAAAACGGCGGCTGGCTGACCGACGAGTTGATCGCGGCGGTGGCCAAATACCTCGGCATTCCGCCGGTGTGGGCCTACGAGGTCGCCACCTTCTATTCGATGTTCGAATTGCAGAAAGTCGGCCGCAACAGCGTCTCCTTCTGCACCAACATCAGCTGCTGGCTCAACGGCGCCGAGGATCTGGTCGCCCACGCCGAAAACAAACTGGGCGTGAAGTTGGGCGAATCCACCGCCGACGGCCGCGTGTATCTGCGCTGCGAGGAAGAGTGCGTGGCCGGCTGCTGCGGCGCGCCGGTGGCCGTGATCAACGGGCACTACTTTGAAAAGCTCACGCCGCAGAAGGTGGACGAGCTGCTGGACGGGCTGAAGTAATGATCGGACATCTCTACTACTCGGATGCCACCGGCCCGGTCGGCCCGGCGCCGAAGGAACACCAGGCGGTCTTCACCACGCTGCACTTCGACCGCCCGTGGTCGTACGAAAACTATCTGAAGACCGGCGGCTATCAGGCGCTGCGCAAGATTCTCACCGAAAAAATTCCGCCGGCGCAAGTGATCGAACTGGTCAAGGCGTCGGGGCTGCGCGGCCGCGGCGGCGCCGGCTTTCCGACCGGGCTGAAGTGGAGCTTCATGCCCAAGCACGATGGCGAAAAATACATCCTGTGCAATTCGGACGAATCCGAACCGGGCACCTGCAAGGACCGCGACATCCTGCGCTACAACCCGCACTCGGTGATCGAAGGGTTGGCGATTGCCTGCTACGCCACCAACACCAAGGCGGCTTACAACTACCTGCGCGGCGAGTTCCATCTGGAACCGTTCGAACACGTCGAAGAAGCGCTGGTCGAAGCCTACAAGCACGGCTGGCTGGGCAAGAACATCCTCGATTCCGGCGTGGACATCGACATCTACAACGCGCTCGGCGCCGGCGCCTACATCTGCGGCGAGGAAACCGCGCTGATGGAGTCGCTGGAAGGCAAGAAGGGCATGCCGCGCTTCAAGCCGCCGTTCCCGGCCAACTTCGGCCTGTACGGCAAGCCGACCACGATCAACAACACCGAGACCTACGCCTCGGTGCCGGCGATCATTCGCAACGGCCCCGAATGGTTCATGGCGCAGGGCATCGCCAACAGCGGCGGCTGCAAGATCTTCTCGGTGTCCGGGCACGTCAACGCGCCGGGCAACTTCGAAGTGAAAATGGGCCTCCCGTTCAAGGATCTGCTGGCGATGGCCGGCGGCGTGCGCAGCGGGCACAAGCTCAAGGCGGTCATCCCCGGCGGTTCGTCGATGCCGGTGCTGCCGGGCGAGGTGATGCTGGGCCTGACGATGGATTACGACGCCATCAAGAACGCCGGCTCCGGCCTCGGTTCGGGCGCGGTGGTGGTGATGGACGAAACCACCTGCATGGTGCGCGCCTGCCAGCGCATCAGCCGCTTCTACAAGAACGAAAGCTGCGGCCAGTGCACGCCCTGTCGCGAAGGCACCGGCTGGATGAACCGCATGCTCAACCGCATCGCCGCCTTCGAGGCCAACCTCGACGACCTGAAAATGCTGCGCGCGGCGGCCGGGCAGATCGAAGGCCACACCATCTGCGCCTTCGGCGAGGCGGCGGCGTGGCCGGTGCAGGGCTTCCTGCGCCATTACTGGCACGAATTCGAATACGCGATCGTGAACAAGCGTTTTTATGTGGACGACGCGCTGGCGGGGACGCTGGTGAACGGTGCTGAGGTGACGGCATGACGAAGTTTGCTGCGCAGGTACCCGGTACCCGGTTCCCGGTTCCCGGTTCCCGGCCCCCAGTTCCCGGTCCCCAAGCGGGGGCACGCGCATGAGCGCCCAGCCCGTCAACCCGAGCCTGCCGCCGGATCAGGTCACCATTTTCATCGATGGCGTCGAACTGGCCGCGCCCAGGGGTTCGATGATCATCCAGGCGGCCGACAAGGCCGGGATCGCGATTCCGCGTTTTTGCTACCACCCGAAGCTGCCGATCGCGGCCAACTGCCGCATGTGCATGGTCGACACCGAAGTCGGCGGCCGCCCTTCGCCCAAACCGTCGCCGGCCTGTGCGACGCCGGTGATGGACGGGATGAAGATCCACACGCACAACGCCAAGGCGATGCAGGCGCAGCGCAACGTGATGGAGTTCCTGCTGATCAACCATCCGCTCGACTGCCCGGTCTGCGATCAGGGCGGCGAGTGCGAGCTGCAGGATCTGGCGCTGGGCTACGGGCGTTCGGTCAACCGCTTCGTCGAGCGCAAGCGCTCGGTGGCCGACGAGAACCTCGGCCCGCTGGTGTCCAGCGACATGACCCGCTGCATCCACTGCACGCGCTGCATCCGCGTCACCGCGGAAATCGCCGGCACCTACGAGCTGGGCGGCATGTACCGCGGCGAGGATCTGCAGATCGGCACCTATGACGGCAAGCCGCTGACCACCGAACTGTCCGGCAACGTGATCGACGTTTGTCCGGTCGGCGCGCTGACCGACAAGGTGTTCCGCTTCAAAGCGCGGCCGTGGGAAATGATCGCGCGGCCCTCGCTGGGCTACCACGATCCGCTGGGCAGCAACCTGTTCCTGCACACCCGTCGCGGCGAGATCCTGCGCTGCGTGCCGCGCAGCAACGAAGCGGTCAACGAATGCTGGCTGTCCGACCGCGACCGCTATGCCCACGCCGGCCTGTATTCGGAAGACCGCGCCAGCGCGCCGATGCTGCGCGAAAACGGCCAGCTGCGCGATGCCAGCTGGGACGAAGCGCTGGCGCGTGCGGCGCAAATCCTCAAGGCCCATGCCGGCGACGCACTTGGCGTGCTGGTGCATCCGGCCACGTCGAACGAGGAGGGCGCGCTGCTGGCGCGGCTCGCGTCGGGTCTGGGCAGCGGCAATATCGACCACCGCATCTCCCAGCTCGACCTGTCCGACGGCGCGGTGGCCGAACCGTTTGGCATGCCGGTCGAGGAGATCGACAAGGCCGACGCCATCGTCATCGTCGGCAGCAACATCCGCCATGAAGTGCCGCTGCTGCACCAGCGCATCCGCAAGGCGTGGAAGGCCGGCGCGCGTGTGCACGTGGTCAATCCGGTCGATTTCGATTTCAGCTTCGACATCGCCGGCAAGCACATCGTTGCTCCGTCCAAACTTGCCGACGCGCTGGGCGACGTCGATCTGGGCGAAGCCAGCCATGCCGTGGTCGTCGTCGGCGCGGTCGCGGAAAACGGTCCGCACGCGGCGGCGATCCGCGCCGCTGCGTCTGCCTTTGCCGCCAGGACCGGCGCCAAGCTGTGCCGGATCCCGCAGGGCGCCAACGCACTGGGCCTGACCCGGCTCGGTGTGCTGCCGTCGCATCACGGCGCGCTGGACATGCTGCGTGATCGTCGCGCTGCCTATGTCCTGCACGGCATCGAACCGGCGCTGGACTGCGTCGATCCGATTCTGGCGATGGAAGCGCTGGGCGCTGCGCAGGTGATTGCGCTGAATGCTTACGCCAGCGAATCGCTCAAGGCGGTAGCCGACGTGATCCTGCCGATCGGCGCGTTCCCGGAAACCGAAGCCAGCCTGACCAACCTCGACGGCATCGAACAACAGGCGCTGCCGGCCGGCAAACTGCAGGGCGCCGCCCATTCCGGCTGGCGCGTGCTGCGCGCGCTCGGCGGCGATCTGGGTCTGCCCGACTTCGAATTCACCACGCTGGAAGGTTTGCGCGAAACCCTGCAGCCGGTCACCGTCAACGTGGCCCGTGGTTCGGCTCCGAAAACCGGCAGCGGTCTGGAACTGGCCGTCACCCGCGCGATCTACCGCACGGACGCCGTGATCCGCCGCTGCGAGGCGCTGCAGGCGCACCCGCTGACCCAAGGCCCGCGCGCCTGCGTGCAGCCCGACGATGCCGCCGGCATGGCCGACGGCGCGATGGGGCGGCTCGGCGCGGCCGCGCTGCCCATCGTGCACGACATCCGCGTTGCCCGCGGCTGCGTCTGGATCGAAACCGGCTATGACGCCACCGCGCCGCTTGCGGCTGCGGCCACCGCGGATCTTGCCCGCCCATGATGACTTCCATGCTCAATCCGCTGATGACCTACGCGATCGATCCGCTGCGCGATGCGCTGCTGGGCCTCGGGACCGTCGGCATGCTGGCCTGGATCGTGCTGAAGATCCTGCTGATTGCCGTTCCGGTGATCCTCGCGGTCGCCTTCTACGTGGTCTGGGAGCGCAAGCTGATCGGCTGGATGCACGTCCGCCACGGACCGATGTACGTCGGCTGGGGCGTGTTCCAGGCGTTTGCCGACGTCTTCAAGCTGCTGTTCAAGGAAGTCGTGCAACCCTCGCTCGCGCATCCGGTGCTGTTCCGGCTGGCGCCGATGCTGCTGCTGGTGCCGGCGTTCGCGGCCTGGGCGGTGGTGCCGTTCGACGCGCAGGTGGTGCTGTCCAACGCCAACGCCGGCGTGCTCTACCTGCTGGTGATGACGTCCCTGGGCATCTACGGCGTGATCATCGCCGGCTGGGCCTCGAACTCGAAGTACGCGTTCCTTGGCGCCATGCGCGCGTCGGCGCAGATGATCAGCTATGAAATCGCCGCCGGTTTCGCGTTGGTCGGCGTGCTGGTTGCGGCCGGCACCTTGAATCTGTCCGAAATCGTGATGGCGCAGTCGGGCAATGGCGGCTTCACCGAATGGTTCTTCATTCCGCTGGCGCCGCTGTTCGTGATTTATTTCGTCTCCGGCGTGGCCGAAACCAATCGTCTGCCGTTCGACGTGGTGGAAGGCGAATCGGAAATCGTCGCCGGCCACATGGTCGAATACTCCGGCTCGCAGTTCGCGCTGTTCTTCCTCGCCGAATACGCCAACATGATCCTGGTCAGCATCCTGACCCCGATCTTCTTCCTCGGCGGCTGGCTGTCGCCGATTCCGGCGGCCTGGATCCCTGACATCCCGGTGGTCGGCATGCTGCTCGGCGACGGCTGGTGGTGGCTGATGGCCAAGATGTTCTTCTTCGCCAGCTGCTTCATCTGGTTCCGCGCCGCGTTTCCGCGCTACCGCTACGACCAGATCATGCGGCTGGGCTGGAAAGTGTTCATTCCGATCACCATCGCGTGGATCTTCGTGACCGCGCTGCTGGTGTATTTCGGCATCCTCGAGGCCGGGAGGTAAGGGCGTGGGCAAGATCGTTTCCTACTTCAGGAGCCTGATGCTGATCGAGCTGGTCGGCGGCCTGTGGCTGACCTTGAAGTATCTGTTCCGTCCCAAGTACACGCTGATGTACCCGATGGAAAAGACCCCGATGTCGCCGCGCTTCCGCGGCATCCACGCGCTGCGCCGCTACGCCAATGGAGAAGAGCGCTGCATCGCCTGCAAACTGTGCGAGGCGGTGTGTCCGGCGCTGGCGATCACCATCGAGGCTGGCCCGCGCGAAGACGACGGCACCCGCCGCACCACCCGCTACGACATCGACCTGTTCAAGTGCATCTTCTGCGGCTTCTGCGAGGAGTCGTGCCCGACCGACTCGATCGTGGAAACCCATATCCACGAATACCACTTCGAACAGCGCGGCGAAAACATCCTCACCAAGCCCAAGCTGCTGGCGATCGGCGACCGGCTTGAATCCGAAATCGCCGAACGCCGCGGCGCCGACGCCCCGTACCGCTGAAGCAGGCACGCATGGACTTCGACTATCCAACCCTTTCCTTCCTGTGCTCGGCGGCGGTGGCGACCATCGCCGCGCTGGCCGCGATCAGCGCGCGCAACACGGTGCACGCCGTGCTGTGGCTGGTGCTGACCTTCTTCTCGGTGGCCTGCACCTGGATCGTCGGCAACGCCGAGTTCCTCGGCCTCGTGCTGGTGCTGGTCTACGTCGGCGCGGTGATGGTGCTGTTCCTGTTCGTGGTGATGATGCTCGACATGGAGCGGGTGCCGCTGCGCGAAGGCTTCGTGCGCTACCTGCCGGTCGGGCTGATCGTGGCCGCGGTGATGCTGGCGCAGATGCTGGTGCTGATCGGCGTGCGCGGCGCGACGCAAACCCCGCTGCCGGCCGATCCCGCCGCCGCCGCCGGGTTGTCCAACACCCAGTGGCTGGCGCAGGCGCTGTTCACCAATTTCCTGCTGCCGTTCGAAGTGGCGGCGGTGATCCTGACCGTGGCGGTGGTGGCGGCGGTGATGCTGACCCTGCGCCGGCGCGAAGGCACCCGCCACCAGAATCCGTCCGAGCAGGTGCGCGCGCGTCCATCCGAGCGCCTGCGCATGGTGAAGATGCAGGCGGTGCGGCCCGCGCCGCCGGCACCGCCGGCAGCGACCGAGGAGGTCAAGCCATGAACGCACTGTTGACCGGACTGTCCCTTGGCCACTACCTCGCGCTGGGCGCGGTGCTGTTTTGCATCAGCGTGGCGGGACTGTTCTTGAACCGCAAGAACGTGATCATGCTGCTGATTTCGCTGGAACTGATCCTGCTGTCGGTGAACATCAACTTCGTCGCCTTCTCGCGCGCCATGGGCGATGCGGCGGGGCAGGTGTTCGTGTTCTTCATCCTGACCGTGGCGGCTGCTGAAGCGGCCATTGGTCTGGCGATTCTGGTGACCTTGTTCCGCAACCACCGCAGCATCGACGTTGCGGACATCGACACCTTGAAGGGGTGAGCTGATCGCCCCTCCGCGCTTCCACCCAACGCAAGACCGAGTTCCCGACAAGACGACCTCATGGCCATTTCCCAAACCCACCTCATCCTGATCGTGCTGCTGCCGCTGCTTGGCGCGCTGATCGCGGGCTTGCTCGGCAGTTTCGTGGGCCGCAAGGGCGCACACACGCTGACCATCCTCGGCGTGGCGGCCAGCTGCGCGCTGTCCTGCTACGTGCTTTGGCAATTGATGCAGGGCGCGCCGAGCTTCAACGAGAACGTCTACGGCTGGCTGCAGGCCGGCAGCATCTCGGTCAACGTCGGCTTCATGATCGACAAGCTCAGCGCGATGATGATGGTGGTGGTCACCTTCGTGTCGCTGCTGGTGCACGTCTACACCATCGGCTACATGGCCGACGACGACGGCTACACCCGCTTCTTCAGCTACATCTCGCTGTTCACCTTCAGCATGCTGATGCTGTGCATGAGCAACAACTTCATGCAGCTGTTCTTCGGCTGGGAGGCGGTGGGCCTGGTGTCCTATCTGCTGATCGGATTCTGGTACAAGAAGCCGAGCGCGGTGTTCGCCAGCCTCAAGGCCTTCCTCGTCAACCGCGTCGGCGATTTCGGATTCCTGCTCGGCATCGCCGGCGTGCTGTATTGGATCGGCACGCTCGACTACGCCACCGCGTTCGAACACGCGCCGGCGATCGCCAACCAGACCTTCGAGTTCTTCCCCGGCCACGCCTGGTCGGTGCCGACCATCATCTGCATCCTGCTGTTCATCGGCGCCATGGGCAAGTCGGCGCAGGTGCCGCTGCACGTCTGGCTGCCGGACTCGATGGAAGGCCCGACCCCGATCTCGGCGCTGATCCACGCCGCGACCATGGTGACTGCCGGCATCTTCATGGTGGCGCGGATGTCGCCGCTGTTCGAGCTGTCGCCGACGGCGCTGGAATTCGTGCTGTTCATCGGCGCGACCACCGCGTTCTGGACCGGCCTGATCGGCATGGTGCAAAGCGACATCAAGCGCGTGGTGGCCTATTCCACCCTGTCGCAGCTGGGCTACATGACGGTGGCGTTGGGCGTGTCGGCCTATTCGGCGGCGGTCTACCACCTGATGACCCACGCCTTCTTCAAGGCGCTGCTGTTCCTCACCGCGGGCAGCGTGATCATCGGCATGCACCACGAGCAGAACATGTTCAAGATGGGCGGCCTGCGCAAGTACATGCCGATCACCTTCTGGACCACGCTGATCGGCACCCTGGCGCTGGTAGCGATGCCGTTCTTCAGCGGCTACTACTCGAAAGACACCATCATCACCGCGACCGAACTGCACGCCGCCGCGCGTCCGGGCGACATGATTGCGCAGTACGCGAAATGGGCGGTGATTCTCGGCACCTTCGTCACCAGCTTCTACAGCTTCCGCCTGCTGTACCTGACTTTCTTCGGCGAGGAGCGCTTCCGCAAGGTCGCTTCCGACCACGGCCACGATGACGCCCATGCGCACGACGACCACGGCCACCACGGCGTGCACGAACCGAAGGAATCGCCGTGGGTGGTGACCGTGCCGCTGGTCATCCTTGCCATCGCTTCGCTCGGTGTCGGCTTCTTCACCGCCGGTCCGATGCTGTTCGGCACCGATATGATGGGCCATTCCGAACAAACGCCGTTCTTCGCCGGAGCGATCCAGGTGCTGGCGCAAAACGACATGGTGGCCAAGGTCGCCGAAGAGTTCCACGGCCCGATCGCGTTTGCCCTGCACGGTTTCACCACGCTGCCGTTCTTGCTGGCTTTCCTGGGGTTCGCCACCGCCACGCTGCTCTACGTCATCAAGCCGGAACTGCGCGATAGCGTCGTTCGCGCGCTGGCGCTGCCGATCAAGGTGCTGCAGCGCAAGTTCTACATGGACGATCTGTGGATCGGCGGGCTGGCCGGCGGCAGCGTGCAGCTCGGCAAGGCCTCGGATCTGGTCGATGCCCGCGTTGTCGATGGCGTGTTCGTCAACGGCAGCGCCAACCTGATCGGCGTGATCGCCGCGATTTCCCGCAAGGTGCAATCCGGCTACCTCTACCACTATGCCTTCGCAATGATCGTCGGCCTGGTGGTGCTTCTGGCCATGATCCACCACTTCTGGGCGTAAGCCGGCAACCGACACTTGATGGATATCACAAGCGTGACCCACTGGCCCCTGCTAAGCCTCCTGATCTGGCTGCCGATCCTCGGCGGCGTGTTCTCGCTCATCGTCGGCGATCGCCGACCGGACGCGGCACGCTGGACGTCGCTCGTCTTCGCGATCGTCACCCTTGCGCTGACCGTGCCGCTGTTCATGGGCTTCGATCAAACCACCACGGAAATGCAGTTCGTCGAACTGCACGAGTGGATCCCGGCCTTCAACATCCAGTACCACCTTGGCGTGGATGGCCTGTCGGTGCCGCTGATCGGGCTGACCACGCTGGTCGGCGTGCTGGTGCTCATCGGCGCCTGGGGCTCGGTGCAAAAGCGCGTTGCCCAGTACTACGCCAACCTGATGTTCCTCGAAGGCGTGATGATCGGCGTGTTCTGCGCGCTCGATTCGATGCTGTTCTACGTGTTCTTCGAAGCGATGCTGATCCCGATGTTCCTGGTGATCGGCATCTGGGGCGGCCCGCGCCGGATCTACGCCGCGCTCAAGTTCTTCCTGTACACCTTCCTCGGCTCGGTGTTCATGCTGGTCGGGCTGATCTACCTGTACATGAAGGGCGGCAGCTGGCAGATCGCCGATCTGGCCGCGATGCCGCTGAGCATGACCGAGCAGACCTGGCTGTTCTTCGCCTTTTTCGGCGCGTTCGCGATCAAGGTGCCGATGTTCCCGGTCCACACCTGGCTGCCCGACGCCCACGTCGAAGCACCGACCGGCGGCTCGGTGGTGCTGGCTGCGATCATGCTCAAAATCGGCGGCTACGGCTTCCTGCGCTTCACCCTGCCGGTGGTTCCCGACGCCGGGCAGGAATGGGCGTGGCTGATGATCGCCTTCAGCCTGATCGCGATCGTCTACGTCGGCATGGTGGCGCTGGTGCAGACCGACATGAAGAAGCTGGTGGCGTATTCCTCGGTTGCGCACATGGGCTTCGTGATCCTCGGCACCTTCATCGCGTTCTCCCTGGTGCGCGTGGCCGGCGCCAACGACACCGCGATCTTCGGCCTGCAAGGGGCGATGGTGCAGATGATCAGCCACGGCTTCATTTCCGGCGCGATGTTCTCCTGCGTCGGCGTGCTCTACGACCGCCTGCACACGCGACAGATCAAGGACTACGGCGGCGTGGCGCGGGTGATGCCGTGGTTCGCGCTGTTCTGGGTGTTGTTTGCGATGGCCAACGCAGGCCTGCCGGGCACCAGCGGCTTCGTCGGCGAGTTCGTGGTGATCCTCGCCAGCTTCCAGGCCCACCCGCTGATTGGCCTGAGCGCCGCGTTGACCCTGATGATCGGCGCCGGCTACTCGCTGTGGCTGACCAAGCGGATCATCTGGGGCGACGTCACCAACGCGCCGGTGCTGACCATGAAGGACATCAACATGCGCGAGTGGATCGTGCTTGGGGTGTTCGGGTTGGGCACGATCGCGCTGGGCGTCTGGCCGCAGCCGCTGACCGACCTGATGGGGCCGAGCATTGCCCACCTCGTCGACCAGCTCGCCGCGAGCAAGCTGCTGTGAGCGCGAACATGATCAGCTTTCGACCGCACTTCGAATCGATTTTCAGGACATGACAACGATGCAGGCCACCCTTGCCATGCCGGCCGCCAGCGAACTGGTGCCGCTGATTCCGGAGATGACGCTGGCCGGCCTCGGCTTCCTGCTGCTGATGCTCGACCTGTTCGTGAGCGACGCGCGGCGCGGCATCACCCACGTGCTTTCGGTGCTGGCGCTGTTGCTGATTGCCGCCATGATCCTGCTTGGCGTCGGTGCCGGCGACGAGGCTTCGACGCTGTCCGGGATGTTCGTCCGCGACACCATGGCCGACGTGCTCAAGGTCGGCACCTGCATCCTGTCGGCCATCGCGCTGCTGTTCATCTGGCCGGATCTGCGCGAGCGCGGAATCTACAAGGGCGAGGTCTCCGTGCTGGTGCTGTTCGCCGTGCTCGGCATGATGCTGCTGATTTCCGCCGGCTCGCTGGTGATGGTCTATCTCGGCCTGGAACTGCTGGCGCTGAGCTCGTACGCGCTGGTGGCGATCGACCGCGACAACCCGCTGGCCTCGGAAGCGGCGATCAAGTATTTCGTGCTCGGCGCGCTGGCTTCGGGCCTGCTGCTGTACGGCATGTCGCTGGTCTATGGCGCCACCGGCAGTCTGGATCTTGCGACCATCCGCAGCATGACGATGGGCGTCGAGCATCCGATGCTGCTGCTGGCCGGCGTGGTGTTCATGACCGCGGGTGTGGCGTTCAAGTTCGGCGCCGCGCCGTTCCACATGTGGCTGCCCGACGTCTACCACGGCGCGCCGACGCCGATCACGCTGTTCATCAGCTCGGCGCCCAAGCTGGCGGCGTTCGCGATGGTGGTGCGCCTGTTCGGGGTCGGCACCGCGCCGCTGGCCGAGCACTGGCAGCCGCTGATGGCGGTGCTGGCGACGCTGTCGCTGGTGGTCGGCAACGTGATTGCGCTGGTGCAGACCAACCTCAAGCGCATGCTGGCCTATTCGACGGTGTCGCACGTCGGCTTTGTTTTCCTCGGCTTCGCCGGCGGCGGCGCGGAGGGCTATGCCGCGGCGATGTTCTACGTGATCGCCTATGCGCTGATGGCCACCGCCGCGTTCGGCGCGATCGTGGTGATGGCGCGACGCGGCTTCGAGGCCGACCAGATCGCCGACTACAAGGGCCTCAATTCACGCGATCCGTGGAGCGCGGCGCTGGTGCTGTGCGTGATGGCGTCGCTGGCCGGGGTGCCGCCGTTCCTCGGCTTCTGGGCCAAGCTGGCGGTGCTGCGCGCGGCGATCGATGGCGGCGTCTTGTGGCTGGCCATCGTCGGTATCGTGTTCGCGGTGATCGGCGCGTACTACTACCTGCATGTGATCAAGGTGATGTATTTCGATGAGCCGACCGGCGAGCCGCTAGTCGCGCGCGACAACGGGATCATGCGCTTCACCTTCGCCGTCAACGCGCTGGCGCTGTTGGTGCTGGGCGTGTTCTGGAACCCGATCATGGCGTGGTGCCAGGCGTCGTTCGCATAGGCGCGCATTGAAGCCACGTCTCGCAGGAGCGTATCGAGGCCATGTTTCGTAGGAGCGCACCGAGGCCGCAGGCCGAGGGGCGCGAACACGATCGAGATACGGATGTTCGACCCCGAGCGAATCGCGCCCCTGCGGTGCGCTCCTACTCGGCGCGGCCTGCGAATTCGCCGGTCGTGGTGTTGACCCAGACCTTTTCGCCGCTGCCGATGTATTCGGGCACCATGATCTCGATGCCGGTCGCCAACTTGGCCGGCTTCGGACGCTTGGTCGCGGTGCCGCCCTTGAGTTCCGGCGGCGTCTCGACGACTTCGATCGCCACGCTCTGCGGCAGCTGGATCGCCACCGGCACATCTTCGATCAGCTGCACGAAGATGCCGGTCAGATCGTCGGTGATGTAGCCGGCGGCATCGCCAACGGCATCGGCGTCGAGCGTGTAGGGCGTGTAGTCCTCGTCATCGAGAAACACGAAGGCCTCGCCGTCCTTGTACGAATACGTGCACTGGCGCCGGCTCATGTCGACTTCGCGCAGGTCATCGTCGCCGTCGAAGCTGGCGTCGAGCTTGGCGCCGCCGGGAATCGCGTACATCACGAAGCGGTAGCGCACGTTGCCGCCGCGTCCTTGCGGGCTGCTGCGCTCGATGTCGCGGATCTGATACACGCCGCCGTTGTGTTCAACGACGTTGCCTTTCTTGAGGTCGTAAGCTTTCATGGGGACAGGGGCCGGGGTAGGGACCGGGTACCGGGGACCGGGAACCGGATGGAGGAAGGGCAGACCGAAATGGCGGTTGCGTTCGGATTACTTCGGGGCGAGCCGGGTGGCACCGTCGAGGCGGATGGTTTCGCCGTTGAGATAAGTGTTTTCGAGGATGAAGCCGACCAGCGCCGCGTATTCGGCCGGCTGGCCGAGCCGGGCTGGGAACGGGATGGTGGCTTCCAGCGAAGTGCGCACGGCGTCGGGCATGCCGTCCACCATCGGGGTCCAGAACACGCCGGGGGCAATGGTCATCACGCGGATGCCGAAACGCGCCAGCTCGCGTGCCATCGGCAGGGTCATGCCGACCACGCCGCCCTTGGAGGCAGAGTAGGCGGCCTGCCCGATCTGGCCCTCGAACGCGGCGACCGAGGCGGTGTTGACGATCACGCCGCGTTCGCCGTCGGCGCCGGTGTCGTTGTGCTGCATCAGGTCGGCGCAGGCCTTGGCGACGTTGAAGCTGCCGATCAGGTTGACCATCACCGTGGTGCGAAACTGCGCCAGCGGCATCGTGCCGGTCTTGCCCAATACGCGGCCGGCGCCAAGAATTCCAGCGCAGTTCACGGCGACATTCAGGACGCCCATGAAATCCCGGGCCGCAGCAACATTGGCGGCCACCTGTTCTTCGTCGCTGACGTCGGTCATGAAGAAGCGCGCATTGTCCGCGCCCAGCTCGGCCACGGCGGCCGCGCCTTTGTCCTCGTTGATGTCGAACAGAGCGACCTTGCCGCCGCTGGCGACGAGCTGCGTTGCGGTGGCGAAGCCGAGACCGGAAACGCCGCCGGTGATCACGGCGCGAACGTGGTTGAGCTGCATCGGGTGATCCTGAAGAGGACAAACCGCAATTTTAGCGGATGACCGAGGACGATGTTCCTGCGTTGCTTTCGATGCGGCACAGGGAGGGCGGGGCAGGGTGATTGAGCGATCCGGCACGGTCCTGCGCCGGCTTCGATACCGGTTATGGCTTTACCGCATCCGGTCCGGACGGCTGCGTCGCAAACATGGCTTCGATACGCTTCAGGCCCTGCGTGTCGATGCCTGCTGCGCGCAGGGCCTGGATGCTTTCGAGGATGGCCTCGCGAAAGGAATCGCCTGGCAAGGGCTGGCGTTTCAAGAACCCGGCGCAGAGTGCTTCGGCCTCGGTCTGGCGCCCGGCCAGTGACAGGGCCAGCGTCTTGTTGGCAAATACCCACTGCTGGTTCGGCTCAAGCGCGATGGCTTCGTCCGCCGCTTTGATGGCAGCAGGATAATCCCCGGCCAGAACGTACACGTAGCTGAGATTGCCGATCGTGTCGAGGATGCTTGAGGGGGCGACTTGGCGCTGGATGCGCAGCGACTGTTCGAGATATTCGGCGCCCTTGCGAACGTTGTCCCTGCCGCCCAGATCGACGTAGGCCACGCCAAGGTTGTTCAGCGCGCTGGCGATGCCGCTGTGCATTTCGTCCGGATACAGTTGCCTGCGAATCGCAAGAGCGCGCTCGTACCAGGGCACGGAGGATCCATCGCCTAGAACACGGTGGGCGGCGCCAAGATTGTTCAGGGTTCCGGCGATGTCTTCGTGGATGCCGTCTGGATACAGCTGTTCACGGATGCGCAAGGCGCGGCTGTAGTCTTCGATGCCATTCCTGATGTCGTCGGCATCGCCCAGTTCGACGTAGGCGATGCCGCGGTTGTTCAGCGTACCGGCGATGTCATTGCCGATGCCGTCCGGCT
Source organism: Xanthomonas sp. (assembly GCA_018262705.1). GTDB lineage: Bacteria > Pseudomonadota > Gammaproteobacteria > Xanthomonadales > Xanthomonadaceae > Thermomonas. Next base: position 103,686 of record JADFDQ010000008.1, read on the forward strand.
GAAGCTGTTCGCGGATGGACAGGGCGCGGTTGAAGTAATCGATGGCCTTGCGCTTGTTGACGGGCCCGTTGAGGTCGACATAGGCGGTGCCGAGATTGTTGAGCACGTTGCCGATGTTTTTGTTCGGCCCCTCCGGGTGGAGTTGCTCGAACATGGCCAACGCACGCCCGTAGAAATCAATAGCCGTGGCCGTGTTGGTCGTGCCGCCGAGGTCGCTCCAGGCGATGCCGATGTTGTTGGTCAGCAGCGCGATGTCGTCGTTGCCCCCGCTTGGATGCTGACGGCGCGCGATATCCAATGCTTCCTGATAAATCGGGATCGCTTCCCGATATTTGCTCAGCGCCACCAGCGCGATCCCGAGCTGCAGCAGCCCCTTGCCGATCCTGCGCGGGTCGCCGCTGGCGCGATCCTGAGCAAGGTTGTCGCGGTAATAGCGTTCGGCGTCCTTGAAGGTTCCGAATGACCTGAAGTAGGTATTGATGTCCAGACGGTAATGCTGCTGCTGGCCGGCAGCGACGAAATCCACCTCGGTCATGGCGCCGACGGTGTCGTCCTCGTCGATCCTGATTCTGCCTTCCCGGCGCACTTCCACCGTGCCTTCATCGACCTGGAAAGTGATCTCCTGCGCCGGGACGACGGTGACGGTGTATTCGGTGCCGCGCACCAAGGCCTGAAAGTTGCGGTGGCTGACGTTGAAGAAATTCAGCGCACTCTTGACGGAGAACCGGCTCTGGCCGGCGTCCTGGCTGTATTCCTCGCCTTGACCGCTGCCGGAAGTGACGGTCAAGCGCGCGCCTGGCATCAGCCGAATTCCATTGCCGTTGCTGCTCTCAAATTGCAGCGTGGTGCGCGGCGGCGCTTCCAGCGTGGTTCCGGAGGCAAACCGGGTTCCTGATCGAACGTCCTGCTGGCTGGAAGCCGTGGCGCTGCGCAGGGTCACCTTGATCCGCGCAGAGGGTGCCGGCGTACCAGCCACCTCGATCCGCTTCAGGGTGAGCGCCCAGTCTTCGGCGTGGCATCGCGCGGAAAACACCAGAAGGACGAATGCCAGTACTGCAAAAACAAGGCTGTTCCCCGCTCTTGGATGCATGTTCGCGTGGACCATGTCGGATTCCCTGGAAGCGATGCGTCCTGGAGGCTTCCATCTTTATTTACACGAAAGCAGTGCGGCGGACCGGCCACCGTCCGTCTGAAATCCCGGGCGGCACTTGCAGAGGTCGGGCTGCCGGTGTGGAATCAAAGGTCGGCCGTTCTGTCCTGATGCGTATGGGTGCTCTCGAACTGAAGATTCCGCCGCCGCTGGTGGCGCTAGTCTGTGCGCTGCTGGCCTGGCAGCTGGCCCGCACCATGCCGACGCTGGTTCTGCTGCCGGGCGGGCTGCGTGTGCCGATTGCAATTTTTCTGGTCGGGATCGGATTTGCGTTCGCAGCTGCCGGCCTGCTTGCCTTTCGTCGCGCCCACACGACGATCAACCCGCATTCGCCGACGGCGACGCGATCCATCGTACGCACCGGTCCCTACCGGTTCACGCGCAACCCGATGTATTTTGGTTTGGCCTGCGTGCTGATCGGGTTCTGCGTCTGGCTCGGCAATCCGGTCGCATTTCTCGCAGTTGCGATATATGTGGCTTATCTCACCCGGTTTCAGATCGTTCCGGAAGAGCGCGTCCTTGCCGAGAAATTTGGTGCGCCGTATCAAGACTATCTGCGCGCCGTGCGGCGCTGGATCTGAGACGGTGGGGATTGCCGGCCGCTTGCCTGGATTACAAATCCTTCAGAAAGAAACTGTCGCAGCCGCCGTGTCCGGTCGCGCCCAACGCTCCGTCGATGCGAGTGAAACCACTGCGTTCGTACAGGCGCATCGCCGCGTCCATGCCGGTGAAAGTTTCCAGATAGCAGCGGGTGAAACCGAACCCGCGCGCCGCATCCAGGCAATGGGTCATCATCGCGTTGCCGGCGCCCAGGCCGCGCGCCTGCGGCAGGAAATACATCTTGCGCAGCTCGCAGACGTCGGACTCGGCACCGGCAAGCGGCGCAATACCGGCACCGCCAAGCACGCGACCATCGCGTTCGAGTACGAAGTAGGCGTGGCGCGGCTGCGCGTAGGCCCGGCTCATCCAGTCCACTTCCGGGTCGGAGATGGCAAAGCCTGATCCGGTGGCGCCGAATTCCGGCATCACCGTGCGGATGATGCCGGCGATCGCCGCATCGTCCGTTGCGGTGATCGGGCGGATGAGAAAATCGTGCGGAAGCGTCACGGCTCAGTCCTGCTGCGCCAGCATGCGTTTGGCCAGCTCGCCCGGCGGCAGGCTGGGGCCGAACAGAAAGCCCTGTCCGATCATGACTCCAAGGCGCAGCAAAAAATCGCGCTGTTCCTCGGTTTCCACACCCTCGGCGATCACTTCCAAACCTAGGCTGCTCGCGACGCCAACGACGGCCTGGCAGATCGCCACGTCGGAGCGGTTTCCCGGGACACCGCGCACGAAGCCCTGGCTGAGCTTGAGGCCGTGGATGGGCAGGCGGCGCAGGTAGTTGAGCGCGCTGTAGCCTTCGCCGAAATCGTCGATGGTCAGCCGCACGCCGAGGCTGCGCAGTCCGTCGAACACGAGTCCGCTGTCGAGGGTGTCTTCGACCAGCACGCGTTCGGTGATCTCCAGTTCCAGCGCGTGCCCCGGCAAGCCTGCTTCCTTGAGCATCTCGCGCACGCTGGCGACCAGATCCTCGCCGACGAATTGCCGGTAGGAAACGTTCACCGCAATCCGCTGGATCGGCAGGCTTTGCTCCCGCCAGCGCCGCATCTGGGTGCAGGCTTCGTGCAGCGCCCAGTGGCCGATGCGGATCACGTCGCCGCTGTTTTCGGCGAGTTCGATGAAACGTTCCGGCGCGACCTCTCCCAGGTCCGGATTGTTCCAGCGTATCAGAGCCTCGGCGTGGAGAATGCGACCGCTGTGCAGGTCGACCTGCGGCTGGTAGGCGAGGTGGAATTCGCCGTTGTCCAGCGCGCGCGGCAGCCGGGTTTCAATCTGCATGCGTTCCTGCCGGGCGCGGTCGAGGGCCGGCGAGAAGTTCTGGAAGCCGTTGCGATGCAGCCGCTTGCTCGCATACATGGCCACATCGGCGCTCTGGATCAGACGCTTGGGCGTCATGCCGTCGTCCGGCGCGCGGGCGAGGCCAATGCTCGCGCTGACGGAAAATTCCGTTTGCCCCAGTTCGAAGGGATCGGTGAACACGCTCTGGATGGATCGCGCCAGCCGCTCGGGGCGCTCGCGATCGTCCAGGTTGCGGCAAGCGACCAGAAATTCGTCGCCGCCGAAGCGCGCAACCAGACCTTGCGCGCCCACCGCCTTGCGCAAGCGGTGCGCGACTTCCATCAGCAGACGGTCGCCGGCGTCGTGGCCGAGGGCGTCGTTGACGATCTTGAAACGGTCGAGGTCGACGTAGAGCACGGCGAGATCCGGGCCGTCCTTCGCCGCCAGCCCGGACTGGATGTATTCGAGGATGGCGTCGCGGTTCAGCAGTCCGGTCAGGGCGTCGGTTTGCGCCTGCGTGCGCAGGGCGTGTTCCGATTGCTTGGCCTCGGTGATGTCCTGCAGGGTTCCGGTGATTCGTTTGCGCCCCGGGTCCAGCGGATCCGGTTCGCCGATCATCCGCAGCCAGAATTGCGAGCCGCTGCGGGTGTGTCCGCTCAAGTCGAGTTCAAACCCGGTCGCGCCGCGGATGGCGCGCAGGGTCTTGCGCAGATGCGCGCCGTCCTCTTCGTCGAGGCACTTTTGCAGCACCGACATGGTGGCTGGCGGATCCTTGCGGCGCAGGATGCGGATCGATTCTGCGGTCAGATGCAGCGCATCGCTCTTTCGATCCCATTGCCAGCCGCCGATCTGCGCCAGTTCCTGCACGCGCTCGAACAGGGCCTTGTCGCGCTGCAGTTTGGTGATGTCGACGCCGAGCACAATCGCACACCAGGCGCTGTTCGCACCTTGCTCGATCTGCGGAATCGCAGTGACGGAAGTCCAGATCAGCCGCTGTGTGCTGCGCTGGAACAGGCCAACGATCGCGCCGTGGACCGCGACGCCGTTGCGCAGTGCGCGGATGTGCGGATACTCCCCCAGCGCCATTGGCTGACCGCTGCCGTCGATGAATATCCAGTCTTTGGGATCCAGCGTGGTGCCGCCTTGAGCGTCCGAAACAAGACCGTAGATTCGCGACGCCGCCGGGTTCATGTAGGTCACGCGCCCGCTTCGATCGTGAACGGTGATTGCCTGATCCAGCGTGTCCGCCAGCGCGAGGTGGCGGGAGTTGGCGGCGTTGCGATCGCCGAGGTCGCGGGCAATGGCGAGGATGCCGTCGACGTCGTCCGACTGGAGGCGCGCCGAATGCACTTCGACCTGGAATCGCGTGCCGTCCGCGCGCTCGTTGAAGGTTTGTGCAATATGGGTTTTCCCGGCGTCGATCGCTTCCAGCACCGGCGCCAGAAAGTGCTGTGGCAGGGCCGGGTTGAGAATTCGGACGTGCTGTCCGACCAGTGAGTCCAGCGTCCTGCCGTGGGCCGTCAGGCAGGCCGCGTTGGCGTCGAGAATGACGCCCTCGCGGCTGAGAACGAGGGTCGCATCGGGAATGGCGTCGAGGAACATCCTGTGCGTGCGGGCAGCGGCTTCGGATGTCTGATCGGGCGCCGGGTTTCCCGACTTGCCGGGCGGTTTTTTTCGACGCGGGGCCTGCGGCTGCGTCATCGCGCCGCCAGCGCCTTTCCGGCCCGACTGTTGGTTTCGCGGCCGAGCAGGTCGGCCAGCCAGTGGCCGGTATCGGCCAGCGCAACAAGATCGACGCCGGTGCGGATGCCCAGCCCGTGCAGCATGTAGACGACATCTTCGCTGGCCACGTTGCCGGTGGCGCCCTTGGCATAGGGGCAGCCGCCGGCGCCGGACACCGCGCTGTCGATGACGCCGACGCCTGCTTCGAGGCAGGCGAGGATGTTGGCCAGCGCCTGTCCGTAAGTGTCGTGGAAGTGCACGGCCAGCGCCGCCATCGGCACTTCGGTCGCAACCGCCTGCAGCATCGCTCGCGCCTTGCCCGGCGTGCCGACGCCGATCGTGTCGCCCAGCGAGACTTCGAAACAGCCCATGTCGAACAGCGCTTTGGACACGCGCACGACGTCCGACAGCGGCACCTCGCCCTGATACGGACAACCAAGCACGGTGGAGACGTAGCCGCGCACCTTCACGCCGTCGTCCCTGGCGCGCTCCAGCACCGGCGCGAAGCGCTCCAGCGATTCGTCGATACCGGCGTTGGTGTTCCTGCGGTTGAACGCTTCCGAGGCAGCGGTGAACACCGCCACTTCGCGAGCGCCGGCTGCACGGGCGCGATCAAAGCCCTGCAGGTTGGGCACCAGCACCGGGTAGTCGACGCCTTCGACGGGATGGATGCCTGCGAGCACCTCGGCGGCGTCGGCCATCTGCGGCACCCATTTCGGGCTGACGAAGGCGGTGGCTTCGATGGTGCGCAGTCCGGTTTTCGCGAGCCGATCGATCAGTTCGATCTTGGCCGCCGTGCCGATGTCGATTTTTTCGTTCTGCAGCCCGTCACGCGGACCGACTTCGACGATGCGAACCTCGGGAGGTGCGTTCGTCATGGTTTTACCGGTGGCGCATTTTCCGCCGGCGTGACGGCGGGCGCGCGCTGCAGTTCAATGCTCGGCGTGTCGACGAAGAACTCCGGGTGCTCCTGCAGGATTTTCGAAATCCGCTGCGGATTACCGGCAACGAAATTACGGTACACGCGATCCGAATCGCTGTCGGAGCGGCCTGTGTTGGAGGACTGGTAGCCGCCGATGCGGCCCTGCAGGATCGCTTCTGCGATTTTGGCGTGATCCGGGGCGTAGACGCGCAGGATGTCGCCGTCGCGCTGGTAGCGCCACAGAACGTGGCCGCAGTAGGTGTGGTTCTCGCCCACGCAATCGGTCTCGTTGCTGTCGTTGCGAACGTCAAGAAACTCTCCGTGAGCGTTGCGGATGAGGGTGACGTTCAATGGCTTGAGCTTGCCCGCGTCGACGATGTTGCGACAATCGCTCGTGATCTCCATGATTTGCGGGGCGCCGGCGTCCGTTGCGTCGGAATCGTGCGGTATCCAGCGCCCGGGCCAAGCGGGATCGCACTGGACGGCCGTGCCTTCCGGCAGCGACTCAAAGACGGTGCTCGAACATCCGCCGAGCAGTGCGGGCAGGGTGAGCAGCAGGCAGCACAGAATCGAACGCATGGTCATTCCTCCAACGTGGCCAACACCGTATCGGCTTCGACGAATTCGCCGGGCTGGGCGCGAATTTCCGCGATCACGCCGTCGCGCGGCGCTTTCAGCGCCAATTCCATTTTCATTGCTTCCAGCACCAGCACCACGTCGCCTGCGTGCAGCGCCGTTCCCGGGTTTGCCTTGATGACCACCACGCGTCCGGGCATCGGAGCGCGGATGCGGTGATCGTCGCCGGCACCACCGACGGCGTCGCGATGCAGCGTTTCAACCTGGGCCAGCCGCAGGCGGCGGTCGCCGTTGTGGACGTCGATCATGTTGCCGACGGCGGTTGCATGGAAGCGATGCATCGCGCCGTCGATGCGCAGGGTGAGCGTCCCGTCGGCGAGACGTGCGCCCGCCACCTCAAACCGGGTTGCGTCCAGCGCGATGGAATAGCTGCCAGCGTTTCCTGCGGCAAGGATTTCGATCTGGCGGTCGGCGTGTTCGAACACGAGGCGGCGCTGGCCCGGTGCGCCCAGTCGCCAGCCGTCGCAGGCGTTCCAGGGTGCGGTCGGGTCTGGCGTCCGGAGCGCACTGATGCGCGCCTCGGCTTCCTGCTGCAGCAGGCGCGCCGTTGCCGCAGCGACCAGCAGCAGCGGAGCGTCCGTGGCGGGCGCAAAGAACTCTTCAAGATGGCGATCGAGGTAGCCGCTATCGATGTCGGCGTCGACGATGGCCGGATGCCGGATCAGCCGTTCGAGGAAAGCGACGTTGGATTTTGGCCCGCGCACGCGGCATTGCGAGAGCGCCTCGCGCAGACGCGCCAGCGCGCGCGGACGGTCTTCGTCCCAAGCGACGAGTTTGGCGATCATGGGATCGTAGAAGATCGTGACGGTATCGCCTTCCACCACACCCGATTCCAGCCGCACATGCCGCGACGACGGCGGCAGTTGCAGGGTAGAGAGCGTGCCGGAGCCCGGCAAAAAGCCGGCGTCTGGATCTTCCGCATACAGCCGCACTTCGATGGCGTGGCCGTGCTGGACGATCTGTTCCTGCGTTTTCGGCAGGGTCTCGCCGGCGGCCACGCGCAGCTGCCATTCGACCAGATCGAACCCCGTCACTTCCTCGGTCACCGGATGTTCGACCTGCAGGCGCGTGTTGATTTCCATGAAGTGGAAATCGCCACCCTTGCCGACGATGAACTCCACGGTCCCCGCGTTTTGGTAGTCGATGGCGCGCGCGGCCAGCACCGCCGCCGCGCCCATGCGTTCGCGCAGCTCGGGCGTCAGGAACGGCGAGGGCGATTCCTCCAGCACTTTCTGGTAGCGGCGCTGGGCCGAGCACTCGCGCTCGCCGAGGTGGATGGCGTTGCCGTGGGCGTCGGCGAAGATCTGGAACTCGATGTGGCGCGGGTGTTCGACGTAGCGCTCGAGCAGGACGCGCTCGCGGCCGAAGGCGTTTTTCGCCTCGCGCTGGCAGCTTTCCAGATTCGCTGAAAATTCCTCGCGGCTGCGCACGATGCGCATGCCTTTGCCGCCGCCGCCGTAAGCGGCCTTGATCATCAGCGGATAGCCGATGCGGTTCGCTTCCTGCTGCAGCTGCGCCGAATCCTGATCCTCGCCGGTGTAGCCCGGCACCACCGGCACGCCGGCCGCGGCCATCAGATCCTTGGCGCCGGCCTTGCTGCCCATCTTGCGCATGGAATGGCCGGGCGGGCCGATGAAGACGAGGCCGGCCGCAGCGACCGCGTCGGCGAAGTCGGGGTTTTCGCTGAGGAAGCCGTAGCCGGGGTGGATCGCCTGCGCGCCGGTCGCCTTGGCCACCGCGATGATCGCATCGCCGCGCAGATAGCTGTCCTGCGGGCGCGGGCCGCCGATCGGATGCGCCTCGTCGGCCAGCCGCGCGTGCTGGGCGTCGGCGTCGGCGTCGGAGAACACGGCCACGGTGCGGATGCCGAGCTTGCGCGCGGTGCGGATCACGCGGCAGGCGATTTCGCCGCGATTGGCGATGAGGATGGTGTGGAACATCAAGACGTCATCCAGTTGGGCTTGCGCTTGTCGAGGAAGGCGGACAGACCTTCCTGGCCTTCCGGCGAAACGCGCAGGCGGGCGATCAGCGCGGCGTTGTCGGCATCGTGACGGGCGCCGTCGGCGTGGGCGCAGACGGCGCGTACCAGCTGCTTGGCGCTGGCGCAGGCGATCGGCCCGGTTTTCAGCAAAAGTTCGATCTGTCGTTGCACCGCCGTGTCGAGCGCGGTCGAATTGACCACGGCGTGCAGCAAGCCGATGCGCTGCGCTTCGGCGGCGTCGAAGATTTCCGCGCTAGCGAAATAGCGGCGGGCGTGGCGCGGACCGATCGCGGCGATCACGTAGGGCGAGATCACCGCCGGCAGCAGGCCGAGCTTGCTTTCGGTCAGGCCGAATCTGGCTTCGGGCACGCCGATGGCGATGTCACAGCAGGCGACGAGCCCAACCCCGCCGCCGAACGCCGCGCCCTGCACGCGGGCGATGGTCGGTTTCGGCAGTTCATCGAGCTTGCGCATCAGCCGCGCCAGCGCCAGCGAATCCTTGCGGTTATCGTCCTCGCTGGCAGCGGCCATGCCGCGCATCCAATTGAGGTCGGCGCCGGCCGAAAACGAGGGGCCTTCGGCTTCCAAAACCACGATGCGAACCGACGGATCATTGCCGACCGTTTCCAGCGCCTGTGACAGCTCGACAATCAGATGATCGTCGAAGGCGTTGTGCACCTGCGGACGCGCCATCCGCAAGCGGACGACCTGGCCGTCGCGAAGCAGCTGCAGGGAAGAGGTCATGCGTGAATCCGCCGGTTGTGAGCCCCAACCGACTATGATAACGGCAGTCGCATTCCGACGCAGTTGCTGCGTCGGGTCAAGCGATCCGATCTAGTGCCGCCTGCGCTTGTCAGGCGATGCCGCCACCGCTTCCACGGTGACGGTAAAACTGCGTTCCTCACCCGGGAACACCGCGCCCACGCCGGCGACGTGACGGCCGATCTCCTTGCCGCGCTCGTCGCGGATCACCACCACCACGGTGTATTCGAAGGCACTGTCGCGGGTGCCGTTCAGGATGCCTTCCACCTGCAGAGGCACCGATCGCGTGCTTGCCGAGTCCGGTGAATCGAGTCGCAGATACCCTTTGCACGCCGGACACACCGGCGAGCTTTCGAGAATGGTGGCTTTGCAGTGCGGGCAAGTGCGGGTGGCCCCCACTGCGCCCGGGCGCGGCCCGCTCATGCGGTCGGGCCACCCTCCGGCTTGCCGCCTTCCTTGCCCCAGCCACATTCGACGTGGCCGCGGATGCGCGAACCCGGCGCGACGGTCAGGCTGCCGGCCTTGACGTCGCCGGTGATGGCGCCGGTGTTGAGCAGTTCCACATGCTGTGCGCCGGAGATATTGCCTTCCAGCTCGCCGGCCAAGGCGACCTTGCTGGCGGCGATCGCGCCGGCCGTCACCTTGGCGCCCTTGTCGACGGTTAGGTTGCCCTGCACCTTGATGTCGCCCTTGAAACGGCCGGCGATGCGGATGTGGCCGCTGCCTTCGATCTTGCCTTCGATGGTCAGATCGGAGGCGATGATCGATTCGCGCGCGCCACTGTCTGCGCTGCGCACAGCCGCGGGCGTCGCTGCTGGTGTCGGCGCGGGTTCGGCGGCGACCGTAGGCTGGCGCGGCGGATCGAAATGGATGGGCTCGTTCGCCTTGGGTGCCGGCGTGCTGTCTTTCCAGATGGCCATGAACGGATCTCCTCGGGGGCGGACTTGCGAGGCTACCACCGATTTGCCGTCATTTGTTGCCTGAATGGGCGAGTTGCGCACCGTAAGTGCTTGGCAAGCATGAATTACATCCGGAACACCCCAAACCGCGTGCGGTCTTCGATCGGCGCATTGAGCGATGCCGACAAGCCCAGCCCCAGCACCCGGCGGGTGTCGGCGGGGTCGATGATGCCGTCATCCCACAGCCGTGCGCTGGCGTAGTAGGGGTTGCCCTGGTCTTCGTATTGCTGGCGAAGGGGGGCTTTGAAGGCTTCTTCCTCCTCCGGTGTCCACACGCCGCCCTTGGCTTCGATGCCGTCGCGCTTCACCGTGGCCAGCACGCTGGCGGCCTGTTCGCCGCCCATCACGCTGATGCGCGCATTCGGCCACATCCATAAAAAACGCGCACCGTAGGCGCGGCCGCACATCGCGTAATTACCGGCACCAAAACTGCCGCCGATCACCACGGTAAATTTCGGCACGTGCGAGCAAGCCACGGCGGTCACCATCTTGGCGCCATCCTTGGCGATCCCGGACTGTTCGTATTTCTTGCCGACCATGAAGCCGGTGATGTTCTGCAGGAACACCAGCGGAATGCCGCGCTGGTTGCACAGTTCGATGAAGTGCGCGCCCTTGAGCGCGGATTCGGAAAACAGGATGCCGTTGTTGGCGATGATGCCGACCGGGTAGCCGTGCAGGTGGGCGAAGCCGGTGATCAAGGTCTTGCCGTAGCGCGCCTTGAACTCCTGCAGCTCGCTGCCGTCGGTGATGCGGGCGATGACTTCGCGGATGTCGAACGGGCGGCGCGGGTCTTTCGGCACGATGCCGTACAGCTCTTCGCTGGCATACAGCGGTTCGCGCACCGGCACGGTGGCCACCGGCAGCGTTTTCTTGCGATTGAGCGAGGCCACCACCCCGCGCGCGATTTCCAGCGCGTGGCGGTCATCCTCGGCGAAATGATCGGCCACGCCCGATATGCTGGTATGCACATCGGCGCCGCCCAGCGTTTCGGCATCCACCACTTCGCCGGTGGCCGCTTTCACCAGCGGCGGGCCGCCAAGGAAGATGGTGCCTTGTTCCTTGACGATGATGGATTCATCGGACATCGCCGGCACATAGGCGCCGCCGGCGGTGCAGCTGCCCATCACGACGGCAATTTGCGGGATGTTTTCCGCAGACAGTCGCGCCTGGTTGTAGAAGATCCGGCCGAAGTGCTCCTTGTCCGGGAACACTTCATCTTGCAGCGGCAAAAACGCGCCACCGGAATCGACCAGATAGATGCACGGCAGGTTGTTCTCACGCGCCACTTCCTGCGCGCGCAGATGCTTTTTCACCGTGATCGGGAAATAGGTGCCGCCCTTGACGGTGGCATCGTTGGCGACGATCACCACCTCTTGCCCCATCACGCGGCCAATGCCGCAGATCATGCCGGCGGCGGGCGCCTTGCCGTCATACATGCCCTCGGCGGCCAGCGGCGCAATTTCCAGAAACGGCGAACCGGGATCAAGCAGGGCGCCGATGCGCTCGCGCGGCAACAGCTTGCCGCGCGCGGTGTGCCTAGCCCGCGCTTTCTCGCCGCCGCCGTCAGCGGCGTGTGCCAGCCTGGCCTTGAGTTCATCGACCAGCGCACGGTGGAAGGTCGCGTTGTCGATGAAATCCTGCGAGCGGGGATCGAGCTGCGTGACAAGAGCGGGCATCGAACGGATCCTGGTGGCAAGACCCATAAGGATACCGCTCGATGCCGAAGCCCGCCTTGCAACGGCCGCGGTTTGCGACAATGGCGGGCCGTCCAGCATGGAATCCTTGTGGCCCGCATCGACCAGACGCCGAAGACCCTGCATATCTCCGACCTCAGCCACGACGGCCGCGGCGTGGCGCGCTGGCCGGAGGGGCACGCGCAGGCCGGCAAGGCGGTGTTCGTGTCCGGTGCGCTGCCTGGCGAAATCGTCAGCGTGCAGCAGACTGCGCGTTCCAAGCATTTCGACGAGGCGAAAACGCTGGAGGTGTTGCAGGCCTCGCCAGATCGCGTGGCGCCGCGTTGTCCACATTTCGGTGTCTGCGGCGGCTGCGTGTTGCAGCATCTCGAGGCGGGCAAGCAGATCGACTACAAGCAGCGCGTACTGCTGGACAACCTGCAGCGCATCGGCCACGTCGCGCCGCAGACCGTGCTGCCGCCGCTGCGGGGCGAGAGCTGGGGCTATCGGCGCAAGGGCCGCTTGTCGGTGCGCCGGGTCGAGAAAAAAGACAAAACCCTGGTGGGCTTCCGCGAAACCGATCCACGCTTCGTGGCCGATTTGCGCGAGTGCCACACGTTGGTACCGCAGATCGGCTTCAAGCTGGATGCGCTGGGTGCGTTGGTGGATGGCATGGATGGCCGCCGCGACATCCCGCAGATTGAATTCATCGCCGGCGATGCCGCCACGGTATTGGTGTTTCGCCATCTGCAAGCGCTGTCCGACAACGACAAGCAGGCCTTGGCCGCATTTGCGCAGGCGCATGATTTCGACATCTTCCTGCAACCGGGTGGGCTGGATTCGGTGCATCCGCTCAATGGGCAAGCGCCGCAGCTGTCGTTTCAGTTGCCGCAGTGGCAGATCGAACTTAATTTCCGCCCGCTGGATTTCATCCAGGTCAACGCCAAACTCAATCAGGCGATGATTGCGCGCGCGCTGGACTTGCTCGATGTACAGCCGGGTGAGCGCGTGCTGGATCTGTTCTGCGGGCTGGGCAATTTCACCCTGCCGCTGGCGCGGGTGGTGGGCGAGGGCAGCGTGGTGGGCGTGGAAGGCGATGCCGGCCTGGTGGCGCGGGCGCGCGCGAATGCGCAGCACAACGGGCTGAGTCATGTGCAGTTCCATGCCGCCGATCTGGCGCAGGATTTGGCCGGGCAGGCGTGGCTGAAGCAGGGCTTCGACAAGCTGCTGCTGGATCCGGCCCGCGCCGGTGCGCTGGAAGTGCTCAAGCAATTGCCGCTCAAGGGGCTCAAGCGCATCGTGTATGTCAGCTGCCACCCCGGTTCATTGGCACGCGATGCCGGCTATCTGGTGAATGAAGCCGGCTGGATGCTGCGCGACGCCGGGGTGATGGACATGTTCCCGCACACCGCGCACGTGGAGTCGATTGCGGTGTTTGAACCCATATGACTGTAGGAGCGCACCGCAGGGGCGCGATACGCGCGATACCCTGTAGGAGCGCACTGAGGCCGCAGGCCGAGGGGCGCGATGGGACAGGTGCCGACATCGGGTCGCGCCCCTGCGGGGCGCTCCTACTTGGGTCAGGGTGGTAGCTTGCATCAGGGAGAATTGGACGTGGGCATCGAAATCGAGCGCAAGTTCCTCGTCACCAGCGGGGCCTGGCGCCCGCAGGCACACGCATCAACGGCGATGGCGCAGGGCTATCTCAACGACATCGGCATGGTCGATTCGGGCGCGATGCAGGCCTCGGTGCGGGTGAGGATCGAGGGCGAGTCGGCCTTCCTCAACATCAAATCGCGCGAGCTCGGCGCACGCCGGCAAGAGTTTGAATACGCCATCTCGCTGGCCGATGCGCAGGCGCTGCTGGCCTTGTGCGTGGGTGGGCGAATCGAAAAGACCCGGCATTACGTGCAACATCAAAACCACCTATGGGAAGTCGATGAATTCTCTGGCGACAACGCCGGGCTGGTGGTGGCCGAAATTGAACTGGACGATGAACGCGAAGCGTTCGCGCACCCCAACTGGCTCGGTGCCGAGGTGACAATGCTTCCGCGCTACTACAATCTCGCCTTGGCCTCGCACCCGTATTCGCACTGGGGCGAAGACGAGCGCAGCCCGACCAAATTCGAAGGATGAATCCATGCTGTTGATTGGCGTTTCCGGCCACACGCTGAGCGAACGCGAGCGCGACTGGCTGCAGCACGCGGCCTGCGCCGGGGTCGTGCTGTTTTCCCGCAACTTCGCCTCGCGCGCGCAGGTGACCGAACTGACCCAGGCAATCCGCGAAGCCGCGCCGCGGCCGCTGCTGGTGTGCGTGGATCAAGAAGGCGGGCGCGTGCAGCGCTTCCGCGACGGCTATGCGCCGCTGCCGGCGCTGCGCGGCTTTGAGGAGCTGTACCGACGCGACGCCGAGGCCGCGCTGCAGCTTGCGCGCGAGCACGCCTGGCTGATGGCCAGCGAAATCCGCGCGACCGGGCTCGATCTGAGCTTTGCGCCGGTGGTCGATCTGGCGCGCGGCAACCGTGCGATCGGCAACCGCGCCTTCGCCCACGATCCCGACATCGCCGCCGCGTTCGCCCGCGCCTACGTGGCCGGCATGCACGAGGCCGAGATGGTGGCCACACTCAAGCATTTCCCCGGCCACGGTTCGGTGCCGGAAGACACCCATTTCGATGCCGCCACCGATTCGCGTTCGCTGGACGAATTGCGCAACGCCGATCTGGTTCCATTTGCGGCTGGCATTGCCGCCGGCGCCGACGCGGTGATGATGGCGCACGTCACCTATCCACGGGTCGCGCCGGAGCCGGCCGGCTACTCGAAGCGCTGGATCGAGGACATCCTGCGCAGCGAAATGGGGTTCCGCGGCGTGGTGTTTTCCGACGACATCGGCATGGCGGCTGCGGGCAGCGCCGGCGGCGTCAAGGCGCGCATCGACGCCCATCTGGACGCCGGCTGCGATGCGGTGCTGGTGTGTCATCCGCAGATGGTCGACGCGTCGCTGCGCGCGGTGGAAGGACGCAGCCTGCAGACCCTGCGACTCGCCGGCCTGATCGGTCGCGGCGCACTCGGCTGGGAGGCGCTGTTGGCCGACGATCGCCACGCCAGCGCGCTGCGCGAAATGGGCGTCGTTCCGAATGCAGGCGTCGATGCGGCGATCCATTCCGGTGCCAACGATGCAGGAGGCGTGGCATGAGCCGTCCGAAGCTCTCCGAAGCGCTGCCGACGTCAAAGCTGCTGTTCGACCGCGCGGCACTGGAAGCGGCGATCGCGCGCATGGCCGGCGAAATTCGCGCCGCTTTTGCTGAAGGCGAGGTGCCGGTCTATCTGACCGTGATGAACGGGGCGATGCCGTTCGCTTCGCAGCTGGGCTTCGCGCTGGGCGCGCTGGGACAGGATCTGGAGTTCGACTATCTGCACGCCACCCGCTACCGCGGCGAAACCCACGGCACCGAGCTGGTCTGGCTGCACCGTCCGGCAACACCGCTTACGGGGCGCAAGGTGCTGCTGGTGGACGACATCCTCGACGAAGGCCACACGCTGCTGGAGGTCGTGCGCTGGTGCAAGGCGCAGGGTGCGAGCGAAGTGCGGGTTGCGGTACTGACGCGGAAGATTCACGACCGCTGCGTCGATGGCATCCGCGCCGATCACGTCGGCGTCGAGCTGCCCGACGCGTTCGTGTTCGGCTACGGGATGGACTACTACGAACAGGGGCGCAATCTGCCGGCGGTTTATGCGTTGGCGGATTGATGCGGTATGCCCATGTCGTGTGCGGGCACGCAGGTAATATCTGGCCGCAAGGTCCTGAAATTTTGGTGGAGCATTGACGGATGACCATTGAACTCGCCGTGATTGGCGGTACCGGCGTCTATGCGCTGGGCGAATTGGCCGACGTGGAATCGTTGCATCCGGACACGCCCTACGGCGCGCCGTCCGGGCCGATTCGTATCGGCACGTTGGCCGGAAAACGCGTGGCGTTTCTGGCGCGTCACGGCGAAGGCCATGCCTTGCCGCCGCACAAGGTCAACTACCGCGCCAATCTTGCCGCGCTGAAGGCGCTGGGTGCCTCCCGTGTGCTTGCGCTGAATACCGTCGGTGGCATCACCGAGCGCTTCGGCCCGCGCGTGCTGGCCTGCCCGGACCAGTTGATCGATTACACCTGGGGACGGATTTCAACGCTTGGCGAAGAAGCGGGAAGCGAGGTGCTGCACGTCGATTTCGGCGAACCGTATACCGCGTCGGCGCGATCCGCGATCCTCGATGCAGCGCTGCGTGCCAACGTCGATGTTGTGTTCGACGGCTGCTATGGCGCGACCCAGGGGCCGCGGCTGGAAACCAGGGCCGAGATCGTGCGAATGTGCCGCGATGGCTGCGATCTGGTCGGCATGACCGGCATGCCGGAGGCTGGGTTGGCGCGGGAGCTCGGACTGGATTACGCGTGTCTTGCGATCGTGGCGAATTGGGCAGCGGGCGCTGGTCCGGAAGACGAAGCCGTCATCACCCTGCAGGACGTTCTGGATAACGTGAAGGCGGCCATGGCGGACGTGCAACGCCTGCTGTTGTCCATGCTGGAAAGCTGAGCCTGCCGCCGGAAATTGCGGCTGCGCTGCGCACAAAAGAAAACGGGCCCGCCGTTGCCGGCGAGCCCGTTCCAATCCCTTGCGATGGGGATTACTTGCCTTCAGCCGGAGCAGCGGCGGCGTCGGCCGGAGCAGCAGCCGCGTCGGCCGGAGCAGCGGCGTCGGCCGGGGCAGCGGCGTCGGTCGGAGCAGCGGCGTCGGCCGGAGCAGCGTCGGCAGCCGGGGCGGCGTCGGCCTGGGTGGCGTCGACCGGAGCAGCGGCGTCGGCCGGAGCAGCGGCGTCGGCGGCCGGAGCGGCGGCGTCAGCGGCCGGGGCTTCGGTCTTCTGGCAGGCCGACAGGGCGAGCACGCCAGCGGCGAGGAGCACGATGAGCTTGTTGTTCATGAAAAATTACCCCAAAGAGAGTTGGAAACAGTGGTTGGAACGGACTAACGCCAGTGTGCTTAGCAGACCGGCGTCGGCCGGTGGTTCGTTGCACTGACTTACAAACAGCTCCGGAACGAACCGAAGCACGAAAAAGCCGCCGGCGCACCGACGGCTCCCCCGATTTTTGGCTACAAACCCGGCGCGATTATACGCCGAATTGCTTACTTGGCCTCGCTGCCGGTCGCAGCAGCTTCTGCCTGGTCGGCAGTCTGCTGGGTCGCTTCCGGCGTTGCCGCGGCATCGGCCGGAGCCGCGCCTTCGACCGGAGCGGTCGCCTCGGCCGAAGCGGCGTCGGCCATGGCATCGGCCGGAGCCGGAGCTGCGTCGGCAGCCGGAGCATCGGCGGCCGGCGCTTCCGTGGAGGCAGCGGCATCGGCGGCCGGCTGCTGGCTGCAGGCGCTCAGGGCGACGCCCAGCGCCATCGCGAGCAGAATCTTGTTGATCGACATGATGATGGATTCCTTAATTGGATGAATTCATTGCGACGCGTACAGTGCGCGCACCTACTATGATGGGGATCGAGCGCGCGCTGTCAAGAGTTTGGCCGCTTTTTTTTCATCCTGACGTTTAACATTTTTCATACAAGTTCGATTGCCATGGCGGTTGCTTCGCCGCCTCCGATGCACAACGAAGCCACGCCACGCTTGCCGCCGCGGGCCTGTAGCGCATGGATAAGCGTCACCAACAGACGTGCGCCGCTGCAGCCGATCGGATGGCCGAGCGCGAGCGCGCCGCCGTTCACATTCAGCTTTTCGTGCGGGATGCCGAGCTCGGTCATCGGCGCCATCGCCACGCAGGCGAAGGCTTCGTTGATTTCGAACAAATCGACGTCGGCCACGTTCCAGCCGGCCTTGGCCAGCACGTTTTGAACCGCGGCTACCGGCGCGGTGGTGAACCATTCCGGGGCCTGCGCGTGGGTCGCGTGGGCCGCAATGCGGGCCAGCGGCTTGGCACCGGAGGCAGCAGCAGCTTCCGTGGACATCACAACGAGGGCGGCGGCACCGTCGGAAATTTTCGATGACGAAGCGGCCGTCAGCACGCCGTCCTTGCCGAAGGCGGCGCGCAGGCCCGGAATCCGGCTGATATCGATTTTGCCGGGCTCCTCGTCCTTGTCGACCACGACTTCGCCCTTGCGGGTCTTGACGGTGACCGGAACGATTTCGGCGTCAAAGGCACCCGAGGCCATGGCCGACTGCGCGCGCTTGGCGCTTTCGGCGGAAAACGCGTCGACTGCGGCGCGGTCGTAACCGTACTTGGCGCAGGCGGCATCGCCGAACACGCCCATCGCCTTGCCGTCGTAGGGGTTGGTCAGGCCGTCCCAGGCCATGTGGTCTAGCATTTCGGCGCTGCCGTAGCGGATGCCGGTGCGCGAGTTGTTGAGCAGGTGCGGGGCATTGGTCATCGACTCCATGCCGCCGGCCACCACCGCCTGCGCGGAGCCGGCCTTGATGATGTCGTGGGCCAGCATCACCGCCTTCATGCCGGATCCGCAGACCTTGTTGATGGTGGTGCAGCCCGCGGCATCGGGGATGCCCGCCGCGCGCGAGGCCTGGCGCGCGGGAGCCTGGCCCAGGCCAGCCGGCAGCACGCAGCCCATGATGACTTCGTCCACCTTGTCGGGGGCCAGTCCGGCCTGCGCCAATGCGCCCTGGATGGCGACGGTGCCGAGTGCCGGCGTGGGCGTGCCGGTGAATTGGCCGAGGAAGGAACCAATAGCGGTGCGCTTGGCACCGACGATGACGATATCGCTCATGGGGGACTCCGAAAGTGGGACGTCGGATGCTTCGACAGCTCCCGATTATGGCGCAATCCGCGTGACGTGTTGCATTGCCGCAATTTTGCCTGTCGTTGCAGAAGGTTGCTGCGGCCGTTGCGCTCGACGTGCGGGTGGCTTAGAACATCGTCTCAGGGACGGAACGTGGGGAACGACCGATGCGCATCCAGAGGTGGAATTCGGCAACCGCACCGCGGCGTGCGCCGACGTTTGCGGCTTTGTCCTGCACGATCGCGCTGCTGCTGGCCGCTTGCGGCGGGGGCGGCGGTGGCGCGGTGCGCTCCAATCCGCCGCCTACGACCCCGGGCACACCGCCGCCCACGGTTCCGGATTTCACCCCCAACGTCGCCAACGACGCTTCGCTGCAGGTTAATCCGCCGATCGTTCCGGGCCTTGGCGCGGCGGCCGTCTTGCCGCAGTACAGCCAGCATCTGGTTCTGACCAATGCCGCGGGTGCGCTGGGCGCCGGCCTGACCGGGCAAGGTGTCATCATCGGCTTGCTCGACACCGGCGTGAATCGAAACAATCTTGCCTTGCAGGGGCGGGTGGTCGCCAATTTCATCCACATCGATCCGGCCACCAACGACACCAGCGTCGACGACGTGGTCGGCCACGGCACGGTGGTGGCGGAAATGGCCGCCGGCAAGGGGATCGGCAACTGGGGCGGCGGCGTCGCGCAAAGCGCGCAGATTGTCGTTTCGCGGATCATCGACGACACCCCGCCGCCGGACGATGGCTCGGGCCAGGGCAATGAAATCCACGTCGGCGACGGTTACGGCGATTTCTTCGCTCAGGTCAACGGCGAACTGGCCGATGCCGGCGCCAGAATCATCAACAATTCCTGGGGCGGGGTGTACTGGTCCGATCCGGCGGTGACCGCGCAGCTGGATGCGGCGTGGCGACAGTTCGTGGTCGCCCGCGGCGGACTGATCGTGTTTGCCAACGGCAACGAAGGCGCCGATCCGCGTTATGCGGGCGAACCGTCCGATATCGCGCGGCTGCCCACGCTGGCCAATGATCCCGACCTGGCGAAAGGCTGGCTCACCGTCGGTGCGCTGGATCCCAACAACCCGACCCAACTGACTTCGTACTCGCAGCAGTGCGGCAGCGCGATGAACTATTGCCTCGTCGCGCCCGGCAACGTGATCTTCATCGACCCGCAGGCCAAAGTGGGCGATGCCAGCTACAGCCTCTACCAGGGCGGCGGCACCTCGTATGCGGCGCCGCAGGTGTCCGGCGCAGCCGCGGTGGTGTGGTCGGCGTTTCCGTATTTCAACAACGACCAGGTGCGGCAGACGGTGCTGGCTGCTTCCAAGGACCTTGGCGCGCCGGGCGTCGATCCGGTGTTCGGCTGGGGCCTGCTCGATGTGACCAAGGCGGCGATGGGGCCGAGCAATTTCGCCTGGGGCGATTTTTCGGTGTCGTTCAGCGGCAACTCGGTCTGGCGCAACGTCATCATTGGCAGCGGTGGATTGATCAAAGGCGGCAGCGGCATCCTGACCCTGACCGAAGCCGGCAAATTCACCGGCGCCACGCGCGTCAACGCGGGTGGTCTGGACGTGCGCAAGGGGCTGCTGTCCGACCTGACCATCGCCAACGGCGCAACCGTCTGGGGCAGCGGAGCCTTCGGCGGCCGCGTCGACAACGGTGGACGCTTTCTCGTCGGCTCCGGCACGACGACGATCGCCGGCAACTACGCGCAAACCGCCACGGGCAATCTCGGCGTGTGGCTGGGCAATTCGCTCAAGATCACCGGCAGCGCGAACATCGCAGGAACGATGTCGGTTCTCGGCATGAAGTCCGGATACACGACCCACAGCCAGGAGACCCTGCTGACCGCCAACGGCGGCGTCAACGGAACGTTTTCCGCGCTGAAAGCGGCGCCCAATGTGTTCCTGATCGCCTCGCTGTCGTACAACCCCAATAACGTGTTCCTCGACATCAGCCGGATCGACGTCAGCAAGGCCGCGGCGGGCATGGGACTGACCGCCAGCGCGCTGGAATCGGCGCAGCGGGTGGAAGCGGCGATGGTGGCGATCGACGGCCAACTCGGCGGCATTGTGCCGGGTGGAATCAGCGCCTCCTTCATCGACGCGGCCGGAGCGTTCCAGCAGGCGACGAGCGCCGCGCAGGCGGAGTCTTCCTTGCGCAGCCTGTCGGGAGAGATGCATGCCGCGTCCACGGCCATGACCTTCGACGCCATCGACGCCGGGCGGCGGGCGCTGGGGCTGCGCGTGGCTGCGCTGGCGCAGGCACCGGCGCGGGCAGGCGGCTGGTATCGCGATCTGGCCAGCAGCGGACAGCTGGCGCAATCCGGCATGGATGGCGTGGGCATGGATTCGCGCGGTGAAATGATCGGCAACGACTGGCGCGTTGGATCCAATGCCGTCGTCGGCGTGGCCATGAACCGACTGGAGCAGAACAGCTGGCTGGGTGCCTTCGGTGATCACAGCCAGGGGCGCCAGAGCGAGATCCAGCTGTACGCGGCGACCTGGCGCGGTCCGTGGCAGGCGCAGGCGCAGTTTGCCGCTGGTTCATTCCAGCGCCAGATGCAGCGCAACCTGCTGCTGGGTTTGATGCAGGATGCCGTCGCGAGCCGGCTGTCGGGAAGCTATACGGGAGCGTCCGCCGAAGTCGGGAGGCGGTTTGCGCTGGGCGGCGCGACCTTGACGCCCTATCTGGGCGCACAGTACGTGCGCGTTGCCAACGCTGGGTTCAACGAAGGCGGTCAGACTGGATTCGGCCTGCGCGCCGGCGGCTGGAATGCGAGCCGCTGGCAAGGGCTTGCGGGCGTGCGCGCCGAACGCGGCTGGCGGATGGGCGAGGTCGATCTGCGCCTTGATGCCCGCGCCGAATGGCAGCAGACGCTGGCCGAGCAGGGTCTGCTGTTCAACGCCAGCTTCAGCGGGCTGGATCAGTGGGCCCCCTTGCAGGGCATCGGCCTGTCGCGTCGCAGCCAGCTGTATGGCGTGGGAGTGACGGCGCTGATCGGGCGCAACGCGATGCTGCGGTTTGACGTCAGCCAGCGCGAAAGCGCGATCGGCAAGGCCGGCACAGTCATGCTGTGGGGCAGGTATGGGTTTTGACGTTGGGGACAGGGGTCTAAGGGGACCAGGGACCGGGAACCGGGGACCAAGTGCGAATGGTTGATCGCGCGTTTCGCAGACACGCCGAGGAGCCAAACAAAAATTGCAATCTTAAAGATGCCAATTAGCCTTTTCCCGATCCCGATCCCGATCCCGATCCCGATCCCGATCCCGATCCCGATCCCGATCCCGATCCCGATCCCGATCCCGGCCCCGGTCCCCGGTCCCCGATCTCAGTGATTTCCAGCAAACAATTCGCGGCCGATCAGCATGCGGCGGATTTCGTTGGTGCCGGCACCAATGGCATACAGCTTAGCATCGCGCAGGATGCGGCCGGTCGCAAATTCGTTGATGTAGCCGTTGCCACCCAGTGACTGGATCGCTTCCAGCGCCACCTGCACCGCGGCTTCGGAGGCGTGCAGCAGGCAGGCGGCAGCATCGATGCGGCTCTTGTGGCCGTTGTCGTAGTCGCGGGCCACTTGGTAGGCGAATGCGCGCGAGGATTGCAGCGCGGTGTACATGTCCGCAATCTTGGCCTGCATCAATTCGAACGTGCCGATGGCTTGGCCAAACTGGCGGCGTTCGCGCACGTAGGGCAGGGCGATATCCAGCGCCGCCTGCATCAGTCCGATCGGGCCACCGGACAGCACCAAACGCTCGGTGTTCAGGCCGCTCATCAGCACCTTGACGCCGTTGTTGATCTCGCCCAGCACGTTTTCTTGCGGGATCTCGCAATTCTCGAACACCAGCTCGCAGGTGTTGCTGCCGCGCATGCCCAGCTTGTCGAGTTTTTGCGCGGTGGAAAAACCCTGCATGCCTTTTTCGACGATGAAGGCGGTCATGCATTTGCTGCCCAGCTCGCGGCTGGCGGTGCGCATGTAGACGATCAGCACGTTGGCTTCGGGGCCGTTGGTGATCCACATCTTGTTGCCGTTGGCCACCCACGCATCGCCCTTGAGTTCGGCGCGGCAGGCCATCGAACCGACCACGTCGGAACCGGCGCCCGGTTCACTCATCGCCAGTGCGCCAACGTGTTCGCCGCTGCACAGTTTGGGCAGGTACCTGGCGCGCTGCGCGGCATTGCCGTTGGCGTACAGATTATTCACACACAGGTTGGAATGCGCGCCGTAGGACAGGCCAATGGCACCCGAAGCGCGGCTGATTTCTTCCATTGCCACCAGATGCGCCAGATAGCCCATCTCGCTGCCGCCGAATTCGGCCGGGATGGTCATCCCCAGCAGGCCCATTTCACCCAATTTCGACCACAGTTCCTGCGGGAACCAGTTGTCTTCGTCGGCCTTGGCCGCACGCGGGGCGATTTCGGCATCGGCAAACCGCGCAACGGCTTCGCGCAGGGCATCGATGTCGTTACCGAGGGGAAATGGGCGCATGGAATCGGCTCTGGCTGGCGTTGCAGTGGGTTGAAAGGGGGTCAGGTTCACTTTTCGCACACGCCATCGTGGTTTCCACTGCCGGACGGGAAAAGTGAACCTGACCCCCTTTCCGGATCAATCACGCGTTGCGGATGCGGCCCTGGAAGCGGGGCTGGCTGCGGCCCATCGGCAGCTTCAGCTTGCCGATCGCGCTGATGCGCTCTTCGGCGAGACGGTCGGCGGCACGGTAGGTCGGGATGCCGTCGCGGTCGGCGATTTCGTAGATGCGGCTCAGGTTGTGGTAGATCGTGCGCATCATCCGCATCGCGCGCTCGCGGTTGTAGCCGTCGAGTTCCAGCGCCACGTTCATCACGCCGCCGGCGTTCACCGCGTAGTCGGGCGCGTACAGGATGCCGCGCTTGACCACCTCATCGCCGGCTTCGTCGGTCGAGAGCTGGTTGTTGGCCGCGCCGCAGATGACCTTGAACTTGAAGCGGGGCAGGGTCTGCTCGTTGACCGTGCCGCCCAGCGCGCAGGGCGAATAGACGTCGGCATCGACATCGTAGATCGCGTCGGGGGCGACGGCTTCCGCGCCGAAGTCGGCAACGGCCTTGTCGACCCGATCCTTGTGGATGTCGGTGACGAAGATCTTGGCGCCGCGCTCTTTCAGCAGCTTGACGTATTCCATGCCGACGTGGCCCAGGCCCTGCACGGCGTAGGAATACTTGCCCACGTCCTCGTCGCCGAATTTTTTCTGCAGGGTGGCCATCAGGCCTTGCAGCGCGCCGTAGGCGGTGAACGGCGAGGGGTCGCCGGAGCCGCCGTGGATCTGGTGGACGCCGGTGACGAACTGGGTTTCGCGATAGACATATTCCATGTCGTTGACGTCGATGCCGACGTCTTCGGCGGTGATGTAGCGCCCGCCCAGCGAATCAACGAACTGGCCGAAGGCGCGGAATAGCGCTTCGGACTTGTCCTTGGCCGGATCGCCGATGATCACCGCCTTGCCGCCGCCGATGTTTAGTCCGGCCACGGCGTTCTTGTAGGTCATGCCGCGCGACAGCCGCAACACGTCCTTGAGCGCGTCTTCCTCGCTTTCGTAGGGCCACATGCGGGTGCCGCCGAGGGCGGGGCCGAGCACGGTGTTGTGGATCGCGATGATCGCCTTGAGGCCGGCGTCCTTGTTGTGGCAGAAGACGACCTGTTCGTGGCCGAAGGTGTCGAGGGTTTCGAAGAGCATGGATGTCACTCCGGCCGGTGCCGTGCGCTGCGCTTCGGAACCGGTGGCTAGGGATGAACGTGGCGGAAGTGCCGGCGACGGCGCGATCATTCGCGCCGGTCGCAGCCGACCATTCTAATCCATAGCCTGAGTGGTGCTGCCGTACGATGCAGTACGGCGATGCTGCGTCGCGTCAGTTGCCGGCCTTGGGCGGCTTGAACCGGGCGCAGGGATCGGGCCGCTGCGTGGCCGGGATCCGATGCACCTCGTCGTACTCGCCGATTTGCGCATCGGCATCGAGGAACCCGACCGCATGCGGCGTCAGACCCTGCTGGCGCAGCCAGTAGGCCACCGCGATGTCGCTGCGGGTGTGGCCGTTGCCGGCGATTAGCACCGCGCCGTTGGCAGCGTGGGAGCGCAGGGTTTCGGCCATCACCACGTCGCGGGCGATTTGCGCCCTGGCCATCGGCGACACGAATTCTTCCGGCAAGACGCCGCAGTGGCTGCCGCGCACTTCGTTTTCCTGCGCCTGCAGCACCTCGGCGGGCAGAGCGTCGAGCCGGTAGCGGGCGATCAGCTCGGGTGAGAGCGCGGCCGAAAAACCTTCCTTGACCACCTTGGATGCATCGCCGCGCGACAGGTTGGCCGCATACAGCGGCAGGTGGTACTGCAGCGCCAGCGCGATCACCGGTGTGTAGTAGGCCCAGGTCCAGCCGGATTCCTTGGCGACCACGCGTTCCACCACGCAGTCGGCATCGCCGCATTCGCGCATGGCCGCATCCAGCGCGGGCTGTTGCTCGGTGTCGAACTGTTCCATCGCAATGGCCGGGCGCCAGCCGGCCTCAAGCTCGCCGCGCAACAGATCGACGCGGGCGGCATGGCCGGCGGCGCTGTCGTGAATTTCGCCCAGCAGACGGATTTGCGGCGTGGTCGTTGCGGCCGGAGTTTGCGCCGCACTGGCGGACGCGCCCAGCGCGACGCAGCATGCCAAGACAAGGGGAAGGACAGCGCGACAGGTCATGAGGGATGCTCGGGAACGGGACGGGTCAATCTGGCGTGCGCGGTACACTGCAAAGTCTATTTCAAGATGCACGACCGCCCATGAACAGCCCCGCACCCGCCCCGCAGGACGAACGGAACTCCCCCCTGCGCTTCGTCACCGCCGCCAGCCTGTTCGACGGCCACGACGCCGCCATCAACATCATGCGCCGGCTGATCCAAGCACAGGGCGCGGAAGTGATCCACCTGGGCCACAACCGCAGCGTGGAAGACGTGGTGCGCGCGGCGCTGCAGGAAGACGCCGACGCCATCGCGCTGTCGTCCTATCAGGGCGGCCACGTCGAATACCTGAAGTACATGGTGGACATGCTGAAGGCGCGCAACGCCGCGCACATCCGCGTGTTCGCCGGCGGCGGCGGCACCATCACGCCGGAGGAAATCCGCGAGCTGGAAGCCTACGGCGTCGAGCGCATCTACCACCCCAACGACGGCATGCACATGGGGCTGGTTCATATGATCGAGGACGTGGTCAAGCGCGCCGAAGCCGGTCGCCTGCCGGTGGAAACCCCGCACAAGGTGGGCTTCGACAGCGAGATCGAAATCGGCCGCATGCTCTCGGCCATCGAGGAATCGGCGCTGGACGAGGCCGAGCTGGCCCACCTGCGCAAGGAATGGGCGCTGGCCGGTGGCAAGACCCCGGTCATCGGCATCACCGGCACCGGCGGCGCCGGCAAGTCGTCGGTGACCGACGAACTGCTCAACCGCTTCCTGCACAACTTCCCGGAGATGCATATCGCCGTGATCAGCGTCGACCCCACCCGCCGCCGCACCGGCGGCGCCCTGCTGGGCGACCGCATCCGCATGAATTCGCTGCGTTCCCCGCGCGTGTTCATGCGTTCGATGGCCACCCGCCGCCAGCATGCGGCGACCAACGTGGTGCTGAAGGACTGCATCGGTTTCCTGAAGTCGCTCGGCTATGACCTCGTGATCGTCGAAACCGCCGGCATCGGCCAGAGCGATTCGGAGATCGTCGACCTGGTCGACTTCCCGATGTACGTGATGACCAGCGACTTCGGCGCGCCCAGCCAGCTCGAAAAGATCGACATGCTGGACTACGCCGAACTCATTGTGCTCAACAAGTTCGACAAGCGCGGCGCCGAGGACGCCCTGCGCGACGTGCGCAAGCAGTGGAAGCGCAACCGCGTGGCGTTCCAGACCAAAGATGAAGATGTACCGGTGTACCCGACGATCGCCAGCCAGTTCAATGATCCGGGGCTGAACTGGATGTTCGCCAATCTGTGCCGGCTGCTCGACGTTAAATGGTGTCAGGGACAATTTCCCCTGTTGGAGAAGCGGGGACATGGAACCGGGAACCAGGGACAGAAAGAAGTCGATAACGCGATAGCGGCATCAGGTACCCGGTACCCGGTGCCCGGTACCCGACACTGCGATTTCAGACCGCACATCGACACCACCCTCAAGGAACCCCGCGCCACCGTCCTCATCCCCGGCAACCGTGTGCGCTACCTCGCCGAGATCGCGGAGCAGGGCCGCAGCATCAATGCCCGCATCGAATCGCAGGCCGAGACCGCCGACCGCGCGCAGTCGCTGTGGGATGCACTGAAGGAACTGGACGATGCCTCGCTGCCCAAGGCGCTGGATCTGTACCCGGCCGAAGCCCTGACCGACGGCGACGACCGCACCCTGCTGACCCTGCGCCAACGCTACAACGACGCCATTCAATCGCTGGATTCCGAAGCCCTCAAGTTGCTGCGCGAGTGGCCGGCGCGCCTGAAATCCATCGTCGAGCCGGTCAACGAATATCAAGTGCGCGATAAAACCATTCGCGTCGAAAACTACCGCGAATCGCTCAGCCACCAGCAGATCCCGAAGATCGCCGCGCCCACCTACAAGGCTTGGGGCGAGCTGCTGGTGTTCCTGCAAAAAGAGAACCTGCCCGGCGCCTACCCGTACACCGGCGGCGTGTACCCGTACCGCCGCACCGGCGAAGACCCCATTCGCATGTTCGCCGGCGAGGGCACACCGGAGCGCACCAACCGTCGTTTCCACTATTTGAGCCAAGGCCTGCCGGCGGCGCGCCTGTCCACCGCATTCGATAGTGTCACGTTGTACGGCGAAGACCCGGCAGTACGCCCGGATATCTTTGGCAAGATTGGCAATTCCGGCGTCAATGTGCCCACGCTGGACGACATGAAGAAGCTGTATTCCGGCTTCGACCTGTGCGCGCCCACCACCAGCGTGTCGATGACCATCAACGGCCCGGCACCGATCATCCTGGCGATGTTCATGAACACCGCCATCGACCAGCAGGTGGAGAAATACCTGAAGGCCGACCCGGCGCGTTGGGTGGAGGCGCAGCAGGAGATCGAGCAGCTGTTCGAAGGCAAGCCGCGCCCCCGCTACGAGGGCGAGCTGCCGCAGGGCAACAACGGCCTGGGCTTGGCCCTGCTGGGCGTCACTGGCGACCAGCTGGTGGACGCCGAGACCTGCGCCCGCATCAAGGCCCAGACGCTGAAGACCGTGCGCGGCACCGTGCAGGCCGACATCCTGAAGGAAGACCAGGCGCAGAACACCTGCATCTTCAGCACCGAGTTCGCCCTGCGCATGATGGGCGACATCCAGCAGTACTTCGTGGACAACGCCGTCCGCAACTTCTACTCGGTGTCCATCTCCGGCTACCACATCGCCGAAGCCGGGGCGAACCCGATCAGCCAGCTCGCCTTCACCCTGTCCAACGGCTTCACCATCGTGGAGTACTACCTGGCGCGCGGGATGAAGATCGACGACTTCGCGCCCAACCTGAGCTTCTTCTTCAGCAACGGCATGGACCCGGAGTACACCGTCATCGGCCGCGTGGCCCGCCGCATCTGGGCCCGCGCCATGCGCGAGCGCTACGGCGCCAGCCCGCGCAGCCAGATGATGAAGTACCACATCCAGACCAGCGGCCGCAGCCTGCACGCGCAGGAGATCCAGTTCAACGACATCCGCACCACGCTGC
>JADFDQ010000009.1 GCA_018262705.1 Xanthomonas sp.
CTGTCACTGCCGTCGGCCCGGGTGATCCGCAGCCTGGAGCAGATCATCGAGTGGCGTGGCAAGCCGCGCGTGATCCGCTGTGACAACGGTCCCGAGTACATCAGCGGTGCACTGTTGTCCTGGGCGCAGCAACAAGGCATCCGAATCGAGCACATCCAGCCAGGCAAGCCACAACAAAACGCCTACGTTGAACGCTACAACCGCACCGTGCGCTACGCTTGGTTGGCCAGAACCCTGTTCGACACCATCGAGCAGGTGCAGGACAAAGCCACCCGTTGGCTATGGACGTACAACCACGAACGTCCCAACATGGGACTTGGTGGTATCACCCCAATGCAGAAGCTGGTATTGGCTGCTTAGCTCCACTTTTGGCGAGTGCTAAAAATGGGGGGATTACCCCGGCGGGGATTTCCGTACATCGTCAAACCTGGAATGCTGGAAAGCGGATGTCAATGGCGCCCCGCGAACGGGTTTGGGCGGAATCCGAGGTCACTTCCTGCGTGGATTACCATCGTCGCCGCAAACGGCAGCAAGGGAGTGTCGATGTTTTCCGTCTACGTCACCGGCACCGACACCGGGATCGGCAAGACCCTGACCAGCTGCGCGCTGCTGCATGCGCTGCGCGGACGCGGGCTGCGCGGGCTGGGAATGAAGCCGGTGGCCAGCGGCTGCGCGCTGCGCGACGGTCAGTGGCAGAACGACGATGCGCTGGCGCTGCAGGCGGCAGGTGCGCCGGATGCGGTCTATGCCGATATCAATCCGTTTGCGCTTCGGCATCCGCTGGCGCCGGAGCTGGCGGCGCGCGATGACGGCATCGAGCTCGCGCTGGAACCCATCGTGGAGGCCCATGCGCGACTTTTGCAGCGTGCGGATGCGCTGATCGTGGAAGGCGTGGGCGGTTGGGCATCGCCGCTTTCGAAAGACTTGATGCAGGCGGATCTGGTGCGTGCGCTGCGGCTGCCGGTGCTGCTGGTGGTTGGGCTGCGGCTGGGCTGTCTCAATCACGCGCTGCTGTCGGCGCGGACGATTGTTGCTGACGGCTTCGATCTGATCGGTTGGGTCGGTTCTCGCATCGATCCGGAAATGAGCCGCGTGGAAGACAATCTGGCGATGCTGCGGCAGCGGCTGCCGGCGCCCTGCTGGGGCGTGCTGCCGCATCGGCTGAAGCCGGCTCCTGCCGATTTGGCCGGGCACCTGCAGATTCCGGCGGCGTGGCTGGCGGCGGCGTCATCGCGGTAATCCCGTGTCTTGCGCCACAATGCTGGCGTTGGCTTGATGCCTGTTGGGAGCGCTACCATGCATGACGTTCTTGTTCACGTCCGCAGCTTGAACGGTGAATCCCGCGCGCTGCGTTACGGATCCGCGCTGGCGCTTGCGTCCGGCGCAGCGGTGACCGGCGTCCACGTGGTGCCGGGTTATTACGATGCCGGGCTTGAGCCCGAGCTGATTGCGATGCTGGTCGAACAGTCGCAGCAGCGGGTGGCCGAAGCGGTTGCCGCAGCGCCGGCAATTGCCAAGGCTGCGGCCGATCTGGGCGTGTCGACCTTCGAATGGCGTGTTGCCGAAGGCCGCTTTGCCGACGCGCTGGAACAGGCGGCGGCCAGCAGCGACTTGCTGGTGATGGAACACGCCGCCGATGCGCTGGACGCCGTGGCTGATGTGCCGCACCGCGTTCTGCTGTGCGGTACGCCCTGCCTCGTGCTTCCGCGTCGTGATTTCGATTTCCATGCGGATGCGCCCATGGCGATCGGCTGGAACGGTTCGTCCGAATCGTTGCGCGCGGTGCACGCGGCGCTGCCGCTGCTGCGCGGTCGGCGCGTGCTGTTGATGCGCGGCGAAGAGCGGCTGAGCTTCCCGACCTTGAACTGGACGCCGGCGTTCGACATCGCGGCGCATCTGCGCTCGCGTGGGGTGGCGGTTGAAACCGTGGCGATCGATGCCTGCGGCGATGCGGCGGGCGCGGCGCTGCTGGAACAGGCGCAGCGCTTCGGCGCGGAACTGTTGGTGATGGGCGCTTACGGCCGCAGCCGCTTCAGCGAATGGATCCTCGGTGGGGTGACGCGCCACGTGCTGGCCTCGGCCGAGATCCCCGTGTTGTTGTGTCACTGATTCAGCGCGCCGCCGGAATGGGCGGCGCGCTTGGAAACCTCAACCGTGCTGCGGCGCTTCCGGGGCAGGCAGCGTCGCTTCCGCCGTTTCGCGATCGTGCGCATGGTCGCGTGCCAGATACATGTAGAACGCCGGCAGCACGAACAGGGTGAACAGCGTGCCGATGGTCATGCCGGCGGCGATCACCACCCCCATCGAGAAGCGCGCCGCCGCGCCCGGGCCCTTGGCCAGCAACAGCGGCAGCATCGCGAACACCAGCGCGCAGGTGGTCATCAGCACCGGACGCAGGCGGATGCCGGCCGCCGCTTCGATGGCTTCGAGTTTGCTCATGCCTTCGTCGACCTGCAGCTTGTTGGCGAATTCCACGATCAAGATGCCGTGCTTGGAAATCACGCCCACCAGCGTGACGAGGCCCACCTGGGTGTAGATGTTGATGCTCATGCCGGGGAAGGCTTCGATCTGCAGCCCCATCAGGATCTGCGAGGCCATCGCCAGCACGTTGATTGCCAATAGCGCGCCGCAAATGGCCATCGGCACCGTGAGCAGCATGATCAGCGCGTCGCGGAAGCTTTCGAACTGCGCCGACAGCACCAGGAAGATCACCATCAGCGCCAGCGCCAGCGTCAGCAGCATGGCCGAGCCTTCGTGCTTGAACTGACGCGATTCACCGGCGTAGTCCACGCTGTAGCCCTGCGGCAGGATGTCGGCCGCGGCCCGATCGAGAATGGCCAATGCCTCGCCCTTGCTCACGCCCGGCCGCGGGGCGAAGGTGATCGACACCGCGTTGAGCTGCTGGAAGCGCTTGAGCGACTGCGGCTGTGCGGTTTCCCTGAGGGTGATGAGGGTCGACAGCGGAATCAGCCGACCGTCGCGGGTGCGGGTGTAGTAGTTCTCCAAGTCGTGCGCGTTCAGGCGGTCGCTGCGCTGCACCTGCGGAATCACGCGGTAGGAGCGGTTTTGCATGGTGAACAGATTGGTGTAGCCGCCGGCCAGCATCGAGGCCATGTCCGAGGCCAACGTGCGCATGTCGATGCCCAGCATCGCCGCCTTGTCGCGGTCGACGTGCACCTCGATCCGCGGCTTGTTGATCTTCAGATCCTGGTCGAGAAAGATGAAGCGCTTGCTCGCCATCGCCTGTTGCAGGATGCGGTCGGACAACTCCGACAGTTGTTCCAGACTGCCCACGCCGCCAATGATGAACTCGCCGCCGGAAGCGCCGCCACCGGCCTGCGGCAGCGAAGGCGGCACCAACGCGAACATCTTCAGCCCGGCGATCTGGTCGAACTTCGGCTGCAGCTCCTGCTGCAACACCTGATTGGTCGAACGCGTGCGCTGGGTGAACGGCTTGAGCGAAAAACCGGCCATCGCGCTCGGGCTGGCGCCGCCACCACCACCGCCGAAGCCGCCGTTGAACAGGAAAAAGTTGTCGACCTCCGGCACTTCGCGCACCAGACGGCCCATCTCCTTGGTGTAGCGTTCGACGTAGTCGAGGGTGGCGGTCGGGTCGGCGCTGGCCACGCCGAAGATGAAGCCTTCGTCCTCCAGCGGCGCCGGTTCCTTGGGCGCCATCGAATACAGGAACACGCAGCTGGTCAGCACGATCAAGCCGAACGCGGCGATCACCGAGCGGGTCTGCAGCGCGCCGTGCAGGCGGCGCTTGTAGGCGTCGTGCAGACGATTGAAGCGCTCGTCCAGCCACGCCTCGAACTTGTTGCCGTGGTCGGGGTCGTGCCCGCGCAGGATCTTCGAGCTCATCATCGGCGTCAGGGTGAGCGCGATGATCCCGGACAGCAGCACCGAACCGGCGAGGCTGAACGCGAATTCGGTGAATAAAACGCCGGTCAGTCCGCCCTGGAAACCGATCGGTAGATACACCGCGACCAGTGTGGTGGTCATCGCCACCACCGGCCAGGCCAGCTCGCGCGCGCCGCGGATGGCGGCGTCGAACGGCTTCATGCCTTCTTCGATGTGACGGTGGATGTTCTCGACCATGATGATCGCGTCGTCGACCACGATGCCGATCGCCAGCACCATCGCCAGCAGGGTCAGCAGGTTGATGGTGAAGCCCATCAGCAGCATCAGGAACATGCCGCCGATCAGCGACAGTGGAATGGTGATCGCCGGGATCAGCACGCTGCGCAGCGAGCCGAGGAACAGATAGATCACCGCGATCACGATCAGCAGCGCTTCCACGATCGTGCGGATCACCTCGTTGATCGCGTCGTTGATCGCCTGGGTGCTGTCGTAGGGAATCACCGCGTTCAGACCCTGCGGCAACTGCGGCAGGATGTCGTTGTTCCAGGTCTTGCGGACGTCCTTGATCACGTCCAGCGCATTGGCGTCCGGGGCGACATAAACCGCCATGAAGGTGGCCGAATCGCTGCCGTTGACGCTGACCGAGCTGCCGTAGCTGTCGGCGCCGAGAACGACGTCGGCGATGTCGCTCAGACGTATGATCGCGCCGTCCTGCTGGCGCACGACCATGTTGCGGAAATCGTCGACGCTGCGCAGGTCGGTGCGTGCGGTCATGTCGATCGCCACCATCTGGCCCTTGGTCGAGCCGACCGCGGCGAGCACGTTGTTGGACTGCAGCGCCGCGCTGACGTCGCTGGCGGTCACCTTCAGCGCCGCCATCTTCTCCGGCTTGAGCCAGATGCGCATGGCGAAGCTGCCGGCGCCGTGGATCTCCGCGCGCTGGACGCCGTTGACCGTCACCAGCTTGGGCTGGATCACGCGGGTCAGGTAATCGGTGATCTGGGTGTTGTTCAACGTGTCGCTGGAAAACGCGATGTACATCGCGGCGATGCTTTCGCCCTGCTGCAGGTCGATCACCGGGTCTTCCGACTGCGGCGGCAACTGGCCGCGCATCTTGTTGACCTTGGCCGAAATCTGCGTCAGCGCTTCGTTGGGATCCTTGTCCAGCCGAATGTAGGCGGTGATCGTGCTCATGCCCGCCGAACTGGTCGAGGTCATGTAGTCGATGCCCTCGGCGCTGGCGATCGCCGATTCCAGCGGGGTGGTGATGAAGCCCTGGATCAGGTCGGCGTCGGCACCGAAGTAGGTGGTGTTGACGGTCACCACCGCGTTGCGCATTTCCGGATATTTGCGCACGTTCAGCTCGCTGAAAGCGCGCAGGCCGAACAGCAGGATGAACAGGCTGACGACCATCGCCAGCACCGGCTTGCGGATGAAGATGTCGGTGAACTTCATGGTGCGCTCTCAGGCATGGCGTGCGCGATGGGCGGCCTGACCGCGTCGTCTGCGTTCACCGGTTTTCCACCGCGGGCCGCGCGTCGGCGGCGGGTTGCACGGCATTGTTGACGACGACCTCGCTGCCGTTGCGCAGTTTGAGCAGGCCGGAGGTCACCACTTGCTCGCCGGGCTTGAGGCCCGAGGTCACTTCGATCAGGTCGCCGCGGGTGGCGCCGGTCTTGATGAAGCGCTGGGTGACGACCAACTTGTCACCGCTGAGCGGATTGCCGCGGGCGTCGGTTTCCCCCGGCTTGCGCGCTACCTTGGTGATCACGAACACGGCGTTGCCGTAAGGGTTGAAGCTGACCGCGGTTTGCGGAATCACGACCGCATCGCGCATGCCGCCGAGATCGAAGTTCACCTTGACGAAGCTGCCGGGGCGCAGCGCGCCGTCGGAATTGGGCAGGGTGGCCTGGGCGGTGAAATTGCGGGTGGCCGGATCGACCTGTGGATCGACCGCGCTGATGCGGCCCTCGAACGTCCGCCCGGGCAGGGCATCGACGCGGGCCTGGATCGGCATGCCTTCTGGAATCTTGCCGGCCAGCTGCTCGGGCAGGGTGAAGTTCACGAAGATCGGGTCGAGCTGTTGCAGGCTGACCACGGCGGTACCCGGTGCGATGTACTGGCCGAGGTTGACCCGGCGAATGCCCAGCGTGCCGGAGAACGGCGCGCGCACGGTCTTCTGTGCAATTAGCGCGCGCTGCGCTTCGACTTGGGCGCGGGCGGTGGCGGCGGCGGTCGTCCGGATTTGCACATCGTCGAGCGAGACCAGCCGGTCGCGGCCAAGATCCTGCCAGCGCCTGGCCTGCGTCTGCGCCAGTTGCGCGGAACTTTCCAGCGCCCTGAGCACGGCTTCTTCATTGGCGGTGTTCAGCCGCACCAGCACCGCGCCGGCGTGCACCGGCTGGCCGGCGTCGAATTCGATCGAACGCACGACGCCGCCGGATTCGGCGGTGACGTCGATGCCGTTGACCGCGGTCGCGGTGCCGACCGCTTCGCTGTCGTTGCCCCAGCGCTGGGTGGTCGCCGATGCCGTGGAAATGGTGACCGCCGGCTGCGCCATGTTGTCGAAGAATTGGGTTTGCTTTTTGGCGAAGAACGCCTTGGCGAGGAACACCCCGCCGAACACGACGATGACGCCGACCAGCATCAACATCCAGCGCAGTGAGGTGTTGGGTTTCGGGCTGGAGTCGGGCATTGCGGTCAACCTTGCGTTGATTTGTCGGCAGCCGCGCATTCTAGCACGGTTAATGAACCCATCAGTGCAGCATATCGTTGCGGCCGCGGGTCGAAGCGGCGATCGAGGCGGCACGAAAAAGCCCGGCAGCGTAAGCTGCCGGGCCCATGTTTCGATCCGCGCCGGAAGCTGCCCGGCGTGCGGCGGAACTTACTTGCCGGACTTCGAGGCGACCTTGGCAGCCTTGGCGACTTCGGCCTTGACCTGCGAGCTGGCCTGCTCGAACTGGTTCTTGGCCAGCGAGCCGATGGCTTCGGACGTCTTCACGGTGTCGGCGAAGGCTTCCTGCGCCGCGCCGAAGCTGCGCTCGGCGTTGCTGCGGGCGATCTGGATGCCCTTCGGCCAGGCGGTCTTGAGGTCTTCGGCATCGCGCACGCCGATCAGCTCGTTGGCGAAGGCGAAGCTGGCGTTGATGTTGTTCTCGATGGCGGCGAAGTGCAGGCCGAACACCTTTTCGGCGTTCTCGAGGACGAGACGGTTGGCGTTGGCGGCGACGTCCGCGAACTGGGCGGCGGTCTTGCTGAAGGATTCGTTGTAGTCGTACATGGCGTGCTCCTGTTTGAGGTACTGGCCGACAGGGTTTTGCCGGTTTGTGCGGTGCAGCATATTCTGATGAATGTTGCAATGCAACATCGAGCCGACGAACGGTTGCCATCCATTCAGATTGGGGGTGGAAAACACCGGAAGCGCCGACTCAGCCGCGGCGGACGAAGTGCGTCCAGTGGCGCGGGACAGGGGTTTCAGCGGCGGGAACGGCCGCAGCGCCGGCCACCGCCCGCGCCAGCGGCGCAAGATGGGCCAGTGCGCGGGAGTAGACACCGCGCTTGAAGGCGACCACGTGTTCCTGTGGATACCAGAAGTCCACCCAACGCCAGTCGTCAAATTCCGGACGGTCGGTCAGGTCGAGCCGGACATCGCTCTCGCTGCCGCGAAAGCGCAGCAGAAACCACACCTGCTTCTGGCCGATGCACACCAGCCGTTCGCGGTGGCGTATGGCGTGCGCCGGCAGCCGGTAGCGCAGCCAGCCAGGGGTGGCGCCTAGCACTTCGACCTGTGCCGGCTGCAGCCCGGTTTCCTCCTGCAACTCACGATACATGGCTTCCAGCGGCGTCTCATCGCTGTTGATCCCGCCCTGCGGGAACTGCCAA
The DNA here is from genome assembly GCA_018262705.1 of Xanthomonas sp. GTDB lineage: Bacteria > Pseudomonadota > Gammaproteobacteria > Xanthomonadales > Xanthomonadaceae > Thermomonas. The sequence continues at coordinate 7,747 of JADFDQ010000009.1, forward strand.
CCGTCCCGGCGCACGCGACGTGCCCAGAACACGCGTCCATCCTCGTGCATCAGCACGACACCGACATTAGGCCGAAACCCGTCCGGATCGATCACGATGCGGACTCCAAAATCCACTGTCACCGACTGTGCCAGTGGGCGCGACGCGCTGCAAGCAATCATTGCAGCGATTGACGAGTGACGCTGGAAACCGGACAATTTGCGGTTCGCGTTGGCTATGTAGCTCAGACGGTTAGAGCGCGAGACTCATAATCCCGAGGTCGGTGGTTCGATTCCACCCATAGCCACCAAACGATCCTGTATCCGCCCAAATCCGCCCGTGGCAACTTGGGTGACACGAACAGCGCGCGTAGCTGCGGAGTTGTTCCGCGCGATCGGCTAGACGCGAATATCAAGCGTTGGGAAGGTGATTCCCGACAGATCGGGTTCCGGGTGTTCGATCATCAATCCGATGATGGTCGGGATCAGCGCGGCGAGGATGGCGACGGCGTCGTGCACCTGCTGGCGGTTGGTGTCGCCGTTCCAGGTGGCGCCGCCGTGCATCAATTGGTTGCGCAGGACGTACAGGCGGTCGGCGACGATCGACAGCACCAGCGCGGTCTGGTGTTCCATCAACGCACGCATGGCCAGTTTTCGCGCTTCGGCAAACTTAGCTTCCCAGGCATTACTGGAATCGTGCTCACGCAGCGCGCGCCAGAACGGTTCGAACACGAATCGGTTGTCCAGCAGGGTGCGGATCGGACCGGTGAACTGGTCGAAGACCAGCTGTTGCAGTCGGTTGCCCGCATCGTGCGCAACCAGCCGGTCGATGAATTGGCGCGCCTGACCGCGCTCGCTCTGTTCGAAGCCGAACTCGCGCGCGTAGGCGGCGTTGAGAGCGATCCACAGGAAGATGAAGCGGGCGTCCGGGTCTTTCGCTTCCCGTTCGGCCCGCTGCAGCCAGCTGATGGCGCGGTGAACGCGAACGCGCCAGTTTTCGGGCTGGGCATCGCGCACCTCGCGGTGGCGTTTTTTCAGGGCGGCGGCGGTGGGCGGCGTCGCCATGAAACGCGGCTCAGGCGGCGATACGTCTGGCGAAATCGACCAGGCGCTTGGTCTGCGCGCGGATTGCGGCCTTGATCTCTTCGCAGAGCGGTTCGCCCTTGGCGGTGACGCTGGTGCCGTAAGGGTTGCCGCCTGCGGCGTAGATCGACGGGTCGGTGTAGCCCGGCGGAACTAGGATCGCGCCCCAGTGGATGAAGGTGGCATACAGGCCGAGCAGGGTGGTTTCCTGTCCGCCGTGCATGTTCTGGGCGCTGGTCATCGCGCTGACCGCCTTGTTGGAGAGCCCTCCTGCGGCCCAGATCGGCCCGAGGGTGTCGATGAAGGCGCGCATCTGGCTGGCGACGGTGCCAAACCGGGTCGGCGCACTGAACAGGTAGGCGTTGGCCCATTCCATGTCCTCGTAGCCGGCATGCTGGACGTGCGCGGTGCGCTCGGAGTGAGCGGCCCAGGCCGCCTGCCCGGCGACCACCTCCATCGGCGCGGTCTCCCTGACCTTGCGCAGGCGCACTTCCGCCCCTGCCTCGTGGGCGGCGTCGACCGCCACTTCGGCCATGGCGTGATTGGTGCCGTAGGTGCTGTAGTAGATGACGGCAAGGCGGACGTTGCTCATGGCTGACTCCGGGGAGGTGGTGAGACCAAGTGGACAGTCTTGATAGCCGGTCAGCCGTGAAATCGGTGCGAACCCGCAGCCAAGGGCGGGTCAGCCGGCAGGCAGCAGCACCGTGCAGTTGCGCCCCTGATCCTTGGCAACATACAGGGCGCGGTCGGCGCGCCGGAATAGGGCATCGAAATCGGCGTCGTCCGGATGCGCAGCGGAGACGCCGAGACTGATCGTGAAGTGCAACTGCGGATGTTCCACGCAGGGGTGGCAGGCTTCGGTGATCCGGCGAAGGCGCTCGGCGGTGGCGTGGGCGGCATCAAGGTCGGCACCGGGAAGCAGGACGCAGAATTCTTCGCCGCCGGTGCGGGCAAACAGGTCGTCGGGACGCAGCGCCTCCATGCAGCAATGGGTGAAGTCGCGCAAGACGTCGTCGCCGACCGGGTGGCCGTAGCTGTCGTTGATCAGCTTGAAATGGTCGAGATCAATGGCGATCAGGCTGAGCGTCTGGCCGTTTTGCCGGCAGCGGGCGAAGTCGTCTACGGCGCGTTCGAAGAACGTCCGCCGGTTGGCCAGCCCGGTCAGGCTGTCCAGCGCGGCTTGCCTGCGCAATTCTTCCTTGAGCTCGTGCAGTTCGGTGATGTCGGTGCTCAGACCGATCAGCGCCGGGGTGCCGTTGGCGTCGGTTCCCGGCACGACCACGCTCCAGAAATGGCGCAGGCGTCCATCGGCATCGCACAGCGATTCTTCGCCGGCATGGCGCTTCCCGGTGGCCAGAATCGTTGTCTCCAGTTGCTGGAAGCGCTCGGCCTCAGCGGGCGGCAGCAGGTCGCTGTCGAGGCGGCCGATGATGTTTTCCCGCGGTTGGCCCAAGGCATTGGCTACATGCTGGTTGACGTAAAGAAAACGGTGGTCGGCATTTTTCAGATAGACCAGAGCGTCGATGTTCTCGAGGACTGTATCCAGCAGGTTCCTTTGCTGGCGAACCTTGTCTTCCAGCTGTTTTTTTTCGGTGATGTCGTGGGAAATCCCGATCAAGCCGACGATGTGGCCGTCGGCATTGCGCAGCGGCTTTTTGGTTGACCAGTAGATGTGCATCTCGCCGGTGGCGTGGATGTAGTTGACTTCATCGCGGGCGATCGTTTCGCCCAGTTCGAGCACCCGGCGGTCGGTTTCGCGCAGGTCGGCGTCCTCGCCGATATCGACGAAATCGGTGAAGGATTTGCCGATCACGTCTTCCAGCTGCAGCCCCTGGCCCAGCAGGTCCAGCACCGGCCGGTTGGCGAAGGTGAACCGCCCCTGGATGTCGGTCGTGTAAACGAATGCGCTGACCTCATCCAGCAGATGGCGGTAAGCAAGCTCGTCGTCCGGCGTGTGCAACGTGGAATTGCGCTCGGGCATGGGTCTGGGTGGGTTGGGGCTGGTGTGCTGTTTGCGGTAAGTGTCGGATGCGGTACTGGGCGATGGCGCGCCGCCGTCAAGGAAGCTCTGGTTGTTTCAGGCTACCATTATTCGGTATGCGAGTTTGCGCCCGATCCGCGATGACCGATAGTGATCAAGCAGCCTGCATCCCGTGAATGCGGGATGCAGCAAGAAAATGGCGGATCCGTGATCCATCTCACGAAACGTGTCCCGGAGCATGGCGTTGGCGCTTGCAGGAAGCGGTCGATCGCGATTCTGCGGGCGGAGCTGAACCCGGCGAAGGCAGGGGTTGAAGCATCAGGTCTTGAATTCAACAATGCTGGTTGCACGAACCTTCGATCGCGAAACGACGCCTGGTTTCGGCGGGAATGACGCGCAGGATCTTTCCGGTCAGCCAACCCTCAGGCCAGCCGCGCACGCTGTGTGGTCAGTGCACTGAGCTTGGCGCTCCAGTCGGTCAGGCGCGCTTGCTCTTGCTCGACCACGGCCGCCGGGACGCCAGCGCCAAACCTGGCCAGCTTGGCCTCGCTTTTGTCTTTCTCGGCGCTGATCTTGGCGATTTCCTTATCCAAGCGCGTGCGCTCGGCGTCCAGATCCACCAGCCCGTCCAGCGGCACGAACAGTTGCAACTCGCCGACCACGGCGGGTGCGGCTGCGGGCGGCTCGCCGGTCAGGGTTTCGATGCGGTCGAGTTTGCACAAGAAGGTGAGCTGCGCGGCAAAGCGGGTGGCGCGTGCGGCATCTTGCGCATCGCCGCCACGCAGCAGCAGTGAGATGTGTTTGGCCGGTGATACGCCCAGTTCGCTGCGGATGCTGCGTACCGCACTGATCATGGCTTTGAGCCATTCGATATCGATATCGGCCTGCGCAAATGCGGCGGTGTCGATGGCGCTGGCCTGCGGGTAAGGCTGCAACATCAGGCTGCCGGTCTTGCCCAGCTTGGGTGCCACCGCTTGCCAGAGTTCTTCCGTCACAAACGGGATCAGTGGATGCAGCAAACGCAGCAGCGCGTCCAGCACGTACAGCAGGGTGTGGCGGGTGCTGTCGGCAGCGGCGGCATCGTCACCGTTGAGCGCCGGCTTGGCCAATTCCACGAACCAGTCGCACACCTGGTTCCAGGTGAACTCGTACAGGCATTGCGCCAGCAGGTCGAAACGGTAATTGGCGAAGTGCTCGGCCGCTTCCGCGCTGGTGCGGGCCAGTTGCGCGAGGATCCATTGTTCGGCGTCGGTCTTCGGTTGCGCAAGCGCGCCCGCCTCCGCCCTTCGGGTATCTCCCCCTGCCGGTGCGGGGACAAAGTCCTCGGGGATGTTCATCAACACGAAGCGCGTGGCGTTCCAGAGTTTGTTGCAGAAATTCTTGTAGCCTTCGGCGCGCGCCAGATCGAACTTGATATCGCGGCCGGGGCCGGCCAGTGCGGCCATGGTGAAGCGCAGCGCGTCGGCTCCGTGGGCATTGATGCCGTTCGGGTAATCCTTGCGGGTCTCTTTTTCGATCTTTTCCGCCATCTTCGGCTGCATCAGGCCGTAGGTGCGTTTGGCAACCAGGTCGTCGATGCCGATGCCGTCGATTATGTCCAGCGGATCGAGCACATTGCCCTTCGACTTCGACATCTTCTGGCCGTTCTTGTCGCGCACCAGACCGGTCATGTACACGTCGTGGAACGGCACCATGCCGGTGAAGTGGTCGGTCATCATCACCATCCGTGCCACCCAGAAGAAGATGATGTCGAAGCCGGTGACCAGCACGCTGGACGGAAGGTAGTGCGCAAAGCCGCGTTCGGCCATCGCCGCTTCATCCGGCCAGCCCTGTGTGGAAAACGGGAACATGGCCGAGGAGAACCAGGTTTCCAGCACGTCGGAATCCTGCCGCAGCGGCGCATCGCCCAAGCCGTGCTTGGCGCGCACCTCGGCTTCATCGCGGCCCACGTAAATCTTGCCGGCCTCATCAAACCACGCCGGGATACGGTGGCCCCACCACAGCTGGCGGCTGATGCACCAGTCCTGGATATTTTCCATCCAGTGCCGGTAGGTGTTGACCCAGTTCGGCGGCACGAACTTCACTTGCCCAGACTCAACCAACGCCAGCCCGCGTTGGCCCAGCGTGTCCATTTTCACAAACCACTGGTCGGTCAAATACGGCTCGATCACCTGCCCGCTGCGGTCGCCGCGCGGCACCATCGATTTGTGCGGTTTGATCTCGACCAGGAGCCCTGCGGCATCGAGGTCGGCGACGATGGCTTTGCGTGCATCGAAGCGGTCCAGCCCACGGTACTGCGCGGGGATGTCATCGCGATCTTCAATGATCCTGGCGGTGCTGCTGAAGATATTGATCAGCGGCAGGTTGTGCCGCTGACCCACCGCGTAGTCATTGAAATCATGCGCGGGGGTCACCTTCACCACGCCGGTGCCGAAGGCGCGGTCCACATAGTCATCGGTGATGATTGGGATGCGGCGGCCGGTCAGCGGCAAGTCCACAAACTTGCCGTGCAGCGCGGTATAGCGCGGATCTTCGGGGTGCACCATCGCCGCAGTATCGCCCAGCATGGTTTCCGGGCGGGTGGTGGCCACCACCAGATAGTTGCGGGTTTCGCGCAGGGTTTCCACGCCGTCGGCATCGACTTCCACATGCTCGTAGGACGCGCCATCGGCCAGTGGATAGCGCAGCGACCACAGCGAGCCTTGTTCCTCTTCGCTGACCACTTCCAAATCCGAAATCGCGGTTTTCAGCACCGGATCCCAATTGACCAGACGCTGGCCGCGATAGATCAGGCCTTCTTCATACAGCCGCACGAAGGCTTCGATGATGGCCTTCGATGGCATCGGATCCATCGTGAACACGCTGCGCGACCAGTCGCCGGACGCGCCGAGGCGACGCATTTGGCGCTCAATCGTGCTGCCCGAATGCTGCTTCCATTCCCACACTTTTTCGATGAATTTTTCGCGCCCCAGCGAGTCGCGGGTGTCGCCCTTGCCTTCCAGCGCCAAGTTGCGCGACACCACCATTTCGGTGGCGATCCCGGCGTGGTCGGTGCCCATCTGCCACAGCGTGCGGTAGCCGCGCATGCGGTGATAGCGCACCAGCGCGTCCATCAAGGTGTGTTGGAAGGCGTGGCCCATGTGCAAGGTGCCGGTCACGTTCGGCGGCGGCAGCAAAATGGTGTAGGCCGGGCCGTTGCCAGTGGGCGTGAACGCGCCGCTGCTTTCCCAGTGCTGGTACAGGCGGGTTTCGAAGTCGTTCGGGTTGAAGCCGGAGTCGAGGGTGGTCATGCGTGTTGGCTCGTTGTTCTTGCGCGGACAGACGTCCAGTGTTGATGTTCTCCGTCATTCCGGCGTAAGCCGGAATCCAGCCGTTCGCCTTGGGATCCGCAAGACGCTGGATCCCGGCTTGCGCCGGGATGACGATGACCTACATATCGAATTTTTTTAATTCAAAGCCCAATGCTTGGTAATGCTTCCAGCGTGCACGCAGCGGGTCGCGGGCGGCGGGGTCGGCCGGCACCACTTCCAGCACGCGCTCGAAAGCGCCGGTCGGTGCGGCATCACGCAGGTTGATCAATAACGGGCGCAGCGCCGCATCGGCGTCGGGCGCTGCAATCAACACCGGCGCCTCGTCTTCATCGCCATCCATACCGGCAATTTGATGCGGCAGATATTCGTTGGGATCGAACGCCCACAACAGATCGTCGAGTGCTTCGGCCTGCGCCTGATCGCGCGCCAAAATCAGCGTGGGCAGGTTGGCGGCATAGGCCCGCTTCGCCAGTTCGCAGACCAGCAGCAAAGGCTGCTCGCGAAAGCGCGGTTTGTCGATCAGGTAGAAGTGGGCGCGGGGCATTGAGTGTTCTCGTAGGAGCGCACCGCAGGGGCGCGATGCGTTGCTTTATCGGGGTAAACATCGCGCCCCTGCGGTGCGCTCCTACATGGGCTTATCCAGCGCGATCCAGTAACCATTGACTGAGCATACCCACCGGGCGGCCGGTGGCCATGCCCAGCTTGCCGTCGTCGCTGGCGGAACCTGCGATATCCAGATGCACCCAGCGTTGGCCGTCGGTGAAGCGCGACAGGAAGCAGCCGGCGGTAATCGCACCGGCCCAGCGGCCACCGATGTTGTAGACATCGGCAAAGGCGGAATCCAGCATCGGCTGGTATTCGTCCCACAGCGGCAACTGCCAGCCGCGGTCGAACACCGCTTCGCCGGCATCCAGCAATTCGCGCGCAAGGTCGTGGCTGCGTTTGGTCATCACGCCGGTGGCGTATTTGCCCAGCGCCACCATGCAGGCACCGGTGAGGGTGGCCACATCGACCAGCGCGGCCGGCTCGAACCGCTGCGCATAGGTCAGCGCGTCGCACAAAATCAGGCGGCCTTCGGCATCGGTGTTGCCCACTTCGATGGTCTTGCCGGACATCGACGTGATCACGTCGGACGGGCGATAGGCATCGCCGTCGATGGCATTTTCCACCGCGGCGGCAATGCACACCAGATTGATCGGAAGTTGCATTTTCACAGCCGCCACGAAAGTGCCCAGCACGCTGCCGGCACCGCACATGTCGTACTTCATTTCCTCGATGCCGCCCTGCGTTTTCAGGTTCACGCCGCCGGTATCGAAGGTGATGCCCTTGCCGACCAACACATAGGGTTTGGCATCGCCGCCTTGGCTCCACTTCAGCACGATCAGGCGCGGCCGCTGCGCGCTGCCGCGTGCCACCGCCAGCAGCGAGCCCATGCCCAGGGCTTCCATCGCGGCGTCGTCCAGCACTTCGCAGGCGACACCGGTGTGCTGCGCGGCGAAGTCTTGCGCCTGCTGGGCCAGATACGCCGGGTTGCAGATATTCGGCGGCAGGTTGCCCACTTCGCGGGTGAACTGGACGCCTTGCGCAATCGCGATGCCTTGCGCCAGCGCGGTGGCGTCGCTGCCGACGATGTCGAGCCGGGCAAGGCCGGTTTCTTCGCGCTTTTTGTTCTTTGCACCCAAGGTGGCGGTGTAGCGGTAGCAGGCGTGATCGCTGGCGGTGACGGCTTGGCGAATGTTCCACGCCGCATCGCGCTCGTTCACCGCCACTTCGCTGAGGGTGAACAGTGCGCTGGCCACCGGGCCGGTCTTCAGCGTGCGCGCGGCATCGGCAACGGCCTTCAGGTATTGCGGCACGCCAAACTTGCCGGCGTCGCCCAAGCCAATCACCAGCACGCGCGGCGCGGTGATGCCGGCCAGGTCGTGCAGCAGCGCGGTTTTGCCGGTCTTGCCGGACACATCGTCGCGCGCAATCAGGGCTTGCAGGCGGCCGCCGCTGGCGCTGTCCAGCGCGCTGGCGGCGGGTGTCAGCGTGCCGTCGGCGAATGCGCCTACCACGACGCAGTCAACCGTGGCGCTGGCGGGAGAAGTCTGGTTCAGGCGAAATTCGAGGCTCATCGTGGATTCTGTTCCGGTCTGAAAGATGGCTGCATGCGCCAGCCGCCGGCAGGGTTCGGCGGCGCGGTACGCTTACAATGCGCGGCTGCGGCTCGGCGAGCGCGTGACGCAGCAAACTACCGATTCTAAGGCAACCTGGCCCGATGCCGAAGCTGGACCGCTATCTCAGCAGCGAATTCATTCGCGCCGTACTGGCGACGCTGCTGGTGCTCATCATCGTCAGTCTGGGCGGCGTGTTTGCCGATCTGGTGGGCGAGATGGCGCGCGGCAAGGTGCCGCCGACGCTGCTGCTGTCCCAGCTTGGTCTGCGGGTGCTGGGCTATCTGCCGCTGATCCTGCCGTTGGCCCTGCTGCTCGGGATCTTGATGGCGACCGGACGGTTGTACCGTGATTCGGAAATGCCGGTGCTGGCGGCGGTCGGCGTGGGGCCACGGCGCCTGCTGCGGCCGCTGCTGATGGTGGCGCTGCCGGTCGTGGCCGTCATCGCGGCGTGCTCGCTGTGGCTGGGGCCGTGGGCCAACCGGCTGGCCAAGGGCATGATCATCGAAGCCAACCGCAACTTGCTGGTTGCGGGGCTCGAACCCGGGCGCTTCACTCCCATGTCCAATGGTGGCGTGGCCTACGTCGGCGTCATGTCGTCGGACGGGACGAAGCTGGAACGCGTGTTCATCTATCGCGAGCGCGGCGACCGCATGGACGTGGCCACGGCGCGCGGCGGCGAACTGTACCGCGACCACGGCGTGCGCGTGTTGGCGCTGAAGGATGGATTCCGGGTGGAGGGTCCGGCCAGTGGCGAACGCCTCGACTATCGCCTGATGCGCTATGCGCGAAACGAAATCGAGTTGCCCGAAGCCGATCCTCCGGGGCGTCTGGATGATCCACCGTTCCGGACCACCGCGGAGTTGCTGCAATTGCCGGGTGTCGGTGCGCGCGCCGAATTGCACTGGCGAATTGCGCCCGCGCTGCTGGCCCTGGCATTTGCGCTGATGGCGATCCCGCTGGCGCGCAGCTCGCCGCGGCAATCTCGGCACGGGGCGCTGCTGCTGGCATTTCTGGCCTATCTGGTGGGCATCTTCCTGACCATGCTTGGCGTGCAGTGGTTGGCCGAAGGGAGCCTTCCGGTTGCGGCCGGGCTGTGGTGGCTGCTGCTGCCGCTGCTGGCGCTGGGCGGGTGGATGTACGCCCGCGACGGGCGTCGGTTCTGGCCGGGGTCGCGCCGATGAAACACTGGCCGCGCCTGCATGACACCTACATCGCGCGCACCGTTGCGCTCAGCGTGCTGCTGGCCTGGGGCGTGCTGATTGGGCTGGACGCGGTTCTGGCCTTCGCCAGCGATCTCGGGAATGTCGGCAAGGGCGCGTACACGATCAACCATGCGATCGCCGTGGCCGGATTGGGGCTGCCCGATCGTGCTTACAGCCTGTTTCCGACCGCGGCGGTGATCGGCTCCCTGCTCGGGCTGGGCGATCTTGCCGCCACGTCCGAATTGACCGCGCTGCGCGCGCTGGGGCTGTCGCGGCGGCGGCTGGGGACGTCGGTGCTGCTGCTGCTGGCCGTCTTCACCGCGGTGATGGTCATCAATGGCGAAACGCTGGCGCCTTGGGCCAGCGATCGCGCCCAGGCCATCCGGTCGATCCGCCACAGCGATCTGGTGATGTCGCGCTACGAAGGCCTGTGGGCGCGCGAAGGTGGGATGTTCCTGAGCGCGCGCGGCGGCGAACAAAAGCAGCGCGGCAGCGAGCATTGGCTGGAGCTGCACGGCGTCAAGCTGTTCGAATTCGCCGACGATGGGCGGCTGCGGTCGATCGCCAACGCGCGCATCGCCGAGCACCACGGCGACCACTGGACCTTGCACGACGTCGAACGCCTTCGATTCGATGGCAAATCGGTGCAGCGCAGCAAGGTGGCCAGCGAGCGCTGGGATTCGCGTCTGAGCGAAGCGGTGCTGGCGGCCAGCGTGACCAAACCCGGCAACATGGGCAGCACGCAGCTGCGCACCAGCATCGACTACCGCCTGCGCAACGGACTGGACGCCGGCGATTACGAACGGGTGTACTGGGGGCGTTGGTTCTATGCGCTGAACGTGCTGACGCTGTGCCTGGCTGCGGCGCCGTTCGCGTTCGGTTCCCTGCGCAGCGGCGGCTACGGCAAGCGGGTATTCATTGGAATTGTTTTTGCGCTCGGCTTCTGGATGCTGCAGCAGGTGAGCACGAAGCTTGCCGGCATCTACCACTTCGACTTCCGAATTGCCTATGCGGTGCCACCGCTGATCATGTTGATGGTGTCGTTTACGGTATTCCGCCGTCGCAGCGGCTAGTTCGCCTGTTCGCGCAGGCGCGCTGGTTTCGGTAGGCGCAGCAAGCGCGTCCGGCTGGCGCGGTCGTGCCAGGTCAGTCCGTCGCGGTCGATCCACGCCCACCAAAAGCCCAGTCCGCCCGCGGCCAGCGCCAGGCAGCCGACTGCAAAACGCAGCCACAGCGCGCCGGTGCTCGCCGTGCCGGCGTCGGCAGAGACCACCCGCAGTCGCCAGGCGCGCATCCCGATGGTCTGCCCGCCGCGCTTCCAGCTCGGCACCGCGTACAGGCCGGCGATGGCCAGAAAGACGATGAATTCCAGCGCGCCCAGCCAGCCGCCGCGCACCGCATCGCCGTGGGCGAGGGTGAACGCGGCTGCGGTCACGAACCACAGCGCCAGCAGCGGGAAAAAATCGTACAGCAGCGCCAGCAGGCGCCAGCCGATCAGTGCGGGGGAGCGTTCGCGTGCGGTCATGGTCGGCAAGGATACAGGCGGCGTTGCGCTGCACGGGCTACGCTTGCGCCATGCCCACGACCGCCGACCGCCGTCACCTGTTTCTGGATCTGCCGCCGTTGGAGGCAGGCGATGCGGCGGCCATCGAGCGTTTTCTCGATGCGATCTGGGCCGAGCGCGGCCTTGCCAAGGCGACGCTTGCGGCCTATCGAACCGATCTCGAGCAGTTGGCGCGCTGGCTGCGTCATGCGCGTAGACATCCGCTGCCGGCGGCCGGGCGCGCGGATCTGTTCGAATACCTGGCCCTGCGCGCGAGCGCCGGCTACAGCGCGCGCAGCACCGCACGCTTGCTGTCCTGCCTGCACGCTTTCTACGGACGCGTGGTGCGCGACGGCGTGCGCGACGACGACCCGGTGGCGCTGCTGACGGCACCGAAGCTGCCGCGACTGCTGCCCAAGGCGCTGTCCGAGGCGCAGGTGGCGGCACTGCTGGAAGCGCCCGACTGCAATGCGGCGGTGGGCATGCGCGACCGCACCATGCTCGAGCTGATGTACGCGGCCGGCCTTCGCGTCAGCGAATTGGTGAATCTGCCCGCCACCGCGCTGAACTTGCGTCAGGGCGCGCTGCGGGTCACCGGCAAGGGCGGCAAGGAGCGGCTGGTGCCGCTGGGTGACGAATCGCGGTTCTGGCTGGAACGCTACCAGCGCGAGACCCGACCAAATCTACTGGCCGGGTGTCCGGATTCCGCCGGCAACGTGAGCCTGTTCGTCCAGCCCGGCGGCGGGGCGCTGAGCCGGCAGGCATTCTGGGCGCTGGTCAAGCGGCATGCGGCAGCGGCGGGCATCGATCCGGCGCGGATCAGCCCGCACGGACTGCGCCACAGTTTCGCAACGCACCTGCTCAATCACGGTGCCGACCTGCGTTCGCTGCAGATGCTGCTTGGTCACGAATCGCTGTCGACCACCCAGATCTACACCTTCATTGCCCGCGATCGTCTGCGCAACCTGCACGCTCTGCACCATCCGCGAGCGTGATCGCGCGAACACGATCGCCATCACGCACGTTCAGCATGAACGTGTGAAAATGCCGAGCCTTGGCCGCCGCTTTTTGTTGGATGGCCTGACCTTCGGTGGAATCGCGATGAAGCAACTCGTCCTGTCCGTTCTGATCCTGCTTGGCGCCAGCCTGTCGGCCTGCGCGCAACCGGCTGCGGCGCCGGCAGCGGGAACCCGTCCCGCACCGGAAGCGGCGCAAGCCGCGGGCGAGCCTGCGTACGCGCCTGGAACGCCCGAACAGCGGGTGCGCGAGGCGCTGCGGACGCTGGATCCACGGATCACCGTCGAGCACATCGGCCCGGCACCGATTTCCGGTTTCCGCGAGGTCATTGCGGCCGGGCAGGCGGTCTATGTCAGCGATGACGGCAAGTACATGTTCTCGGGTGGGCTGCTGGATCTGCCGCGGCGCACCAGCCTGAGCGAAGCGGCGATGGCCGGCGTGCGCAAGTCGATTCTAGCCACGCTGCCGGAATCGGATCGGATCGTGTTTGCGCCGAACGGCCCGGCCCGCCACACCGTGGTGGTGCTGACCGACATCGAGTGCGGGTTCTGCCGCAAGTTCCATTCCGACATCGCCAAGTACACCGCGCTCGGCATCCGGGTCGAGTACCTTGCTTTTCCGCGTGCCGGCCTGGGCAGCGACGACTACCGCAAGATGGTGGCGGTCTGGTGCGCGCCCAACCGCCGGAAGGCGTTGACCGACGCCAAGAACGATCGCCCGGTGCCGAATACCGCCTGCGCGCGTACGCCGGTGGACATGCAGTACCGCGCCGGCCAGCGGATGGGACTGGAAGGCACGCCGATGATCCTGACCGCCGACGGCAAGCTGCTGGGCGGCTATTTGCCGCCGGATCAGCTGCTGCGCCGCCTGGATGCCCTGCAGGCCGGGACGACTTCCGGTTGATTGCCGGGTGCGGGCGTTGCTGTCGCGGCTCGGCTACAATCATGCGCCGCCCCAAGCCAAGTTGGACATGATTGCCCTCGAGGGCGCGCCTGCTCTGTCGCCGTTCCGTCGCGACCGCCTGCAAGCCCGCCTGCAGACCCTCGTTCCCGCGCTGCAGATCGTCGGCAGTTGGCATGGGTACTGGATCGAACCCGAACCTGGCCGTGCGCCGGATGTGGCGGCGCTGTGCCGCATCCTGCAGGCTGCGGTTGAGTTGGCGGCGCCGGCCGAGGGCGCCATGACCCGCTTCGTCGTGCCTCGCCTCGGCACGCTCTCGCCCTGGGCCAGCAAGTCCACCGATCTGCTGCGAGGCGCCGGCTTGCCGGTGCGCCGGGTCGAGCGCGGGATGCGGATCGACCTGACCGGCTGGCCGCAGGATCCGGCGGTGCAGGCGGCGCTGGCAAAACTGCTGCACGACCCGATGACGCAGTCGCTGCTGGCGACGCGCGCAGACGGATCGGCCCTGTTCGGCGCGCTGCCGGCCGGCGCTGTCGAAGTGATCCCGCTGGCGAAGCTGGAAGTCGCCAATGCGCGGCTCGGGCTGGCGCTGGCGGAGGATGAAATCGCCTATCTGCGCGAACGCTACGGCGAGCTTGGGCGCGATCCGCACGACGTCGAACTGATGATGTTCGCGCAGGCCAATTCCGAGCACTGCCGGCACAAGATCTTCAACGCCAGTTGGACCCTCGACGGCCAGCCGCAGTCAACCTCGCTGTTCAAGATGATCAAGCACACCCAAGCCGCCACGCCGCAGCACGTGCTGTCGGCTTACAGCGACAATGCGGCGGTGGTGGAAGGCTATGCGGCGTCGCGCTGGCGGCCCGACCCGCACAGCCGGCAATACCGCGGCGAACCGGTCGCCGAATCGGCGTTCTGCATCAAGGTCGAAACCCATAACCATCCCACTGCAATCGCGCCGTTCCCCGGCGCGTCCACCGGCGCCGGCGGCGAAATCCGCGACGAGGGCGCCACCGGCCGCGGCGGCCGACCGAAGGCCGGGCTGTGCGGGTTCTCGGTGTCGCATCTGCGCATACCGACGCTGGGGCAGCCGTGGGAAGGCGAGCGCAGCCTCAATCCGCGCATGGCCAGCGCGTTTGAAATCATGCGCGACGGCCCCCTGGGCGCCGCCGCGTTCAACAACGAATTCGGCCGGCCCAACCTGGCCGGCTATTTCCGCAGCTTCGAATTGCGCGAGGCGGACGGGCTGACCCGCGGCTACGACAAACCCATCATGCTGGCCGGCGGTCTGGGCGCAATGGATCGCATCCAGGTGGAAAAGCTGCGGCTGTCGTCCGGCGATGCGGTGATCGTGCTCGGCGGCCCGGCGATGCTGATTGGTCTGGGCGGCGGCGCGGCGTCGTCGGTGGCCTCCGGCGATTCTGCCGAGGACCTTGATTTTGCCTCGGTGCAGCGCGACAACCCGGAAATGGAACGGCGTGCGCAGGAAGTCATCGACTGCTGCGTGGCGCTGGGCGCGGACAATCCGATTCTGTCGATCCACGACGTCGGCGCGGGCGGGCTGTCGAACGCCATTCCGGAACTGCTGCACGACTCCGGCGTGGGCGGCGTGATCGACCTTGGCAAGGTGCCGACCGACGATCCCTCGCTGTCGCCGATGCAGCTGTGGTGCAACGAATCTCAGGAGCGCTATGTGCTCGGCGTTGCGCCCTCGCGCCTGGCCGAGTTCGAAGCATTGTGCCGGCGCGAGCGCTGCCCGTTTGCGGTGGTGGGCGTGGCGACGGCGGAAGAACATTTGCGCGTGGGCTATGGCGGTCAGCCGCCGGCCATCGACTTCCCCATGGACGTGCTGTTCGGCAAGCCGCCGAAGATGCACCGCGACGCCGTGACTCCGCCGCGGCCGCGCTGGCCGCAGCTCGAAACCGACGCGCTGGAGCTGCGCGAGGCCGGATTGCGGGTGCTGGCGCACCCTTCGGTGGCGGCGAAGTCGTTCCTGATCACGATCGGCGACCGTGCGGTCGGCGGCCTGACCGCGCGCGATCAGATGGTCGGGCCGTGGCAGGTGCCGGTGGCCGATTGCGCGATCACCTATTCCGGTTTCGACGGTCTGGCCGGCGAAGCGATGGCGATCGGCGAGCGCACGCCGCTGGCGCTGCTGGATGCCGCCGCGTCGGCGCGGATGGCGGTCGGCGAGGCGATCACCAATCTGATGGCGGCGCCGCTGGAGGCGCTCGACCGGATCAAGCTGTCGGCCAACTGGATGGCCGCCGCCGGCCATGCCGGCGAGGATGCGCGGCTGTTCGACGCGGTCAGGGCGGTGGGCATGGAACTGTGCCCGGCGCTGGAACTGGGCATACCGGTCGGCAAGGATTCGCTGTCGATGCAGGCGGTGTGGCAGGAGAGCGGGAACCGGGAACCGGGGACCGGGGACCAGAGACGGGAAGAAGATCAGACAGCCCGAACGCTGTCTTCGAAGCTGGAGCAAGGCGATGGGGAAGCTCTTCCCCGGTCCCCGGTTCCTGGTTCCCTGTCCCCTGTCAGCAAAACCGTCTCCCCCGTTTCCCTCATCGTGACCGCGTTCGCGCCGGTGCTTGACGTGCGCGGCCAGCTCACGCCGCTGCTGCAACGCGAGGTGCCGTCCGAGCTGTGGCTGATCGGGCTCGGCGGCGGGCGTCAGCGCATGGGCGGTTCGATCCTCGCCCAGTGTTTTCCGGACGCCAACGGCGCGGCCGCGCTGCCGGCGTTCGGCGGGGCGGCACCGGATCTCGACGATCCGCAGCGCCTGCGCGCGCTGTTCGACCTGATCCGCGCGGCGCGTTCCGAAGGGCTGCTGCTGGCCTACCACGACCGTTCCGACGGTGGCGTGTTTGCCAGCCTGTGTGAAATGGCGTTCGCCTCCCATCTCGGCCTCGATATCCAGCTCGACGGCTGGGGCGAGGGCCGCACCGGCGATCCGCTGCGGGTGCTGTTCAACGAAGAATTGGGCGCGGTGGTGCAGGTGCCGGTCGAGGCGCGCGCCGATTTTGCCGACCTGGTGTCGCAGCACGGGCTGATCGAATGCGCGCAGCGGATCGCGGTGTCGACCACGGCGCCGATGGTTCGCGTCAGCGATGGCGACGAACTGCTGGCGCAGTGGCGCTGGGACGAATTGTTCGACGCCTGGTGGTCGGTGTCGCATGCCATGCAGAAACTGCGTGACAACCCCGACTGCGCCGATGCCGAACGCGTGGCTGCGCGGCGGTTCGATGCGCCGGGTCTTGTGCCGAAACTCGGTTTCGATCCGCACGAAGACATCGCGGCGCCGTTCATCGCCAGCGGCGCGCGGCCGAAGGTCGCTATCCTGCGCGAACAGGGCGTCAACAGCCAGATCGAAACCGCCTACGCCTTCCATCGCGCCGGCTTTGACAGTTTCGACGTGCACATGAGCGACCTGATCGCCGGTCGATTCGATCTGGTCGATTTCCACGGTCTGGCGGCCTGCGGCGGCTTCAGCTATGGCGACGTGCTGGGCGCCGGACGCGGCTGGGCGATCTCCATCCTCGAGCGCTCTGCGCTGCGCGAGATGTTCACCGCGTTCTTCGCGCGCGAATCGACCTTCGCGCTGGGCATCTGCAATGGCTGCCAGATGCTGGCGCAATTGCGCGGCATCATCCCCGGCGCGGAGCACTGGCCGAGCTTCCAGCGCAACGCCAGCGAGCAGTTCGAAGCGCGGCTGGTGCAGCTGGAAGTGCAGGCATCGCCGTCAATCTTCCTGCGCGGCATGGAAGGCTCACGCCTGCCGGTGGCCTCGGCCCACGGCGAAGGCCGGGCGGTGTTCGCCGCTGCCGGCGATCGCGGCGCGGTGAATGTGTCGCTGCGCTTTGCGTACGGAAGCGCGGTTGCCGATGCCGGTCAATTTCCCGCCAATCCGAACGGGTCTCCGGACGGCATCGCCGGCGTGAGCAGTCGCGACGGCCGCGCCATGGTGCTGATGCCGCATCCCGAACGCACCCTGCGCAGCGGCAATTTCAGCTGGGCGCCGGCGGACTGGCCGGAGGAGTCGCCGTGGCTGCGGATGTTCCGCAACGCCCGGGTCTGGCTTGGTTGAACCGGACAACGGGCGCGAACGGACGCCGATATCGGTTCCGATGGCGCGGCATGCCTGCTAAAGTCAGCGACGGATGTCTGGAGGGGCGTGCGTGAACGCTGTGGCAGAAGAAGCGGTACAGATCCCGGACAGTCCCGTCGAGCGCATCGTCGCGCAGCTGCTCAAGTACGGACGGCTGAAAGAGGCGGATCTGGCCAGCGCACGGCGCCTGCAAGAGCAGGACGGCGGCGATCTGCTGATCCTGCTGGCGCGGCTGGGGTTGGTGTCCGAGCGCGACCACGCGGTCGCCTGTTCCTCGGAATACGGTCTGGAGCTGCGCAACACCAAGGACCTGCCCGATCTTCCGCCTGAGGATGTGGCGCTGGGCCTGAAGTTCATGAAGCAGTTCCATGTCGTGCCGATCGGCGTGGACGAACGGGGCGCCGACATCCTGCTGGCCGATCCGCAGGATTCCTACATCCTCGAGGCCGTGGGGCTGGCGCTGGGACGCGAGCTGCGACCGGCGGTCGGCCCGCGCTCGGAAATCGACGAGCTGATCGAGCGCTGGCACGGCCAGGGCCGCAGCGCGATGGACAGCATCATCGAGGGCACCGAAGGCGGCGACGAAGCCCTTGATGACGTCGAACGCCTGCGCGATCTGGCCTCGGAAGCGCCGGTGATCCGACTGGTGAACCTGATCGTGCAGCGTGCGGTCGAACTGCGCGCTTCCGACATCCACATCGAGCCGTTCGAAAATCGGCTGAAGGTGCGCTACCGCATTGACGGCGTGCTGGAAGAGGGCGAAAGCCCGCCGGCCAACCTGACCGCCGCAATCATCAGCCGTGTCAAGATCATGGCCAAGCTCAATATCGCCGAACGTCGGTTGCCGCAGGATGGGCGGATCGTTGCGCGGGTGCAGGGCAAGGAGCTCGACCTGCGCGTGAGCACGGTGCCGACCGCGCACGGCGAATCGGTGGTGATGCGCCTGCTCGACCGCGAAACCGTGGTGCTCAATTTCGACAAGCTCGGCTTCAGCGACCACTTCATGTGGCGCTTCAACAAGGTGCTGGAGCAGCCGCACGGCATCATCCTGGTGACCGGCCCGACCGGCTCGGGCAAGACCACCACGCTCTATACCGCGCTCTCCAGGCTCAACACGCCGGGCGTTAAGATCATCACCGTCGAAGACCCGATCGAATACCAGGTCGAGGGCATCAACCAGATCCAGGCCAAACCGTCGATCGGGTTGGACTTCAACAACGCGCTGCGCGCGATCGTCCGCCAGGATCCGGACATCATCATGATCGGCGAAATGCGCGATCTGGAAACCGCGCGGATCGCAATCCAGTCGGCGCTGACCGGCCACCTCGTGCTGTCCACGCTGCACACCAACAACGCCGCCGGCGGCATCACCCGCATGCTCGACATGGGCGTGGAGGATTACCTGCTCACCTCGACCGTGAACGGCATCCTTGCCCAGCGTCTGGTGCGGCGGCTGGAGCCGGTGCACGCCGAGCGCTACCTCGCCACGCCCGAGGAAATCCAGAAGTTCGGCCTGCGCAAGTTCCATCCGGACGGCGAGATCTATCTGTATCGGCCGCGGCCTTCGGAGCTGTCGCCGACCGGCTATCTCGGCCGCACCACCATCATGGAACTGCTGCTGATGGACGACGAAATCCGGCGCGCGGTGATGCGCCACGCCGGCATGGAGGAAATCGAGCGTCTGGCGCGGCGCGGCGGCATGCACACCATGTACGACGTCGGCATCGCCAAGGCGCTGCGCGGCGAAACCACGATCGAGGAAGTGCTGCGCGTGACCGAGGGCAACTGAGCCGATGGCGCTGTACCGCTACAAGGCGCTGAACGCGCGCGGCGAAACGCTGACCGGGCAGATGGAAGCCGCCAGCGACGTTGAGGTCGCGGCGCGGCTGCAGGAACAGGGCCATCTTCCGATGGAGGCTCGCCTCGCGTCCGAAGCTGGCGCTGAGTTCGCCTGGCAGACCTTGTTCAAACCCAAGCCGTTTGCCGGTGCGCGGCTGGTGCAGTTCACCCAGCAGCTGGCGACTCTGCTCGGCGCCGGACAGCCGCTGGATCGCGCGCTGAGCATCCTTCTGGAGCAGCCGGAAGACGAGGCTGCGAAACAGGTGCTGGGCGACATTCGCGACACCGTGCGCGGCGGCGCTTCGCTGTCTTCCGCACTGGAGCGTCACCACAACGTGTTCGGACGGCTGTACGTGAACATGGTGCGCGCCGGCGAGGCCGGCGGCAGCCTGCAGGACACGCTGCAGCGGCTGGCCGACTACCTCGAACGCACGCGCACGCTGCGGGTGAAGGTGACCAATGCGCTGGTGTATCCGGTGATCCTGCTGGTGATGGTCGGGCTGTCGCTGCTGTTCCTGCTCGGCTACGTGGTGCCGCAGTTCTCGGCGATGTACGACAGCCTCGGCGCCGACCTGCCGTGGTTTTCGAAGCTGATCCTCGGGATCGGCAATTTCGTGCGCAACTGGTGGATCGTGGTACTCGCGGTGCCGCTACTGGCTGCGCTGTGGCTGGATCGAAAGCGCCGCGATCCGGCGTTCATGCTGCGCGTCGATACCTGGCTGCTGGCGAACAGGATCGCCGGCCCGCTGGTGGCCAAGCTCGACACCGCGCGGCTGGCGCGCACGCTCGGCACCCTGCTGCGCAACGGGGTGCCGATGCTGGCGGCGCTGGGAATTGCCCGCAACGTGCTCGACAACCGGGTGCTGGCGGCCGACGTCGAGGCCGCGGCCGAGGACGTGCGCAACGGCGGGGGGCTGTCGTCTGCGCTGGCAAAGAGCAAGCGTTTCCCGCGGCTGGCGCTGCAGATGATCCAGGTGGGCGAAGAATCCGGCGTACTCGACGCGATGCTGCTCAAGACCGCCGACACCTTCGAACAGGACACCCAGGTGGCGATGGATCGCCTGTTGGCGGCGCTGGTTCCGGCGCTGACGCTGTTCCTTGCCGTGGTGGTGGGCGTGGTCATCATGTCGGTGCTGGCGCCGATATATGACTTGACCAATGTGGTGGGGTAGGGAGCAGGGGGCAGGGGCCAGAGGTCAGGGAAGAGCAAGAGCCGAAGAGACAAGAGCCGAAGAGCAAGAGTTAGAGATCGAAACATTCATCGCCATTGACGAGACAACGATGCGCAACCGACACAAGTTCCGTTCCGTTCCCAGGGCCGCGCAGCGCGGCTTTACCCTGATCGAAATCATCGTCGTGGTGGTGCTGATCGGCGGCATCGTGGCGTTTGCCGCGTCGCGCATCCTCGGCGGCGGCGACCGCGCCAAGGTCAAGCTGACGCAGGCGCAGATCCAGACCTTGGCCGACAAGGTCCAGGAGTACCAGCAGGACACGGGAACCCTGCCGCCGACCCTGGGGGCGCTGGTTGCCAACCCCGGCGATGTCCTGGGTTGGCTGGGGCCCTATACCAAACAGTCCGACCTCAACGACCCTTGGCAGCATCCGCTGGGATACCGGGTGCCCGGGGATGGCCGCCCGTTCGATCTGATCAGCTACGGCGCCGACGGCAAGCCTGGCGGCGACAGCGTGAACGCCGACATCAAGTTCGAATAGGTGCCTGACGACGCCATGCGCGCAAGCGGACATCCCGTAGGAGCGCACAGAAGTGGCGCGAAGCCGTTGCCGGAGGGGTTGCTTTCGCTTGCGCACGGTTTCACCTTGCTGGAAGTGCTGGTGGTGATGGTGCTGATCGCCGCGGCGAGCCTGCTGGCGGTTGGCGCGTTCAGCGGTGGCGGGATGCGCGGCGCGAAGTTGCATGGCGCGGCGCGCGAGGTGGCTGCACAGCTGCGCTTCACCCGAGCGGTGGCGATCAGCAGCGGTCAGCCGCAGGAGTTCACCATTGATCCGGGTGCGCGCAGTTGGAGCGCCGCCAAGGGTCGGCATGGAACCCTGCCCGCGAGCGGGGATGTGGTGTTCATCGGCGCACGCGGGCTGCGACCCGAGCCGGGCAAGGGTGTCGTGCGGTTCTTCCCGGATGGTGCCGCCACCGGCGGGCGCATGCGTTTTCTGGCCAATGGCGCCGGCTGGGACGTGGACGTGGCGTGGCTGACCGGCGAGGTCAACCTGCGGCGCGCGCGGGAACAGCCATGAGTCGGCGGCGGGCGAATGATCGAGGGGCGTTGACCGCACGCCGGCAGGCGGGCTTTACCCTGATCGAAATCATCGTTGCCTTTGCCATCCTCGCGCTGGGGCTGACCCTTCTGCTGGGCACGCTTTCGGGTGCCAGCAAGCAGCTGCGCGATGCTGGCAATGCCGGGAATGCGGCGCTGGTCGCACGTTCCATTCTGGATGCCAGAACGGAAACCCTGACCCAGCCCATGAGCCAGCGCGGGGAGGCGGAAAATGGCCGCTACCGCTGGCAGCTTGAAGTCGCGCCCTGGCAGGATCCACGCCTGCGCGGGCGCAGGGATCCGGCCGCTACCCGCGCCGCACGCCTGCTGCACATCCAGCTTGACCTGCAGTGGGGTGAAGGCGGGCCGCGCCAGCAGCTGCACGTCTCGTCGCTGCGGCTGGCATTGCCGCCAGCGGCCGGAGCCGCGCCATGACGCGGCCGACCCCGACGCTGCGCGCTGCCCGCGGCTTCACTTTGCTGGAAGTCCTGCTGGCGATCTCGCTGCTGGCAGCGGCGCTGGTGCTGGCGTTCGGCATCCTGCGCGCGGCCGGCGCCACGGTGGAGCGTGGCGAAACGATCGCTGCGCGCAACGAGCGAATTCGCGCGGTGTCGATGTTCCTGCGCCAGCGCATCGCGGGAACCCAGGGTCTGGCGTTCGGACTGGATGCAAGCAGCGGGCGCACGCTGCGCTTCGAAGGCGACGCCCGCTCGCTGCGCTTCGTCGCCGATTTGCCCGACTACCTCGGCCGCGGTGGGCCCCACCTGCATGAGATCAAGCTGGGGCAGGACGAGGGCAAGCCCGCGCTGCTGGTCAATTTCCAGATGCTGCAGGGCGATCAGGTGCTGCCCTCCGCGCGTCCGCCCGAGCCGCTGGCGCGGGAGGTTGCCGGCGTGGAGTTCGCCTATCGCGCAGTTGATGTGTCCGGCAACCTCGGGCCGTGGCTGCCGCAGTGGACCGCGGTCGATGCCCTGCCGCAGCAGGTGCGGCTGCGGATTCGCGATGCCCGGGGCGCGTGGCCGGAGACGGTCGTGGCGCTCAAGCTGTCGGTGCCGGTTCCCGGCGCCGGGCAGGTGGGCGCGCGATGAAGGCCCAGAAAGGCGCCGCCCTGTTGATGGTGCTGTGGCTGATCCTGCTGCTCGGCGGGCTGGTGTCCGGCTATGCGCTCAGCGCACGGATCGAATCCTTGCAGGGCAATGGGCTGGTGCGCGATCTGGCGGCGCGCGAAGCGGCGCGGGCGGGCGTCGAGTATGCGGCGGCGCGGATGCTCGACCCCAATCCGATTCGGCGCTGGGCCGCCGATGGCCGCGCCTACCGCCTCGATTTCGACGGCACGCGGGTCGAGATCGAAGTGCGCGACGAATCCGGGAAGATCGACCTCAACGCCGCGCCACAGGAGCTGTTGCAGGCTTATCTCGTGGCCTTGGGCGAGCCGCGCGACAAGGCCGGCAAACTGGCCGGTGCGATCGTCGACTGGCGCGATGTCGACAGCCTGACCCAGCCCGGCGGCGGCGCCGAGGACGCCGACTACGCGGCGGCGGGGCTGGCGTGGGGCGCCAAGGATGCGCCGTTTGCCAACGTGGCCGAACTCGAACAGGTGCTGGGCATGCGTCCGGCGCTGTTTGCGGCGGCCGCGCCTTTTTTGACGGTGTACACCGGAAGCGCGACTCCGGATCCGGAATTTGCCGACGGCATCGTGCTGCAGGCGATGGGCATGAACGGCAAAAATGCGGCGGTCGACGCCAATGCGGCCCCCCGTCCGGGCAGCGGAACGTATAGTATCGACAGCCGTGCTCGGCGCACCGATGGGCGCAGCGCCCGAATCTCGGTGGTCTTGCGGATGGGAGGCAACGGTTTGCCAGGATCGACATACACGCCCCTGCGCTGGCAGGCGGACGGAGGGTGGCAGTGACGTCTGCAGCACCTTTCGCCGCGCATGGCGCGCAGATCGGCCACGGGCTCCGTGGTTTTTTTGGTTGGTGGAGCGCGGGGCTTGCCCAGTGGCTGCCGGCGCGCGTGCGCGCCGCGCTGGCCGCGCGCGGCGACCGCCTGCTGCTGATCCCGCAGGGCGACGAATTGCTGCTTCAGCGCTGGCACGAGGGCAGCGTGCGCGACGTGGCGACGCTGCCGTTGCCGTTGCCGGTAAATCGCGATGCGCTGGCCGCTGCGTTGCGCGAACCGCTGGTGGATCTGCCGCGCTGGCTGTTGCTGCCGTCGGCGCAGGGCCTGCGCCGCAGCTTGACCTTGCCGGCGGCGGCGCGCGACCGGCTGCGCGCCGTGCTGGGATTTGAAGTCGAACGGCAAACCCCGTTTTCCATCGATGCGGCGCTGTATGACGGTCGGCTCCTCGACGAGCGCGCCGACGGCTCGCTGCAGACCGAGTTGGTGGTGGTTCCGCGCCAGCGTTTCGATGCCGTGGCGGCGCGTCTGGGCGGCCTGGGTGCGCATCTTGCGGGAATCGATTTGGCCGATTCCGAAGGGCGGGCGCTGGGGATCAATCTGCTGCCGCCTGCACAGCGTTTTCGGCGCAGCGACCCGTGGCGGCTGCTGAACCTGATTCTGGCCGTGGCGGCGCTGCTGGCGCTCGCTCTGGGGCTCAGTCAACTGCTCGGCAACCGGCGTGCGGCCGCCGCCGAACTGCGAACCACCATCGGCCAGCGCCAGGCCCAGGCGCAAGGCATCGGCGAAGCGCGCCAGCGGGTGGTCGATGCAGTGCAGGGCGAAGCCTTCCTGCGCGATCTTCGCAACGGCCGGCCGTCTTCGGTGGAAGTGCTGGATGCGCTGTCGCAGCGCATTCCGGATGGCACCTATCTGGAAAAACTTGCGATCGAAGGCGATCAGGTGACCCTGATCGGCTTGTCGAATCAGGCGGCGGCGCTGGTCGGACAGCTGGAAGGTGCGCCGCAGTGGTCCTCCGCCGCGCTCAGCGGCGCCCTGCAGTCCGATCCGCGCACCCGACTGGATCGTTTTACGGTGATCGCCCAGTTGCCCAAGGCAGCGGCGCCTGCGGCGCCGCCGCCGGGAGGTTCCCGTGGCCCGCGTTGAACCGAACCGCTGGTATGCGCTGCTGCTGTTGCTTGGCGTGCTCGGGCTGGCTTATCTCGTGGTCTTGCAGCCGCTGTTTGGCGCGCCAATGACCGAGATCGCGGCCAAGGTCGGCGATCTGCAGCTGCGCAACGCGCGCCTGCGCAGCCTGCTGCTGCAGCGCCCGCAGATCGAACGCCGGCTGGCGGAGTTGAACACGCAGGGCAGCGGCTTCCTGCCCCAGCCCAGCGTCGAGCTGGCGACCGCGGCGCTGGTCCAGCAGCTTGAGCAGGTTGTCGGCGAGGCCAGCCCGGGCAGCCGCGGCTGCGCCATCGTCAATCGCGAACCGCTGGACGACAACCAGCCGCGCGAACGCTACCGGCGGGTCACGGTGCAGGTGCGCCTGCGCTGCGGCAACGCCGAAACCGTGAAGGTGTTGCACGCGCTGGAGTCGGCGCGCCCCTATCTCTTCATCGACGATCTTTCGCTCACCGCCCAGCGCTATTTCGCCGTGCCGGGCAGCAACGAGCCGCAGGAAGGCGGCCTCGACGTCAGCTTCAACCTGACCGGCTACATCCTGCCGTCTGCCGGAGGCGCCAGTGGCCTTTGAACGCAGCGCAGCGCGGCGCGTCCTGCAAGCCGGCCCCCTGACCTGGCTGCTGGCGGCCGTCTGCGGGTGGGCGCTGCTGCTGTGGCTGGCGGCTCTGCTTGGCATGGGCGGGCGGATCGGTCTGGTGAAAGCGCCTGATGCCATGGCCCTGCCACAGCCACAGGAGGCGGCGGCGAACCGGGTCGGGCCGCTGACGGAGTATCCGCAGGCGCTGGAGCATCCATTGTTTACCCAGGATCGGCGCCCGCGGGCGTTCCTCGCCGCTGGTGCCGACGCCGCGGTGCTTGGGTCCGGTGGCGGCGATCTGGACTTCATCCTGACCGGCACCCTGATCACGCCACAGCTGCGGCTGGCCATCCTCCAGCCCAGCGCCGGTGGTGACGCCCAGCGGGTGCGCGAAGGCGACGTTCCGGAAGGCGCCGCCGGCTGGCGGCTGATCGAAGTGCAGCCGCGCCGCGCCGTGTTCGAAGGCGTCAGCGGACAAATGACGTTGGATCTGCGCACCTTCGGCGCCGACGCGCAACCAACGCCGCAGCCGGTAGCCCAAGGCGCGGCGCCGGCGGAACCGGCGGCGACGGAAACGCCCGACGCCGCCACCGATGCGCAGGTCGACGACATTCGCCGGCGCATCGAAGAACGCCGGGCCCAACTGCGCGCGCAGGGCGAGAGCCCGGGCGATGCGGAGCAACCTTCACGGCCGCTGTCAGGGCCGCCTGCAAGACGATGACCGAAGCCAAAGCCATGACCTTCAAACGCACCGTGTCGACCTTTCGCCCCCTGCTGGTCGTGCTGCTGGCGGCTCTGCTGACCGCCTGCATCAGCGCGCCGACGGCGCAGATGCACCGCAGCGAGCAGGTGACCAACCAGAGCACCCAGCCGCCGGATGCAGACGCCATCCGTCACGAGGTGATGGAGGAGCTCGGCAACGAGAATCCGCGCCCGGTGATCCGGCGCGGGACGGCGCCGCGCATCAACGAACGGGTGGCCGCGCAGCCGCCGCCGGCGCTGGCCAGCAGCGGGCAGGCGACGTTCAACTTCGAGGGCGAGTCGGTGCAGGCTGTGGTCAAGGCGGTCCTCGGCGACATGCTCGGCCAGAGCTACAGCATCGCTCCCGGCGTGCAGGGCACGGTGACGGTGTCGACCCAGCGTCCGGTCGGCGCCGCCGGCGCGCTCAGCCTGCTCGACCAGGTGCTGGCGCAGAACGGCGCGCGCATGGTCTACAGCGATGGCCGCTACAACATCGTGCCGACCGATCAGGCGTTGGTGAACGGCGTCGTGCCGCGGACCGGCGCGCCGGATCTGGCGCGCGGCTACGAGTCGCGGGTCATCACCCTGCGCTACATCTCCGCGGCCGAGATGGAAAAGATCCTCAAGCCTTACGCGCGCCAAGGCTCGATCGTCAGCGTCGATTCCGGTCGCAACGTCATCACGATTGCCGGCACCCGAGCCGAACTCGAAAACTATCAGCGCACCGTCCAGATCTTCGATGTGGACTGGATGTCGAGCATGTCGGTCGGCGTCTATCCGCTGCAGTCCGGGCGGGCTTCCGACGTGGTGCAGGATTTGGAGCGCGTGTTCGGCGAACAGGGCCATACCCCGGTGGCTGGGATGTTCCGATTCATGCCTCTGGATTCCGCCAATTCGATCATGGTGATCACCAGCCAGCCCGCCTACCTTGACCAGATTCAGCAGTGGATCGACCGGATCGAAGGCGGCACCGGGGACGGTCGCCTGTTCTCCTACGAGCTGAAATACATTCGCGCCCGCGATCTCGCCAGCCGCCTCGCCGAAGTGTTTGGTGGCGGTGCAGAGCGCAGCGGCGGCGGCCCGGTGTCACTGATGCCGGGTCTGGAATCAACCCAAATCCGCGATTCCGGCGTGGACGACCGTTCCGGCGTTTCGACGGCCAACGTCGGCGACGCGTCGCGTGCCGACGGCAGTGCCACGGGAAGCAACGACAGCGTCGGCCGCGGCGAAGGCGCCAGCCTGCCGCAGCAGGCGTCTTCCGGCGGCGGTCGCGTGAACCTGCGGGTGGATGGCGGCATGGTTGGCGTGTCCGCGGTGGACGACACCAACTCGCTGCTGGTGCGCGCGACCCCGGCGCAGTGGCGCTCGATCCGGCAGGTGATCGAACGCCTCGACGTGATGCCGATGCAAGTTCACATCGAAGCGCAGGTGCTCAGCGTTGCGCTCAAGGGCCAGCTCCAGTACGGCGTGAACTGGTTCTTCAAGAATTCGCTGCCGAGCGCACTGCTGCCGTATCCGACCGGACGCAACAGTTTCGGCGGCTACAGCGGAAGCCTGGTGCCTCCGATGGGCGGCGGCGACAGCGCGCTGACCTGGACCTTCCTTGGCCACAGCGCGGCCGCGATCGTTTCCGCGCTGGACAGCGTCACCGACGTGCGCACCCTGTCCTCGCCCTCGGTGATGACCCAGAACAACCGCGAGGCGACCCTCAACGTCGGCCAAAAGATTCCGATCGCCTCGGTCAGCTTCAATCCGGCCATGGGCGGCGCCAACGGCACTTACAGCCAGGTTCAATATCTCGACACCGGCATCATCCTGAAGGTGCGTCCGCGCATCACCCGCGACGGCATGGTCTTCCTCGACATCGTGCAGGAGGTCAGCCGTCCGACCGGCATTGCCGACGCCAACGGCAACGTACGCATCGACACCAGCCGGGTCAGCACCAGCGCGATGGCGCCCAGCGGTGAGACCGTGGTGCTGGCAGGGTTGATCAGCGACACCACCAACGACGGCTCGTCCGGCATTCCCGGTCTGAGCCGGGTGCCGATCCTGGGCGGTCTGTTCGGGCAGCAGGCCAAGGGCAAGGCGCGCGACGAGCTCTTGATCCTGATCACGCCGACCGTGGTGCGCAATCCGCTGGAGGCGCGCGAACTGACCGATGAGTACGGACGCCGTTTCCGTGCCATGGATCCGATCAACAAGCCCAAGCAGTGACCCAAGTCGGCGCGTCACTGCCCATCGTCCTGGCGGCGGTTGGCCGCGACGAGGACGCGCTCGACGGCTGCTTGTCCGCGCTGGATGCGGCAACGCCGGCCGGAACCCGCGTCTGGCTGGCCGACAATGCGCAGGCCGGACCGCGCGGCGTCGGCCTGATCCAGCATTGGCTGACGCAGACGCGGCTGCAGGCGGGCTACACGCGCCGGGCGGTGCCGGTGAGCGCAGTGGCGCATCTGGACGAAGCGCTGCGCGCCTGCGGCGATGCCGACGTGGTGGTGCTGGCCGAGGATGCGCGCCCGGCGCCGGGCTGGCTGGAACGGCTGGTTGCCTGCCTTGCGAGTGATCCGACGATCGCGACTGCGACGCCGTGGTGCAACGCCGGCGAAACGGCGGCATGGCCGCGGGTTGGTGAAATCGAGCCCGACCTGCCGCAGCCAAAGCGGTTGGCTGAAGCCTGCGCGCCGCTGCGTGACGCGCCCGACCTGCCGGCGGCCGTGACCCATGCGGTGCTGTT
The DNA here is from genome assembly GCA_018262705.1 of Xanthomonas sp. Classification (GTDB taxonomy): domain Bacteria; phylum Pseudomonadota; class Gammaproteobacteria; order Xanthomonadales; family Xanthomonadaceae; genus Thermomonas. Next base: position 36,250 of record JADFDQ010000009.1, read on the forward strand.
GCGACAGGCTGCGCATGTGGCGGCAGGTGGGCTGGATGCGGCCAGCTTCCACTCCTGGCCGGCAGCGCTGACCGATCTGTCGCTGCGGCTGGCCGGACTGGGCTGGCGCAACGTCCTGTGCGCCTCGTCCTTCGTCCTGCGCGATCGCGAAAGCCTGCCTGGTGATGGCGATATGGACGCGCTGGCGGCGCGCTGGCCGAACTGGAATGCGCAGATCGCCGGCTTTTTGATGGCCGATCCGCTGCACGCGCTGCGCGCGCGGCTGGGCGAACAACTGGCACGCAACGCCCAGCTGCCGCCGCAGCTCGATTTGTTTCCGGTGGGGTTGTGAGCAGCGACGGGATTGTCGCTGTCATGGTCAGCTGGGACAGCGAGGAAACCATCGACGCCAGCCTGGGTCGGCTGCGTGTGGCTCAGGGCGTGGCAGAGATTCGCGTGGTCGATTGCAACTCGCAGGATTCAACCATGGCGATCGTGCAGCGGCACGCAGTGGCCGACCCGCGCGTGCGCTTCATTGCCAATCCCGACAATCCGGGACTGGCTGCGGCGCGCAACCAGGGCGTCGCGGCAAGCGGCGCGCCGTGGATCGCGTTGCTGCATCCGGGCTGTTTCGTCGAACTGGACACGTTGGCGCGACTGCGGGACGTGGCGGCAGACGGCAGCGCAATCGTGGGTGCCGATCTGATGGATGAAGACGCAACGCACGCGCCTGCCGCAAGGCTGCGCAAGGCGGCAGCTGGCGGCGGGTTCGGCTGGCGGGGCTGGTGCGGCTACGCGCCCGAGGCCAGGGCGGATGACGCCGTGCAGCAGGTCGATGCGCCCTCGGGCGCGCTGGTTTTGATGTCGCGCCGAGTGTTCGAGTCGCTGGGCGGTTGCAGCGAACGCTATGCCACCGGCGTTGCCGATCTGGATCTGTGTCGGCGCGCGCGCGCCGCCGGAATCGGAAGCGTTTGCGCCAATCGGGTGCAGGTCACGCGGGTGCACGTCGGTATCGCACGCGCGCATCCGCTTCATCAGGCATGGCACCAACGGCGGGATGCCGCGCGGTTTGTGCGCAGCGATGCGGCAACGTCCGGAACGATCCTGGCGCAGGCACGCATCTGGTCGGGCCTGCCGCTGGCGCTGTTGCGCGCGCTGGCGTCGGGCGTCTGACCCGGCTGCGGATGCGGCCGCGATTGAGGATTCAGCCCTTGTCGTGGGCGGCGTGCAGCATGGTGTCCAGCGCCAGATTCGAGTGCGCGTAGGCACCGCCGGCGCGCATCTCTGCGGCGACCCAGATCGCCTCCATGATCTGCGCCTCGCTGGCACCGTGCTTGAGCGCCTCGGCGGTGTGGCCCTTGATGCAGTACGGGCACTGCGTGGTGTGCGCCACCGCCACCGCGATCAGCTGCTTGGTGACGTTGGCTAGGGCGCCGTCGGCGAACACCGCGGCGCTGAAGTTGCGGAACGCTTCCAGCTGCTTGGGCGCCAACTCGCGGCGCTTGCGCGACAACTCGCCGCCGGGCGGCGGATACATTGCGTTGTCCATGGTCTATCTCGCTTCGAGAACTCTTTGGCGAGTGTGCGGTTGGCGCCGTGTGCGTCGCGTGAGCGCGTGCCGCGAATTTCAGCGGTGGCGATTGATCGCATCGCGCAGCTCGCGCGCCGCCTCGGCGGCGGTTTCGGCGTAGCCGTCACCGCGCGAGGCGTACAGGATGCCGCGCGAGGAGTTGATCATCAGCCCGGTGCCGTCTGCCGTCTTGCCGTTCTTCACCACCGCTTCGACGTCGCCGCCCTGCGCGCCCACGCCGGGGATCAACAGCGGCATCTCGCCAACGATGTTGCGAATGACCTTCAGCTCTTCCGGGAAGGTGGCGCCGACCACCAGCGCGCAGTTGCCGTCCGCGTTCCAGTCGTTGGCAATGGTGCGGGCGATGAGCTGGTACAGCGGCTGGCCATCGACGAGCAGTTCTTGGAAGTCGCGCGCGCCGGGATTGGAGGTGTGGCAGAGGAACACGCAGCCACGGTCGTTGTACTCCAAAAACGGCTGCGCGGAATCCTTGCCCATGTATGGATTCAGGGTGACGGCATCGGCGCCGAAACGCTCGAACGCCTCGCAGGCGTATTGCTTCGCGGTGCTGCCGATGTCGCCGCGTTTGGCATCCAGAATCACCGGCACGTCCGGGTGTTCGGCATTGATATGCGCGATCAAGCGCTGCAGCGCGGCTTCGCCGTGGTTGTGCGCGGCGAAATAGGCAATTTGCGGTTTGAACGCGCAGGCGTACTGCGCGGTGGCGTCAACGATATCGCGGCAAAACGCGAACAGCGCGTCGTCGTCGTCGACGAAACGATCCGGAAATTTCGCCGGGTTGGGGTCAAGTCCGACGCAAACCAGCGAATCGGCTTGCTGCCAGCGGTTGCGGAGTTTATCGATGAAAGCCATTTGTCCTCCGTTTTCGTAGGAGCGCACCGAAGTCGTAGACCGAGGGGCGCGATCCGGTTCGCGGTATGTCGCGCCCCTTTGGTGCGCTCCTACGATTTCGTCACTTCAGCGCCTTGAACCGCAAGCGCTTCGGACCGGCGTCGTCGCCCATGCGGCGGCGTTTGTCTTCTTCGTATTCGCGGTAGTTGCCCTGGAAGAACTCCACGTGCGAGTCGCCTTCGAAGGCGAGGATGTGGGTGGCGATACGGTCGAGGAACCAGCGGTCATGCGAAATGACGAAGGTGTTGCCGGGGAATTCCAGCAGCGCATCTTCCAGCGCACGCAGGGTTTCGATGTCCAGATCGTTCGACGGCTCGTCGAGCAGCAGCACATTGCCGCCCTGCAACAGGGTCTTGGCCATGTGCAGGCGGCCGCGCTCACCGCCGGACAGCGCGCCAACCATTTTTTGCTGGTCCTGGCCCTTGAAGTTGAAGCGACCGATGTAGGCGCGTGACTGGATTTCCACGCCGTTGATGTTGAGGATGTCCAGCCCGCCGGACACTTCCTGGAACACCGTGTGGCTGCCTTCCAGCGCGCCGCGGCTCTGATCCACATACGCAAGATTGACGGTGGGGCCGATGTTGATCGTGCCCGAATCAGGCTTCTCCTGCCCGGTGATCATCTTGAACAAGGTGGACTTGCCGGCGCCGTTGGGGCCGATGATGCCGACGATGGCCCCCGGCGGCACGATCATCGACAGGTTGTCGATCAGCAGGCGATCGCCGAAGCTCTTGCAGACGTTCTTGAATTCGATGACCGAGTTGCCCAGACGCTCGCCCGGCGGGATGAAGATTTCATTGGTTTCGTTGCGGCGCTGGTAGTCGACCGATTGCAGTTCGTCCAACCGAGCGAGGCGCGCCTTGCCTTTGCTGCGGCCGCCCTTGGCGTTTTGCCGCGCCCATTCCAGTTCTTTTTGAATGGCTTTCTGGCGCGATTTTTCCTGATTGTCTTCCTGCTTCAGGCGCTCGTCTTTTTGGGTCAGCCAGTCGGTGTAATTGCCCTTCCACGGAATGCCGCGTCCGCGATCCAATTCCAGAATCCACTCGGCGGCATTGTCGAGGAAGTAGCGGTCGTGGGTGACCGCCACCACGGTGCCGGTGTAGCGGTGCAGGAACTGTTCCAGCCATTCGACGGATTCGGCGTCGAGGTGGTTGGTGGGTTCGTCGAGCAGCAGCATGTCGGGTTTTTGCAGCAGCAGGCGGCACAGCGCCACGCGGCGTTTTTCACCACCGGACAGCTTGCCAACGATGGCATCCCACGGCGGCAGGCGCAGCGCGTCGGCGGCCACTTCCAGCTGGTTTTCCAGAGTATGCGCATCGCCTGCGGCGAGGATGGCTTCGAGGCGCTCCTGTTCCTTGGCCAGCGCGTCGAAATCCGCGCCTTCCTCGGCGTAGGCGGCATATATGGCATCCAGCGCGGCCTGCGCCTGCAGCACCTCACCCACGCCTTCTTCCACCGCTTGCCGCACCGTGTGCTCGGGGTTGAGCTCGGGTTCCTGCGCCAGATAGCCCACCTTGATGCCGGGCTGCGGGCGCGCCTCGCCTTCGAAATCTTTGTCCACCCCGGCCATGATTTTCAGCACGGTGGACTTGCCGGCGCCGTTCAAGCCCAGCAGGCCGATCTTGGCGCCGGGGAAGAACGACAGCGAGATGTCCTTGATGATCTGCCGCTTGGGCGGGACCATCTTGGACACGCGGTTCATGGTGTAGATGTATTGCGAGGACATGGGGGGTTGAGATCCAGCTTGGGATGGCGCAAGTCATGCACACGGACGCTGCCGGCACCTGCACCGGCAAGCGTCGCATGCTGTATTCAAGGAAACGGGGAATTATAGCGTTTGCTCCCGTCGAAGACGGGCCGATAACGCGCAAAGACGCTAAAATCGGGTTCCCAACGACACTCTGGAGCTGCGGATGTATTCCCGTGCCGACACATTGGCTGCTTTCGATCCCGAACTGGCCAAGGCCATCGCCGATGAAAATCGCCGCCAGGAAGATCACGTCGAGCTGATCGCCTCCGAGAACTACGCCAGCCCGCGGGTGATGGAAGCGCAGGGCAGCCAGCTCACCAACAAGTACGCCGAAGGCTACCCGGGCAAGCGCTACTACGGCGGCTGCGAATACGTGGACGTCGCCGAGCAGCTGGCCATCGACCGCTGCAAGCAGCTGTTCGGCGCCGATTATGCGAACGTGCAGCCGCATTCCGGCTCGCAGGCGAACCAGGCGGTGTACTTCGCGCTGCTGCAGCCGGGCGACACCATCCTCGGCATGTCGCTGGCGCACGGCGGCCACCTGACCCACGGCGCCAAGGTCAACGCCTCCGGCAAGCTGTTCAACGCGATCCAGTACGGCGTCGACGACGCCGGCCTGATCGACTACGACGAAGTGGAGCGCTTGGCGCTGGAGCACAAGCCGAAGATGGTCGTGGCCGGCTTCTCCGCCTATTCGCAGGTCGTCGACTGGGCGCGCTTCCGCGCCATCGCCGACAAGGTGGGCGCCTACCTGTTCGTGGACATGGCGCACGTGGCCGGCCTGATCGCAGCCGGCGTGTACCCCAGCCCGGTGCCGCACGCACACGTCGTCACCTCCACCACCCACAAGACCCTGCGCGGCCCGCGCGGCGGGATCATCGTCGCCAGCCGCGCGGCGATGGGCGATGCGGCGGAAGAAATCGAGAAGAAGCTGCAGTCCATCGTGTTCCCCGGCATCCAAGGTGGTCCGCTGATGCACGTGATCGCGGCCAAGGCGGTGGCGTTCAAGGAAGCGCTGGAGCCGGCGTTCAAGGACTACCAGCAGCAGGTCGTGAAGAACGCGCAGGCGATGGCGAAGGTCATCATCGCCCGCGGCTACAAGATCGTCTCCGGCGGCACCCGGAACCACCTGATGCTGGTGGACATGATCGGCAAGGACGTCAGCGGCAAGCAGGCCGAAGAGGCGCTGGGCCGCGCACATATCACCGTCAACAAGAACTCGGTGCCGAACGACCCGCGCAAACCGTTTGTCACTTCGGGCCTGCGCATCGGCACACCGGCGGTGACCACCCGTGGCTATAAAGAAGCCGATTGCGTGGCGCTGGCCGAGTGGATTTGCGACGTACTGGACAACCCGACCGACGACAACGTGATTGCCGGCGTGCGCGGCAATGTTGAACTGCAGTGCAAGCAGTTCCCGGTGTATGGCTGAGAATCATCCACTGCTTCCGGCTTCCGGTCCCCGGTTCCCGGTTTCCGGTTTCCGGTTTCCGGTCCCCGATCCCCACTGATGCATTGCCCCTTTTGCCAGCACGATGACACCCGCGTGATTGATTCGCGGGTGTCCGAAGACGGCGCAACGATTCGCCGCAGGCGCGGTTGCGAGGCCTGCGGCGAGCGATTTTCCACCTTGGAAATGATCGAGCTGAAATTGCCGGTCATCATCAAAACCGATGGTCGGCGCGAAGCCTTCGATGCGCGCAAAGTGCGGGTGGGGTTTGACCGTGCGCTGCAAAAGCGGGCGGTATCGGAAGAGAAAATCGAAGCGGCGGTGCGCGCAGTGGTGCACCAGCTGCGCATGACCACCGAGCGCGAAATCGAATCGCGACGGGTCGGCGGCTTTGTGATGGATGAACTGCGCAAGCTCGATCACGTGGGCTATGTGCGGTTTGCCTCGGTGTACCGCAGCTTCGAAGACGTGGCCGATTTCCGCGAAGAGCTCGACCGGCTGGAACACGACTTGCCGAGCGAAGGCCAACTGCCGCTGCTGGGCGATGACGCTGTCAAAAAGGGGGCGGAGCCGCTGTTGAGGCGTGCGGATGCAAAAACCGCAAAGGAGCGAGAAAAGCGACCATGACCACCTTCTCCGTCACCGACCACGTCCTGATGGCGCGCGCGCTGCGACTGGCCGAACGCGGCGCCTACACCACCCGTCCCAACCCGATGGTGGGCTGCGTGCTTGCGCATGGCGACGAGGTGGTCGGCGAAGGCTGGCACCAGCGCAAGGGCGGCCCGCACGCGGAGATCGATGCGCTGCAAATGGCGGGCGCGCGTGCGCGCGGCGCGACCGCCTACGTCACGCTGGAACCCTGCGCGCACACCGGCACGACCGGCCCCTGCACCGAAGCCCTGATCGGCGCGGGCGTGGCGCGGGTGGTGGCGGCCATGCGCGATCCGTTTCCGAAGGTTGACGGTGCCGGTTTCGATCGCCTGCGTGCGGCAGGGATTGCGACCGAATCGGGTTTGATGGAAGCGCAGGCGCGTGAACTCAACTGCGGATTCATCACCCGGATGGAGCGCGGCCGGCCGTGGCTGCGGGTGAAGCTTGCGACCACTTTGGATGGACGTACGGCCACCGAAGCCGGCGACTCGAAATGGATCAGCGGCGAGGCGGCGCGACGCGATGTGCAGCGCTGGCGCGCGCGCAGCGGGGCGCTGCTGACCGGCGCCGGCACCGTGCTGGCCGACGACCCGCATCTGACCGTACGACTCGACGAAGGCGTCGATTTCGTGCCGCCGCTGCGGGTGGTGCTCGATCCGGGACTGGCCACCGTTGCACGCGGCCACGTGCGCGAGGGCGATGCGCCAACGCTGTACCTGCACGCGCCGGATGCGAAAGTGCCGCGCGGGCTGGAGATCGACCACGTCGCCGTTCCGGTGGACAAGGGCCGCTTCGATCCCGGCGCTGTGCTGCAGTTGCTTGGTTCGCGCGCGATCAACGAAGTTCAGATGGAAGCCGGCGCGACCCTTGCCGGGGCGTTCCTTGATGCCGGCCTGGTGGACGAGCTGCTGCTGTACGTGGCGCCGGTGCTGCTGGGGCCGCGCGCGCGGCCGCTGTTCGACGGGTTGCACATCGATGCGATGGCGCAGCGGCTGAAAATGCGCAGGATCGACAGCACGGTGGTCGGCGAAGATTTTCGGCTGCAGCTGCGGCCCGAGAGAAACTGATGTTCACCGGGCTGATTGCGGGCGTGGGCCGACTGCGCTTCCGCGCAGCGCGCGGCGGCGATGCGCGCATTAGCGTCGATGCGGGCAGTCTGCCGTTTGCTGACGTGCAACTGGGCGAAAGCATCGCGGTCAACGGCTGCTGCCTGACCGTGGTCGAATTCGATGCGACCTCGTTCGCAGTCGATGCCTCCAACGAAACCCTGGCACTCACCACGTTGGGCCAACTGGCCGTCGGTGCGCCGCTGAATCTGGAACGCGCCATGCGCCCCACCGACCGCCTGGGCGGGCATCTGGTCAGCGGCCACGTCGATGGACTGGCGACCGCCGTGCGGCGCTGGGCCGATGCGCGCGCGGTGCGCTGGCGCTTCGAGCTGGCCAAGCCGCTGCTGCGCTATATCGCGCACAAAGGCTCGGTGTGCGTGGATGGCGTCAGCTTGACGGTGAACGCGGTGGACGCCGCAGGCTTCGAGGTTGCGCTGATTCCGCATACCGTCGAACACACGGTCTTCCATGCGCTGCAACTGGGCATGCAAGTGAATATCGAAGTGGATCTGCTGGCGCGCTACGTCGAGCGCTTGCTGGCGACGAACAACCGGTAGCTGTCATTCCGGCGAAAGCCGGAATCCAGCATTTCGAATCTAACCACTGGATCCCGGCCTGCGCCGGGATGACGAGTAAGCACAATGACATTTGCAAGCATCCCTGAACTCCTCGACGAACTTCGCGCCGGCCGCATGATCGTGGTGGTGGACGACGAAGACCGCGAGAACGAAGGCGACCTGATCATGGCCGCCGAACTGGTCAAACCGTCCGACATCAATTTCATGGTGACCCACGCCCGCGGGCTGGTCTGCCTGTCGCTGAACCGCGAGCGCTGCGCGCAGTTGGGCTTGAACCCGATGGTGCGCGACAACACCTCGCTGCACCACACCAACTTCACCGTCAGTATCGAAGCCGCCGAAGGCGTGACGACCGGCATCAGCGCGTATGACCGTGCGCATACCGTGCGCATGGCGGTGCGGCCGGATGCCAAACCGGAAGATCTGAGCCAGCCCGGCCACATCTTCCCGCTGATGGCGCAGCCGGGCGGCGTGCTCAGTCGCGCTGGGCATACCGAAGCCACGGCGGATCTGGCGCTGCTGGCCGGATTTGAGCCGGCCGGGGTGTTGGTGGAAATTCTCAACGAGGATGGCAGCATGGCGCGCCGTCCGCAGTTGGAGGTGTTTGCGCGCGAACATGGCTTGAAGATTGGCTCGATCGAAGACCTGATTCGCTATCGCCTCGAAACCGAACACACCGTCGAGCGCATCGACAGCCGCAGCATCGACACCGACCACGGCAGCTTCACCCTGCACAGCTATCGCGACCGCCTGAGCCGCGGGTTGCATTACGCGCTGGTGCGCGGCGAGGTGGCAGGAAATGAGCCGGTGCTGGTGCGGGTGCAACTGCAAAACCCGCTGGCCGATGCGCTGCACTGGCGGCGCGATGATTTTGGCCCGCTGACCGGCGATGTGCTGGCGCTGCTGGCGGCCAGCGAACGCGGTGTGCTGGTGCTGTTGGGCGATGCGCCGGATGCCGAGGCCACCTTGGCGCGCATTCGCCAGCAACCGGCGCCAACGGCTTCGAAAGCCGGCGCGCTGGCGCAATGGCGGCGCAACGGCGCCGGCGCGCAAATCCTGGCCGATCTGGGCGCCCGCCGATTGCGGGTGCTGGGGACGCCGCGACGCCAGATCGGATTGGCCGGCTTCGGGCTGGAGGTCGTGGAAGATGTCGCGCTGCCGGCGCGGTAAACTTCCCGCCCCGTTGTTTCCGGCTCGGCCATGACACATTACGAAGGCAATTTACGAGCTCATCCGGGGGTGCGATTCGCGGTCCTCGCCGGTCGCTGGCATCCGCGTGTCGTCGATACGCTGGTGGCGGGCGCGTTGGCAACGCTGCGCGACAACGGGGTGGCTGAAGAGTCGATCGACATCGTGCGCGTTCCCGGGGCCTGGGAACTGCCGCTGGTCGCGCGCGAACTGGCGCTGGCCGGTCGCCACGCGGCGATCATTGCGCTCGGCTGCGTGGTGCGCGGCGATACCCGCCACTACGAGGAAGTCGCCGACGGCGCCGCACAGGGGCTGATGCGGGTGGCGCTGGATTCCGGCGTGCCGGTGCTCAACGGCGTGCTGGCCGTCGAGCTCAAGGAGGATGCGCTGGCGCGCGCCGGCGGCGTGCGCGGCAACAAGGGCGCCGACGTGGCGCTGGCGGCCATCGAAATGGTCGATTTGCAGTGCAGGTTGGCGGGAGTGTCATGATGAACGCGAAGCACGACGCATCTTCGGCGCAGGAGTCGAACCGATGAACAGACACCGCAATGACGGCATCGATCCGGTCGCGCGTTCGCGCTCGCGCCGGCGTGCGCTGCAGGCGCTGTACGCGTGGTCGCTTAGCGGCGGCGATGCGAGTTCGGTGGTGGCGCAGTTCGCCCACGAACAGGCGCATGAAGAAGCCGACCTCGAGTATTTCGAGGATCTGGTGCGCGGCGTTCTGCTGCATGCCCCGGAACTGGACACAACGCTGGCGACGCATCTGGATCGCGGCATCGATACGGTCGATCCGGTCGAGCGCGCCGCGCTGCGGATCGCCGCCTACGAGCTGGTTTACCGCCCGGACGTACCGTATCGGGTAGTGATCAACGAAGCCATCGATTCCACCAAGCGCTTTGGCTCCGAACACGGCCACACCTACGTCAACGGCGTGCTGGACAAGGTGGCGATCGCGCTGCGTGGACTCGAGGCGCAGCGCGCGGGTTGAGTCGCGCCGGGCTGGCGAAAGGACTGACATGCGCGAGTTCGATCTGATCGCCCGCATCCGTGAACGCGCGACCGTACGCGGCGATGTGGTGCTGGGCATCGGCGACGACTGTGCGCTGCTGGAAGTGCCGTCGGGCCTGCTACTGGCGATCACCTCGGACACGCTCAACGACGGCGTCCATTTCCCGCCGGAGACCACGCCGTTCGACGTGGGCTGGAAGGCGCTGGCGGTGAATCTGTCGGATTTGGCGGCGATGGGTGCAACGCCTGCGTGGTGCACGCTGGCGCTGGCCTTGCCCGAGGCCAGCGCTGGATTCATCGACGGCTTCCTGGATGGATTTTTCGCGCTGGCTCGCCAACATGGCGTCGCCCTGATCGGCGGCGACACCACCGCCGGCCCGCTGTCGATCAACGTCACCGCGCACGGCTTCATCGAGCCGGGCAAGGCCCTGCGCCGCGCCGGGGCGCGGATTGGCGACGACGTCTGGGTCAGCGGCACGCTGGGCGATGCCGCCGGCGCGCTGGCGCAATGGCAGGCGGGCATGAACGTTGCGCCGGCGTTGCGAGCACGCCTCGACCGTCCGACGCCGCGCCTTGATCTGGGGCGCGCGCTGCGCGGTGTTGCCAGCAGTTGCATCGATATTTCCGATGGCCTGCTGGCCGATCTTGGCCATATCTGCCGCGCCAGCGGGGTGGGCGCGCAGCTGGACGTCGAAACCTTGCCGGCCAGCGCCGCGCTGCGCAATGCCTTCGATGTCCAGGCGCGGCATGCGCTGCAAGCCGCCGGCGGCGACGATTACGAGCTGTGCTTCACGGCAGCGGCCGAACAGCGCGAACGGCTGGCGGCGTTGGTCGCGGCGCTGACCCTGCCTTTGCACCGGATCGGTCGGATCGTCGCTGGCGATGCGGTGGCCTGCGCTGGCGTCGCGGTCGGGGTCAGGGGCTACCAGCACTTCGATCATTGACCGGGCGGGGTCGGCCATCGCCGGGTGCCAACGCCGGGTTTGATGCCTCCGGGCACGATTGCGCTACTCTCGCCACATGGACCCGTCGTTCACCACGACCATCCGTCCGATCGACGCCTTCGGCGCCGGCGTTTACACGCTGACGATGATGTCCCATGCCACCCTGTGGTGGTCACGAAGAGGGCGCGCCACGCATTTCTGGCTGGCGCTGTCGGCGCTGGGGGCGCTGCTGGTCGATCTCAGTTGGATCGCCATCGTGCAAGGCACCGATTCGCCCGGCAAGGCGCTTACTGCACTGAACATGCTGGGTATCGTGATTGCGCTGACCAGTCTGTACGAATTGACCGAAGCCATCGGCGGTCGGCGCGTGGGCCGGGTTGCGCGCTGGATGGAAGGCCTGCTGCTGGGGCTGATCGTGCTTCACCTGATCACGAGCCAGTCGGTCATGGTGCCGTTGCTGATGGCGGTCAGCGTCCTGTTCTTGTTGGCGGCGATGCAGCGTGCGGTTCGCAATATCCGCTCCGGGGATCGCGAATCGCGCGTGCTGGCGTTGGGGCTGGTCGTATTGCTGGCGACCTTGATTTACGACTTGCTGACGGAGTTGCAGCTGTTGCCGCGGGTCTATGGAACGCCCGTGGTTGGATTCACGGTGTTGTATCTGCTCGCCACGCGCGCGCTCAGCCTGCGCTACGAGCGCGAATATCGCGAGCTTGTGACGCTGCGCGGTGAATTGGAATCGCGCGTACAGCGGCGCACGCTCGAATTGGCCGAGGCCAACGTCAGGCTTGACGCGCTGTCGCGTACCGACGTCTTGACCGGGTTGGCCAACCGCAGGGCATTCTCCGAGGAGGCCGGCAAACGCGGCGGGCAACCGTACGCCGTGTTGATGATCGACATTGACCACTTCAAGGCGATCAACGATACCCATGGCCATGCGGCAGGCGACGCGGCATTGCGCAGCGTCGCGGATGCACTGAACGGCGCGCTCAGGGAGCATGATCTGCTGGCGCGCTGGGGTGGGGAAGAATTCATCGCCATGATCGACGTCGAGGGCGCGCGCGCCGTCGCAGATCGGGTGCGCGAGGCCGTGGCGGCGACCCCGTTCCGGTTCGGCGATGCCAGTCCTCCGCTGCGCGTTTCCATCGGCTTGGCCGTGGCGACGCCGGACGAAGCGCTGGAAGCAGTTGCCGCCAAAGCCGACCGCGCGCTCTATGAAGCCAAGCGCAGCGGACGCGACCGCGTGGTCGAATTTTCCGCGCTTGATATCGGCACGATGTCAGCCTGAGCACCTCATGGCGCCGATCGCAGGGTGTGGATGATGTCCATGGGCACGCAACCGGTAATGCGGCATCGCGCAGCATCGCGGAGGCGCGCAAGATGGCGCTGCGGAAGCATGAACAAGTGGCTTCCGTCCAGCATTCTTGCCGAGCGATGTACATGCTCGGGCAGCGGATGGCGCATCAGCGGCGATTACCGCGCCGGGGATCCTCATTGGCGGGTTTGATGTTGTCCAACATCTGGATCAATGGCGCGATGAGCGCCGCAGGCACCACTGTCACTTTGCCTTCACCGGCAAGCGCCGGTTGCATTTCGATGGCGAGCTCCGGTGCGACGGCAACGTTGACCGGATACAGGGGCGCCCGGATTTGCAGATCCCTTGCAGTGGGCGTGATGCCGGTGATGTCCTGGTACAACGCCAAAGCCAGCAACAGGGAAGCCTGAATGCTCGGATATTTTCTGTCGAGAAGCGGATCGACATCGGGTTGTGCCTTGCGCAGCGCATCGAGAACCGCGGAGGCGTTGAAGACATGGCCATCGATCTCGCGAGCGACGATCATGGCACTGCGCTGGAGACGCATGTCCCAGCCGCGATCCGGCCCCCAGGTGGCGAACACGAGGGTCTTGGCGCCATTGGCCTGTTCCGCGAAGGTTGCATAGGCGTGTTTGCTGGCCGCACATGGAGCCTTGCGCGATGACGATGCTCCCGCGAAGCAGACGGCCAGATTCCCGCCCTGTTCCTGAAGCACGATCGCATCGAAGCGACCGCGTCCCAGCGCCGCGCTTGCGTATCCGTCTGAAAGGCGATCGCTGAGCTTTCCGCCTGGAGATGCATACGTTTCGGTCATGATCGGCGTGCCTTCAGCCGTTCCGATGGCGCGCAGAATTGCCGGCATGTTGTTTACGTAGGTCATGGAATTGCCAACAAGCATGACGCGGTATTCACGGGAAACCGGTGCTGGTGGATTCGCAGGCGTTTGCGCGTGTGCTGGCGAAGGGGCAATCGCGAAGAGCGACAGGGCAATCGTGCAGAGCATGGTGTGCATGGCGGCAGATCTCCTATTATGACTCGCGGCATCAGCGTGTTGTTGGTGAAGCCGAAGGCGGCGATCGGGCTGCACCATCGGATCGAAGAGAAAGAACATTATTCCCGCGATCGGCATCCGGCAACGTGTGCTCGGCATCCAGCGTCAGCCGGGCGACCGGTTTGTTGGTATCGAGCGTAAGCGCCGGAGTTGCACCATAGCGCCAGGCTTCCACCGGCACGCGCAGTTCGCGCCGGCTGCCGTCGGTGAAGTCGATGCGCAAGGTGGCCGGCATCACCAGCTTCTGCCTGCTGGCGAGCTGCACTTTCAGGCCCTTGGCCGGATCGCCGTCAACGTAGCTGGCGCCGGTGATGCCCAGGTCGAGCTGCCAGTTGTTGAAGTACCAGCCGCGCCACCACCACGACAGATCCTCGCCAGCCGCACTTTCCATGAAGCGGAAGAAATCCGACGAGGTCGGGTGCTTCCAGCTCCAGGTCGCGATGTAGGCGCGGAAGGCCGGATCGAAGCGCGCAGGGCCAAGGATCTGCTCGCGCAGCAGCACCAGCCCCAGCGCGCCCTTGAAGTAGGTGAGCGGGTGGCGGTATTTCTCGCTGATGGTGTCGGGCAGCGCCATCAGGATCGGCGCACTGGCATCGGCCAGCAGCGGCAGGATTTCATCGACCGGGTTGCCGCCGCCCGGCGCGTATTCGCCGTCGCGTTTGGGCGCGTATTCGCCGCCGTTGAAGGCGTCCTGCGCGTAGACGTCGATGAAGGTGTTGAAGGACTCGTCCATGAACGCCTCGCGGCGCTCGTTGGAGCCGACCATCATCGGAAACCAGCTGTGGCCGATTTCGTGGGCGGTGATCCAGAACAGGAATTTGCCGCCGTCCTCGAAACCGTCGAACACGATGCCCGGATATTCCATCCCGGCGCCGTGGCCGCCGAGGTTGATCGCCACCGGCCACGGATAGGGCGCCCACTTTTCGGAAAAGTGTTCGAGCGCGCCTTTCAAATATTCGGTGGAGCGATCCCACTTGTCCTTGCCGACGGCTTCGACTGGATAGACCGACATCGCCAGTGCGTGCTTGCCCTGCGGCAGGTTGACCCGCGCCGCGTCCCAGACGAAGGCCGGCGAGGCGGCAAACGCCACGTCGCGGGTCGGGCCCATGTGGAAGCGCCAGGTTTGGGTGCCGCTGCGGGTCGGTCGCGAGGCCGGATCGCCGACTTCATCGGGCTTGCGGATGTAGACGGTGGCATCGCTTTGCGCGGCCTGCGCGAGGCGCTGGCGCTGGACGGCGGTGAGCACTTCAGCCGGATTCACCAGCTCGCCGGAGCCGGCCACGATCCAGTCCCACGGCACCGTCACCGAATAGTCGATGTTGCCGTATTCCAGATAGAACTCGGAGCCGAGGTAGGGCAAGGTGTCCCAGCCGCGCAGGTCGTCATAGACCGCCATGCGCAGGAACCATTGGGCGATTTCGTAAATGTCGCCGTTCTTGGTCGGCGTGATCGCGGTGCGTCCGCCCCAGGTGCCGGGTACCGTGTAGTGGTAGCGGATATGCAGCTTGATCTGGCCGCCGTGGGCGCGCAGCGCGCTCGGAAGATCCACCCGCAGGCGGGTGTCGTCGACGAGAAAAGTGACGGGCTTGCCGTCGATTTCGATGGCATCGAGCTGGTAGCCGTCGCTGGTCGCGCCAGTCCGCTTCGGCCACGGCGAGGTCAGCGCGCCGCGCGAATCCGGGCGGTAAATGTTCTGGTCGAGCTGCAGCCACAGCACGTCCAGCGCGTCCGGGCTGTGGTTGCCGTAGGTGATCGTTTCCTCACCAAACAGGGTGCGAGTGGCCGGATCGATGCGCGCGGAAATCGCGTAGTCGGCGCGATTCTGCCAGAACGCGCTGCCGGGGCGGCCGGCACCGTCGCGGATGGCGTTGGCCGGGTTGGGCAGATGCAGCGGCGCGAACAGTATCTGCGGATCGAAGCCGGAGGGCGCGGTCTGGGCGCCGGCGGGCAGGCAAACGAGCAGCGCAAACGCCATCGAGAGGCGGATGGAAAGACGCGGGGACATGGGCTCGCTCACAGGAACCGAAAATCCATTGTGCGGATGGCTGCGGGCATGCGTATCGGCCGAAAGTCACCGCTGGCCGATTCTGCTCAGGGCGAATCCGGCAGCACTTTCCCCGGATTCAAAATGCCATCCGGGTCCAGTGCGAGTTTGATCGCCCGCATCGTGGCCAAGGTGGCGGCATCGAATGCCTGCGGCATGAAGTCGCGCTTGGCCAAGCCAATTCCGTGCTCGCCGGACAGTGCGCCGCCTAGCGAAAGCGCCAGTTCAAAAATTTTCGGCAGCGCGGTATGCGCGCGTGCGGTTTCGTCGGCATCGTCCGGGTGATACAGAATGTTGACGTGCAAATTGCCATTGCCGGCATGGCCGAAGCAGACGATGGGCAGGGCGTAGTCTGCGGACAGCTGCTCAACCCCGGCCACCAGATCGGGGATGCGCGAAACCGGCACCACCACATCTTCATTGAGTTTGCCCGGCGCAATCGTGCGCAGTGCAGGCGACAGTGCGCGCCGCGCCGCCCACAGTGTGTCGCGGGCGATGCCGTCTTGCGCTACATCCATGTCGATCAAGCCATCGCCTTCGGCGGCTGCGCCGAGTGCGGCAAGGGTGTCAGGCAGTGCATCCACACTGCCATCGGCTTCGATCAATAACATCGCGCCGGCATCGGGCACCGCGCTGCCGTTGTGGCGCAGCAGTGCAAGGCTGCGCCTGTCCATGAATTCCAGCATCGCCGGTTGCACCGGCTGCGCCATCAGCCGCGAGACGGCGGCGGCCGCCGCGCTGGCATCGCGATAAAGCGCACGCAAGCCGGCCTGCGCGTGTGGGCGCGGCGTCAGTTTCAGCGTGGCTTCCACGATCAGGGCCAGCGTGCCTTCGCTGCCAATCAGCAGATGCGTGAGGTCATAGCCCGACGCGCACTTGGTGTACGCGCCGCCAACGCGAATCAGCTCGCCCGCACCGGTGACCGCCACTACGCCGAGCACGTTGTCGCGGGTGGCACCGTATTTCACCGCGCGTGGGCCACCGGCATTGGTGGCCAGGTTGCCGCCCACGGTGCAGCTTTCGAAACTGGACGGATCCGGCGGCCAGAACAAGCCATGCGCTTGCAGTGCGGTTTGCAGATCGCCATTGCGCACACCCGGTTCCACCACCGCGCAGCGATCTTCGGGGCGGATGTCGAGCATGCGATTCATGCGCGCAAACGACAGCGCAATCCCGCCGCTGACCGGCACCGCGGCGCCGGTGGTGGCGGTGCCGGCACCGCGCGCCACGATGGGGATGTGGTGCGCACGACACGCACGGACGATGGCTTGCACCTGTTCGCGGGTACTCGGCAAGGCGACCGCTTCGGGTGGTTGATGACCACGCGAATCATCGCTGGCGTGCGCTTCGCAGGTTGCGGCATCCACCCACCAGCCGTCGCCCAGCAGGGCAGAGAGTTCAGCGATAAAAGCGGCAGGCAGCGGCATCGACATCAACACTCATCGGCGCGAAACGCATCGCGCAACCAGTCCAGTTGCGGTGCGGCCGGGTCGCCGCTGGCGGCGATCACATCAAACCGGCAGGGTGCATTGGCGTGTTGTGGATGCCGCAACAGCCACACCTGCGCAGCGTGTACCAGTTTGCGGCGCTTGCTGGCATCCACCGACACCGCGCCGCCGCCGAACCCGGCGCTGGCGCGGTAGCGCACTTCCACAAACACCACGCAATCGGCATCGCGCATCACCAGATCCAACTCGCCGCCGCGGGTGTTGGCATTGCGGGCCAGCACGTGCAGGCCGCGCGCCTGCAGGAATGCCAGCGCGGCGTCTTCGCTGGCCGCGCCGCGGGCGTGGCGATCGGGCTCAGCGTGCGTCATTGCCCAGCGGCACCGGAACGCCGCCGGAGAAACGCGACCAGCTCGGCCGCCGCAGCACGTTGCCGAACCCATCGAGGCTCAGTCGCCCGGTGGCGCCTGCAAGCCGTGTGTTCGGGTTCAGCGCCAGCTGCTCCAGATGGCCGGTCAACAGCCAGGCGTCGTAGCCGAACGCGAACAGCCGCGCGGCCGAACCCTTGGCGGTGCGCGCCTGCGCCGCGGCGCTGGATTGCGAAGGCAGGCCGGGCACGCGTTCGATCAACCAGGTTTCGGTGGGGAAGACGATGCCGTCCAGCGCCGCATCTTCCTCGGGTTTGCCGGTTCCGGAAGTGATCTGCGAACTGGCCAGCCGCAGCAGGTTGGTCAATCCCGCCGCCACAAGCTGGGGTGCCAGCGTGCGCGCTTGCGAGCCTTTAAGAACCATCAGCACGGCATCGGGAGCAACGTCGGACTGCGTCTGTGCGCGCAGCGCGTCGGTCATATGCGACGCATAGCCGAGGCTGGCGGCGATACGAATGCCGCGTCGTTGCAGCGTGGTCCGCGCCGCCTCCGCCGTGCGCTTCTGGGTATCTTCGCTGCCTGCGATCAACAACACCGAACGGCTGCCGCGGTCGATCAATTGCTGGGCTAGGCTGACGCCCTCGTCTTCGGGCGACAGCGAGAAGGCGGCGTTGCCCGACGGCGGCGCGCTGTTGCCGCGGTTGAGCGCGAGCATCGGGACATCCGGCGTGTCGTCTGCGAACGCCGCGTCCACGTTCTCGCGCGTGAGCGGGCCGACCAGCAGGTCGTTGTTGTCGGCGCTGGCCTTGGCGTAGGCGGCGCGATACCCGGAACCGGTATCGTAAAAGCGCAGGATCGGACGTCGGCGGGCTTCGCCGTAGTAGCCGGTCAGATAACCATCGCGCACCGCAGCGGCGGCGGCGGCCTGGCTGCCGGACAGCGGCAACAGCACGCCAACCCGCAGCGGCGGTCGATAACCGTCGCTGTCGGCGGGGGGGCGGTTGCCGGCGCCAAACGAAACGTCGGTGCGATCGAACGCGTGCGGCAACGGCAGCCCGCGGCGCAGCAGGGTACGCCCGGCAAAGTTGTAGAGCGGATCGCCTGCGGGAAGTTGGGCGGCGTCGCGGGAAAGGGTGGCGTCGTCCAACTGGGCCAGCAGCCGATCGATGGCGGCGGCGTTGTCGCGACGCGCCTGGCTGCCGAGGTTGGCGTGGGTTGCCGCCAGCGTTCGCGCCTCGCTGAACGCGGTTGCGTAGGCGGCAACGGGCGCATGCGACACATTGGAAACGTTGGCGCAGCCGGCCAGCGCCAGCGCCATGACGAGGAAGAGTGATCGCATCGAAGCCACGGTCTGGGGCGCCTGTCGATAAACTGAAGGGGATTCTAACCGCGTGGACGGATGCAGGCATGGACGGGACCGGAACGCTCTTTGTGGTTGCCACCCCGATCGGCAATCTGGGTGACCTGTCGCCGCGTGTGCAGGACACCTTGCGCGGCGTGGCCGCGATCTGCGTCGAAGACACCCGCCGCAGCGGGCAGCTGCTGGCCCACTTCGGGATCAGGACGCCGCTGCTCGCCCTGCACGAGCACAACGAGGATGCCATCGCGGCCAAAATCGTCGCCCGCATGCTGGCGGGTGATTCCCTCGCGCTGGTATCCGATGCCGGCACGCCGCTGGTCTCCGACCCCGGTTTCCGGCTGGTGCGCGCCGCACGTGCGGCTGGCATCAAGGTCAGCCCGATTCCCGGTGCCAGCGCGCTGATCGCCGCGCTCAGCGTTGCCGGGTTGCCCAGCGATCGCTTCGTTTTCGAAGGCTTCCTGCCGGCCAGGGCGGCGGCGCGCCGCGAGCGGTTGCCGGGACTGGCCGCGGAGGCGCGTACGCTGATTTTCTACGAAGCCTCGCATCGGATCGAAGAAACGCTGGCGGACATGGCGCTGGCGTTCGGCCCGCAGCGTCCGGCAGTGCTGGCGCGCGAGCTGACCAAGCTGTTCGAAACCGTGCTTGACGGCACGCTGGCCGAGCTGCTGGCGCGCGTGCAATCCGATCCCAACCAGCGCAAGGGCGAATTCGTTGTGCTGGTGCAGGGCGCGGGTGAAGACGTCGATGCGAAATTGATCGAAGGGCGCAGGTTGTACGCCAAGCTGTGCGAACACCTGCCGCCGTCGACTGCAGCGAAGCTGGCGTCGGAACTGTCTGGCGCCCCGCGCAAGGCGCTGTATGGGGGATAGGGGACAGGGGACAGGGGACAGGGGATCAGGAGCGCGGAGTAAACGCCAGGTGGCGCTGGAGAATTATGAGTGTGCGATTGCGTTTCGCCCTTCGCTGCATCGCTGGGTTGCCGTGGACGTCCGCTCCAGTGAGGGGTTAGACGTCGGTCTTCAGGCGTCTGCTTTCGACTGACGCAGCGATCATGGCGCCGGCTCGGCGTTCGTCGCTGCCTGCAGGCGAGACTTCGCCCGCGCCAGAAATTCGGTGATCGGGAACAGATCGATTTCGGCCGCCCCCTTGCGCTGAAGGTCGGAACCGTATTCGAAAGGATTATCGACGTCACGAATCAATCGCAGCATGTATACATAGATGAGCGTAATGCTGGTAACGAGCGTGTACTCGGCAACCGGCGTCTTGAAGCGCGACACGAGCAGCAGCAATACGATCGCGACGATCATGACCTCCAAGATTGCGTAGCCGGTCGATAGGAACCCGGTTCTGGAGACGACATCGATCCGGCCGACGGTACGACGGATCGTGTTCATGTAGACGATCGACCGATTCGCGTGTGCTGTTGCCCCCGCCTTGTCCATTGCCTGGAAGTGCACGTTCATTGCGCCGATGGCCGAATGGATCGCATCGATGGGAGCACGTTTGGCCAGCCAATCGAGGATCCGATCCCCGATTTCGATCAAGGCGCGACGCGCAGCAAGCGGGTCGAATCCCTCCTTGATTGAGCTGACGGTGATGAGGTCATCGATGGTTTCCAATGTCGTCACGAGTTCCGACGGGAGTTTCTCGCTCTCCTTGTAGTCGGTCATTGTTCCAGCAAGCATGAAGCCCACGAGGAACGCTCCTGCAGTCAGCACGGCCGACACGTCCGGGAAGTCCACCCACCCGGGGAGGTCGAAAACCTGATCCATGGCGAACTTGAGAACGACCACGACGACGACGACCGGAAGAGTGGTCAGCATCAACTTCCACTTGATCATGAGACGCTCCGCGAGATAGTCCTTTTGAGCCCGTGTCTGCATCGGGATTGGCCGATAATGCCCGAGGTCGTGACCAGTTGCCAAAGGGCAACCCCCGGCAAAAGCCTGGGGCCCAAGGTTTTCGAAGCAGGTTTCATGTGCTGCATGGAAGTCGCCCCCTGAGTCAGGGGGCAATTCGCGCCATCGGCGCGAATGGGGGTGTGGAAGCAAAGGCCTGAAGAGGCCTTGATTGATGGGAGTGGAAAGCCCCCTTTGGTAAAGGGGGCGCGCCGAAGGCGGGGGGATTTGGCCCGCAAAAGCTTGGGGCCCAAGGTTTGCGAAGCAAACTTTGGGAGCTCCATCGCGCTGCGCGCGATGGAGGTAGCGGCGGAGCCGGCCGATAAGCCGGGTTCTGTCGTGGACAGCCATTCCTCTGGGCGCATGGTCACCCATACGCTCAAGCAACCTACCCGGAGGCTCTGCGGGTCGCATCACCGCCTCCCTATTTGGTCTTGCTCCCGGTGGGGTTTGCCGTGCCGGTCCGTTGCCGGACTCGCGGTGCGCTCTTACCGCACCATTTCACCCTTGCCCGCATCCTGTCTCACGAAAACACTTGGTCGGACCTGCGTCCGACAAGCGTTCCGCAGCGACAGCACCGCTGGCGGTATCTTTCTGTTGCACTGTCCGTCGGCTCGCGCCGCCCAGGCGTTACCTGGCACCGTACCCTGTGGAGCCCGGACTTTCCTCGACACCGGTTGCCCGATGCCGCGACTGTCTGGCCGACTCCGCCGCCGCCATTGTACGGGTTCGCACGCGCGCAACCTCAACCGCTGCTGTCCAGCGTGGTTTCCCCGAGAAATGCGCCCTGCGGCCCAAAGCTGCGCTCGATGATTCGGGCGCAGCCGTCGTGATCGATCAGAAGAATGGTGCTGGCGCGGGTGCCGTACTCGTCGCCGCGGACGAAGGCCGCCGACAGCCGCTGCTCCAACTCGACCGGAACGCCGGTGTGCGGGAGCGCTGCGACTGGCGCTGTCTGCACGTTTGCCAGCGCATCCCAGAGCGGATCCAGCGCCTCGGATCCGGAGTCGGTCCAATTCTGCAGTACGCCCCGCAGCCTTAGCGTTTTCGGCCAGGCTGCGTCGAACGGGCCGTTGGACAAGGCGTGCACGCCGGGCGGCACCGTGCGCGGGCTCCGGCTCGGGTGGTTGCCGACGTAAACGCAGGTGTTGGCATCCGCCAACACCAGGTTGAACGGCGCGTAGCGGCTGGCGCCGGCGGCGATGTCCGCTGCAAAAACGGCGGCATCCGAATTGCCGGCAAGAAAGTCGCCGGGCAGCGCCCCGCGCGAGGGGCCGTCGAAAGGTTTGGGCAGACCGGCGCGGACATTGGTGACCACCGCGGCCCGCCCTTTCGGACCGAGCCCCATCCAGGTGCCACCCGAGCGCAAATCACGTCCGGCAAGGACCGGGACACCGTTCCATGCGGCAAGCGCCGCCGTCGGGCGTGCGTGCATTTCATCGCGATTGCCGACCAGAACCAGGCGCCAGCGCGGGTGAACGTTCCATGCGAGACCGACCAGGCACATGGCCTGATTGTGCCGCAGCCACTCCAGCGGATGTTTGTGCGCCGCAGCATGAGCAGAACAGTCGCTGCGCAGCCTGGAAAACTTGGGGTGAAATGCGATCATATTCTTAAAAATTGAGGCGAAACATTGCGTTGTGGATAACCTTTGAACAACTTCTTGAAGTTCGCTGCAAGTCCTTGACCGGACAAAAGAAAAAGAAATCGAAATCTTGTTGACAGAGGTCAAGGGGATGCCTACTGTGGCGAGACGTGGGAAAACCGGGGAAATCGTGGTTTTCCAAAGCGTGCATCGACCAAACCGGGGCGAACTGCGGCATGTTCCAGGGCGAGACCGCCATCACCATTGACGACAAGGGCCGGCTGGCGATTCCAACCGCCTACCGGGAGCTTGTCGCGCAGGTCTGCGGAAACCGCCTCGTCCTGACCTACAGCCCGTTCGATGCCGGCTGTCTGTATCTGTATCCGAACGCGGTCTGGGAGCGTTTGCGCGATCAGGTCAATGCGTTGCCGCGAATCAAAAGCGACAGCCGCCTGCTGCAACGCAAGCTGGTGGGCGCGGCCGCTTTTGTCGAGCCCGACGGCAGCGGGCGTATTTCGCTGCCAGCTAGCCAGCGTGCGGCGACCGGCATTGACCGCAGGGCAGTGCTGTTGGGCGTGGGCGAGAAATTCGAATTGTGGAGCGAGCAGGCGCATCACGAACAGGTGCGGCTCACGTTTGGTGACGCCGATCTGGGCGAGCACCTGATGGGTCTGGAGTTGTGAACGGCGGTGGCGCGGACCTCGCGTCCGCCCACCTGCCGGTGCTGTTTACCGAGGTCATGGACGGTCTGGCGGTGAAACGGGATGGAACCTATCTGGATGGCACCTTCGGACGCGGGGGGCACGCCCGGGGGATTTTGCAGCGGCTTGGGCCGGAGGGGCGGTTGCTGGTGATGGACAAGGATCCGGAAGCGATTGCGGTGGCGCAGCGGCTGGCCGGAGCCGAACCGCGTCTTGCCCTGCATCGCGGCAGTTTCACCGAACTTGGCCAATGGCCGCAGGCGCAGCAGGGGTTGGACGGCGTGCTGTTCGATCTTGGCGTGTCGTCGCCGCAACTTGATGTGGCCGAGCGCGGGTTTTCGTTCGCCAAGGACGGCCCGCTGGACATGCGCATGGATCCCCAGTCGGGGGAAGGCGCGGCGCAGTGGCTGGCGCGCGCCGACGAGAAAGAAATCGCCGACGTGCTCTGGCGCCATGGCGAGGAGCGTGCCAGCCGCCGGATTGCGCGCGCGATCGTGGCGCAGCGGGGCGTCCAACCGCTGGCGCGCACCGCGCAGTTGGCCGAGCTGATCGCCTCGGTGCTGCCTCGCGGCGCCAGCAAGACGCATCCGGCCACGCGCAGCTTTCAGGCCATCCGCATCCATATCAATCGCGAACTGGCCGATCTTGAAGCGGGCCTCGAAGCCGCGCTGGACAGCCTGAAGCCGGGCGGCCGGCTGGCGGTGATCAGCTTTCATTCGCTGGAAGACCGGATCGTCAAACAATTCATGGCGCGCCACGCCAAGGCGCCGCCGGCGGATCGGCGGCGGCCGGCCATCGACACCTTCGTTCCGCAGTTGCGCCTGATCGGCGGCGCGCAAAAGGCCGGAGCGGACGAATTGGCGGCCAATCCACGTGCGCGCAGCGCGGTGCTGCGGGTAGCGGAAAAGCTCGACGCCGCAGCGTCGGAGGCGCGCGCATGACCCGCTTCCTGATCCTTGCCGTGTTGGTGGTTGCCAACGTGGTTTCCGCGCTTTTGATCGTGCGCGACCGTCACGATCACCGACAGGCGTTCATCGTGCTGACCCGGCTGGAGAAGGCGCGCGACGATCTGAACATCGAGTTCGGCCGGCTCCAGCTCGAGCAGGCGACCTGGGCGGAAAGCGGACGCATCAATCAGGTGGCAATGACGCGGCTGGGCATGGTGTTTCCGCGCACCGAAGACATCGTGGTGCTGCGCCGATGACGATGCATTTCGGCAAACGGCCGCGTTGGCTTGGCGGCGGCAAGCGCAACGAACGCAGCGATCGCCTGGTGCGGCCGCGCACGGGGTTCGACCTGCGCAAACGCGTGCTGCTGATTACCGGCTTCCTGGCGCTGGCTTCGGTGGCGCTGCTGGCGCGCGCGCTGGATCTGCAGGTGGTCAACCACGCTTTCTACCAGCAGCAGGGCGACGCGCGCTTCCTGCGTGAAATTCCGATCGTGGCTTCGCGCGGAATGATCACCGATCGCAACGGCGAGCCGCTGGCCATTTCTTCGCCGGTGGAATCGATCTGGGCCAACCCGAAGGAACTGCTTGCGGCCCCGGATCGGCTGCCGCAACTGGCCGATGCGCTGGGGATTGCCCGCGACGAGCTGGAAAGCCGTCTGAGCGCGCGCGCCGACAAGGAATTCGTCTATCTGAAGCGGCGAATGAATCCGGACGATGCGGCGCGGATCATTGCGCTGGAGATCCCCGGCGTGTTCAGCCAGCGCGAGTACCGGCGCTTCTACCCGCAGGGTGAAGCGCTGGCGCATGTGCTTGGGTTCACCAATATCGACGACAGCGGCCAGGAAGGGCTGGAGTTGGCCTTCGACGACTGGCTGAGCGGCAAGCCGGGTGCCAAGCGGGTCATTCGCGACCGGCGTGGCCGGATCGTCGAAAACGTCGATCTGGTGCGCGCCGCGCAGCCGGGGCGCGACCTGGCCTTGAGCATTGATCGCCGCATCCAGTATCTGGCGCACCGCGAACTGCGCACGGCGGTCACCGAAACCGGCGCCAGCAGCGGCTCGGCGGTGGTGCTCGACGTGCGTACCGGTGAAGTGCTGGCGATGGTCAATTTCCCGACCTTCAATCCGAATGCGGTGGGCAGTTCGCCGCGCGACGCCCACCGCAACCGCGCCGTCACCGACCTGCTCGAACCCGGTTCGACCATGAAGCCGCTGACCGTTGCGGCGGCGCTGGAAGCCGGCGTGATCACGCCGGAAACGCTGTTCAACACCAGCCCGGGCTGGATTGCCAATGGCAGATACCGAACCACGGACACCCACAACTACGGCGTGCTCGACACCACCGGCGTGATCCGCAAGAGTTCCAACGTCGGCGCGGCGCTGATCTCGCGGCGACTGAGCGATGACCAGTTCAACGACTTCCTGCGCCGCTTCGGCTACGGCCGTTCGACCGGCAGCGGATTCCCCGGCGAGGCGGCCGGCCTGTTCCCGCAGCCGGCGCGCTGGAGCGGCACCACCAAGCAAACCATGAGCTACGGCTATGGGCTGTCGGTGACGCCGCTGCAGATCGCCACCGCCTACGCCGCGCTGGGCAACGGCGGACTGCTGCATCAGCCGAGCTTCGTGCGCGGCGAGAACAAGCCGGCGCGGCGCGTCCTCGATCCGAAGATCGCGGCCGAAGTGCTGCGAATGATGCAGACCGTCACCGAGCCCGGCGGCACCGCCACCCGCGCCGCGATCCTCGGCTACCACGTCGCCGGCAAGACCGGCACCTCACGCAAGGCCAGCGGCGGCGGCTACTCGCGGCGCTACATCGGCTATTTCGCCGGACTGGTGCCGGTGGATCACCCGCGCTTTGCGATGGTGGTTGCGGTCAACGATCCCGATCCGGCGCGCGGCAGCTATTACGGCGGCGTGGTCGCCGCGCCGGTGTTCCACAACGTGATGGAAAACGCGCTGCGGCTGATGGACGTCTCGCCGGACGACCTCGAGGCGTGGCAGGCCGCGCAGGCGACGGCCGAAGCCAAGCGCCAGCGCGCGCAAGGGGTGCGTGCTTCAGTCGTGCCAGCGCCGACAGCGGCAGCGGGGAGGGCGCCATGACCCGCTCGATGTTGCTGCACGAACTGCTGCCCGAACTGGAAGGGCTGTCGGCGGATCTGGCCATCACCGGGCTGGTGCAGGACAGCCGCGAGGTCAAATTCGGCGACGCGTTCGTCGCAATGCTGCCGGCGCGGCAGGAAGTCCCGTCCAGCCATGGTCTGCATTTCGTGAAGCAGGCTCGGGAGGCCGGTGCGGTGGCGGTTCTGTATGAACCGCCGGCGCCGGACGACTTGCCTGCGCCTGATGACGCTATTGCCGTTCCCGGTTTGCGCGCGCGCCTGGGCACGATGGCCGATGCCTTCCACGGCCATCCCAGCGCCGGGATGACGATGGTCGGCGTCACCGGCACCAACGGCAAGACCTCGACCGTGCAGCTGCTGGCGCAAGCGTGGACGCTGCGCGGGCAGCAGGTCGGCACGATTGGCACGCTCGGCGCCGGGATCTGGCCGAAGACAGTGCCGACCGGATTCACCACGCCGCTGGTGCTGCGCCTGCACGCGCTGCTGGCGGAGCTGCGCGACGAGGGCGCGGCGGCGGTGGCGATGGAGGTGTCCTCGCATGCGCTCGATCAGGGGCGCGTCGATGGCGTGCACTTCGACGTGGCGGTGTTCACCAATCTCACCCGCGACCACCTCGACTACCACGGCGACATGGCCCACTACGGTGCCGCCAAGGCCAAGCTGTTCCACATGCCGGGTTTGCGCGCGGCGGCGGTCAATCTCGACGACGCCTTCGGCCGCGAACTGCACGCGGCGGTGGCCGGCAAGGTGCGTGCGCTCGGGTTCTCCTCGCGCGGAGCGCATGGCGCGGCGGTGCGCGCCGAGGAATTGGTGCTCGACGGCGCCGGCATCGGCTTCATGCTACACGCCGGCGGCCAGGCGCATCCGGTGCGCTCGCTGCTGCTCGGGCGCTTCAACGTCGACAACCTGCTCGGCGTGGCGACCACGCTGTTCGCATTGGGCATGGCGCCGGCGCTGATCGCGCAGACCCTGTCCGAACTGTCGCCGGTGGATGGACGCATGAACCGCCTCGGCGGCGAGGGCGGTCTGCCGTTGGTGGTGGTGGACTACGCGCATACGCCCGACGCGCTCGAACAAGCGCTGGCATCGCTGCGCGCACACGCGGTCGGCACGCTGACCTGCGTGTTCGGTTGCGGCGGCGAGCGCGACACCGGCAAGCGCCCGCAGATGGCGGCGATCGCCCAGCGGCTGGCCGAGCGCGTGATCGTCACCGACGACAACCCGCGCCACGAAGACGGCGATGCGATCGTGGCCGAAATTGTTGCCGGCTTCAGCGAGCGCAGCCACGTTGTCGTGCAGCGCGACCGCGCGCAGGCCATCGCGCAGGCCATTGCCGCCGCCGGCGCGAATGACGTGGTGCTGATCGCCGGCAAGGGCCATGAGCCCTATCAGGACGTCAACGGCGTCAAGCATCCCTTTGCGGACGCGGCGGTGGCGCGCGAGTGCCTGCGGAGGCACCCGTGAAGCCGCGCCTGCTCTCGTGGATCGCGCAGGCCACCGGCGGCAAGCTGCTGGGTGAGGATCGGCCCGTCGATGCGGTTGCCACCGATACGCGTGCGCTGCCGGAAAGCGGCATGGCGCTGTTCGTCGCGCTCAAGGGCGAGCGCTTCGATGGCCACGCCCACGTGCAGGCGGCGGCGGAGGGTGGCTGCGTTGCCGCGCTGGTGTCGCGCGCCGTGGATGCGACGATTCCGCAAGTCCTCGTGGACGACACCGAACGCGCGCTGGGCCATTTTGCCGGCGCGGTTCAGCGCCAGCGCCAGACCAAAGTGCTGGCCATCACCGGCAGCAACGGCAAGACCACGGTCAAGACCCTGCTGCATTCGATTCTCGGCCAGATGGGCGATGCCTACGCCAACCCCGGCAATTACAACAATGAAATCGGCCTGCCGCTGGCGGTGCTGGGTGCGCCCGATGACGCACGTTTTGCGGTCTACGAAATGGGCGCCGGCAAGCCCGGCGATATCGCCTGGCTGACCGCAATCGCGCGCCCGGACGTGGCGCTGGTCAACAACGTCGCTTCCGCGCATCTGGAGCGGATGGGCAGCCTGCGGGGCGTGGCCGAGACCAAGGGCGCGATCTACGATGCGCTGCCGCGCGACGGCGCGGCCGTGATCAATGCCGACGACGCTTTCGCACTGTATTTCGCCGAGCGTGCCCACGGGCGACGTTTGCTGCGCTTCGGGCTGGATGCGCAGGCCGACGTGCATGCGCGCAATGTGTACGCGGGCATCGCCGGATCGCATTTCGAACTGGTCGCGCCCGGCGGCGCCATCGAAATCACCCTGCCGTTGCCGGGCCTGCACAACGTCCGCAACGCGCTGGCGGCGGCAGCGATGGCGCTGGCCGCAGGCGCCGACCTGGGCCGGATTCGCGCCGGGCTTGGGCAATCCGCTCCGGTCTCCGGTCGCCTCGCCACCCATCGCCTCGACGACGGCACGCTGCTGATCGACGACAGCTACAACGCCAATCCGGGGTCGTTGGCGGCAGCGATTGAAGTATTGGCGAGTGCCGAGGGCGAGCGCTGGCTGGTGCTCGGCGACATGCGCGAACTGGGCGAAACGGCGGCAGCGCTGCACGCGCGCGCCGGCGAACAGGCGCGTGCGGCAGGAATCGCAAGGCTGTACGGATTGGGTTCGCTGAGCACACATGCAGTCAGCGCCTTCGGCGCGGGCGGACGCCACTTCGAAAACCACGAGGCGCTCACCGCCGCGCTGGTTGCCGGCCTGCGCGAATTCGATGCCGAAGCCAAGCGCACGGCGCCGGTGGCAATCCTGGTCAAAGGCTCGCGCGGCAGCGCGATGGATCGGATCGTGCGCAATTTGCTGGAGCAGGGGGGCGGCCGATGAACGCTTGTCACCTGCATCCGTCGTTCAACCTTCGCGCCGCGGGCGGGCCCCATGCTGCTTGAACTTACCCGTTGGCTGGAACAGTTGCAGCGCCATTTCGGCCTGTTCAACTACCTCACCTTCCGCGCCATTCTTGCGGCGCTGACCGCGCTCGTGCTGTCGCTGTGGTGGGGGCCGGCGATGATCCGCCAGCTCTCCCAGCTCAAGGGTGGACAGCCGATCCGCGGCGACGGCCCGCAGTCGCATTTCTCCAAGGCCGGCACGCCCACCATGGGCGGCGCGCTGATCCTCGCCTCGATCGCGGTCACGGTTCTGCTGTGGGGCGATCTGCGCAACAAATATGTGTGGGTGGTGCTGGTGGTGATGCTGGGCTTCGGCGCCATCGGTTGGGCCGATGACTGGATGAAAATCGTCAAGCGCGACCCCAACGGCATGCGTTCGCGCACCAAATACGCGCTGCAGTCGGTGCTGGGTTTGGCGGCCGGGATCTATTTGTTCGCGTTCGCCGACGTGCCGGCGGCGACCACCTTCTACGTGCCGCTGTTCAAGTCGATCGCGCTGCCGATGGCCGGGTTCGGGTTCGTCGCCGTCGCGTATTTCTGGATTGTCGGGTTTTCCAACGCGGTCAATTTGACCGACGGCCTCGATGGCCTGGCGATCATGCCCACCGTGCTGGTGGCCTGCGCGCTGGGCGTGTTCGCGTACGCCTCGGGCAATGCCACCTTCGCCCAATACCTGCAAATCCCGCGGGTGCCGGGCGCCGGTGAATTGATCATCGTCTGCACCGCGATTGCCGGTGCCGGTTTGGGATTCCTGTGGTTCAACACCTATCCGGCGATGGTGTTCATGGGCGATATCGGCGCGTTGGCGCTGGGCGCGGTGCTGGGCACGATTGCGGTGATCGTGCGTCAGGAATTGGTCCTGGTGCTGATGGGCGGGATCTTCGTGATCGAAACCCTGTCGGTGATGATCCAGGTCGCCAGCTTCAAGCTCACCGGCAAGCGCGTGTTCCGGATGGCACCGATCCACCACCACTTCGAACTCAAGGGCTGGCCGGAGCCGCGCGTGATCGTGCGCTTCTGGATCATCAGCGTGGTGCTGGTGCTGGTCGGGCTTGCCACGTTGAAGGTGCGCTGATGAATGCCGTTGCCTTCGACAGCCCGCAGCAAGCGACCCGCGTCGGCGAGATCGGCGGGCGCTTTGATCCGTGGATTCTCGGCTGTGCCGTGCTGCTGGCCAGTCTTGGCGTGGTGATGGTCGGCTCGGCCGCGATCGCCGGCGGCGGCCAGAACGCGACGCCGTGGCATTTCCTGTCGCGCCATTTGGTGTTCCTCGGCGGCGGGCTGGTGATCGCCGCGCTGGCCATGCGGCTGGAACTGAAGATCATCGAACGGCGCGGGCTATGGCTGCTGCTTGCCTGCTTTGTCGTGCTGGCCATGGTCTGGCTGCCGGTGGTCGGCAAGACGGTCAACGGCGCGCGGCGCTGGATCAATCTCGGACCGGCCAGCTTCCAGGCGGTGGAGTTGGTCAAGGTGTTCTATCTGGTTTGGCTGGCCAGCTATTTGAAGCGCTACAGCGAGGAAGTCGCCGAAAATTGGTATGCGATGTTGAAACCGGCTGGCGTGGTGGTGCTGCTGGTCATCCTGCTTCTGCTGCAACCGGACTTCGGTTCTTCCGTCCTGCTGTTCGGAATCACCGCCTGCATGCTGGTGCTGGGCGGCGCACCGATCAAGCGTTTGATTCTGCCGGTGCTGGTGCTGGTGCCGGGCCTGGTGGCGCTGGTCATTTTCGAACCTTACCGCATGCGCCGGGTCACCTCGTTCATGGATCCGTGGCAGGACCAACTGGGCGCCGGCTATCAGCTCAGCAATGCACTGATGGCGATCGGTCGCGGTGAATGGTTCGGCGTTGGGCTGGGCGCCTCGGTGCAGAAATTGTCCTACCTGCCGGAAGCGCACACCGATTTCATCTTCTCGGTGATCGCCGAAGAACTCGGCCTGGTCGGCGTCCTTGCGGTGATCGGACTGTATGCGCTGCTGGCCGGGCGTGCCTTCTGGCTGGGCTTCAAGTGCGTGGAAATGAAGCGGCATTTCGCCGGCTATCTCGCATTCGGCATTGCGCTGTGGATGAGTCTGCAAAGCTTCGTTTCGATGGGCGTCAACCTCGGCGTGTTGCCCACCAAGGGACTGACGTTGCCGCTGGTGTCCTACGGCGGCTCCAGCGTGTTGATGACCTGTGCGGCGATCGGATTGCTGCTGCGGGTGTCGTGGGAATACGAGCGCGCCTCCAGGCAGGTGGCGATACGGCGCGCGGTGGCGATGGTCCCGTCGGTGGGCGCGCCGGCGATCGGCCAGCCGCCCGTGTCCACGGCCGAGGCGACCGGACGCGGCGGCGGCCGCGGACGTGGCCGCATCGAGCCGATCCTCGGCCGCCAGTCGGCGGAATCCAGTGCCGTTTCGGCACTGCGGAGGGCGCGTTGAACGCGGCCTCGCCCCTGGTGATGGTGATGGCCGGCGGCACCGGCGGCCATATCTTTCCCGGTCTTGCGGTCGCGCAGGCGTTGCAGGACGTTGGCGCGCGCGTGCGCTGGCTGGGTGCGGACGGCGGCATGGAAACGCGGCTGGTGCCGGTGCAGAACATCGAGATCGACACCATCGCGGTCAAGGGCGTGCGCGGCAAGGGCATTGCGACCCTGCTCGGCGCGCCGCTGCGGGTGTTGCGCGCGGTGCGTGCGGCGTCGCGCGTGCTGCGCCGCGAGCGCCCGGCGGCGGTGATCAGTTTCGGCGGCTATGCGGCCGGGCCGGGCGGAATCGCGGCCAGGCTGGCCGGCATCCCGCTGCTGGTGCATGAACAGAATCGCGCCGCCGGCATGACCAACAAGGTGTTGGCCAGACTCGCCGCTCAGGTGCTGGTCGGTTTTCCGCAGACCTTTGCGAAGGAAACGCTGGTCGGCAATCCGGTGCGGCTGGAAATCGCGCAAGTGCCGCCGCCGGAAAATCGCGGGATTGATCACGCCGGCGCGCTGCGGCTGCTGGTGCTGGGCGGCAGCCAGGGCGCGCGCGCGCTCAACGCCGCCGTGCCGCAGGCGGTCGCCGCGCTCGGGCATCCGGTCGAAGTGCGCCATCAGGCCGGCGAGAAGCTGCTCGATGAAGCGCGCAAAGCCTATGCGGACGCCGGCGTGACAGCCAGCGTCGAGCCGTTCATCGCCGACATGGCCGCCGCCTACGCTTGGGCGGATCTGGTCGTCTGCCGCGCCGGCGCACTGACCTTGGCCGAGCTGTGCGCGGTCGGCGTCGGCAGCGTGCTGGTGCCGTTTCCGCAGGCGGTGGATGACCACCAGACCCGCAATGCGCAATATCTGGTCGAGCGCGACGCGGCGCTGCTGCTGCCGCAATCGGACGATCTCGCCAAGCGCCTGCGCAGCGTGCTGGAAACGCTGGCGGTCGATCCGTCGCAGCGCCTGGCCATGGCAAAAGCGGCGCGTGCGCTCGCCCGCCCCGATGCCGCACGCGAGGTGGCCGCGGCGGTTCTTGCCACCGTCAACGCAAAGGCTGCCCGATGAACGCGCACGTTCCCTACCTGCGCCAGATCGGCGATGCCACGCGGACGCTGCCGCGGGTGCATTTTGTCGGCATCGGCGGTGCCGGCATGAGCGGTGTCGCCGAGGTGATGCGCACCCAGGGGTATCGGGTCACCGGATCCGATGCCGCCGACACGCCGGTGACCCGACGGCTGGCCGAACTGGGAATCGAAATCTACAAAGGCCACACGTCTGCCCATGTGCTCGGTGCCGACTGCGTGGTGATCTCCAGCGCGATCAAGCCGGACAACCCTGAATTGCTGGAAGCGCGCGCGCAGCGCATTCCGGTGGTGCCGCGCGCGGAGATGCTGGCCGAGCTGATGCGCTTCAAGCGCGGCGTCGCGGTGGCCGGCACCCACGGCAAGACCACCACCACCTCGCTGACCGCAAGCGTGCTGGCCGAAGGCGGGCTGGATCCGACCTTCGTGATCGGCGGCAAGCTGCTTGCCGCCGGTGCCAACGCGCGGCTGGGCAAGGGCGACTGGCTGGTGGCCGAGGCCGACGAGAGCGACGGCAGCTTCCTGCGCCTGAATCCGGCGGTGGCGGTCATCACCAACATCGATGCCGACCATCTGGAAAACTACGGCGGCGATTTCGAGCGGGTCAAGCAGGCCTTTGCCGAATTCCTGCACCGGCTGCCGTTCTACGGGCTGGCCGTGCTGTGCATCGACAACGACGAAGTGGCGGCGCTGGCGCACGGCGTCACCCGCCATCTCATCACCTACGGGTTTGATTCCGAAGCCGACGTGCGCGCCGCCGACGTGCGCCAGGACGGCGGCAGGATGCTGTTCACCTTGTGTCTGCCGGATGCCACCCGCACACCCTGCACGCTGGCGCTGCCGGGACGGCACAACGTGCAAAATGCGCTGGCCGCCGCGGCCATCGGCTGGCAGCTTGGGGTGCCGAATGCGGCCATCGCGCGCGCCTTCGAGAGCTTCCAGGGCATCGGCCGCCGCTTCAACCAGCTTGCCCAGCTCAAACTGCCAAGCGGCGGCCAGGCCACGCTGGTCGACGATTACGGCCACCATCCGAAGGAACTGGCGGCGGTGTTTGCCGCGGCCCGCGGCGGCTGGCCGCAGCGGCGGCTGGTGGTGGCGTTTCAGCCGCACCGCTACACCCGCACCCGCGACCTGTTCGACGAATTCGCGGCGGTGCTTTCCGGCGTCGATGCGCTGCTGCTGACCGAGGTCTATCCGGCCGGTGAAGCGCCGATCGTCGGCGCCGACGCCAAATCGCTGGCGCGTTCGATCCGCACCCGCGGCCGGGTCGATCCGGTGGTGGTCGGCAGCGCCGCCGAACTGGGCGAAGCGCTGGCCGGAATCCTGTGCGACGGCGACCTGCTTTTGTTGATGGGCGCGGGCGATATCGGCGCGGCGGCGCAGCAGCTCGCCCGCGACGGCCTGCCGGGAGAACGTGTCCAGGGAGCGCAGGCATGAACACGAACGCATTGCCGCCGCTGCGGGTGACCGATCCCGCCGCGTTCGGCCGGGTGGCCGTCTTGATGGGCGGCACCAGCAGCGAGCGCGAGGTCTCCCTCGATTCCGGGCGCAACGTGCTCGACGCGTTGCGTTCGCGCGGCGTGGACGCACACGCGGTGGACGGCATTCCGGCGCTGGTCGATGCGCTGGTGCACGGCATGTTCGACCGCGTGTTCAACATCCTGCACGGCAACAAGGGCGGCGGCGAAGACGGCGTGCTTCAGGGCTTCCTTGCCGCATTGGAAACTCCCTGCACCGGCTCCGGCGTGCTCGGCAGCGCGCTGACCATGGACAAGATCCGCACCAAGCAAGTGTGGATGGGCGAAGGCCTGCCGACGCCGCGATTCCTGCGCCTGTCGCCCGATGCCGATCTGCGCGCTGCGGCGCGGAAGCTGGGCCTGCCGGTGTTCGTCAAGCCGTCCTGCGAAGGTTCCAGCGTCGGCGCGGTGCGGGTCGAGACCGAAGCTGCGCTCGACGAAGCGCAGCGCGTCGCCAGCGAATACGGCGGCGAAATGCTGATGGAAACGCTGGTCGTCGGCGACGAACTGACGGTCGGCATCCTCGGCGATCTGGCGTTGCCCTCGATCCGGATCGTGCCCAGGGGCGGCTGGTACGACTACCAGGCCAAGTACGTCGCCGAAGACACCCAGTACCTGTGCCCGGGCCTGGAGGGCGAGGAAGAAGTCGCGATCCGCACGCTGGCGCTGGCCGCGTTCCGCACCTCCGGCGCCGGCGGCTGGGGCCGGGTCGACGTGATGCGCGATGCGGGCAGCGGCGCGCTGTACCTGCTGGAGGTCAATACCGCGCCGGGCATGACCAGCCACTCGCTGGTGCCCAAGGCGGCGCGTCAGCTCGGCGTGTCGTTCGAAGAGCTGTGCTGGCGAATCCTGGAGCAGACGGCATGAACCCCGCCCTGCGACTGTTGGTCTGGCTGCTGGCGGTGGCGCTGATCGCGCTGCCTGTTGCCGGCGTGGTCGAAGGCTGGTGGGGCGGCGCGCACTGGCCGCTGCGCACCCTGCGCGTGCAGGGGCCGCTGCAGCGGGTCGATCGCGCCCAGCTGCAGACGGCGGTGCGGCCGCTGGCGCAGCGCGGCTTCTTTGCGGTCGATCTGGCCGCCGTGCAGCGCGCGGTCGGCAAGGTGGCCTGGGTGGAGCATGCCGAAGTCCGCAAGCAGTGGCCGGACGTGCTGGAAGTGCGCGTGGTCGAATATCGGCCGGTGGCGCGCTGGGGCAAGGCGCAGGTGCTGTCCGAACGCGGCCATCTGTTCCCGTTGGGGACGCTGCGGCTTCCGGATGGGTTGCCGCTGCTGGACGGTCCCGAGGCGCGGGTGCCTGAGGTCGCCAGGC
The DNA here is from genome assembly GCA_018262705.1 of Xanthomonas sp. Classification (GTDB taxonomy): domain Bacteria; phylum Pseudomonadota; class Gammaproteobacteria; order Xanthomonadales; family Xanthomonadaceae; genus Thermomonas. The sequence goes on from JADFDQ010000009.1 coordinate 71,474, forward strand.
TCTTCAACGCGGCGCGCGGGCAGTTGGCCAACGTCGGCGGCGTGCGCGGGGTGGCGATCGATCTTCGCGGCAGCTGGACCGTGACCCTGCGCGACGGCACCGACATTGTGCTGGGTCGCAACGATCCGCAGGCGCGACTTGACCGCTTCGCGCCGTTTCTTGCCCAACTGCAGGCGCAGGACCCGCGGCGCCATCTTGCCCGCGCCGATCTTCGCTACACCAACGGCTTCACCTTGACCTGGGTGAAGGCCGAAGCGCCCGCCCTCCCGTCCCCCATGACAGATTCCGGCAGCACATGAACCCCAAAAGCGGCAAATCCCTCATCGTCGGCCTCGATATCGGCACCTCCAAGGTGACCGCACTGGTCGGCGAATACGTGCCGGGCGAGCCGATCGAGGTGATCGGTATCGGCACCCATGAATCGCGCGGCATGCGTCGTGGCGTCGTGGTCGACATCGATTCCACGGTGCAGTCGATCCAGCGTGCGGTGGAGGAAGCCGAGCTGATGGCCGGCTGCGAAGTGCGCAGCGTGTACGCCTCGATTTCCGGCAATCACGTCCAGTGCCAGAACTCCAGCGGCGTGGTGCCGATTCGCGACGGCGAGGTCAGCTACGACGATCTCAACCGGGTGCTGGAAGCGGCCAAGGCGGTGGCGATCCCGGCCGACCAGCGGATCTTGCACGCGGTTCCGCGCGAATACGTGCTCGACAATTCGCAGGAAGACATCAAGAACCCGGTCGGCATGACCGGCGTACGCCTTGAAGTCCACGCCCACATCGTCACCTGCGCGCAGTCGGCGGCGCAGAACATCAGCAAATGCGTGCAGCGCTGCGGGCTGCAGGTCGATGAACTGATCGTGTCCTCGCTGGCGTCCAGCACGGCGGTGCTCACCGACGACGAGCGCGAGCTGGGCGTGGTGCTGGTGGACATGGGCGCCGGCACCACCGACATCGCGGTGTTCGTGCAGGGCGCGATTTGCCACACCGCGAATTTGCCGGTCGCCGGCGACAAGGTGACCGAAGACATCGCCCACATGCTGCGCACGCCGACGCCGCACGCCGAGGACATCAAGGTCAAGTACGCCTGTGCGCTGGCGCAGCTGGCGCGCGCCGAAGAAAGCATCCAGGTCGAAAGCGTCGGCGACCGCCCACCGCGGCGGATGCCGCGGCACGCGCTGGCGCAGGCGGTGCAGGCGCGCTACGAGGAAATCTTCGAACTGGTGCAGGCCGAACTGCGGCGCTCCGGTTTCGAACAGCGCGTGCGCGCCGGCATGGTGCTCACCGGCGGCGCTTCGAAGATGGAAGGCGTGGTCGAACTGGCCGAAGAAATGCTGCAGATGCCGGTGCGGATCGGCGTGCCGCAGCACGTCACCGGGCTGGGCGAAGTGGTGGGCAACCCGGTCCACGCCACCGGCGTGGGCCTGCTGCTGATGGGCAGTCAGATCGAGGCGCCGAAGCGACCGAAGCTTGCGACCGGCAAGGCCGGAGGAACGGTCAAGAAATGGTTCAAGTGGTTCAGCGGGGAATTTTAAGAACAGGGGTCAGGGGTTAGGGGCCGGGGACCGGAGGGGGCGGCAGGGCGCGAAGCACGAAGCACCGGGCACGAACAACGCATAACGCATCACAACCAACAACGACAAAGGACACGGACATGGCACATTTCGAATTGATCGAGCAGCTTGCACCCAATGCGGTGATCAAGGTGATTGGCGTGGGCGGCGGCGGCGGCAATGCCGTTGCGCACATGGTCAGCAGCAGCGTCGATGGCGTGGAGTTCATCACCGCCAACACCGATTCGCAGGCGATCAAGAACTGCGGCGCGAGCCGGCAGCTCACGCTGGGCGCGAACGTCACCAAGGGTCTCGGCGCCGGCGCCAACCCCGAGGTCGGCCGGCAGGCGGCGCTGGAAGACCGCGACGCGATCATGGATGTGCTGCAGGGCGCGGACATGGTGTTCATCACCGCCGGCATGGGCGGCGGCACCGGCACCGGCGCCGCGCCGGTGGTGGCGCAGCTGGCCAAGGAAATGGGCATCCTGACCGTGGCCGTGGTCACCAAGCCGTTCCCGTTCGAAGGGCGTCGCCGCATGCAGGTGGCGGCCAAGGGCATCGAGGAACTCTCGCAGCACTGCGATTCGCTGATCACCATTCCCAATGAAAAACTGATCACGGTGCTCGGCCGCAACGCCACCATGATCCAGGCCTTCCGCGCCGCCAACGACGTGCTGCAGGGCGCGGTGCAGGGCATCGCCGACCTGATCGTGCGCCCGGGCCTGATCAACGTCGACTTTGCCGACGTGCGCACGGTGATGTCGGAAATGGGTCTGGCGATGATGGGCACCGGCAGCGCCCGCGGCGACGACCGCGCGCAGGCGGCGGCCGAAGCGGCGATCCAGAATCCGCTGCTCGACGACGTCAACCTGACCGGCGCCAACGGCATCCTGGTCAACATCACCGCCGGCCCGGACTTCACCATGGCCGAATTCGACGAAGTCGGCCGCACCGTGGAGCAGTTCGCTTCCGAAGACGCGACCGTGGTCATCGGTACCGTGCTGGATCAGCAAATGCAGGACGAAGTGCGGGTCACGGTGGTGGCGACCGGCCTGAGCCGGGCCACGACCAGCGTGCGGCTGACGCAGCCCGAGCCGCGCAGCGTGCGCTTCGAGCCGATCGGCGAGGCGCCGCGCCGCCAGCCGGTGCAGTTGATCAACAACACCCTGCGCCGCGACGGCACCACTGGGCTGGCGATCGATGCCGTGGCCGATCCGTACGAGATGCCGCGCCCCGCTTCGCTGGCCAGCGCGCTGCGGCGTGGACCGGAATCGGCGCCGGTCACGGCGGAGTTGCCCAAGGACGACTATCTGGACATTCCCGCCTTTCTGCGTCGTCAGGCGGACTGAACAGCGTGCGATGCGCCGGCCTGGACGGTCGGTGTCAGGGACGCGGGTCGTTGCTGCTTCGGCTCGCGTTGCGATGTTCCCGCACGGAAGCGGTGTTCCGGTCCCCGTGCGTCGATCTGAAAATCGATGCACTTTTCGGCCGGTCGGTGCGCCGACCGGCCGCTTTTATGCGATTCCTGAAACGCTGCATTGCACGCTGCTTCTGGCTGGGTTCAGCCATCCCTGCGCTACACTTTTGCGCATGTTGCGACAGCGCACACTGAAGAACGTCACCCGTGCCACCGGCGTGGGCCTGCACGGCGGCGAAAAGGTCTTCCTGACCCTGCGGCCGGCGCCTGCCGATGCCGGAATTGCCTTTCGCCGCGTCGATCTCGATCCGGTCGTGGAATTGCCGGCCAGCGCGCTGCTGGTGACCGAAACTACGCTGTGCACCGGCCTGAGCCGCGACGGCGCCAAGGTGCTGACCGTCGAGCACCTGATGTCGGCGCTGGCGGGGCTGGGCATCGACAACGCCTGCATCGACCTGACCGCGGCCGAGGTGCCGATCATGGACGGCTCGGCCGGTCCGTTCGTGTTCCTGCTGCAGTCGGCGGGGATCGTCGAACAGAACGCACCCAAGCGCTTTGTGCGCATCCGCAAGCCGGTCGAGGTGCGCGACGGCGACAAGCTCGCCCGCTTCGAGCCTTATGAAGGCTTCCGGGTCGGCTTTACGGTCAAGTTCAACCATCCGGCCATCCCGGAGGCGCTTTCGAGGGTTGAACTGGAATTTTCGACCGAGGCCTATATCCGCGAAATCAGCCGCGCCCGAACCTTCGGTTTCATGCGCGATCTGGAATCCATGCGCGAGCACAACCTCGGTCTGGGCGGTTCGATGGACAACGCCATCGTGCTCGACGAGTTCCGGGTGTTGAACGAGGACGGACTGCGCTACGCCGACGAGTTCGTCCGCCACAAGGCGCTGGATGCGATCGGCGACCTGTATCTGACCGGCCATCCCATTCTGGGCGCCTACGAGGGCTACAAATCGGGCCACGCGCTGAACAATGCGCTGGTGCGCGCGCTGCTGGCCGACGCCGAAGCGTGGGAGCTGATTGCCGCGGACGCCCCGGAATCGGCCAGCGTGCCGGTCTACGGGGCGGCGTTGCCGGCGGTCTGAAACGGGTGGTCGGGTGCACAATCCGTGCTGCAGGGCACGGTCTGTTTCCGATTTCTTAACAAATTCCGGCGGTTACGCAGGTAGGATGCGCCGTGGCCGGTCGAGGGGATGCTTTACGTTCCCCTTTTCTTTTCGGCCCGGTTCACCCCGCTGGGGGTGGCTTCCGGGTTCGGTCTCAGCAAGGCCAAGGCGGCCGCCAGCTCCGAGCGGGCGGTTGCCGACATCGGGGTGCGGGGTTCGGCGTTTGCTGGGAGCGGGCGCAACGGGCCAGCGGTCGTCTTGACGCTCAAACCGGTCACTTCGAGCCCGATGGAGCGGGCGGCGTCGATCAGCGCGGGCGCGGCAAGCCGGATTCTGGCATGCCACACCGGCGAGTCGGCGACGAAAACCAGCCTGTTGTCCCGGATGTTGGCCAGGCGCGCATGCGACGCCAGCCCGGGAGGTAGACAGGGACGCAACAACTGATCCACCGCATCGAGCCACTGGGCCCGGCGCAAGGTGCCACCGGCGGAGCCGGCGAGCAGCGCTTCCAGCGCCGCGCGCGGACCGGGATTCGGGGCATTGCCCCGCGGGGGTGTGGATCGCGAACCAGGCATAAGCAATGACCGAAACAAGCCAGTCCCAAGATACCCGCACTCGCCTGCATCTGCAGGTGGAGCGTTTTCGGCATTGGGCGGGCGCACGGCCGCTGGCGGCGCTGGCCCTGCTGCTGGGTGCCGGCATGCTGTGCGGCGCACTGGGGCGCAGCGCGGTGGGCATGGCCCAGGTCGAGACGCTGCAGGCGGCGAATGCGGAAAAACAGGCGGAACTGAATCGGGCGCGGCGTGATGCCCAGCGCGAAGTCAACGCGCTGGCGGCACGTCTGGCCGAGCTGCAGGCGCAGGCCAACCGGCTCAATGCGCTGGGCAGCCGGCTGACCCAGGCCGGGCAGCTGGAAGACGGCGAATTCGATTTCAATCGTCCGGTCGGGCAGGGCGGCAGCGGACGCGGCGCGTCCGACATGTCGGCGCAGGAGCTGAAGCAGCGGCTGTCGTTGCTGGAAGCCGACTACCGCCAGGCCGACACCCAGCTGTCGGTGATCGAATCGCTGCTGTTCAACCAGCGACTCGACCTGCGCGCCTTGCCGTCGCGCTTCCCGGTGGCCGGCAGCTTCATCACCTCCGGCTTCGGGCGCCGCGCCGATCCGTTCGGTGGCGGTGGCGAATACCACAAGGGCATCGATTTCGAAGCCAATCCCGGCGATCCGGTGCTGGCCGTGGCCGACGGCGTGGTCAGCTTCGCCGGCGCGCGCAACGGGTACGGAAACACCATCGAGATCGACCACGGCAACGGCTATGTCACCCGCTATGCGCACAATTCGCGCCTGACCCATCAGGTCGGCGATCTGGTTCGCGTCGGGCAGGAAATCGCCAAGGCCGGATCCACCGGGCGTTCCACCGGCACCCACGTCCATTTCGAAGTCTGGCAAGATGGCGTGGTGGTCGATCCGCGCCGCTTCCTTGGCCACAACAACGCCTTGGCTCGCCACGGGCCGCCCCGCGGCTGACAACGCAGGACGGCTCCGCGCAGGCGCGATCGGCCGCATCCCGTTAAACTGTCCGGCTTCGCTCGAACGTCCTGCGTTCGTGCGGGGCCCGACGTTGTCGCCGAAATTCGATGCCGCGCCGCAGCGCGCATCCCGCCAAGGATTGTTTCCCCCATGTTCAACAGTTTGCTCACCAGCGTTTTCGGCAGCCGCAACGAGCGCCTGCTCAAGCAGTACAACACCGTCGTCAAGAAGATCAACGCGCTCGAACCGCAGATGCAGGCGCTTTCGGACGACGAGCTCAAGGCCAAGACCGACGAATTCCGCAAGCGCATTGGCGAAGGCCAGACCCTCAACCGGATCCTGCCGGAAGCCTTCGCGGTCTGTCGCGAAACCTCGGTACGCGTCTTCGGGATGCGCCACTTCGACGTCCAGCTGGTCGGCGGCATGGTGCTGCACGGCGGCAAGATCGCGGAGATGCGCACCGGCGAAGGCAAGACCCTGACCGCCACGCTCGCCGTCTATCTGAACGCGCTGGAAGGCAAGGGCGTCCACGTGGTGACGGTGAACGACTACCTCGCCCGCCGCGACGCGCTGCAGATGGGCAAGCTCTACAACTGGCTGGGACTGTCGGTCGGGGTGATCTATCCGGGCATGAACCACGGCGACAAGGGGCCGGCCTACGCCTGCGACATCACCTACGGCACCAACAACGAATTCGGCTTCGATTACCTGCGCGACAACATGGCGCTGGCCAAGGAAGACCGCTTCCAGCGCGGGTTGAATTTCGGCATCGTCGACGAAGTGGATTCGATCCTGATCGACGAAGCGCGCACGCCGCTGATCATTTCCGGCCCGGCCGACGAATCGCCTGAGCTGTACATCAAGGTCGACGGGATCGTGCCGTCGCTGGTCCGCCAGAAGGAAGAAGAGGGCGAGGGCGACTACTGGGTCGACGAGAAGCAGAAGCAGATCCACCTGTCCGAGGACGGTCAGGAAAACGCCGAGCAGAAGCTGCGCGACATCGGCGTGCTCGGCCCGGAGGAAAGCCTGTACGCGGCGCAGAACATCCACGTCGTGCACCACCTCAATGCGGCGATCCGCGCCCATGCGATCTACCAGCGCGACGTCGACTACATCGTCAAGGACGGCGAGGTGATCATCGTCGACGAGTTCACCGGGCGCACCCTGCCGGGGCGGCGCTGGTCGGACGGGTTGCACCAGGCGGTCGAAGCCAAGGAAAAGGTCAACGTCCAGCGCGAGAACCAGACGCTGGCTTCGATCACCTTCCAGAACCTGTTTCGCATGTACGCCAAGCTGTCGGGCATGACCGGCACCGCGGACACCGAAGCGTTCGAATTCCAGAACATCTACGGGCTGGAGGTGGTGGTCATTCCGACCAACCTGCCGATGGTCCGCATCGACAATTCCGATCAGGTCTTCCTCAATCGCCCCGGCAAGTACCGCGCGGTGATCCGCGACATCGAAGACTGCGTGCAGCGCGGCCAGCCGGTGCTGGTCGGCACCACCTCGATCGAAGTGTCGGAGCTGCTCAGCAACGCGCTGGAATCGGCCAAGATCCCGCACGAAGTCCTCAACGCCAAGCACCACGAGCGCGAGGCGCAGATCGTCGCCAACGCCGGCGTCCCGGGCGCGGTCACCATCGCCACCAACATGGCCGGCCGCGGCACCGACATCGTGCTCGGCGGTTCGCTGGAAGTCGCGCTGGCGGCGATGGATCCGAATGCGAGCGAGCTCGACCGCGACCGCATCAAGAGCGAATGGAAGCAGCGCCACGAAGCCGCCAAGGCCGCGGGCGGGCTGCACATCATCGGCACCGAGCGCCACGAATCGCGGCGCATCGACAACCAGCTTCGCGGCCGTTCCGGCCGTCAGGGCGACCCGGGCTCCAGCCGCTTTTACCTGTCGCTGGAAGACAACCTGATGCGCATCTTCGCCGCCGACTGGGTGCAGAAGGTGATGGCGAAGATGGGCCTGAAGGAAGACGACGTCATCGAGTCGCCGCTGGTGACCCGCCAAATTGCCAACGCCCAGCGCAAGGTCGAAGCGCACAACTTCGACATCCGCAAGAACCTGCTCGAATTCGACGACGTCAACAACGACCAGCGCAAGGTGGTCTACGGCCAGCGCAGGGAGCTGCTGGAGGCGGAGAGCATCAAGGAAAACATCGACGGCATCCGCGAAGACGTGATCGCCGCGATCGTCGAACGCTTCGTGCCGCAAAACTCGATCGACGAACAGTGGGATCTGCCGGGGCTGGAAGCCGAACTGCTCGCGCAGTTCAGCCTGCAGATGGATCTGGTGGGCATGCACAAGCGGGAAACCGAGCTGGATGCGACCCAGATTCTCAATCGCGTGGAAGAATCGGCTGCTGCGCTGCTTGCCGACAAGGAAGCGCAAATCGGCGGCGACACCATGCGCATGCTGGAAAAACACGTGATGCTCAACGTGCTCGACCAGAACTGGAAAGAGCATCTGGCGCGGATGGATTACCTGCGCCAGGGCATCCACCTGCGCGGCTATGCCCAGAAGCAGCCGAAACAGGAATACAAGCGCGAAGCCTTCGAGCTGTTCAACGAACTGCTGGAGAAGGTCAAGACCGAAGTCGTCTCATTGCTGGCGCGGGTGCGCATCCGCAGCGAGAATGAGGTGGCACAGGCGGAAGCGCAGCAACGCGCGCAGGCCGAAGCCGCGGCGCGCGTTTCCCAGTTCCAGCATCCCGATGTGGGCGGCCTGGGCGCGGACGAGGAAGCCGCCGACGTGCAGCAGCAGCTGGCGCAGGCCAATATCGGCCGCAACGATCCCTGCCCCTGCGGCAGCGGCAAGAAGTACAAGCATTGCCATGGGAAGTTGGCTTGATTTGAGACGGGGACCAGGGACCGGAGGCCAGGGGCCAGGGGCTAATGCGCGGCATCTCTGCACGGCATGCACTGTTGCGGGAACAATGGGTCGTCCTGAAGTTGAATCGGATGACTATCGGAAACACGGATGAAGCCGTACATCGGTGACGCAAAATCCGCTGAGGACAGTCGGGCTGCATCCGGTTCCCAAACTGAATCGAGCCCCGCACCCGGCCCCCGGTTCCCGGTTCCCGGCCCCCAAGCAAAAACCATCCACGTCGTCGCGGCCGTTCTGCGCGATCCACGCGGACGCATCCTGCTGGCGCGCCGCACCGAAGGCCGCGATCTTGCCGGGCTGTGGGAATTTCCGGGCGGCAAGGTTGAGTCGGGTGAAACACCGGAAGCCGCGCTGGTTCGTGAGTTGCGCGAGGAGCTGGGCATCCTCGCCACGGTCGGCGCCGAAGTGTTGCGTGTTTCCCACGAAGATGCCGCCAAGCAGCTACTGCTGGACGTGCGCGACGCGAGTTTCAGCGGCCGACCGCGCGGGCTCGAAGGGCAGGCGCTGGCCTGGGTGCCGCTGCGCAAATTGGTCGACTACCCGATGCCTCCGGCAGATCGCCCCGTGGTTGATGAGCTGCTGAAAAGATACGCAACCCGATCGTCCCATCAAGAGCGATAAAGGGCGTGTCAGCGCCCTGCGCCGCTGGCCAGCTTACGAAACAATCGATCCAGAGCCGCCACCTGCGGCACCAGCGATTCCACCGTGGAGGTGTTGACCAGCACGTCATCGGCGATGGCCAGCATCTCCTCGCGCGGCGCCTGCGCCGCGATCATGGAGTGCGCCAAATCTTCCGAGATGCCGTCGCGCTGCGTCAGCCTTTCCAGTCGCGTCGCCTCGGGTGCATCCACGACCAGAACCCGAGCGATCCAGGGATAGGCTGCGCGCCCGCCGGCCCGTGCCAGCAGCGGAATGGAGGCGATGGCATAGGGGCCGGGCGCGCTGCGGCAGGCCTGCGCAAGACGGATCCGCACCCGTGGATGGATGATGGCCTCAAGGCGCGCGCGCGCGGCGCTGTCGCCGAACACGCGCTTGCGCATGGCAGTGCGATCAAGGCTGCCGTCCGCGGCAAGCATGTCGTCGCCAAAGATCGCCACGACATCCGCCAAGCCTGCGCTGCCGGGCGCGACAGCTTCGCGTGCCGCTTGATCGGCATCGGCCACGACCACGCCCAGCCCTCGGAAACAGGCCTCGACCGCGCTTTTCCCGGAAGCCACGCCGCCGGTGAGCCCAATGACATAATCGCTCATGGCCGCATTATGCCGGTGGATCGCCCCCGTAGGCGCGCGCCGCAGGGGCGCGATGTTGTCTGCAGGAAGCTCACATAACCGCTCGCACCCCTTCGGTGTGCTCCTACAACCGCGGCCTCGTGCGTTGGCCAAACACCCCGTAGGAGCGCACCGCAGGGGCGCGATTTACGCCAACCCTGCGATACGCATGTACCAGCCAACCAGATTCGGCCCCCACATGAAGCTGACCCAGCCGGCGACCGCAAGATATGGCCCGAACGGGATCGGGGTGGCCTTGTCGCGGCCTTTGGCCAAGAGCCAGATCGAGCCGATCACGGCGCCGAGGAATGAGGACATCAGGATGGTGGGCAGGATTCCCGCCAGCCCCATCCACGCACCCAGCGCGGCCAGCAGCTTGAAATCGCCGTGGCCCATGCCCTCCTTGCCAGTGAGCTGCTTGAACACCCAGTACACCGACCACAGGCTCATGTAGCCGGCCATCGCGCCCAGCAGCGCGGGCTTGGCCGGCATGTACAGATTGTCGCTGGCGGCGATCAGCCCCAGCCACATCAACGGCAAGGTGAGCTGATCCGGAAGCAGCTTGGTGCGCAGATCGATCCCGGACAGTGCGATCAGGAAGCTGGTCAGGATCAGCGCGCCAAAGCACTTCCAACCGAAACCGAAGCGCCAGGCGCAGGCCACGAACAGCAGTCCGGTCAGCAGTTCGACCAGCGGATATTGAATCGAAATGGGATTGGCACAAGTGCGGCACTTGCCGCGCAGCGCCAGCCAGCTCAGCAGCGGGATGTTTTCGAACCAGGCGAGTTGGCGGTTGCACCGCGGACAGTGCGAGCGCTCGACCACGATCCCGGGCGGCGGCGGCTCGTAGAGATCGGTCTGTTCAAGAATCTCGCGCGCATCGCGGCGCCAGCCCCATTCCAGCCGTGGCGGCAGACGTAGGATAACGACGTTGAGAAAACTGCCGATCAGCAGGCCCAGCCCGGCCACGGCGGTAAAGCCGAGACCGGGGTGCGCGTCGAGGTAGGCCATCGAATCGGGTTTCCGGCTTCCGCCTTACATCACCGTTGCGGCAAGCTTGAAGATCGGCAGATACATCGCCACGATGATCGAACCCACCAATCCGCCGATGACCACCATCACCATCGGCTCGATCAGGCTGGACAGCGAATCCACGGTGTTGTTGACCTCTTCCTCGTAGAACTCGGCGATCTTGAACAGCATGGTGTCGAGCGCGCCGGCCTCCTCGCCGATCGCTGTCATCTGAACCACCATGTGCGGGAACAGGCCGACCTGCTTCATTGCCACGTTGACGGGATAACCCACCGCGACGTCTTCCTGGATTTTGCGCACGGCTTGTTCGTAAATGCGGCTTCCGGTGGCACCGGCAACGCTGTCGAGGGCCTCAACCAGGGGGACGCCTGCCTTGAAGGTCACTGCCAGAGTACGGGCAAAGCGGGAGATGGCGGATTTATGGAGAAGGTCGCCGATGACGGGAATTTTCAGCATCGTCCTGTCGACAGCCGTTCTTAACGGGGCAGAGCGTTTGTAGGTGTAGATGAAGCCGCCGATGATGGCAGCAACGATCATACCGATCAGCCAGAAGTACTTGACGAAATAATCGGAAATTCCAAACACCAGATTGGTGAAGGCCGGCAGATCCGCGCCGAAGCTGGAGAATGCTTCCTTGAACATCGGCACCACGAAGATCATCAATATCGCACTGATGATGATGGCCACGGCAATCACCGCCGCCGGGTAAAACAGCGCCTTCTTGACCTTGCCCTTGATGCTTTCGATGTTTTCCTTGTAGTTGGCGATCGTCTCCAGCACGGTTTCCAGCACGCCCGAGGCTTCACCGGCGCGCACGAGGTTGCGGTAGAGATCGTCGAACTGGATCGGGTACAGGCTCATCGCCTCATAGATGGATGAGCCGCCGCCAATGTCGTTGCGCAGATTGTTCACCATCTTCTTCATCGCCGGGTTTTTATTTCCTTGGGCAATGATTTCCAGCGACTGCACGATCGGCACGCCGGACTTCATCATGGTCGCGATCTGGCGGCTGAAAATGGCGATGTCGCGTGCGCTGATCTTCTTCGAGCCACCGCCGAAAAACGGCTTGGGTTTGGGCTTGACGGTGGTGGGGGTGATGCCCTGTTTGCGCAACTCGGCCCGCAGCAGGTTGACGCTGCGCGCCAGCTGCTCTCCCTTCATTTCCTTGCCGCGCTTGTCGCGACCGACCCAGACGAATTCCTCAAGCGGATTTGCCTGTCGGGCCTGAGCCTTGTCCTTGGACTTGGCGACGGCGGCTCTGCGTGCTGCGGACATGGTATTCCCCTTCAGTCCTTGGTAACGCGGTTGATCTCGATGAGGCTGGTGACCCCCTGTTTCACCTTGTCGAGCGCAGAGCGCCGCAAATCGCGGACGCCGCTGCGCAGCGATGCCTCGGACAATTGTTGGACATTACCACCAGCGAGGATGATTTGCTGGATTTCGTCGTTCATCGGCATCACCTGATAGATGCCGGCGCGGCCCTTGTAGCCGCCGGTGCACTCCGGGCAACCCACCGCCTCGTAGACCGTGAACCCCTCGTGGATTTCATCGGCGGTGAAGCCTTCGGCCAGCAGGGCATGCTCGGGCAGCGCCACCGCATGCTTGCAATCATGCAGTCTGCGCACTAGACGCTGGGCGATGACCAGATTTACCGAGCTGGTGATGTTGTAGGGCGCGATGCCCATGTTCATCAAGCGCGCGATGGTTTGCGGGGCGTCGTTGGTGTGCAGGGTCGAGAGCACCATGTGGCCGGTCTGGGCCGCCTTGACCGCGATTTCCGCGGTTTCCAGATCGCGGATTTCGCCGACCATGATCACGTCCGGATCCTGGCGCAGGAAGCTGCGCAGGGCGGCGGCGAAGGTCATGCCGCGCTTGGCGTTCTGCTGCACCTGGTTGACGCCGGGCAGGCGGATTTCCACCGGGTCTTCGACGGTGCTGATGTTGCGGGTTTCGTCGTTGAGGATGCCGAGCGCGGTATACAGGCTCACGGTCTTGCCGGAGCCGGTTGGGCCGGTGACGAGCACCATGCCGTAGGGTTTGTGGATGGAGTCCATGAACAGCTTCTGCTGGTCGGGCTCGTAGCCGAGCTTGTCGATACCCATCTTGGCGGCGCTGCCGTCAAGGATGCGCAGCACGATCTTTTCGCCGAACAGGGTGGGTAGGGTGCTGACGCGGAAGTCGATTTGCTTGGATTTGCTGAGGTTGAGCTTGATGCGCCCGTCCTGCGGAACGCGCTTTTCGGCGATGTCGAGCTGGGACATCACCTTCAGGCGGGCGGCGATGCGGGCGTTCAGCTTGACCGGGGCTTTTTTGGCGATCCGCAGGATGCCGTCGATGCGGTAGCGGACGCGGTAATCGGTCTCGTACGGCTCGAAGTGGATGTCGGAGGCGCCGCGACGGATCGCGTCGATCAGCGCTTTGTTGACGAATTTGACGATCGGGGTGTCGTCGCTGCCGCTGTCTGCCGCCGATTCGCTATTGAGATCGTCGTCCCCGCTTCCAACGTCAAGGTTTTCGAGGCCCTCCGAATCATCGAGGTCGTCGGCCATGGCTTCGGCCGCTTCCAGCCACTTGTCGAGGCAGCGCTTGATCTGGTCGGAATCGACCAGCAGCGCTTCGACGGTCAGGTTGGTGTGGAATTTGAGTTCTTCCAGCGCATGGTTGTTGGTGGGGTCGGAGGTGCCGACGAACAGCCGGTTGCCGCGTTTGTACAGGGGCAGCACGTTGTGCTTGCGCAGCAGATCTTCCTTGACCAGAGACATGGCCGATTGCGCCGGGTCGATCGCCAGCGCTTCCACCAGCGGCATGCCGAACTCCATCGAGTTGGCCGCCGCAATCGCCGCCGCGGTGGTCAGGCGGTGTTCGAGCAGGTAGGTCGGCAGCGGCCGCTTTTCCGCGGTCGCCGCGTCCATTGCCTTGCGCGCAGTGGCCTCGTCCAGCGCGCCATCCAGCACCAGACGGCGGGCGATGCCGGTAATCCCCATCAGATTGGCGGCGGGTGCGGCGGTGGCCATACGTTGGACGCTCCTTTGCTTGATGCCGACTTTAGCGCAATCCTGCTGCGCTGGGCAGTCGGAGTCGGTGTCCGGTGGGCTGAACGGTCGCGCGCGGCTGGCGTGATTATTTGGCGCGAAACGTTTAGACTAGTTTAAACGCTTGTTTGGAGGGTCAATGCCATGACCGAAGCATTGCTGGATATTAAACACTGGGGCAATAGCCTCGGCGTACGGCTGCCCGCCAAGGTGGCCCGCGCCGCTAACCTTCAGGCGGATCAGCGCGTGAGGATGCGTGTGGAAGGCGGATGTGTTGTGATCGAGCCAGTGAAGGACGTGCGTCCATCACTGGCCAAGCGGCTTGCGCGTTTCGATGCGTCACGGCATGGCGGCGAGGCCATGGCTTGCGGCCTTCAGGGTGCGGAACGGTGGTGACGCGGAAAGTCGAGCATTGGGTGCCGGATCGCCGGGACGTGATCTGGATCGACTGCAACCCGCAGGCGGGACGCGAGATGCGGGACGTGCATCCGTTTCTCGTGTTGTCGCCGCGTGCATTCAACGACCGCACCTCGCTGACATTGGGTCTGCCGATGACTACGGCCGCCTACAACGCGGACAACCCGTTCGCCGTGTTGGCGGGTGTGGCCACGGACCGAAAGGGCGGTGTGCCGAGTTATGTGTTGTGTCATCAGCCGAAATCCTTCGACTGGCGAGTTCGCGGCGCGCGCGCGCACCCGATGCGAAGCATCGACAACGAGGCTTTCTCTGAAGTGCTGCTTGTTCTCAATCAGATCCTGCAACTGGCGTGAAGTATCTGGTCCGCCGGTGCCGGCAGCTTCCCTGAACAACCCATTCAGGCTACCGTGCATGCAGGGACGCCCATGACGATCAGTATTATTTTGCCTGCCAAGAACGAAGCCGAAGGCCTGCGGCAAACGCTGCCGGCGCTGCGGGCGCGTTTCCCCGAAGCCGAACTCATTGTTGTCGATGACGGATCCAGCGACGCCACCGCCGCTGTCGCCATCGAGCACGGCGCGCAGGTGCTGTCGTCGCCGTATTCGATGGGCAACGGCGCGGCAATCAAGCGCGGTGCCCGCGCGGCCGGCGGCGAAACGCTGGTGTTCATGGACGCCGACGGCCAGCATGGCGCAGAACATGTCGCCGCGCTGCTGGCCAAATTGGAGGATGGCTACGACATGGTGGTGGGCGCGCGCGACGCCAGCGGGCAAGCCAATTTTTCGCGTGGGCTTGCCAATGGCTTCTACAACCGTCTGGCCAGCTGGATGACCGGGCACCGAGTCGAAGACCTGACCTCCGGCTTTCGCGCCGTGCGCGCCGACAAGTTCAAGGAATTCCTGCACCTGTTGCCCAACGGCTTCAGCTACCCCACCACCAGCACCATGGCGTTTTTCCGCAGCGCCTACCCGGTGGCCTATGTGCCGATCCCGGTGGCCAGGCGCGTGGGCAACAACAGCCATATCCGCCCGTTCAAGGACGGCGTGCGGTTTTTGCTCATCATCTTCAAGATCGCCAGCCTGTATTCGCCGCTGAAGCTGTTTGCGCCGACGGCGGCGGCATTTTTTCTCGCCGGATTGGGTTGGTATGGCTGGACGTTTCACGAGTCCAGCCGTTTCACCAACATGAGCATGCTGCTGTTCAGTGCAGCGGTTATCGTTTTTTTGATTGGGTTGGTTTCCGAACAGATTACAAACTTGACTTACCGACGCGACAGGTGAAACGAGAACACTCGTTTCCATCTTTGGATCGACCCCAAACGGGCAATACAGGAATCAGCTGATTCAGCTTTGCAGGGGCGAGTTCATCAGCGCATTCGAATCACGGTGGCTGGGATGCCGGCAACAACCGTGTAGTCCGGAACATCCCTGGTCACCACCGCTCCGGCAGCCACGATAGCTCCGCGGCCGACGCGAACGCCTCCCAGTATGATGGCGCCTGCACCAATCCAGGCATCTTCGGCGATCTTGATGGGTGCCTGCTCCGTGCCCGACCAACGCATGGGCTCATCGCGGTCGCTCGGGATGCGGTGACCCGAGCTGATCAGTTTGCTGCCGTGCCCCACCATCGTGCGTGAGCCAATCTGAATCCCGCCACCGCACAGCAGGATTACCGCGTGACCGATGGTCACGTCATCATCAATGGCAAGGCTGCGGTAGTTGTCCACCCATACCCCGCGCCATATCTTGGTGCGCACGCCGACCTCCGCTCCACGGGAACGCAGAAGCCAGCCCTTGATCCGCATGCTGATGCGGTTCTGGGGCAAGACGGCCATGAGAAGTTCGACGGCATAGTCGAGCAGTGCCGTGCCAAGAGTGAATTGAGTCGGCTTGTGCGGCATGGTCATGGCTTGATGATCAGGCCTTGACCGGTGGGCAATGCCAGCAGCGGAACGTGGTGCCGACGGACAAACTGATCGAAGGCCAAACGCTGCTCGGCATGCTTGCGCCAGCCGTAGTCGTCCAGCAGCATGGCGGCTCCCGGAGTCAACCGGCTCCAGAAGTGTTCGGCAGCAGCAATCTCGGGCGCGCAAGCATTCATGTCGATCGAAAGGAAGGCGATCTTCTCTGCGTCGACTTGTTCCAGCGTATCGGGCACGATGCCCCGCACGACGCGCACTTGATCAGCGTAGGGGGCGAATGTCTTCAGTACCTCGTCGTAGCATGGTGCGTAACCTCCCCCCCGCAGGCCCGAGTTCCGCTCGGCCGCGGACAACTGTGTGGCCACCAGCCCTTCGAAGGTGTCCAACAGGAAGAAGCGCTTCGCGAGGGATGGGAAGTTGGTGTAGCGGATCACCGCCATGGCGTACCCACCGCGATTCACCCCGCATTCGACGAAATCCCCCGGCAAGGATGCGCCACGTGCCGCTGCCCAGCACACCACATGTGCGCGCCAGCGCAGGTCGCCATGGGGCCATGATCCGGTGGTCTGGCCGGCTGCATAGGCGGCGAGGAAGTCGGGGTCATCCTGGAAGCTGGGGTAATGTGCCGAAACTAGGCCATCTTCGTTGTAGCGGGCTCCACCGTACAAAGGGCGGTTCAGCCAGTTGCCGCTGAAGCGGTTGATGCTCCGCACCAGACGCGCCAGAGTCGCATCGGAGATGTGGTCCTTCAGCCAGTTACGCAGGCGTTGCATCCGGTCATCCTTGGCGTGTGGCGCGGATCATGAGGTGCCAGCCGGCGATTCGCGAAAGCAGTCGATACAGCGGCCGCGGCATGAATCGGAAAACCGGGCCGTAGCCTTCGCCAAATACGAAATCGCTGTGCACTTCGACCTTGCCATATCGACTGAACATGTTTTGTATCTCGGATTTGGTAAAGCGGCGAACAACCGGGCATATTTCGTCGCGATCCTCGAACGGCACAAGCAGCAACCGATGCACCAATTCGTTCAATGAGCGCCGGTGGTAAAGCATGACCAGCGCCTCACCGCCAGGTTTCAGTACTCGATAGGCCTCGTCGATACATCGCTGCGTATCCGGAGCGTGGTGCAGGACACCAAAGGAGTAGACGTAGTCGAAGCTCTGGTCGGGAAAGGGGAGGGCATCACCGCTGGCACAAAGATAGTGCGCGTCCCAACCGTGTTGCACGGCACGCCGGTGCGCGGTCGCAGCGCCCAGGAGTGTGAGATCAAGGGCGGTCACCTGCATGCCATGGGTGGCCATTCGTGCGCTGTCCAGCCCGATGCCGCAACCGATCTCAAGGACGTGTCCCCCGGGCCGCATGGAGGCGATCCAGGATGGCAAGTGGCGGTGTGAGCGAAAGCGCTGGGTTTCCAAGTCATGGAAGTATTGCTCTGAACCCCGCTGCCCCGAACTCACCGTGCGGCCCATGATCCGCTCGGCATTGACGTTGCGAGTCCAGAAGTCGGCGACCTCGCGGCCCAGTTCCGGTGTGGGTTCGCGTGTGGCAGGCTCAATCTGCTTCATGGGGCGGCTGTGTGGATCGTGGGCATGTCATGTTAGTGGTGTCCTGGACAGGGAGGGACGGCGTGGGGTCGAGTACGGCTGCAGCGAACGGTGCCGGGGCAACCTTCCATACGAGAACCGGTAGCCATGCCAAGGCCAAGGTCAGGACGCGCAAAACCAAGTAAATACCCAGCACTGTACCGCCGGGAACACCCAGCAAGCCGAACATGCCCATAGCCGAAACTTCGACTGTACCCAAGCCGTTGAAACTGATCGGGACATAGGCGACCAGACCAGCGCCCATGGCAATGGCGGTGGTCGTCACGTAGCCTGGTGGATCGGTCAAACTGCCGCACAGTACCAGCCAGTAAGCCAAGCCCGTCAGACCCAGTTTGCACAGCGAGAACAGTAGATTCTGCAGCAACAACGGCATGGGAACGCTGGCGGCTTTGAGGACTTGCCGCAGATTCCGTATACGCGCTCGCGCATGTCCCGGGCGATTTCCAAGCAAGCGTGCGCCCAGCCAGCAAGTGACGCTTGCAACCGTGATGCCGATGATCAACAGGCCTGTCATGCTCCGGCTGCCAAGCCCCAAAAGGACGGGAAGGGTCGCGGCGGCGACCAGCGTGCAAACGATCGTGATGGCTTTATCGGCGAGCAGGCGGCCGCTGATGAAACTCAGGTGGTTGGCGCTGTGTTGTCGAAGTTGCCATGCCGTGCTGAACATGTCCGCCACTTGGCCCGGCAGTGAAATGCCGATGGCCCAGGAGCGCCAGAAGATCCTGAGGAACGTCATGAATCCAAGGAAACCTTTGAGCTCGGCAATGATGTAGAGCTTGAAGGCGCCCAGGAGCGTGCCCACGACGATGGCGATCGCAGCGCCGAGGATTGCCAGCGGGTGAATGGACTGCACGGCTTCCAGCACTGCGCCGGCGCCGACCAGCCAGAGGGCGGTTGCCAGGATGGCCAGACCCACTGCCGCCAACAGGTAGCGCCGCCAGGCCATCAGCCATCCGATTCCGCGTTGGCCAGACGGGACACGCCCAGGGCCAGGCGCGTGCTGGCAAAGTAGCCGTCTACGTCAAATGTCGGTTGCCCAGTGGCGACTGCGGCCAGGAAGGCTGCCAATTGGTCGCGGTGACCCTTGTCCACCGCCAGGCGCGAGTGCACGCGCCGGCGCCAGAATCGGCCCGGGGTCTCCAGCATGCGGAAATCCACGAGGCGAGCCTGATAGCCCCCACAACAGGCCTCAATGGTCTCGGTTGGAAAGCGTCGATTACCGTTGGACAGATAGGACACCGTTGCCACCGAGCCATCGGCAAAGCTCAACGTCACCACGACCGAGTCCACGGGTGTATTGGGTCGGGCTCTACCCAATGGGCGGACTTGGAAGTCGGTCAGCGGACTGCCTATGAGCCAACAGCAGAAGTCCAGATGGTGACAGCCCTCGCCGACGATGACGCCACCGCCTTCGAGAGGGTGATGGAGCCAATGTTCCGGCGGGCGGGAACCTACGTTGGCGAGGTAGGAGACAAACATGGGTTGCGTCCGGACGGCAAATCCCTGCTTGAGCCGAATCGACAAAGGCGCGTATCGGCGGTTGAACCCGACCATCACCCACTTGCCGCTGCGCTGCTGGGCCTTGATGACCGACTCCAACTCGGCCTCGGTGAGGGCCAAGGGCTTCTCGACGAAAACGTGCTTGCCCGCATCCAGTGCCTGCCGGGTGAAGTCGGCGTGGGTGTTGTGACGGGTCAGCACCAGGACGGCATCGGTCGCGTCGTCTTTCAGCACGGCGTCAAGGTCGGAACTGCAGTAGGCAAACCCGTGCCTTTGCGCCAGTGCTTGCGCACGCATCCCGGTCAGCGAAACCACGCCACGACGATCGGCATCCAGGCCCTTCAACAGCGGCAGGAATTCGTGGGTGGCAAAACTGCCGGCGCCGATCACGCTCAGACCGGGTCGTTTGATCGAGCGGGTGGACGGTGCGACCGGCAGCTCGATGCGGCGGTGCGTGTCGACCGCGCCGGCATCGGCATAGCCAAGCAGTACTCCGATTCCGCGCGTGTCGGCTGCTCCACCCAGCGCAGCGAACGCCTGAGGCGCCTGATCCACTCCGTAACGATGCGTGGTCAAGGGCCTGACATCTACATTGCCCAGTGCCAGCTGATCCAGAAAGGCCGCCAGATTGCGCTCCTGCGTGAAGCGAACGTAGGGTAGCGGATAGTCGAGGCCGTCGACCTCGTAACGGGGATCGCCCGTGCCAGGGCCAAAAGCCATGGAAGTGTGCAGAGAAAGTTCCTTGAACAGATAGGTCTCTCGGGGTGCCTGCATGACGGTGCGGCCGACCACCACCACCCGACCCTTGCGGCGGCAGAGATCCCCGGCCTGGGCGACTGGCCCCGCGTCTTCGGTGGCGGCCGTGATGATGACCGCGTCGGCACCATGGCCACCGGTCAGGCCGGACACCACGCCGCCGACCCCTGCGCTTGCTTCGACCGCCTCGCCCCAGCCCTGGGCGCGCAGCAAGGCCACGCGCCGTGGATCCACATCCACGCCTACGACCCGGCAACCATTGGCGCGCGCCAGTTGGCACACCAGCAGTCCGACCAGGCCCAATCCGATGATCACGACCGTTTCGCCAAGTTTTGGATCGGCGATACGCAAACTCTGGAGCGCGATGGCGCCCACGGTCGCATAAGCGGCATCCTCGCTTGCCACGGACTCGGGAATCGGCACGCACAGGCGGCGCGGTACGCTGACGAACTCGGCGTGGCTGGCCCAGCCTTGCCCGGCACAGGCCACGCGCTGGCCCGGGGCCAAGCCGATACATCCGACGCCCATGACTTCGATGACCCCCGAGCAGCTGTAGCCCAGCGCCACCGGCATGTCCAGCGCACGCTGGGCGACCTGATAGGCCGTCCAGGGCCCTTGTGCGCGCGCCAGTTCGACCAGCTTCATTGCCTGCTCCGGGCGCGCGCGCGCCTTGCCCAGGGGATTCATGCGGCCAAGCTGAAGCGTGGCACCTTCGGTCCCCGCGCTGATCAGCGAGTATGCGTTGCGCACCAGCACGAACCCCGCCCTGGGCGCCGGGACGGGTACGCGACGAACTTCAATGGAACCGTCTCGAAGGTCAGCGACAACCTGCTTCAATGTCCACCTCCTGCCAATGGACGGGCGATCGCGATGAAGCCCTTGTGCAACAACTCCTGCTCACTGTAAACGGATAACTCGGCGCGAATCTCCGGAGTGAGCAGCGATCTGCCTTCCTTCGGCAGCCAGCGCCATTCGAGGATCTCGAACTCGGCTTCCAGCAGGCGGCGGTAGTCGGCGGCCCGCACCTGATTCAGCCATGACGGAATGTGCACATGGCGGCGGGCGCGCAGATGATCCCACGGAG
Organism: Xanthomonas sp.; assembly: GCA_018262705.1. Classification (GTDB taxonomy): domain Bacteria; phylum Pseudomonadota; class Gammaproteobacteria; order Xanthomonadales; family Xanthomonadaceae; genus Thermomonas. Next base: position 92,587 of record JADFDQ010000009.1, read on the forward strand.
CGACCTTGCGTGAGGGGGCCGAGTCGGGATGTTTCCATGCAATATGGTGCCCGCCGGACAGGCTGGTGAAGTGATGTACATAGAGGTAGGCCAACCCTTGGGGCTTGAGCGCGCGGCGCAGGCTGGCAAAAGCGCCAGGGAGATCCTCTACGTGTTCCAGAACCTCATGGGAGACCACCGCGTCCAGGGATCCATCCGCAACAGGAAGTCCTTTGGCGCCGATGTGGGCCAGCTGTACCCGATCGAAGCGAAGCGGCTTGCCAAAAGCCTCCTCCAGGTCGCGGTAGTAGCGCGATGCGAATCCGAAATCCCACGCCGCTGTCCGCAGCGTTCGCTCCAGACCGTTGTGACGCAGCAGGTGCCGGTACTTGGCCCAGCGTCGGTCGGGTTCGGTGACCTCGGTGTCGGCGCCGATCGCCTCGGCGCCATCGGAGGCCAACAACAGGGTGAACCAGAAGACCTTGCCGCAACCGAAGTCGAGGATGCGGTGCCCCTTGACCTCGCCGTAATCAGCTCGGAAGCGACGGTAGAACTCGGCGTGCTCGCGCGCGAAATCGGGCGTATGGCGCAGCGCATAGACCAGCATCGATGCATACAGGCCAGCGCGGCCGGGAAGGATCGGATCAGGCATCAATGGGTACCGTGGAACAAAGAGGGACGAGAGTCCCGTGGCTGCGCAGTGTCGCTGAGGTGCAGCTGCAGGTCGGCCAGTGCCCGGGCCATCCAGCCATTGTTCCAGCGCAGGAACAGGGTGCGCTGGGTACGCCAGCGGGTTTGCCGATACCAGAACGCGCCTGCGCCATTGTAGAGGGTGTCGATGGCCCAAGCAGCGATACGGCTGGCGAAATCGGGAAAACGATCGTTGTGGCGACAGAACGTCAGGATGCCCTGGGCGCTGCCGTGGATGTCATGCGGCCAGCGCTGGTCACTCATCCAGCGTGGGGCGCCATCGGCCTCGAACAGGTTTTTGGCGTAGAACTCCAGGCCCAGATCGTACGCTGCCATCGGCTCGAAATTGCCGGTGGCGTGCATGTATCGCCATAGGGCGTCAAGGATGAAGCCGGTGTGGTAATTGTCGATGCGCACCGGGGAGGCGCTGGGCGGGTCGGTATACCACCACGCGCCTTCGGCGGTTTGTTGGCCCAGGACGTATCGCAGCAGACGATCGGCCATCTCGGTGTGGGCTGGAACGGCGCTGAGGGCGTCGAATCGGGCAAGCAGCGCGCCGATCAGGATGCTGACGTCCATGACCCGCATCTTCATCGGGATCGGCATGTAGCCAAGGCACAACTCGGTCGGGCCTTGATGCAGCACCGGCAAGTCACTGCACAGGAACGGCAGCGCCTGTTCCACCAGTTGGTATGGAAGCGCCTGACCGGTGGCTTCGTGGAGGTCGAGCAGCGCTTCGCAGACGAAACAGGTCACCACGGCATTGGGCATCGCGCGGGGCGCGAAGAAGCCAAGATCCTGCCAAGGATACTGGTAGCCCCAGGCTTGTCCGGACCATTGCCCAGGTGGGCAGCGCAGATCCTGCAGAAGCACACACAGCGCTTGGGCATGCTCCAGATCATCGGCGTTCCCGACAAGGCGCCAGCGCTGGATGAAGGCCTGCATGAACAGAGCCAGACCCTTGGGGTTGTGGACCTTGGGCACGGCCAGCAGCGGGCGCAGGTCGATCGGCGAACGCATCATGGCTTGCAGCGCCAACAGTCGCAGCGTTCGATTCCAGCCGCACGTGGCCCACAGCATGCGGCTGTTCAAGCCGTCGTGCTTGTCGTGACCGCGCCAATCGGTTCGGGCGCTGAATTTCAGCACTTGGTCGAGAACCGTGGCCAGCGATGCGGGCGGGAGGCTGCGTGGATTCAATGCATTGCCCCGACGATGGCAGGCGGAGTCGTGGGCGGGGGCTGTCCCTGTTCGAACAGCTCGATCCAGCGATGCGACAGGGCCATCAGCAAAAGCATGAACAAGTGCCAGCGATGTCCTCGTTGGCGTGGCAAGGAGCGAAGTCGGGCGACAAACCCGGGTGCAAACAAGCCGTGATGTCGAACCCGCTCGGCGGAGAGCCACTCCGACAACACGGGGCCGAACAATGCGTCGAAGTGGGTTGGGATGTCGATCTGGAAGCCGCTTTTCGGGCGTCGCAGCAGGAACCCCGGAAGCTCACCGGCAAATGCCCGGCGCAACTCATCCTTGTGTCCCGGCCGGCCGCGGTGCTGGATGGGCGTCGGACCGAGGGCCCGCGCCAGGAGCGCGTCGACAAAGGGTACGCGCACCTCGAGGCCGAATGCCATGCTCACCCGATCCTCCTGCCAGAGCAGGTCGTCTACCATTTTGTTGCGCCATTCGAACTCTGCCATTGCATCCACCGGGCTCAGCCCGACGGGCCAGCGTTGTTCGATCCAATCCAGGGCCTGCGGCAGTGGCTGATCGAGCATGCGCGGGCCGTAAATGGTTTCGCGCGACACGCTGCCATCCCAGACGTTGCGCAGCAGCCCGTAGGCGCGCGCGGCATGGCCAGCTTGCGCCAGCATCAATGCTGCGCGGCGTCGTTCTCCGAATCCTGCCCTGCCGTTGGCCAGGATGGCGGCCGTGCAGCGCCCGAGCGGGGCCGCCAGAGGGCCCAGCCATGTACTGGCGCGGTGCCAGCTGGCCAAGTGAGAGTGGGCTCGGTAGCCAAGAAACAACTCGTCGCTGCCCAAACCGGAGAGGCACACTTTGGCATGGCGGGCGGCCAATTGGGCCACGGCCGCCGATTGCAGGGCGTTGATCTTCGGAACTTCCAGATGCCAGAGCAGCCAGTCCAGAATGGCTGGCGTGGTCGGGTTCAATACACCTGCCGTATTGGGAATGCCCAACCAGCGGCTCGTTTGTCTGGCATTGTCCATCTCCAACGGGTCGTCGCCGGCATCAATCGTGAAGCTCTCGATCGGATCATTTGCGAGCCGCGTGGCCGCGTAGGCGACTATTCCGGAGTCCAGGCCGCCGGACAGGTAACACGCCACCGGCACGTCTGCGACCAGGTGGGCGCGAACGGAATCCATGACCATCGTGCGCAGGCCCTGTGGTGGATCCTGGGCATCGGGTTGGTCGGCAAAAGTCGAAGTCGAAACACCATCGCGCGACCAGGTCAGACACTGGCCGGGCCCCAGTTGGGTGACGCCACGCATCAGGCCCTCACCGCCGGCGGGGTAGCGCAGGTTCAGGAGCAGATGCAGCCGCTGGCAATCGAGCACAGGTTGCCATATCGGTGATGCCGTAAAGGCCTTGGCCTCGGAGGCAAACCACAGGCGGTCGCGATCTTGCCTCAGGAACAGCGGCTTGATGCCGAAGCGGTCCCTGGCCAATAGGCCCTTGCCACGATCTGCGTCCCAAAATGCCAGCGCAAACATGCCACGCAGCCGCGCCAGCGCCTTGGGTCCATCCCGTCGCAGCAACTCCATCACCACTTCCGTATCCGATTGGGTGCGCAGGACGATCCCGTCCGCGGCCAATTCGGCGCGCAACTGACGATAGTTGTAGATCTCGCCGTTGAACGCAATCACGCAGCGTCGATCGGCGGTCCATAGAGGCTGGAGGCCACCGTTGGGGTCGATGATGGCCAGGCGAACATGACCGAAGACCCCGGCCCGCCCAGGCAATTCAGCCATTCCGTGCCCGTCCGGCCCGCGATGGGCCAGACGCTCCATCATGCCCGTCACCTCTGAGTAATCGTCTTCCGGAGCGTGCGGGGAGCCAAACCAGCCAGTCAGGCCACACATGCTCAGCGCCCCGCAGCGGCCACAGCCACCACCGTATCCGCTGCGAAGGCCGCCACATCCACCGATTCGGCCAACAGGCGGGATCGGGCATGGTCGCTGGCCGCCGGAGATTGCGCCAGCAGCCAAGTGCATGCAGCCTGGATCGATGATTCGTCCAGGTTCCGGACATTGCGAACCAGACCGTAGCGCGCCTCCTGCTCGTTGCTATAACCGCGCGGCGAGTGGGCGGCATAGACCGCAGGCACCCCGAGGATGGCCGCTTCCGAGGCCATGGTGGCACTTTCGCCAAAGTAGCCGGCGCAATAGGCCATCAGGTGATGCAAGTCGCTGACGCGGCCGCGATACTGGTGCGCCTGCAGTGCGCCAGCCAACGGGGTCTCCGACGAAATGATGACTTTGCCGTGGCTGGCGAGGCGTTCGACGAGTTGCTGCGCCAGTCGCATCGACAGACCGCAATCGCCCAGGTCGTGGTTGGCAGTCCACGCCACCAGCCGCAGCAGGTAGGTTGGCGCGTGCGGATCCAGGCCTGCCCGGACCGCAACGTCCCTATCCGGCTGAAAACGCCCGGGACGCAAGTAGGAAAGCTCGTGGTAGCCGTCGTAGCGAACCTCTCGAGCTTTGGGGACCCAACTCTCGTAGCAACGCGGCACCACGACCTTCGTCGATACCGGATAGGTCAGGGCATTTTGCAGCTTGGCGATCTCGGTGTCATAGAACACCACCGATGGAATCCGGGCCAGCCATGCGGCATGGGCGGCAAATATGCCGCCGATGGCAGTGATGACATCGGCCTTCACCTGTCGCGCGAAACGATAGAGAGCAAAGTCCCGCTGCACCAGTTCCCCGGCAAGCCCGGCCATGCCCGGGCGGGGCCGGCCGATCGGGCGGCACTCCAGGTTGAACTCACGCATCAGCGGCAGTGCGACATCCTTGTCGCGTGCAGCGATATGAACGCGATGTCCTGCTGCCTGCCACAGTTGGATCGGATGCCGGAAAAAGTGGACATGGGCCGGATGGCAGAGGTCGACAAGAATGCGACGCGGAAGGCATGACATGAGTGCCAGTGTACTTACAACGGGCGTCGGTCAGCGAACCGCCCGCGGGCTCAGGCTCGACCATGGCACCGGCGCCTGACTCATCCTGCCGCCCGGCGCAGATCGTCCGCGGAAGCGTGTCCTTGATGCAGGCCTTGAGTCAGCGTCCTTGACACCCGTTGCCGGCGAGCGAGCGCAACAGGATGCGCAAGTCGGGTAGCAACTGCGGCGCGGGCAAGTCTCCGCCAAAGCGGGAATCGTCGGAACACAGCGTCGCCCAATCCTTTTGCGCAGCTTCGGCGCTCATGAGCGTCAGCAGCGCGGTGCGATCCAGTGCAGCCGCATCCGGATGCGAGCCGTTGGCGCGCAGCGCGAACCACGCTACGCCGGCGCTGCGCATGGCGGATGGGTTTCGAGCGGAGCTGCTTGTCAGCAGGTTGAGTGCGCTTCGAACCACGTCGTTTCCTGCAGCGCAGGCGGGCAGCGCCAACGCGTTCCAGACTTGCGCAAGCCTTGCTGGAGGAAGATACGGGATCAGGTCGCTGGCGGTTTCATCCATGTGCGTGATGAGGCCTCTCAGTTCCTGACCGGTTTCGGGGCAGCGTGTCGCCAAATCCCGAAGCTGGGAGAGCCGTGCACGATCATCCGTGCCCAGGTCGCTCGTTTCCCCATCTTCGACAAGGAAGGATGCCATTTGCCGCGCTTTCACCGTTCGCGCGTCTGCGGTGTAGAGGTCGGCCAAAGGCAGCTCGATCTCCGTCGGAAGTGGTGCCGTGATGCCCAATAGATTCAGCGTCGGGTATGACAGCACGGGCAATCCGGTAAAACTTCCTGCGGCACGGTTCATGAATCTTGCGCGCGGCGCGTCGAGGCTCAGCAGCGGGTAGTAGTCGGAATTTGCCTTTGCGCTGTAAAGCTTCCCCATGGCCCGCAGCAGGCGCGCGTCGGCGACTTTGTGGAAGGCCAACTGCTCGGGACGGCGAATCCCGAGTCGTGCCAACTCGGAGCCGAGCACGCCGGAAAGGACGCGGTTGTAGTCCGCAGAGGGAAGCTGCGATTTCGGAGTGGCGATGATGATGAGATCAACGTCGTTGCTCAGCCAGGCCGCGTAGTCGCCGAATTCCGGCGTCAGCGCGTTCAGGATCGAGCCGACCAGTCGGTCGTCGATCTCGTAGAGTTGCACCCACTGCACGAACAACCCGTCGGGTTTGAGCTGGTGCGGGATGAAGTGGTAGAACTCCTTGGAAAACAGGGACCCGACGCCGCTGACCCAGGGATTGGATGGCTCGGAGATGATGATGTCGTATTTGTTCCTGCGACCTGCAAACCACGATTTGGCATCGTCGATCACGATATGCGAGCGCGGATCCGTGTAGGCGCGGCCGACGCGCGGCATGAAATTCATTGCACCCTGCACCATGGCCGGCTCGATTTCCACGGTTTCAACCCGACGAACGCGCGGATCGCCCAGCGCCGTGTGGGTGGTGATGCCGGAACCGAAGCCGATGATGCCGATGTCGTGAGGGGCTGGATGCATCGCCAGCGGCAAGACCGAAGCGAGCGTCATCGTCAGTTCGTCGTCGACAGGCTCGGTTCCTGATCCCAGTGCCAAGCCTGCATCCACCTTGCCATTGGTCGCAATTGCACCACGGCCATCGGGTGTGACGATGACCGAAACGCTTGCTGTCTTGCCATCGCGATAGAAAACAACCCGATTGGACGGGTCCAACTGCGCGTGACCGTTGCGAAACACGCCCGAGGCCAGCCGCATGGGATCGAACGGAACCTGCGTGATGGCCAATCCCAGCGCGGCGGCGGCCACCAGTCCGGCGGCGGCGAAGCGCAGCATCGCAGGGCGCGAATCGGCGCAGCTTCGCAGCAGGGCAAGGCCCACCGCCATATCGACGAGGGCGCCGGTGGCCAGCGCCAGCTTCAAGCCCAGCGTAGGGATGAGGAAATGGATCGCGACGAACACGCCGACGATCGAACCTAGCGTGTTCCACGCGTACACGCGACCGATGGAGCGTTCGCCATGGCCGGAACGCAACAGTGCAACCGTGAATACGGGCAGGGTCGTGCCTGCAAAAAACGCGGCCGGCAGCATGATCGCAATGGCGACCGCGGCGGTGCCGAGGTTGAACAGCGCGTAGCCGCCTTCGCTGCGCGCCAGCGCCTTGAGCAGCCAGCCGACCCATTCGAAGGCGTGGGCATACAGCCCCAGCGAGGCCAGTGCCGCCAGACCCATGGCCACCTGCATCCAGCCCGCAAGCCGCAGCGGGAGCGGCGCGCGGTCGGCGCGCTTGCGAACCCAGAGTCCCCCCAGCGCAATGCCGGCGATGAAGGACGCCAGCATCAATTCGAAAGCGTGCTGGGTGCTGCCGACCGCGAGCGCCAGCATCCGGATCCAGACGATTTCGTACACGAACGAGGCGGCGCCCGAGATGGCGGTGGCCCACAGCACGAAATGCAAGGTGTGGATGTGTGCGCCGTTTCCATTCGACTGGATGGCAGCCGGCTCAGGCCGCGCCTCCGGCTCCCGTGCCAGACCCCAGGCCAGGGCTGCGACCGCAAAATTGAGCAACCCGGCCGTCGCGGTGGTGCCAGGCAACCCCACCGTCGGGATCAGGAGAAACACGCTCACCAGCGCACCGGCAGCGGCGCCGATGCTGTTGGTGAAGTACAACCCGCCCAGCGCATCGCCGTCCCGGCCCGGGAAGCGGCGGATCACGCCGCCGCTCATCAGCGGGAAGGTCATGCCCAACAGGATCGTCTGCGGCAGGATCAGCAGCGCGGCCAGTCCCCATTTCAGCAGGTCGATGGCAAACGGCGAACCCAGCGCCGGGATCAGCGTGTTGTAGCTCAGATCGGTCGCTGTCGTGAACAAGGCATGGAACGCAATGCCGAAGATGCCGATGAACAGTTCCACCAGCGCGTAGCCGCGAAGGAGATTGCGCCAGCGCGTGCCGACGCGCGCGATCCACGCCGCGCCAATCGCCATGCCGCCCATGAACAGCGCCAGCACCAGCGCCTGGGCGTAAGCCGCGTGGCCGAGGAACAGGCCCAGATAGTGCGACCACACCGATTGGTAGATCAGCCCCGCGAAGCCGGACAGCACGAAAATTGCGAGCAGCCAGTGGCGCTTCGAAGAGGGGTTCGCCATGCGCAAGGTTCAGGAGTGGGCAGCCGCCATCATGGGTTTCGTGGCGGGGCTGTGCAAGCGTGCGGTTGCTCTGCTTTCAGTTGGCGTGCCGGGCGTGGGCGACGCCTTCCCTCGGCGCTTCCAGTCTGTCGGCCCAGTCGGAGCGGCCGCGTTTGCGCAATTCCTGCAGAAGCCCGGCGACGCTCGGATCGTCGGCGGGAAGGTTCCGCACCGCCTGCTCGAAGTATTGGTAGGCGTCATCGGCGTAGTCCGGGCTTCCGAGGACGAAATAGCCGATCGTGATGAATTCGTGGGCTGAATATCCGAAACGACTGCTGACGATGTTCAGCGCCTTGATCACGTTGCCGGTGTCCAGTCGATCCCCGGCGATCGTCCTGCCCATCAACGTCCAGGCGGACCGGCGGTTCTCGGGGCTCATTGGCACCTGCATCATCCGGTTCAGGTAGTTGGTCCAGTCGGCTTGCGTGACCGTGCCGTTGCGCGTCTTGTACTGGATGACCAGAGCCAGCGGAGCCGCCGAGCTCTGGATCGCGCCTCCGCGTTCGCAAGCGTCGGTCGCCTTGGTGAAGTACGGGCTGGAAGTGTCGCCCCTGCTCAGATCGTGATACTGCAGGCAGAGCATCATCCATGCGCGTGGCGATTGCGGCGCAAGCAGCGGCGCGCTTTCCGCAAAAAGCGTCGGATTCCCCCAGGCCGAAGCGCGCACCCAGGTGCCTGCGCCGAGGCCGGCAAGGGTCAACGCGCATAGCACTCCGATCAGGCGTTCGGATAGCTTCAAGCGTTGGACCAGAAGCGCGATCAGGTCTGCCGCGGCCAGTACGATCCCGATCAGCGGCAGTTGGTTGCGGTGTTCGAACACCAGTTCCAGCCCGATGACGTTGCTGGTCATGAAGTGCCCGGCAAAATACAGCAGCAGGCCGAAGGCAAGCAGCGGGCGACGTTGCCGCAATCGCCACGCCAAGGCCAGCAGCGCGGCAATGAGAACCAAGGATGGCAGCGTGGTCCACGGCTGCAGCAGGCTGTGGGAAACTTCGAAGTTGTCGTAGAAGAACGGCATCCGACCCGGAAGCGGCCACAGAATCTGCCCGAGGTGCATGACCAGCACCCGGCCCTCGGTCAACAGCCGTTCCAGACTGGAAAAATTCCGGCCCGGATAGGCGTCCCAACGCCAGTAGTGCGGAACAACCCAAAACAGGTAAACCAGCAACCCGACGGCGGCGAACCCGGCGAAGCCAATGCGCAGTGCTCGGTGTGTGGCCGGAGTCGCTGCTCGAAAGCCGAGCACCGTCAGTTCCAGCAAAAGCGCGTAAAGAGGAAACAGCGCGGCATCTTCCTTGGATGCCAGTGCCAGCAACCAGCAAAGGAGCGCAGCAAGTCCGTATCGCCTGCTCGTCTTGCCGTCAATCTGCGCCAGCCGCATTCGCAGCCAGGCCCACAGCGCCAGTACGAGAAACAACGTACAGAGCGTCTGCATGCGCTGCACCACATACAGGACGGTCGACACCTGCAGCGGGTGCAGCGCCCAGGCCAACGCCATGCCCGCCGCAGCAAAAGTCGCCTTTCGAGGCGGCCAACCCGTTCCGTCCAGCAGGCAGCGGAACAAACCCAGCAGCGCCAGCGCGGTAAGCGCGTGGATGAAGAGATTGGTGGCCTTGAACGCGAAGGGATCCAGTCCCCAGAACCGGTAATCAACGGCGAAGGTCAGTTCGGGAACGACGCGCAGACCGCCACCGCGCACAGCGAAGCTGAATGCGGCCTTTTCCAGCGAGGCCAGATCGAACTGCTCGATCCGGATGGCCTCATTGCTTTGGATGTTGTCGCCGTCGTCGAGGATGAAGCCGCCGCTCAGGCCGGGCCGGAAGCACAGCGCGATCAGCAGGGCGCAGGCGCAGCCGATCAGCAGGGTGGGAAAAAGTCTTCGGGGCGAGGCGTTCACGCAGGGAGTGGGATGCTGCGCTGGGCAGCCTGGTGCCGGCCCGCAATCATGCCACCTGGATCGGCCGGTGTCTGAACTGCGCCGGCGGATTCAAAGCCAAACGGTGCAGCGTACAGGGAAGCGATGCCAGCTGGCCGCAGCGGAGCAGGTTCAGGCGATGGCTTTACGGCGCCAGTGAACAAGTGGCATTGCCCGCGTTGCAGCTGGCGTTCTTCAGGATGGCCGGATTGCCGCGGGTTTCGGGGACGAACACCACCACGGTGCCGGCGGACCAGTCGGCCGGGGTCAGCTGCGCTGGCGTGCCGCTGGAGCAGGCGCTGGGACCGAAGGTGCTGCTGTTGCGATTGTCCGAAATGTCGGCCGAGGCCGTGTGCATGAAAGCGCTGGCCTCCTGCAGGCAGGCCGCGTTGGCGGAGCGCTGCATGTAGTCGCGATAGGCCGGCAGCGCGATCGCCGCCAGAATGCCGATGATCGCGACGACGATCATCAGTTCGATCAGGGTGAAGCCAGAATTCCTGTGATCCACGTCACGCCCCTTGAGTGATGCAAGCCATCACATATAGGAAGCAAAATACGTGCCAGCCGGGAAGCTCAAGATCGATGCTTGCAGTACGGTGGCGTCCGTGTGTTCACTCGTGGCGTGGCTGACACACCTATCTGAATGGAACTTGCATGCGTTGGGGTTTGGGGCGTCCGGAACTCGAATCCCGCCATTGCCAGGATTCACGGAGCCTGTTGCCGCAGGCGGTCTGCACGCCGGGCTCTTTCCATCGCGAAGGCCTCGATCCTGGCCGCAAGATCCGGCCAGCCTGCCGAGCGCAGGTCGGAGGCCAGTTCCCAGGCGGCGGGATCGTCTGCCGGGATGCCGTCGATGGCCTTTGTAAAGTACGGGAATGCCTGATCCGGTTCGTGGAAGGTCTTCACCACGGCGTCGCCGATCTCCGCGAGCGTTGAGGGCGCAAGATCGACGCGGCGGTTCAACGTGGCGAAGGCGTCCAGCGCCTGCTGCTTGTCGATCGCAACCCCCAGGCCCGCGTAGTAGGCAAGCACCAGCGGGGCGCGGATGTTGTCCCAGGTCATCGGCGCACTGCGAAGCCGCTGCTGGAAACGGTTCCAGTCGTTCGCGTCGACGTCGCCGCGCGCGGTTTTCAGCGCCAGCAGCACCGCCAGGTTGTTGAGCGAGCGTGGGTCGGCATCGGCGCCGTGGGCGCAGGCATCGATGGCGTTGTTGAGCAAGGGATTGTGCGGGGCTTCAATACCGCCGCCCGCTTTCAGGGTGCCCACGCACAGGTCGATCCACGCCCGCGGCGAGTTGGGGGCGGCCACGGTCGCGGCGCGAGCCAAGGGCACCGCACCGCGCCAATCGTGGGCGCGCGACAGGGTGGCGCCGCCCAGCCCGATGAGCAGTGCCACGCCCAGTGCGGCCTGGGCCCGGGGCGGAACTTTCAGGCGTTGCCCCGCCCATGCCAGCGCGCTGCCGGCCGCCAGTACCGCACCGATCAACGCGAAGTGGTTGCGGTGCTCGTAGGCCAGTTCCAGCCCGATGACGTTGCTGGTGATGAAATGCGCGCCGAAAAACACGAAGACGCCAAGCGCGAACAGCGGTTGGCGCTGGCGCAGCCGCCAGCCCAGCGCCAGCAGACCGGCAATCAGGGTGATCGCGGGCAGCGTGGTCCACGGCTGCAACAGGCCGCGCGACGGTTGGATCCAGTCGTAGTAGAACGGCATGTGCCGTGGCAGCGGCAGCAGGATTTCCCACAGGTACCGGCACAAGACCCGCGCCTGCGTCAGCAGCCGTTCGGCGGAGTTGTAGTCGCGCCCCGGATAGGGCGCCGCGCTCCAGTAATGGGGAACGACCCACAGTGCATACAGCGCCAATCCGGCGAGGGTGGCCGCGCGGTAGCCGCGTCGCAGCCAGCGCGCCATGCGGGCTTCGGCGGCGGCAAAACGCAGCACGGTCAGTTCCAGCGCCAGCGTGTAGACGGGCAGGAGCACGGAATCTTCCTTGCAGTCCAGCGCCAGCGCCCATGGCAACAATGTCAACAGGAACCCCGCGCGCCCAGGTCGCCCCTGCATCTGCGCCTGCCTGGCGTGCAAATATGCCAGCAGCGCAAGTACGAGAAACAGCGTGCCCATGGTTTGCAGTCGCTGCACCGCGTACAGCACGGACGAGGCCTGCAGCGGGTGTGCGGCCCAGGCCAGCGCCAGCGCCGGGGCGATCCACGCGGCGCGGCGTGGTGGCACCCTTGCCGCCAGCAGCAGGCTTCGGTAGAGCCAGGCCAGCGCGAAGGTCGTCAGCGCGTGGATGAGGAGATTGGTGGTCTTGAAGGTGGCCGGATCGGCCAACCCGCCGGCGCGCCAGTAGTCCAGCGCGAAGCTCAGCGTGGGCAGGCCGCGCAGGGTCCCGGACGGCTGCGGCGCGGTAAGCACCGCATACAAGCTGCCCAGGCTCGGGTGTGTCAGCCGGATGCTGGCGTTGTTGACGAGATTGGGAATGTCGTCGAACAGGAACGCGCCCGGCAGGCCGGGCAGGAACAGCAAGCCGGCCAGCAGGGCGATGCACAGGCTGGCCAGCGGGAATGGGCGCGTGATGGTCATGCGGGCTCTGGCAGAACGATGGATTTCGAGTCTAGCGGCCTTGTGTACGGATCAGGCCTTGCCGCCCTGGCGACGAGGAGCGCAGGCGTGCGCAAATCTGGCGGGGATAACGCAGGGAAAGCCATGCTGCGAGACCTGAAAAGCAAAAAGCGCCTTGCGGCGCTTTTCGCTTGAAGCATCGGCAAGACGAGCTTGCCGGAGAGAGCATGCCTTACGGAGCGAGGCTGCAGGTGCCCGAGCCACCGGCGCAGTTCGTGTCCTTCTTCAGACCCGGCGTACCGCGAGTCTCGGCCACATAGGTCATCGTGACGTTGCCGGTGAAATCGGACGTCACCATGTCATGACCCGAAGCGCAAGCGGCTGGCGCAAATGCGGTCGGCACACGGTTGTCGGCGGCGTCGGCCACGGCGGTGTTGACGTAGGCCTTGGCTTCCGCTTCGCAGGCCGCGTTGGCCGAACGCTGCATGTAGTCGCGGTAGGCCGGCAGCGCAATCGCGGCCAAGATGCCGATGATCGCGACCACGATCATCAGTTCGATCAGGGTAAAGCCTTGCTGCTTGTTCATGGGTGTATCCCCTAGGGTTGGTTGGGTGGTTCACGCGCCGGCGCTGCTTCTGGTACCGGTCCCAGCACGGGCAGTGTGGCGCGTGCATGAACTATAACGCAGGAAGCGTGCCAATGGCGGACACGCATGTTTGGATGCTGTTTTTGCATGGTGCGTCACGGTTTGACGGGGTGCGAGGCCGTGATGGCTTGGCGTTGAACGTCACATTGTGACGCTCGATGTCACTCGCATGGGAATTCACGAAGGCATCAAAGGGCTTCGAGATCCCTGCAGGCGATTTCGATGTTGCCGCGCAGGCGGTCGAGGTTGCCGATGTAGCCGCCAAGTGCGGCTTCGGCGCGCTGTCGCAGTTGCCCGGCGTCGATCAGGCCGCGGCGGGCCAATGCAAGGATGTCCTGGCGATCCTGACTGGCGAATCGCCCAAGCTTGCTGACGGCCAGATCCAGCGGCGTCAGCAGGCGCACGTCCAGGATATGGGCGTCAACGCCGGGCAGGGCGATGGGTAGTGAGTCGTCGTAGGCCTCTTCGTGGAGGAGGCCAAGGGTGTCGTTGTAGTTGCGGTCGAAATAGAGCAGCGCGGCGTTGCCGTCCGTGTCCGGGTAGGCGACTTCCAGATTGTCCGGTAGTGCGATGCGGTGGGAAAACGCGGCATCCACGTCGCGCGAAACTCGAACGCCGGTGTGCAGGTGCAGGGCGGTGCCGCCTGCGATGTACATGCGGATGGGCAGTGCCTGGTGCGAGACGCCGCGCAGCGAATCGCAGATGCGCTTGGCGATTTCGGCAAGCGCCAGCAGGTAGGCGGAGTTTGCAGGGTGCTTAGGCAGCACGACGGCGTTCCATTTCCAGCATCGGCAAGAACCGCGAGGGGCGCAGCGGGCTGCTTTGCAGCCAGCGCTCGAAGGCGGCGGGTGTGGATGCGCCGGGGTGCAGGGCTTCCGCCAGTTTCAGTAGTTTGCGTCGATTCTCGCCGGGTTGAGTTGCCAGCATCACCGCCAATCCGGCCATGAAAAAGCGCGGGCCGGCATCGGCCCATGCCCGTGCTGACGCGTTCGCTGTGGCCAGTGCCAGCAAGCGGGCTTCGTCAGCGCGATCCAGGCTGGCCGGAAACAGGCCGTCGGGCGTGGTGGCGTCCGTCACCGTGAGTAGGGCGTCCACTTGTGTTGCTAAAGCGCGCAGGGTTGCCAGATCGCAGTCGTCGCGACGACGCAGGCGCGACAGGGTTTCCTGGCGCACGCCGGCGCGTCGCGCCCAGTCGGCATCGGTCAGGCCGCGCGAACGTGCTCTGGCGGTCAGCGCATCAAGCAGGGTTGCAAGGCTGGAGGCCGTGGATTCCATATGCGCAGCGTCCGTCGAATTGACTTAAAAGTCAATTACGGCGGACGGTGGACGTTTTGTCGTGCGATCAAGTACGGGAATCGCCGAGTGCGTGTCTTGGCGGTGGCTGCGCCATCTGATCTACAGGACATCGCGGAGGTGGTTGTAGGAACTCATTGAGGCCGTAGGCCGAGAGGTGCGAATTTGGCATCGCGCCCCGGTGGTGCGCTCCTACGGGTTATCGCAGACGCTGGCGGTAGGAGCACGCCGAGGTCGCAGGCCGAGGGGTGCGATGGCGATCGATCGAATGTTCGCGTCTGGACAAATCGTGCCCCTACGGTGCGCTCCTACGGTGTTGCATCGGGGCATCGGTACATCGAAGCCGAAGCGGCCTCAATCAATCCCCAGCTTTCTGAGTTTGTAGCGCAGGGCGCGGAAGGTGATGCCGAGGGCAGCCGCGGCTTTGGTCTTGTTGTAGCGGTTGTCCTGCAGCGCCTGTTCGATCGCCTTGCGTTCGATTTCCTCGATGAACTCGGGCAGGGCGCTGGAGGCGGATTCGCGCGGGTCGAGGGTGCGCGGATCGCGGCCGACCGCGGTGGGCAACGGCGTGGCGATCGCGGGGCGCGCTTCGGGCAGCCGCAGGTCGCTGGCGTGGATGCCGTCGTCGTCGGCCAGCGCGAAGGCGCGTTCGAGGATGTTTTCCAGTTCGCGCACGTTGCCGGGGAAGGTGTAGTGCGCCAGCGCGTCCAGCGCATCGACGTGCAGCAGCGGTTTGTCGCGGCCCTGCGCGGCGGCCAGCCGGGTGAGGATGGCGTCGATCAGCAGCGGCAGGTCTTCGCGGCGTTCGCGCAGCGGCGGCACCCGCAGTTCGATCACGTTGATGCGGTAGTAGAGGTCGTGGCGGAACCTGCCTTCGTCGGTCAGCGCGGAAAGGTCCTTGTGGGTGGCCGACAGGATGCGCACGTCGACCGCCACTTCCGCGTTGGCGCCGACCGGGCGCACCGATTTTTCCTGGATGGCGCGCAGCAGTTTGACTTGCATGTGCATCGGCAGTTCGGCGATTTCGTCGAGGAACAGCGTGCCGCCCTCGGCGGCCTGGAACAGGCCGTTCTTGTCGGCATGGGCGCCGGTGAAACTGCCTTTCTTGTGGCCGAAGAATTCGCTCTCCATCAACTCGGCCGGGATCGCGCCGCAGTTGACCGGAATGAACGGGCCGCCCGTGCGCGAGCTTTCGCCGTGGATGGTGCGGGCGACCAGTTCCTTGCCGACGCCGGATTCGCCGGCGATGTAGACCGGCGCCTGGCTGCGTGCGACTTTGGCCAGGGTGGCGCGCAGCTGGGCCATCGCCGCCGACTGCCCAAGCAGCTTGGCGCTGACCGCATCGCCTGCCGCGTCCTTGCCGCGTTCACCGACGCGCAGCTTGAGCGCATGCTGCACGAGGCCGCGCAGGATCGCCAGATCGACCGGCTTGCTGACGAAGTCGAAGGCGCCGGCCTTGAGCGCCTCCACCGCCGCTTCCTGATTGCCGAACGCGGTGATCATCGCCACCGGCGTGTGGGCGTAAAGCTGGGTGATTTCACTCACCAGTTCGATGCCGGAGCCGTCGGTCAGGCGCATGTCGGTCAGGCACAGGGCGAACGGGTGATGGCGCAGCAGGGCGCGGGCGTCGTGCAGCGACGAGGCGGTTTCGCATTTCACGCCCATCCGGCCGAGGGTGAGCACCAGCAGTTCGCGGATGTCGCGCTCGTCGTCGACGATCAGCACGGTAGGCACGGGGCTGGGGGCGGCGCTGGCGGTGGGGGGAATCATGATTGGAAGATAACCGCTTGACGCGCTGTGTCCAAGTGCGACGCGTTGCGGCACCCTGCGGACGGGTATGGTTTCAGGAGGTCGTGATCGCGCGGGCGCTGGCCAACCGAATTCTGAAACAGCAGCCGCCGCCGGGCAGGGCGACGTGGCCGAGGTGGGCGCCGCTGGCCAGACACAGCTCGCGGGCGATGTACAAGCCTAGGCCGGTGCCGTGGCTGGAGGTGGTGAAAAATGGCCGGAATAACTGCGCGGCGACGGCTTCGGGGATGCCCGGGCCGTGGTCGATGATGTCCAGCAGCGGAGCGCCCTTGGGGTCGATGCGAACGTGCAGTTCGATCCGCGCCGGCTCGCCGGGCATGCGTCCGTAGATGCGCGCGTTGTGCACCAGCGCGGACACCGCTTGCTGCAACTGGCGACGATCGACCAGGCACGACACTTCGCCCTCGGGCGTGCGGGCAGCCAGCGTGTCCTGGTCCAGCGGCTGGGTTTGCCGGTAGTCCTCGACGAACAGGCGCGCGAATTCGGCCAGATCGACGTGCTCGGGCTGGGAACGCTCGCGCCGCGCCAGGCTCAGCACGTCCTCGATGATGCCGTTCATGCGCCGGGTCTGCTGGTAGATGATTTCCAGCAGGCGGCGGTCGGATTCGGGAATGTCGCGCGATTCTTCCAGCAGCTGGGTGGCGTAGCTGATCGCCGCCAGCGGGTTGCGGATTTCGTGGGCGAGGCTGGCGGAAAAGCGCCCGAGCGCGGCCAGCGTCAGGGTTTCCGCGCGCCGCGAGGCCAGTTCGGCGTCATCGAGAAACACCAGCACTTGATCGCCCTCGGCCAGCAGGCGGGCGAAGCGCGGCAGCACCTCGGGCATGTCCGGGGCCAGCTGCAGGGGGGTGGAGTCCATCTTGCCGTCTTTCTTCCAGCGGCGCAGGCGCAAATCGAGCTCCGGCGCGGCGGTGGCCAGCAGGCGCCGGCCTTCCCCGGCGCTGCCGACCTGCAGGATGGCGGCTTCATTGGCCAGCCGGATTTCGTCCTCGCCATCCACCAGCAGCACGCCGGTGCGCATGCGGCGGATGATCAGTTCGTTGACCTCGGCCAGGCTTTCGGCCTGACTGCCGCGCCGCGCTGCCAGCGCCTGACTGACCCGCATCTGCCGTCCCAGCACGGCGATCAGGCTGGTGATGGCCAGATAGCTGATGCCGAACATCAGGATTTCGGCGATCGGACGCTCCGGATTGATTCCGATCAGCAGCAGCCACAGATGCTGGGCGAGCAGCGCCACGGCGGCGCTGCTCGCAGCCGCCATGCCGACCCGCAGCGGCAGCAGCAGGGCGGCCGCGCCGATGTTGAACAGCAGCATCATCGCCACGCCCGAGGCGACCCCGGGCAGCGCGCCGGCCGCGAGCGCCGCAATCACGATGTCGATGGCGATGCCGATCCCTGCCTGCCAAACGATGCGTCCGCGCCTGCCGCTTGCAAACAGCGCGCTGGCGGCAAGCAGGTAGCCGATGGCGATGGCTTTGGCCAATGACGAGGGTGGGCTGTCGTCCAGCAGCAGCCCGGTCGGGCTGAACGCGACCAGGCACAGCAGCGCGGCTTCCAACAGCCGGTACAGGGTGAAGTAGTGCAGCTCGCGGCGGCTGTCGGCGCTGGCGAGCGTTGTTTGCGGCGGCGTGGCCTCGGTCATCGGTTGCGAGTATGCGCGATGCATGCGGACAAACAACGCATGACGCGCCGCAACACGTTAAAATGGGCGTTCTTTGACGCGTTTTGCTGCTTGCACGCGCCCGTCTTCACGCTCTCCGGGGTGATTCATGAATTTCCACGAATATCAGGCAAAACAACTGTTTGCCGACTACGGCATCGCGGTTCCGGCGGGGCGCGTGGCGCGCAGTCCGGAAGAGGCGGTGGATGCCGCCAAGGCGCTCGGTGGCAGCTTCTGGGTGGTCAAAGCGCAGATCCATGCCGGCGGACGCGGCAAGGCCGGCGGGGTCAAGCTGGCCAAGACCCTGGATGAAGTGCGCGAGTACGCGCGCGCCATGCTCGGCACGAAAATGGCGACCTACCAGAGCGCCGGCGTGGCGCTGCCGATCGACAGCGTGCTGGTGTGCGAAGCCACCGACATCGCCAAGGAGCTGTACCTGTCGGTGTTGGTGGATCGCGACACCCGCACCATCACCTTCATTGCTTCGGCCGAAGGCGGCATGGAGATCGAACAGGTCGCGCGCGAAAAACCTGATGCGATCAAAACCCTGCACATCGATTTCGTGCAAGGCCTGCAGCCGTTCCAGTGCCGCGACCTCGGCTTCGCGCTGGGCCTGACCGCCAAGCAGGTCGGCCAGCTCAGCAAGATCATGCTGGGCCTGTACAGGCTGTTCAACGAAAAGGACCTGGCGCTGGTCGAACTGAACCCGCTGGCGATCCTCACCGACGGCAACCTTGCCGTGCTCGACGGCAAGATCAACTCCGACGACAACGCCACCTTCCGCCACGAAGACCTCGCGGCGATGCGCGACATCCGCCAGGAAGACAAGACCGAAGTGCGCGCCAGCCAATACGGGCTGAACTACGTGACCATGGACGGCAACATCGGCTGCATGGTCAACGGCGCCGGCCTGGCGATGGCGACCATGGACGTGATCAAGCTCAACGGCGGTACGCCTGCGAACTTCCTCGACGTCGGCGGCGGCGCCACCAAGGAGCGCGTGACCGAGGCGTTCAAGCTGATTCTCAGTTCCGACAAGGTCAAGGCGATCTTCGTCAACATCTTCGGCGGCATCGTCCGCTGCGACATGATCGCCGAGGGCATTATCGCTGCGGTCAAGGAGGTGGGCGTGCAGATCCCGGTGATCGTGCGGCTGGAAGGCACCAACGTTGAAGCCGGCAAGGCGCTGCTGCAAAACTCCGGGCTGGCGATCATTCCGGCTGACGACATCGACGACGGTGCCCGCAAGGCCGTGGCGGCGGTGGCCTGACCTCATTTCGTAGGAGCGCACCGCAGGGGCGCGATCGGGGCTTCGTTAAATGCGTTCGCGCCCCTGCGGTGCGCTCCTACAGGGCAATCTAAGGAATCTTCCATGTCTGTTTTGATTGATAAAAATACCAAGGTGCTGGTGCAGGGCTTCACCGGCTCGCAGGGCAGCTTCCACGCCCAGCAGATGCTGGATTACGGCACGAAAGTTGTCGGTGGCGTGACCCCCGGCAAGGGCGGCAGCGCGCATCTTGGCCTGCCGGTGTTCGACACCGTGGCTCAAGCGGTGCAGGCCACCGGCGCCAATGCATCGGTGATCTACGTGCCGCCGCCGTTCGCGGCCGACGCGATCATGGAAGCCGCCGATGCGGGCATCAAGGTGATCGTGTGCATCACCGAAGGCATCCCGGTGCTGGACATGCTGCGCGTCAAGAACGTGCTCAAGGGCCATCCGGAGACGGTGCTGGTCGGGCCGAACTGCCCCGGCGTCATCACCCCCGGGGCATGCAAGATCGGCATCATGCCCGGCCACATCCACATGCCGGGCAAGATCGCGATCGTCTCGCGTTCGGGCACGCTGACCTATGAAGCGGTCAAGCAGACCACCGACGTCGGCCTCGGCCAGTCCACGGTGATCGGGATCGGCGGCGACCCGATCAACGGGCTGAACTTCATCGACTGCCTGAAGCTGTTCCAGAACGATCCGCAGACCGAAGGCATCATCATGGTCGGCGAGATCGGCGGGCGCGCCGAGGAAGATGCGGCCGAGTTCATCGCCCGGCACGTCAGCAAGCCGGTGGTCGGATTCATCGCCGGCGCCACCGCGCCCAAGGGCAAGCGCATGGGTCACGCCGGCGCGATCGCCTCGGGCGGTTCGGGTACGGCCGAGGGCAAGTTCGCGGCGATGGAAAAGGCCGGCATCACCACCGTGCGCACCCCGGGCGAACTGGGCAAGGCGATTGCGGCGCGGCTGGCCGCGAAATAACATCGCGCCCCTGCGGTGCGCTCCTACGAGGCATTGCGCCGATTTGGAGCACTTTTGTAGGAGCGCATCGAGGCCGCAGGCCGAGAGGCGCGATGGGCTTGGCATGAACGTGTGCGCGCCACTGGGGGCGCAAAAAAACGGCGGCCGGATGGCCGCCGTTTTTCGTTCGACTCCCGAGAGCAATTAATTGCTGTTGGGGCTCTCGTGTGTGGGCTGTGCTGAGGCATCCGCAGCAGTCGGCGAAGTCGCGTTCGGAGCGGTCTCGATCGTGGCGGCATCGGTCATGGCAGCATCGGTCGCCGCATCCGCAGAGGCCGCATCAGCCGTCGCGTCCTGATCGGCCGGTGCGGCGGTGTCGACCACGGTCTCGGTCGTGCCGACTTCGATCGCTACTGGCGCTGCGGCCGGCGTCGTGTTGGCGGTGTTCACCGGCAGCAGCGGTACGATCAGCAGCGCCACGATGTTGATGATCTTGATCAGCGGGTTCACGGCCGGGCCGGCGGTGTCCTTGTAGGGATCGCCCACGGTATCGCCGGTGACGGCGGCCTTGTGCGCCTCGGAACCCTTGCCGCCGAAATTGCCGTCTTCGATGTACTTCTTGGCGTTATCCCACGCGCCGCCGCCGGTGGTCATCGAGATCGCCACGAAGATGCCGGTCACAATGGTGCCGATCAGCAGCCCACCCAGTGCCTGCGGGCCCAGTGCCATGCCCACCACCACCGGCACTGCGACGGGCAGCAAGGACGGCACGATCATTTCCTTGATCGCCGACTTGGTCAGCATGTCCACTGCCTTGTCGTACTGCGGCTTGCCGCTGCCGTCCATGATGCCTTTGATCTCACGGAACTGGCGGCGCACTTCTTCCACCACCGCGCCCGCCGCACGGCCCACGGCTTCCATCGCCATCGCGCCGAACAGATAGGGGATCAGGCCGCCGATCAGCAGGCCGACGATCACCATGTGGTTGCTCAGGTCGAAGGTGAAGCTGACATCCGGGTGTGCGGTTTGCAGGTTGTGGGTGTAGTCGGCGAACAGCACCAGCGCAGCCAGCGCGGCCGAACCGATGGCATAGCCCTTGGTGACGGCCTTGGTGGTATTGCCCACCGCGTCCAGCGGGTCGGTGACGCTGCGCACCTCGGCCGGCAACTCCGCCATTTCGGCGATACCGCCGGCGTTGTCGGTGATCGGGCCGTAGGCATCCAGCGCCACGATCATCCCCGCCATCGACAGCATCGAGGTGGCCGCAATCGCAATGCCATACAGGCCACCCAGCTGGTGGGCGCCGAGGATCGAAGCACACACCGCCAGCACCGGCAGTGCGGTGGACTTCATCGACACACCCAGACCGGCAATGATGTTGGTGCCGTGGCCGGTGGTGGAGGCCTGCGCAACGTGCTTGACCGGCGCGTACTGGGTACCGGTGTAGTACTCGGTGATCCACACGATCACGCCGGTCAGCAGCAGCCCGATCAGTGCGCAACCGTACAGGTTCATCGCACCGAACGACGAGTCGCCCATCAGCTGGGTGGTGATCGGATAGAACGCCACCGCCGCCAGCACGGCCGACACAATCACGCCGCGATACAGCGCGCCCATGATGTTGGGGTTGCTGCCCGACACCTTGACGAAGAAGGTGCCGATGATCGAGGCGATGATCGAAGCGCCGCCCAGCACCAGCGGATACAGCACCGCGTGCTGGCCGACGGTGGCGACCATCAGGCTGCCCAGCAGCATGGTGGCAATCACCGTGACGGCATAGGTTTCGAACAGATCGGCCGCCATCCCCGCACAGTCGCCGACGTTATCGCCGACGTTGTCGGCGATCACCGCCGGGTTGCGCGGGTCGTCTTCCGGAATGCCGGCTTCGACCTTGCCCACCAAGTCCGCGCCCACGTCGGCGCCCTTGGTGAAGATGCCGCCACCCAATCGCGCGAAGATCGAGATCAGCGAGGAACCGAAGGCCAGCCCGACCAGCGCGTGCAGCGCCTTGTCTTCCGCCACGCCCATCTTGCCCAACGTGAACCAGTAGCCGGCCACGCCCAGCAGGCCCAGACCAACCACCAGCATGCCGGTGATCGCGCCGCCCTTGAACGCCACGTCCATCGCCGGGCCCATGCCGCTGCGGGCGGCTTCGGCGGTGCGCACGTTGGCGCGCACGGAGACGTTCATACCGATGTAACCGGCGGCGCCGGAGAGGATGGCGCCGATCGCGAAACCAATCGCGGTGTGCCAACCTAGGAAGAAACCGATCAGCACCAGCAGCACGACGCCGGCAATCGCAATCGTGGCGTACTGGCGGTTGAGGTAGGCGCGAGCGCCTTCCTGGATCGCGCCGGCGATTTCCTGCATCCGCTCGTTGCCGGCGGGCTGCTTGTTAATCCACGCGGCCGTCCACAGGCCGTAGAGGATCGCGATACCGGCGCAGACCAGCGCCAGCACTAAACCGTATTGCTCCAGCATGGAACTCTCCCCGGAGTAGCGTGAAAATTGCGGTGAATGGCGTGCCCGCGTTCAGGGCAACCCTGCAATTATCGCGCAGAACCGGGGCCTACGGAACGGGTTCAGGCGCAAAAGCCGGCCATTTCCCCGGATTCAGGTGGGTCGTGGCAGGCTTGTTCTGGACAAAACGTCGCAAATTCTGCCGCCTGACTCAGCCATGCCTCCCGTACTGCGCCCGTTGCTCGGCTTCCCCCTTTTGTTCCTCGCCGCACTGCCGGGCACGACGCAAGCCGGTCCCGCGGACGCCGCGCCCGAAATCCAGCGGCCGACGCTGGAACCGCAGCGCGACGGCGCCCCGTTTATCCTGCGCGTCATTCCCGAGGCTTGCGCGCGCCTTGAGGGAACGTTTACAGGCGATCCGGCGCGCCCATTTTCCATGCGCGCGCAGCCCACGCGCTCCGGCTGCCAGCCTCGCGCGCAGCTTGTCGATGCCGCCTCGGCCCGGCCTTCCGCGAAAACCGGCTGGATATTGAATGACCGGATTCGAGTGCCCAGCGCGCGCTGTCCGACGCAGATGGCCGTGGTCGAAATCTGGCGCGACGGCAAATCGAACACCGTCCCTTCCCGCGACGCCCAAGGGCGCGTGCGCATCTACCTGCACGACGCCCTGTCTGCGGGTTCGCGCGGTCAAACGCCTGCGCTGCCGCGCTTTGCAACACGACTCACGATGCAGGGAGCGGCCTGCCGCTGAGGAACGGCCTTCGCACATGCCTCAATGCCGCGTTGCAGGAGCGCATCGAGGCCGCATTTGTAGGAGCGCATCGAGGCCGCATTTGTAGGAGCGCATCAAGGCCGCAGGCCGAGAGGCGCGATGGAATGGAATGTGGGCGTCACGCCAATCGCGCCCCTGCGGTGCGCTCCTACGGGGTATTTCGACGATTTGGAGCGCATTTTCGTAGCAGCGCATCGAGGCCGCAATCGCGCGCCTACGGCTGGATATCATCAGGAATCGTCACCCGTTTAAGCCGCCCGCCGGCGCCGGATTTGATCGTCACGGATGACTTTGCGCAGCCGAAAGTGTGTGCCACCAGTTCGATCAGTTCGGCGTTGGCCTTGCCGTCCACCGGCGGGGATTTGAGCAGGGCCAGCCATGTCCCGTCGTCTTGTCGAACCAAGCCGCTGGTTCGGGAATTGGGCTTGGCTTTGATGTGCAGGATCGGCATGGCTACAGCATCGCATGCATCGAGCGCCCAAGAAAAAGCGCGGATCCTTACGCACGCAAGCCGACTCGATCAATCAGGACGCAGCATTCAAGTCAATTGCTGGCGTAAAGCGGATCGCGTTTGCCGGTGACTATGCGAAGAAACGTCAGCGCGTTGCTGTCGGCAAGACGAGAACCGACGGCAGTGCGCGTGATCCGGACAAAGCTGCGATTACCCGAGAGCAAGACGACTGAAACGCTCTGGCCATTGACCATGAAAGTGTGGGTTCCGGGAGCCAGTCGAAATGCGACGCTGGTGCTGCGTGGCAACCGGATCACACGGTCTGAACTGTCGCCCAGCGCAACTTCTTGGGCGAAGCCGTCTTCACCACGGTAAAAGACGACTTGCGCGCCAGCGGCTGGGACGGTGCCTACAACTTCGTCGATGAGCCGATCGGCGATCCATTGGTCTTCTGCCGTGATGTAGGCCGTTCCGTATTGTTCGTAGCGGACGTTCTGGGCCGCAGCGGACAGCGCGATGGAAAAAAGGACGGCAGCGGCAAGTCCTTTCAACAAGATGGCGTTCACTAATCACCTCCAAAGCGAGGAAGTGATATCAACCATACGCCAACGCCGGCCGATTGTGCGACCGTTCGTCGGAACCGCGGCGGGTGCAAAACGCACCCGCCGCCGCGATCAGCAAACCTGCCGAGGCGGCATCAGTCGTCGGTGAATCGCGCAATTCCCGCTTCCATCGCGGTGGCGCCTTACTGGCCGACCGGCAAGTTGCCGCCGCGACCGAGGCCGCCGTCGACTTCCTGCGCCTGGTACTCGCGCAGGGACACGACCAGGTTGTTGTAGGCGTTGACGAAGGCGGCCGCAATCGCCTTGCCTTCCGGCGTGCTGGTGTAGCCGCCGAGGCCGCCGAAACCCGAGCCGCCGCCGCCGCCGAAGCCGAGTGCGAAGTCGGTCTTGGTGGCGTTGCCTTGGGCGATGCCGAGCTGCACGCCGGAACGGTTGTCGATCAGGGTCAGCATGGTCTCGGCTTTCTTGAATTTCAGTCCGCCGATCAATGCCCCCGCCGCACCCCATTTGCCGCCGAACGAGCCGATCACGCCGCCGATCCCGCCGGCGTCGCTTTGCGAGAAGGTGATGCTGGGGTTGATGGTGTAGTCGGCGGCGACCATCTGGCCGCGTCCGAAATTGCTGCCCTGGCGTAGCTCGCCGCTGTTCATCAGCTCGCGCTCCTGCATCATGTTGCGCATGGCGCGGCCGCGCTCGACCACCACGAAGCAGTTGGACTGCTGGATCAGCATGCGGATGACCGGGATGGTCGAGGGCAGGCGCAAATCGGATGTGAGGTAGCGGTACCAATCACCCTCCTGCTCTTCCACCACGCCGACCGTGCCCAGCGGCCGATCGCAATGTTCCAGTGTCGGATTGGAGCCGCGGGAGTTGCTGCCGGCCGCAGAGCCGCGCGGATCGTTCTTGCCGGCCAGTGCCGGGCTGCTGGCAAGGGCGACAGTCAGGGCGAGCGCGAGAGCCGAAAGAGCAGTTTTCATGGACATCCTCAAAAGATCGTTCGATGGCGGGTGCCGGCGTGAGCGGCAGTGGAGTGCGGCTGCAAGTCGCGAAGGCCGCGATCTGGGGCTTCAATATGGCATTAACGCAAATCGGCCGTCCATCCCGGACATGCGGGACTGCCCGGGTCGGGGTGGCGTTCAGCTTCCGGGATGGGGATCTCAACCGTTCCATCGCACCAGCTTGCGCGCCACCGCGGACAGTTTCGGGGTGACGTAGATCGGCAGGCCGTCCTTGGCGAATGGCGGGAAGGCTTCGCCGGCGATCAGCGGAGCCAGATAGCGCCGGGCGGCCGCGGTGATGCCGTAGCCGTCGGTACGAATGAAGTGGTTGGGCAGCTTTTTTTCGCGGTTGGCGATGCGATCCAGCGGCGCGATGTCGATGTGCCAGCGGTACGGTGCGTCGCTGTCGCGCACGATCACCGGCATCACCGCGTTCTGCCCGTTCAAGGCGCAGTCGACCGCGGCGCGACCGACCGCCAGCGCCTGTTCGAGATCGGTTTGACTTGCGATGTGGCGCGCCGAGCGCTGCAGGTAGTCGGGCAGCGTCCAGTGCACCTTCAGCTTGAGCGCGTGCTGCACGCGCGCGGCCAGGAACGAGGCGGTGCCGCCCAGTTGGACGTGGCCGAAGGCATCGGCCAAACCGCCGGCGTCGGCCACGAAGCGCCCCTGGGCGTCGCGGATGCCTTCGCTGGCGACCACGACGCAGTGGCCCACGCGCCGCACAGTGGCTTCGACGCGGGCGAGGAAATCGGCTTCATCGAAAACGCGTTCCGGGAACAGGATCAGGTGCGGCGCGGCGTCGCGACCCTCGCCCGCCAGCCCGGCGGCCGCAGCCAGCCAGCCGGCGTGCCGGCCCATCGCCTCATAGATGAAGACCTTGGTTGAGGTTTCCGCCATCGCCGCCACGTCCAGCGCGCATTCGCGCACCGACACCGCGGTGTATTTGGCGGCCGAACCGAACCCCGGGCAGCAGTCGGTGACCACCAGATCGTTGTCGATGGTCTTGGGCACGCCCACGCAAGTCAGCGGGTAGTCGAATTCCTTCGCCAGCTGCGAGACTTTCAGCGCGGTGTCGGCCGAATCGTTGCCGCCGTTGTAGAGGAACCAGCGCACGTCGTGGGCGCGGAAGACCTCGATCAGGCGCTGGTACTTCGTCCGATCCTCGTCGAGGGATTTCAGCTTCATCCGGCAGCTGCCGAACACCCCGCCGGGCGTGTGGGCGAGCGCCTTGAGCTCGGCAGGCGTGAGCGCGGTGGCGTCGATCAGGTCCTCGCGCAGCGCGCCGAGGATGCCGTTGCGTGCGCCCAGCACCCGCACCCTGCGCGACCGCGCCGCCTGCACGACGGCGGCCGCGGTGGCGTTGATGACGGCCGTCACGCCGCCGCTTTGTGCGTACAGCAGGCTGCCTTTGGGCATGGCGAAGACTCCGAAAACGTTCTGAAGCAGGGCGCGGCTGCGGTAAAGTGGGCAGGCCGCGGATCGGGTGCAGTCTAGGCGATGCCCATCAGGGCATGCCGGCGCAGCGTCCGTCTGTTCATTCTGGAGTGAAATTCATGCGACTGGTTCTGTTGGGGGCACCGGGCACCGGCAAGGGCACGCAGGCGGCGCGCCTGAAGGAGCATCTGCAGGTGCCGCATATTTCGACCGGCGACCTGCTGCGCGCCGAAGTGGCGGCGGGCAGTCCGCTCGGGCTGCAGGCCAAGGCAGTGATGGCGCGCGGCGACCTGGTCAGCGATGCGATCCTGCTGGGCATGCTGAAAGACCGTTTCTCTCGCGACGACACCAGAACCGGTTTCATCCTCGACGGCTACCCGCGCAATTTGGCGCAGGCCGCCGCGCTGGATGCGCTGCTGTCCGAACTTGGCCAGAAGTTCGATGCCGCCGTGCAGCTGGTGGTCGATAACGAAAAGATCATCGAACGCCTCTCCGGCCGCGCCAAGGCCGAGGGTCGCGCCGACGACACCCCGGAGGCGGTGCGCCATCGCCTGAATGTCTATGAGGAAAAAACCGCGCCGGTGGTCGATTTCTACCGCCAACAGGGACAACTCGCCGTGGTCGATGGCGAAGGCACGCTGGATGAAGTGTTCGCACGGATCGTGGAAGCCATTCAGCACGGGCATGAGCTGGGCTGATTATTTTTCGTAGGAGCGCACCGCAGGGGCGCGATTGCTTTATCAAGGTGTTCGCGCCCCTGCGGTGCGCTCCTACAGGTGTGTTTTATTGAGATGAGCAAACTCCACATCCTCGGCATCGTCGGCACCTTCATGGGCGGTGTGGCCGCGCTGGCGCGCGAACTCGGCCACGCCGTCGAAGGCAGCGATCAGAACATCTATCCGCCGATGTCGACCCAGCTGGAAACGCTGGGTATCGCTCTGCGGCAAGGGTATCTGCCGGAGAACATCAGTCCCGACTGCGGCGAGATCATCATCGGCAACGCGCTTTCGCGCGGCAACCCGGCCGTGGAAGCGGTGCTAGACGCCGGCCGGCGTTACACCTCGGGCGCACAGTGGCTGGCCGAATACGTGCTGCCCGGCCGCGACGTGCTGGCGGTGGCCGGGACCCACGGCAAAACCACCACAACCACGATTCTGGCATTTCTGCTTGAATCGGCCGGCTGCGATCCGGGCTTTCTGATCGGCGGCGTGCCGGAGGATTTCGGGGTGTCGGCGCGCAAGGGATCGGGGCGCGAATTCGTGGTCGAAGCCGACGAATACGATACCGCGTTTTTCGACAAACGCAGCAAGTTCGTTCACTACCGGCCACTGGTCGCCATCCTCAATAATCTCGAATACGACCACGCCGATATTTTCCCCGATGTGGCCGCGATCCAGCGCCAGTTCCACCATCTGGTGCGCACCGTACCCGGACGCGGGCGGTTGATCGTCAATGGCCACGATGTGCGGCTGGCCGAGGTGCTGGCGATGGGCTGCTGGACGCCGGTCGAGCGCTTCGGCTTCGATGAACGCTTCGAATGGAGCGCGCGCAAGTTGCACGATGACGGATCGCGGTTCGCGGTCGTGCACGGGGGCGAGGAACTGGGCACCGTGGAATGGCCGCTGCTGGGCGACCACAATGTGCTCAACGGGCTGGCTGCACTTGCGGCCTGCGCGGCGGTCGGCGTGGACGTGAGTGCCGTGATTCCGGCGCTGTCGCGTTTTCATAGCGTCAAGCGGCGGATGGAAGTGGTCGGTGCGCGCGGTGGCGTCAGCGTGTACGACGATTTCGCCCACCACCCGACCGCCATCCACACCACGCTGGCCGGACTGCGGGCAAAAGTGGGCAGTGCGCGAATTGTTGTTGCGATGGAGCCGCGCAGCAACTCGATGCGGCTGGGCGCGCACGCCGAGGCGCTGGCACCGTCGCTGGACTTCGCCGACGAGGTCGTGTTTCTGGCGCGACCGGAATTGCCATGGGACGCCGGCAAGGTGATCGCCAACGTGCGCGGCGAAGCGATTGCGGTTGCGACGGTCGATGCGTTGATCGCAGCGCTGCGAGGCAACGTGCGTCCCGGCGACCACGTGGTGTTCATGTCCAACGGCGGCTTCGACGGCGCCCCGCGACGGTTTCTGGCCGCGCTGGCCGACAGCCCGTAGGAGCGCACCGTAGGGGCGCGATCGGTGCCGGCGCTTGTTCCATCGCGCCTCTCGGCCTGCGGCCTCGATGCGCTCCTACAGGGACGGCAAGCAATCCGTAGGAGCGCACCGCAGGGGCGCGATTCACAATTTCGATTTTCCGTCGATCATCCCCCCGGTTCCCGGTTCCCGGTTCCCGGTTCCCGGTTCAACGCGGATGCACGACCGTCTCCAGGCGCCCGTTTGACGCGTCGCTCAGATCCCCCAACTCCGCCGGCAGCGTGTGGGTCGGTGGCTGCGGCATCCACAACGTCAGCAGCCGCAGCGGGCGCTTGAGTTGCATGATTTCGTAGCGCGCCGCCCACAGCGGTTCGTCGTTCTCCAGCCGCGCCGGCGCCGGCCACACCCGCAGCACTTCGATGCGATCCGGACTTCCGGCCTGCGCGCGCCGCAGCAACAGGCGCTCGGGCCGCGCTTCCAGTGCCACCGGCAGCACCGGGCGCTGCGCCGGCAGCGTGGATTCGTCCAGCAATTCCGGCGCGTCGCTCCAGTCCATCTGCGCCTGCACCTGCCAGCCGTGCGCCGTTAGCAGGCCTTGCAATATGGCCGGATCGCCGGCGATTTCAAGATCGAACGGACGTCGGCCCTGCTTGATGCCCTGCGCCTTCCAGTCGGCAATGGAAAGCACCGTTGCCGACGTCGGTGGTTCGAAGGTGGTCAAAATGCCCGGAGCAGTGCGCGGCGCGTACCAGAACGCGGCGAGCAGGAAGCAGCCGTAGAACACCCAGCCCAGCGGCGGCATCCAGAACGAGCGCTCGCTGTGGCGACGGTAGGCGATGCCAACCACCAGCACCCACATCGCGCCGAGCAGCACGCCACCGATGATGTCGCTGAGCCAGTGCGCACCGAGATACAACCGCGCGAAGCTGATCAGCGCCGTGGCCACGCCGGTGAGCAGGTAGGGCCAGACCCGCTGTCGTCCCGGCAGTTCGCGCGCGATCAGCACCGCGAAGAAGCCGAACACGATCGTGGTCATGGTGACCGCGATCGAGGGAAATCCGAAGCCAGCCGTCGCCGTTGGCGGTCGCGGCATGTGCACCACGGCGGCCAGCGCTTCGGTCAGGCCAAGTCCGACGGCGATGGCCAGCCCCCAGTGCAGCGCGGCCTTCCAGCGCCGTCGCCACAGCAGCCACAGCATCGCACCGGAGAACGCGCTGGCGAGCACGGGCCCGCTACCGAGCGCAGCCAGCGTGGCCATGGTGCGGTCGGCCAGCGGGTTGCGCAGGGAGAACATGAAGGCATAGACCTCGTGGTCGATGCGCAGCGGACCGCCGCTGGCCAGCAGCACGCCGCTGAGCCAAGCCCACGCCCAACCGAAGACGAACAGGCAGCCGGCGAGCAACAGCAAGGACACCGATTCGCGCCGGTTCGGATCGATGACCGAACGCACCACGCGGCCCAGCCGTGGGTGCGTCTGGCTCCAGCGCAGCGCGCGTACGAGCAAGCCGTCGGCATTCAGCGCGAACCAGCGCCATGTATAGAGGACGATGGCCCAGACCAGCGCGAGGACGGCCAGCAGACCCAGCAGCGCAAGCGCGAGCTTGTCGGCCACTGCGGCAACCGCTTCGTAGGCCTCGCCCAGCGCCCAACCCGGCAGCAGGAACAGCACCGCCCACATCAGGCTGGCAAAGGCGCTGGTGCGTGCGTAGCGCGTGATCGGCATGTTCGCCATGCCGGCGATGGCTGGCACGAAGGCGCGCACCGCGCCGACATGACGCGCGATCAGAATGCTCTTGGTCGCATTGCGGCGGAACAGGTTCTCGCCGCGTTCCAGCAAGCCCGGATAGCGCCGGAACGGCCAGACGTCGCGCAGGCCGTCGCCCCAGCGTCGTCCGATCCAGTAGCTCATCCCATCGCCGCAGAACGCCCCCGCCGCAGCGCAGGCGACTGCATACGGACCGGACAGTTCGCCCATGCCGATCAGAACGCCGATGGCGATCATCAGCGGCAGCGCCGGTACCAGCGCGCCGAGGATGACGATGGCATCGGAGAAAGCGATCAGGAACACCAGCACGCCGGCCGCCACCGGGTGGGCGCCGATCCAGGCAAGCGTGTTGTCGAACCAGGCACCGTGCATTGGTGCTAAGGATACGGCCTGCGGGGTACACTCTCACTGAACCAATACGGATGCGTACGCATGGCAACGCTTGCTGGGAAAACCCTGTTCATCACCGGCGCCTCGCGCGGGATTGGCCTCGCCATTGCGCTGCGCGCCGCCCGCGACGGTGCCAACGTCGTCATCGCCGCCAAGTCGGATACGCCGAACCCCAAATTGCCGGGGACGATCCACACGGCGGCCCAAGCGGTCGAAGACGCCGGCGGCAAGGCGCTGGCGATCAAATGCGACATCCGCGAAGAGGAGCAGGTGCAGGCCGCGGTCGCCGCTACCGTCGAAAAATTCGGCGGTATCGA
Organism: Xanthomonas sp.; assembly: GCA_018262705.1. Taxonomy (GTDB): domain Bacteria; phylum Pseudomonadota; class Gammaproteobacteria; order Xanthomonadales; family Xanthomonadaceae; genus Thermomonas. The sequence goes on from JADFDQ010000009.1 coordinate 123,978, forward strand.
CATCCTGGTCAACAACGCCAGCGCGATCTGGCTGCGCGGCACCCTCGATACCCCGATGAAGCGCTTCGACCTGATGCAACAAGTCAACAGTCGCGGCAGTTTCCTGTGCGCGCAGGTCTGCCTGCCGCACCTGCTGAAAGCGTCGAACCCGCACGTCCTCACGCTGTGCCCGCCGCCGTCGCTGGATCCGAAGTGGTGGGGGCCGTTCACCGCCTACACGCTGGCGAAGATGGGGATGAGCTTCGTCACCCTGGGTCTTGCCGCCGAATTCGGGCCGAAGGGCGTGGCGGTCAACGCGCTGTGGCCGCGTACCCTGATCGCAACCGAAGCGCTCAACATGATTCCCGGCGTGGACATGCGCAACGGCCGTCGTCCGGAAATCATGGCCGACGCCGCGCACGCGGTGCTGGTGCGCGAATCCGGGGGCTTCGCCGGAAACTTCCTGATCGACGACGAAGTGCTGCAGCAGGCCGGCATCACCGACCTGTCCGGCTACGCGGTTGATCCCACCGCGAAACTGCTGCCGGATCTATACCTCGAACATTGAGGTGCCCGGATGAAGTACCTGCACAGCATGGTGCGCGTGCGCGACCTCGCGGCGTCGCTGCGCTTTTATTGCGAAGGGCTGGGGCTGCGTGAAGTGCGGCGGATGGACAACCCGCAGGGCAAGTTCACGCTGGTGTTCCTGTCGGCAGCGGACAGCCCGGACGCCGAGATCGAGCTGACCTGGAACTGGGATTCCGGCGAAGACTACGGCAGCGCCCGCAATTTCGGCCATCTGGCCTTTTGCGTCGAGGACATCTACGCCACCTGTGCCCATCTGCAGGCGATGGGCTACGTCATCCACCGCCCGCCGCGCGACGGCCACATGGCCTTCGTGCGATCGCCCGACCTGATCTCGGTCGAACTGTTGCAGGACGGACGGCTGCCACCGCAGGAGCCGTGGGCGTCGATGCCGAATTCGGGAACCTGGTAGGGCTTCGGCTTTGCGCATGAAAAACGCCCGCGCAATGCGCGGGCGTCGTGGGCTGAACACCAGAAAAGCTTACTTGACCTTGTTCGGGAACTGCGCCGCGATGCCGCCCGAGAGCGCATCGGCGATCGTGTTCATGTGATCTTGCATCGCTTGCCGCGTCTTGGCTTCGGCCTTCATGTCACCGGCCATGATTTCGGTGACTTGCGCCTTGTGGTGCGCGGCGTGCGCCAGCAGCAAGCCATCGACGGTGTCTTCCGGCCAGTTGTTCGGGTTGGCGCCGTTCAGGAACTTGGCGATTTCGCCCGCGTTCGCGGTCAAATCCTTCATGGCCTTGTCGATGCCGGCCTGATTACCGGCGTGGGCGGCGTCGGTCAGCGCCTTGACGCCGGCCCAGTGGCCACCGAGCAGCTTCATCATGCCCTTGCCGGCGTCGGCGCCATAGAAGCCGGCAACGGCGTCGGCAATCTGTTGCGCGTTGGCGACGGTATCGTGCTCCGCTTTGGCCGCGGCCGTCGCGTTACCGGCATTGACCGCGATTGCGTAAGCGCGTGTGTTGACAAGATGGCCGTGCCAGAGCGCGCGCATGTCGGCGTGCAGCTTCGGCGCTTTTGGAACCGCGGCTGCAGCGGTTTGAGCGGCTGTGTGTGCGGCGTGCTGTGCGGCCGCAGGCGTTGCGGCAAAAGCGGCCATCGGCATGCCAAGGCCCAGCGCAATGGCGCAGGCTAGCGTGAGAGATTTCATGGTGTGTCCTCCAGAAGGGTCGCGGGGCGCCGGATTCGGTGCCTGCCGCGGCTGGAGAACAGGCTAAGAGTGCGCGTGTGAAGAACCCGCATGGTCGATGCGGGATTGCAGATTTGATCAGCCCGCGGCAGGGCCGGAGGATGCTTCCTGATCGGGCAACGCCGTGCCGCACTTTCGGCAGAACCAGGCGTCCAGATTGTGTTCGTTCAAGCTGCAGCCCGGGCAGCGCACCAGCTTGCGTCCCTGCGCGCGCACGGTGCGCATCAGCTCGGCGCTGAAGATGCCGGTGGGAACGACGATGATGCTGTAGCCGATGATGATCAAGGTCGAAGTAAGCAGCCGGCCCAGTCCGGTCGCGGGCGACAAGTCGCCATAGCCGACGGTTGCCATCGTCACGATGGCCCAATAGATGCCGGTCGGGATACTGTCGAAACCGTGCTTCGGACCTTCGACCAGATACATCAACGCGCCAAAGATCACCGCGATGGTGAGCAGGGTCACGATGAAAATCAGGATCTTGCGGCGGCTGCGCACCAGCGTGTTGATCAGCGTCCCGGCATCTTCCGAGTACCGCACCAGCTTGAGGATGCGGAAAATGCGCAGCAAGCGCAGGATGCGCACCACCACCAACGACAGGCTGGTCGGGAACAGCAGCGACAAAAACGTCGGCAGGATCGCGAGTAGATCGACCACGCCGAGGAAGCTGGTCGCGTAGCGCAACGGGTTGCGCACCACCCACAGTCGGGCGATGTACTCGACCGTAAACAGCAGGGTGAACAACCACTCCAGGGTATACAGCGCCAAGTGCCAGTTCGCCGCGATGTCCGGTTCGCTGTAAAGCAGCACGACCATCACGCTGGCAACGATGGCCGCGATCAGCCAGAGATCGAAGTTGCGCTCGGCGCGCGTCTGGTGATGGAACATCAAGCGGTACCAGCGGTAGCGGGCACCTTCCCGGCTTGCCGGCCAGTGGGACTTGTCGAGCAGGCCGCCCGTGCTGGCGTCGGTGTGCGTGCCGGGGCGCGTATCCATCAGGGAGAGTCCATCAGGCCGAACCAATCAGGCCGAACCGATCGACTGGAAGGCGTCGTGTGCGATCTCGATGGTTTGCTCGATGATCGCGGCGTCGTGCGCGCTGGACATGAAGCCGGCTTCGAATGCCGACGGTGCGAGATACACGCCGCGTTCGAGCATGCCGTGGAAAAAGCGGTTGAATGCCGCGCTGTCGCAGGCCATTGCCTGTGCGAACGTGTCCACCTTTTCCGGGCTGAAAAACAGTCCGAACATGCCGCCGATGCGCTGGGTGCTGAAGGCAACGCCGGCCTCACGCGCAGCAGCTTCCAAGCCATCGCACAGCGCATTGGTTTTCGCTTCGAGCGCAGCGTGGAAACCGGAGGTCTGGATCAGCTCCAGCATCGCCAGTCCGGCGGCCATGGCCACCGGATTTCCGCTCAGCGTTCCAGCCTGATAGATCGGCCCGCTGGGTGCAATCTGCTGCATCAGATCGCGGCGACCGCCGTAGGCACCGACCGGCATGCCGCCGCCGATGACTTTGCCGAAGGTGGTCAGATCCGGGGCGATCCCGTAGCGCGCCTGCGCGCCGCCAAGCGCCACTCGAAAGCCGGTCATCACTTCGTCGAAGATGTAGACCGTGCCGTGCCGCGTGCACAGTTCGCGCAGATGCTGCAGGAAACCTGCGCGCGGCGGCAGGCAGTTGGCGTTGCCGACCACCGGTTCGATGATCAGCGCGGCAATCTCGTCGCCGCATGCGTCGAACAGCTGCGTGGCGGCGTCGAAATCGTTGTAGGGAAGCGTCAGCGTGAGATCGGACAGCGCCTTGGGCACGCCGGGCGAGGTCGGCACGCCGAAGGTCAGCATGCCGCTGCCTGCCTTGACCAGAAAAGAGTCGGCGTGGCCGTGGTAGCAGCCTTCGAATTTGACGATTTTCTCGCGCCCGGTCGCGCCGCGTGCAAGCCGAATGGCCGACATGGTCGCTTCGGTGCCTGAATTGACCATGCGCACCACTTCGCAGCTCGGCACGAGGCGCGCGAGCGTCTCCGCCATCGTCACTTCCAGCGGATTGGGGATGCCGAACGACAGCCCGTTGCGTGCCGCAGCGATGGCGGCTTCGAGCACCTTCGGATGGTTGTGGCCGACGATCATCGGCCCCCAGGAACCGACGTAGTCGATGTAGCGGTTGCCGTCCGCATCGAAAATGTACGGGCCCTGCGCACGCTGCGCAAAAAATGGCTCGCCGCCGACGGATTTGAAGGCGCGCACCGGCGAATTGACGCCGCCGGGGATGCGCTGCCGGGCGCGAGCAAACAGGGCGTGGGACTGGTCGTGGTTCATCGATGAAATTTGCGAAGATCGGATCAAGTGCCGCAACAGGAATCGGGCGGCGTTTCAGGCGGAAACAAGAATTGCGTCCGGATGGCGCGTCACTGCTTTGCCGGCAGGATGCCCGGCCCGAATTTCATCACTGCTCCGTCTTGGAGCTGCAGGCGTTCGGCTTGGCCGGCGTTGAGTTCCAGCACGTAGCGGGCGGGCACGTTGCTTGGATAGGAAGGACAGTTGTCGCCCAGGGAGCAAGGCGGCACGTCGCGCTGCTGCGACACCAGCTTGCGACCGTTGTCGAAGTAGAGGATGTCGAGCGGAATCCTGGTGTTCTTCATCCAGTAAGACTGCGGTATTTCCTCGTCGTGGATGAAGATCATCCCGCGGTTGTCGGCCATGCTGTCGCGGAACATCAATCCCCGTGCGCGCGCCTCTTCGGTATTGGCGATTTCGACACTGTAGCGCTTGCCACCGAGTTCGACCCAGGACTGGCCGGCGTCCGCACAACTCGACAGCGCGCAGGCGCAGAACAAGAAAAGGGCGATGCGACGCATGAGCAGGACTCCATTTGCCGTGGGAGACCCGAAACCTTGCGCGTCAGGCCGGACTGCGTCAAGGCGCGCCCCGTCGCAAGTCGATGTTTTGAAGGGGTGCTGAAATTTTTGCGCGCGGCGATGTTGACAACTCCGAGAAGGCCGGTATGATGGGCGGCTCCCTTGAGCCAAGTGGCTTCAAGGGGCGGATGCGGCGCTGAGGCCAAGTCCTTGAGATCTTTGACAGTGTGCGCAGGTGACTTGTGCGGGCGTCTGGTGATGGTCGGTTGACCAACAGCAGACGTTCGATCAACACCATCAATTCAAAAGTATTCGTAGGCGCCAGCAATGGTGTCGAAACGTACAGCGAGTAGTTGGGTTGGGCGAACTCTGCATTCAAGAGATTGGGAAGCAATTCCCGAAAACTTCAAGTGAAGAGTTTGATCCTGGCTCAGAGTGAACGCTGGCGGCAGGCCTAATACATGCAAGTCGAACGGCAGCACAGCTTAAGCTTGCTTAAGTGGGTGGCGAGTGGCGGACGGGTGAGGAATACATGGGAATCTGCCCAGTCGTGGGGGATAACGTATGGAAACGTACGCTAATACCGCATGCGCCCTAAGGGGGAAAGTCGGGGACCGCAAGGCCTGACGCGATTGGATGAGCCCATGTGCGATTAGCTAGTTGGCGGGGTAAAGGCCCACCAAGGCGACGATCGCTAGCTGGTCTGAGAGGATGATCAGCCACACTGGAACTG